>CAVTES010000007.1:0-510019 GCA_963733885.1 uncultured Thermoleophilaceae bacterium | reverse complement strand
GGCCACCGGCACGCGTGAGCTCGCCCTCTGCGAGACCGACGCCGAGCGCCGCGACGTGCTCGCCCATGTGCTCGGCCTCCGGGTCGCCCTCACCGCCGTCGGAGCGAGCGATCGCAATCGCCTTTGCCGCGGTCGCCGGCTACGACGGCGACCTGGTTCTGGGGAGACGGCCTTGGCCGGCTTCGGCGTGTTCCTGACGAGCGTCCAGACCGCGATGCTGCTGCCGCTCGGCGTGCAGCTACGGAACGGGGTGATCGCCCTGGTCGAGGTGGCGCGCCAGCTGATCCTGCTTCTTGGCCTTCCTTGGTGCTTGCCGTCGGCGATGCCGGGCCTGGTCCCGTTCTTCGGCGGCACGATCCTGGTGGGCGACGGTGCTGCTGGCGATCACGCCCGTGGTGCTCGCCCCCATGCCGAGCTTGTCGCACCGCGCTGGACGGTCGCCCCGCTCCGCGCCCTGGCGGTCATTGGACTGCCGATCGCGGTGGCCACCGTCCTCGGCGTCCTCTACCTCCGGCTACTCGTGGTCCTGATGTCGCTCCTGTCGGCGGAGGAGGACGAGGTCGGATACTTCGTTACCTCCACCCGAGTTTTCGAGGTCGTGGGGGGGCTGCCGTTCTTGATCAGCGCGGTGGTACTTCCGGTCCTGACGGTGGTGGCCCGCGACGACCGCGAACGACTCGTGTACATGACCGGTCGGATCGTTCACATCCTGGCGCTGGGCGGCGTGTTGACGTCACTTCTGCTCTGGACACTCGCCGAGCCGCTCGTGGTGCTGCTCGGCGGCGAGGAGTACAGGCCCGCGGCACAAGTGCTGCAGATCCAGTGCTTCGCCGCGGTCACCCTGTTCGTAAGTATGGGCTGGCAACCGGCGCTCTTCGGGCTGGGTCGGGTGCGCTCAGCCGCCGTGGCGATTCCCCTGCAGGCGCTCGTCGCTGTGCTCGGGGCTGGGCTGCTGCTGATCCCGGACCACGGCGCGACCGGGGCCGCGATCGCGGCCGTGGCTGGCGACGTGGTCCTTGCGCGGCGGTCTACGTGGCCCTGAGGCTGGGCTGAGACCGGGGCCCCTGGTTCTCCGTCGGGACGAGCCTTCGGCTCGCGGGCGCCGCCGGGGTGGCGGTGGCTGTGGGCCTCATTCCCGGCCTGCCCGACGGTGTCCGGGCGGTCATGGTCACAGCCGTCTTCGCCGGGGCCGTCCTGCTGCTCCGAGCCGTGCCGGGGGAGTTGGCTGACGCGGCGCGCTGGCGGGCGTCTTCGCGAGCGCCGGTGAGGCGGCCTTGGTGTCCCGCCTGGGATGTTTCGCGGCTACCTAGACTGCCGCACCGTGTCCGACCCCCGCGACGCCGGGCCACTGCGCCCTCTGCTGGTCCGTCCCCGCGGATTCCGCTCGGCCGATTGGCTTTCGCGGCCTCCAGCGCGCGACCGTCTCTGTGAGGCGCCGCTACTACCTCGACGGCTCGGGCCGCCAGATGATCGGGGTTGCTTCCGAAGTACGCGCAGCGGTTCTCGGGCTGGACGATCCTCCGCCATCGGTAGCACCCGGCTCGAGATCGGCGGCGGCCCGCACGCCCAGCGCGGGCTTCTGCACGTGGACATCGATCCCGGGCGCGCACCACCTGGAGTGGGTAGCCCCGGCCTGGAAACTGCCGCTCGCCGACGCCTGGGCGAGCGAGATCGTCGCCGTTCACGCGCTCGAGCATGTGCGCCTGCGCGCCTGGTCGAGACGCTCGCGGAGTGGTGCCGCGTGCTCGCTCCCGGCGGCCGCGTCGAGGTGCACGTGCCGAACGGTCCGGCGCTGATGGATGCCTTCTCGCTCGACCCGTGGCGGAGAAGTGGCCGATCATGGGCTCGATCCTCGGGATGTACTGCTCGCCCGACGTCCGCGATCCGAGGGGGCTCGGCGCCGCTCCGACCACCAGCTGATCTTCGACGTTCCGCTGCTGTCATGGGCGCTCGAGACGGCCGGGTTTGACGCCGTCCGGGACCTGACCGGTGTGGCCGAGGACCGCCACACCGCCGCCGTGGCGCGATCTGGTCCCGGACTACTCGCTGATCGCAGAGGCGCGCAAGCCGGCCGCCGCGAGCCGCTGATGCCCGCTCGTCAGCGTGGGCATCCCGGCCTACGACCGGCCCGAGAGCCTGGAGCGGGCGGTGCGTTCGGTGCTCGCCCAGGACAGATCGGCGGACCTCGAGGTGGTGATCTCGGACGACGCATCGCCCGACGTCGAGGTGGCCCACGTTGGAGAGGCGCCTCAGCGCGGACGACCGCGTGTGCGATTCGTCCGCCAGCCGTCGAATCTCGGCCACGACCGCAACTACCGCGGGTGCTTGAGCTGGCTGCGGGCAGCTACTTCATGTGGCTCTCCGATGACGACTGGCTCGACCCCGGCTACGTCGGGCGCTGCCTGGCCGCGCTGCGAGGCCGACTATGGCCTTGCGATCGCCTGGGGGACCGCGCGCTACTACCGCGACGGACGGCACGTCGTCGACGAGCGCCCGATCGACCTGGGCGCCCGGCGGCCCGGCGTGCGTGTGGTCGCTACTTCTCCCGCGTGAGCGTGAACGGGCCGCTGTTCGGCCTGGTGCGCCGCTCCGATCTGCTCGCCGCCGGCGGTTTCCCCGAGGGGCCGGCGGCGACTGGCTGCTGGTCGCGCGCATGGCTGCGCGGGGTCGGGTGCGCACGCTCAGGGACGTGCACTTGCACCGCTCGATGTCGGGCCTCGGCTCGCGCAAGGAGGAGCTCGCGCGGTCGTTCGGGCTCACCGGAGGCTCGGGCACGACACCACCACCTGTGGGTCGCGCGCCACATGCTCGGGGCGCTCCCGGTGTCTCCGCCCGCGGCCGCGCTGTCGTCGCTACTGGTGGTGCTGCGCTTCCCGGGGTCGCGCTGTGCGACGAGCGGGCCTCGGCCGCCTCGAGCCGCACGGATCCGCCTGGCTCCGGGAGCGGGATTTGCGAGGCTCGCCGTATGACGCTGTCAGCGGTGCTCGCCGTCCGGGACGAGGAGGAGATGCTCGAGGGGGCGCTGCGCTCGCTGCGCTTCTGCGACGAGATCGTCGTGGTGGTCGACGACCGCTCCACCGACCGCACGGAGGAGATCGCCCGCCGCTACGCCGACAACGTGCTCGTCGAGCCGTTCAGCGACTTCGCCACAGATCCGAAACGCGGGATCGCGCGCCGCGCGCGGCGATTGGATCCTGCACGTCGACGCCGACGAGCGCATCACGCCGGCGCTGGCACGGAGATCCGCGCGGCGCTCGCCGCCGGCGCCGACGTACTCGCGTTCCGCGGCCCCACGATCAACTTCTTCTGGGGCCGCCGGATGGAGCACGGCGGCTGGGCGCGGATGAAGCAGCGGCGGCTCGTGCGCCGCGACCACGCGGAGTTCACGCGGCCGCGTGCACGAGGACACCGCCGTCCCGCCTGAGCGGATCGGCGAGCTGCACGGCGAGCGCTGGCACTTCTCCCACCGCTCGATCGAGGAGGACCTGGTCAAGGCGATCCGCTACGGGCGGCTGGAGGCGCGCGACCGATTCGACGCCGGGGCGCGAAGCGCGTCACGCCGTGGACGCTTCATGCGTGTCATGGCGCTCGAGTTCGGCCGCCGCATGATCCGCCGCGACGCGGCTTCCGCGACGGGATGCCGGGCTCATCGAGGCGATTTTCCAGCCGTTCGCGCTCTTCTGCGCGCGGGTGATGCTGTGGGAGCTGCAGCAGGGCGACGCCGTCCGTCGCCGCTACGAGGTGCTCGAGCGTCAGCTCTACGCGAGGAGTCCTGACTCGCCAGCCAGCGCGCGGCGCCGAGCAGGTTCGGCGCGCCGTGGTCGCACCTGCCGGCATCGGCTCGTCGTGCCCGCGGACGAGCACGCGCAGCGCGCCGATCCGCCGCCGCCGCCTCCATGTCGGAGGCGCGGTCGCCGACCACGGCGGCGCGCTGCCAGGTCGATGCCCGAGGTCGCGGCCGCGCGCTCGCAACAGCCCGGTGCCGGGCTTGCGGCAGTCGCAGCCGCCCTCGTGCGGGCAGTGGTAGATCGCGTCGATGCGCCCGCCGGCGTCGCCGCACCGCGGCGCGCATGCGGTCGTGGATCTCCGCGAGGTCGGCCTCGGTCATGCGCCCGCGCGCGATGCCGCGCTGGTTGGTGGCCACCACCACGGGCACGCCGGCGCCGCGCGAGCAGCGCGCAGCCCGTCGAGCGCGCCGGGCAGGAACTCGAACTCGCGCCCACGAGGTGACGTACTCGCCCTCGGGCGCCTTGCGGTTGATGACGCCGTCGCGGTCGAGGAAGACCGCGCTCAGGCCAGCGCCCGCTCGACCAGCTCGCACAGCACGTGCGCGACGAGGGTGTGCGCCTCCTGGATGCGCGGCGTCTCGTCGGACGGGCACGACGATGCAGACGTCGCCGCGCGGCGCGCAGCGGCGCCGCCGTCGCCGCCGGTCAGCCCGACCGTGCGCATCCCGCGCGTCGCGCGCCGCCGCGAGGCCGGCGAGCACGTTCGCCGAGCGTGCCGCTCGTGGAGATGCCGAGCGCCACGTCGCCGGGCGCGCCGAGCGCCTCGACCTGCCGGGCGAAGACGCGCTCGAAGCCGTAGTCGTTGGCGATCGCGGTCAGCGCCGACGGCGTTGTCGGTCAGCGAGATCGCCGGCAGCGCGCGGCGCTCGAGCAGGAAGCGGCCGACGAGCTCGGCGGCGATGTGCGTCGCGTCGGCGGCGCTGCCGCCGTTGCCGAACAGCGAGCAGCTTGCCGCCGTCGCGCAGCGCGTCCGCGATCAGCTCGGCCGCCGCGCACGACGGCCGCGATGCACGCGCCGGCGTCGAGCAGCCGCTCCTGATGCGGCGATGCTCTCGCGGATGCGGCGCTCGACGAGCGCGTCGGCGGCTCAGTCGTCATCGACCCTCCATGTGCGCAGCCCGTTCGGCTCGAAGGCGAACTCGTCGACGGTCGCGCCGAGCTCGATCATGCGCTCGGCGACCTTGTGCTTGCGGTCGTAGCGGCAGTAGAGGAGCATGTAGCCGCCGCCGCCCGCGCCGGTCACCTTGCCGCCGATCGCGCCGGCCTTGCGCGCCTCCGTCGTAGAGCTCCTCGATGCGGGCGTTGGAGATCCGCGTCGGACATCCGCTTCTTGGCCTCCCACGCGGTGTGCAGCAGCTCGCCGAAGTCGCGCAGCCGGCGCTGCAGCAGCGCGTTCTTCATCTCGACCGCGAGCTCCTTCTGCGCCCGCAGGCCGGCGACGGCGTCCTCGTTGCCGCGCTCGAAGCGCGCCGTCTGGTCCTCGATGATGTGGTCGCCCTGGCGGGTCGTGCCCGTGTAGCAGAGCAGCAGGTTGTGCTCGAGCTCGAGCATGACGTCCGGCGCGATCCGCAGCGGGTTGACGACCACGCGGTCGCCGTACAGCTCGATGAAGTTGAAGCCGCCGAACGTGGCCGCGTACTGGTCCTGCCGACCGCCCTTGATCCCGAGGTCCTCGCGCTCGATCGAGTGGGCGAGCTCGGCGAGCTCGTAGTCGGTCAGCGGCAGGCTGCGGAACTCCTTCAGCAGGCCGATCAGCGCGACCATCATCGCCGAGGAGGAGCCGAGCCCCGAGCCGGGCGGCGCGTTGGAGTGCAGCAGCAGGTCGAAGCCGCGCGACTCGCGCCCGGCGAAGCGGCGGATCGCCGCCTTGGCGAGGTCGAGCTTGCCGTCGAACACCAGCGGCTCGTGCACGCCGAACTGCGGTCGACAGCCCGTAGTCGTGCGAGTCGATCTGGATGCTGTCGTCCTCGCGCGGGCGGAGCGTCCCGTAGGCGTAGCGGTTGATCGTGGCGTTGAGGACGAGGCCGCCCTCCTGCGCCGGGAACGGCGGCACGTCCGTGCCGCCGCCGGCGAACGAGATCCGCAGCGGGGCCTTGGCGCGGATGAGCATCGGGCGGCAGGCAGCCTAGCTGCCCAGCCACCGGGGGATGCTGATTCGATATGGCCGATGTCGACCGTCCTCGACGAGGTTCGGGCGCGCATCCCCGCGGTGCGCGGGCGGATTCTGCGGCCGCTTCGCCCGCTTCCGGGAGATGCGCTTCCCGACGTTCCCGCGCCGACGTGCACGAGTCGATCGCCGGCTCCGACGACTACTTCCGCTACGCGACGCTCGGGCTGGCCGTGCAGCGGGTGCTCGACGAGGACGATGCCGGGCGCGTTCGCCGAGGTGGGCGTGTGGCGCGGCGAGACGAGCGCGTTCCTGCACCGCGCTCGCGCCGGAGCGCAGCTGTACCTGTTCGACACGTTCGCGGGCTTCCCCGACGCGGACCTGCCCGCCGGGCGCGACCGACACGCGCTTCCGCGACACGAGCGAGGCAGGCGGTCCGGCGCCGCGTCGGCCCGTCGCAGAACGTCGTCCTGCGACCCGGGCTACGTGCCCGAGACGCTGGCCGGCCTGGAGGACGAGCACGTTCGCGTTCGTGCTGCTCGACCTCGACCTGCTCGAGCCCGACGCGGGCCTCGCTCGAGTTCTTCTACCCGCGCCTCTCGCCCGGCGGCTACCTCGTGATGCACGACTACAACAACGCCGGAGTCCGACTGGGCGTGCAAGCGCGCGTTCGACGCCTTCCTCGACGGACCGTCCCGAGCAGCTCGTCGAGCTCGGCGACGTGTGGGGCTCGGCGCTGATCCGCCGGGTGGGCTGAGGCCTGCGCATCCTGCATCTCACCCCGGAGCTGCCGTACGAGCCGGGCGGCGGCGGCGGTCGCACGCGCGAGTTCTTCCTCTGCCGGCGCCTCGTCGAGCTCGGGCACGAGGTGCTGAACGTCTCGCCGGCGCTGCCGCACGAGCTGGCGCTCGCCGAGCGCTGCGGGAGGTCGGGCGTGGAGAACTGGGTCGCGCGGCGCCCGGCCGACGCCGCTCGAGGAGGTCGCGCGCGCTGTCGCCGCCGAGCCGGCCGTGCTGGGCGCCGCCGTGACCCGGCCGGTCCGCGCGCTCGAGATGCGCGTGTTCTGGACGCGGCTGCGCGCGCTCGCCGAGCGCGCCGTGGCGCGACTGGCGGCCCGACGTCGTCCTCGTCGGCCACGACATGGCGGCGGCCTGGGCCGTCGACCTGCCGCGCGAGCTGCCGGCGGTGCTGACGCTGCACAACCTCACCTGGCGCTGGTACGAGTCGCGCGCGCGGCGTGCCGGTCGCGCCACGCGCCCTGGTCCTGCGCGCCGAGGCGGGCGCTACCGCCGCCACGTGCTCGCGCGTGCTGCCGCGCTTCCACACTGCGGTCGCGGTCTCGACGCTCGAGGCCGAGGAGCTGCGCGCGCTCGGGCGACCCGCGGTCGAGCTGATCCCGACCGGAGTCGACACGGAGGAGCTGCGGCCGGCGCCGCCGAGGCCCGGCCCGCCGCGGCTGCTGTTCACCGGGACGATGAGCTACCCGCCGAACCACCAGGGCATCCGCTGGTTCGCCGCGCGACGTATGGCCGCTGGTGCGCGCGCGCGCTGCCGGATGCGCGCCTCGACGTCGTCGGCAAGGACCCGCCCGAGGACGTGGCGGCGCTCGACGGGCCGCGACGGCATCGCCGTGCACGGCTTCGTCGACTCGATGGCGCCGTTCTTCGCTCGCGCCGCACGTCGTGGTCGTGCCGATCCTGGCCGGCGCCGGGATCCGCGTGAAGATCGTCGAGGCGATGTCCGCGGGCCGAGCGGTCGTCTCCACGCCGCTCGGCTGCGAGGGCCTCGCCGGGCTCGAGCCGGGCCGCCACCTGCTCGTCGCCGAGGAGCCGCGAGGCGTTCGCCGACGCCGTGCTGCGGCTGCTGCGGCGACCCGACCTGCGTGACGCGGATGGCCGCCGACGCGCGCGACGCTGGCCGAGCGGAGTACGACTGGCGCCGCCTCGGCGACCGGCTCGAGCGAGTGCTGCGCGGACGCGGCGCGCGTGATCCACGTCGGGCTCAACCTCGTCTTCCTGGTGCCCGGCGAGACCGGCGGGATGGAGATCGTACGCGCGCGAGCTGATCCCGGCGCTTGCGCGACGCCGCGCCGGGCGTGCGCTTCACCGCGCTTCGTCAACCGCGAGGCGGCCGACGCCGCGACGGCCCATGGGGTGAGCTGAGTACCGTGCAGGTCGTGCCGGTGCGCGCCCGCAACCGCGCTCGAGTGGGTGCGCGGCGAGCAGCAGCTGCTGCCGCGGCTGGCGCGCGCGCGCCGGCTGCGACCTCGTCCACAGCCTCGCCTCCACCGCGCCGCTGCGCGGGCGCTTGCCGCGGGTCACGACGATCCACGACCTCAACTACCGCATGGTGCCCGACGCCCACTTCGGCATGCGCGGGCTCGGCATGCGCGTGCTCGTGCCCGCCGCGGCGCGCGCGCTCGCACCGCGTGATCGCCGACGCCGCCTCGACGCGCGACGACCTCGTCGCCGACCTCGGCGTGCCGGCGGAGAAGATCGACGTCGTGCCGCTCGGGCGTCGGCCGCGGCCGCCGGCAGCGCCGACGCCGGCCGAGCGAGCTGCGCGCAGCGCTCGGGCTCGGCGACCGGCCGGTGCGTGCTGAGCGCTCTCGGCCAAGCGGCCGCACAAGAACCTCGCGCGGCTGCTCGACGCGCTGGCGCGCGATCCCGCCGGAGCGCCGGCCGGTGCTCGTGCTGCCCGGGCTACCCGACGCCGCACGAGGCGGAGCTGCGCGCGCACGCGGCGGCGCTGGGCGTCGCGGACGACGTGCGCTTCCCGGGCTGGGTCCGCGGCGGACGGCTCGAGGGGCTGTACGCGGCTGGCCGACGCGTTCGTGTTCCCGTCGCTCTACGAGGGCTTCGGGCTGCCCGTGCTCGAGGCGATGGCGCGCGGCGTGCCGGTCGCGTGCTCGGACCGCGCGTCGCTGCCGGAGGTGGCCGGCGACGCGGCGCTGCTGTTCGACCCCGAGGACGTGCCGACGCGATCCGGGCGGCGATCGAGCGCCTGCTCTGGACGACGGCGGAGCGGCGCCGGCTGGCGGATGCCGGTCGCGCGCGAGCCGCAGGGTTCACCTGGGAGCGCACCGCCGAGCTGACGCTTGGCAGCTACGCGGCGCTCGCTGGCCGACTGAGGGACGCTCGCCGGAAGCGCTGCACGAGAAACGCGCCGTGGCGCGGGTCCCAGCGCGCGGCGACGCGCGCGGCGCGCGGCGGCAGCGGGTAGTACCCTGCCGCGGCCTCCAGGTCCGGCTCGAGGCCGTGATGCCGTGCCAGCTCGGCGAGCGCCCGGCCGGTGAAGATGCGCAGGTGGGTCTGGCCCGGCATGGAGCCCATCCCCGTCGGCCCGGCGGCGAAGTTGAGCGGGTTGCCGACGAACGCGCTCGTCCGAGACATGGCTCGGCGAGCGGCTGCCAGCCCGAGCGATCAGCGACGACGACGTTGTGCCAGCTCGACGAGGTTGTTCGTGCGAGATCACCGCGTAGCCGTCGGGCTCAGGATGCGTCGGATCTCGGCCAGGAAGTGGTCGGTGCGAGGCAGGTGCTCGATCACCTGGTTCGAGTGGCACGACGTCGACGCTCTCGTCGTCGTAGTGGCAGCCGTTCGCCCAGGTCCGCCACAACGACCTCGACCCCGGCGTACCTGGCGCGCGTCGGCGATCGAGTCGACGAACTCCACGCCGATCACCTTGGCCGCTCCGACGCGCGCGCGCCACCTCCACGGTGCAGCACACCGTCGCCGCAGCCGAGGTCGACCAAGACGGCGTCCGGCTTCGGCAGCAGCGCCGCGAGGATCGCGGCCCGATTCTCGTCCTCGGTTTCGACGAAGTTGCGCGCGAGGTAGCCCACCGGGGCGGGAGCCGTGGCTCCCGTACGCTGCGGACGACGCTGCTCCAGCGAGCTGTCGAGCGAGAGTCGCGCGGCGTGGCGGGCGAACCAGTCGCAGGTCCGCCGCGGAGTGCCAGCCCCTCGGCGTGCACGCGCAGGATCGCCGCGGCCAGGTCGCTCCGGCGCGGCCGACTCCGCGACCACGCCGTTCACCCCGTCGTCCACCAGCTCGACCGCGGCGTTGTCCGGCGCCCGTACGACGACGCTCGGGGTGCCGCGCGCCGACGCCTCGACCACGACCAGTCCATATCCCTCTCGCTCCGAGGGGAGGACCATGCAGAGCGCGCGCCGAAGAGCGCGGTCGACTTCCTCGGCGTCCACGAACCCCGGGCGCGCTGACCGCGCCATCCAGCCCGGCGCGCGAGATCGCGGCAAGCACCTCGCGGCGCCGAGGCCGTCGCCGTAGATCTCCCCGCGCAGGGCCGGGCAGCTGCGCCCGGGCATGCGCGACTGCCGGCACCACGGCTGCCGCGCGCTTCTCGGGGATGTGCCGGCCGGCGAAGACCACGACCGGCTCCGCAGGGCGCGGCTCAGGTGGCGTCAGATCGCCCGCGTACTCGCCCTCGAGCACCGTCACCTCACCCCGAAGCCCCTCCGCGCGCAGGCGGTCGCGATGAAGGCGCGAGAAGCAGAACGCGCGCTGCGCGGACGCGCGCACAGGCGCTGGACGAGCGTGCCCGACCACCCCGCCCGCGACGCCGAGGTAGTCGCGCCAGTAGTCCCGGCTCCACACCTCGTGCCAGTCCACGACGAGTCGTAGCGGCCTAGCCGGCGCAGCGACGCCGGCGGCCAGCAGGGAGAAGTATGGGAATGAGGCGGTGTGGACGACGTGTAGGAGCGGCCGTGGCGGAGCAGGTGCCACAGCACCCCGGCGCCGAAGACGACCGGGGCAGGATCCGGCGGCGCCCGCCGGCGGCGTAGAGGCGCATCCGCGGCCCGGCAGCCACGACGCGCACGCCCGGGACCTCGCCACGCAGTCCGCGTGCCCACTGGCGGAGTGTCAGGTAGGTGACGTCGTGTCCGTCGGTAGCCAGCCGCTCGCCGAGGTTGCGGTACCAGCGCTCGGCGCCGCCGACGGTATAGGGGAAGAGACAGTCGTAGACCAGGCAGATCCGCATAGAGGCTGCAGAGACTCGCAGACCTTTCGCTACCATCGCCGCCGGCGCGGCGCGACTTCTTCCATCGTCGCGCGTTCATAGGCTTCGACCGGCACGCCTCTCCAAGGCACTCCCCTGAGCTCAGTCGAGCAACAGCCAACCCGTCTCTCGTCCGCGGACAGGGAGAGTCCGAACGCCGTCAGGTCACGGTCGTCATCCCGTGCCTGAACGAGGCGACGTCGATCCAACGCTGCGTCGGTCGCGCACGCCGCGCGCTCGCTGGACACGACTGGCAGGGCGAGATCATCGTCGCCGACAACGGCTCCGAGGACGGGAGCCCGGAGCTGGCGCCGGCAGGCGGGCGCGCTGGTAATCCACGAGCCCCGTCGCGGCTACGGCAGCGCCTACCTGGCTGGGTTCGCGGCTGCGATCGGGGAGTACATCGTCATGGCTGATGCGGACCTTACCTACGACTTCGCCGACATCCCCCGCTTCGTCGAGGAGTTCGACGCCGGTGCGGACCTCGTGATGGGCAACCGCATGAAGAGCATCCAACCCGGCGCCATGCCGTGGCTGCACCGCTACGTCGGCAATCCGTTGCTGACGGGCATCCTTAACCTCTTTTTCCGCACGGGCGTTCGCGACGCCCACTGTGGCATGCGCGCGGTCCGGCGCGACATTCTGCCACGTCTCGATCTGCGCACGACCGGCATGGAGTTCGCCTCTGAGATGGTCATCCGCGCCGGTAAGGCGCGGCTGCGGATCGCCGAGTTCCCGATCGACTACCACCTACGCGAGGGCGATTCGAAGCTGTCGACCTTCCGCGACGGCTGGCGCCACCTCCGGTTCCTCCTCGTCCATAGCCCGACCTGGCTCTTCGTCGTGCCGGGCGCTCTGCTCGCTGCGCTCGGCGTCTTCGTCTCCCTCACGGTGCTGCTCCAGATACAGGTCTTGGGGCGGGAGTGGGATCTGCATGCCATGGTCGCAGGCGCGCTGTTCATGGTCGTGGGGACACAGGTGCTGGCGTTGGGCCTGTGCGCCCATGCGTACGGCACGTACTTCATGGGCGAGAAGGACCCATGGTTCGATCGCATGCGGGCGCGATTTCGCCTTGAGCACGGGCTGGTGCTGGGCGGTGCCATTATGGTGGCCGGGCTTGGAGTCGCTCTGGTAATCGTCGCGATATGGGCCGATCGCGGGTTCGGCGCTCTATCCGAGGAGCGCCTAGCTGTTCTAGCAGCCGCGCTGTTCATCATCGGCATGCAGATTTTCTTCTCGTCGTTCCTACTCAGCATCCTCGGGCTTCGAAAGCCGTGAGCGCCCGCGCCGTACGGGCACTCCGGGAGCGGATCGCGGGAACCGAAGACTTGGAGCTGTCGCTCGATCGCGAGGCTCTGGTCGACTCGGTTGGACCGGAAGCTCGGATGGAGGAGGATCCAGAGCTCTACGTTCACGGGATGCTGGTACATGAGGGGCTGCACGCGCGGGGCGACACCGTTGAGCCCGGGGCGGTTGACCTTCGCCTCGGCCCCGACTATGCAGTCGCGGGCGCGCTTTGGACGACCGCGGCAGCCGTGCCCGTGGCCACGATCGGGCTGTGGGTGTACGGCATCCTGGTGGCGTTCACCGGCGCCGGAGTTGCCTGGGGGCTCAGGCGCACGTGGCCAAGAGTGGCCCGTCGGGCGCCGAGCTTCGTACCGCGGGGGCGGCTGCTCGGGGCGGCAGCGGCGGCGGTCGCGATCGCCTTGCTGGGTCTGGCGGTCATCTACCCGATCCGGGAGATCCGGCGGCCGGACGACCTAGGCGCGGCGCGCCCAGCCGTAGTCCGATGAGCACGCTGCCGGCAGCCCCGCCCGAATCGCGCGCGACGCCAACCCACCGCCCCCACGCGACGGCCGAGGGTCGGTCCGCATCGCTCTACCCGTTGGCGGCGCTCTGCGTCGGGATGTTGCTCGTGGCCGCGCTCGCCGCCATCGTAGCCACGCAGGTCTCCGTCTGGGCACTCGATGAGACGCTCCTGAAGGCATCAGCAGTGCACTACGGCACGGGTTTTCCGGACAGCCTCTTCCACGATCTCACTGCCCGGGCATCGACCCGCCTCTATTCGCTGACGCTTGCGCCGCTCTTCGCTGTCTTCGACGCAGACGTCGCCGTTCGGATCGCGAAGGGATGGAACGCACTGCTCTTCGCCAGCGCCGCCGTACCGAGCTACCTGATCGCCCGCACCGTACTCGCCTCGCGTTGGCGGGCAGTCGGTGTCGGCCTGCTCTGCGTGGCCCTGCCGTGGCTGACGCTCACCACTGCGCTGTTCGCGGAGAGCCTGGCCTATCCGGTCTCCATCTGGCTGTCGTACGCGATCCTGCGCGCCGTTCGCGACCCATCCCCGGTTCGGGACGCGGCTGTGCTCGCCTGGTCCGGGGTCGCCGTTGTGTCTCGTGTCCAGCTCATCGCCATCTTCGGCGGGTACGTGGCGCTCCTCCTCGTACTCGCGCTAATCGAGGCGAGGTCCGGCACGGACTGCGGGGAGCGGCTCGGAATGCTCCTCCGGAGGTTGCGGCAAACGCCCTTCTCATTAGGGGTCGCCGCCGCCGGAGTGCTTTTCGTCCTGATTCTGGCGGCCACGGGTACGCTCCAAAGTCGCGTCGACCGAGTGCTCGGCGGGTACGGTGAGGTCCAGCATCGCGATGCCCTGCCTACCGACGTGCCGCTGGGTGCGGCGGTCGAGCTGATCACCCTCGGGCTGGGGGTGGGGGTGGTGCCGGCGGTCCTTTCGCTCGCCTGGTACCCATCCGCGCTGCGGGACCGAATCAACCCCAGCGCGCGTGCCCTCGCGTGGACCGCGCTCGCCGTGACGGTGTCGGTCTTCGCATTCACGCTGGCAGCCCAGAGCGGCTACCTCGCGCACATCACCGAGGAGCGCTACTACATCTACGTGGTCCCCTTCCTTTGGGTCGGTGCCTTCGCCGCGATAGAGAGCCCAGGCCTTTCCTCCAGTGCGCTCACCTGGGCGGGGGTGCTGCTCGCGACGCTGTACGGGGTCGTAACGCTCCCGTACGCGTTCACCCCAGAGCTCTTCCTGGCGCCTACCGGGAAGTCCGTGGTTTACCTTTCGGAGCGCGCGCTGGAGGAGGTGAGGTCCACGATCGGCCTCGGTGGTCTGAGCGCCCGCGACCTCCTGTTCGTGGTTACCGCCACGGCAGCCGTGGTACTAGCCGTCGGCTGGCGACGAGCGCCATGGGCGCGGCGCTGGCTGCTGGCCAGCGCCGCCACGGTGCAGATTGGGCTGACCGCGTACGCCTTCCTGGCGATCGACGGACGGGTCGGCCAGGGACTGGCGGACCGCACGATCGAGCCGAGCGCCGCCGTCCGGGGATGGCTCGACAGGGCCGCGGGCGGCCAAGAGGTCACGTGGCTGCAGACGGCGCAGTGGGAGGATCCGAATGCCACCATTTTCGTCCTCCGCGAGGCGTCGTTCTGGAACGATCGCCTGCGCCGTCGCGCCCAGGTGCCGCAGCTCGTGCCACCGAGCGAGGGCTCGCCGGTCGACACGCTGCCGCTGAGCCAGCACGACATCCGACCGGACGGCCGCTTTGAGCCCGACCTGCCGGACGGCCTGACGCTCGTGTGGGCCGGCTCCCCGTTCCTGCAGATCCACGGCAGTCAGGCCGCCGACGACCAGTTCGACCAACCGCTGTTCCTGGCCGAGCCCACGCGGCCGGCTCGAGCGCAGTGGCTCGCCACCGGGCTCCGCGCCGATGGGGCCGTCCTGCGCGGCACGCCGGTCGAGCTCGAGGCGTGGCCGGGTGGCGGCGCTGCGATCGCACGGCTCGAGCTGGCAGCGCCGCCCAACGGCGAGGGGGTGATCTCGCTTCAGCTCGGAGATCGGAGCAGCGTCGTGCGGCTGGAGGAGGGGATGACGCGACTGGTGCGCATCCCGGCCTGCGGCCGCATGGTGACGGGCCGCGCACGCGCCCGGTCAGGTACCCGCCAGGCGGACGGCGCCGTGGTCGGAGCGGTGGTGAAGTCCGTTTTCCTGGAGCCGGCAGGCTCGGCCTGCGACCGGGGTTGAGGGGGAGACGGTCGACCTGTCCCGGTTGACTCAGCCCCTTCCGCGGGTCGAGGGGCCGAGACAGGGTTCCTCCCCGCGTGAGGCGCCGCGGATGCGGCGAAGCTCCGCCTTCGCGCAGCACCTCGCCGCTAGCGACAAGCTTCCCCTTATCGCACTGGCGGGCGTGGTCCTCGCCGTGAGCTTGCTCATTGGCCGAATCGCGGTGACCAACCACAACGTCTTCGTCGACGAGGCCATCGCGATCCTCTACGGACGCGCCATCAGTGCTGACCCCTCGCTGGCGTTCTCACACGACATCGACCGCGGCCTCGAACGCCTCACGAGCCTCGTGACGGCGCTGATAGTCATCGTGACGGACTCCGCAAGTCGGGAGCTCTGGCTGCTCCACGCCTTCATGGCGCTAAGTCAGGGGCTTGTGGCCGTTCCGACCTGGCTTGCTGGTCGGCTACTAGGGCTCAGCCGTTGGGCTGCGCTCGCGGCCGCTGCGGTTGCCTCCACCGGGAGTTTTGCGTTCTACGGGATCTTCACGTTGAACCAAGCGGCCGGTCTTCTCGCCGCAACGGCGATGCTCTGGGCGATGGTTCGAACCCTGCGGCGACCGGGACCGGTTTCGGATCTTGTCGTTGTTGTGGGGCTTGCAGCGACTGCCCTCGCACGGATTGGCTGGGCGCCGCTTGTCGTCGCGATCGTGCCCGGTGCTTTGGCCGCAGCCTGGTTTGAAGCTCCCGACGGTGAACAGTTACGCCGCCGGTTGCGAGCATTCCCTGCGCGGGTCTTGCGCCGTCACCCGCTTCTCGTTCCCGCCTTTGTGGCGGGTTCGCTTTGGGCGATTACACGCGAAGATCCGGCGACTTTCCTCGGCTACGGCACGGCGCGCCTGGGGCCCGATATCCAACTGGCCACGCTGTGGGACAACACGCGCTTTCTTTTCAGCCACCTGGCGATCGGGCTTGCGCTGGTGCCATTCATCCTCGCCCTTCCGATGCTGGTGCGGGATCTCGTTAGGCCGGCGGATGCAACCAGTGGAGGTTTCGCCTGGGTCGTCCTCGGACTGGTCGTCGCGTTGTCGTACGTGTACTACTCGTCCTTGAATGAGGATCGCTACTTCGCGGTGCTTGTGCCGCCCTTTGCGCTCGCTGGAGCACTTGCTGTGTTCCGCAGGCCGCCGCCGGTTTGGGCTGTTCTGGTCAGCGGACTGCTCTCAGCTCGTCTGATCGTGACGTCCTATGCGTGGCCGGGGCAGGGGCCGTTCGATTTCTTCCTGGCCCCGACTTCCCTGTTCCTCGAGCGTGTCGTCGTAGGCGAGTTGGCCATCCTCCTGCCCTTCTCCACCCCGCATGTGGCGACTCTCGCGATGCTCGGGGCCGTTGGTGCCGCCCTCGTCGTCGCGGTGGTCGCGCGCATGTCCAAACCGCGGCGGCCGCTGGCCGTGGTTGCGGCGTCCATCGTCCTGGCAGGTGTGCTCGTCTTCCAGGTCGCATCGGCCGACCACGCGGCGCGAAGATTCGTCAAGGGCGCCGGTACGCCGGACGTGCCATTGGACGCGCTCACCTTCATCGATCGGGCCACCAATGGTGGCAGGGCCCAAGCGCTGGCCGTCGACGATGCCATGGATCCCCGGCTAGAGGGACAGATCTGGTTCCTACGTGTCTACAACCACTCGTTGGGGGGTGGCATGGCGGTCATGCGCCAACCGCAGCCGCCGGGGTTTACCACTCTCCGCGATATCACCGTCTCAGCGGACTGGCGTACGGGGAACACGGCGGTGGTCGGGACCGTTCCTAACCTCCTCGTGCAGTACCCGGGCTTCAAGCCTGTTGGTCTCTCAGGAGAGCTGTTGCCACTCTCGCCGTACTTCCGGTTCGCGCAACTGATGCGACTCCATCAACCATTGGATCTCCTATGGATGACGCGTGGCGATTCCGTCAAGGGCTATCCGGAGCGTGGCCACCCACTGCGGTTGCGCATCTTTCCCCCGTCCAGCCGGGAACGATGCGTGCAAGGTGGAGTGGCAGTCCATAGGTTGGCGGACCGCGCCAGCCGCTACCGAATCAGCGGCGCGCCTCGGACACTGCGAGGAGTTGCGCAACCAGGTGTGCGGGACCGGTTTGTCCTACGCGTCGAAGGCGGCCACCCCACGACCTTGGTTCTTGCCGGCGTCGCGGGGCGGCTCCGGGATGGGAGGTGGGTAGGACCCACGGTCGTGAACCTGCAGGTTGGCGCCTGTCCTTAGACGCAGCCTTTCTTCAGCTCCCCGCAGTCCCCAGCGACACGCCCGCCGCCTGCGCCAACGCCTCCCGCAGACAACCCTCGACCTGCTCGCCCGCTCGCTCCCAGGTCCGCTCGGCGACGAGCCGGCGGCCCGCGTCGGCGCGCTGCTCCCGCAGGTCCGGATCGGCGAGCAGCCTCTCGATCGCGTCTGCGAGCCCGAGCGGGTCGAAGGGTGCCAGCGTCACGGCCTCTTCGCCGCCCAGCGCAGCCCGCACGCTGGGTGTGTCGAGCTCGACGCAGGGCAGGCCGCAGGCCAGCATCTCTTGGCTCACACGGGAGTAGTTAGTGAGCGAGAGTGAAACTCCCACAGTCGCCTCTGCGTAGAGGCGCGCGAGCTCGGGCTCGGGCCGGACGCCTGCGGGGTGGTATGGGAAGGACGTGCGCATCGGATGCTCCTCGCCGAACAGCACCAGCCGGACATGGTTGCGGCGCCGGTGAAGCTCCGCCAGCCCAAGCAACGCAAGCGGTACCGCCCGGCGCGGAGTGGAGCGGCGAGCGTAAAGGATCACCGTGTCCTCTCGGCGCTCGACCTGGAGTGGCCCGTACACCGAATGGTCGACGCCAAGCGTGAACCAGTCGGCGCGGGCTCCGAAGCGCTCGCGCAGGAGCTCCGCGAGCCACGGGCCCGCGGTGACGTGAAAGAGGCCCTGCGAGTAGGTCTGCTCGGCCCAGCGCGCCTCGGCCGAGGCAGGGAAGAAGTCGGGCTCGTAGTCCTGCACGAGGTAGGCGCGGGCTCCGCAGTCCGGCAGCAGCAGCGCCCGCGCGACCGTCTCCCAGCCGGTGGCCACCGCCACGTCGGCGCCGGCCCAAGCGCCGAACCCGCTATGGACTTCGGCCTGGACCGTCCCGAAGTAGCAGCGCAGCCGCTTGTCGACGCGCCGTCGCGGCTCGGGCGCGCGGCGGTGCGGATCCTCGAGCCAGAGCGAGCAGGCGTGACCTCGCTCGGCGAGCGCGTCGACCAGCGCGAGGATCGTGGTCAGCCCGCCGCTGCCGCGCAGGAAGGGCGGGACTAGTACGGCCACCCGAAGCCGCTCCCTGCTTGCGAGCGCGGGGTCCGCCGACACCGAGACCGGGCCCTCTCGGGCGAGCGCGGCGATCGTGTCGAAATGGTCCCTGCCCCGCATCAGTCCGAGCGGGTGCGCGGCGCGCCGTGCGAGGTTGCGTATCACGCCGAGTCGTCGCCGCTGGCGCCCGACAGCGGAAGTCCGAGGCGGCCCTCGAGCTCATGGATGTACGCTCGCCACTCGTTGAACTGGCGCTCTTGTGACTTGAGCTCGGCCTTCTGGGACTTGACCTTGCTTTCTAGCGACTTGAGGAACGCAAGGTCGCTCTCGCGCTGGCGCTCCCAACGGCGCCGCTCGACGACATCGTCCTCGCTCACCGCCGCCACGCACGCCAGCCGGTTCGCACCGGGGCCGATGCCCACCAGGAAGTGGGTAGGGGCGGCGCCCACCGGGGCCTCGACTTCGATCGGGTACCGGTCGCCGTCTTGGCCGTCGACCAGCGCAAGCGAGCCGTTGAGCGCGAACTGGCGCGCGACCACCTGACCTTCCGGCAGCAGCCGCCGTAGCTCTTCGAACGCGCCCTCGCCCCACATCGTGTGGTGGAAGGGGTTCTCGATCGACCAGAAGGCGTCGTTAGGCACGCTGAGCGCCACCGTGAAGCCGTGCTGCTCCGCGAGCTCCACGAGCAGCTCCACCAGGGGGACGAAGCTGCTCAGGTGCTCGACGACCTCGAAACAGGTGATGCAGCCACCGTCCGCCTCCAGGAGCGCGTCGCGCACACGCCGCAGGTCCGACTCGGCAGCGAGGTCCGCTTGCACCGTCACTGTGGTGCCGGTCTCGATCTCGCGCTCGGCCTGACGCAGCGCGTCTTCCTCGATGTCCACCAGCACGGCATGTCCCTCGAAGCGCCCGCCGAGTACAGACGCGGCAGCGATCCCGTTGCCGCAGCCGAGATCGCACCACACCGACGCCTCGCGGATCGCGGGCACGGCCATCCGATAGCGGACATCGTGCTCGATCCGGATGGCCGGGTTCGTGTCGCGCGTGATGCGCTCCTCCCAGTCGGGACCGGGCAACTAGAGCTCCTCCGCGATCCGTGGCGCTTTGCGGTCGAAGTAGCGGAACCCCACCACCGCGATGAGCGCGATCAGCCCCAGCGGGATGAGGAGGCGGACGCCGCCACCGATCGCCTCCGCGGCGCTTGGATGGCTCGGGTCGATTATCGCGTGACGGAACTGCTGGAGGATCGCCGCGAAGGGATTGAGCATCAGCAGCTCGCGCAGCGTCTCGCTCTTCACAACGGTGATCGGGTAGAAGATCGGCGTCGCATAGAACACGACCTGGAGGAGCACGTCCCAGATCGGCTTGACGTCGCGGAAGTGCACGAACAGCGCCGATAGGAGGGCCGCCAGGCCCGCCGCGAGCACCACCATCAGGGCCAGGAGCAGGGGGAGCTCCAGCCAGGACAGCCTGACGCCTCCGCCCGAGATGAGCAGGAAGACAAACACAACAATCAGGTTCAGGACCAGGCGGAACAGTGCGGTGAGGACGATGGAGAGCGGCACCGCGAGGCGGGGAAACTGAATCTTGCGAACGATCGGTTCGCGCTCGATCAGGCTCTGCACCGATTGGCCGGTGGACTCGGCGAGAAACACGAACAGCACCACCCCCGCCAACAGCGCGACGGGGTAGAAGGCCACGCCGCCTCCGAGCCTTACTACCTCGGTGAAGACGACGTACAGCACCCCGAACAGGAAGAGGGGATGCATGACCTGCCACACGTAGCCCAGCGCGGAACCGAAGAAGCGGAGCCGGAAATCGGTAACCGCCAGCATCCGGGTGAGGCGCAGGAGGCGCCGCCATTCGCCGCCGACCGCGGCCGGACCCCGGATCGGACGGCCGAGTGGCCGTGTCCGCGTCGCGTCGGTGATGCTCACTCGGCAACCTCGCTGCGCGGTCGCTCGACTGCGGCCCGCTCGAGCGTCACCTCATACGGCAGGTCGACGATCGCGTCCGTCCGCGATGCGCCGGTGACGACCACCTCGGCGAAGCGCTCGCGCCGGTCGATCCAGGCGAAGCCCGTGCCGGCGTGGGCGATGGCGGGTGTGGCGTAGTAGCGATCGGGCCGGAATACGATGTCGAACGCGATGCGGAATGTCACCTCTTCGCCCGCCTGGAACGACCCGAGCCGTTTATTGAGCGCGAGGGTAGATGCGGCGAGCACCGTCTGCTGCGCGGCGTTCTGGAGCGCGAAGCCGAGGATCGGATCCTCCACCTCCTCGCTGAACCGTGCCCGGGCCACGAACGAGCAGCGCCGCCCGCTAGGTAGCGCCGTCGTGCGCCGGCCGTCGCCGTCCTCGAACCACGCCTCCAGGATCTCACCCCGGCCGTCGCCGAAGCGGTCGGCCTCGTCCTGCTCACCCTCGCTGCGCTCGGGTTCGACCTCTTCACGTTCGTCCTCTTCGTGTTCGCCCGGGTCGCGACCGCCCTCCTCGCGCGCGAAGTTCAGCTCCATGTAGCGCAGGCCCACGGCGTGGGGTTCGCCAAGCATCGACGGAGCGTCCGTGCTCGAGCAGGAGCGCCCGGTCGCAGAAGCGCTCGGCGGCGACCATGTCGTGCGTCACGAGCACCACGGTGCGGCCCTCCCGCCGCAGCGGGCGAACTCGTCGTAGCACTTCTGCTGGAAAGCGGCGTCGCCGACGGCCAGCACCTCGTCGATCAGCAGCATGTCGGCGTCCACCTGGATCATCACGGCGAACGCAAGGCGCACGAGCATGCCGGATGAGTAGTTCTTGAGCCGGAGGTCGGCGAACTCCTCGAGCTCCGCGAAGTCGAGCACGCGATCGAAACGCCGCCTGCGCCTCCCGGGGCGGCGAGGCCCAGCATCGTCGCGTTGATGACCACGTTCTCGCGCGCCGGCAGCTCCATGTTGAACCCGACGCCGAGCTCGATGAACGTCGACATGCGGCCGTTGACGTACATGCGCCCGGCGTCGACCGCGTAGATGCCGGCGAGGCACTTCAGCAGCGTGCTCTTCCCCGACCCGTTGCGTCCGACGACGGCGAAGAACTCGCCCGGCGCCACCGAGAAGGAGACATGGTCCACCGCGGTCAGCTCGTGAGAGGGGATGGCGCGCAGGGGATGGAGGGCGCGCTCCTTCAGCGTCATCACGCGCTCGCCCGGAACCCGGAAGCGCTTGCTGACGTCGTCGACGACGATCGCTGGCGTCTCGGCCGCGTTCATGCTGCGGGTACGGTAGCGGTGCCCTCAGGCGCCACGCCCGGTTAGGCGCGCCGCTTGCGGAGCATCCGGACTGGCGCCAACAGGTACCGAAACGGGCGCCGGTGGCGCAGAGCGGCGACGCGCAGCAGCGCGCGGAAGGTAGCTCTTCGCTCCAGCCAGCGGAACTCCGCCAGCTCGCGCTCCAGCGCCGCGATCTCGGTGCCCATGGCGGCGGCGGCCGCCTGGGCCTCCGCAGCGAGCAGCGTCCCGGGCCCGCGCGGATCCGGCGGCGGCAGCCGGTGGATCGCGCGCAGAGCGGCCGCCATGAAGGCTGACGACTGCTCCCACGACGGCCATCGCCCGCGCCGTCTCGAGCGCGTTGGCACGAAGGAAGTGCAGGTAGCGCCTGTCGCGGGCGAGCAGGTCGAGCAGTCGCGCCGTGCCGCGCACGTCGTCCCACTCGGTCACGAGCCCGTTCCAGCCGTGGGCGACGTACTCGTCGTGGCCGGTGACCGGCGTGACGACGCAGGTCGCCCCGCAGTGGAAGCCCTCGAGCGGCGGGCCGAACATCCCCTCGATGCGCGACAGCTTGAGAACCACGTCCGTGCTCGGCGTAGAGGCGCGCCAGCTCTCGCCTGGCGGAACGGCTCCGAGCACCGTGTCGGCCTCTACGTCACCCGCGACTCCGCGGTCCGGAATCACGGCGGTCAGGTGGCGTGGCTCGCGCATCGAGGCTACCGTCGCGACGGCCTCGTCGACTCCCTTGAAGGGGACGCCGCGGTAGCCCTCGACCAGCACGCGCAGCGGGCCCCCGTCGCCGCGGCTGCACCGCCTCGCCTGGCGCGAACACAGCCTTGTCGACTCCGTTGCGCACGTAGAAGACCCGCCCGCCCGGCTGCAGCTCCTCGAGCGTCTCCGCGATCCAGCGGGCCTCGGTGATGAAGGACACCGGCAGCGCGTGCGTGAGCGCGGCGCCGACGCGCGTCGTGTCCCAGCTCCCGTAGAAGCGGTCCTCGAGGCTCTGGACGAAGTAGGCGTGACGGCTGGCCTTCGAGGTCGAACAGGTGCGTGGTGGTCTCCCACCAGGTGGCCACGGCCACGTCGTACGTCGGCCTCGCGGGCCCGCTCGATCGGGACCACGTGCAGGCGGTCGAGCCCGCGGAAGCTCCAGTCGGGCTCCTCCTGCTCGCGCGTCATGGCGAGCGTGACGTCGAAGCCGTGGCGGGCGGCGAGCTGGCTCGCGTGCTCGACGACGACGCCCACCCCGCCGGAGAGCTGGAGGTCTTGCAACAGGAACGCGACCTTCAAGGAGCGGGCTATCGTACTGCCGCCGTGCGCTCGACGCTCCGCTCAGCCCGCTTCTCGCTCGGTCGCGGCCGGCGCGTCGGCCCCTACCCCGCCCCGCCGCCGGCCGCCCCGGTGCGCATCGCCTTCGTCGGGCAGGAGACGTACTTCCGCGCGGCGGCGCTCACCACGCCCGACCCCTGAGGTGCTGCCGCTCTTCGTCGAGTTTCGCTCCGGTGGCGACCCGCAGCAGATGATGGCGGCCGATCGAGCGCTTCGCGCCCGACGTGGTGATCGTCTTCAGGCCCGAGACGATCCCGGCGGGTCGCTTCGTTTCGCCTGCGCATGCCTACGCTCGGCTTCCTCACCGAGCCGCTGCCACGCGGCGACGGCAAGCCCCACCCGGACCTCGAGTGGCGCCTGCGCGACACCAGGCTGATCGACCGCGTCGAACTTCGACCGCATCGTCTCGTTCGACCCGCTGTTCGTCGAGGCCGCCGACCCGCTGGCTCCGGTCTGGCGCTCGGTGCCGCTGCCCGTGGACGATCGCTTCTTCGCGCCCGTGCAGGCGCTCCGCGGTGCCGCCGCAGGGTGGCGTTCGTCGGGCGCTCGACCGAGCACCGCGAGAGCTACCTCGTGGACGTCAAGCACAGCTTCGACATCCTGCACGTGGCGCACGGCGTGTTCGGCGACCGGCTGCTCGAGCTGCTGCGCGAGACCGACGTGGCGATCAACCTCCACAACGAGCCCTACCCCTCCTTCGAGAACCGCGTGTCGCTCCACCTCGCGGCCGCCAACCTGGTCATCAGCGAGCCGCTCAGCCCAACGCACGGTCTCGAGCCGGGCATCGACTACATCGAGGTGCGCCATCCGGAGGACCTCCGGCGGGCCGTCGGCCAGATCCACCTGTATCCCGATCTGCACCGGCGCGTCCGGATCCGCGGGCGCCGGAAGGCCGAGGCCTTCCGCGCCTCGCGCGTGTACCCTCGGCTCGTGCACGACCTGCTGCTCGACATCGAGGTGTTCGGAACCGAGCGCGTCGCTCGCATGAGGCGTCCCTGGCGCCGCCGGAACAACCCAGCCGAGCGCGAGGCGCTCGGGCTCACCCGCGCCTCGAGCCGGTCAGCCGACTCTACGGTGCCGATCGCGGCAAGCCGGTCGACCGCTGGTATATCGAGCGCTTCCTCGCCGCGCACAGCGCCGAGGTGCGCGGGCGCGTGCTCGAGGTAGCCGAGACCACCTACACGCAGTGGTACGGCGGCGACGACGTCACGAGCTCCGACGTCCTGCACGCCGCGCCGGGCAACCCCGAGGCCACCATCGTCGGCGACCTCGCCACGGGCGAGGGCATTCCCGGCCGAGGCGTTCGACTGCTTCATCATGACCCAGACGCTGCATGTGATCTACGACATCGAGGCAGCGGTGCGGGGCACGCGCGACCTGCTCGCGCCGCGGACGGCGTGCTGCTCGCGACCGTGCCCGGCATCAGCCAGATCAGCTCGCGACGGCCGGCGCGACTGGGGCGACTGGTGGCGCTTCACCACCGATTCCGCCCGCCGCCTGTTCGGCGACGTATACGGGGCGGAGAACGTCGAGGTCGAGGCGCACGGCAACGTGCTTGTCCGGCCGCCTGCTTCCTTTACGGCTTCGCCGCCGAGGAGCTGACCGAGGCGGAGCTCGCCCATCGCGATCCGGCCTACGAGCTGTTGATGACGGTCCGCGCGGTGAAGCGGACCGGTCTGAGAGCGTCGCCGGCGGTCGCCGTTATCGCCCGCCCCGAGGCCGACCTCGGCGCCTGCCTGGCGGCGCTCGAGCGCGCCGGCGCGCGACGCGGCCGGCGGTCGTGCGGATCGGCCCCGACGGCGCGGCGATGGCGCGCAACCGGGCGCTCGCCGGCTGCGACGCGGAGGTGCTCGCGCTCGTCGAGGACGACGTGCTCGTGGAGCCGGGCTGGCTCGACGGCGCTGGTCGGGGCCTGGGCGCGGCGCCGACGAGGCGCTCGCCTGCGCCGGCGGTCCGCTGCGAGCGGACTTTCCAAGCGGGCGACCGGGATGGCTGTCCGACGACCTGCTCGACGCCTTCGCCACGCTCGACCTGGGCGACGAGCCGCTCGCGGTCGACCCGCTCGAGCGGACGTTCCACGGCGGCAACGTCTCCTTTCGCACGAGCGCGCTTCGCGCGGTCGGCGGCTTCTGGCCCGCCCGCGGGCACCGCGACGGGCGCGACTGGTTCAGCGAGGAGCACGAGGCCCAGCGCGAGCTGGCGCGCGCGGGCTGGCGCGCGGCGTACGTGCCGCAGGCGGCGGCCGTGCGGGTCGTGGACCGCGACCTCGAGCCGCCGTGCCGTGCTGCGCCGGCGGCTGCGCTACGGCGCCCGCGAGGCGCTGATCGGCGAGCGGTCGGCGCGCGGCCGCTGTCGTCGCGCGACAGCTCGCGACGAGCGCCGCCGGCGTGCCGCTCGCGCTCGCACGCGGCAGGCAGCGGCTGGCGATGGAGCGCGCCGTGCGGGTGGCGGAGAGCGCCGGCGCGCTGCTGGCCGCGCCGGCTCGCCACGGGCCGATCTGCAGCCCGTTGCGCGCGAGACGCCGCTTTCCGCAGCGGGGCATCCCGCCGCCGGCAGCCGCGCCGCGGTGCGCCGGCGCTCGCGACCGAGGCGGCGGCCCGCTATCCTGCTCTACCACCGCGTCGCCGAGCGCGCCCGGACCCGCTCGGCGTGTGCGTGTCGCCGGCGAACTTCGCCGGCCAGCTCGAGGTGCTGAAGGCGGCGCGCGAGCTGGTGCCGCTGGCCGAGATCGCCGTCGGACGAGGCGCCGCCGGGGCGGCTGGCGCTCACTTTCGACGACGGCTACTGCGACAACCTGGAGCACGCGGCGCCTGCGCTGGCCGCCGCGGGCATCCCGGCCACGCTGTTCGTCTCGACCGGGCACGTCGCCGAGGGCGAAGGGCTTCTGGTGGGACGAGCTCGAGCACATCCTGCTGCACCGCGCCGAGCGAGGCCGCGCCGGGCCTGGAGCTCGAGCTCGGCGGGCAGCGGCGCGCGTTCCGCGTCGGCAGCGAGCGCGAGCGGCGGTATCGCGCGCAAGCACCTGCACGCGCTGGCTCCAGCCGCTGGCCCCGGAGGAGATCGACGCGCTCTGCTGGCGCGCTCCGCGCCTGGGCGGGCGAGGCCGGGCACGCGGTCCGGCGCCGGAGCCGGATCGCGCCATGACCCCGGACGGCCTGCGCACCTTCGCGGGCCATGCCGGGTCTGAGCGCCGGCGCCCACACCCGCTCGCATCGCTCGCCTCGCCACGCCGACGCGGCCACGCAGGATGCCGAGATCGCCGGCAGCCGCGACGACCTCGCCGCTTGGCTCGGAAGTCGAGCCCACCGTCCTTCTCGTATCCGTTCGGCGTGCCCGGCGCCGACGTCGACGACGCGGTCGTGGCGCGCGTGCGCGCGGCGGGCTTCTCGTTGGGTGTCACCACCTCGCCGGGCGCGCTCCCGGCAGACCGCTTCATGCTCCCGCGTCGCGTTGTGCCCGACCTCGACGCCGAGGCGTTCGAGGAGTGGCTCCACGGCCGGCCGTCAGGCGATCTCGCGCAGCGTTCACTCTCCTCTTAGGTTTCGCCGGTAACGCTCACCTGTGCGCGTCCTGATCGTGGACGACGAGCCCGCCGGCCACGAGGCCGTCAAGCGTGCCCTCCGGCTCTTAAGGCCGCGACGTCGCCTGGCGGCCGACGGCGGCGACCGCACGCCCGTGCAGATACTGACTGCCCGCGACGCCGTATCCGACCGGTTGCCGGCCTCGGTGCCGGGGCCGACGACTACCTTCGAGAACGTCTGGGCTAGGACTTCGGGCATCGCTCTAACTCGCTGGAGGTCTACATGGGCGGTGCGCGGCGTCGGCCGCGGAACCGGTCCGCCGGAACGTTGTAGTACAGGCACGGTGGAGGACCGGCCACCCAGCGACGAGGAGCTCGTCGCGCGGGCCAAGCGAGGCGAGCGCGAGCGCCTACGAGGAGATCGTGCGGCGGCACGAGACGATCGCGTTCCGCACGGCCTGGGTGATCACCGGGTCGGCGGCCGATGCCGAGGAGGCGGCGCAGGACGGGTTCGTGAAGGCCCACCGCGCGCTCGGCCGCTTCCGCGAGGGCGCGCCGCTGCGGCCCTGGCTGCTCACGATCGTGGCGAACGAGGCGCGCAACCGCGTCCGTTCCGCCGGCCGGCGCGAGCCGCTCGCGCTGCGCGTGGCCGAGGAGCGCCGCCCGGACGGCGCGGTCCCGTCGCCCGAGGCGGCGCTCCTCGACTCCGAGCAGCGCGACGAGCTGCTGGCGGCGCTCGCGGACGCTCTCGGAGACCGACCGCCAGGCGATCGCCTGCCGCTACTTCCTCGAGCTCTCGGAGGAGGAGACCGCGGCGGCGCTCGGCTGCGCGCGCGGCACGGTCAAGTCCCGGCTCTCGCGGGCGCTCGAGCGCCTGCGCGACCAGATCGAGCCGGCAGAGAAGCGATGCCTGACCTCGAGCGGATGCTGACCCGGCTCGGCGGGGAGCTCGACTAGCCGCCGACGCCCGACCTGGCGCCGCGCGTGGCCGCCCGGCTCAGGCGCTGCCGGCGGGCAAGCCAAGGAGCCCGCGCCGGCGCCGCTTCCGCCCGCGCGATCTCCTCCCGCCCGCCGGCCTCCGCCGGGCGCTCGTGCTCGCCCTCGTCTCCCTGCTCGTCCTCGCCGGCGCGGTCGTTCGCGGCCGTCCCCGGCGTGCGCGACGCCGTGCTCGAGTTCCTCGGCCTCCAGGGCGCCACCGTGGAGCGGCGCGAGCAGCTCCCGCCCGCGCCGCCCGCGCGCGCGCTCGACCTCGGCCGCCGCACGACGCTGGCCGACGCGCGCGACAGGCTCGCCTTCGACCCGCTCGTCCCCGCCGACCCCGGCGAGCCCGACGCCGTCTACGTAGCGCCGCGCGCCCGGCGGCGAGCTCTCGCTGACCTACCGCCGGCGACGGCCTCCCGCGCGCCGGACCACCGGCATCGGCCTGCTGGTCACCGAGTTCCGCGGCGACCTGATGCCCGACTACGTCAGAAGCTCGGCCCCAGGCCGCCACGCATCGAGCAGCTCACGGTCGACGGCGAGCCGGCGACCTGGATCGAGGGCGCCCCGCACTTCTTCTTCTACCGCGCGCCGGACGGGGACGTTGTGAGGACGCCGCTGCGGCTCGCCCGGAACGTGCTGCTGCTCGAGCGGGTCGACTGCTCGTGCGGCTCGAGGCCGCCTTCGACCGCGATCGGGCCCTCGAGATCGCCGCTTCGCTGCGCTAGCCGCGATCCTGGCGCCAGCCGCCGCAGCGGCATCGGCGTACCAGAGCAGGGCGAACGCGCCACCCACGCAGGCCGCCACCACGATCGTCGTGGTGCTGCTGTACAGGAAGTCGGTGACCAACAGTCACCGCGCCCGTCATCGCGACCGCCAGCAGGAACAGCCCGAGCACGACGATGCGGTTGCCGGTGCGACACGATCCGCGTCCTTGTGCTGCTGGCGGAACTCGAGCCTGTGGTGCACTGTGGGGGCGATCAGGCAGACGCTGGACGCCGTGGTGAGAGCAGTGTCACGAAGAACATGGTCTTCTGGAACTGCGTGACGTCGGCGAAACGCTGGTTGAACGGCACGACGAGCAGGAACGCGAACAGCACCTGCACGCCCGGCAGCGCGACGCGCAGCTCCCCGAGCATCTCCTGGAGGTTGCGGTCGATCCGCTCTGCTCGGTCTCCTCACGACCGGTCTCGGGATGCCGTTCGCCCTGCTGGTCGGCCACGGGACGGGGAACCTACTGCGTGCCTTACGAGCGTGAGCCGCTTCGCGCCTGGGTCGTGCGCGATCCGGAAGACCGGGACCGCGACCGCGAGCCCGACGAGGAACGCGACCGCGAGCTCGACGCCGACCGCGACCGGCTCGACGCCCTACGGCGCCGCCGCGTGCCGCCGTTGCGCTCCGCGGCCGGGATCTCCTCACGCGCCACGGCCTTGGTCAGCGTCGGGATCTGGCCGGCGAGGAACTTCGCCATCCGCTCCTCCTCACGCCGGATCTCGCGGGCCAGCCTGACGGTGTCCTTGTCGCCCACGGTGTCGGCGAGCGTCTCGATCGCGGTGTACCGTCGCGATCTCCTCGTGCTCGTCGGAGAACTCGGTCTTCGCGTTCTTGAGCATCTTCTCGTTCTCGCCCGTGCCGCGGATCGCGTGCAGCGGACCCTTCGCGGCCGACACCGCCTTGCTTGCCGCCGACGTCGCCGCCGAAGCCGCGGCGCCGATCGGCCCGGGCGCCGGCACTGCCTCGGCCTTGCCGCCGAGCTGCTTGATGCGGCGCTCGACCTGACGCGCATGCGCCTTGGTCTCCTTCAGGTGCTGCTGCAGGCGCTTCTTGTACGGCGCCTTCGTGGTCATCCCGATGTGCGCCTGCAGCGCCGTCTCGAGCTCCTTCTCCTTGCCGTACGCCTCGTTCAGGTACTGGATCAACTTGAGATCCCGAACCGTTTGCTCGGCCATGTCTGCCCGCCTTGAGTCGAAAACCGGTGCGACTGTGGCCGTACCCGGTGGCCGGAGGGGAAAACGCGGGTACAACGATGGTGTGGGCGCCTGGGACGACGACGACTGGCAGGGCGAGCCGCCGGAAGGCCGCCACACCCGCGACCAAGCGGACCCGGACTTCTGGCGCCGCAACCGCCCGCCGATCACCATCGGCGCGATAGGCATGGGCATCGCGCTGATCATCCTGCTCATCGCCTGGCTGTCTTAGCTCTTAGAACGCGTACAGCTCGACCCGGTAGCCGTCCGGATCCGACACCTGCACGCGGACCACGACGCTGTCGTCCTGCCACTCGGTCTCGACCAGGCCCGCCCGCCGAAACCGCTCGCGCGCGGCGCGCACCTCGTCCACGTCCGGCAGCTGGAACCCGAAGTGGTTCGTGCGCGGCAGCCCGGCCGGGGGCGAGCCCTCGCTCAGCGAAAGCACCGAGCCATCAGAAGAGCCCAGGATCATCAGGTGCGCGTCGTCGTGCAGCCGCCGGGTCATCCCGAAGTGCTCGGCGTAGAAGGCCGCCGAGCGCTCGCGGTCCGTCACCGTCAGCGCGATGTGGTTCAGCGGCACCGCTACACCTCCACCCGCTTGCGCACGCGCGACTCCTTCTGGCGCGCCACCGCGTCGAGCATGAGCTTGCGGAGCCGCACCGCCTCGGGCGTCACCTCCACGCACTCGTCCTCGCGGATGAACTCGAGCGCCTGGTCGAGCGACAGCCGGTGCGCCGGCACGAGCTTCACGGTCTCGTCCGACCCCGCCGCGCGCACGTTGGTGAGCTTCTTCTCGCGCACGGCGTTCACGTCGAGGTCGTCGGCGCGCGCGTTCTCGCCCACCACCATCCCCTCGTAGACCTCCTCGCCCGGACCCACGAAGAGCTGGCCGCGCTCCTGCAGCTTTGAGCAGGGCGAAGGTTGCGGTCGGGCCGCGCCTGTCGGCCACGAGCGAGCCGGTCGGCCGCGTCCGGATCTCGCCCTGCCACGGCTCGTAGCGCTCGAAGACCGAGTGGAGGATCCCCGTGCCGCGCGTCTCGGTCAGGAACTCGGTGCGAAAGCCGATCAGCCCGCGCGTGGGCACGAGGAAGTCGAGCCGGACCCAGCCGGTCCCGTGGTTGACCATGTTCTCGAGGCGCCCCTTGCGCAGAGCCAGCAGCTGGGTGACCACGCCCGAGGAAGTCCTCGGGCATGTCGATCGAGAGCCGCTCGATCGGCTCGTGCACCGCGCCGTCGACGTCGCGCGTGACCACCTGCGGCTTGCCCACGGTCAGCTCGAAGCCCTCGCGCCGCATCGCCTCCACCAGCACGGCCAGCTGCAGCTCGCCGCGGCCCTGCACCTCCCAGGTGTCCGTGCCGCTCCGTGTCGAGCACGCGGATGGCCACGTTCCCCACCAGCTCCTGGTCGAGCCGGTCCTTGACCATCCGGGCCGTGAGCCGGGAGCCCGATTGCCCGGCCAGCGGCGAGCTGTTCACCCCGATGGTCATCCCGAGCGCCGGCTCCTCCACCGCGATCACCGGCAGCGGGCGCGGGTCCTCGGGGTCCGCGATCGTCTCGCCGATCGTGATCTCAGGGATGCCCGCGAGGGCGATGATCTCGCCTGGCCCGGCCTCGCCGGCGTCCACGCGCGCCAGCCCCTCGGTCACGTACAGCTCGGACACCCGCACCGGCTCGATCTCGCCGTCGCGCCGGCACCAGGCGACCGTCTGCCCCTTGCGGATCGTCCCCTGGTGGACGCGGCACAGCGCGAGCCGGCCGATGTACGGGTCGGCGTCGAGGTTGGTCACGCGCGCCTGGAGCGGGTGGCCGTCTTCGTAGGCGGGCGCCGGCACGTGTTGCACGAGCAGGTCGAAGAGCGGCCGCAGGTCCTCGCCCTTCGCGCCCTCTTCCGCGGCCGCCCAGCCCGCCTTGGCGTTCGTGTAGACGATCGGGAACTCGATCTGCGACTCGTCGGCGTCGAGGTCGAGGAACAGCTCGTAGACCTCGTCCACCACCTCGCCGATGCGCGCGTCCGGCCGGTCGACCTTGTTGACCACCAGCACCACCGGCAGCCTCGCCTCGAGCGCCTTGCGGAGCACGAAGCGCGTCTGCGGCAGCGGCCCCTCGGAGGCGTCCACCAGCAGCATCACGCCGTCGACCATCGTCAGGCCGCGCTCGACCTCGCCGCCGAAGTCGGCGTGGCCGGGCGTGTCGACCAGGTTGAGCTTGACCTCGCCGTAGCGCACGGCGGCGTTCTTGGCGAGGATCGTGATGCCGCGCTCGCGCTCCTGGTCCATCGAGTCCATCACCCGGTCGGCGACCGCCTCGTGCGCGGCGAACACGCCGGACTGGCGCAGCATGGCGTCGACAAGCGTGGTCTTGCCGTGGTCGACGTGCGCGATGATCGCGACGTTGCGGATGTCGGTTCGGGAGGCCATCGCCGGCGCCAAGGGTGACAGGCCACCGTCACTAGTCTCGACGCGCATGGAGCACCGCACGCTGGGACGCACCGGAGTTAAGGTCAGCCCGCTCTGCCTCGGGGCGATGATGTTCGGCGCCTGGGGAGAGCGTGACCACGACGAGTCGATTCGCATCATCCACCGCGCTCTCGACGCGGGCATCAACTTCGTCGACACGGCCGACGTCTACTCGGCCGGCGAGTCCGAGGAGATCGTCGGCAAGGCGCTCGCCGGCGGCCGCCGCGACAACGTCATCCTCGCCACGAAGGTCCACGGCTCGATGGGCGACGACCCCAACCAGTTCGGCAGCTCGCGCCGCTGGATCGTCACGGAGGTCGAGAACAGCCTGCGCCGCCTGAAGACCGACTGGATCGACCTGTACCAGATCCACCGCCCCGAGGACGACACCGACATCGACGAGACGCTCGGCGCCCTCACCGACCTCGTGCGCGCGGGCAAGGTGCGCTACATCGGCTCGTCGACGTTCCCGGCCTCACAGATCGTCGAGGCCCAGTGGACCGCCGAGCGGCGCGGCCGCGAGCGCTTCGTCTCCGAGCAGCCGCCCTACTCGCTGCTCATCCGCGGGGTCGAGTACGACGTGCTGCCCACCTGCCGCCGCCACGGCATAGGCGTGATCCCGTGGAGCCCGCTGGCCGCCGGCTGGCTGTCGGGGAAGTGGCGCAAGGGCGCCGACGACCTCACCTCACGGCGCTCGGCGATGCTGCCCAAGAGCTACGACCTCTCGATCCCCGCCAACCAGCGCAAGCTCGACGCGGCCGACGCCCTTGCCCAGCTCGCCGAGGAGGCGGGCATGACCCTGATCGAGCTCGCGCTGGCCTTCGTGATCCGGCACCCCGCGGTCACCTCGGCGATCATCGGGCCCCGCAAGATGGAGCACCTCGAGTCGCAGCTGGGCGCCGTCGACGTGGAGCTGTCCGACGACGTCCTCGACCGGATCGACGAGATCGTGCCGCCGGGCGAGAACGTCAACCCGGCCGACACGGGCTACGACAACCCGGCCCTGCGACCCGAGGCGCTGCGGCGTTAGTACACGCTCCCGTGTACTAGGGCCTACGGATTGCTGCCGCCGTGCTCGCCGCCGCCGCCCGACTTCTCGACCTCGGCCGCGATCCAGCGGCCGTCGATGCGGCGCACCTTGACCTCCACGCGGCGCATGCCGACCTTCAGTCCGGCCATGCCGTTGATGCGCTCGAAGCGGGTGTTGGCGTTCACGTGGACGCGCACGGTGCCGCGCTCGGAGTCATGCAGGCGGAAGCGCTTGGCCTCGCGGTTGACGGAGACGACCTTGCCCTCGTACTCGCGCAGAGGAGCCTGGGCGGTGGCGACGGCGGTCGTGGCAAGCACTGCGATGGCTGTGATGAGAGCGATGAGTTTCATGTGGTTAGGGTGCCCGGCGCCCTCCCAAGCACCGGTGAGCCGCGGTACAAGCTTTCGTAAAGAGTCGATTCCGTGATTCTCAGCGTCCTGGACCAGTCGCCCATCCCGGAGGGCTCCACCGCCGCGCAGGCGCTCCACAACACGCTCGACCTGGCGGCGCTTGCCGACCGCCTCGGATATCGCCGCTACTGGGTGGCCGAGCACCACGCCACGCCCGCGCTCGCCTGCGCCGCGCCCGAGATCCTCGATCGCGGCGATCGCAGCGCGCACATCGCGGATCCGGGTGGGGAGCGGCGGGGTGATGCTCCCGCACTACAGCCCGCTGAAGGTGGCGGAGACGTTCAGCTCGCTGGCCGGCCTGCACCCTGAGCGGATCGACCTCGGCCTGGGCCGCGCGCCGGGCACCGATCCCATGACGATGCTCGCGCTACAGCGCGACCGCCGTCAGCAGGCCCCCGACGATTTCATCGAGCAGCTTGTCGAGCTGCTCTCGCTGCTGGAGGACCGGATGCCGGTTTCGCATCCGTTCGCCCGCCTGGCGGCCACGTTGCCCGGCCGGCCCGAGCGGCCGGAGCCGTGGCTGCTCGGCTCGTCTCCCCAGAGCGCGATCTGGGCCGGCGAGCTCGGCCTGCCGTACTCGTTCGCGGACTTCATCAACCCGGCAGGGGCGGCGATCGCGGCCGACTACCGCGCGCGGTTCGTGGACTCCGAGCGGCTCGGCGCACCGCGCCTCTCGGTCGGGGTGATCGCGGTGTGCGCCGATTCAGACGAGGAGGCCGAGCGCCTGGCCTCATCCAGCCGCATGATGCTGTCACTGCTGCGCCAGGGGCGGCTGGTGGAGATCCCGCCGGTGGAGAAGGCGCTGCGCTACCTCGAGACGCGGCAGCGGCGGCCAGGCGGAAGCGGGCGCCGGGCGGTGATCGGCTCGCCCTCGACCGTGCGCTCCGGCCTGGAGGCGGTGGCCGCGGAGTACGGCGCGGAGGAGGTGGTGGTGCTCACCATCACGCACGACCATGCCGCCCGCCGGCGCTCCTACGAGCTGATCGCGTCGGAGTTCGGGCTGGAGGCGGCCGATCAGCCGCCGCCGAGCAGCTCGGTCGCCACCGTGCGGTAGCAGTCCACCGCCAGGCCGACGTCGCGCACATCGATGCGCTCGTCGCGGCCGTGCACGAGTTCGTCGAGCTCCTCGACGGTCATATGCCTGTGCGGGAAGAAGCCGTAGGCGACGCAATCGGGGAAGGCGGCCCGGAAGGTGCGCGAGTCGGTGTAGCCCACGCAGACGGTGGGGAGGAGGCGCGCGCCGGGATCGGTGCGCTTTACCCAGCCGCGCAGGGCGTTGGCCAGCGGCGACTCCGGCGCTGACACGTTGCCCACCACGCGCTCGGTGAACTCCAGGCGGTAGCCGGTGTCGCCCAGCACCTCCTGCACGCGCGCCAGAACCGCCGGCTCCTCCATCCCCGGCGGAACGCGGCAATCCACGTGCAGGCGCGCCGTCGCGGGAATCACGTTCATCTGATCCGACGCGGCCACCATCGTCGGGGCCAGGGTCACCCGCATCATGGCGTCCACCTCCGGCGCAGAACCCGGGCGCGCGTTCCTTCAGCGCGGTCAGAGCGCTGGAAGGATCGCCATCCGAATCGAAGCCAAGCTCGGCGAGCAAGGCCCGTGGGGCCGGGGTGATGTCCCACGTCGGTGCCTTGCTCTCCATCGCCTGGAGGAGTGGGCCGAGCTTGAGCAGCGCGTTGTCGGCTACGGAGGGGAGGGACGCGTGGCCGGCCGCGCCGTCGGTGGTCAGCGTGAAGCGAAAGACGCCCTTCTCGCCGGCCGACATGGTGTACGCGCGCCTGCCGTCGATGGCGATCGACTCGCCGCCGCCCTCGTTGAGCAGGTAGTCGCAACGGACGAGCTCGGGATGCTCGGCGGTGAGCCACTCGGCGCCGGTTCCGTCGACCTCCTCGTCGCTGACCGAGATGACGAGCAGGTCGCCTTGTTCGGGCCGCCAACCCGCCCTGGCGAGACTCGCGGCTGCCACGGCCTCCGCGGCGGTCTGCGACTTCATGTCGAGGGCGCCGCGGCCCCACACGAAGCCGTCGTCGTCGAGTTCGCCGGACCAGGGCCCATGGCGCCAGCCGGCGGGGTCCGCGATGACGGTGTCGACGTGCGAGAGGAGGCCGAGCGTCGGCCCGGGCCCGTGGCCGCGAAGGCGGGCAACGAGGTTGGGCCGGGCCGGATCGTCTCCGAGCAGCGTGGTCTCCAGCCCCGCGCTGTCGAAGAAGGCCCTGAGGAACTCCTGGGCGGGTCGCTCGTTGCCGGGTGGGTTGACCGTGTTGAGGCGCAGGAGGCGTTGCAGGACCACCGTGGCCTCGTGCTGGTGGGAGTCCGCCATCGTGGCGATCCTAAGCGCGAGAACCCCGGTTCCACGAGTGTGGGCCTTCAGAGCACCGTATATGGCGCCTTTGAGGGCCCACACTCGGCCCGCGGGCGGCCTCGATGCCACTACCTCACTGCCGCCGTTGCGTTCGCGGGGCAAGGCGTGCCCGCCGCCGCCGCTGGTGAGCGCCGCGCGAACCGGCGAGACTGTACGCGCCCATGGACAGCAAGCAGAGCGGCTGGGAGCACTTCGCCGAGGCCGACTGGGCAGCCGCCCGCGACGCGTTCGCCGCCGCACTCGAGGCCGAGCCGGGCGATCCCGAGGCGCTGGACGGCCTGGGCCAGTCCCTGTGGTGGCTGGGCGAGCGCGACGCCGCCATCGACCGTCGACGTGAGGCCTACGCCGCGTACCAGCGCCGCGGCGACGCCCTAAGCGCCGGCGGCCTCGCGACCTATCTGGCGGGGGAGCACCGCATCGACGGCCGGACGGCCGCCTCGGCCGGGTGGCTGTCGCGCGCGCGCCGCCTGCTCGCAGACGCCGCCCCATCGGCGGAGCTGGGTTGGCTGGCGATCGAGGAGGCAAAGCGGGCCGGCGATCCGGCCGATGCCGAGCGCCACGCCCGCACCGCTCTGGACCTCGCGCACGAGTTGGCCGACGCGGACGTGGAGTGCATGGCCCTCGCCCAGCTCGGCCGCGCGGCGGTGGGCCAGGGCCGCGTGGAGGAGGGGATGGGCCTGCTCGACGAGGCGATGACGGTCGCGCTGGGCGGCGAGTCGAGCGATCCGCTGGCTTGTGGCGACGCGTGCTGCACGACGCTGGTCGTCTGCGACGGGCTCTCCGACCTGCCGCGCGCGGTGGAGTGGTGTGAGGCGGTGGTGGAGTTCACCGAGCGGCGCCGCTTCCTGCCGGTGCAGTCGTGGTGCCGGGGCATCTACGGAGGAGTCCTTGTGAGGGCGGGCGACTGGGAGCGCGCCGAGGCCGTGCTGGGCGAGGCCCTGGAGCGGCCGGCGAGCCGGCAAAAAGGCGGCGGCCGGATGCTGCCGCTGGCGGTGCTCGCCGAGCTGCGGCTGCGGCAGGGGCGGACCGAGGAGGCCGAGAAGCTGCTGAGCGGACTCGAGGACGAGCCGGCGGCGTTCGCGACGATCGTGCGGCTGCATCTGGAGCGCGGCGAGCATGACCTCGCGCAGGCGATGCTGGACCGCCGCCCCGACCCCTCCGACGACCCCGAAGTGCTGGCTCTGCGAGCCGAGCTGGCGCTGGCGACGGGAGAGCTGGAGGACGCGGCGCGAGCGGCGGAGCGTCTCGACGAGAGGGCACGGCAGCTGGCCCGACCAGACCTGGAGGCGACAGCGGCGCTGCTCACGGGGCGGGTGGCCGCGGCTCGGGCGGACCGCGCCGAGGCGGAGCACCACCTCGAGCACGCCGTCGCACGCTTCGCCGCAATCGACTTCCCGCTCGAGGAGGGCCGCGCCCGCCTCGCCCTCGCGCGCGTCCAGGCGGCGGCCGGCTCGCCGTTCGCCCTCGTCTCCGCCCGCGCCGCCCGCGACGTCTTCGAGCGCCTCGGCGCCCGCAAGGACGCCGATCGCGCCGCCGGCCTGCTGCGCGATTTGGGGGTCGCCGGGCGGGTGGTCACCAGAGGAGAGCGCGACCACCTCACCGCCCGGGAGCTCGAGGTCCTGAGCCTCATAGCCGCCGGACTGTCGAACGCGCAGATCGCAGACCGGCTCGTGATCGCCCCGAAGACCGCGGAGCACCACGTGGGCAACGTGCTGGCGAAGCTCGGCGTGCGCAGCCGCGCCGAGGCGGCCGCGCACGCCGTGAGGGAGGGCCTCTAGTGACCTGAGTCGTCAGTTCGCGCGCACCTTCCCGGCGTCTGGACGCGCCTGGCGCCACCCACGGGAATCGCCGATGCTTCGGCATCGACTCATCCCGTGTGCGTCGCCAGCCACGCCCAGCCGCTCGGGAAGCTGACGCCGAACTTCCGCCTCAGGTCACTAACCGATCCCGTTGCCGGCGAAGACCCCGTCCGGGTCGTAGCGGCGCTTGATCGCCACGAGCCGCTCCCAGATCCCGTCGGCGTAGGCCTCCCGCACCGGGCGACCGCTGTCGAGGGCGTTCACGTACACCCCCTCGCGGGCGTACGGCGCGGTGTGGTCCCAGACGCGCCGCACCCACTCCGCGGTCGGTCCCACGGGCGCGTCGCCGGAGCACCCGATGATCCAGGTGAAGGCGCGCGCGTCGCGGTGACCGAACGCAGTCTCGCCCGGCGCCACCCGGTCGATCGCGCCGCCCATCCAGCCCGTCACCACGTGCGACTGCGGCGTCGGGACGTCCTCGAAGCCGCCCACGAGCGCGTCGATGAAGCCGTCGCCGACCGCCGGGAGGTAGTGGAGCCGGTCGTAGAACCGCCAGCCGTGCGGCGCCGTCTCGTCGAGCATCGTCTGGAGCGCGACGTACGGCATCGGCCCGACGAGGTCGAGGGCCGGCGGGCAGCCCTCTCGCAGCGGGGCCAGCACCCGCTCCCCCTCGGCCAGGTCGCCGCTCCACGCCACGCCCACCACCGCCACCTTTCGGCCCTGCAGCTCCGGCGGGAACGGCGGCCCGGGAGGCGCGGTGAGCAGGGTGACGAAGGTTGTCAGCTCGGGCGGCGCGTCGTCCATCAGCTCGCGGGTCGCGCGCAGGGCGTCGCGAGCCTCGTCCCACGGGTAGACGAGGATCCCCGCGAGGACCATCGGGCCGACGCGGTGGGGGCGGAACTCGAAGCTCACGACCGCGCCGAAGTCGCCGCCACCGCCGCGCAGCGCCCAGAACAGGTCGGGGTGCTCGTCGGCGGCCGCGCGCACGACCTCGCCGTCGGCCAGCACGACCTGGGCCGATTCGAGCGAGTCGATCGTGAGACCGTGGTGCCGCATCAGCCAGCCGATGCCGCCCCCGAGCGTGAGCCCGCCGACGCCGGTGTGCGAGATCTGGCCCGCCGGCACCGCGAGCCCGTGCCTCTGGGTGGCGGCGTCGAGCTCGCCGAGCAGGGCACCGCCGCCGACCCGCACGACGCCCCGCTGCAGGTCCACGTCCACGCCGTTCATTTCGCGCAGGTCGATGCACAGCGCGCCGTCGCGCACCGAGCGCCCCGACACCGAGTGCCCCCCGGCGCGGATGGTGAAGGGCAGGTCGGCGGCGCGGGCGGCCCGGATCGCGGCCGCCACGTCGTCGGCGTCGGTCGCGCAGGCCACGGCGGCCGGGCGCCGGTCGATCGCGCCGTTCCAGCCGGCGCGTGAGTGGTCGTAGTCGGGGTCGTCCGGTTCGATGACGCGGCCGACGAAGCCGCCGGCGCGAAGCTCGGCGGCGAGTGTGGGTGCTCCGGTGATGGTCATGCGAACGACCGTGCCGGAGATCGAGCCGAGGCGCGTCGGGGGAGTTACCTATTCGCCACCCCCATGTCTCGCCGGGGGCAGAACCGGGTAATCCAGAGAACTGGTATAGACCAGTATTCAAGACCGGTCATGGGAGGAACGACGAATGCGGACTCTGCGGACTCGACGCACGTGGGCGCTGCTCCTGGCATGCGCGCTGGCCGTGGCGGTGGCGACCGCACCCGGCGCGTCAGCGGACCGCGACGAAGGCGACCGGCTCCTGCGGAAGATCGACCGGATGTCCCTCGAGGAGAAGGTCGGCCAGATGTTCATGACCTACGCCTACGGGACGGACGCCGACCAGGCCGACCCGCGCAACCAGACCGAGTACGGCGTCGACAGCCACCGGGAGCTGATCGAGCGCTACCACCTCGGCGGGATCATCTACTTCGCGTGGTCCGACAACGTGCAGAACCCGCGCCAGATCGCTGCCCTGTCGAACGGGATCCAGAGAGCGGCCACCTCGTCGGGAGCTGAGATCCCAGCGCTGATCTCGACGGACCAGGAGCAGGGCCTGGTGGTGCGGGTGACGGAGCCCGCCACGCAGTTCCCCGGCAACATGGCGCTGGGCGCCGCGCGCGATCCGAGGCTCGCCAAGTCCGCGGCCGAGGTCACGGGCGAGGAGCTCCGCGCGATGGGGATCAACCAGAACTTCGCGCCCGTTGCGGACGTGAACGTGAATCCCGAGAACCCGGTGATCGGCGTTCGCTCGTTCTCGTCGAACCCGGATCTGGCCTCCTCGCTGACGGAGGCCCAGGTGCGCGGCTACCAGCGCGAGGACGTGGCGTCCACCTCGAAGCACTTCCCCGGCCACGGAGACACCAACGTCGACTCGCACACGGGCCTGCCGGTGATCGACCACACCGTCGAGGAGCTCGAGAGCGTCGACCTCCCGCCGTTCGAGGCGGCGATCGGCGCGGGCGTCGAGTCGATCATGACCGCGCACATCGTGGTGCCCGCGCTGGATGACTCGGGTCGCCCCGCGACCCTCTCCCGGCCGATCCTCACCGACCTGCTGCGGCGCCAGATGGACTTCGACGGCGTGGTGGTTACCGACGCCCTGGACATGCAGGGCGTGCGGGAGATGTTCGGCGACGACCGCGTGCCCGTCGAGGCGATCAAGGCCGGCGCCGATCTCATGCTGATGCCGCCGGAATTCGACGTGGCGTACCGCGCCGTGCTGGAGGCGGTGCGCTCGGGTGAGATCAGCGAGCGCCGGATCGAGCAGTCCGTGTACCGAGTGCTGCGCCTGAAGGAGCGGCTGGGGCTGTTCAAGCAGCCGTTCGTGAAGGAGCACAAGGTGGACAGGGTGGTGGGCACGCGGCGCCACCTGGAGACCGCAGACGAGGTCACCGAACGGACCGTCACGCTGGTGAAGAACGACGCCGGTGTGCTGCCCTTGCGCCCCGGCGCGGGGCAAGGCGCGCTGGTGACCGGATGGGGCGTGACGACGACGGCGACGCTCGGCTCGCAGGTCCGCGAGCGCGGCCTGGCCGCAGAGGTGCTGGAGACGGGGGCGGCGCCCAGCGACGCGGCGATCGCCGCCGCCCGCGCGGCCGCCGACGCCGACCGGAACGACGTGGTGATCGTGGTGACCAACCGTGCGTGGAGCTCGCCGGCCCAGCAGCGGCTGGTGGCCGAGCTGGTGGCGAGCGGGAAGCCGGTGATCGTGGCCGCGGTACGCGACCCGTATGACATCGCCCACCTGCCGGGCGCCGACACCTACGTCGCGACCTATAGCTACGCCGGCGTGTCGCTGCGGGCGCTCGCGAGAACGCTGTTCGGCGATGTGAACCCGAGCGGCCGGCTGCCCGTGGACGTCCCCGCCGCCGGCGACCCCGGAACGATCCTGTACCCGTTCGGGCACGGGCTCGGTTACTGACTGAAGTGCTGGCCCCTCGCATCCCCCGAGGACCCGGGACCCGCGCGTCCGCTCCGCCCGGCGGGCGCGCGGCCCGGCTCCTGGCCGCGGTCGTTGCGATGGCGGCCGCGCTTGTGCTCGCGGCACCGGGCGCAAGCGGCCAACCCTCCCGCGGCGAGCCGCTTCCGCTCGGCCCGCGTGGCCTCCCCGAGGAGCGCTTCGAGCAGCAGGTGGCGCCCGGCGTCCGCTACACGCGGATCGTGCGCGGCGAGTCGTCGCCGCGCGATGTGTACACGGTCGATGTCGGATTTCGGGCGGGGCGCGCCGACGCGGACGCGCTCGCGGAGGAGCTCCGCGCCGACGGCCACGACCCGACCGTCCTGCGGATCTCCGAGCGCGCCGCCGACGATCCCCAGCGCGGACCGCTCGGCTGGCTCGTGCGGGTAGGGAGCTTCGGCTCCGAAGCCGAGGCGATCACCCTCCGCGACCGGCTTACCGCCGAGGGCTACGCGGGCACGCGGGTGGTCTACACGGGAGAGGACGGCGGCCCTACGACCGGCCCCTGGGTGGTGCACGTGCTCGAGGTGGACAGCCGCCGGTCGCGCACGGCCTTCCGTCCTGCCCTCGACGCCGAGCTGGCCACCGGCATCGTGCCGGAGCGTGAGCTCCTCTCCGGCCTGGCCGGCAGAACCGGCGCCGTCGCCTCGCTGAACGGCGGCTACTTCGTGATCGGCTCGGCCGACGGAACGCCCGGCGATCTGGCCGGCGTATCGATGCTCGACGGCGAGCTGGTGAGCGAGTCGGTGGGCGGCCGGACCAGCCTGTTGCTGACGGAGAGCGGCGCCCAGGTCGCGCCGGTCCGCACGCGACTCCGCGCACGGGCCTCGGACGGGGCGGTCCGGGAGATCGACGGCCTGAACCGGAAGCCCGGCCTGATCCGCGGCTGCGGCGGGACAGGCGGCGACGTGCCGACGGAGCTGCCCAAGCACGACTTCACCTGCACGGACGCGAGCGAGCTGATCCTGTTCACGGAGGCGTTCGGCGGCGACGACCGAGCCCGGAGACGGGGTGGAGGCGGTGCTCGACCGGCGCGGCCGCGTAGTCGAGCTCAGGGACGCGCGCGGCGGCGCCATCCCGTCCGGCGGCTCCGTGCTCGCCGGGACCGGAGACGGGGCCGTCTGGCTCCGAAGTCACGCCCGGCTCGGCTCGAAGGTGGCCACCCTGACCTCGCCGCACGCCGGAGAGGGCACGGACATCGTGAACGGCGGCCCGCGCCTGCTCGACAACGGCAGGCCGTCGATCAACGCCTTCGCCGAGGGCTTCCACTGGCCCGAGAATCCCGGAGTTCTTCTACCGCTTCGGCGTACGACGGAACCCGCGGACGCTGGCGGGCGTGACGGCCGGCGGCCGCGTCCTCCTGGTCGCGATCGACGGCCGCCGCCCCGGCCACAGCGTGGGAGCGAGCTTCGAGGAGAGCGCGGCCGTGATGAGGGCGCTGGGCGCCCGCGACGCCCTGAACCTCGACGGCGGCGGCTCGACCGGGATGACGGTCGGCCCCAGCCTGGTCACGCGGCCATCGGATGCCACGGGCGAGCGGCCGATCGCCGACGCGATCCTGATCGGCCGCTGACGCTCGCGGTGCCCGGCGCCGCGGCCGGCTAGGCCCCGGGCGGGGTGTAATCGATCGACCGGTTCGCCGCCGCGTCCACCTCCTCGGGGGTGAGCAGCGCAACGGTCTCCACGCTGACGGCTCCGGACGAGTTTGCGGTGATCGCGATGGCGGCGGCGCTCTCGTTGTCCGGCAGCTCGGCGATCACGTAGGCGTCTCGCTGGCCGAACGCGAAGTGAAACGACTCGAGCGTTCCGCCCATGCTCTCGGCCAGACCGCTGATGACCTCGCGGCGGCTGCTGCCGCCCGCGGATTGAATGCCCTTGAGGCCCTCCGGGGCGTACGACGCCAGGAACATGAACTTGGGCATGCGAGTCCTCCTCGGTGGGGGTCGGAGCAACCAACCCTCCCACGGTGCGAGAGGCGGGGCAAGGTCGCTCGCGTGACGCACCTCACACTTCGCACCCGCCGGGCGCGAGAGGCTCGCTCCACCGTGGGAACGAGCGAAGGAGCGTCATGGAGATCCTGATCGTCAGCCTCGTCATGCTGGTAGGCGTCATCTACGGCTACTACACGGTGAGCGGCAGCGGGATCGCCGAGCACCCCCACGGGAAGATCTACAGCGGCGCTCCTGGCGCCTACGGCCCCGGCAGCGCGTCCGGTCGCGACGAGCGGGTCTCCATTCAGAACTGGTCGCGCGGCACCCGGTAGCACTGCCGGGTTGGCGCGCCCCCGACGAAGGGCGATACTGGGCGCCTGTCAGCGCGGAACGTTGAGATCGTGCGCCGGAGCGTCGAGGCCCTCGCCCGGGGCGATCTCGATGCCTTCCTCGAGGCACATGACCCCGATGTCGAGTGGAGGACGGCGGCCGACGAGCCCAATGCACGGACCTATCGCGGCGCCGACGGCCTGAGGCGCTTCGCCGCCGATATCTCCGAAGTGTGGGCTGACCGCTTCGACGACGTGATGGTGTTCGAGAGCTTCATCGACCTCGGCGACTGGGTCGTGGTTCCGTGGACGGCGCGACTGCGCGGCAGGAGCAGCGGCATCCCGGTCGAGGCGAGGGAGACCTACGCAGTACGGGTGAAGGACGGCAGGATCGTGCGCGTGGACGAGTACCGCACGAAGGAGGAGGCCATCGAGGCGGTGCAGCCGCGGTAGACGACGGCCGCTGTTCCGCGCTCAGGATGTCGCCGACCGCACCGAAGAAGTCCCTGCAACTTGGACCCTTCGACGTCGGCGCGCCGATCGACGCCTGCGTCCGCGCGTAGCACGCCGTAGCGAAGTACGGGCCGGCCGAATCTGCGACCTGGCCACTCCCCTGTTGCGCCCGGCGAAGGCCGGCGAGTGCCGGACCGAAATCGCATCGGCCTCGTCTCGAAAAGGAATGAGATCGAAAAGCCTCGTTCACGAGCTCCCCGTTGGTGCGTAAACGAGCGGGAGACAGAACTTGATTGCTTCGACGGTGCGGCGGCCCTTGGCCACGATGATCCTTGTATTGGCGGCGTTTGCGGTCCTGGCGACCGCCGGGCCGGCCACCGCCACAATCACCCCGAGTCGAGACGCAAACGCCATCGCGCAGGCGATCAGCGATCCGCTCGCGCCGGGAACCCTCACGGGCGCCAGCTTCCAGACCATCCCACCGGCGCCGTCCAGCACCCCTCAATGCTCGGACGGCGAGGACAACGACGACGACGGCAAGACCGACTTTGCCCCGGCGGCGACCCGGGCTGTCCGAACGCCGACTGACAACCGCGAACAGGAGGACTTCCCGCCGGAGTGCTCGGACGACGAGGACAACGACTTCGACGGCAAGACCGACTTCGCCGACGGTGATGCCGGCTGCGAGTCGGCCACCGATCTCGACGAAGGCTCGGAAGGGCCATCCCTGACGCCCGAATGCTCCGACGGTTTGGACAACGACTTCGACGGCGAAATCGACACCGGAGCCAGCGGCGACCCCGGTTGCGCGAGCAGCTCGGACAACCGCGAGGAAGACGACCTACGGCCACAGTGCTCCGACGGGTTCGACAACGACGACGACGGCCTGACCGATTTCGCCGAGGCCGACCCCGGTTGCGACTCAGCTCAGGACGACGAGGAAGAGGATGGCGTCCCGAATCCCACGGCCGAATGCTCGGACGGATTCGACAACGACGACGACGGCAAGATCGACTTCCTGGGCCTGGATCTTGGCTGTAGCTCGCCTGACGACATCGACGAGTTCTCCGAAGGCGACCCGATTCCCGCGGCGGCGGAGTGTGCCGACGGAGACGACAACGACTTCGACGACCTGACCGATGACGAGGACCCCGGCTGCTCGGGACCGACGGACAACCGCGAGGAGGACGACGCGGGGCCCCAGTGCTCCGACGGCGAGGACAACGATTTCGACGAGGACACGGACCTGGACGACCCAGGTTGCGACTCAGCCGACGACAACGACGAGGCAGTCCGACGGCCTGCCCCCGGCCCAGGACCCGAACCCGACGGCCATCGCCGACTCGAGCCTCGCGGGCCTGCCCTTCAGCGGCTCGACCTGGGCGTTGCTGACGTCGGGTAACAGCACGTTCGCGGACCGGGCGAACACACAGCGGCAGCACCGGCCAGTCGAACGGCGGAGGCGACGGGGGACACGGCTCCAGCTTCCACGACGTCGTCACGCTCAGCGTGAACCTGAACGTTCCGGCGAGCGCGAACTGCATGTCGGTCGACTTCCGGTTCCTATCGGATGAATTCCCCGAGTTCGTCGGCAGCAGCGTGAACGATGCGTTCGTAGCCGAGCTGGACGTGTCGGACTTCTCGGCCGACTCGAGCCAGAGCAACAGGGTCATCGCGCCGCACAACTTCGCCTTCGACGCGCAAGGCAACGTGATCAGCATCAACACCACCGGCGCAACCGAGATGTCGGAGGCGGAGGCAACCGGCACGACCTACGACGGGGCTACACCACCGTTGCGCGCGTTCACCTCGATCACACCGGGAACGCACACGCTTTACCTGTCGATCTTCGACCAGGGCGACTCCATATATGACTCGGCGGTCTTCCTCGACAACCTCGTCGTGTTCACCGCTCCTGTGGGGGGCTGCCGGGAAGGGGCCACGCCGGATCTGACCCCGCCGGACACCACGATCACCGCCGGTCCCTCAGGTGCTACAGAGGACAACACCCCGACCTTCGAGTTCACCTCGACCGAGGTCGGCTCGACGTTCGAGTGCAAGATCGACACAGGGGACTGGGTCGCCTGCAGCACGCCGCACACCACCGCCGCCCTGGCTGCCGGCCAGCACACATTCGAGGTGCGCGCGATCGACCCGGCCGGGAACGTCGATCCGAGCCCAGCCAGCCGAACGTTCACCGTCACGAGCCAGGACACCACGCCGCCGGACACGGAGATAACAAGCGGTCCGTCCGGCCCGACCTCGGACAACACGCCGACGTTCACGTTCACGTCGACAGAGCCAGGCTCGACGTTCGAGTGCAGGCTCGATAACGCCGTCGACTGGGCGCCATGTTCGTCGCCGCACACCACCGCCGTGCTGGCCGATGGTGCGCACACGATCCACGTGCGTGCGATCGACCCGGCCAACAACGTCGACCCGACCCCGGCCAGCCGCAGCTTCACGGTTGACTCGACGCCGCCGGACACGGTGATTACGAGCGGCCCGTCCGGTCCGACCAGCGACTCGACGCCGACGTTCGAGTTCAACGCGCCGGGCGAGCCGGGCGCGAGCTTCGAGTGCAAGCTCGATAACGCCGCGGACTGGGTCTCGTGCAGCTCGCCGCACACCACGGCTGCGCTGGCCGATGGTCAGCACACGTTCCAGGTGCGGGCCAAGGACGGGCTTGGCAACGCCGACCAGTCCCGGCCAGCCGGACCTTCACGGTCGACACGACGCCGCCGGACACCGTGATCACGAGCGGTCCGTCCGGCCCGACCAGCGACAGCACGCCGACGTTCGAGTTCAACGCGCCGGGCGAGCCGGGCGCGAGCTTCGAGTGCAAGCTCGACAACGCCGTGGACTGGGTCTCGTGCAGCTCGCCGCACACCACGGCTGCGCTGGCCGATGGTCAGCACACGATCCAGGTGAGGGCCAAGGATGGTCTTGGCAACACCGACCAGACGCCGGCCAGCCGGACCTTCACGGTCGACACGACGCCGCCGGACACCGCGATCACGAGCGGCCCGGCCGGCCCGACCTCAGACGGCACGCCGACGTTCGAGTTCAACGCGCCGGGTGAGCCGGGCGCGACCTTCGAGTGCAAGCTCGACAACGCAGCGGACTGGGTCTCATGCAGCTCGCCGCACACGACCGCCTCGCTCACCGACGGTGAGCACACCTTCCAGGTCCGTGCCAAGGACGCGGCCGGGAACGTCGACGCAAGTCCCGCCAGCCGCACGTTCACCGTCACCGACACGACGCCGCCGGACACCGTGATCACGAGTGGCCCGTCCGGCCCGACCAGCGACTCGACGCCGACGTTCGGGTTCAACGCGCCGGGTGAGCCGGGCGCGAGCTTCGAGTGCCAGCTCGACAACGCCGTCGACTGGGTCTCGTGCAGCTCAGCGCACACCACCCTCGCGCTGGCGGACGGACAGCACACCATCCAAGTGCGGGCCAAGGACGGGGCCGGCAACACCGACCCCACCCCGGCCAGCCGGACCTTCACAGTCGATGCGACCCCACCGGACACCCTGATCACAAGCGGTCCGTCCGGAACGACCTCGGACAACACGCCGACGTTCGGGTTCTCGTCGACCGAGGGCGGCTCCACTTTGGAATGCAACCTCGACGGTGGTGGCTGGGTCCCCTGTTCCTCGCCGCACACCACGGGCGCGCTGTCCGACGGGCAGCACACCATCCAGGTGCGCGCGAAGGACGCGGTCGGCAACGTCGATCCGACACCCGCCGCCCGCACGTTCACGGTTAGCACCGCGGTCCCGCCGCCCACCGGGCCTTCCTGCAACGGCGCGGCGGCCACAAAGGTGGGGACCCCGGGCAAGGACAAGATCATCGGCACCAACGGACGCGACGTCATCGTCGCGCTGGGCGGCCGCGACAAGATCTCCGGAAAGGGCGGTAACGACCTGATCTGCGCGGGGGCAGGCGACGACAAGGTCGACGCCGGCGACGGTGACGACGTCGTGAAGGGCGAGGCCGGAAACGATCGGATGCGAGGTGGGTCGGGCAACGACAACATCGACGGGGGCGATGGTGCCGACCGAATCTGGGGCGATCGCGGCGACGATCACCTCTCGGGGGGCGCAGGCAAGGACTCGGTGAAGGGCGGAGCCGGTGCCGACGAAGCGACCGGCGAGGACGGCAACGACGGCCTCTTCGGGGATTCAGGCAACGACCACCTCCTCGGGGACACGGGCCGGGACAAGCTCTTCGGGGGCTCGGGCAATGACCGGCTCAACGGCGGCTCGCAACGTGATCGCTGCAGAGGCGGGGGCGGCACAGACCAACGACTGAGCTGCGAGACCTGATCGCCCATTCAACCGCGGCGATTGGCTGGCTCAAGCGCTCAAGCTGCCACGGCTGGTCTGTGCGTGCGCGACCGTTAGATTGCCGCCCGTGACGAACGACGAGCGGCGCGTCGAGGTCGATCTCGACGACCAGGAGCACGGCTTCACGTTCGCGGAGCAGATCCGTGCCCTCGATCTGGACGAGGAGGCGCGGAAGCGCCTTGGCGGGACCGTGACGGTGACCCGTGACGGGTCCCGCATCTTCCTCTATGCGACCAGCGAGGACGCCGCGCGCGAGGCGGAGCGGGTGGCCGTTGAGCTACTGGAGACCGAGGACGTGAGCGGGAGCGTGCGCGTCACGCGCTGGCATCCCGACGCCGAGGAGTGGCTCGACGCCTCAGTGCCGTTACCGCAGACGGAGCATCAGCGGGAGGCGCAGCGCCGTCGCCACGAGGCCACGGAGACCGCCGAGGCGGCCGAGGAGGGGGCGTGGGACTACGAGGTGCACGTGGACCCGCCGGGGCATGGCGAAGCGGTTGAGCTCGAGGAGAAGCTGAAGGCCGAGGGGTTTCCGGTGTCGCGCCGCTGGAAGCACGTGAGCATCGGAGCGCCCACAGATGAACGGGCCGAGGAGATCGCGGCGAAGGTGCGCGCCATGGCGCCCGAGGGCACCGAGGTCACGATCGGCGCGACCGAGCTACAGCACCCACTCTTCGTCTTCTTCGGGTCGGCGCTCGATCGCTTCCGCTAGCCCGCTGACAGCTCAGCGACGTTCGCCGGCTGGCTAGCTACCCGCAGCCGGTGTTGTTCCCGCAGCTCGAGCACGTGTAGCACGAGCCCGTTCGCTGCATCATCCCGCCGCACTGGGCGCATGCCGGGCCCAGGTCCAGGCCCTGCAGCTTCGCCGGGATCGCGGGCGGCTCGTCCGTGAGTGCGGACGCCGCGGGCTTCGGTTCGCTCGCGCGGCCGCCCGTGCGGGGCTTCGCCCCACCGGGCTGCGCGTCTCCGTTGCCCACTCCGTTTGCCGGCGGGTCCTCCGAGGCGGCTTTCTCCGACGGCGGGGTCGCCGTGTCGCCCCGCATCATTGCCTCCTGCGACGCCTTCCGCGCCCGCACCTCGGGCGTCAGGATCCCGAGCTCCTCGTGCAGGTCGGCGTCGCCGTAGCGGGATGCCAGCCAACGCATGATGTAGTCGGGCATCGACTTCGCGAACGGGATCTCCGGGTTGCCCGTGTAGCCCTCCGGCTCGAACCGCACGTACGCGAACTTCCTCACCAGCGTCTCGAGCGGCACCCCATATTGGAGCCCGATCGAGATCGCCGTGGCGAACGCGTTCATCATGCCCTTGATCGTCGAGCCCTCCTTGCCGATGTCGGTCAGGAAGATCTCGCCGAGCGTTCCGTCGTCGTACTCGCCCGCGGTGATGTACCCCTCGTGGCCACCCACCGAGAACTTGTGCGTGAGCGATTGGCGCTCGCGCGGCATGCGGCGCCGCACCGGCTTGGGCACGTCGGGCTCGACGGCGGCCTCCGCCGCCTCGTCCTTCTTCTCGCCCGCATCCGTCTTCAGCGCCTGCGCCGTCTTCGAGCCGTCGCGGTAGATCGCCAGCGCCTTCAGCCCCAGCTTCCACCCCTCGGTGTAAACGCCCGCGATGTCGTCGACGGTTACCGACTCGGGGACGTTCACCGTCTTCGAAATCGCCCCCGAGATCAGCGGCTGCGCCGCGGCCATCATCTTGATGTGGCCCATCGGCGAGATGGCCCGCTGCCCCACGGCCACGTCGAACACCGGCAGGTGCTCCTCGGCGAGGCTCGGCGCGCCGGCTAGCGTGCCCTCGGTCGCCAGGTGCTCTTCGATCGCTTTGATCTGATCCGAGCCGTACCCGAGCGTCTCGAGCGCGAGCGGCACCGTGCGGTTGACGATCGTCATCTGCCCGCCGCCCACCAGCTCCTTGAACTTGACGAGCGAGAAGTCGGGCTCGATGCCGGTCGTGTCGCAGTCCATCAGGAACGAGATCGTCCCGGTGGGGGCGAGCACCGTGGCCTGCGCGTTGCGGTAGCCGTTGCGGACACCCACGTCGACCGCCTCGTCCCACGCCCGCCGCGCCGCAGCGAGGAGCTCAGAGTCGGCGCACAGCTCGTCGTCGATCGAGTACGCCGCCCGGCGGTGCTTGCGCATCACGTGGTTGTGCGGGTCGCGGTTCTCCTCGTAACGCTCGTACGGACCGATCGCACCGGCGACCTCGGCCGAGGTCCGGTACGCGCGGCCCGTCATCAGCGCCGTGATGGCGCCACACAGCGTGCGGCCCTCGTCCGAGTCGTAGGCCACGCCGTTCGCCATCAGCAGCGCACCGAGATTCGCGTAGCCGAGCCCGAGCTGCCGGAAGGCGCGCGCGTTGCGACCGATCTCCTCAGTCGGGTAGCTCGACGGTCCGACGATGATCTCCTGCGCCAGGATCACGACGTCAACCGCGTGCTCGAAGGACTCGACGTCGAAGTTGCCGTCGGCGCGGCGGAACTTCATCAGGTTGAGCGAGGCGAGGTTGCAGGCCGAGTCGTCGACGTGCACGTATTCGGAGCAGGGGTTAGACGCGTTGATCCGCCCCGAGTTCGGGCACGTGTGCCATTCGTTGATCGTCGTGTCGTATTGCACGCCGGGGTCGGCGCAGCGCCACGCCGCGTCGGCGATCTGGTTCGAGCAGGTCGCGCGCGTTCGACCCGGTCGATCACCTCAGCCGCCGGTGCGGGCGGTGAGCTCCCACTCGTCGCCGTGCTCGGCGCGCTCCATGAACTCGTCGGTGACCCGCACCGAGTTGTTCGCGTTCTGGTACTGGATCGACGCGAAGTGCTCGGAGTCGAGCCGCATGTCGAAGCCGGCGTCGCGCAGCGCGGCCGCCTTCTCCTCCTCGCGCGCCTTGCACCAGATGAAGTCGAGGATGTCCGGGTGGTCGACGTCGAGCACCACCATCTTCGCCGCGCGCCGTGTCTTGCCGCCTGACTTGATCGTGCCGGCCCAGGCGTCGGCGCCGCGCATGAAGCTGACCGGTCCGCTGGCATAACCTCCCTTGGAGAGCTGCTCCTTCGAGCCGCGGATCTTCGACAGGTTGATCCCCGACCCCGACCCGCCACGGAAGATCTTCCCCTCCTTGGTGTTCCAGTCGAGGATCGACTCGAGGTCGTCCTCGACCGAGAGGATGAAGCAGGCGGAGCACTGCGGCTGCTCCTCGAACCCCACGTTGAACCAGACCGGCGAGTTGAACGCCGCCATCTGGTTGAGCAGGATGTGGGTGAGCTCGTCCTCGAAGGCCTGCGCGTCGTCGTCCGAGGCGAAGTAGTCGCCCTCACGTCCCCAGCCGGCGATCGTGCCGGCGACGCGGCCGATCATCTGCTTGACGGACGACTCGCGCTCGTCCGTGCCGAGCCGGCCGCGGAAGTACTTCTGGGCGACGATGTTGGTCGCGTTCTGGGACCAGGTGACCGGGAACTCGACGCCCCGCTGCTCGAAAGCGGGATCGGCGGGATCGCCGATGACGGCGTCGCGGATGTCCCACTCGACACAGTCGAAGGGGTGCGTGCCCGCCTCCGTGAAACGCCGCGGAACGCTGACCCCGGCACCGCGTGCGGTGATGCTCGGGGCGGCGGCGCTACGGCTGTGGGACATGACCTCTCCTCCGGTTGGGGCGAACTTTGCGGGAACGACCGATGATGCTCTCGGGCTCGGATGGAACGGAGCCCTCGATGGCGAGTTGGTCCTCGCCCGGAAGGGGGTCGTCCTTGAAGCGCCTGACGACGGCCTCGAGCTCGTCGAGATCGGCGAGATTCCGGTAGACCGAGGCGAACTGGATCGCGCTCACGGGGTCCACGCGCGCGAGGCCGCGCTCGGCCAGGTCGCCGATGCGCTCGGCGCTCACCTCACCTTGCCGTTGCACCTCGGTGGCGATCCACGCCCCCACCGCCTCGATCTGCTCCTGGCTGACGGGCCGTCCGCCCGCCGCTCGGGCGAGGCCTCGCTGGAGCTTCTGGCGATCGAAGCGCTCGCGCGTGCCGTCGCGCTTGATGACGATGGCGCGCTGCTCCTCGACCCGCTCGTAGGTGGTGAAGCGCTGCCCGCACGCGCCGCATTCACGGCGGCGACGGACCGCATCGGGCGCGGGGCGGGTGTCGATCACCTGGTTGGAGTCGGCCGAGCAGAACGGACAAAGCACATGCGAAATTCTACTAGGTCTAGTGCTCGACTCCTCCCTCGAGTACTAGATCTTGTGCCTAAATTGCTCGGAAGTCGTACTTGGAGGCGATCTCGGTCATGCCGGCCTGGTCGAGGTCGCCCGCCCTCGCCCGGTCGGCGATCTCGCGCACGAAGCCCTCGAAGCCCGCGGGGGCGAAGATGTTCAGGAGCTTGACCGGCTCGCGCGGGGTGGAGAAGGTGTGGGCGTTGCCCGGCGGCACGAGGGCATAGGAGCCGGCGGCTGCTTCGACCGCCTCGTCGCCGAGCCGCAGCGTCAGGGTGCCGTCGAGGATGTAGAAGCTGTCGACCATCCGCGCATGCTCGTGAAGCACGGGGCCGGGGAAATCGGGGCCGATGGTGGACTCGAGGACGGCAAGGGAACCCATCCCGTCGTCGGCGCCCGCCTTGATGGAGGACTGGCTGGGGCCGAGACCGAGCTGCTCGCCCTCGCCGGGCTGCCTCACGACCGCCTCCGAGGTCGGCCGGCCGCTGCCGGGCGGGACGTCGTAGTCCTGGTCGAAGTCCGGGTTGCGGCCGCGGAGGTAGTCGGCGAAGCCCATGCCGGGCGCGTGGAAGTTGAGGTAGCGGCCGCGCTCGTCGGACGGGGTTACCGAAGGCGTGGATCACCTCGGGCGGGATGAGCACGAAGCCGCCGGGGCCGAGCACCACGTCCTCCTCGTCGAGCGTGATCCGGAGCTCGCCCTCGAGGCAGTAGAAGCCGTCGGCGTGATGGTGGTGGATGTGCCTCCGCGGCCCGTCCTGGCCGGGTTCGTAGCGGAACTCCGTCAGGACGAGCTCGTCGCGGTCGGCGAGGATCGTGAATCGCTCGTTGCCTTCGCCCTCGCCGGGGCCGAGGAGAAACGGGGTCGTCGCTCATCTGGGCACCGTATCCCGGGGCGGCCCGACGGGTGGGCGGGATTTCGGGCGAGACGCCGCAGCGTGCGGCTCTCTGCCTCAGCGCAGCGAGGCCAGTGTGCGCTCGAGCCCGGCCTCGAGGTCCGTGCCGGCCTCCCAGCCGAGCTCGTGCCCGGCCAGCGTGCAGTCGAGCGCGATGCGACGGACCTCGCCCGGCCGCTCCGGCGCGTGCTCGGGCTCGAAGGAGCCGTTCGCGTGCGGCCGGAGCGCTTCCACGATGTCGAGCACGGAGATCTCGACCCCGCGGCCGATGTTCACGGGGCCGGTCGTCTGGGCGGTCGCCGCCCTGAGGTTCGCGTCCACGACGTCGCCGACGTAGACGTAGTCGCGCGTCTGCTCGCCGTCGCCGAAGATGGTGGGCCGCTCTCCGTCGAGGAGCTTGCCGCAGAAGATGGCGACGACGCCCGCCTCGCCGAGGGGGTCCTGGCGGGGGCCGTAGACATTGCCGTAGCGGAGCGAGACGGTGGAGAGGCCGTGGAGGCGGGTGAACAGCTCGCAGTACTGCTCGGCACAGAACTTCGAGAGCCCGTAGGGGGCCTCGGGAGCGACCGGGTGGTCCTCCGGGGCGGGGATGATCTGGCCCTCTCCGTAGATGGCCCCACCCGTGGACGTGTTGACGAAGCGCTGAACGCCGTGCGCCTGGGCCGCGCTCAGGATGTTGACGGTGCCCTCGATGTTGATTCGCGAGTCGCTTGGCCGGGTCGGCCACCGATTTCCTGACGTCGATCTGGGCGGCGAGGTGGAAGATGGCCTCCGGCCGGGCCTGCTCGACTGCCGCCTCGACGGCCTCGGGGTCGCGGATGTCGAGCTCCATGAGCTGCGCGCCGTTCTGGATCGCATGGTCCAGATTGCCCCGCTTGCCGGTGGAGACGTCGTCGACGACGGTCACCTCGTCGCGCCGTTGTACGAGGGCATCGACGAGGTTCGACCCGATGAAGCCGGCCCCTCCGGTGACGAGAGCTCTCATGGAGCGCGGCATGCTAATGGGACAGGTGCCACTGCTAGGTTCGCCGCGGATGCGAGGGCTGTTCGTGACGTTCGAGGGGATCGACCGGTCGGGGAAGACGACCCAGGCGCGCATGCTGGTGCACGCCCTTGGGGACGATGCCCTGGGCGTGCGCGAACCGGGTGGGACGCCGGCCGGCGAGAAGGTGCGAGACCTCCTGAAGGACGCGGCCGTGCCGCTGGGCCCGGAGGCGGAGGCGCTGCTGTTCGCGGCGGCGCGGGCGGAGATCGTGGAGAAGGTGATTCGGCCGGCGCTCTCGGAAGGCAAGGTCGTCGTCTCGGACCGCTTCCTCGATTCGTCGCTGGCCTATCAGGGCGGCGCCCGTGGGCTTGGGGTGGAGGAGGTGGAGCGGATCAACCGGTTCGCGACCGGAGGGCTGGTGCCGGATCTGACGTTCCTGCTCGATCTCGACCCTGCGGCCGCCGCCTCCCGCGCCGGCGAGAGCGATCGCTTCGAGGACGAGGGCGCGGCGCTGCAGGAGGCGGTGCTCGACACCTACTCCCGCCTCATGTCCGACGACCCGGGACGCTGGCGGCGGATCGACGCCACGCGCGCGCCCGAGGAGATCCACGCCGAGGTGCTGGCCGAGGTCGAAGCCGTCCGCAGCGGGGCACGGGCGTGAGCGTCGTCCTGGCCGGAACCGAGGACCATCCGCAGGCCCGGATCGTCCTCGCAGCGGCCTTGGAGGCCGGGCCGTCGCACGCCTACCTCTTTCACGGCCCCGCCGGGACCGGGAAGCGAACAGTCGCGCGCGCCTTTGCGGCAGAGCTGCTGGCCGAGGGCGCCGAGGACCCCGACGAAGTCCGCCTGCGTGTCTCGCACGGGTCCCATCCCGACCTCACCTGGGTGCGCCCGAGCGGCGCCCACGTGATGCGGGTGGAGGACGTTGACGGCCCGGTGGTGTCCGCGGCCACCCGCACTCCGTTCGAGGCGAGCCGGCGGGTGTTCGTGCTGGAGCGGGTGGACACGATGAACGACGAGGTGGCGAATCGGCTGCTGAAGACGCTGGAGGAGCCGGCTTCGTTTGTGCACCTGATCCTGTTGACGGACGCGCTCGGCCGCGTGCTGGAGACGGTGGTCTCTCGCTGCCAGCCGGTGCGGTTCGAGCCGCTCCCGGCGGCGCGGATCGCGGCGGCCCTGGAAGCGGAGGGAGTGGACGCGGAGCGGGCACGCGCGTGCGCGGGCCTTGCTCTGGGGAACGCCGCGCGAGCGCGGCTGCTGGCATCGGACGAGGGCGAGGAGCTGCGCCGCGAGGTGGAGGCATTCACGTCGGCGGCGCTGTCGGGAGAACCCGGAGAGACATGGAAGCCGCTGCTGGAGCGCGCGGAGAGGCGGCGCGCCGCGGCGGAGGAAGCGGTGGCCGCAGAGGCGGCTGCCCGGCTGGAGATCGAGCCAAAGGGTCGCGAGCGAAAGGCGATCGAGCGCGAGCTGGAGGAAGCGGCGAAGAGAGACGGCCGCCGAGCCCGAACCGAGGTGCTCGACCTGGCGCTGACGCTGACTGGCCTGACGTTCAGGGACCTGGTGTGCCTGGCCTCGGAGGCGCCGGACGCGGTGCTCGCGTCGGACCGCGCGAGCGCACTGGCCGAGCACGTCAGAGGGCGCGACCCGCGCCGCCTGCGAGAAGCGGCGGAGCGATGCGAGGACGTGCGGCAAGCGCTCGAGCTGAACGTGAGCGAGGACTTGGCGCTGAGCGCGCTGGGGCTGAGGCTGGCGGCCCTGGCAGGCTCGCCGGGCTAGAGCGTCGGCGACGCGACCAAGTGCCAGAAGGCGAAGGCGAGCGCCGCGGTCGCCGCCGCCCAAAGGAGAGCCCACCCGGCCCGCTCCCGCGGCTCCATCCGAGGCCGAGCGACACCGAAGATCACGGCGAGCTCGAAGACGACGCACGCAAGGACGAACGGGACCACGTCCCACAGCCCTGTGATGGCCATGAGGATGTAGAGCGGAACCTGTGTGCCGGCGATGGCCCCGCCGGCGGAGAGGGCGAAGACGAAGTACTCGTTGTAGGTGTCCCGGTAGATGGGCACCCGCGGATTGAGCGCATCGGCGAACCGGTTTCGCTGACGTTCGGCCATTGCCAGGATCATTTCAGAGCTCTGGCCCGCAGGGACCTCGAGCACTGCTGCGGCATCCCGCCGGCTCCGGACGCGATTCGGCGGCACGCGCCGGTCGACGGCGAGCACCCGGCCATCGCGGTCGAGCCAGACGAGATCGAGAGGGAAGCGCATGCAGAAGGTGTGAACCGAGCGGCAGCGTGGGATCAGCAGCGCACGCCTGGGTCGCCGAAAAGCAAGCCCGAAGAGCCTGGCCGGGAACGATCGGGCAACGGCGACCTCCACATCAGAATCAAGGGCGGAGCCGGGCTACACTCGTCCCCGAAACGCCGACGTAGCTCAGTTGGTAGAGCACCTCTCTCGTAAAGAGGATGTCGCCGGTTCGAGTCCGGCCGTCGGCTTGGCTTTGGCTTGGCTCTCCACCGAGATTTGATCAAGCTTCGGCGCCGATGCGCAGAAACCGAGGTCAACGACCTCAGGAGACGTTTCATGCGCAAGCTCATCGTCATCTCGGCCGCGATCGCCGCGCTGGTCGTGCCGGCTCAGGCGCTCGCGACCCCCGGGATCACCGGCACGGTGGTCCGCAACGACACCATCGGGTTCAGGGGCAGCGTCTACTTCAACCCGGCGACCCACACTCTCGGACCGAACGGCGAGGTCGTGGCGCACTTCAACCACGCCCAGCGCCTGGCCTACATCCCCTATTGATCGCGGCGGGCCCTTGCCCGCCCGCGCTCAGGCCGCGCGGAGGCGGTCGGCCAGCGCGTGGACGCTTCGGCGCAGGTCGTCCGGCCGGCGAATCGTGAAGGCGCAGCCCGCCCCGGCGAGGAGGCCGGCCACCCAGTCCAGCGACTCGGCACGCATGCGCAGCAAGGTGTCCTCTCCTGAGGTCTCGAGCTCGGCGAGAGTGGCGGGAAAGTGCGCGGCGGCGACCGCAAGCGGCGTGTGCAGCAGCACCTCGACCTCGTGCGTCCATGGCACGCGCGCGAGCGTGCGGCTGACGAAGGCCACGGGATCGAAGTCCGGCGGCGGGGGTCTGCCCGCGCCGCGCAGCTGAACGGTGCGAAAACGGTCCGCGCGCAAGGCGCGGGGCGCGTCTCGGCCGTGGTCGTGCGCGGGCACGTACCAGCGGCCGCGATGCGAGACGACGCCATACGGGCTGAGCTCGCGCTCGGACCGTGCGCCGTCGGACGCCACGTAGACCGCGTGCACCCGGCGCCCGCGGAGCGCTGCGTCGGCGAGCAGCAGGAGGTTCTCTCCCTTGGGAGGCATCGGCTCGTGCCCGGTGGCGGTGAAGCTGAGCGTCTGATCGAGGGCCTCGACCCGCCGGCGGACCTGGTCCGGCAGGACGCGGCGGATCTTGGCGAGCGCGCCGTCGGCGTCGAGGCCGTCACGGCGCGCGGCGAGCAGACCGAGCGCGACGGCCGTGGCCTCGGTGGCGGTGAGCATCAGCGGCGGCATGCGGTAGCCGGGCCGGAGCCGGTAGCCGCCGGCGGGCCCGCGCTCGGCCTCGACGGGGATGCCGAGATCCTGGAGCGAGACGACGTCGCGCCGCACGGTGCGCACGTCGACGCCCAGGCGGATCGCGAGCTGGGGACCCGTCATCGACGGCTCGTCCTGGAGGGCCTCGAGCAGCGCGAGGATGCGTGCCGCCTTCGCCATAGAGGACATATCTTGCCCTGTTTGGCCCGTATGGTGCGCGCCATGGAATACGAACCGCGGTCTATCTCGCTGCTCGACCGCGAGGGGCTGCTGAAGCACTACGGCATCGCGCGGCACGACCGGGTGCCGCGACCGGCGCTCGCCGCCGCCACGCGCCGCGTTGCCCGCGAGGTCATCCCGGACGGGGCTTCGGGGTTCACGATCGCCCACGACGCGGCGACGGCGGGGCTGGGAATCGTCTGCTGGTGGGCGAACGAGAACGAGCTCCACCAGCGCGTGTTCGCCGCTCCGCTCGACGATCCGGGAGGGCTCGAGCCCGCCGACGGAACGGGGATGGCCTGCGTGTGGGAGCTGGAGGTCATCGACTTCGAACGCCGGGCATGGCTGGAAGACGTCCTCAAGGACAACGATCTGCGTCGCTACCACGGGCGCGTGCTCGAGGAGGTGGAGCTCTGATGCCCGTGACCGACTTCGACTTTCTGCCCGGCCTCTGGCGCGTGGCCAACCGAAAGCTCGCAAACACGCTCGACCCAGCCTGCGACGAGTGGCTGGAGTTCGAGGCCACGTCGGAGGCCCGTGCCATTCTCGGCGGCGTGGGCAACATCGACCACCTCCGCGTGGAGGGACAGGACTACGAGGGGTTCTCGCTACGGCTCTACGACCCCGACGAGGATGTATGGCGCATCTGGTGGTCGTCGACCGCGCGACCCGGTCGTCTCGATCCGCCGGTCGAGGGACGGTTCGACAGTGAGGGACGCGCTCGTTTTGAATGCGACGACGTGCTCGAGGGCGTGCCGATCCGCATGCGATTCGACTGGTCCGAGATCACCGGCACGTCTGCGCGCTGGGAGCAGGCCTTCTCGTTCGACGGCGGCGACACGTGGAAGACCAACTGGGTCATGCTGTTGTCGCGCGACGCCTGACAGCGAGACCACGCCGCGTAAAGAAGCGCCTGACCCCGCCTACGGCAGGCGGGCCGGTTTCGCAATACTCCGCGGCGTGTCGCAGGAGACGCCCGCCGGTCCGGGGGCAAAGCAGGGAGCGTCCATCGCGCGGCGGGTTCCGAGGTCGCGCGCAAGCGCCTCCGAGCGCGCCCGGCTGGCGCGAGAGGTACGCGATGTCGACTTCCCGGTCGCGCTGAGAGGCTACGACCGCCTCGCCGTCGACCGCTATGTGGAGCAGGTGAACCGCGTGATCGCGGAGCTCGAGGTCTCCGCCTCGCCGGAGTCGGCGGTCAGGCATGCCCTCGAGGAGGTGACCGAGGAGACGGAGGGGCTTATCGAGCGCGCGCAGCAAACCGCCGAGGAGATCACTGCCCGCTCACGGGCGAGGGCCGACGACCGGTTGCAGCAGGGCGTGCGGGAGGCCGAGCAGGTCCGCGAGGCGGCGGCGCACGAGGCGGACGAGGTGCGCGCAGCGGCTCAGCGTGAGGCGGCGGAGCTGCGCCAGCGGGCCGCGAGCGAGGCGCAGGAGCTCCGCGAGACCGCTGAGCGCCTCGCCCAGGAGCTACGAGACGCCACCAGGCGCGAGGCCCGCGCACTGACGGACACGGCCGCGAGGGAATCCCAGAACATGCGCACGAGCACCGAGCGGGAGATCAACGAGACGCGCGGTAGGGCCGAGGCGCGGCTCCGAGAGCTGGACCGCAATGCCCACGCGATCTGGCGCGAGCGGCGCCGGCTGATCGAAAACGTCAGCGAAGTCGCCAAGGCGCTGCAGGGAATCGCCGAGGCCGAGGGGGTGCGCTTCCCGGGACCTGTGCCGGTGACGGGCCGCGAGCCGCGGGCGGGGCGGAGCCCGGCGGGCGGAGCTCAGCCGCCTGCTTCGCCGGGCGAACCCGATCCACCGCGCGGGTGACCGGAGCTAGTACACGCGTCCTCAAGTACCGCCCGTTTCGGCGGCGCCTGGACGCGCCTGGCGGCAGCCGCGGGAATCGCCGATGCTTCGGCATCGACTCATCCCGCGTCCACCGCCAGCCACGCCCAGTCGCTCGCCGATTCCGGGCGGTACTTTCGGACGCGTGTACTAGTGGCGGCGGGGCCGCCGCTTAATCTTCCGCCCCGTGCACCTCGAAACGCCCGAGGTCAACTACGCCCGCAGCGGCGACGTCTCCATCGCCTACCAGGTTGTAGGGCAAGGGCCGGTCGACATCCTCTTCGTCCCCTTCCTCATCAACCTCGTCTGGGCCTGGGAGCAGCCCATCTTCGTCGACTTCTGCAAGCGGCTGGCCGAGTTCTCGCGGCTGATCCTCCTCGACAAGCGCGGCACCGGCCTGAGCGATCGCCCTCGGGATCTGCCGTCTTTCGAGACGAGGATGGACGACCTCCGGGCCGTCATGGACGATGCCGCCTCCGAGCGGGCCGCTCTCTTGGGTGCGGGGTCTCCCGGCGGTCAGCTTTGCGCCGTCTTTGCGGCCACGTATCCGGAGCGGGTCAATGCACTCATCCTCCAGAACACCTGGCCACGCGTGACCCGGGCGCCGGACTTCCCGTTCGGCGACACCCCTGAGGAGTGGCACCGCCGCGTGATGGACGCTCGGCGGAACTGGGGTGACCGGGAGTACCAGCGCGCCGAGCTTCGCAAATACCTCCCCAGCTATGCCGACGATCCCGCCTTCGAGCAGTGGCACGTCAACCACGAGCGCCTCGCGGCCAGTCCCGGCGCAGCCGCCTGGTTCCTCCGCATGGTTGGCGAGACCGATATCCGCGAGGTGCTTCCCGCCATTTCGGTGCCGACCCTCGTGCTCTGCCACGACAAGTACCGCGGGGGTTGCCAGTACCTGGCCGAGCGCGTCCCCAATGCGGAGCTGGTCGGGCTCACCTCTCGCGACTTCAGCATCTATGGCAATCCCACCATTCCGGACGAGGTCGAGCGCTTCCTCTCGGAGGGCCGCACCGACACCGCCCCCGAGCGCGTGCTCACCACTGTCCTCTTCACCGACATCGTCGACTCGACCTCGAAGGCCGCCGAGCTCGGCGACAGGCAGTGGCGCGATCTTTTGGAAGCCCACAACGCGGCGGTTCGAGCTCAGGTCGCCCGCTACTCGGGTAAGGAAATGCGAAGCACCGGCGACGGGTTCTTCGCCACTTTCGGCGGCCCCGCGCGGGCGATCGCCTGCGCCAACAAGACGATCAACGCCGTGGAGGAGCTCGGTCTCGACATCCGCGCCGGCATCCACACCGGCGAGGTAGAGGTGATAGGAGGACGGGTCGAGGGCATCGCCGTCCACATCGGCGCCCGGATCGCCGACGAGGCAAAGCCCTGCGAGGTTCTGGTCTCGAGCATCGTCCGCGACCTCGCCGCCGGCTCCGGCATCGACTTCGAGGACCGCGGCGAACACGCCCTCAAGGGCGTCCCGGGCGTCTGGCGCCTCTTCGCCGCTCGACTCAGCGACCGCTCCCGGATAGGTTAGGCGCCGATGCGGCTCTTCAGTCAGGACACCAAGGTCGAGGCACTCAAGCGCGCCCCGCTGTTCGAGGGGCTCTCAAAGAAGGAGCTCACCCAGCTCGCCCGCGTCAGCGAGGACATGGAGATCCCCGAGGGCACGACCCTAACCAAGGAGGGCGAGATCGGTCACGAGTTCTTCGTGATCGTCGACGGCGAGACCCAGGTGAAGCGGAAAGGCCGCAGCCTCGGCACCCGCGGCGCCGGTGACTTCGTCGGCGAGATCGCCCTGCTCGAGCAGGTCCCGCGCACCGCCACCGTCACCGCCAAGACCCCGCTGCGCGTCTTCGTCCTGACGAGCACGGACTTCCATCACCTGCTCGAGGAGAACCCGAAGGTTGAGCGCAAGGTCCTGCGCACCCTGGCGAAGCGGGTCGCCGACCTCACGCAGGACCCGACGGTGGCCTAGCCTAGCCGTCCACCGTCAGCACCAGCTTGCCGCTCACGTGGCCCTCTTCAAGCACGATGGGTGCAGTCAAGGGCTGAGCCCGCCCGAGCTCACGGCCGCAGCACGGCCATGATCCGCAGCGGCCCGCCCGAGCCGCCCTCGATCTTCATCGGGAGCGCCACCACCGCGAACCCGCGGCTCGGCAGTCGGCCGAGACGCGCCACGTTCTCGAACACGGGCGTGTTCGCGGCGCCGAGCACACGGTGCGCCCGGAAGTCCGCCGACTGCCCGTAGTCGATGCTCGCCGTATCGATCCCGACGGCCTTCACGGCGCGTCGCCTCACCAGCCAACGTGCGCCGCCCTGGCTCAGGCCCGGAAAGTGCAGCTGCGGCACAGCCTGCTCGCCGCGCTCCGCGGTCCCGAGGTACTGCTCGGCGTTCGGCCAGAAGCGCTCCCAGCCGGTCCGCAGCAGCACGATCGTGCGCGTCGGGATCCGTCCGTTGTCGCTCTCCCAGCGGCGCAGGTCGGCGCGCGAGATCAGGTAGTCGGCGTTGTCGCCCACTCGTTCCGACAGGTCGACCGTGACGGCCCGCCCCACCAGGCGCCGCAGCGGGATCTTGTCCGCCGTGTTGGCCCCACGCGCGAAGTGGATCGGCGCGTCGAGATGGGTTCCGCCGTGCTCGGCCGCCTCGAAGTTGTTGGCCGCGTAGTACCAGCCGCCCTCGGTCTCGCCCTCGGCGACCTGGGTGAGCGCGAACCGCTCCGCCGTCGGCCAGTAGATCGTCTGCTCGTTGAACGGGTGGGAGAGATCCACCAGACCCCGCAGCGCGCTGGCCGCCGCGCGTTCGCGGGTGGTGTCGCCGGCGAATGCTCCGCCGATGCTGGCGAGGGCGAACCCCGCCAGGACGCAAGTACACAGAGCCAAGACCCTTCGCATGGGTACCTCCTCGAAGAACGCTCGTCCGGGCGGCGCGCGCCCGACGCTGCCATCCGCGGTTCTACCCGAGATCGCGGAGAAGATCCCTCAGCCGCTCCGCCAGCTCCTCAGGAAGCCGGTCGCGGTTGGCGTTCGTCAGCCGCACCGTCGACACCCCTGGCCTTCGCTTCAGCTCGTCCGTGAACGGATGCCGGGCCGCGTGGACCGTCGCCACGATCGGCACGGAGCGTTCGAACAGAGCGAGAACGGCCGCGCGGAAGCGCTCGGAAGCGAGCTCCATCTTCCCGAGCTCGTCGATCAGGACCACGCCCCGGGAGGGCGGCGCTTCCAGCTCCGGCAGCGCCAGGCGCTCGAACTCCTCGAGGTCGACGCCGTAGCGACTCACCCGGGGCGGCCCCTTGATGTCCACGTGGGCGAGCAGGCCGCGCTCGCCGGCGAAGGTCTCGATCTCGAAGCCGACGCGGCGGCCCTTCTCGCGCAGCTCCCCGGTCAGGAACCCGCTCAGCGGTACACCGGCCTCGCGCAGCCGCTCCGCCAAGCGTCCCAGGGCGGTTGTCTTTCCGGCTCCCGGTCGCGCCTGGATCAGGAGCCGGGGCGCCACAGCCCCGTCAGGTGCCGAGCCGCTTCCGCTCCTCGCCCTGACCCAGTCCCGCTCGCTCGGCCACCACCAGCAACGCGATCGACGACGCCACGGCGACGCAGAACCCGAGCACGTTCAGCTCCCAGATGCTTCCCGTGCCGAGCGCGTTCGCGAGCGTCCCGCCGATCAGCGAGCCGAGCGAGCCCGAGGCCGAGCGTCCAGAGCAGCCCGATGTTCTGCTTGCCGGGCATCAGCAGGCGCGCCAGCGCGCCGATGATGAGGCCGGCCACGATGAATCCGATCATGCTTTCGAATACCCCGCGAATCGGGGTTCGATACGCGATCTCAGTCGTCGTCGCTGCCCGAGCCGTCGCTCGAGCCCGAATCGCCGCCCGACCTGCCACGCCCGCGGCCCCGGCCGCGCCCATGGCCGGAGCTGTCGGTCTCGACCTCCGCCTCGACCTCGGGCTCGGGCTCGGGCTCGGGCGTCGTCGTCGTCGTGTCGTCCGACGGCGCGTCGTCGGCTACGGCCCGCTCCTGCTCGGCGCGGTCGCGGCGCCGCTGCTCGGCCGCCGCGCGGCGGCGGGCCCGCGCCTTCGCGCGCTGTTCGGCCGCGCGCGCGGCCGCCGGCCGCGGCGCCAGCGGCTCGCCCGCGCTCAGCGGCTCCTCGGACAGGCCGACGCTGTCGCCCGAGATCGAGTTGGCAGCGAGGCCGATCCCCACGGCGGCGCCGAGTCCGAAGATGGCGAGCGCGGTGCCCACGGCGAGGGTGCGGAAATTCATCTTCGTCGAGGCTAGCTCCGCCTTGGTAAGGCGTCGTCAAGCTGCGGGTCAGGGGAACGTTCGGCGGCTGAGCCCTGAAGCGGCAGCCGCAGCTCCGCCCGCGTGCCGCCCTCGGCTCGCTCCTCGAGCGTCACGGAGCCGTCCCAGCGCCGGGCGAGCGACTCCACAACGGAGAGCCCGAGGCCGGTGCCGGCCGCGCCGCCACGCGAGGCCGCGCCGCGGTAGAAGCGCTCGAAAACCCGCTCCCGCTCGCCGGGCCCGATCCCGGGCCCCTCGTCGAGCACCGCGGCCCACGCCGACCCGCCGCCGGCGCCCCACTCGATCGCGACGGCGGTCCCGGCCGGCGAGTAGTTGAGGGCGTTCTCGACGAGGTTGTCGAGGATCACCGCCAGGTCGGCGTCCGTGGCGGCCACCACGGGCGCCCCGTCGCCGCCCACGATGATCCGGTGTCCGGAGCTCTCCGCCGGCCCCTCCCAGCGCTCGGCGGCTGCCTCCGCCACCTCCGCCACCGACAGCCGCTCGGGCTCCGGCCGCTCACGCTCGCGCGCGAGTGTCAGCAGCTCGGTGAGCAGCCGGGCAAGCCGCTCGGTCTCCCGTTCGGCTGCGAGCAGCTCGCGCTCCACCTCGGGGTCCCGCGACTTCAGCCCGGCCGCCTCCAGCCGCAGCCGCAGCCCGGTGAGCGGCGTGCGCAGCTGGTGCGAGGCATTGGCCACGAACTCGCGCTGCGAGCGCAGCGCTCGCGCCAGACGGGCCGTCATGTTGTTGAAGGACGTGGCCACCTCGCGCTGTTCGGACGACCCTTCCACGCGCGCGCGGGCGTCCAGATCTCCTCCGGCCACCCGGTGGGCGGTGCGCGCAAGGCCGCGCAGGGGCCGGGCGAGTGAACCCGCCAGCAGCCAGGCCACTCCGAGGCCCAGCGCAAGCGCGAGGATGCCGACCCCGATCAGCGCAAGCACGTCGGTCCGCACCTCTGTGTTCACGGCGTCGACGCTCTGCGTGACCCGCACCGCCCCGGCCGTGCGGCCGTTGCTCACCACCGGAACGGCGGTGAAGAGCAGATCCTCGTCCAGGGAGTTGCTGTGGCGCTCGCCCTGCACGACGGGCTTGCCGCGCAGCGCGTCGGCGATCTCTGGCCGCGATGCGTAGGAGGTCCCCCGCAGGCCGGTACCGGCGGAGTCGGCGAGCAAGCGGCCGCGCGGGCCGACGACGATCACCCGTCCGCCGAGGTTCTCGGCCGAGTCGCGGACGAGCCGGTCGAGCTCAGGGGTGCTGTCGACCCGGCCGGGCACGAAGGACGCCAGCAGCTGCGCCTGGCCGCTGGCCTCGCTGCGGATCTCGGCGTCCACCCGGCGCGAGAGGTTGAGCGCCAGCGGCACCTCCAGGGCCACGATCACCAACACCAGGACGTAGGCGAAGGCGGCCAGCAGCCGCGTGCGCAGGCTCACCGCTCCGACCCGGTCCCAAGCTCCTCCGGCCCCGAGAAGCGGAACCCCACGCCTCGCACCGTGTGGAGGTAGCGGGGGGAGGAGGGGTCGTCGCCGAGCTTGCGGCGCAGGCCCGACACGTGCACGTCGAGCGTCTTGGTCGACCCGAACCAGTTCACGTCCCACACCTCGTCGATCAGCCGCTCGCGCGTGATGACGGAGCCGGCCTCGCGCATCAGCAGCTCGAGCAGCTCGAACTCCTTGCGCGTGAGGTCGAGCTCGTTCTCCCCGAGTGTGGCGCTGCGGCGCGAGGGGTCGAGGTGAAGCTCGCCGACCTGCAGGGCGGTGCTATCCCGGGAGGAGCCGGCGGCGGCCGTCTCGCCGGCGCGACGGAGAACCGCCCGGATGCGCGCCGCCACCTCGCGGGCGCTGAACGGCTTGACGATGTAGTCGTCCGCGCCGAGCTCGAGCCCGACTACGCGGTCGGTCTCCTCGCCGCGCGCGGTGAGCATGATGATCGGCACCTTCGACTCGCGCCGCAGCTCGCGGCAGACGTCGTAGCCCGAGCCGTCCGGGAGCATCACGTCGAGGAGCACGAGGTCGGGGGCCACGCGGCCGGCCAGCTCGAGCGCCTCGGCGACGGTGCCGGCGACCTCCGTGTCGAACCCCTCGCGGGCGAGGGCCTCCGACAGCGGGACGGTGATGGACTCCTCGTCCTCCACCATGAGGATGGTGCGCCGGCCCTGCATGGACGCCTTAGATGCTAGGCGCAGGCGGTGCCGCAGACGCCGGGGAGCCCATCCGCGGGCGCCGGGAAGCCCACCGGCCGGCGGCCGGCGGGCTTCCCTCTCACCGCTCCGGATCAGTCGTCGTCTCCGCCGCGACCGCGTCCGCGGCCTTGCCCGGAGTCGCCGCCGCCGGAGCCTCCATGGCCCGAGTCGTCGAAGCCGAAGTCGTCGCTCCCGTGCCCGGAGCTGCCGCCGCCGGAGTCGTCGAAGCCCGGACCGGGCCCTGAGCTGTCCCCGTCGTCGTCGCCGCGGCCTCGATGGTCATCGCCGCCCACGCCCGGCTGCACCCCGGTGCAGCGCGGATCGTTGGCGTGCTCGGCCTCGTCGCACGGTCCGGAGATGTCGACGCCTCCCTGCGGCGGGGCCGCACCCCGGGCGGGCGGAACCGCGACGCCGGCGCACCGCGGGTCGTTGCGATGCTCGGCCTCGTCGCAGGGGCCCGAGATGTCTCCGGGCGTGGTCGTGGTTTCGGTCGTTCCAGCGGTGTCGGTCGTGCCGATCGTGCTGGAGGAAGAGCCGTCACCAGACTCGACCGCCGCGAACACGACCGCCGCGAACAGGCCCACCAAGAGGACCGCCAGCGTGAGTGTGATCAGCTTGCGCAACATGCGTTCAAGGATCGGCGGAGGGCACCCAGCGCAGCCCCAGCGCCGGGTGTGCCGGCGAGCAAGCTTTGGTTATGAAGCCGTAAAGGCGCTCAGGCGCGCCGCGCCCGCCGCCGATCTACGAACCGCCTGGCGCTCGTCCCGCACACCTCCATGCTGCACCAGTGACGGCTGCGGTTAGAGGGCGCCGTCCGTAACCGGGACCGGGCAGCGGTCCCGTAGTCGCCGCACCGCGCGCCGGCCCAGCCCGCTGGCGCGCGGGTCTGCCAGGACGATCCGCTCGGCCCCGAGTTCCGTGGCGTGGCGCGTGATCGCCTGCTCGGGGTGGACCACGTCGAAGCCGAGCACCGTGAGGCTCACGTTGTCGGCGTCCTCCAGCACAAGCCGGGCCCGGGCCAGCTCGGACTGCGCCAGCTCGCGCTGGACGCCGTTCCAGTAGGCCGACTGGATCCCGCAGCACACCCGGCGCTGCTGTTCCTGCGGGGCGAGGGCCACGACGGCGAGCGGCCCGCCAACGCGCACCGCCTCGCGCAGCCATGCATCGGCGCGGGCGCTGGGGCCGTAGACGAGCAGGGTCGGGGCCATGGCACTCGATGGTACGGCGCGGTGATTACCCTCGGTGCATGGACTCGCGCCGCGTTCCGTCATCTGGCGCGTCCAGACGCACCGCCTTCCGGCGTATGGCCATCTATGGCGCAGCCGTCGGAGGCGTGTTCGCCGTCGCGGCGGTCACCGGCTCCCTTCCGAGTCCCTCCGAGGTGCGCGACTGGGGAGAGGGCCTGGGCGACTTCGCCTACGTCGCGTTCGTGCCGCTGTTCGTGCTCGTCAACTTCATCGTCACCTGGCCGATCCTCGCCGGCGCGGCCGGGCTTCTCTTCGGCACCGCGGTCGGTACGCCGCTCGCCCTGGCGGGGGTGACGGGCGCCGCGCTCGCCCAGATGTTCGTTGCGAGAAGGCTCGCCGCGGGTCACCACGGCAACCTCCTGCCGGAGCGGACAAAGGGGATCGAGGACTTCCTCACCCGCCACGGCGCCATCGCGGTGATGGAGTCGCGCATCGTTCCCCTGCTGCCGTACGGGGTGGTGAACTACAGCGCCGGCCTCACCCGCCTCGAGTATCGCCAGATGGCCCTTGGCACGGTGATCGGGGCCGCGCCGAAGGTCTTCGCGTACACGGCTCTGGGCGGCAGCCTCGACAACCTCGGCTCACCCGAGGCGGTCGTCGCGGTCGCCCTGCTCGCATTCCTCGCCCTCGCGGGTGGCCTCTTCGTAAGGCGACAGATCGCCCTCGGACGAGCGGCCTGACCCGTGTCCTACTTCCAGGCCGTCCGGCTCTACTCGATTGCCGAGGTCTGCATCTTCGCGGCGCTCCTCATCGTCGCCATCGGCCACCTCGGCGAGTCCGCCGAGACGGCGCTCGGATGGACACACGGCGTCGGCTGGATCATCCTCTGCCTGCTGGTGGCGAACGGCTGCCGGCGCGGCACCTTCCCCTGGCCGCTGCTCGCGGCGACCGTCTCTCCGCTCGGCCCTGTCGGCAGCACAGCCGGAATCGAGTACCTCGCCCGCCGCCGGCGGGGCGGGGTGAGCGGGCGCTAGCCCTGGGTGGGGTGGCGCGCGCTCGCGCCTTCCAGCCGCTCGGTCAGCTCTTCGCGGCTCGTGCCGCGCAGGTAGAGCACCCGCTCGAAGAGCTTGTCGTACACCTCGAACACGGCGAACAGCAGGTCCGGCGTGCCGACGGTCTCGGCCTCGCGCGCCGCGGCAAAGCCACCCGCGCGACGGGTCACCTCGTCGAGCACGTCGGCGCCCATGGGCGGCGTGCCGGGGCCGTCCTGCCCGGGATCGCCTCCGGTCATCAGGGGAGCCTCTCCCACGCCGAGCGACTGGAGCGCTGCGCCGACCTGGCCGTGCAGCCGTAGGGCCCGGAGCCAGCGCTCGGCTTCGTCCTCAGCCGAGTGCGCGAATGGCATCGCCGTGCCCGCCAGGGCGACCACGAGGGCCGCGTCTTGGGAGAGAGGGGTATGCCGTTGTGTCAAGAGAGCCTCCGTGCCTGCAAGTGAGGGTTGTGCGGGCTCCTCATCGGCAGGGATCCCCACCCCGCTGAGCTGTGAAACCCACCCCGGCCGGACGGATGATGCACGGACGTTATCGCTATAGGACGCGCGGCGGGCCTGCTTCGAGCCAGTCTCGCTTCGTGACGTGGCGCGCGGCCCGCACGCCCGACTCGATCTCCGTCACGAGCTCACCCATCATGCCGTGGCGCTCGGCGACCACGTTGTGCTTGTGGATCGTCTCGAGGTTCTCCTGGCGCGCGGAGACGAACGCGTCGTCGCCGAGGCGGCCGAAACGCTCGGTGGCCATTCGGACCATCTCCCGCACGCAGTCCTCGACGAAGCGCGGCCGCAGATGGGCCTTCTCGACCACTTCGACCTCGTCCGAGCGCTTCATCAGCTCGTAGATCTCGGAGCTCATCGCTGACTCGACGATCTCGAGCAGCGTCTGCGCCTCGAGCGCGTCGGTGCAACCCTCGGGGCAGCCGATGTGAAGCGTGCCGATGCCGCGCTGGTTGTGGGTGGCCACGGGCACAGCCTCGAACACGCGCGCTATCTCGTCGTCGGTGAAGCCGCCCTCGCGGAGGCGCTCCTGAGAGCGCTCCATCACCATCTCCTGCGCGCAGGGGCAGGCGGTCATGCCCTGGGCCTGGACGCCGACGAGCCGGCGCGTGCCGCGGTCGGACGCCACGGCCGACCCGAACAGCGTGTAGATCTCCTGCGTCGGCACCCCGGACGCGGGCGCGGGCTTGTGCTCGGGGTATCGCGCGGCGATCGTGACCTCGGCGCGGGCACCCTCCTGGCGGTCGCGTACGCGTTCGGCGATGTGCGACGCGAGCGTCTCGGCCTTGAACGCCTCGCTGAGGATGACCTCGTCGATGGCCTCGTTCACGACCTCCTCGAAGCGCGACATGTGCGCGCCCTTCTGCTGCGGTCCGAGGTCGACGTAGCACTCGAGCTGCGCGTAGAAGAGCTGCTCATCCCCGTTCGAGCGGATCCTGATCACCTTCTCGACGCCGGTCACCCCAACTCGTGAGAGGCTCAACTGGGTCGACGGGCGCCGCGCCTGGACGTCGCTGCCGAGAAGTGCGATGGGCTCGGTCATGGGCTTAGACCACTGTATCGGGGACGAGTTTGGGTCAAACCGCACGAGTCGTTGTACACTGGCCGCGGCTGCACGTCGTGGAAACCCTCCTGGCCCACCGGACTCAGCCCCTCGCGGTTCCACCGCGAACCACAACTTGACCCAGTCGATCCACGCCCGGCCAAGAAGCGGGGGCGTGACCGTCTTCGAAGGAGCGAGGGGTTGACGGACAAGCACGACGGTGTAGCGCTGCTGACAGACGCGAGCGAAGTGCCGCTGCTCGAGATCGAGGAAGTACGGGCACTCGTCGTCGAGGGAAGGGAGCGCGGCTACCTGACCTTCGAGGAGATCTCGGCCACCTTCGAGGAGGTCGAGCTCGCGAAGGAGCAGATAGCGGAGTTCCACGCACATCTGCAGGAGAGCGGCGTCGAGATCGTCGCAAACGACGCTCGTCCGGCCGGTCTGATCGAGATCGTCGGCGACGGCGCGCAACCGGCGCCGAAGAAGGCCCAGATCGACTTGACGGTCGAGCCCAGCCTGGACTCGCTACGGCTCTACCTTCGCTCGATCGGGCGCGTCGAGCTGCTGACCGCGGACCAGGAGGTGTTCCTGGCCAAGCGGATCGAGCGCGGCGACATGGGCGCGAAGCAGCAGATGATCGAGGCGAACCTGCGCCTCGTGGTGTCGATCGCCAAGGGTTACCTGGGGCGCGGCCTGTCGTTCCTGGACCTGATCCAGGAGGGCTCGCTCGGGTTGATCCGGGCGGTCGAGAAGTTCGACTACCGGCGTGGCTACAAGTTCTCCACCTACGCGACGTGGTGGATCCGCCAGGCGGTCACTCGTGCCATCGCGGACAAGGCACGCACGATCCGCATCCCCGTGCACATGGTCGAGAAGCTGAACAAGGTCGTGCACGTGGAGCGCCAGCTGGTGCAGGAGTTCGGACGTGAGCCGACTCCCGAGGAGATCGCGTTCGAGCTGCAGTGGACGACGCGCGAGGTGAAGGACATCCTGCGCATCTCGCAGCTGCCGGTGTCCCTCGAGAAGCCGATCGGCGAGGAAGAGGACTCGGAGCTCGGCGACTTCGTCGAAGATGAGACGGCCGAGTCGCCCTTCGAGCTGGCGAGCGAGAACCTGCGTCGCGAGAACGTGAAGCGTGCGCTGGACGCGCTGCCGCCGCGCGAGCGCGAGGTGATCGAGATGCGCTACGGCCTGCGCGGCCACAAGGCGAGGACGCTCGAGGAGGTGGGCCGCGCGTTCGGAGTGACCCGCGAACGGATCCGCCAGATCGAGAACAACACGCTGAAGAAGCTCGAGGGGCTGCCGGAGGCGCAGCGGCTCAGGGACGCTTCATGAACCAGATGGGCGTGTCGCGCGACACCGTCCCGCGGCCGATCTCCTCGAAGCCGGCGCTCGCGTAGTACGGCACGTTGGCCGGGTTGGTCGTGTCGAGGTAGACCGGCGCCTCGGCCTCCTCTGTCACGCGCGTCAGGAGCGCCTTGCCGACGCCGGCGCGCTGCCGGGCCGGATCGACGGCGAGGAACCACAGGTAGACGTGCTCATCCTGCGGGTGCCCGCTGTCCTGGACGGCGCCGAACCTCAGTCCACGGACGATCGGCCGCGGCCCGGCGGCGAGAGAGGCGAGGAAGTAGCGCAGCTCGGTCCACGCCGGCGGCGGATAGCGGCCGGCGGCGAAGGTGACGGCCACGCCGGCAAGCCCGCCGTCCCGGAAGGCGCCGTAGGCGGGCCCGCCATGGCGATCGGCGACCTTGAGGGCGGCGCGATGGAACCGCTGGGCGACGAAGCGACGATGCCGGGTCCGGCTGGGCCCGATGGCGAGCCAGCCGGGGTCGTGGAGAAGGGCGTCGGTGATGATGCGGGCGGCGTCCGGGTGGTGGTCCCTGTCGAGGGGGCGAATCTCCACGCCCAGCATCTTCTCCCAGGTGATGCTCACGCCGCGCGAGCAGGGAGATATCGGCGAGCTGTCCGCGATGTACTGGCTGGCCTCACAGGGCGCTCACGTCGCCGTGCCCGTCGGGTCCAGTCCGCATTGGGACCTGATGGCCGAGCTCGACGGGCGGGCCATACGTATCCAGGTGAAGACGTCGCGATGCTGGGCGAAGGGGCGCTGGGACGTCACCCTCTGCACGCGGGGCGGCAATCAGAGCTGGAACGGCCTTGTCAAGCGCCTCGATGCCTCTCGCTACGACTTCCTCTTCGTGCTCGTGGCCGACGGGCGCCGCTGGTTCATCCCGTCGGAGCGGGTGGAGGGCGGGGTCGGCTTGCGCCTGGGCGGGCCCAAGTACGCGGAATTCGAGGTCGAGCGCGGCGATGCAATCCCGCAGGGCACACAGCGGAGGACCGCCTACAATCGAGCCCCTTGACCCTCGGGGGGATGTCCGAGTGGCCAAAGGAGGCGGCGCTGTAAATGCGTGGCACCGCCTACGCAGGTTCGAATCCTGCTCCCCCCACTCCAGCCCGACCGGGCCGGCGCCAGACGAACGCGAAAGCCCCCACACGGGGGCTTCGTTGCTGCTAATGGCCGGGTTTGAATGCCCTTCGTTGGCAGAAACCTCGAGGGACCTCGACTACCTGGCCCCGCCCGACGGGCTTGAAGGCAGGGACCGACACTGAAGAAGGCATTCGCAATCATCGGAGCGCTGTGCGTCGCATGCGTCCTGCTCGTCGGGGCTCTGATTGCCGTGGGCGGCCCCGACGGGCGGTCGGCGTCCGCATCGGCCGACGATCAGGCACGCATCGTCAAGCTCGAGACCGAGGTGGAGGACATTGTCCGGGCGGGCGCTCGGCTCGACCGGCAGACGCATGAGCATGATCCGCGAGATGCTTGTCCGAAGCTGCCGGGTGTTCTGCGTCAGGTGGATCGCCTCCACGACGTCATCGCCGCGCTTGAGCCTTTGCGCGACTCGATGAGCGGCGAGCAGTTGGGGGAGTTCAAGTCGGCGGCGCGGTGGATGGCCGATGTGGATTCCGGTATGCGGTGGCGCAAGCGGGTCTGCCGTCAGCTGGCCCGGATCTAGAGGGTCGAGCCAGGATCGGCTACGGTAGTCAAGCCGCTGGAATCCAGTCGCAGACAGGCACCAGCGCCGACGTAGCTCAGCCGGTAGAGCACCTCCATGGTAAGGAGGGGGTCCGGGGTTCGAGTCCCCGCGTCGGCTCTCCCGCCCCCGCCGCCCCCCGGGCCGCGCAAGGAACTTTGCGGCCCGTCGTCCGTCGCTCCTAGCGTGCGGTCGCACAGTGCTCCGTGAGGCCAGGAACTGCGGCTTCGTCCGCCAAGGCGCCCTCCTCTGGCGGCGGCATGCGTTCGTCGTCGGCACGCGGGAGGCCGGCGCCCTCCGGCCGGGCGCGTTCGCCCGCGCCGCGCGGGCCCAGGTACACGAGCCCGTTCCGCTGATGGAAGCGACGGGTCGGCGCTGGTGGTGGTACCGCGACCGCTTCTACTGGGAGAACGAGGGCTACGAACCCCGGGACGTCGTCGCCTTGGTTGCCGACCGCGAGCGTCGCAGCCGGCGGAGGCTCGACCGTGCGCATGCGGCGCTCCACCGGGAGCACGCCTCGGCCGGTCGCCGCGAGCGTCTCCCGCGCGACGTTCGCCTTGCCGTCTGGCGCCGCGACCGCGGTCGCTGCCGTGAGTGCGGCAACGGCTTCGATCTCCAGTACGACCACGTCATCCCGCTCGCCCTCGGCGGCGCCACAAGCGTCGAGAACCTCCAGCTCCTCTGCGGCGACTGCAACCGCGCCAAGGGCGCGTCGCTCTAGGACTGGCGAGCGATCACGGCCGGCCGGCGCGGGCCCCAGCGGACTGCTTCCAGGCGCCCCTCCCGGAAGCGGTAGGTCCAGCTGAGCTGGCTCTCGGCGAACCCGCCCGAAGGCCGCACCACGCGAAGGGAGCCGGTCACGACCACCTCGTTGCCGCAGTCCTGGAAGCTCGACGGGCGCGGCACCAGCGAGGTTCCGGCCTCGAGCTGGTCGCGGAAGAAGGACCGCACCTCGTCGGCTCCGCGCAGCACCCGGCCCTCGCTCACGTAAAGGCAGAACTCGACATCCGCGTGGGCGTGGCTCAGCAGGTGCTCGACGGCGGCCTCCAGGCTGCCCTCGTCGAGAAGCTCGAAGGCGTCCTTAACTACACGTACGTTTGGCGAGTCCGCGAGATCCGGCTGCGGCTCGACGGGGCCAGCCATCGAGTTCATTGGGGCGAGTCTTACATCGTGGGGCGCGCTTGCCAACCCCCGGGGGTACTAAATACGCGCTTGGTGCAGGGCCTCATCAGGCGTCTCGCACAGACGCCACTTGGCGAGCAGCCCGTCGCGGAATCGCATCAGGTGCGCGGCCCCCATCCGGATCTCGATCCCGCTTCCGCGACCGCGCCCGAACTGGGCCACGGAGACGACGACCGCGTCGCCCGCCTCGACCACCTCCTCGATCTCGACCCGGAACTCGTCCCAGGCCTCCTCCCACTGTCCCATCATCGCCTGGAAGCCCTCGCGGCCGACGTATCTGCCCGAGTTCGCCATGGTGTCCGGCACGACGAACTCGACGTCCTCGGTGACCAGCTCGAAGATTGCGTCGAGGTCGCCGCGGTTGTAGGCCTCGATCCCTCGTCTGGCAATGTCCAGTGGCTCCTTGGGCACCGGCTGAAGTATCCCCTCGTCGTGCGACGGCCGATTCATCCGCTCGACCTGCTCGACGAGCCTCGGCGGCCGTGAAAGGGCCGCTAGACTGGCGAGTCGACCTCGTCGGCGGGCGGGGTCGTTCGTTGCACGCCCGCCTCTACCTTCCGAAGGAGCCATGGCTCGCGGAGACGTCCGAATCGCCGTCACCCTCGCCTGCGAGGAGTGCAAGCGGCGCAACTACCAAACCGAGAAGTCCAAGCGGAACCATCCCGAGCGGATCGAGTTCCGCAAGTACTGCCGCTGGTGTGGCCGGCATACGCCGCACAAGGAGACCCGCTGAGCGGGCTCCCTCGTAGGCATGGCACGTAACCGTCAGCGGGCCAAGCAGCGCCAGGCCGAGCGCCGCGCAAAGCGCCTGGCCGACCAGGGCGGCGCCGGCAGTCCGGCGCGGGAGCAGGGCGGCCGCGCGCGCCAGGCCGGCGGCGGCTCGATACCGGGCGTCGACGCCCCCCGCGTCGAGCCGGTCGAGCAGCCCGACGGTCACCTCGACGACCCCACCACGGTCGATCCGTCCCCCGCCGTCCCGCCCGAGCTCGCCACCGGCGCCCCGCCCCAGGACGAGGGCCGGTCGGACACGATCATCCCGGGCGAGCCGCCCCTCAGCGAGCAGGAGGCCGTCGAGGAGATCGAGGACTGGGAGCTCGAGGATTCCGAGGAGGCGGTCGCCGCCCGCGGCGCAGGCGAGGAGGGCTACGAGGTCCGCGGCCGCCGCGGCCAAGACGAGGCCGAGGCGCACAAGGACCGCCCGCGTGTCATACAGTTCCTGATCGCCGTCTGGGCCGAGCTACAGCGGGTCCAATGGCCGAACCGCCAGGCCCTCGTAACGCTCACCGGTGTCGTGCTCGGCTTCGTCCTGATCGCCGGCGGCTACCTCGGGCTCCTGGACGCAATCTTCTCCGAACTCATCCAGGCAATTCTTTGAAATGTGGGACGTGATGTCGAACTTCATCATCAAGGAACGGGCCGGAGGCCCCGCTGAGGTAAATGTTCCGCTGGTACGCAGTCAACACCTACTCCGGTCACGAGAACAAGGTCAAGCAGAACCTCGAGCACCGACGCATCTCGCTCGGCCAGGAGAACGCCATCCGCCAGATCGTCATCCCGACCGAGCAGGTGCAGGAGGTGAAGGACGGGCAGAAGCTCACGAAGGAGCAGCGCACGATGCCCGGATACCTCCTCGTCAACATGAACCTGACCGACGACTCCTGGCAGCTCGTCAAGAACACCCCGGGGGTCACGGGCTTCGTCGGCGCCTCCAACAACCCGGTGCCGCTCAACCAGGGCGAGGTCGATCGCCTGCTCCACCGCGAGACCGCCGAGCGGCCCCGCACCCGCGCGCAGTTCTCGATCGGCGAGTCGGTCAAGGTGGTGTCGGGCCCGCTGTCGGACTTCTCGGGCGAGATCTCCGAGATCAACGAGGACGCGGCTAAGCTCAAGGTCCTCGTGTCGATCTTCGGGCGGGAGACTCCCGTCGAGGTCGGCTTCGACCAGGTGAAGAAGGTCTAGATCTGGTACTGCTGTTCATCAGGTCCTCACACTCATCAAGCTCCAGGTGCCCGGCGGGCAGGCCAACCCGGCCCCGCCGGTCGGCCCCGCGCTGGGCCAACACGGGGTGAACATCATGGAGTTCTGCAAGGCGTTCAACGCCCAGACCCAGCAGGACTCGGGCACGATCATCCCGGTCGAGATCACGGTCTACGAGGACCGCTCCTTCACCTTCATCACCAAGACGCCGCCCGCCGCCGTGCTGATCAAGCAGGCGATCGGGCTCGAGAAGGGCTCGGGGGAGCCGAACCGCAACAAGGTCGGCAGGATCTCGCGCGCGCAGGTCCGCGAGATCGCCGAGAAGAAGATGCCCGACCTGAACGCGCACGACGTGGATCAGGCGGCCAAGATCATCGAGGGCACTGCGCGCTCGATGGGCGTGGAGGTGACGGCATGAAGCACGGCAAGCGCTACCGCGCGAACCTCGAGAAGGTCGACCGCGAGAGCACCTACTCGCCGACCGACGCCTTCCGAATCATCAAGGACTTCGACACGCCCAAGTTCGACGAGACCGTCGAGGTGCACATCCGCACCGGGCTCAACGTGCGCCATGCCGAGCAGCAGCTGCGCGGCACGATCGCGCTGCCGCACGGGCTCGGCAAGGAGATGACGGTCGTCGTGTTCGCCAAGGGCGACAAGGCCCGCGAGGCCGAGGAGGCCGGCGCCGACGAGGTGGGAGCCGAGGACCTCGCCGGCCGCGTCGAGGAGGGTTTCACTGACTTCGACGTGGCGATCGCGACGCCGGACATGATGCCGGTGGTCGGCAAGCTCGGCCGCATCCTCGGCCCGCAGGGCAAGATGCCGAACCCGAAGGTCGGGACGGTGACGATGGACGTCGCGAAGGCGGTGTCCGAGTCGAAGGCCGGCAAGATCGAGTACCGCACCGACCGCCACGCGATCGTCCACCTGCCGATCGGCAAGGTGAGCTTCGACGAGCGCGTCCTGCTCGAGAACTACGCGGCGCTGATCGACGAGATCGTGCGGGCCAGGCCCGCGGCCGCCAAGGGGCGGTATCTGCACACGGTCACGCTCACGACCAGCATGGGTCCGGGCGTGAAGGTCGACCCGTCGCGCACGCGCGACATCGTTGAGGAGCCTGCCGCTGTAGCCTGATTCCCTCAAAGCGTTTCTGCCCGAGACCTCCGGCGGCTGTTGCGTAAGTCCGGGGCAGGTGGAGTTCGCCGAGCCGGACCGTGTCGGTCCCTTCGTGTGAGCCCGCCTGCGTGCGGGCTCGTTTCATGCAAAGGACCTAGATGAACAGAGACCAGAAAGCAGCCGTCGTCGAAGAGGTGGCGACGCAGATCCAGGAGTCGGAGGCGGTCTTCGCCGTCGACTACCGCGGGATCTCGGTGCCACAGGCGGCTGAGCTGCGCGTCAAGCTGAACGACGCCGGAGCGCGCTTCCGGGTGGTCAAGAACACCCTGACCGAGCTGGCCGCCGACAAGGCTGGCGCCGACCCGCTGAAGGAGGTGCTGGACGGCCCGACCGCCTTCACCTTCGTATCAACCGAGGGCGGCGACGTGGCGCTCGCCGCCAAGGCGCTCGCCCAGTTCCGGCGCGAGACCGAGCTGCTCGAGTTCAAGGGCGGCGTGATGAACGGCGAGCCGCTGACCGCCGAGCAAATCGGCGAGATCGCCCGGCTGCCCGCGAAGGACGTGCTGTACGGCCAGCTGGTCGGAATGATCGCCTCGCCGATCACCGGCCTGGTGCGCGGCCTGAACGCGCTGATCGCCGGACTGGCGATCCAGCTGAAGCAGATCGCGGATCAGGGACTGGTGGGGGGCGATGCGGAGGCGGAGGCTGCCTCGGGCAGCGACGAGCCGGCCGCTGAGGCCGAGTCCGAGACTTCCGAGTCGCCCGATCCGGCTGAGGCCGATCAGGCGGCTCAGGCCGATCAGGCCCAGGACGAGGCCGCTCAGTCGGCTGAGGGTGAGGAGACCGAGTCCTCTAGCGAGGCATCCGCGCCCGCCGGCGACGAGGCCGCCGGCGAGGAGACCAACGAATCTGAAACGCCCTCCGAGGGCGACGAGAAGGAGTAAGGAGGGCTACAAAATGGCCACTGCTGCAGAGTTGATCGACGAGATCAAGAAGATGTCCGTGCTCGAGCTGTCCGAGCTGATCAAGGCGCTCGAGGAGGAGTTCGGCGTGTCCGCGACTGCGGTCGCCGCCGCGGCTCCGGCTGCGGCCGCCGGCGATGGCGACGCGGAGGCCGAGGAGGTGTCGAGCACGGTGGATGTCGTGCTGACCGGCCCCGGCGACAAGAAGATCCAGGTGATCAAGGTCGTACGGGCCGCCACTGGCCTGGGCCTCAAGGAGGCCAAGGCTCTCGTGGACGAGGCCCCGAAGCCGGTCAAGGAGGGCATCGACCGCGACGAGGCCGAGAAGCTGAAGAGCGAGATCGAGGATGCCGGCGGCTCGGTGGAGCTGAAGTAGGTCGGTCTCCCGTCTGCGCTCGGCTCGGTTCAGGCGCTTACGGCGAGCAGTGAGGGGGTCGCCGAAAGGCGGCCTCTTCTTGTTCCGGGAGGGGGTTCCACACGAGAGTGGACGCATAGTCGCCAAACGTGTGGGACCCCTCGTCGGGTGGGGTCCGTCACGTTGCGGCGGTATAGCCGCCGTTTCGTGTTGAACCCCAGCTGGCGGCATGAATCGGGCCGCCTCCGGGTAGCGCGAAGAGCGATGCTCGTTCGCTTCCTCCTCATTGCCGCCGTTGCCGTTTTCCTCTTCGACCCGCACGTCGCCCTCGCGCAAAGCCCTCAGCCGGCGAAGCAGCCGACCGCGATCGGCAAGGACGGCGGCGCCGCCACCGTCGACGCCCTCGGCACCAAGGCCGCCATCGACACTCTCCGCAAGGGTGGCAACGCCGTCGACGCGGCGGTTGCCGCCGCCGGCGTGCTCGGCGTCGTCGAGCCCTTCTCCTGCGGCATCGGCGGCGGGGGGTTCATGGTCATTCGCACGCGCAAGGGCGACGTGACCACCATCGACTCGCGCGAGCTGTCGCCGGAGGCCATGCGCCCCGACTCCTTCATCGAGAACGGCGCCCCGCTCCCCTTCGACGACGCCCGCTACAGCGGCCTGTCGGCCGGCGTGCCCGGCACCGTCGCCGGCTGGGACCGCGCGCTCGACAAGTACGGCACGAAGGAACTCGACGAAGTGCTCGAGCAGGGCATCCGGGTCGCCGAGGACGGCTTCATGGTCGACCAGACCTTCGTCTCCCAGACCACACCCAACATCGACTGGTTCGACGACATCCCATCGACCGCCGCGATCTACCTCGACCCCGACGGCACCGCCCGCGACGTGGGCAGCGTCCTTCGCAACCCCGACATGGCGCACACCTACCGACTGATCGCCCGCCGCGGCACCGACGGCTTCTACGAGGGCCCCGTGGCGGAGGCCATGGCCGAGGCCGCGCAGGAGCCCCCGGTGGCCGATGACGCCAACCACGTCTGGCGCGCCGGCCTCATGACCGAGGACGACATCGACGACTACTACGCTCCCGAGCGCGACCCGGCCCACATCCGCTACCGCGGCCTCGACATCTGGGGCATGGGCCCGCCCTCCAGCGGCGGCTCGACCGTGGGCGAGGCGCTCAACATCCTCGAGGGCTTTCCCCTCCGCGCCTCCGAGCGCACCGACGCGCTCCACCTCCTGCTGGAGGCGAACCGCTTCGCGTTTGCCGACCGCAACGCCTACCTCGCAGACCCGGCCTTCTTCCGTGTCCCGCTCGAGGGCCTCCTGTCCGACTCCTTCGCCGCCGAGCGCCGTGCTCTGATCGACGAGGAGAGGGCCGCCACGAGCCCGGTGCAGCCGGGCGATCCCTACGACAACCAGGACGACCGGGGCCGCGGCGGCCGCGCATCGGCCACGATCTCGCACCCGCGACAGTCCACCACCCACCTCGTGGTCTCCGACCGGAAGGGCACTGTCGTGTCCTACACGTTCACGATCGAGTCGACGGGCGGCAACGGCATCGTGGTCCCGGGTTGGGGCTTCCTGCTCAACAACGAGCTGACCGACTTCAACTTCGACTCCACGACGCATCCGAACCGCGCGGACGGCGGGAAGCGCCCCCGTTCGTCGATGTCTCCGACGATCGTGACCGAGCGGGGCAAGCCGTTCCTGGCCGTTGGCTCACCGGGTGGGTCGACCATCATCGGCACGGTGGCGCAGGTGCTGGTCGACAGGATCGACCTCGGTTCCTCGCTGCCCGTGGCGATCGCGAACCCGAGGGCGGTGCAGCGCAACGCGGTGACCGGGGGGACGGCGGAGCCGGCCTTCCTGATGTCGCCGGAGGGCCAGGCGCTCGCCAACCCGAACCGCTACGGCCACACCTTCACCACGATGAGCGAGATCGGCGCCGTCACGGGGCTCGAGTTCCAAAGCGGAAACCGCGTGCTGGCGGCCGCGGAGCCGGTCAGACGGGGCGGCGGGAGCGCCGCCGTCGTGCGCCCGTACGAGTTCCGCCGCGTGCGGATCCGCCTGGACCACGTCGTCATCCACGTTTCCGACTGGGAGCGCTCGAACGCGTTCTACCGCGACGTGCTCGGCGCTGAGTTGATCGAGAAGGGCGACGAAGGGCCGAGCCGGCACTACCGGCTCGGCGACCAGCAGCTAAACGTGCACGGCCCGGGAATGGACCCGCATCCCGTGGCGGCCCGCCCCGTGATGCCGGGCAACTCCGACCTCTGCTTCGTCTGGGACGGACCGATCGAGGCGGCCCGGGAGCACTTGGAGCGTCATGGGGTCGAGGTGGAGGAGGGGCCGGTGACGCGGTATGGCGGCCGGGGCGAGGGTACGAGCGTCTACTTCCGCGATCCGGACGGCAGCCTGCTCGAGCTCATCTCCTACGAACCTTGAGGCGCAGCACCGCCCTCGCCTGCCTGGCCACCATCGGCCTGGCCGACTACGTCATCAAGCGCCACCCGCCGCGCTGGATCCTGGTCGCCTTCTTCGACCACCCGGCCCACGTCGCCACGGCGATGCTCATCCACCCGAAGGCAAACCCGGCCTACCTGGTCGGTTCGCTGCTCCCCGATATCGATCACATCCCTGTGGCGCTCAGGCCTGTGAAGCCCTCCCTCGACGACGCCCGCCCGGTCAGCCACTGCCTCCTGGCGGTGGTCCCGGTGGCCGCCTTCAACCCGGCCGCCGCGGCCGGCATGCTGGCCCACTACGCCCGCGACATCGGCGTCGGCACGGGCGTGCCGCTGCTCTGGCCGGTCACGCGGCGCTCGATCCGGGTGCCCTACCTGGTGTACGCGGTTGCTTGCCTCCTGCTGGCCCGACGCGCTACTCTCGTAGACGGCCTATAGCCGCAGCCGTCCCTCCAGAGCCGCGCCGGCACATATTCCCGGCGCCTCGGGACGGGGTCCGTGATGGCCGCGCGGCCCGGCATGACGCGGGCGCAGCCTCCCCTTAACGGGGAGTAATTGAGTCTGCTATTCTGGTGGGTCGCGCTTTGCGCCCTGCCCGCCTCCCCTCTCAATCTGTATCCAAAGGAGTTCGCCGCTTTGGCACGCGTTGATGCTGCTCGCACCCGCCGCTCGTTCTCACGCCTGGAGAACGCCCTCGAAGTACCCAACCTGATCGACATCCAGCGGCGCTCTTTCGAGTGGCTGGTCGACACGGACAAGGGCGGTCTCCGCGAGACGATCGACGACGTCTCACCCATCGAGGACTACACCGGCAACCTCGCCGTCGTCTTCGAGGACATCCACTTCGACGAGCCGGTCGCTCCCATCTCGGAGTGCCGCGAGAAGGACCTCACCTACGCCCGCCCGCTGACCGTGAAGGTCGCGTTCCAGAACCGCGAGACGGGCGAGATCCGCGAGCAGTCGGTCTTCATGGGCGACTTCCCGTGGATGACGGACTGGGGCACGTTCATCATCAACGGCACCGAGCGCGTGGTCGTGACCCAGCTCGTCCGCAGCCCGGGCGCCTACGTGATGGAGCCCAAGGACCGCGAAAAGCAGGTCTTCATCGCGAACCTGATGCCGGCGCGCGGCTCCTGGCTCGAGCTCGAGATCGACAAGAAGGGCCGGGTCTACGTCCGCATCGACCGCAAGCGCAAGCTGCCGGTCGGCGTGCTGCTGCGCGCCATGGGCGACACCCTGCGCGAGGGCGGCTACGTGCCCGAGGGCTGGACGGGCACCGACGAGGAGATCCTCGACCTCTTCGACGGCTCGCTCTACATCCGCCTCACGCTGGACGCCGACACCGAGGTCACTAAGTCCGAGGACGGCTCGCTGATCGAGCTGTTCAAGAAGCAGCGCCCGGGCGAGCCGCCGTCGATCGACGCCGCGAAGAACCTGCTCAACCAGCTCTTCTTCGATCCCAAGCGCTACGACCTCACGCGCGTCGGCCGCTACAAGCTCAACGCGCGCCTGCACATCGACGAGTCGCTCGACACGCGCACGCTCACCCCGCGCGACATCATCGAGCTGATCAAGGAGCTCATCTCGCTCCCCAAGGAGCTGGGCATCCCCGAGTCGGGCCTCTACGAGGACGAGGGCGAGCCGATCAAGGACTTCGCCGCCGAGGCGATCGTCATGGAGCGCGGCCCGATCGCGGACCGGCTCGACGAGTATGAGCACTTCGGCAACCGGCGCCTGCGCACGGTCGGCGAGCTGATCCAGGAGGCCTTCCGGATCGGCCTCTACCGCATGGAGCGCGTGGTGCGCGAGCGCCTCACCACCGAGGACTCGGACACGATCACGCCGCAGACGATCATCAACATCCGCCCGGTCGTGGCGGCCCTGAAGGAGTTCTTCGGGTCCTCGCAGCTGAGCCAGTTCATGGACCAGACGAACTCGCTGTCCGGCCTCAGGCACCGGCGCCGCCTGTCGGCGCTCGGCGCCGGCGGCCTCACGCGCGAGCGCGCGCCCATCGAGGTGCGCGACGTGCACCCGACCCACTACGGGCGCATGTGCCCGATCGAGACCCCGGAGGGGCCGAACATCGGCCTGATGGGCTCGCTGTCGAGCTTCGCCGAGGTCTCCGAGCACGGCTTCGTGACCACGCCCTACCGCGTCGTCAAGGACGGCGTGGTGACCGACGAGGTCGTCCACCTGGACGCCACGGAGGAGGAGGGCAAGGTCATCGCCCAGGCCAACTCCGAGGTCGACGCCAAGACGGGCAAGCTCAAGGGCAACCAGGTCGAGTGCCGCACGCGCGAGGAGGAGAGCATCCTTGCGGCGGCCAAGGAAGTGGACCTGATCGACGTCTCGCCGGTCCAGATCTGGTCGGTCACGACCGCCCTGATCCCGTTCCTAGAGCACGACGACGCCAACCGGGCGCTGATGGGCTCGAACATGCAGGCCCAGGCCGTGCCGCTGCTCAAGACCGAGGCGCCGTTGGTGGGCACCGGCATGGAGATCCGCGCCGCGATCGACACCGGCGATGTGGTCATGGCCGGCGGCCCCGGGACGGTCTCGTACGTCGACGCCGAGCGCGTTGTCATCGAGACGAACGACGGCAAGGACGAGTACGAGCTCGAGAAGTACAGGCGCTCTAACCAGGGCACGCTGATCCATCAGAAGCCGCTGGTCGATGAGGGTGAGAAGGTCAAGAACGGCCAGGTGCTGGCCGACGGCTCGTCGACCGAGAACGGCGAGCTGGCGCTCGGCAAGAACTGCCTGGTCGCCTTCATGTCCTGGGAGGGCTACAACTTCGAGGACGCGATCATCATCTCGGAGCGCCTCGTGAAGGACGACGAGCTCACCTCGATCCACATCGAGGAGTACGAGATCGACGCCCGCACCACGAAGCTCGGTGACGAGGAGATCACTCGCGACATTCCGAACCGCTCGGAGGAGTCGCTCCGCAACCTCGACGACCGCGGCATCGTCCGCATCGGCGCCGAGGTGGGCTCGGGCGACCTGCTGGTCGGCAAGGTCACGCCGAAGGGCGAGACCGAGCTGACGGCCGAGGAGAAGCTGATCCGCGCGATCTTCAAGGAGAAGGCGCGCGAGGTCCGCGACACCTCGCTGAAGGTGCCGCACGGCGAGGGCGGCGTGGTGATCGACGTCAAGACCTTCAGCCGCGACAACGACGACGACCTGCCGCCCGGGGTCAACGACCTCGTGCGCGTGTACGTGGCCAAGAAGCGCAAGATCGCCGAGGGCGACAAGCTGGCCGGCCGCCACGGCAACAAGGGCGTGATCTCGAAGATCGTGCCCGAGGCCGACATGCCGCACCTCGAGGACGGCACCCCGGTCGACGTGATCCTCAACCCGCTGGGCGTGCCGAGCCGCATGAACCTCGGCCAGATCCTGGAGACGCACCTGGGCTGGGTCGCGGGCAACGGCTGGTACGACGACGGGTCCGAGGCATACAAGCACGCCGCGCAGAACGGCGGCCGCGTGAACGTGGCCACGCCGGTGTTCGACGGCGCGACGGTCGAGGACGTCGACGAGGCGCTGGTGCGCTGGCAGGACGAGCACGGCAAGGGCCGCGGCATCAACTTCGATGTCGACATGAAGGAGCGTGAGGGCCGCCGCTGTTCCGGCAAGGTCCAGCTCTACAACGGCCGCTCAGGCGAGCCGTACGAGGCGCAGGTCACCGTCGGCTACATGTACATCCTGAAGCTGCTGCACCTCGTGGACGACAAGATCCACGCGCGCAGCACCGGCCCCTACTCGCTCGTCACCCAGCAGCCGCTGGGTGGCAAGGCGCAGTTCGGCGGCCAGCGCTTCGGCGAGATGGAGGTGTGGGCGCTCGAGGCCTATGGCGCGGCGTACACCCTCCAGGAGATGCTCACGATCAAGTCCGACGACACGGTCGGCCGCGTGAAGGCCTACGAGGCGATCGTGAAGGGCGAGAACATCGCCGAGCCCTCCATCCCGGAGTCGTTCAAGGTGCTGCTGAAGGAGATGCAGTCGCTCGCGCTCGACGTGGACGTGCGCTCCGAGGAGGGCGCCGGAGTCGAGATGCGCGACGAGGACGACGACCTGCTGCGCGCCGCCGAGGAGCTCGGCATCGACCTGTCGGGTGTCCGGGCCACAGACGGTCAGGCCGCGGACGAGACCGAGGAGAAGGTCGAGGCCGAGGGCGAGGGCGGCCAGACGGACGAGTCCGGCGCAAAGCAGGACGCGGAGTACATCGAGGAGTAAGGGACCAAATTCGTGATTGACATCAACAACTTCGACGCCATCAAGATCGGACTGGCGTCGTCCAAGCAGATCCGGTCCTGGTCCTCGGGAGAGGTCACCAAGCCGGAGACCATCAACTACCGCACACTGAAGCCCGAGAAGGACGGGCTGTTCTGCGAGCGCATCTTCGGTCCCACCAAGGACTGGGAGTGCTACTGCGGGAAGTACAAGCGCGTTCGCTACAAGGGCATCGTCTGCGAGCGCTGCGGCGTGGAGGTCACGCGCTCGAAGGTGCGCCGCGAGCGCATGGGGCACGTGGACCTGGCGGCGCCCGTCTCGCACATCTGGTTCTTCAAGGGCGTGCCGTCGCGCATCGGCTACCTGCTCGACATGGCGCCCAAGGAGCTCGAGAAGGTCCTCTACTTCGCCGCGTCGATAGTCACCTGGATCGACGACGAGGCGCGCCAGAAGGATCTCCCCAAGCTCGAGAAGGAGATCCAGAAGACGATCGACTCCTACGAGGCCGAGCGCGAGCAGCGCGTGCTCGAGCTGAAGGAGTCGCTCGAGCGCAGGCTCGACTACCTGAGAACCGGCAAGCAGACCGGGTTCTCGGACGACGACCTGCTCTGGGCCGACACGCTCGACGTGAACCTCAAGAAGCTCGCCGACGACGAGCGCGAGAAGATGGAGAAGGACATCCGCAAGCAGTTCGACGCGGACATCTCCGACACCGAGGCCTACATCGAGGACGCCTCGGAGCGCATGCGCCAGGTCTGGGAGCTGTTCCAGTCGATGGAGCCGAAGCAGGTGATCGCGGACGAGACGCTGTTCCGCGAGCTCAAGGACCGCTTCGGGTCGCCGTTCGGCTGGGGCGAGTACTTCCGCGGCGGCATGGGCGCCGAGTCGGTGCGCGACCTGCTCCAGCAGGTCGACCTCGACGCGGAGCGCGAGGAGCTCGAGGAGCAGGTCAAGACCGCCAAGGGCCAGAAGCAGTCGCGCGCGGTCAAGCGGCTGAAGGTCGTCTCGGCCTTCATCCACTCGGACAACCGCCCCGAGGACATGATCCTCGAGGCCGTGCCCGTGATCCCGCCGGAGCTGCGGCCGATGGTGCAGCTGGACGGCGGCCGCTTCGCCACGTCCGACCTGAACGACCTCTACCGGCGCGTGATCAACCGGAACAACCGGCTGAAGCGCCTGCTCGACCTCGGCGCGCCCGAGATCATCGTCAACAACGAGAAGCGGATGCTGCAGGAGGCGGTCGACGCGCTGTTCGACAACGGCCGCCGCGGCCGGCCCGTTACCGGGCCGGGCAACCGCCCGCTCAAGTCGCTCAGCGACATGCTGAAGGGCAAGCAGGGCCGCTTCCGCCAGAACCTGCTCGGCAAGCGCGTGGACTACTCGGGCCGCTCGGTCATCGTGGCCGGCCCCGAGCTGCGCATCCACCAGTGCGGGCTGCCCAAGCTGATGGCGCTCGAGCTGTTCAAGCCGTTCATCATGGCCCGCCTCGTCGAGCGCAAGTCGGTGCAGAACATCAAGGCGGCCAAGAAGATGGTCGACTCGATGATTCCCGAGGTCTGGGACGTGCTCGAGGAGGTCATCCAGGAGCACCCGGTCCTGCTGAATCGCGCCCCGACGCTCCACCGCCTCGGCCTCCAGGCCTTCGAGCCGGTACTCGTCGAGGGCAAGGCGATCCAGGTTCACCCGCTCGTGTGCCACGCGTTCAACGCGGACTTCGACGGCGACCAGATGGCCGTGCACGTGCCGCTGTCCGCCGAGGCGCAGGCCGAGGCACGGCTGCTGATGCTGTCGGCGAACAACATCCTGTCGCCGGCGCACGGCTCGCCGCTCGCCACGCCCTCGCAGGACATGGTGCTCGGCTCCTACTACCTGACCTACGGGCCGGCCGAGCAGGAGCTGAACGACCTGCGCGGGCTCGAAAAGACCGGCAAGTGGAACGAGAAGAAGCACGGCAAGCGGCCGCACGTGTTCCGCTCGGCGCAGGAGGCCGAGCTCTCGTACGAGGCGGGCGCCGTCCGGCTGCACGACCTGGCGGAGTACCGCCAGCGCCACCGGGAGGAGCACGTGCTCACCACGGTGGGGCGGATCATCTTCAACGAGCGCGTGGAGCGCGCGCTCGAGGATGCGCTCAGCGAGGAGTACGACCCCTCGACCTACGAGTTCGTGAACCGGCCGCTCAAGAAGCGGGACATGAGCGAGGTCATAGAGGGGCTCGTGGCCGTGCACGGCCCCTACGCGACGGCGCTGGTGCTCGACGCGTTCAAGGATCTCGGCTTCCACTTCGCCACCCAGGCCGGCATCACGATCTCGAAGAACGACGTCGTGATCCCGCCGGACAAGGAGGAGATCCTCGAGCGCTACGAGGGTGAGGTCGGAGAGATCCAGGACCAGTACGACATGGGCCTGATCACCGACGAGGAGCGCAAGGCGGCGGTCACCGAGAAGTGGTCGGCGGCGACCGACGAGGTCGGCGAGGCGATGCAGCGCAACCTGGACACGCTCAACCCCATCTTCATGATGGCCAACTCCGGCGCGCGCGGATCGTTCAAGCAGATCCGCCAGCTGGCCGGCATGCGCGGCCTCATGGCGAATCCGAAGGGCGAGATCATCGAGCGCCCGATCAAGGCCAACTTCATGGAAGGCCTGACGGTGCTCGAGTACTTCATCTCGACCCACGGCGCCCGCAAGGGCCTCGCGGACACCGCGCTCCGCACCGCGGACTCGGGCTACCTCACCCGGCGGCTCGTGGACGTGGCGCAGGACGTGATCGTGCGCGAGGAGGACTGCGGTACCGGCGAGTTCATCGAGATGCCGCTGTATGACGACGGCGGCCGTCCGAACAGCCAGCTCGAGGGCCGCTTCGCCGCGCTGGACTTCTCCACCAAGCGCGGCCGGGGCCTCCTCGAGAAGGGCGAGCTGATCACGCAGGCCCGCGTCGAGGAGGTGGCTGAGGCCTACGGTGACGAGCAGGCCGGCGTGCCGGTGCGCTCGGTGCTGAAGTGCCGCGCCGAGGGCGTGTGCCAGCGCTGCTACGGCAAGGCGCCCGCCACCGGCAAGGTGGTGGCGATCGGCGACGCGGTGGGCATCATCGCCGCGCAGTCGATCGGCGAGCCGGGCACCCAGCTGACGCTGCGGACCTTCCACACCGGCGGCGTCGCCGGGGCGGACATCACGCACGGCCTGCCGCGCGTGGTGGAGCTGTTCGAGGCCCGCAAGCCCAAGGGCCTGGCCGAACTCGTCACGGTCGAGGGCACCGTGCACGTCGAGGACACCGAAAAGGGCCTCAAGGTCATCGTGACCGACACCTCAGGCGAGGAACATGCCTACTCGTTCCCGCGCCGTACGCGGCTGCTGGTCACGGAGGGCCAGAAGGTCACGCAGGGAGATCAGCTCAATGAGGGCTCGATCTACCCGCACGACATCCTTGCCTACGGTGGCGAGGAGCAGCTCGACCGGCGCACCAGGACCGAGCAGTACCTCGTCATCGAGGTGCAAAAGGTCTACAAGTCGCAGGGCGTGGACATCAACGACAAGCACATCGAGATCATCGTGCGGCAGATGATGAAGAAGGTCCGGGTCGACCAAAAGGGCGACACGACGTACCTGCCGGGCCAGTTCGTCGACCGCAACGAGATCATCGAGGTCAACGCCGGGCTGAAGAAGGACAAGAAGGAGCAGGCCCAGACCGAGGAGATCATCCTCGGCATCACCAAGGCCTCGCTCGCGACCGACTCCTTCCTGTCGGCGGCCTCCTTCCAGGAGACGACCAAGGTGCTCACCGACGCCGCGCTCGAGGGCAAGACCGACCGGCTGCTGGGCCTGAAGGAGAACGTGATCATCGGGAAGCTGATCCCGGCGGCCACGGGCCTCAGGCGATACCGCCGGCTCGAGATCGAGCCGACCGAGCCGATCCGGCGCCACACGCCGGAGGAGATCGGTCTGCTCGACGAGTCCGAGCTGGCGGCCGAGCTGGGCCTCAGCGACTCGGGCGAGATCGAGGGCTTCGGCTTCGGCGACGGCGGCGACGGCTCGGACACGTTCGGTGACCTGGCCGACCTTCCCGCCGAGGGCGACAGCTCCGAGTCCTAGAGCTCCTCAGCCCAACTCACAAGAATCGAGACGTGCTCGTCGGTCAGCCCGACCGACGGGCTCGTCTCCACCAGCAGCGTCGGGGCGGTCCGGCCCTTCGCCCAGGCATGGCACTCGTCGCCGAGGTTGTCGTCGATCCAGGCGGCCGGGCGGTCAGCGGCGTACTCGTCCACAGCGCCCACCTTCCAGTGGGCGGAGCCGAACACGGCGCGGCCGTCGAAGGTGAGGCACGGGAGGTCGCGGAACGGCAGCTTCAGCAGATAGGGCAAGTGTTCGTTGGCACGTTCCTCCCAGCCGGTGGCCCAGACGAGCTCGAAGCTTTCAGCTAGGGTCACCAGACGCTGCCCGATGTCCTCGGGGATGCAGTGGGCGACACCGTCGATCCACCGCAAGGGCCCGGGCAGCTCGTCGGCACCTGGTGTGAACCCGAACAGGCTGATCACGCCGTCGACATCGACGAAGAGGATTGGCTTGCTTGTTTCGTTCGTTACCAAGGTGTTAGCGAGTAGATGCTTGGGAACACAGTAGGTTGACGGCCGGTTACGTCTTCCAAATTCAAGCGGGAGGCGTGCGGGCCGATAGATCGAAGTAGGCGGTTGGGGATGGCCGCCTATCACCAGACCCTTCCTTGATTGCTTGACCCTCCAACTCGGCATTCTTCTTTCGCTGTTCTGCGCCCTGGCGACGAACGTCGCCTTCCTGCTCAAGCACCGGGGCGCCTGCGCGGCGCCCGACGTATCGCTCAGGCATCCGATCGCGAGCGCCGTCGGGCTGTTCCGCTCCAAGTGGTTCACGATCGGCATGCTGGTCGCGCTGGTGGCCTGGACGTTCCACGTGCTGGCCCTGGCGCTTGCCCCCCTCTCGATGGTCCAGGCGATCATCGCCGGCGGCCTCGTGTTCCTCACCGTGCTGGCTGAGCGCTGGTTCGGATTCACGGTCGGAACCCGCCAGTGGGCCGGAGTCGGGCTCACTGCATTGGGTCTCGTGCTGCTGGCGTTGACGCTCCCGCACCACGGCGGTGCCCATGCGGGTTACTCGATGGCCGGGATGATCGCCTTCGAGTCGGCTCTGCTGGCGCTCGGCACCTTCCTCGTGCTCTCCAGGAAGCTGGGCTCGCACGAGCACCACGGCGTGATGCTCGGCACCGCGGCCGGCATCCTGTTCGGCGTCTCCGACGTCGCTATCAAGGCGCTGACCGGCGCGGTCGGCGGCGGCCTGACCGGGCTGATCTCTCCCTGGCTCCTGACTTGCATCCTCGCGTCGGTGATCGCCTTCTACGCATCGGCGCGCGGCCTTCAGAAGGGTGAGGCCGTACCGGTCATCACGCTGACGAGCGCCGCGGCCAACGTCACCGCGATCAGCGGCGGCATCCTGGTGTTCGGCGACCCCATGCCCAGCGACCCCGTCGGGATCGTGGTGCAGAGCTTCGCCTTCGTGCTCGTGATCGTGGCGGCCGCGCTTACGCCGGCGCCCCTGCGCGCGGCCCGCGCCGCGTCGTAGCCACCAGCTCGGCGAGCAGCTCCGGGTCGTCCGACATCGGCGTGTGGCCGAGACCCTCGAGGTAGCGCAGCTCCGCATTCGGGATCAAGCGCTCGAAGCGCTTTGCCTGGCGGGGCAGGAGGATCAGGTCGCGGGTGCCCCAGAGGATCCGCACTGGCACGTCGATCCGGTCAAGCCCCTTCGGCTGTCCCCCGAACGTGTGGGGCAGCGTGTCGAGGAAGCCGGGCGCCTCCGCGAACAGGCGCAGGACCTCGGCGAAGTCGTTCGGGTCGAGCCGCCACGGCCCGCGATCGCTGGGCCCGCGAACAGGAACGGGCCGAGCGCGCTACGGAGGAGCGGGTCGGGTGCGCGCAGGTTCCGGGCGCCCCACCGCATGCCGAGCAGGATGTTCCTTCCCCAGCCCCTCTCACGCGTGTGCTGGAGCCCGGCCGGGGAGATGGCGACCACGGAGGTCGCGCGGCCGCGGCGGGCCAGCTCCAGGGCGATCCAGCCGCCGAGGGAGTTGCCGCAGACGACGGCCTCGTCGAAGCCGGCGTGGTCCATCGCCTGTTCGACCACGTCGGCGAGGGCCTCCGGCGTCGCCTCGGTGCCCGGGGGCAGCGAGGGGGAGCGGCCGAAGCCGGGCAGGTCGACGGCGAGGACGTCGAAGCTCTGCTCGAGGTACGGGAGCATCGGCTTCCAGCCACGCCAGGTGTGGCCGATCCCGTGAATGAGGACGAGCGGCTCGCCGCTGCCGCCGCGGTGGTGATCGAGGTGCATGCGCCGGGAGACTATGCGCCTCGCTGCTACCATCACGCGCCGCATGCCAAGCATCAATCAGCTCGTACGCAAGGGTCGCCGCAGGCCCAAGAAGAAGGTCTCCACGCCGGGCCTCAAGTCCGGTCAGGGCCGCAAGAAGCGCATCGCGGCGCCCCAGCGGCGCGGAGTCTGCACCCGCGTCTACACGACCACGCCGAAGAAGCCGAACTCGGCGCTTCGCAAGGTCGCGCGCGTGCGTCTGACCAACGGGATGGAGGTCACCTCCTACATCCCGGGCGAGGGCCACAACCTGCAGGAGCACTCGGTGGTGCTCGTGCGAGGCGGCCGCGTGAAGGACCTGCCGGGCGTGCGCTACAAGGTCGTGCGCGGCACGCTCGACGCGGCCGGCGTATCCGACCGCAAGAAGGCCCGCTCCCAGTACGGCGCGAAGGCGAGGTAGCGATGCCGCGCCGCGCCGCAGCCGGGGTCCGGCCGATCGAGTCCGACTCGATGTACGGGTCGAAGCTCGTCCAGCAGGTGATCAACAAGGTGATGGTGGAGGGGAAGAAGTCCACGGCCGAGAAGATCGTCTACGACGCACTCGAGATCCTGGCCCGCCGCACGAACAACGACCCGGTGCCGGCGCTCGAGGAGTCGATCAAGATCCTCACCCCGGTGCTCGAGGTGCGCTCCCGCCGCGTCGGGGGCGCCACCTACCAGGTGCCCGTGGAGGTGCCGCAGCGCCGCGCCCGCACGCTCGCCGTGCGCTGGCTGATCGAGTTCTCCCGCAACCGCCGCGAGAAGTCGATGGCGGAGCGGCTGGCCGGCGAGCTGGTGGACGCCCAGTCGCAGCAGGGCGGCGCCTACAAGCGGAAGGACGACATCTTCCGCATGGCGCAGGCCAACAAAGCCTTCGCCCACTACCGCTGGTAGCGGTCCGATAACCGTCACGCTGCCGAGCTCGGGCTCGTGATCGGCGTCGACGCCGGTCGGATCGCGAGCCGGGTCGGCTTCACGAGCCACGCCGAAGCGCGTGCGAGGGCAACCGGGGAGCGTACGATCCAGTAGGTGCCCCTCTACGAGTTCGACTGCAGCACCTGCGGAGCCCGCTTCGAGGAGGTCGTCCCGGCGGGGTGCGCCGCGCCCTGCCCGGCCTGTGGCGGTGAGCGGGCGAACCGGGTCTTCTCGCAGATCGCGACGCGCGGTGTGGCGGTGGGTCTGAGCGGCGCTGCGGCCCGGGACTCGGATGCACGTCGCGCCGAGCGCGAAGGGAAGAAGAAGCAGCGGTTCGTGGCCGAACGGAAGCAGAGAAGGGGCCAGGGACCGCCCGGCGGGTGAAGCTCGAGCGCCGATTGGTCGCTTTTACCGGCCCCAGGGGGGCAAATCGACCAATCGCGGGAAGGGCGGGACCGCACTCCCTTCGCTGCCGGTCGTTCCGTCCGGCGGGTGCCCTATTCGTGCGCGGGCGCGAGTAACCGAACCGCGCCCGCGGCCAGCGCCAGCACCCCCGCCACCAGCTCGATCGTGAGGCCCGGTCCCGCGGTGGCGGTCGCGCCCTCGAAATTGCGCCCCAGGGCGCCGGTCTCGTTCGTCTCGGGGAGGTCCACCAGCAGCGCCCAGGCCAGCACGGCCACTCCAAGCACCACCAGCGCCACCGCCGCCGGCCGCGAGCCGCCGATCCCTGCGCCCCAGGCCATCACGGCTGTGAGTACCGCGAGCAGCAGGAAGGACCCTCCGTTGCGCTCGAAGCCGCTCAGCTCACAGCGGTCGGCCAGCTCCGGATTCGTGTCCTGGATCACCTCGCAGGAGCCGCTCGCCACGTCGACGGAGGCAATCGTCGAGAACTCGGTCACCACCATCAGGACGGCGGCCGCGAGACCGGCGGCGGTGACCCCGATGGCAAGCGGGCTTGCGCCCTGAATCGCCCCTCTGAGAGCCGCCCATTGCCTGCTACCATCACGGGTCGTTTCGCGGGTGGGCCCTCTCTGGCCGCGATCCCGTTCCGTCACGCGGTTACCGACCACGTGAAGGCGGGTCCAGACACGTCGATGGAGACCCCTACTACATAGAGCACTTCCGGGCGAGCACAGTACGCAGCACCGGGCCCGGACAGGGCCTTTTTTCTGCTCGGATACAGCATCACATCAGGACAGGTAATGGCACGCACAGTTCCCCTCGAGAAGACGCGCAACATCGGGATCATGGCGCACATCGACGCCGGAAAGACGACGACGACTGAGCGCATCCTGTTCTACACCGGCCGCACCCACAAGATGGGTGAGGTCCACGAGGGCGCTGCCGTCATGGACTGGATGGAGCAGGAGCAGGAGCGCGGCATCACGATCACGTCGGCCGCCACCACGGCCTCCTGGCGCGACCACCGCATCAACATCATCGACACGCCCGGCCACGTCGACTTCACCGTGGAGGTCGAGCGCTCCCTGCGGGTGCTCGATGGCGCCGTGGCGGTATTCGACGCGGTGGCCGGGGTGGAGCCGCAGTCCGAGACGGTCTGGCGCCAGGCCGACAAGTACCGCGTGCCGCGCATCGCCTTCATCAACAAGATGGACCGGATCGGGGCCGACTTCGCCGGCTCGGTCCAGACGATGGTCGACCGTCTTGGCGCGCACCCCGTGCCGGTGCAGCTCCCGATCGGCGCCGAGGCCGACTTCACCGGCGTCGTCGACCTCGTGAACATGAAGGCGATCATCTACAAGGACGACCTCGGCCAGGAGTGGGAGGTCACCGACATCCCGGACGACCTCGCAGAGGCCGCCCGCGCCGCTCGCACGGAGCTGATCGAGGCAGTCGCCGAGTACGACGACGAGCTGATGGAGGACTACCTCGAGGAGAAGCCGATCGAGCCGGCGCGGCTGATCCAGGACGTCCGCAAGGCCACGCTCGACATCTCGATGACACCCGTGCTGTGCGGCTCCGCCTTCAAGAACAAGGGCGTGCAGCCGCTCCTCGACGCGGTCATCGACTATCTGCCGAGCCCGCTGGACGTGCCCCCGATGCAGGGCATCGAGGGCTCCCAGAGCCAGAACGGCGAGGGCACGCCGACCACGCGCGAGCCCTCCGACGAGGAGCCCTTCGCGGCGCTCGCCTTCAAGGTCATGGCCGACCCCTACGTCGGCAAGCTCACCTACTTCCGCGTGTACTCGGGCACGCTCAAGGCGGGCGGCCGCGTGCTGAACTCGGTCACCGGCCGCACCGAGCGCGTGGGGCGCATCCTGATGATGCACGCCAACTCGCGCGAGGAGGTCGACGAGGTCTACGCGGGTGACATCGCCGCCGGGGTCGGCATCAAGCAGACCTCCACCGGCGACACGCTCAGCGCGCCCGATGCGCCGGTCGTGCTCGAGGCGATGACCTTCGACGATCCGGTCGTCCACCTCTCGATCGAGCCCAAGACGAAGGTGGACCAGGAGAAGCTCTCGGTCGCTCTCCAGCGGCTCGGCGAGGAGGACCCGACCTTCCAAGTGCGCTCCGACGAGGAGACCGGCCAGACCGTGATCTCCGGGATGGGCGAGCTGCACCTCGAGGTGATCGTCGACCGGCTGAAGCGCGAGTTCAAGGTCGAGGCGGCCGTGGGCCGCCCGCAGGTCGCCTACCGCGAGACGGTGCGCAGCGAGGCCAGGAAGGTCGAGGGCAAGTTCATCCGCCAGACGGGCGGCTCGGGCCAGTACGGCGTGGTCTATATCGACCTCGAGCCGGCGCCCGGCGAGGGCTTCGACTTCGTCAACAAGATCAAGGGCGGCGCCGTGCCGTCGGAGTTCATCCCCGCCGTCGAGAAGGGCATCGAGGAGGCGCTCGAGTCGGGCGTCAAGGCGGGCTATCCGATGGTGGACGTGCGCGCGACCCTCACGGACGGCAAGTACCACGACACCGATTCCTCGGAGGTGGCCTTCAAGATCGCGGGCTCGCTCGCGCTCAAGGAGGCCGCGCGCCGGGCGAAGCCGGTACTGCTGGAGCCGATCATGGCGGTCGAGGTTGTCACCCCAAACGACTTCATCGGCGACGTGATCGGCGACCTGTCACGGCGCCGCGGCCACGTGGAGGGTCAGGAGCCGCGCGGCAACGCCGTGGCCGTCAAGGCCAGCGTGCCGCTCTCGGCCATGTTCGGCTACGCAACCGACCTGCGCTCCTCGACCCAGGGGCGGGCCACCTACACGATGCAGTTCGACCGCTACGACGAGGTGCCCTCGAGCATCGCCGAGGAGATCGTCGAGCACCGCACCGGCGAGCCCGTCGGGGCCGGGGCGTAGTGGGGCGAGCAGCCGGCTCGGCCGGATGCGAGCGGATGGGTTAAAGGGAGTATGTTTCGCAAGTTCGGCCCTAGGCCGAGGAAGACTTTGAGAAAGGGGTAGTTCGGAGTGGCGAAGGCTAAGTTCGAGCGCAACAAGCCGCACGTAAACGTCGGCACCATCGGCCATATCGATCACGGCAAGACGACGCTCACCGCGGCCATCACGAAGGTGCTCTCCGAGAAGTACGGCGGCCAGTCGATGAGCTTCGAGGAGATCGACAACGCTCCGGAGGAGAAGGAGCGCGGGATCACGATCGCAACGTCGCACGTGGAGTACGAGACGGAGAACCGTCACTACGCCCACGTGGACTGCCCGGGCCACGCCGACTACGTGAAGAACATGATCACGGGCGCCGCCCAGATGGACGGCGCGATCCTCGTGGTCTCGGCCGCCGACGGCCCCATGCCGCAGACGCGCGAGCACATCCTGCTCGCCCGCCAGGTGGGCGTGCCCTACATCGTTGTCTTCCTCAACAAGGTGGACATGGTCGACGACGAGGAGCTCCTCGAGCTCGTCGAGGTCGAGGTCCGGGAGCTGCTCTCCGAGTACGAGTTCCCGGGCGACGATATCCCGTTCGTCCTCGGCTCGGCGCTGAAGGCGCTCGAGGGCGACGAGGCCCAGATCGAGAAGATCATCGAGCTCGCCGCGCACCTGGACTCCTACATCCCGGAGCCCGAGCGTCCGCTCGACCGCCCGTTCCTGATGCCGGTCGAGGACGTCTTCTCGATCACCGGCCGCGGCACAGTCGCGACCGGCCGCATCGAGCAGGGCGTGGTCCACACCGGCGACACCGTCGAGATCGTCGGCATCCATGAGCAGACGCGCAACACCGTCGTGACGGGCGTCGAGATGTTCCGCAAGATCCTCGACGAGGGCCAGGCGGGCGACAACGTCGGCTGCCTGCTCCGTGGCGTCGGCCGTGAGGAGATCGAGCGCGGGCAGGTGCTCTGCAAGCCGGGCTCGATCACGCCGCACACCAAGTTCAAGGCCCAGGTCTACTGCCTGAAGAAGGAGGAGGGTGGCCGTCACACCCCGTTCTTCAACGGCTACCGGCCGCAGTTCTACTTCCGGACGACCGACGTGACCGGGGTTGCGAACCTCCCCGAGGGCACCGAGATGGTCATGCCGGGCGACAACGTCGAGATGACCGTCGAGATGATCCAGCCGATCGCGATGGACGAGGGACTCCGCTTCGCCATCCGCGAGGGCGGTCGGACGGTCGGCTCGGGGGTGGTCACCGAGGTCGTCGAGTAGCGACCTCAGACAGGAATTTCCCGGGGGCGGGCAAGAAGCTGAGCCCGCCCCCGAATCTGTCACAAGCCAATGGCAACGCTCACGCAAAACAAGATCCGCATCCGGCTCAAGGCCTACGACCACTCGGCGATCGAGACGGCCGCCAAGGAGATCGTCGACACCGCCGTGCGCACAGGCGCCTCCGTGTCCGGGCCGGTGCCGCTGCCCACCGAGAAGAACGTCTACTGCGTGATCCGCTCGCCGTTCAAGGACAAGGACTCGCGGGAGCACTTCGAGATCCGGACCCACAAGCGGCTCATCGACATCCTGCAGCCCACGCCGAAGACGGTCGACTCGCTGCAGCGGCTCGACCACCTGCCGGCGGGGGTCGACATCCAGATCCAGCTGGTGTAGCGCGATGGCTGGGCTCCTCGGACGGAAAATAGGCATGACCCAGGTCTTCAGCCCCGAGGACGGCCGGGTGGAGCGCGTGACCGTGATCGAGGCGGGCCCGTGCTTCGTGACCGGCATCCGCCGCTCCGAGCGCGACGGCTACGACGCCATCCAGCTCGGCTTCGGCGAGACGACGGAGAAGCGGCTCAACAAGCCGAAGCTCGGGCTGCTGAAGAAGGCCGGCGTCGGAAACCTGCGCTACCTGCGCGAGTTCCGCGGCGAGCCCGGCGAGCTCGAGGTGGGCGCCGAAGTCAAGGTCGACTCGGTGTTCGAGGCCGGCCAGCGCGTGAAGGTCTCCGGCATATCGAAGGGCAAGGGCTTCGCCGGCACGATCAAGCGGCACAACTTTTCACGCGGCCCCGTCTCGCATGGCTCCCACAACGTTCGCGGGCCGGGCTCGATCGGCGCCTCGGCCGACCCTGCGCGCGTGTTCAAGGGCATCAAGGGCCCCGGGCAGATGGGCAGCCGGCCGTGTGACCCAACGCGGCCTCGAGGTCGTGGACGTGCGGGCCGGCGAGAATCTGCTGCTAGTGCGGGGGTCTGTGCCCGGCCCGAAGGGGTCCGTCGTCGAGATCAGGAGCGACGCCTAATGGCGGCCGCGAAGTACATCGGCGGCGGGTCCGGGTCGCTCGACCTCGACGACGCCGTGTTCGGCGAGCGCTTTCACGGCCCGCTCGTGCACGAGACGGTGCGGGCTGAGCTGGCCGCCCGGCGAAGGGGGACCGCGTCGACCAAGACGCGCGCCGAGGTCGCGATGACCGGCGCCAAGGCGTGGCGCCAGAAGGGCACCGGCCGGGCCCGCGCGGGCGCCCTGAGCTCCCCGCAGCGCACCGGCGGCGGCGTGGCCTTCGGGCCCAAGCCGCGCGGCTACACGGTCAAGGTCAACCGCAAGGCGCGCCGGCGCGCGCTGCGCGCGGCGCTGTCGCTCCACGCCGAGCGTGACACGATCGCGGCGATCGATCCCTCGGGCTTCGACACGCCTTCCACGAAGGCAGCCGCCTCGACGCTGGCCGGCCTGGAGGACGTCGGCAGCGTGCTGGTGGTGCTCGCCGACGGCGAGGAGAATTGCGCCAAGTCGTTCCGCAACCTCGCCGGCGTGGTGGTGCTACACGTCGAACAGGTTGGGGTGGCCGACATCGTCGGCACCGGCCAGCTCGTTATCTCGGAGGCGGCGCTCGGGCGCCTGACCGACAGGGCGGTGGCCCGGTGAACGCGCGCCACGTGATCATCCGCCCCGTCATCTCCGAGAAGAGCTACGCGCTGCTCGCCGCCAACAAGTACACGTTCCGCGTGCACGAGAGCTCGAACAAGACTCAGGTGCGCCAGGCGGTCGAGGAGATCTTCGGCGTGCGGGTGACGGGCGTGCGCACGGCCTGGGTCAAGTCAAAGCCGAAGCGCCGCGGCTGGACCACCGGACAGCGGCGGCGCTGGAAGAAGGCCGTGGTGACGCTCCATCAGGACGATTCGATCGAGCTCTTCGAGGGTCAGGAAGCGTAGGTATCCGCATGGCGATCAAGAAGCACAAGCCCACCTCGCCCGGCCGCCGCTTTGCGACCTGGCTCCAGCACGACGCCGTCACGAAGAGCGAGCCCGAGAAGGCGCTGACCGAGGGGCTCACCAAGTCCGGCGGGCGCAACAAGCATGGGCGTGTGACGTCCCGCCACCGCGGCGGCGGGGCCAAGCGCCGCTACCGCAAGATCGACTTCAAGCGCCGCAAAGATGGCGTGCCCGCCCAGGTCGCGGCGATCGAGTACGACCCGAACCGCTCGGCACACATCGCCCTCCTGCACTACGCGGACGGCGAGAAGCGCTACATCCTGGCGCCGGGGCGGCTCAAGGTGGGCGACACGGTGTCATCCGGTTCGGACGCCGACATCGCGCCGGGCTGCTGCCTGCCGCTGGCGAACATCCCGACCGGCACGACGGTGCACAACGTGGAGCTGAAGCCGGGCCGCGGCGGCCAGATGGGCCGCAGCGCGGGCACTTCGATCCAGCTGGTTGCGAAGGAGGGCAAGTACGCCACGCTGCGGCTGCCATCCGGCGAGATGCGGATGGTGCTGATGGACTGCCGCGCCACCATCGGCGTGCTCGGGAACGCCGAGCACGAGCTGGTGGACCTGGGCAAGGCGGGGCGCTCGCGCCACCGCGGCAAGCGCCCGCAGACGCGCGGAGTGGCCATGAACCCGGTGGATCACCCTCACGGCGGCGGCGAGGCGCACCACACCCCCGGCGGCCACCCGACCACCCCGTGGGGCGTGCCGACGCTCGGGTACCGCACGCGCAAGAAGCGGAAGACGTCCGACCGGTACATCGTGCGCGGCCGGCGGCGCGGCAAGAAGGGCCGGAGGTAAGCCAGATGCTCCTTCCCCGCCCCTCGCACCCTCGGATGACGCGAATGACTTCGCTGGGCTGTGTCCTCGGCCCTCGCCTTGCTGGTCGCAAGGCTTCGGTCCTGCGTCCTTGCCCAGCTCGTCCTTCGCGCCCCCGAGGGCACGACGGACAGGAAAGGAGCATCTGATGTCGCGTTCTTCCAAGAAGGGCCCGTTCGTCGAGGAGCGCCTGATCAGGCGCATCGAGGCGATGAACGAGTCCGGCAGCAAGCAGATGATCAAGACCTGGTCGCGCACCTCGACGATCTTCCCGGAGATGGTCGGACACACGATCGCGGTGCACGACGGCCGCAAGCACGTGCCCGTCTTCATCTCGGAGACCATGGTCGGCCACAAGCTGGGCGAGTTCGCGCCGACCCGGGTGTTCCGCGGGCACGCCGGCAGTGACAGGGTGAGGATGCGGTGACCCCGCCGGACCGCGCAGCACCCGACGAGGGCTGGGACTCGCTGAAGGTCGACGAGCTGCAGGACGAGCTCGACGCCCGCGGCCTGTCGAAGAGCGGCACGAAGGCCGAGCTCGTGGCTCGGCTGCAGGAGTCCGACGCCGGCCAGGGCGACGCCGCTGCGGCGGCCGAGACGCCGGAGGTAGTGGCCGCGGAGGAACCCGCCGCGGAGGCTGCAGAGGCGCCCGACGATGGCGTCGCGGAAGAGGTGGTTCCCCCCGAGGAGCCGACCGCGGACGAGGTCGAGGCGGCCGAGGGGCCCGAGCCTGAAGCGGACGAGGACGAGACTCCTGAAGCCGACGAGGACGAGACCCCCGAGGCCGAGGCCGACGAGGACGCCGAGGACGCCGACGGCGAGACCGCCGCGGCGCCCGCCACCCGCCGGCGCGGTGCCCCTGAGACCTCTACGGGTACCCGCCGCGCCGCTCCGCGCCGGCCCGACGGCGACGTCGTCGTTCGCGCGCGGTCCAAGTACGTGCGCAGCGCCCCGCGCAAGGCCCGTCTCATGATGGACCACATCCGTGGCAAGGAGGTCGAGCAGGCGCGCGCGATCCTCATTCACGCTCCCCGAGCGGTCGCGGAGGACATCCTCAAGCTGCTGAACTCGGCCGTCGCCAACGCCGAGTCGAACTACGAGCTCGGCCCCGACGAGCTGCGCGTGCGCAAGGCCTTCGTCGACGAGGGCCCCACCATCAAGCGCTTCCGCCCGCGCGCGCTCGGCCGCGCCACGCGAATCCAGAAGCGCACGAGCCACATGACGATCGAACTCACGACCACCGGAAACGGGAGGTAGCCGAATGGGCCAGAAGGTTCATCCTGAGGCGCTGCGGGTCGGCTATATCCATGACTGGAAGTCGACCTGGTTCAACGAGAAGGAGTTCTCCGACTACCTGATGGAGGACATCGCGATCCGCGATCACATCGAGAACAAGCTGGCCCACGCCGGCCTCTCGACGATCACGATCAAGAAGAACAAGAACGAGGTCGAGGTCAACATCCACACGGCCCGGCCGGGGATCGTGATCGGCAAGTCCGGATCCGAGGTGGACGCGCTCCGCAAGGAGCTCCACCGGATGACCAACAAGGCCGTCAAGGTGAACATCCTCGAGATCAAGCGGCCCGAGCTCGACGCGAGGCTGGTCGCCCAGTCGATCGCCGAGCAGCTTCAGAACCGCGTGGCCTTCCGCCGCGCGATGAAGCGCGCCCTTACGAGCGCCATGCGCTCGGGCGCCAAGGGCGTGAAGATCCAGGTCTCGGGCCGGCTCGGAGGCGCCGAGATGGCGCGCACCGAGGGCTACTCCGACGGCCGCGTGCCGCTGCACACGCTCCGCGCCGACATCGACTACGGCTTCTACGAGGCCCGCACCACCTTCGGCCGGATCGGCGTGAAGGTGTGGATCAACAAGGGCGAGATCATGCCCAAGGGCTTCGCGCAGGACCTGACCGAGCTCGAGGCCCCGCAGGCCGTGGGACCGGGCGGCGGGCGCGGGCCGGGCGGCCGCGGGGGTCCCGGCGGCGGACGCGGACCCGGCGGACCCGGTGGCCGCGGTGGCGGACGCGGGCCGGGAGGCCGTGGCGGCCCGGCTGGCCGTGGCGGCCGCGGAGGCGGCGGTCAAGGTGGACCGCCGCAGGGGGGCAGGCTGTGATCAGTCCTCCGTACCGAACGAGTGATCACTGATGCTGCAGCCGAAGAGAGTCAAGTGGCGCAAGGAGCACCGGGGCCGCATGCGCGGCAATGCCAAGGGAGGCACACGGGTGGAGTTCGGTGAGTACGGGCTGAAGTCGATCGAGCGCGGGTGGGTCACCAACCGCCAAATCGAGGCCGCGCGTATCGCGATGACCCGCAAGATCAAGCGCGGCGGGAAGGTCTGGATCAACATCTTCCCCGACAAGCCCTACACGAAGAAGCCGGCCGAGACCCGCATGGGATCGGGCAAGGGCACCCCGGAAGGGTGGGTCGCCGTGGTCAAGCCCGGCAGGGTGATGTTCGAGCTGTCGGGCGTGCCGGAGCCGCTCGCCCGCGAGGCGATGCGCCTGGCGGGGCACAAGCTGCCCGTCAAGACCAAGTTCGTGGCCCGCGACGGCGGTGGTGGATGAAGGCCGTCGAGGTGCATAACCTGGAGGACCCGCAGCTCGTGGAGTTCGCGGCCAACGCGCGCACGGAGGTGTTCAACCTGCGTTTCCAGCACGCGACCGGCCAGCTCGAGAACACCGCGCGGCTGAAGCAGGCGAAGAAGGACCTGGCGCGGGCGCTGACCGTGGCGCGCCAGCGCGGAGTCGACGTGGAGACCGAGATCCGCAGGCAGAAGACCGAATGATCGAGAACGAAGAGAACGTGAACGAGGAGCAGACGCCGGACGCCGAGGCGCCGGAGACGGACGCCGTGGCCGAGCAGGCCGAGTCGGCGCCGGACGAGGAGGCCGCCCAGGCGGCGGCCGACGAGTCGCGCGCGGAAGACGCCGCGGCGGCTGCCCCTGCGCCGGAGGCGGCGGAGCCCGCTGACGACGAGGCTCCGGCCGAGGAGCCGGCCGCTGAGGAGGTCCGCGCCGAGGAGCCCGCCGCTGAGGAGGCCCCCGCCGAGGAGCCCGCTGCTGAGGAGCCGGCAGCCGAGGAAGCTCCCGTCGAGGAGCCCCCCGTCGAGGAGGCTCCCGTCGAGGAGCCTGCCGCCGAAGAGCCCGCTGCCGAGGAAGCGCCGGCCGCCCAAGCCGCTCCGACGCCTACCGCCGCGGCACCCGCCCAGCCGGCCGAGCCCCAGGAGCGGATTCACCCCAAGGAGCGGCGCAAGCAGGCCCGGTCCAGTCACACCGGTGAGGCCCGGCCGCCGCGCTCGCCCGAGGAGCGCGCGCAGGAGCGCCTCGAGCGCAGGCAGCGCAAGGCACGGCACCGCCGCGCCTACCGCCAGAAGATGCGCGAGCGCCGGGCCGGCGAGCCCCGGGCTGAGGCGCCCGCAGCCGAGCCCAAGGCGAGCGGCAAGCTCAAGGTGCGCCAGGGCATCGTCGTGTCCGACAAGGCCGACAAGACGATCAGCGTTCGCATCGACGTCGTCCGCCAGCACCGGATGTACAAGAAGATCGTCCGCACCAGCACCACGCTGCACGCGCACGACGAGGAGAACGAGGCGGGCATCGGCGACACGGTCCGCTTGATCGAGAGCCGCCCGCTCAGCCGCACCAAGCGCTGGCGCCTCGTCGAGATCCTTGAGAGGGCGCGCTAATGACGGCCTCCCCTCGTCTCGTCCGCACGTGGCCGGCTGCGAACCTCGGCCACGCGCGAACGATCCTCGCGGAGGCCGTCTAGCCATGATTCAGCAGGAGTCCCGCCTCAAGGTGGCTGACAACACCGGTGCCCGCGAGGTGCTCTGCATCCGCGTGGCCGGCGGCTCCAAGCGCCGCTACGCGGGCGTGGGCGACATCATCGTCTGCACCGTCAAGCAGGCGATCCCGCACGGCTCCGTCAAGAAGGGCGAGGTCGTCAAGGCCGTGGTGGTCCGCACCAAGAAGGAGTTCGGCCGCGACGACGGCACCTACATCGCGTTCGACGAGAACGCCGTCGTTCTGCTCGACCAGGCCAACACCCCGCGCGGCACGCGCATCTTCGGCCCCGTCGCCCGCGAGCTGCGCGACCGCAACTTCATGCGCATCGTCTCCCTGGCCCCGGAGGTTCTCTGACCATGCCGCTCAAGATCCGCCGCGACGACACCGTCCGCATCATCGCCGGCAAGGACAAGGGCCGCACCGGCCGTGTGCTGCGCGTCGACCCCAGGAAAGACAGGGTCTACGTGGAGGGCGCCAACATCATCAAGCGCCACACGCGCCCGCGCACCCTGCGCGACACCCAGCGCTCGCAGGAGCTCGGCGGAATCGTCGAGAAGGAGGGCCCCATCCACGTCTCCAACGTGATGCTCGTGGACATGGAGTCGAACGAGCCCACCCGCGTCGGGATTACGCGCGACGGCGGGCGCCGGCGTCGCATCTCGAAGAGGACCGGTAAGGAGATCGACTGATGGAAGCCTCGACACAGGCTCAGATCCCGCCCCGCCTCAAGGAGCGCTACGAGAGCGAGGTCCGGGCATCCCTCAAGGAGCGCTTCGGCTACTCCTCGATGATGGAGGTGCCGCGCATCACGAAGATCACGCTCAACATGGGCGTGGGCGAGGCCAAGCAGGACTCGAACATGCTCGACGCTGCCAGCGAGCAGCTCGCCACGATCGCCGGACAGGCGCCGAGCTTGCGCCGCGCGCGCAAGTCGATCGCCGCCTTCAAGCTGCGCGAGGGGATGCCGGTGGGCGTGAGCGTCACCCTGCGCCGGGCCTGGATGTGGGAGTTCCTAGACCGCCTGACCTCGATCTCGATCCCGCGCATCCGCGACTTCCGCGGCCTCAACCCGCGCTCCTTCGACGGGCGCGGCAACTACTCGATGGGCGTGCGCGAGCAGATCATCTTCCCGGAGATCGACTACGACGCGATCGACCAGGTGCGCGGCCTCGACGTGACGATCACCACGACGGCCAAGACCGACGAGGAGGCCTACACTCTCCTACGCGAGCTCGGCATGCCGTTCGCGCGTGAGGGCGCACCTGGCCAGGACCTCGAGGCGGAGGCGGCGGCCGCCGAGGAGGCGCGCAAGGAGGAGGCGCGTCAGCGCGCCGAGGCCGAGCAGGCAGCGCTCGAGGCGCTCAAGGAGGAGAACCCCGAGGCGTATGAGAAGCCCGTCCGCGAGGACGAGGAAGAGGAAGCGGCCGAAGAGGCACAGGAGTAAATGGCTAAGACGTCACAGAGGGTCCGCCAGCAGCGCGGCTCCAAGTACAAGACACGCAACTACAACCGCTGCAAGCGGTGCGGTCGCCCGCGCGCGTACATCAGGAAGTTCGGGCTGTGCCGGATCTGCCTGCGCGAGATCGCCCACGAGGGCATGATCCCCGGCCTCACGAAGTCGAGCTGGTAGCGGTGCAGACCGACCCGATAGCCGACTTCCTCACCCGCATCCGCAACGGACTGCGGGCCGATCACGACGAGGTCGAGATGCCCGCCTCCGCCTTCAAGACGGAGATCGCCCGCATCCTGAAGGAGCAGGGCTACATCGACGACTACGAGACGGACACGGCCCGCGTGGGGAAGGTTCTGCGCGTGCGCCTCAAGTACACCGAGGAGCGCAAGCCGGTGATCCTGGGCATCGAGCGCCTGTCTAAGCCGGGCCGTCGCCGCTACGTGACCGCGAGCGAGGTGCCACGGATCTACGGCGGCATGGGCACGGCGATCGTGTCGACCTCCAAGGGCGTGATGACCGGCCACGACGCGCGCCGCGAGGGCGTCGGCGGCGAGCTGGTGGCGAGGATCTGGTAGCGCAGCGATGAGCCGCATCGGAAAACAGCCCATCCCGGTGCCCGACGGCGTTGAGATCACCATCGAGCCCCAGCTCGTGAAGGTGAAGGGCCCCAAGGGCGAGCTTCAGGAGCGCGTTTCGCGCGACATCGGGGTCGAGCAGCAGAACGGCGAGATCCTCGTCAGCCGCCCGACCGACCGGGGCGAGCACCGCGCCCTGCACGGCCTGACACGCAGCCTCATCGCGAACATGGTCGAGGGCGTTACCAACGGCTACGAGAAGCGCCTCGAGATCCAGGGAGTCGGCTACCGCGCGCAGCTCCAGGGCAAGAAGCTGGTGCTGGCGCTCGGCTACTCGCACCCGGTCGAGATGGACGCGCCCGAGGGAATCGACTTCGAGGTTCCGATGCCCACCCGGATCGTGGTGCGCGGGATCTCGAAGCAGGTGGTGGGCGAGGTAGCCGCCAACATACGCAAGCAGCGCCCGCCGGAGCCGTACAAGGGCAAGGGCATCCGCTACGAGGGTGAGTACGTGGCCCGCAAGGTCGGGAAGCGCGCATGAGTCTCCAAACAAAGCCCCAGTCGCGGCTGCGCCGCCGCCGCAGGGTGCGCGCGAAGATACGCGGCACCGCCGAGCGCCCGCGGCTGTCCGTGTTCCGCTCGAACCGCGGCATCCAGGCGCAGCTCATCGACGACGTCAAGGGCCACACGGTCGCGGCCGTGAACTGGGTGGAGTCCGACCTCAAGTCGCTCGCCCGCATGGAGCAGGCCAAGAAGGCCGGCGAGCTGCTGGCCGAGCGTGCCAAGGCGGCGGGCGTCGAGAACTGCGTGTTCGACCGCGGCGGCTACCGCTATCACGGCAAGGTGAAGGCGCTCGCCGACGGCGCGCGTGATGGCGGGCTGAGGTTCTGATGATTATCGCTACGGTGAGTCGTTCACATGGCCTCTAGGGACAGGACACGCGACCGCGGGCCACGCGATCGCGACCGCGGCTCCGACCTGCAGGAGCGGGTCGTCGAGATCAACCGCGTCGCAAAGGTCGTCAAGGGCGGCCGCCGCTTCTCGTTCACCGCGCTTGTCGTGGTGGGAGACGAGAAGTCCCAGGTCGGCGTCGGCTACGGCAAGGCGAACGAGGTCCCCGTGGCGATCCAGAAGGGCGTCGAGCGGGCCCGCAAGGGCCTCTTCAAGGTGCCGATGCACGGCTCGACCATCACCCACGAGGTGGTGGGCGTGCACTCCGCGTCGCGCGTGCTGCTCAAGCCGGCCTCGGCCGGTACCGGCGTGATCGCCGGCGGCGGCGTGCGCGCGGTGCTCGAGCTGGCCGGGATCCACGACGTGCTCTCGAAGTCGCTGGGCAGCCAGAACCCGATCAACCTCGTGAAGGCGACGGTGAACGCGCTTCAGACGCTGCGCGACCCGAAGCAGGTGGCGGAGCTCCGCGGCCTGACGGTGGCCGAGGTACTCGGCCTGGACGGCCGGCCGGAGGCTGAGGAGGAGGAGGAGGCCGCCGAGGCGCCCGCCGACGAAACGCTCGCCGTCGCCGAGGCGCCCGCCGGCGAGGCCGACGAGGCGGCCGCCGACGAAGCCGAGGAGACGCCCGCCTGATGGCCACGCTCCACATCACCCAGGTCAAGTCGTGGAACGGCTCGAACCCGAAGCAGCGCGAGACGCTGAAGACGCTCGGCCTGGGCAAGATCGGCCGCAGCTCCGAGCGCGAGGACCATCCCAGTGTGCGCGGCCAGATCGACTCCGTGCGCCACCTGGTGCAGGTGACCGATGGCTGAGAACGAGCGGATCGGCCTGCACTCGCTCAAGCCGGCACCCGGCGCGCGCAAGCAGCGCAAGCGGATCGGCCGCGGGGAGGGCGCCGGCACCGGCAAGACATCCGGCCGCGGTCACAAGGGCGCGGGCGCGCGCTCCGGCAACAAGCGCCGCGTGCGCTTCGAGGGCGGGCAGAACCCAATCCACATGCGGATGCGCAAGCTGCGCGGCCCGACGATGAAGAAGTCGATGCCGTTCGAGAAGTTCCGGACCCGGACCCAGCCGGTGAACCTGCGGGACCTCGAGGCGCGCTTCGACACGGGCGCCGAGGTCACCCCGGACTTGCTCCGAGAGGCCGGGCTCGCCACCCGCCGGGCAGTGCCGGTCAAGGTGCTGGGCGACGGCGAGCTGACCAAGCCGCTGACCGTGCACGCCCACCGCTTCTCGAAGTCCGCCCGCGAGAAGATCGAAGCCGCGGGCGGGACCTGCCAAACGATCGAGGACTAGCACCGTGCTCAGGACGTTCCTGAACGCATTCCGGGTCGCCGACATCCGGAAGAAGCTGGCCTTCACCGCGGCGATGCTCCTGCTCTACAGGGTCGGCGCCTATATACCGGCGCCCGGCATCAACATCGAGGCCGTCGAGGACATCGCCGAGAACTTCCAGGGCTCCAACGTCCTGGGCTTCCTCAACCTCTTCAGCGGCGGCTCCCTGCAGCGCTTCGCGATCTTCGCGCTCGGGATCATGCCCTACATCACCGCCTCGATCATGCTGCAGCTGCTGACCGTGGTGGTGCCGGCGCTCGACAAGCTCCGCAAGGAGGGCGAGGTCGGCCAGCAGAAGATCACGCAGTACACGCGCTACCTGACCGTCGGCCTCGCGTTCGGCCAGTCGATCGGCTACGTCTTCCTCTTCAGGACCTTCTCGAGCGGCAACGCCGAGGTGGTCGACAACTTCACGTTCGGGCGCGTCTTCGTGATCGTGATGACGCTCACCGCCGGCTGCGTCCTCCTGATGTGGCTCGGCGAGCTGATCACGCAACGCGGAATCGGGAACGGCATCTCGCTGATGATCTTCGCCTCGATCGTGGCCGGTTTGCCTGACGGCATCGTCAGCTGGTGGAACAACCCGGACCAGGTCTTCAAGGTGATCATGCCCTTCCTGGCGCTCGGGATCATCGCCGCGGTCGTCTTCATGCAGGAGGGCCAGCGCCGCATCCCGGTCCAGTACGCGAAACGCGTGGTGGGCCGGCGCATGGCCGGCGGCGGCTCCACCTACCTGCCGCTGCGCGTGAACATGGCCGGTGTGATCCCGGTGATCTTCGCCGCTTCGCTGATGGCCTTCCCCCCGACGGTAGGCGAGCTGAGCCAGGCGAGCTGGGCGCAGGACTTCTCGGTCTTCTTCAACCCGAACGGCTGGGCCTACCTGGTGGGGGAGGCCTTCTTCATCATCATCTTCACGTACTTCTACACCGCGGTCACGTTCAACCCGGTGGAGCAGGCGGACAACCTGAAGAAGTACGGCGGCTTCATCCCGGGGGTGAGGCCAGGCAGACCCACGGCCGAATACCTCGACCGCATCCTCGCGCGGCTGACCTTCCCGGGCGCGCTCTACCTGGCTGCCGTCGCGGCCCTGCCGACGATCCTTCTCAACCAGACGTCCGCGAACTTCTACTTCGGCGGCACCTCGATCCTGATCGTGGTGGGCGTGGCTCTCGACACGATGAAGCAGCTCGAGGCGCAGCTGATGATGCGGAACTACGAGGGCTTCCTGAAGTGAGCGAGCGGAACCTGGTCCTCCTCGGCCCGCCGGGGGCCGGGAAGGGGACACAGGCGGAGCGCCTCGTGGAAGACTTCGACCTGCCCTACTACGCCACGGGCAACATCCTGCGCGAGGCGGTGGGGAACGGGAGTGAGCTGGGCCGCGAGGCGAAGAGCTACATGGAGCGGGGCGAGCTCGTGCCCGACGAGCTCATTTGCGGCGTGATCGCGGAGCGACTCGATTCCGGGGACGCCGACGACGGCTTCCTCCTCGACGGGTTCCCGCGCACGATCGCCCAGGCCGAGATGCTCGAGGCCGCCCTCAACGAGCTCGGCCGGTCGCTCACGGCAGCGCTCCTGATCGACGCGCCCGACGACGACGTGATCCGCCGGCTGTCCGGGCGGCGCACCTGCGTCAAGGCCGGGCACGTCTACCACCTGGAGTTCGACCCGCCCAAGCACGAGGGGGTCTGCGACCAGGACGGCTCACGCCTGGTCCAGCGCGACGACGACAAGCCCGAGACGATCCGGAAGCGCCTGTCCGAGTACCACTCTCAGACGGAGCCGCTGATCGACTGGTACGAGGAGCGCGGGCTACTGCGCCGCTTCGACGGCACTCTGACGCCGGACGAGGTCCACAGCCGGATTCGTGCCACACTGGCCACGCTAGCCCTCGAAGCGGAGATCTAGGACTCGTGATCCTCCAGAAGACACCCGACGAGATCGACAAGATGGCCGCCGCCGGAAGGATCCTGGTGCGCTGCCACGAGATCCTGCGCTCAAAGGCGCGCCCCGGCGTGACCACCGCCGAGTTGGACGAGGCAGCCGAACGGTTCATCCTCTCGCAGGGCGCTGAGCCCGCGTTCAAGGGCTACCGCGGCTTCCCCGGCTCGATCTGCGCGTCCCCCAACTCGATGGTGGTCCACGGGATCCCCGGGTCCTACAAGCTGAGCCGGGGCGACATCCTGTCGGTCGACATCGGCGTCATCCACGACGGCTGGGTCGCCGACGCCGCGATCACCCATCCGATCGGGCCCGTCACGCCGATCGCCTCGCGCCTTCTCGCCACCACGCGCGCCGCCCTGTTCGCCGCCGTCGACCAGTGCCAGGTCGGGAACCGGCTGGGGGATGTCTCCCACGCCGTGCAGGCCCGTGTGGAGACCGACGGCTTCTCCGTGATCCGTTCCCTTGTGGGCCACGGGATCGGGCGCGACATGCACGAGGACCCGCAGATCCCGAACTTCGGCGAGGCGGGCACCGGTCCCGAGCTGGAGGAGGGAATGGTGCTGGCCATCGAGCCGATGGTCAACGCCGGCACGCACCACGTGAGGATGGGCTCGGACAACTGGGCCGTGTACTCCCAGGACGGCTCGCTGGCCGCCCATTTCGAGCACACCGTAGCCATAACGGGGGACGGGCCGCGCATCCTCACCCCCTGGCACGAGGTGGTCGAGAGCGGGGTCGCCGCGGCCGCGGTTTCGGCGTAGAAGAGGCCTGCCAATCATCAGCGGGGGCCCGGAGGCGTGAGCCCCCGGCTTGGTTTCCCTGCTGCTACTCTTATCGGTCGGCGCTGGGCCGACTCCTGGGCGCACGCGCCGGTTTCCTCGTTCGATACGTTTCCCGATCTCGGAGCTATGAAGGTCCGCGCATCAGTCAAGCCTATGTGCGAGAAGTGCAAGGTCATCCGCCGTGGCGGTGCCGTGCTCGTGATCTGTCAGAACCCGAGGCACAAGCAGCGGCAGGGTTAATCAATGGCGCGAATCGCAGGCATCAACATCCCCCTCAACAAGCGGGCCGAGATCGGCCTCACGTACATCTACGGCGTCGGCCGGTCGACCTCCAACCAGGTGCTCCGCGAGGTCGGCGTGGACCCCGACACGAAGGTCAAGGACCTCACGGAGGACGAGGTTCGCGAGCTGCGTGAGAAGGTCGACGACCTGCTCGTGGAGGGCGATCTCCGGCGTGAGCGCTCGCAGAACGTGAAGCGGCTGATGGAGATCGGCTCGTACAAGGGCCTGCGCCACCGGCGCGGCCTGCCGGCCAACGGCCAGCGCACCAAGACGAACGCCCGCTCCCGCAAGGGACCGAAGCGCGGGTCCGCGATGGGCGGCGGTAAGAAGAAGATCAGGAAGCACTGAGGTGAGGAGCTAGATGCCGCAGCCCCGCAGGCCGCGCGGACGCAGGCGTGTCCGCAAGAACGTGCCCTTCGGCCAGGCGCACATCAAGACGAGCTTCAACAACACGATCGTGGCGCTGACCGACAAGGACGGCAACGTGATCGCATGGGAGTCGGCGGGTGGCGCGGGCTTCAAGGGGTCGCGCAAGTCCACCCCGTTCGCCGCGCAGGTCACGGCCGATGCCGCGGCGCGCAAGGGGATGGAGCACGGGCTTCAGAAGGTCGAGGTGTTCGTGAAGGGTCCCGGCTCCGGCCGCGAGACGGCGATCCGCTCGCTGCAGGCCGCCGGGCTCGAGATCACCTCCATCAAGGACGTAACCCCGCAGGCGCACAACGGCTGCCGGCCCCGGAAGCGGAGGCGCGTCTGATGGCACGCGACACCGGCGCCCAGTGCAAGCAGTGCCGCCGCGAGGGCCAGAAGCTGTTCCTGAAGGGCGAGCGCTGCCTGACGGACAAGTGCGGAGTCGAGCGGCGCAACTACCCGCCCGGCGACCACGGCCGTGGCCGCTCGCGCCAGTCGGAGTACAGGGTGCAGTTGCGCGAGAAGCAGAAGGCGCGCCGCTACTACGGCGTGCTCGAGAAGCAGTTCCGCAACTACTACTCGAAGGCCAGCCGGCAGCCCGGCGTGACCGGCGAGAACCTGCTGCGGCTGCTCGAGTCGCGCTTCGACAACGTGCTTGTGCGACTCGGCTTCGCGGCCTCCAGGCGCCAGGCGCGGCAGATGATCCGCCACGGCCACTGGGCGATCAACGGCCGCCGGGTCGACATTCCCTCTTACCAGCTGCGCGACGACGACGTGATCACGATGAAGCCGAGCGCTCCCGTCGAGAGCGTCGTCCGCGAGGCCACCGAGCTCACCTCTGTAGTGCCGGCGTGGTTGCAGGCCGACCACGACGGGCTGACCGCGAAGGTCCTCCGCCTGCCCGAGCGGGCGGAGATCACCTCGCCGGTCCAGGAGCAGCTCATCGTCGAGCTTTACTCGAAGTAGCACCAGACTCGCACCCGCCCACGCAGGGGTGTGGGGCGACCACAAGCGAAGGAAATCCCTCTCTCATGATTGAGTTTCAGACCCCCCAAATTTCAGCCGAGAAGGTCGAGGACAACCGCGGGACCTTCACCATCGAGCCGCTGGACCGCGGCTTCGGCTACACGTTCGGCAACTCGCTTCGCCGCGTGCTGCTGTCGTCACTGGCCGGGGCGGCCGTGACCAGCGTCCGCATCGAGGGCGTCGCGCACGAGTTCTCCACCATCAACGGGGTCAAGGAGGACGTGACCGACATCGTCCTCAACCTGAAGGAGATCGTCTGCCGCATGCATTCCGATGCGGCCGAGATCGAGGCCCCGCTCGTCGTGACCGGCCCCGGTGACGTGACTGCGGGCGACATCGACCTGCCCTCGGGCGTTGAGATCCTCAACCCCGAGGCCCGCATCGGGACGCTCGAGAAGAAGACCAAGCTCGAGATGTACCTGACGGTCGGCCACGGCCGCGGGTACTCGCCGGCCGAGGACAACAAGACCCCGGACCAGCCGATCGGCGTGATCCCGATCGACTCGATCTTCTCGCCCGTGAAGCGCGTGGCGTACTCCGTGGACGCCGCCCGCGTCGGCCAGAAGACCGACTTCGACAAGCTAACGATCGACATCGAGACCGACGGCTCGCTCGACCCGCAGACGGCGCTGCGCGAGGCCGCCGAGATCCTCATCAAGTACCTGGCGATCTTCACCGACGCCGACCGCGTCGAGGCCCTTCGGGACCAGGGCGCGGCGCTCGTGGCCGGGGCCGAGGGCCTCGGCGGCGACGGCGCCGGTGCGCCGGGCGCCGGCGGGATGGACGACATCCTGATCGAGGAGCTCGAGCTGGGCGTGCGCTCGTACAACTGCCTCAAGCGGGCCGGAATCCAGACGGTCGGCGACCTGGTGCAGAAGTCCGAGTCCGAGCTGGCGGCGATCCCGAACTTCGGCCGCAAGTCCATCGAGGAGGTCAAGGAGACCCTCGAGGCGCGCGGGCTGGGGCTGCGCGCCGGGTAAGGTCTTTCCGGCCATGCGCCATCGGAAGCAGAGAGGAAAGCTGTCGCGCGACACGGCGCACCGCAAGGCGCTGTTCATGAACCTGTGCCGCGAGGTGATCGACCACGAGCGCATCCAGACAACCGAGGCGAAGGCCAAGGCTGTCAAGCCCGAGCTCGAGCGGCTGATCACGCTGGCGAAGCGAGGCGACGGACACTCCCGCCGCGTGGCGATGGCACGCCTCGGCCAGGACAAGTTCGTGGTCTACAAGCTGTTCGAGGAGATCGCCCCGCGCTATGCGGACCGGGAAGGCGGCTACACGCGGATCCTTAAACTGGGCCCGCGCAAGTCGGACTCCACGGAAATGGTGTTCCTCGAGCTGGTCTAGCGCTCGGCGTGTTCCTTCCCCGCTCGCCGGGTACTGCCCTGGTGTGAAGCGGTGGGCGGTGCCTCTCGTTCTGGCTTGCATGCTGCTGCCGGCTGCGACCGCGCCGGCCGACGACCGCAGCCTGCGCGAGGCCGGGCGGAGCCGGGACGCCCAGTTCGAGCGCCTCGGGGACAAGACCCGGAGCACGTACAGAGCCTGGGAGCGCAATGGTCACCCCCGGCGCCTGGCGCGCCGGCTGCTCCGCCTCAACCGCCGCACCCGTGGGGAGATCGACATCGTGCGCCGGGCCCTGAGGGCCGAGCAGCCCTCCAGCGAGGGCGGGGCGACGTACAAGCGGCTGATGTTTCGCTCGCTGCGGGCGTTTGACGTTGCACTGGTTTGGGATCGCCGCGGAGTCCGCGCGTACATGAGGGGCCGCCACGGGGCGGCCCGCAGGGCTTGGCGGCGCGCCGGCCGTCACTTCGATCGTTCTGTCCGCCTCACCCGCCGCGCGGTGAGGGCGATCCGAAGCTAGTGGTGTGACCGGCAACGTTCGCCGGTTTCCATGACAGGGTCTTGGCGTTTTCCGCCGAAGGGGTTTTCCCGGCATCGGTTTGCGACCGGGGGGGAAGATGGCGGCCAGGGTGGTGTTGCGCGAGGTCACGCCGGAGGAGGGCAATCGGCTGCTGCGGATCGTGCGCCGGGGGACCGGCTCGGTGGTGACTTGGCGGCGCGCGCAGATCGTCTTGCTGTCTGCCCAAGGCATGAGTCCGCCGAAGATCTCGGAGGTCGTCTTCACCGACCCCGACACCGTCCGCGAGGTGATCCACAACTTCAATCGCGACGGCTTCGAGGCGCTCTATCCGCGTTATCGGGGCGGCCGGCCGCCGACGTTTACGCTGCCCAAGCGCCAAGCGATCAAGCGGATCGCGCTGACGGACCCGACCGACCTCGGCCAGCCGTTTGCGACCTGGTCGCTGGCCAAGCTGGCCGACTACTTGGTCGCCGAGGGGGTGGTGGCGGACATCTCCCACGAGGGGCTGAGGCAGCTCCTGCGTGAGGAGGAGGTCCGCTTTCAAGCGGTGAGGAGCTGGAAGCGCTCGACCGATCCCGACTTCGAGCGAAAACGCGACCGCATCCTGGAGCTATACGACCTGGCCGAGCGAGGCGAGGCGGTCGTGATCTGCCTCGCACGAGTTCGGCCCGCTCAACCTCCAGCCCCAGCCCGGCGGCCGCGCCTGGGCGCCCAGGGCCAAACCGAGGACACGCTAGCCGCCGGCGAACTCCCGCAGGCGCTCGCGGCCCTCGCCGGCGATCGGCGTGCCATGGGCCACGAGCAGATGCTCGAAGTCGAGGTCACCGGCCAGGCGCGCCAGCCCGTCGCGGATGCCCCGCTTCTCGGCGTCGGGGTCGTCCATGTACTTGTCCGGCACGAACTCGAGCTCCTCCCCGTAGTGCATCACCGTGTCCGCGACCGCCAGCGCACTCACCGCGGGGATATGCAGCACGCAGTCGTCGGGCCAGAGCTCGGTCACCTGGTACGGCGTGATGGCCCCGCCGGCCAGCGGCTCCTCGAAGTCGTAGGCCTCGACAGGGTCGTCCTCCTCGAACTCGTGCATGCCGACCCTGGGCGCCCGGATCGGGGCGCCGAAGCGCTGGTTCGCGGCCAGCATGCCCCGCTGGTGGTGGCGGTTCGAGAGCACGATCAGGTCAATGCCATCGACTTCCTCGGGGACCTCGAGCGGGTCGAGCAAGACCTTCAGATCGGGCAGCCAGTACGAGCTCACTTCGAGGCCGTGCTTGGGGTGATTGGCGGTCCAGTGAACGATCCCGGGGGCGATCTCGTGCATTGGCGACACCATATTGCAAGAAATCGTGCAGCACGCAGGACATTCGCGTGATAGAAAGACGAGCTTCGCACGCCGAATCGTCGCGACCCAGTGTCCGGCGAGCGGGGGAACCAATGCGGCCGCCGTGGCCGTTGGGGCGAATCGCCGGCTGGTGCTGATGCGCCATTTGCCGGAGTAGCGCTTAGGCGCGAGCCCGTCAGCTCACCTCGTAGGCGTCGTTCCAGATATGCGACGGATCGCCGCCCGACAGTTAGCGCTTGCCGCCTTGGCGTGCTTCGCCATGCCGCTCCCCGGCGGCGAAGCCTACGCGCAGCAGGGCAAGGGGGAGCGCGCCGCAGGTGCCTCCGGGTCGGTTACTGCGAGCGCCTCCAAGTCGAGGGGGCGCGACGTGCGGCGGCTGCAGCGCAAGCTCGGCATCCCGGCCGACGGGGTGTTCGGGTCGCAGACCAAGCGCGCGGTGAGGCGCTTCCAGCGCCGCAAGGGCCTCGTCGCCGACGGAATAGTGGGCCCGGTCACCCGCCAGGCGCTGGGTCTGGGGCCGGGTCCGGTGCTGAAGCGCGGGGGAAGCGGTGCGCGGCGGCCGGCGCGCAGGTCTGGCCGCCGCGGTTCGCGCCGCCAGGGCGGCGGCGGCGTGCGGGCCCTCCAGCGCAAACTTGGCCTCACGGCCGACGGCGTCTTCGGTCCACAGACGGAAGCGGCGGTGAGGCGCTTCCAACGCCGTCACGGCCTCGTCGCCGACGGCGTGGTGGGCCCGATGACTCGCCGCGCCCTGGGCATGGGCGAAGGCGAGGCGCTGAAACGCCGCGGAGGCGACGGGGGAGGCGGCGACGTCGTGGCCGGCCCGGGCGCGCTCGGACGCCTGATCGGCGGTGCGAACCGGATCGCCGGAATGCCCTACAAGTACGGCGGCGGGCACCGCACGTTCAACGACACGGGCTATGACTGCTCTGGTTCGGTCTCCTACGCCCTGCACGCGGCCGGGCTGCTCAAGTCCCCGCTCGACTCATCCGGCTTCATGAGCTACGGCGAGCCAGGCCCGGGCCGCCACGTGACGGTCTACGCCAACAGCGGCCATGCCTTCATGGTCGTGAACGGCCGCCGTTACGACACGAGCGCGCTCAGGGAGACCGGCTCGCGCTGGACGAACGAGCCGCGATCGACGAGCGGCTTCGTGGCGCGGCATCCGCCCGGGCTCTGAGCGCCCAGCAGCAGGTCTGACGTGGGTTCGGGGGCGACAGGCGGGTGCCGTCGAGAGCTGCGGCGGCCACACGCGTCCCGGTCGAGCCGGAGGGAGGTCGCGTTGCAGCACGGCGCCGCGCGGTCGCCCGGGTCCGAAGATCGTTCGCCCACCGCCTTCGGGAGGGTCGGCACTGTCCTATTTAGGGGGTCCAGGAGGCGCACAAGTCAGGACAGTGAGGTCGTTCCCGTAGCCGGGCCGGGGCGATGGCCGCAGAAGATACGAGAAGGACGGCAGTTGACCGAAGATGATTCGCCCGGTGAACCCACATCAAGTCTCTACGCCGGCGGGTTGCCCTTCGCGTTCACCGCGTACCAGGTCCCGCCGAACTCGAAGACGTCGTTGCAGAGGACCTGGCCCCGCAGGTCGTCGACGTAGAAGTAGAGCGCCTGCCCCTTGTAGGTCACCTGGCGGCTGCCGTCGCGGCGCTCGATGGTGCCGAGCAGGGATCGGTCGACGCCGCGGCCGGCGCGGGGGCGGCTATTGGCGTAGAAGGGCGGCCAGGCCTCGGCGCAGGCGCCGTAGCAGCGTGTCTTGTTGCGCGGGTCGCGGGTGAAGAGGTATAGCGCGCGATTGCGGCCGTCGAAGAGTACGGGGCCGAACTGCGAGTCGCGGAGCGTGAGACGGGGGCCGCGCGGTGGCTTGGAGGCCGCGTCGCCGGCGGGTCCGCCCTCGGTGGCCGCGTCCTCGGCTGCCTCACCTTTGGCGGCCGCGACTGCCGGGGACCCGGCGTCGTCGTCGGCCTCCGTTTGCTCCTTCGCGCCCATTTCGGCCGCGCCAGCCGTGTCGCCGACGGGCGTCCCGCCGTCACTGCTTCCGCTGGTGCCATCGTTGTCGCTTCCGCAGCCGGCGGCGAGACCTACGCACGCGACCAGGGTCAGGACGATGCGTGCCATGTGACGGGATTGCAGCGGGCGCACCCTGCATGGTCCAGCGATCGTGCGCGTTCGTTACAGAGGCGTAAGGGGGCGGGTTTTCATGAGCTTCGCTCTGCCAAGGCTGCCAGATTCTCTACTTCACCGATCGGCTATGTGCTACGGTCCCGCGCCGTAACCCGATTGACAAGGTGGAGAATGATGCGGATCTGGGCTGGCACACGGAAGCTGCCGCGTCCTCTCACGGCGCGGGCTCGCCCGGCGCTGCGTGCGCTGGCGGCCCTCGGTGCCCTCGTCGCGGTGCTCGTCGTGTCCGCCTGCGGTGGATCGTCCACTGCCAGCGGCGGCGGCGGAGACGGCAGCGGCGGCTCCCTGACCCTGGTGGCCTACTCCACGCCGGAGGAGGCCTTCCGCAAGCTGATCCCGGCGTTCAACAAGACGCCGGAGGGTGAGGGCGTCGGCTTCGACCAGTCCTACGCCTCTTCCGGCGAGCAGTCGCGCGCGGTCGAGGGCGGGCTTCCCGCCGACGTCGTGGACTTCTCCCTCGAGCCCGACATGACGCGGCTGGTGGAGGCGGGTCTGGTCGACGAGGACTGGAACCAGAACGAGCACGACGGGATGGTCACCGACTCGGTCGTGGTGTTCATGGTCCGCAAGGGCAACCCGGAGAACATCCGGACCTGGGACGACCTGATCAAGGGCGACATCGAGGTGATCGAGCCGAACCCGTTCACCTCCGGCGGCGCGAAGTGGAACATCATGGCCGCGTACGGCGCCCAGCTCGAGGCCGGCAAGTCGCCGGAGGAGGCCCAGGCCTACCTGAGCGAGTTGTTCGAGCACGTGCCGGTGCTCGACAAGAGCGCGCGCGAGTCGCTCCAGACCTTCTCGAGCGGCAAGGGCGACGTGCTGCTCGGCTACGAGAACGAGGCGATCCTCGCCCAGCAGAACGGCGAGGAGATCGACTACATCGTGCCGGACGAGACGATCCTGATCGAGAACCCGCTCGCCGTCGTGAACGAGTCCCAGAACCTCGAGAAGGCCGAGGCGTTCGTGGACTTCCTCTACACGGAGGAGGCGCAGCAGATCTTCGCCGACACCGGCTACCGCCCGGTTGTCGACGGCGTGGAGCCGCAACACGACTTCCCCGACCCGCCGAGGCTGTTCGACATCACCAAGTTCGGCGGCTGGGACAAGGTGAACGACGAGTTCTTCGACCCGGAGGCGGGGATCGTCGCGGAGATCTTCCAGTCACAGGGGAAGAGCACTGCCTCCGACTAGCGAAGCAGCAACAGCGCCGCCCCCTCCGGCGGCACCGGCGAGCCGCGTCGCGAGGTTCGTCCCCTTCTCCGGGGACGTCCTCGGGCGCGGCATCGCCATGACGTACCTCAGCATCGTCGCGCTCATCCCGCTGGCGGCCGTCGCTGATCAGGTCGTTCGACAGCGGCGCTGGACTCGTTCTGGAACGCCGTCACCGAGCCCGCAGGCGGTGGCGTCGCTGCGCATCACGCTGATCGCGTCGGTGATCGTGGTGGTGATCAACGTGGTCAGCCGGCACGCTGATCGCGTGGGTGCTGGTGCGCGACGAGTTCCCCGGCAAGGGCATCGTCAACTCGCTGATCGACCTGCCGTTCGCGCTGCCCACGATCGTGGCCGGCCTCACGCTGCTCGCCTTCTACGGCCCCGACAGCCCGATTGGCGTCAACGTCGCCTTCACGCAGGTTGTCGATCGTGCTGGCGCTGCTGTTCGTGACGCTGCCGTTCGTCGTGCGCGCCGTGCAGCCCGTGCTGCTCGAGCTGGACCAGCGAGATGGAGCAGGCGGCCGAGTCGCTCGGCGCGAGCAGGCGACCGTGTTCCGCCGCATCATCCTTCCCAACCTGACCCCGGCGATCATCGCCGGCGCGGGCCTCGCCTTCGCGCGCGCCGTCGGCGAGTTCGGCTCGCTCGTGCTGATCACGGGCAACATCCCGTTCGAGACGCAGGCGGCCTCGGTCTTCATCTTCTCGCAGGTCGAGAGCGACAACACCGTCGGCCGCGGCGGCGGTGTCGGTGGTGCTGCTGGTCGTGGCGCTCGTGGTGCTGCTGTTCTTCGGCTGGCTGTCGAAGAGGGCGCTGCGGCATGAAGAGTAAGTACGTCCTCCGCATCCTCGCGCTGGGCTACCTGGCGCTGCTGCTGGGGATCCCGGTGGGCCTCGTGTTCATCAACGCGTTCCAGGACGGCATCGCGGCCGCGTGGGAGGCGGTGACCACGCCGGAGGCCCAGCACGCCTTCTACCTCACCTGCGTGATGGTGGCCGTGGCCGTCCCGCTCAACACGATCTTCGGCGTGCTCTGCGCGCTCGCGATCGTGCGCCAGCGCTTCCGCGGCCGTGCGCTGCTGAACGCGATGGTGGACCTGCCGTTCGCGGTCTCGCCCGTGGTCGTCGGCCTCGCGCTGCTGCTCGTCTACGGGCGGCGCGACGGCTGGGTCGGCGAGTGGTTCGCCGAGCAGGGCATCCAGATCATCTTCTCCACCCCGGGCATGATCCTCGCCACGATGTTCGTCTCGCTGCCGTTCGTGGTGCGCGAGGTGATCCCGGTGCTGCGCGAGATCGGCACCGAGCAGGAGCAGGCGGCGGCCACGCTCGGCGCCGGCGGGTTCCAGACCTTCTTCCGCGTCACGCTGCCCGCGATCCGCTGGGGCGTGGCCTACGGCGTGGTGCTCACCACCGCGCGGGCGCTCGGCGAGTTCGGCGCCGTGAGCATCGTGTCGGGCAAGCTGTCGGGCAGGACCGAGACCGCGCCCCTGTTCGTCGAGAACCGCTTCCAGCGGTTCGACGAGACCGGCGCCTACGCTGCTTCCGTCGTACTCGCGCTCCTGGCCCTGGCCACGCTGCTGGCCATGAACCTGATCAAGCCGAAGGAGGCTCAGGGATGAGCATCGTCGTCGAGTCCGTCTCCAAGCGGTTCGGGGAGTTCACCGCCCTGAAAGACGTGTCCCTGAGCGTGCGCGACGGATCGCTCACGGCGCTGCTCGGCCCGAGCGGCGGCGGCAAGTCCACCCTGCTGCGGGTGATCGCGGGGCTCGAGCAGCCAGACGAGGGCAGGGTCCTGATCGGCGGAGAGGACGCCACCGCCAAGCCCCCGCAGCGCCGCAACGTCGGCTTCGTGTTCCAGCACTACGCGGCCTTCAAGCACATGACCGTGGCGAAGAACGTGGCCTTTGGGCTGACCATCCGCAAGCGTCCGAAGCAGGAGGTCGAGGCCCGGGTGGACGAGCTGCTGAAGCTGGTCCACCTCGACGGCTTTGCCCACCGCTACCCCTCGCAGCTCTCCGGCGGGCAGCGCCAGCGCATGGCGCTCGCCCGGGCGCTCGCGGTGCAGCCGCGCGTGCTGCTGCTGGACGAGCCGTTCGGCGCGCTCGACGCAACCGTGCGCAAGGAGCTCCGCGCCTGGCTACGCCGCCTCCACGACGAGGTCCACGTGACGACCGTGTTCGTCACCCACGACCAGGAGGAGGCGATGGAGGTGGCCGAGCAGATCGTGGTGCTGAACCACGGCGACATCGAGCAGATCGGCTCGCCGCGCGATCTCTACGAGAAGCCGTCGAACGAGTTCGTCATGCGCTTCATCGGCCCGGTCAGCGAGCTGTCCGGGCAGTGGATCCGCCCCCACGACGTGGAGATCCTCATGGACCCGGAGGACGGCACGGCGGAGGCGCAGATCGACCGCATCGTCCACCTCGGCTTCGAGGTGAGGGTCGAGCTGTCGCTCGGCGGGGGCGATTCGACCTGGGTGCAGACCACCCGCGCCCGCGCCGAGGAGCTCGAGTTGGCCGAGGGCCAGATCGTGTGGCTGCGGCCGGAGGTCGACCAGGTCAGCGTCTAGACCAGGCGTCCGGCGCCTCGGTGAGCCGGCGTACGCGCTCCGGCAGCCGCCCGGCCGCAACCTCGGCCAGCGTCAGGTCGTCCAGCACGCTCCTCAGGCTGGCGCGCACCGCGATCCAGACCGTCTGGAGGTGCTCGGCGGCGCCGTCGTAGGTGACGGACTCGGGCGGCTCGCCGCGCACGCTGGCGAGCGGGCCCTCGACCGCGCGGATCACCTCGCCCAGCGTCACGTCGTCGGACGAGCGGGCGAGCCGGTAGCCGCCCTCTGCTCCGCGCTGGGCGTGCACGATGCCCGCGTGGCGCAGGTCGATGAGGATGTTCTCGAGGAACTTCAGCGGGATGCCCTGAGCGCGCGCGATGCGCTCGCCTTTGACCAGGCCGTCGTCGACCGTGGCAAGCTCGAGCACGGCCCGCACCGCGTAGTCCGCCTTCGCCGTGACCTTCACTCCGTTGCATTGTGCTGGATACTGCGGCCCCGTGGACGTGGAGGCCATCAAGGAGAGGCAGAAGCTGGTCTGGGGCCAGGGCGACTACTCGGTGCTTTCGCGCCAGCTCGCCCCCGCCGCCGCGGAACTTGCGGACGCGTGCGCCGTCTCGGCCGGCCAGGAGGTGCTCGACGTGGGCGCCGGCGACGGCAACTTCGCGCTCGCGTGTGCGCGGGAAGGCGCGAGCGTGGTGGCGTCCGACCTCTCCCCGGGGATGGTCGAGCGCGGGCGCGCCCGCTCGGAGGAGGAGGGCTACGACGTCGAGTGGGTGGAGGCGGACGCGGAGGCGCTCCCGTTCGAGGACGGGCGCTTCGACTGCGTGGGGTCGGCGTTCGGGGCGTTCATAGCGCCCCGGCCCGAGGTCGTGGCGCGCGAGCTGTTCCGGGTCGTGCGCCCGGGCGGTGCCGTGGGGCTCACCGCCTGGACGCCCGAGGGCGTGATGGCCGACATGTTCGGCATCGGCCGCCGCTTCGCGCCGCTCGATCCGGACCAGCCGCCCTCCGAGCGTTGGGGCGACGAGGCCACGGCCCGCGAGCGCCTCGAGCCGCTCGCCGCGCGGGTCGAGTTCGAGCGCCGCCGGCTGGTCTGGCAAGCCGAGTCGCCGCAGGCGTTTGTCGAAGAGTTCAGCGCCGCGGCGCCGACGATGGCCGCGGCGCGGAAGGGGCTCCCGCCGGAGCGGTTCGAGGAGCTGAGCGCGCTGATGGGCGAGATGATCGAGCGCAACAACGCCTCCGGCGACGGCTCGCTGCGGCTGGAGGCCGAGTACGCGGTGATCGTCGCGCGCAGGCGCGGGTAGCGCCCTGGCCGCGCGCCTGCTGCTCGAGTACGACGGCTCGGAGTTCGCGGGGTGGGCGCGTCAGCCCGGCATGCGGACCGTGCAGGGCGTGCTCGAGGAGGCGCTCCGGACCGTGCTGCGGCGCGAGGTTGCCCTGACCGTGGCCGGGCGGACGGACCGCGGCGTGCACGCGCGCGGCCAGGTTGCGAGCCACGCCGGCGATCCCGCCCCAGCCCGCTCGCTGAACGGCGTCCTGCCCCCGGACGTGAGCGTGCTGGCGAGCGAGACCGCCGCGGAGGATTTCGACGCCCGCCGCCACGCGCGGGGCCGCACTTACCGCTACCGCGTGCTGACGCGGTCGGCGCAGAGCCCGTTCGAGCGCGACCGGGCGCTGTGGTGGCCACGCCCGGTCGACCGCGCCGCGCTCGACGCGTGCGCCGCCGCCCTGCCCGGCCGGCACGACTTCACGGCCTTTACGCCGAGCGACGGCGACCACGTCCGCTTCGATCGCGACGTGACGCGGGCCGAGTGGATCGACGAGAGCGAGCACGTGCTGGCTTTCGTGATCGAGGCCGACACGTTCATGCGAAACATGGTGCGCGTGCTGGTGGGGACCATGCTCGACGGCGTCAGTCCGGACCGGTTTCGCCGACTCCTGGAGGGACGGCCGCGCAGCGAGGCTGGGGCGACCGCGCCGCCCCAGGGCCTTTACCTGGAGTCGATTCGCTACTGAGTACCCTCGCTCTGTGAAGGTCTTGCTGACCAACGACGACGGCATCACGGCCACCGGACTCAACGTGCTCCGGCAGGCTCTGCTGGAGGTGCCCGGCATCGAGCTTGCCGTCATCGCGCCCGACTCGAACCGATCCGCCACGGCGCGCAGCATCACATTCCGCGAGCCGCTCACCGTCGAGGAGGTGGAGTTCGGGGATGGCACCAGCGGGTTCGCCACCAGCGGTACGCCGGTGGACTGCGTGCGGTTCGCCGCGCTCGGCCTGATCGAGCTGGAGCCCGAGCTGATCGTCTCGGGGATCAACCATGGCGCCAACCTGGGCGACGACATCACCTACTCGGGCACGGTCGCCGCAGCGTTCGAAGGCATCATGCTCGGACTGCCGGCGATCGCGGTCTCCCAGCAGGCCGACCACGGTGAGATGGACTTCCGCGCCGGCACCGCCTGGAGCAGGGAGGGCTTCGAGCAGGCGGCGGGTTTCGTGGCGCGGCTCGTGGAGGAGCTCGAGCACGTGCCGATGCCCGAGGGAACGCTGCTCAACGTGAACACCCCGGTCGGCGAGGCCTGCGGCGCGCGGGCCTGCCGGCTCGGGAAGCGCATCTACCGCGACCGCATGGAGCTGACCGGCGAGGAGGAGGGCCGGCGCCGCTACCGGATCTACGGTGACTCGCCGAGCTACCAGCGCGAGGATGGCACCGACTTCGCGGCAATCGCGGACGGCTACATCGCGGTAACACCGCTGCACTTCGACCTCACCGACCAGTCCGGAATCGAGCAGCTCGCCGGCTTCGACCTCGGCACGCTGCTGCGTCCGGCGGCCCGCGAGTTGTGAGCGCGGCCGAGCGGGCACAGGAGCTGCGCCGGCAGCTCGATTACCACAACCACCGTTACTACGTTCTCGACGACCCAGAGGTCTCGGACGCGGACTACGACGCGCTGCTGAACGAGCTGCGCGATCTCGAGGCCGAGCACCCCGAGCTCCGCACGCCGGACTCGCCTACCCAGCGCGTGGGTGCCGAGCCGCTCGACAAGTTCGAGCAGGTCGGGCACCTCCAGCCGATGCTGTCCCTCGCAAACGCGCGCAACGAGGAGGAGCTGGCGGCCTGGGTGCTCCGATCGGAGCGCTACCTGGCCCGTCAGGGCGTGGAGATGGGCGACGTCCACTTCGTGACCGAGCCGAAGATCGACGGCCTCGCCATCTCACTCGTCTACGAGAACGGCGGGCTGGTGCGGGGAGCCACGCGCGGCAACGGCGAGATCGGCGAGGACGTGACGACGAACCTGCGCACCATCGGTGCGATCCCGCTGCGTATCGAGGACGCGCCGCCGCTGCTCGAGGTGCGCGGCGAGGTCTATATGCCGCTCGCCGCCTTCGCGAAGCTCAACGAGGAGCGTGCGGCCGCCGGGGAGCCCACGTACGCGAATCCGCGCAACACCGCCGCGGGCTCGATCCGCCAGCTCGACCCCCAGCTCACCGCGTCCCGGCCGCTCTCGATCTGGTGCTACAGCGTCGGGGCGCTCGAAGGGCTCTCCTTCGAGCGGCACTCGGAGTCGCTCGAGTGGCTGCGGTCGCACGGCTTCAAGGTGAGCCGCGACGTGGGAGTGCACGACACCGTCGACGAGGTGGTGGCCGCCTGCCGCGCCTGGGAGGAGCGGCGCGACCGGCTCGACTTCGAGATCGACGGCGTGGTGGTGAAGGTGGACGACCTCGACCTGCAGCGCCAGCTGGGCGTGGTCGGGCGCGAGCCGCGCGGGGCGATCGCCTGGAAGTTCGCCCCCACCACGGCGACCACGATCCTTCGCGGGGTCGCGTGGAACGTGGGGCGCACCGGCCACATGGTGCCGTTCGCGCAGCTCGAGCCGGTTCAGGTCTCGGGCGTCACAGTCAAGCTCGCCACCCTCCACAACGAGGAGGACCTGCGCCGCAAGGACGTGCGCGACGGCGACGAGGTGATCGTGATGCGGGCCGGCGACGTGATCCCGCAGGTGGTCTCGCCGACCGCCAAGGCGCAGAAGCGCAAGAACCGCGGCGCGCCTCCGGAGCCCCCGAGCGAGTGCCCCGCTTGCGGCACGCCCACGATCAAGCCCGAGGAGGGCGTGTGGACTATCTGCCCCAATCGCACGGGCTGCCCGGGACAGGTCTTCCAGGCCGTGAAGCACTTCGTGGGCGCGATGGACATCGAGGGCCTTGGCGAGGAGAACGCGCGCCGCTTCCTCGACATCGGGCTGATCGAGAACATGGCGGACATCTACGACCTCACAGTCGAGCGACTGGCCGAGCTCGACGGCTTCGGGGAGGTTTCGGCGGGCAAGCTGGTGGCGGCGATCGAGGACTCCAAGGAGCAGCCCTTCCACCTGGTGCTCTACGCGCTCGGGATCCCGGGAATCGGGTTCGTCAACGCGCGCAACCTGGCGCGTCAGCTGCGCTCGATGGACGCGCTGCTGGCCGCCTCGGAGGAGGAGCTGACCGACGTGGAGGGGACGGGCCCGATCATGGCCAAGACCGTGCACGAGACGCTGGCCGAGGAACGCACGCGCGAGCTCGTCGAGCGCCTGCGCGGCTACGGCCTGCAGATGGAGGAGGAGGGACCCGCACCGCCCGCCGAGGGGCCGCTGGTGGGCAAGACCGTGGTGCTCACCGGCACGATGCCGAACCTCACCAGGCCCGACGCGACGCGGCGGATCGAGGCGGCCGGGGGCAAGGTGACGGGCTCGGTGTCGAAGAAGACCGACTACCTGGTGGCCGGCGCGGACCCGGGCACGAAGCTGACGAAGGCGCAGGAGCTCGGCACCGACGTGCTGGACGAGGAAGCGTTGCTGGCGCTTCTGAAGTAGCTACTCGACGCCGCGGGCGATCGCCTGGAGCATCCGGTCCTGCAGCACGCGAGCGCCGCTCGGGTAGACCCCGTTCATCAGGATCGAGTAGGCGTACGTGTCGCCGTTCAGGACCTCGCAGTAGCCGGACAGCGCGCTCACGTTCGAGAGCGATCCGGTCTTGCCGCGGCAGCGCGAGCGGGCCACCCCCGAACGCATCCGGGTCTTCAGCGTGCCGTCCTGCCCCGCGATCGCAAGCGAGTCCACGAAGGCGTCGTACTCGGGGCGGCCGGGCATGGCGGCCAGGAGCCGTACCACGCGGTGGGGTGAGGCGCGGTTGCCGCGCGACAGCCCCGACCCGTCCACAAGCCGGGCCCGGGCACCCAGCCGGCGCGCGAAGCCGGCCGCCAGCCGGGCGCCGGCCGTTGTGGTGCCCAGGCCACGGGCCTGCATCGCCAGGTCCTTCATCAGGACCTCGGCGAAGAAGTTGTCGGACGGCTTGTTCATCAGCCGCACCAGCGTCTGCATCGGCGGCGACTCCACACTCGCCAACTCGGTGCTCCCCGCCGGCGCGGTGCCGGCACGCGGCGTGAGCCGCACCCGGATGCCGCGCGCCTCGAGCGCGGCGTCGAGCCGGGCGGCGGCGAACGCAGGCGGGCTCGACTGATATCCCCTGCCGCTCTCGGTCGCCAGCCCGCGGTTGAACGACAGGGCGGAGAGCGGCCCGACCCAGATCGAGACCCCGAAGCCCGAATCTGGGCCCCCGCGCAGCGAGTCGTGGAGCGACTCGTCGCCGTACACGCGCCCGTTGACGCGCTGTACGCCGGCCTCGTCCACCAGTGCGGCCAGCTCCTCGACCGAGGCGCCCTCGCCGTAGGCCCTGTTGGTGAAGCGGCGCGAGCCGAAGGTGGGGTCCCCGCCGCCGCGCAGGTACAGGTCCCCGCGCCAGACGCCCTCGATGTCGAGCTGGCCGCTGCCCAGGACGGTCGTGCCGAGCGTGCCCTCGGTCCCGAAGCGCGCCAGGGCCGCCGCGGAGGTGAACAGCTTGGTGTTCGAGGCGAGGATGCGCGGCACGCCGGCTCGCCAGGCGAACACCTGTTCCCCGGTGCTCAGATTCGTGACGTAAGCCCCGGAATGGCTCCCCGCCTGGCGCATCTGGAGGGTCAGCGAGCTCTTCAGGTCCGCCTGGGCCGCCTCCACGGGCACGAGGGCGCTCAGCGCGAGCAGGGTGAGGAGTGCGCGCCGCATCCGCAAGGTTGAACACAGTAACCGGCCAAGGGGAGCGGTTCTGAGGGCCGTTCGACATACTCGGGGCGGATGGGCGAGGTCGTCAAGCTCCAGAAGCCTTCGAAGAAGGCCACGGGGACCCAGGGAAAGCCGCGCCGGCGCCGCACCCGGCGCTCGCGCACGGCGCTGGTCCTCGGCGGCGGGGGGTTCACCGGAGGCGTCTACGAGATCGGGGCGCTCCGGGCGCTCGACCTGCTCGCGGTGAACCGCACCGTGAACCAGTTCGACGTCTACGTCGGCACCAGCGCCGGCTCGTTCGTGGCCGCCCTCACCGCCAACGGCGTGACCCCCGAGGAGATGATGCGGGTGGTCAACCAGCAGGTGCCGACGGCCTTCAGGGACGTCGATCGCGGCACCCTGATGCGGCCCAACACGCTGGAGTTCGCCAAGAGCACGGCCCTGCTGCCGCTCCGCCTATTGGGCCTCACTCGCAACTTCCTCGGCCAGATCCGCTCGGCGTCGCTGATCGACATTGCCGTCGGGTTGGCCGAGGCCCTGCCGTCTGGGCTCTATGACGGCGGCGGAATGCAGGCCTACCTGGAGCGGGTGCTCTCTGACCCGGATCGGGTGAACGACTTCCGGCTGCTCGAGAACGAGCTCTACCTGCCCACCACCGACCTCGACACCTGCGAGCGCATCGTTCTGGGCGGCGAGGAGTGGGACGACGTGCCGATCTCGCTCGCGGTGGCAGCCTCCACGGCGCTGCCGATGGTCTACAAGCCGGTCGAGATCAAGGGCCGGCACCTGGTGGACGGCGGGCTGCGCTCGACCACCAATGTGGACGTGGCGGTGGAGGCGGGCGCCGAGTTCGTGATCGTGGTGAACCCGCTGGTGCCGTACGTGAACGACTTCCAGAAGGTGATCCCAACGATGCTGGGCAGCCGGGTGCGGCGCGTGCGCGACATGGGCTTCCCGCAGATCGGCTATCAGGCCTTCAAGCTGCTGGCCCACCAGCGCCTGCACGAGGCGGTCAAGCAGTGGAAGGAGCGCTATCCGGGGGTCGACATCATCCTGATCGAGCCCGACCCGAACGACGAGCTGATGTTCGAGACGAACATCCTCAACTTCACCCGGCGGGTGGAGATCGCGCGGCACGGCTTCGAGTCGGTCACGCTGAAGCTCGCCTCCGAGTACGACGAGATCAAGTCGATCGCTGCCAAGCACGGCATCGAGATCTCGGCGACCCGCGTGCGCAAGGTTGTGCGCAAGTTCGCCAAGGACCGCGAGAAGACGGCGGCCTGGCGGCGCATCCTCGAGCAGACGACGGCGGGCCTGCTGCGGCAGTCGGAGGAGGCTTAGTACACGCTCCCGCAAGTTCGGCCGGTTTCGGCGGCGTCTGGACGCGCCTGGCTGCATCCGGCGGACTCGCCGATGCTCTGGCATCGACTCCGTCCACCGGACTTGCCAGCCACGCCCAGCCACTCGCCGATTCCCGGCCGAACTTCCGGTCGCGTGTACTTAGGGGCTCCGCGCGGCGCCGAGGATCCGCGGGGCCACGGGGAGGTCGAGCGGGGACTGACGGAAGGTGAAGCTGCGGCAACGCTGTATCTCGAAGCCGGCCTCCTCGATCGCGTGACCGGTGTCCCGATCGGGGTGGCAGCCGCCGGCCAGGTGGGGCGTGACCTTGCCGGCGAGGCGCTGGAAGCGGGCGTAGCGCGGCTGGCGCGCGAGCACGTGCTCGTAGAAGCGCAACTGGCCGCCGGGTTTCAGGACCCTTCGCAGCTCCGCGAGCGCCTTGGCTTGGTCCGGCACGGAGCAGAGCACCTGCGCCACAACGGCGGCATCGAAGGAGGAGTCCTCGAAGGGCAGCCGGTCGGCGAGCGCGTCGATAACCCGGATCTGCGGGCGCCCCATGCGGGCGGCCGCCTCCTCGGCCTTTCGGCGCAGGTAGTCCTCGGGCTCCACGGCCACCAGCTCGGTCACGGTGTCCGGGTAGAGGCGGAAGTTCGGGCCGGTGCCGGCGCCGACGTCTATCACACGGCCGCTGAGCCCCGCGAGCAGCTCGCGGCGCAGGTCGTCCTCCTCGCCACCCTCCGCGCGCGCGGCGACGCAAGCCAAAAAACGGGCAAAGAAGGGGTGATGGACCGCGCGTGACATGAACCCGAGCCTAGGGGGGTGGGTAATTCCAGTACCGCATACGAGCATTGGGACTACCCACCCCCTGAGCGCGTGACCGCTTGGTCGCCCGTTGTTTACACGTCCGTAGCACTCACGACGTTCTCGTAGGCCCGCAGCACGCGCGTGGTGGCCGCCTCGTTCAGGACCCCCACACGCACGTGGTCGTCCGCGCCCAGCGGGCCGCCGGGGGCCACCTGCACGCCCTGCCGGCGCAGCGCGACTGCCAGCGCGTCGCCGCTCATCGCCGGCGCCCGCAGCCACACGAAGTTGGCCTGAGAGTCGGACACGTCGGCGCCCTGTGCGCGCAGGCCCTCCGTGAGGCGGGTGCGCTCGCGCGAGACGGCGCGCCGCCGCCGCTCGATCTCCTGGTCGCCCGTGCGGAGGGCGTGCTCCAGCGCCGCCTGGGTCAGCGCGTTCACGCCCAGCACCGGCGCCACGGCCGCCAGCAGCCCGGGGTCCGAACCCACGGCGTAGCCCGCACGCAGTCCGGACAGGCCGTAGATCTTCGAGAACGTGCGTACCACCAGCAGGCGCGGGAACTGGTCGACCAGCCGCAGGCACGCGTCCACGTCCTCCACGTCCTGGAAGTGGACGAGCGCCTCGTCGAGCAGCACGTGGACGTGCGAAGGCAGCCCCTCGATCAGCGCGCGCAGCTCGCCGGACGGCAGGTACGCGCCGGTCGGGTCGTTTGGATTGCAAATGACCAGGACCCGGGTCTGCTCGGTCGCCGCGCCCTGCCCCAGCCCGTTCGACGCGAACACCGGCTTGGCGCCGGCGTGGGCCGCAAGCAGCGGGTAAAGCGGATAAGACGGCCAGGGCGTGAGCAGCTCGGACCCCGGACCCAGCAGGGCCAGCGCCGCGGACTGCAGCAACTCCGCGGCGCCGTTTCCCAGAGCGATCTGCTCGGGCTCCACCCCGTGGCGCTCGGACAGCAGCCGCCGCACGCCGGCGGCGTGGCGGTCCGGATAGCGGTTGACGAGGCCGCGGGCCTGGGCGATCGCGGCGTTCACGACCTCCGAGTGAGGCAGGTCCGGCCACTCGGTGCCGGACAGGTCCAGGTCGGGCAAGCGCTCCAGCGCCTTGCGCTTCTCCTCCTGCCGGCGCGCCCGCCGCTCCAGGTTCAGCTTCGCCTCGTCGATGTCGTCGAACTGGCGGTAGTAGTCGCGGAACCCTCCCACGGTCCCGCCACCTAGTCGGTGGGCGCCAGGCTCGGCCCGGGGCCCTCGACGATCAGGAACCAGACGGCGAAGACCACCAGCGCGATGGCGACGCTGGTGGCGAAGATGCGCTCGAGCGCGCCGCGCTCCTGCTCGTGCCCCGCCGCGCGGCGCACCAGCTTCCACGCGTGGTCGACCCGCTTGGCCACCGCCATGGTGAGCATCAGCGAGGCCAGGCAGCCGACCATGACCGTGGCGATGCCGGCCGTGACGTAGCCGGTCAGGTAGTCGACCTGTGAGCCGATCCAGAGCCACGCGAGGGGCTGCGGGCCGAGCAGCGACAGGCACAGCACCACCTCGATGGCGAGCAGCCCGTGGGCGAGCAGGTTGTCAGCCGCCCGCCGCCGCTCGGACGACGGCTCGACCTTGTTGTAGCGCACAGGCGCCGTGCCGGGACGGCGCCCGATGAAGAGCCCGCCTGTATCCGTGGGGTCGTTGCTTGCCAATAGGTCCTCGCTAAGCACTCGGCCGGGCCGAGTGCTTGTGGCCATACGGGTGACGTTAGCGGGGCGCCCCGTAGATCCGCTCTACTACGTCGGCGAACTTCTCGTGCACCACGTTGCGCTTGACCTTCAGCGTCGGCGTCAACTCGCCGGTCTCCTGGGAGAGATCGTGATCCAGGATCTCGAAGCGCTTGACCTGCTCGACCGGCCCGACGTGCGAGTTCACCTCGTCGATCGCCGCCTGGACCTCGGCGCGCACTTTCTCGTCCTTCGCAAGCGACGGGAGGTCCGCGTCCTCGAGCCCGAGCTGCTGCGCGAGGGCAGGCGCCTCCTCCGGATCGAGCGTGATCAGCGCCACCAGGTACGGCCTGCGGTCGCCGACCACCACGGCCTGGGAGATCCAGCGATTCTGCTTCAGGCCGTTCTCGAGGTTGGCGGGCGTGATGTTCTTCCCACCGGCTGTGATGATGATGTCCTTCTTGCGGCCGGTGATGTAGAGGAAGCCGTCCTCGTCGAGCCGCCCGAGGTCGCCCGTGTGGAGCCAGCCGTCACGGAGCGCGCCCTCCGTGGCCTCGTCGTTCTTGTAGTAGCCCTGGAAGATGTTCGGGCCCTTGATCAGCACCTCGTGGTCGTCGGCGACTCTGACCTCCACGCCGGGCTGGGCCTTCCCCACCGAGCCGAAGCGGAAGTCGTTGTTCTCGGGCCGGTTCACGCTCGCGCTCGTGGACGTCTCGGTCATGCCATAGCCCTCCATCACCGGCACGCCGCAGGCGAAGAAGAACTCGAGGATCTCGGGCGCGATCGGGGCGGCGCCCGTCACGCACTCGCGGATGTTCTGGCCGAACAGCCCGCGCACGTTCTTGAACAGCTTCTCCTCGGCCTGGTCGAAGCCCTGCCGCAACGGCTCGGGGACCTCCTCACCGGCCTCGCGCATCATGCGCACCTTCACCCCGACCTCGACCGCCTTGCGGAGCTGCTCCTTGTCCTCGATGTTCGACGTGGCGAGCGTGTAGATCTTCTCGAACATGCGCGGGACCGAGGGGAAGAAGCTCGGGCTCACCTGCGCGATGTCGGCGATGATCATCTTCGGGTCGCGCGACCAGTAGGCGATCGTCACGCCCAGCTCGAACGACGCGAACTGGATCAGGATCGCGAAGGCGTGCGCGAGCGGGAGGAAGAGGTACGACGTGTCACCGGGCTCGAGCACCGCCTGCTCCACCACCGCGTCCGTGATCGCGCGGTAGTTGGACTGTGTCAGCAGGCAGCCCTTCGGCGGACCGGTTGTGCCCGACGTGTAGATGTACAGGCACATGTCGTCGGGCGTGACGGCCTCGTAGCGGGCCTTCCACTCGGCGGCATCGCGACCGCGGCCCCGTTCGCGCAGCTGGTCGAGCGTGAGGGCGTCGCCAAGGTCGGCGTCGCCCGGCTCCATCACGATTATGTGCTTCAGCTCGGGACAGTCGTCCTCGACCGCGCGGACCTTGGCGAGCTGCTCGGCGTCCTCCACGAACACCGCGCGAGAGTCGGAGTGGTGGAGGACGTACTGGCACTCCTCGGGGGAGTTCGTCTGGTAGATCGTGACGAGCGTCGCGCCCGCGGTGAGGATGGCGAAGCAGGCCTCCGTCCACTCGGGGCGGGTGTGGGCGAGGATCGAGATTTTCTCGCCCGGCTCGATGCCCAGGTCCACCAGCCCGAGCGCCGCCTCCCTGACGGCCTCGCCCAACTCGGCGTAGGAGACGTTCTTCCACTCGTCACCGACTTTGAAGCGCTGCGCGGCAGCGTCGCCGTAGCGCTCGACCGCCAGCGGCAGCAGGTCGGCGATTGTCTTCGATCCGGTGCCGGGCGCCTTGGCCTCGGCGCCGGCCGTTACTGCTTCCATCGTAGTCTCCCTCCGAGTCCGCGGTGCAGGCGGACTCTAACGGGAGACCGGCGAGCTACTACGCCCTTGCGAGTTCCTTCCTCTGCGCAGCGTCCTTGACGCTAGAGATGAACAAAGTCTTGTCGATCCTTCCCTGGAAGATCGGCACCCCGAGCTCCATGCACTTCGCGATCACTTCGCGACGGTGCATCCCCGCCTCCCGGCCGAGCTCCGTGGGCGTCAGGTGGATCGCCATTTACTAGTCCTCCTCGTCCGAGTATGCCTGCCTTGGAGGGTATCGGCTGCGGGGGCGGAAGCAAGCAAATCCCCGCACGTTGCGGAAATCGCCGTATCAGATCGGGTTCGGAATGTCCGCGAAGGTGTGCTCCACGCCGAATCTGTCGGCCACGAGCTCACCCAGACGACGGATTCCGAAGGTCTCCGTGGCGTAGTGGCCGCCCGCGATGAAGTGCACGCCGTTCTCGCGCGCCTCAGCCATCACGTGCTCGGCGGTCTCGCCGGTGAGGAACGCATCCACGCCGTGAGCGACCGCCTCGTGGAAGTTCCCCTGCGCCCCGCCTGACACGATCCCGACGCTGTGGACCGTGTCCGGCCCCGCGTCCCACACGAACGGCTCCTGCCCGAACGTCTCGGCGCAGCGGCGGCGCAGCTCGGCGAACGGGATGCCGTCCGCCGACCGCCCGACGAAGCCGACCGCGCGACCCTTGTGCTCCGCCAGCGGCTCCGACCGCTCGAGCCCGAGCATCGAGCAGATCAGGGCGTTGTTGCCCACCTCCGGGTGGGCGTCGAGCGGCAGGTGGTACGCCGCCAGCGAGATGTCCGAGTCGAACAGGATCTTGAGCCGCTCCTTCATTGCCGGCCCCAGCGCGCGCGGGTGGAAGTCCCAGAAGAGCCCGTGGTGGCAGAGCACGAGCTCGGCGCCGGCATCGGCGGCCCGCTCGAACAGCTCACGCTGCGCCGACACACCGGTCACCACCCGCGACACCTCCTCGCCGCCCGGCACCTGTAGGCCGTTGGGCCCGTAGTCGGAGAACGAGCCGATCTCGAGCAGCTCGTCGAGGTAGGCCACGATCTCCTCCCGGTGCGCCATCGGCGCCGAGAGGATTGCACGCGCGGCCCCGGGCCCCGTCCCCGAAGGTCCGGGACGCCGGTTCCGCCGGCTCCAACACGGGGAACTGCACGCCGCGATACGGGCGCAGTTCCCCGTTACCCGACCCGCGGCCGGCTACGCAGGCGTCACCGGCTCGAGACCTGCCGCCCGTGGACGCGGGCGTCCCGCCCGACGCCGTCACGGCGATCGGCGGGGGGTAATCTGCGCGCCGATGGGCGCGAAGCCGAGCCCCTCCGCGGGGGACGACTCCTTCCTCGAGGGGCTCATGGACACGAGCCTCTACTCGATGGGGGCCTATTTCTCCGATCAGCACCCGGACCTCGTGGACGAGGTGATCGCGGAGAGCGAGGCGATCGAGAGCGCCGGGCTGCGCGCGTACGCGGACGAGCACGACATGCCGATCGAGTCCTGTTTCGAGACGCTCCTGACCGGCCTGGCGGTCCGCTACTACAACGCCGTGGCGGCGTAGTCGAGTTCGTTCGGCAGACCGAAGCGCGGGAACACCTCGGGCGTGCGGAAGGCCATGACCTCGGCGATCCACGAGCCGCGCAGCGTCAGCACGTCGAGCGCGAGGGGGAGGTAGGTGCCCGCGTCGCGATCGAGGCGGTACGTCCCGAGCGCCGGCTGTCCGTTAGCCGAGGTGGACACGTAGCGCAGGCGGGGGGGTGGCCCGCCGGGCATGAGCCACGAGCCCGCGATCGCCTCGCGGCCGTGGTACCAGCTCGGGTAGGGCGGCATTGCGAACTTGGCGTCCTCGCTCAGCAACGCGACGATGGCGGCCACGTCGTCCCGCTCGAACGCGTTCGTGAAGCGCTCCACGAGCTCGCGCACGCAGTCGTCGCCGAGCGTGCGCAAGGTGGCCTGCTGGCTGGTCTCGGGGAGCCGCTCCTCGAGGGTCCTGCGTGCGCGCTGCAGGGCGCTGTTCACCGACGCGGGCGTGGAGTCGAGCGCCTCCCCCACCTCCTTGGCCGAGAAGCCCAGTACGTCGCGCAGGATGAGCGCGGCGCGCTGCCTGGCCGGCAGGTGCTGGAGCGCCGCTATGAACGCGAGCTCCACCGCCTCGCGCTGCTCGTAGCGGGCGTCGGGTGAGGCGTAGCCATCCTCGAGCCCGAGCTGCTCGTCCGGGTAGGGCTCGAGCCAGGCCGACTCGCCGAGTGGGCTGCCCGGATCGTCGCCGGGCCCGCTCGCAGGGCCGTAGTCGATCGGCAGGACGCGTTTGGGACGCCGCGCGATCGCGTCGAGGCACGCGTTCGTGGCGATCCGGTAGAGCCAGGATCCCGCCGAGCTGCGGCCCTCGAACCGGGGGAGCGCGCGCCACGCGCGCAGCAGCGCATCCTGAAGCGCGTCCTCGGCGTCGTGCAGCGAGCCCGTCATGCGGTAGCAGTGGGCGTTGAGCGCGCGCCGATGGAGCTCGACCAGGTGGCGGAAGGCGTGCTCGTCGCCGTCGCGTGCGGCGTCGAGGAGATCCTGTTGGTGCATGCCGACGGAGGGAGCGCCCATCGTCATGAGGTTAGACCTGTGCGAGGGTCCGAAGTCATCGCTTCTCTGCGCCTTCCCGATCCGTGCCTCGTCGTCCTCGTGGGGGCGACCGCGTCCGGGAAGTCGCGCTGGGCGAGCGAGTGGTTCCATCCCGACCAGGTGGTGTCGTCGGACCGCCTGCGTGCCGTGGTCGGGGCGGGCGAGCGCGACCAGCGCGCCAGTCGCGACGCGTTCGAGGTGCTCGAATTGATCGTAGACAAGCGGCTGCGGCGGCGGCTCACCACCGTGATCGACTCGACCGGTCTTGAGCCGGCGCGCCGGGGCGAGTGGCGCAAGCTCGCCGAGCGGCGCGGAGTCCCGGCCCACGCGGTGGTGTTCGACCCGCCCGCAGCGGAGGTCCGGGCTCGCAACCGCGCCCGCGGGAGCCCCGTACCGAGCAAGGTCGTAACAGCCCAGCTCCGCGAGAGCGAGGGCGTGCTCGACAGGCTCACCGCCGAGCGGTTCGCCGGGGTGCACCGCGCCGCCCCCGTCGACCTGGTGCCGCCCGCCTTCCTGACAGCCCTGGATGCCGCCGAGCGGCAGAAGGAGGATCCGATGACGCTCGAGTTCGGCCTGCAGGTATCCCGCTTCGGCTTCCCGGACCACCCGGCCGCCACCGCCAATGCGCTGGCGGAGGTGGCCCGCACGGCGGAGGATTCCGGCTTCACGAGCATCTGGGTGATGGACCACTTCCTGCAGATCCCGCAGATCGGGCGGGAGTGGGAGGACATGCTCGATAGCTACACGACGCTCGGGTACCTGGCCGGCGTCACAGAGCGGATCCGGCTCGGGACGCTCGTCACCGGCATCACCTACCGCAACATTGCCCACCTAGGGAAGATCGTGGCGACGCTCGACGTGCTCTCCGGCGGCCGGGCGATGTGCGGGATCGGGGCGGCGTGGTTCGAGCGCGAGCACAAGCTGTACGGGTGGGAGTTCCCGCCGCTGGCGAAGCGCTTCGACCGGCTTGAGGACGCGCTGGAGCTGCTGCCGCTCCTGTGGGGTCCCGGCTCGCCGCGGTTCGAAGGAAGGACGCTTACCGTGAGCGAGGCCGTGTGCTATCCGCGGCCGCTGCAGGAGAAGGTCCCGATCCTCGTGGGCGGGTCCGGCGAGAAGCGGACGCTGCGGCTCGTGGCCCGCCACGCCGACGCCTGCAACCTGGTCGGCGACGTGGACAGGGTGCGTCGAAAGCTCACCGTGCTGCGGGAGCACTGCGAGGCCGAGGGGCGCGACCCCGCTTCGATCGAGGTCACACACCTGGCGCCGGCGCGCGTGGTGCCCTCGGCGGACGCGCGCGAGCGCCCCGGGGCCGCCACGGTCGAGGAGCACGTGGGCCGCTACCGGGAGCTGTCGGAGGCCGGTGTCGAGACCGCGATCGTCGGCCTGTCCGACGCCGAGGGCGCCGAATCGGTGCGCCGCTTCGGCGAGGTGATCGCCGCGTTCGGCAGCCGGCACGGGCAGATGCCGGGCTGATCTCTGCATGCGAAAGGGCCCTCCGGCTGGAGGGCCCTTGCGCGTCGGTTTTGAGGGTGCTAGTTGCTCGGGGAGACCGGTCCGCGGGAGCCCTCCTCGGGGCCGCCGTCGTACCGGGTGCTCGGCGACGGCGCGGGCGAGCTGCCCACCTCGCCGGTCGCCGAGTTCATGCTGTAGTCCTTCACGGGGCCGCGTGAGCCTTCCTCGGGGCCGCCGTCGTAGCGGGTGCCCGGGGCCACCGGCGCGGTGTTCGGGATGTCAGTCGAGCCGTCGAGCTTGCGGGTGGGCGCCGGCCCCGAGTAACTCCGGTCGGGCGTGACGACCTCGGGAGTGGGGTAGGCGGGCAGCGCCGAGGCCGGCAGCGGCGTCGCCGGGGCGGCCTGGACGGCGCTCGTGGTCGTGTTCTCGTTGTCGTCGTTCGCGACGATCACGAGCGCGATGACCAGCCCGACAAGCGCGACCATCGCGACGCCGAGCAGGGCTCGAACCAGGTTGAAGTGCGAGCGGAGAACGACCGCCGGGTGCTGCTTGGGGATTGCATGTCCCATGACTGCCTCCTGTTTCGCGGCCGGCGCCTTTCGTGGGCTCCGCCCGGTTTGGTGTTGCGGCGATCCTCCGGGTGGGCGGTTACTAGGCGGCGACGCGCCGGTAACAGCGCGGCAACCGCCGATTGGCCGGGGCGGGCGGGCTGCGGTACGTTGGGTTCTTCACTCGCAGGCCCAATTGGCATGGACTTCCGCATTCTTGGCCCGCTCGAGGCCCTCGACGGGCGTCAGCGCGTTCCGCTGGGCGGCAGCAAGCGCCGCGCCGTCCTGGCTTTGTTGGTGCTGCACGCCAACGAGACCCTGGGCACCGACCGGATGATCGACGAGCTGTGGGGCGAGTCGCCGCCAACCGCCGCGGCGAAGACGCTGCAGGTCCACATCTCGCGCCTCCGAAAGGCGCTCGGGGACGGGCCCGGTACCGGCGGCATGGTCGTCACGCGCGGCCACGGCTACGAGCTCCAGCTCGACCCGGAGCACGTCGACGCCCACCGGTTCGAGCAGCTCCTGGAGGGGGGAAGGGCCGAGCTCGCCGCCGGTCATCCGGATGCTGCGACGCCCCTCCTCGAGCAGGCGCTTTCGCTATGGCGCGGCCCGGCGCTCGCCGATCTGGCCTACGAGCCATTCGCGCAGGGTGAGATCGCGCGTCTCGAGGATCTGAAGGCCGCGGCGAACGAGCGGCTTATCGAGGCGAAGCTCATGCTCGGCCGGCACGCCGAGGTGATCGGTCAACTAGAGACGCTCGTCGACGAGTACCCCTATCGGGAGGGTCTGCGGGCGCAGCTCATGCTCGCGCTCTACCGCGCGGACCGGCAGGCCGATGCCCTGCAGGCATACCAGGACGCCCGGCGAGCTCTGGTCGAGGAGCTGGGAATCGAGCCCGGTGAGCGTCTGCGCGAGCTGGAGCGCGGCATCCTGGCGCAGGATTCCGAGCTCACCGTGCCGGTGGTGGCTCCCGAAGCCGGCGCCGCGGACGAGCCCGCGACGGCGGAGCTGCCCACGGGGGTCGTGACGTTCGTGCTCACGGACATCGAGGACTCCTCGGGTCTCTGGGAGGCCGACGCCGAAGCGATGGCGGGGGCACTCGAGCTTCACGACGACCTCATCGAGCGCACGGGCCAGGCACACGGCGGACGGGTCTTGAAGACCAAGGGAGAAGGAGACTCGACGCTGACCGTGTTCCGCCGCGCCACCGACGCCGTCGCGGCGGCCGCCGAGGTCCAGGACGCGCTGGCCGCGACGTCGTGGCCCGGTGGACTGGAGCTTCGCGTGCGGATCGCGGTGCACACCGGCGAGGCCCACGAGCGCATGGGCGACTTCTTCGGCCCCGCACTGAACCGCGCGGCACGGCTGAGGGCCCTGGCCCGAGGCGGCGCGACGCTGTTGTCGCAGGCCACGACGGAGATCGTCCGCGACCACCTCCCGCCGGGCGCCGAGGTGATTGACCTCGGGCGCCGGCAGCTGCGGGGGCTGTCGCGGCCCGAGAACGTGTACGAGCTCCGCGTCAGGGATCACGCGGCGCTCGCGGGGACGGTCCTCGAGCGGCGCAAGACCGTCACGGTGGTTTTCGCTTGCGTCGGGGCATCGGCTCCAAAGGGCACGACGCTCGATCCGGAGGCGCGTCGGCGCGTGGTCGCCCCCTACTGGGTGGAGATGCGCACGGTGCTGGAGCGCCACGGTGGCACAGTCGAGACCTACCCCGGCGACACGCTGATGGCGGTCTTCGGGGTCCCGGTCCTGCATGAGGACGACGCGCTCCGAGCCGTGCGCGCGGCTGCCGAGCTACGCGAGGCTATGCCCGACCTAGGGGACGAAGCGGAGCCCCCCGTCGCGATTCGGCTCACCGTCGGGGTCAGCACCGGCGAGGTCATCGCCGCCCGTCCCGCCGCGAACGAGCCCCTCGCCTCGGGCGAGGCGGTGAACCTCGCGAAGACGCTCGAGGAGCTGGCCGGCGCCGCCGAGGTGCTCATCGACGAGGAGACGCATCGGCTGGTGCGGAACTCGGTGCGAGCGGAGCCCGCGACGAGCCGGACATCGCGAAACGGCGACTCGATCAGCGCGCTCCGGCTCGTCGAGGTGCAGTTGGATGCGAACGGGCGAGCCCCTCGCCTGGATTCGCCGCTCGTGGGCCGGGACCGGCAGCTCGGGACGCTGTCGACGGTATTCGCGGCGGCCGTGTCGGACCGGACGTGTCACCTCGTTTCGGTGCTGGGCGCGGCGGGTGTCGGAAAGTCACGGCTCACCCGGGAGTTCGTCAACGGGCTGGGCGACGAAGCGACCGTGGTGCGCGGCCGCTGTCTTCCCTACGGCGACGGCATCACCTACTGGCCGCTGGCCGAGGTCGTCAGGGACCTCACAAAGGAAGCGGGCGAGCTGTCCGCACCCGCCATCGCCGCACAGCTCGCTGGACACCCGAAGGCGGACGAGATCGTGGCCGGCGTCACCGAGGCGGTGGGACTCGGCGGCCCGGAGGGCGGCGTGAGCGAGAAGATCTTCTGGTCCGCCCGGCGGCTGTTCGAGGTCGTCGCCGGACGTCGCCCCCTCGTGGTCGTGTTCGACGACCTGCACTGGGCGGAGCCGACGTTCCTGGATCTCGTCGAACACGTGACCGATCTGTCGCGTGACGCGCCGATCGTGGTCCTCTGCATGGCGCGGCCCGAGCTGCTCGACGCTCGTCCCGGCTGGGGCGGCGGCAAGCTGAACGCCACGTCCATCCTGCTCGAGCCACTTGGCGGAGACGACATTCGGGAGCTGATCGACAACCTCCTCAGCGGTGGGACTCTCCCGCCGGAGACCGAGGCGCGGATCGCCGAGGCCACCGAGGGAAATCCGCTCTTCGCCGAGGAGCTTCTCGCGATGCTGATCGATGACGGCTTGCTCCGTCGCGACGCCGGCCACTGGACGGTTGCCGAGGGGTTGACCGAGCTGCCGGTGCCGCCCACGATCCATGCCCTGCTCGGCGCACGCCTCGAGGCGCTTCCAGACCACGAACGAGCGCTGCTCGCGCACGCCTCGGTGGAGGGGACCGAGTTCCACCGCGGGGCGCTGGATGCGCTCGCGCCGGAGTCGCTGGCGCCGGATGTCGAGCGCGGCCTGACGGCGCTCGTTCGAAGGGACCTCATTCGCCCCGACCGGTCGACCTTCGTCGACGACGACACGTTCCGCTTCCGGCACATCTTGATCCGCGACGCGGCCTACCGCTCCCTTCCGAAGGAGAGGCGGGCGGTGCTCCATCGGCGGTTCGCGGAGTGGCTCGAGCAAACTGCCGCGTCTCGGCTCGGCGCGTTCGAAGAGATCGCCGGCTACCACCTCGAGCAGGCGTACGTGCTCCTGGGGGAGCTCGGGACGCCGGACGCGGAGGGTGAGGCGCTTGCCGCGAGTGCGGCACGGCATCTCGAGACGGCCGGACGGAGGGCCCTTGCGCGGAGCGACCACACCGGGGCAGTCAGCCTGCTCGAACGCGCCGCCGCCCTGCTCCCCGATGATCATCCGCTCCGGCCGATGCTGTTTGCCGATCTCGGCGCCGCGCTGATCGAAGCGGGCAGGCTCGCGGAGGCAGACGACGTGCTCGGCGACGCGGCCGGCACGGCGGCGGTCGTTGGGGATGAGCGCGCCGGCGCCCACGTCCTCGTCCAGCGACAGTTCCTGCGACTGCGGCGCGGTGAATCCGCAGGCACCGCGGAGGCGGCGGCGGTCGTCGAGAGGGTCATTCCTGTCTTCCAGCGAGCCGACGACGAGTACGGGCTCTGCGACGCCCTTCGCCTGCGCGCGTGGCTGCACTGGACCGAGGCGCACGCGGAGGCCGCGGCCGACGCATGGGAGCGAGCGGCGGCGCACGCCCGCCGCGCCGGGGCCGAGCAAGAGCAGATCGAGATCCTGGGCTGGGTTGCCTCGTCGCTTTGGTGGGGTCCCACGCCCGTCGCCGAGGCCCTCCGCCGGTGCGAGGCCATCCGGAATGAGGTGAGTGGGAGCCTGATCGCAGCAGCCCACGTCCTGCAACCACTCGCCGGGCTATACGCCATGGAGGGTCGCTTCGACCGCGCGCGCGAGCTGCAAGCCGACAGCATCGGGGCATTCGAAGAGCTCGGACTGACCCTGAGCTTCGCCGTCTCGCACACGGCCGCGATAGTCGATCTGCTCGCCGGGGATCCGGTGGGCGCCGAGCGAAGCCTGCGGCGGGGCTGGAAGGCGTTCGAGGAGATGGGCTACAAGGAAGAGCTCGCCTCAACCGCGGCGTTGCTCGCACAGGCGCTGCTCGCGCAGCGCCGCGACGAGGAGGCCGAGCAGTTCGCCGAGCTCAGCGAGGAGCTGGCGCCTGCCGACGAGCTGATCGCCCAGGTCATGTGGCGCGGCGTCCGGGCGAGGACTCTCGCCGGGCGGGACCGCATGGAGGAAGCGGAGCGGCTCGCGCGAGAGGCCGTTGCGCTTGCGAACAAGAGCGACTTCCTGAACGACAGGGGCGACGCGATGTTCGGTCTCGCGCTCGTCCTTCGACAAGCAAAGCGGCTGGAAGATGCGCGGGCCGCCTTCACAGAGGCGTTGGGACTTTACGAGCGGAAGGGGAACGTGGTCGGTTCGGGGCGTGCCCTGGCGGAGCTTGCCGTGCTTGCGTGAGTCTGAGACGATCGCGCTATGGGCTCTAGACCGAACTTCGCTCCCATTCTCCAGCTTTCGGATCCGACCAGGCACCCTGGCCGCGGGCCGGAGGCGAAGGGCCCCGTTGGACACCACGAGAGCCTGCGCTGGGTCTATGTCTGGATCTTCCAGAACGGCGACGAAGAGGACGCCGAGGGTCGGAGGGTCACTTGGGCGGCCGCAGCCGACGGCGAGAGTCCGGAAGGGAGTCCGGCCGCAGCACAATGGGAGGCGGCGACCAAGGTCGACCACGAATGGAAGGTCGAGACCGAGATGATCCACGACTCGGACGCCTTCAGGACGGATAGGGCGGCAACTGCCACGGCGCTGGCCCTGGTCGACCGCGAGGACGGCACCGCGGACGCGTACTGGTGGACCGAGGCAGTCCTGCTCAAGCCGCCGCCCGACGACGTACCCGCCGCGGAGGGGTAGTCCGGCCCGGCTACTTGAGGCAGAAGCTCGAGTAGTCGTTGTTGTAGACCGGGTGAAACAGCGTGCAGTTGTCGAAGTCCATCCGCTCCGATACGAAGGTGGACACCTCGACGTGCCCGTAGGGGGCGATCCAACCTTCCTCGACCAGCTGTCTGTTGAGCTCGCCCCATCTGTCTGCGACGGCGCCGGTCAGCTCCGGCTCCTGACTTAGCTCGGCGATTCCCGCGGTTATTTCGGGGTCGTCCACGTTGCCGAGGTTCTGATTGTTGGTGGGTTGAATCGAGTTGCCATCCACCCGGAACATGAAGTTCTTCGGGTGGGGGAAGTCCTGGAACCAGTTCGTCACCCCGGTCTGCGCCTCGGTCTTGGCATTGCCCACGGTCTGCCCATAGACGGCGGCGTCGATGATCTTCGGCTTCGCGTCGAGGCCCATTTCGTTGAGCATGTCAGCGTAGGCCTGGGTGAGCTGGGGGTCCGGTTCGTACGTACTGCCCCAGACGGTCACGTCGGCGCCCTCCGCACCCGCGTCGGCGATCAGCTGCCGGGCCTTCTCCAGGTCCGGCGGCTCGTTTGGGTCACCCCACGGGCAGTCTCCGAGATCGAGCGCCCGGTCGTACCCCGGCATGTCGGGCGGGAGGAACGAGCAGCCGGGCGCCAACTCGCCGGCGAATAGCCGGGCCAGCCCCGGCTTGTCGATGCCGTAGTTGACCGCCTCGCGCACTTCCTTCTTGTCAAACGGCGGCACACGCGTGTCCATGAACAAGTAGAAGGTGGCGTTCGTCGCCTGCTCTTCATAGCGGTCCGAGTACTTGGCCGTCACCTCCGGCTTGAGATCCGGCGGAGGCGAAGCCTGCATGTAGTCGAGCTCGCCTGTGATCACATCCTGGGCCTGGCGCGCGCGCGACGTGACGATGACCGTCGTGATCTTGTCGATCCTGCCCTTCGGGATGCCGGGGATGTCGAACCGCCGGTTCTTCTCCAAAACGAACTGACGGTTGGGGACCGACTCGGTGATCTTGTAGGGGCCGATGCCGGGCGGCGGGTCCTTGGTCAGGTTCTCGAACGGCGTGTCGCCGGGGACGAGCCCGGCGAACTCCATCGCCAGCACGTTGGAGAACGTGCCGTCCGGCTCGGTCAGCTCGATCGCGATCTCACCCGTTTGGTCGTCGGTCTCGATACCGGGGATATCTGCCTCTGGTTTCCCCGCCTCGACGTACTCGGTGGCTCCGTCGATTCCGAGGAAGAAACTCGATCCGCCCGACTCAAGGTTCAGCACGCGCTTGATCGTGTGCTCGAAGTCGGATGCCTTGGCCGGCGTCCCGTCCGAGAATTCAAGCCCCTCGCGCAGGGTGAGCTTGTAGGTCTTGCCGTCGTCTGAGACGGTCGGGAGCTCCTTCGCTACGCCCGGAATCAGCTCCGCGCCCTCCTTGCCCTCGGCGCGCTTGTAGGTGAGCGGCGGCGTATAGACGAGCCAGAGCGCCTCCCAAGTGGTGACCCCGTAGGCCACAGCCGGGTCCAAGGAGTCCGGCTGAAAGCTATGCGCGATCGTAATCGAGCCGCCATGCCTGCCGCCGGTCTGCGCGTGGTCGCCGCCATCCCCCTCCCCACCGCAAGCCGACAGCGCAAGCAGGAGTCCCGCGAGCAACGAGAGCACGCAGGCGCAAGCGAAACGATCGAATGCAGGGGACATCTCGGTCGCCCGGGACCGGTTCCTGGGGGCCAGGGATCCCACCCTAGACCCGGTAATCGGGGCGCGCAAGCGAGCCCGACGACGGTGGGTGAGCATCGCGGTGGCCCGTTGACGAGGGCGAAGTAGAGGGCCGGCCGGGGCGTGCGCTGTGCCCGCCCCGGCCGGAGAGTGCTACGGAAGCGCTGCCGCGGGGCCGTGCGGGTCCGTGCGGTTGGCGGTCGCCTGGTCGATCTCCGCGGGCGGTCCGCCACCTCGGTGGCCCTCGTCGGCTCCGATCGCCGCCGCGCTCGCCGCCTCGTCCTTGCCCGCGAACGTGGAGGGCGAGTCGGGGGTCGCGATCGCTGCCGCGCTCGCCGCCTCGTCCTTGCCCGCGAACGTGGAGGGCGAGTCGGGGGTCGCGATCGCTGCGGCCGAGGCCGCCTCGTGCTTCGCCGCCACGCCCTCGCTCGGAGCGGCCGGCGGGTCGGCCACGACGACGCGGGTGGGCTCGACGTTCACGTCCGTGTCGTCGAGGGCGGCGTACACGCCGATGGCGCCGCCGGCCCCGATAACGAGCGCGATCGCGGGGACCAGCACGCTTCGGGGGCTGAGTAGATTGGCTGCGTACTCCATGGAGCTCCTCCTCTGGGAGGGCCCTCTACCTTGGGCCAGGCGGCTGTTCTGTCCGCCCGGCTGCGCGTCCTCAGGGCAGGTGGCCAGTCGGGACGACGGTGTTGTAACCCGCTTGGGCGACGGCCACTGAGAACCTGGTCACAGAACTTTGTTCCTTCGGATGTAACGCCCCACGTACGAGAAGACCCATTCCCTCCAGGCGGTGATCCCACGAACTGCGCGCGTGGGACCCGCCGCCTGGCAACCGATGATGGTTTGGGTCTCCTCGAAGCGGGGGCACACGGATTTCCATCCGCGATGTACCCTCGCCGACGTGCGCCTGCTCGTCGGACCGGTTATTTCCGTGCTCGTGCTCGCCACCGTGGTGACCATCTCCGTCTCCCCCGACGCCGCTGAGGCGCGCAAGCGTTGCGGCAAAGTGCGGGCGCACGGCACGACTGTGACCGTGATCGTCCGTCGCGGGGCGGTCCCCTGCCGCCGGGCGAGGCGCATCGTCCGCAACAACTTCCTGTACGCCGGCCCCCCGGTAAAGGGCTGGTTCTGCTTCACCGCCCACGGCTCGCCGGGGCGTCCACCGCGCTACGCGGGCTCGTGCGCACCGGACGGGCAAGATCCTGACACCGCTCGACGGTCCATCCTGATTGGACGGCCGCGGGCCGCCGCCGCGGCACCCTCCTGCGACACCCGGAACTTCGTCGTCTACGCCTCCGGAGGGGTCACCTGTCGTCAGGCGCGCCACCGGGTGCGCTGGATGCGCAGCCACCGACGGGGCTATCCCGGATACAACTGCTCGTCGGGCAGCGGCTACCGGACCGGGGCGTACTGCAAGCGCGGGCGCCGGGTCTTTGGCTTTCATCCGTACGACTAGTCTCGGCAAGCCCGTGTGGGGGGCTCGTTCACCCGCCTGCCCCCCACGCCGGCCAATCGGGCTGACTGGATTTGAACCAGCGACCTCTCCGACCCGAACGGAGCGCGCTACCAAGCTGCGCTACAGCCCGAACGAGCCTAGGTTAGCGTCGTACGGAGGGGTGTCGCCACGAGGGCGCGCTACGCTCCCCGGTCGGAAGCCAGTTGGGGAGGCTGCTTGTCAGTTCAGCGCATTCTCGTCGTCGTAACAGCCGCGCTCGCAGTGGGTGTCGTCTTCGCTCCCTCGCCTGCTTGGGCGCCGGTCCCGCCGCGCGACTGCGGCATGCTCGAGGAGGGCGGCAAGCGCTTCAACATCAAGGCGGATCAGCTGCGCTGCGGCAGGGCTCGGAGATACGCGCGCCGTTACCTCGCCTCTCATGACAGGCCGCAGGGCTACAGCTGCCGCGACTACGGCCGCGGGACCAGCATCAAGTTCCGGTGCTCGAAGGGGGACCGGGTCATCTTCGCGATCCGGCGCTGACCCGCCGCGGTGCAGTTCGCTCACGGGCTAGTTCAGCGCGCCAACCTTCCGATCCCCGAGTGGCTGTTCGGGTGGGCCGCCGCTCTCGTCCTGGTGGTCTCGTTCGTGGCCCTCGCCGCGCTCTGGCCGCAACCGAAGCTCGAGGGCGATCATTGGCGGCCCCTGCCCGGAAAGCTCGGGCGAGTGCTGGGGTCCCGGGTGCTCGAGACAATCTGCGGAGCCGTCGGCGCGGTGCTCCTTGCCGTGGTCGTCGTGGCCGGGCTAGCTGGTACGCAGAGCCCTCTCAACAACTTCGCGCCCAGCTTTGTCTTCATCATCTTCTGGGTCGGCCTCGCGTTCGCCAGCGCGCTGCTCGGCAACGTGTTCGCCGCGTTCAGCCCGTGGCGCGCGCTCGGACGCGCGGCCGGATGGGCCGTCGTCCGCGCACGCGGCGGACGCCCGCTCCTGCACCGCCCCTACCCGGAGCCGCTCGGGCGCTGGCCGGCCACGGTCGGGGTGTTCGGGTTCACGTGGATCGAGTTGGCCTCGGGCTGGGGCGAGGACCCGCGCATGCTTTCGGTCGCGGTCCTCGGCTACACCGCCGTCACATTCGACCGGCCAGGCCGTATTCGGCGTAGAGACCTGGACGCGGCGTGGCGAGGCCTTCGCCGTCTATTTCGACCTCTTCAGCCGCATCGCGCCGTTCGAGCGCCGCAACGGCGTCGTGGGCGTCCGGCCGCCGCTGGCGGGACTGCCGCAGCTGGACGTGGTCCCCGGCACCGTGGCGCTCGTGCTCGTCATGATCGGCACGGTCACCTTCGACGGCCTGAGCCAGGGGCAGCTCTGGACAGACCTGACGGGGGACGCCGCGTTCGAGGCGCCGGTGCTGGTCGCCACGCTCGGCCTTCTCGGGGGTGTGGCGCTCGTGAGCTCCTTCTACGCGCTCGGGGTCGCGGGCGCACGATCCGTGGGGGGCGACCTCAGCGCGTCCGTCCTGCGCCGCGCGTTCGTGCACTCGCTCGTCCCGATCGCTCTCGTGTACGTGGCCGCCCACTACCTGACCTTCCTGCTGTTCGAGGGCCAGTCGATCGCGTACCTCGCGTCGGACCCGCTCGGGGAGGGTTGGGACCTCTTCGGCACAGCCAGCGCGGCGATCGACTACGGCGCGCTCAGCCAGAACCAGGCCTGGTACCTCCAGGTCGGCTTCGTGGTGGCGGGCCACGTGGCGGCGCTCATCCTCGCCCACGACCGCGCGCTCTCGCTGTATCCGGGCTCGCGGCTCGCGGTGCGCTCGCAATACTGGATGCTCGCGGTGATGGTGGGATTCACGACGTTGGCGCTGTGGCTGCTCGCCGCGGCACAGGGATGACCCGGGCGCCGGCGCTCATCCTGGCCGCCGTGCTGTGTGCCGCCGGCTGCGGGGACTCCGCGGAGTCGACGGGGCGATCGGATCGGCTCGTCGACTTCTCGAAGCGTCCGCCGTTCGTGAACTCCCTCGAGCGCGACGAGGACAGCGGCGAGTTCCTCCTCACGACCAACCGCGGCTTCTTCCGGATCGATCCCGAGGACGACAGCGTGCGACGGGTGCGCGGCACGATCGAGGCCGGGGGCGAGCGCGCCACCGTCGGGACGTTCCTCGAGCTGAACCTCGACCCGGAGGGGCAGCTGGTGGGTTCCGGCCACCCCGACCAGCGCACGCTCCCACAGTACCTGGGCTACCTTCGGTCCGATGACGGCGGCCGCACCTGGCGGGTGGTCTCGCGGCTCGGCGACGCGGACCTCCACAAGATCGTCTTCAAGCACGACCGGCTCTACGCCTGGGACGCCGTGCTGAGCGCACTGATCGTCTCAGAAGACGGCGGGCGCAGCTTCGCCGAGCACTTCACCCCGCGCGGCCTGATCATCGACTTCGAGATCGACCCGGAGGACCCCGCGCACGTGCTCGCCGCCACCGACGACGTGCTGTTCCGCTCCGAGGACGAGGGCGAGAGCTGGCGGCCCGCTCGTGCAGCGCGAGGGCTCGCGGCTGGCCTGGCCCGAGCCTGATCGGCTCATCATGGCGGCGAAGGACGGCACCGTGAGCCGCTCCGAGGACGGCGGCGACACCTTCGACGAGATCGGGCGGGTCGACGGCGAGCCGTACGTGATCGATGCCGTCTCGGGCGACGAGCTCTACATGGCGCTGAGCGACGGTACGATCCTTCGCAGCGAGGATGGCGGTGCCAACTGGGAGGAGGAGTTCCGTCCGTGAGACGAGCGGTGGCACTCGCGACAGCGCTGTGGGTGTGCGGGGGCCTGCTTCCGGGCTCCGCGGCGGCTCACTCGCTCGTGCGCCCCGGCGGCGCGGTGGTGTCGTACCTGTCGGCTGACGCGACCTCCCTCAACGCGCTACGCGTGGGGGTGAGCGGCAACCGCATCGAGTTCCGCGACGAGAGCGTCGACGGCGGCATGGACCCCGGCTCGTGCACGCCGGGCGATATCGACAGCAGCGGCTACATCATCCAGACCTTCTGCCCGCTCGGTGGAGTGCAGCGCGTGCGCATCGACCTGGGCGAGCGCGAGGACACCGCAACCGTCGCTCTGCCGGTGGCGGCGACCGTGCTCGGAGGTCCCGGGGCGGACCGCATCGGCGCCGGCGACGCGGGCGATGAGATGGACGGCGGCGAGGGCAACGACGCGGTCTCAGGCGGCGGCGGCGACGATCTTGTGTCCGGTGGCCTCGGCGCCGACGAGTTGGACGGCGGGGCGGGCTCCGATCGCCTCGTGGCACGCGACGGCCTGACCGACGTCGTGCGGTGCGGTGACGGTGCCGACGTCGTGGACGCGGACACGCTGGACACCGTGACGGCCGACTGCGAGAACGTCACCCGCACGGGAACCGCGGCCCCACCGGGAGCCGGCGCCGAGGACGGCCGGCCGCCGATGGTCGAGGTGGGCGCACCGACGCTTCAGGTGGTGGGACGTTCGCGCCGGGTGCGCGTCTACGCGACCACGAGCGAGCTCGGCACGCTGAGCGCGTCCGGCGGGCTGACGATGGGCGGCCTCACGCTGCCCGTCAAGACGATCGACAGGGAGCGAGTGCGGGTGGCCGGCGGCGGCGCCGTGCTCACATACCGCATCACAGGGCGCCATTGGCGCGAGGCCGCCCGGGCGCTGCGGCGAGGCCGGCGCGTCACCTTGCGGCTGGGGGTCGTGGGCACCGACATGGCCGGCCTGTCGACCAAGCGCAACGCGCCGGCGATCACGCTGGTGGGCGGCGGCTCGCTCCGGGCCACGGCAGCTGTGCGCGCCCGGGCGGCGCACCCGGAGCCGGGTGACATGGATGGCGACGAGGTGCGTGACGAGTTCGACAACTGCCCGACGGTGAAGAACGGCAGCCAGGTGAACAGCGACGGCGACACGCAAGGTGACGCGTGTGACGCGGATGACGACAACGACGGCGTGCCCGATGCACAGCCCGACAATTGCCGCATCGTGCCGAACCCGCTGCAGGAGGACGACGACCAAGACGGCTACGGCAACGTCTGCCCGCCGAAGCACAGCGAGCTCGATCACGGCAACCCGAGCGACAGCATCATCGACGACGACGACAACTGCGACTTCGTCTACAACCCGGACCAGGCCGACCTAGACGGTGACGACAAGGGCGACGCCTGCGACGCCGACGTCGATGGCGACCGCCTGGACGACCAGTACGACTACTGCCCCACCGTGTACAGCCTGGAGCGGGGCGTCGACCGCAACGGGGACGGGTTCAACAACCATCTCGACCAGCTCGATCGCGACGGCGACCGGATAGGCACCGAGTGCGATCCCGACGAGCCTTCCATCGCGGGCCCGCAGGCCGGGACCACCGGAAGCGGAAGGCGCGACCGCCGCAAGCCACGCCTCGCGGTGCAGGTCGACCGGCGCCAGCGGCTCGCAGCCGTCAGGGCAGGCCTGGTGGTGCGGGTCAGGTGCTCCGAGGCCTGCGGCGCCACGGTCGAGCTGCAGGTCAAGCGGGCGGTCGCCAAGCGTCTCGGCCTGAAGCGGACCCGCATCTTCGCCGGCGCCTCTGCGCGCCTGCAGGGCAAAGGCACGACCTACGCCTTCGTGCAGTTCGACCGGCGCGTACGCGCCAAGTTGTTCCGGATGCGGCGCCTCCGTTCCACGCTCACGGCCGTGGCCGTGGATCCTGGCGGGAACCGAAGGAGCCTTACCGGTCGGGTCGAGCTCGTGCGCTGAAACTGCACAACCACCCATAAGGTTCACATTCCACCTATGTAGGTGGTACCCGCCCCCGAGAAATGGGGTTGCGGCGACCAATCGAGGGGCCTAAACTGGCCGCCGGACTCGTGACTGGCCACCGTCACGACAGGAGGCAAGAGGTGGGGATCAGAAGGAATGAGGCGCTGCGAGGGACTCTCGCGGCGCTCGCGCTTGTCCTAGTAGCGGCGCCCGCGGTCGTCGCGGCGCCCGGCAACCGGAGCAAGCAACTCACTGGGGATGGGGCACTGCTGCAGAGCGCTTTGGCGGAGCTGCCGCCAACCCCGTCGAACCTGCCGGGTCGGCAGGAGAACATGGAGGTCGTCGGCACGCTCGAGATACCGGGCGTCCGCCCTGGCCAGATTGCTGACTTGGCGGTGCACAAGGGCTTTGCATACCTCAACTCGTGGGACGATCCGCAGTGCCGCGACGGCGGCACATACGTCGTCGACATCCGCAACCCCAGCAGCCCGCAGCTCGTCACGCACATTCCAGCCGACCAGCCGTACTACCACGGCGAGGGCGCCCACGTGGTCTCGATCAGCACGCCGCAGTTCCAGGGCGACATCCTTGCGGTGAACAACGAAACGTACGGCTCGAACCTCGCGCTCGACCCGCCGGGCTGCAGGCCGCCCGGCGTGGACACGAGCGGCGGCGGCTTCGACCTTTACAACGTCACCGACCCGGCGAACCCCGTCCCGTTGGTGCGCAACGCGGGCGACAAGGATCCCGACAACAATCCGGCGACTGCGCCGCGCACGATCTCGAACTCCTACCACTCGGTATTCGTGTGGCAGGACGGCCCGCGCGCGTTTCTGGTGGCGACCGACAACATCGAGTTCACGGACGTCGACATCTTCGACATCACCGATCCGGCCAACCCGGTCATGGTCGGCGACCACGACCTCGTCGAGCTGTTCCCGGAGATCCTGGACGCCGAGGAAGCCAATGGCGGCCTTGTGTTGCACCACGACGTGGTCGTAAAGAACATCGGCGGACGGCCGGTCATGAAGTCCGACTACTGGGACGCCGGCTATGTCCAGATGGACGTGAGCGATCCGGCCAACCCGGTGCTCATCAACGACACCGCGTTCTCCGGCGAGGATCCGCTGCTTCCGGGCACCGGCCTCACGCCGGAGGGCAACGCCCACCAGGGTGAGTTCTCGTTCGACAACCAGTTCCTGCTGGCGGCGGACGAGGACTTCGCGCCCTTCCGCAACATCGCTCGGTCACTGAGCGGGGACACCAACGGCAGGGCGAAGAGCATTGTCGAGGGCGGCGACAACCCGGTGCGAATCGCCAATCTGGCCGATGGGCGCATGGAAGGGCCCTCGACGTTCGTCGGCGACGGTTGCAACCCGGCAACCATCACACAGGCCCCGACCCCCGACGATCCGAACACCGACGACATCGCGCTGATCGAGCGTGGAGGCGTGCTGCCGCCGCCGGCCGTCCCGCCGAACAACGCCTGCGGCTTCGCCGACAAGTTCGACAACGCCGCAGCCGCCGGCTGGGACGGCGTGATCGTCTTCAACCAGGTGCGTCCCGATGACGGCCAGGTGAACATGCTCACGGTCGACGCCGACGGACCTCCGGTAATCCCGGGCGGGCACATGCGTCGCGTGGACGCCATGGGAGCCGAGGGGGTGCTATCGACCTCGACGACCACGCCGGCTCCCGGCACGGCCGGGCCGACCCTCAGCGTGGGCGCCGACTTCGACGGCTGGGGCTACGCGCATCTGTACGACGCGCAGACCGGCCAGCCGATCGACGCCTTTGCCATCGATGAGGCGCGTGACCCGCGCTTCGCGAGTGGCTTCGGGGACCTGTCGATCCACGAGTTCGCGACCGACCCGACGGAGTACCTGGCCTACAGCTCGTACTACGCGGGCGGCATCCGGGTGTTCCGCTTCAGCCGCCAGAACGGGCTGGAGGAGACCGGCGCATGGATCGCCGACGGAGGCTCGAACTTCTGGGGCGTCGAGCAATTCACCACCCCGGCTGGTCAGCGGCTTATCGCCGGCTCCGACCGCGATTTCGGTCTCGTGATCCTTCGCTACACGGGTCCGGGAGCGGCTCAGAGCCCGGTGTGCAGCAACACCACGGTGATGGTGCCGTTCGGCGGCTCGGCAGATGTGCCGCTCGCATGCACCGATGCGAACGGGAACCCGCTGCGCCAATCGCGGCTGTCGACTCCGGCCGGCGGCACGGTCGCGGACAAGCCCCCCGCGGCCGGCTGGACCTATACGCACACCGGCGACCGTCTCGGCCCCGCGGGATCGTTCACCTTCCGCGCGAACGACGGTGCGGCGGACTCGAACACGGCCACCGCCAGCCTGGTTGCAGTGGCAACTGACGGCGGCCGCTGCTTCAACCCGTTCGTGGGATCCGCGTCCAACGACACGATCATCGGGAGCCCGTTCGGCGACCGCATCGGCGGCGCTGGCGGCGCCGACAGCGTGGAGGCTCGAGGCGGCGAGGACTGCCTCGACGGCAACGGCGGCAACGACCGCCTGGCCGGCGAGGGCGGCGACGACACCGTGTCCGGCGACGCCGGACGCGACCGGCTGTTCGCAGGCGCGGGCAACGACAGGGTGTCGGGCGACGGGGGCAACGACACCTCGTCCGGCGGCGGCGGCAACGATCGGATGTCCGGCAACGCGGGCGCCGACAGCGTGTCCGGCGGCGACGGCGCCGACCGCCTGTCCGGCAACGGTGGCCGCGACCGGCTGTCGGGTGGCAACGGGCGCGACCGCCTCACCGGCGGCGACGGACGGAACCGCTATTCAGGGGGTGGCGGCAACGACCGGATCTCGGCCCGCAACGGCGAGGTCGACCGCATCAACTGCGGCGCTGGCCGTGACGGCGTCCGCGCCGATGCCAGGGACCGCGTGGCGGACAACTGCGAGCGTGTCCGCCGCGGGCGAGGCGGCAGCTAGCCGAAAGCGAGTACAAGAGGCTACGAGGGCGGGGCCTCGGCCCCGCTCCCCGCGCCGTTGCCATACTGAGGCTGCGTGAGCGCCTGCCGATCGATGCTCGCCGTCGCGTTCGCGCTCTCCGCGCTCTCCGGCTGTTCCAGGGACGACGAGGACACGCCCACGGCCGAGCCGGGCGGGCAGGGGCAGACGGCGCAGCAGGGCTCCGCGACCGGCGAGGAGGGCTCGACCGCAGCGCCCGCTCAGGGCGGCCGGCCGGTGCGGCTGCTCCTGCTCGGCCGCTTCGAGAGCCCGACCTACATCGCCGCGCCGCGCGGCGACCGTCGCCGGCGCTTCGTCGTGCAGCGCGAGGGCAGCATCGTGGTCGTGCACGGGCGGCGCCGCTCGCCGTTCCTCGACATCTCCGACCTCGTCTCCACGGGCGGCGAGGGCGGCCTCTTGTCGATGGCGTTCGCGCGCGACTACCGGAGCTCGGGACGCTTCTTCGTCTACTACACCGACAACGACGGCTTCATCCAGATCGACCAGTTCCGGCGCGCAAGCGACCCGAACCGGGCTGACCCGGCGTCGCGGGTCTCGGTGATGCGCGTGCCGCACTCGCGCCACAACCACAAGGGCGGGCAGCTGCAGGTGGGCCCCGACGGCATGCTCTACGCGGGCTTCGGCGACGGCGGGGGAGGCGGCGACCCCGACGAGAACGCCCAGAACCTCGGGCGCATCCTCGGCAAGCTGGTGCGAATCGACCCGCGGCCGGGGGGCGGCTACGACATCCCCTCGTCCAACCCGTTCCGGGGCCGGAGCGGCGCGCGCGGCGAGGTCTACGCGTACGGCCTGCGCAACCCCTACCGCTTCTCCTTCGACCGACAGCGGGGCCACCTGACGGTCGGCGACGTGGGCGAAGCCGAGATCGAGGAGATCGACTTCGTGCCGGGACGAGACGGCGGTCGTGCGCCGGCCGGCGGCTACAACTTCGGCTGGGACGTCTTCGAGGGCCGCAACAGCTTCGAGGGCGGCAGGGCGCCCGGACACGTGTCCCCGGTGATCGCGCACAACCATGGCGGCGGTTACTGCTCGATCATCGGCGGCTACGTGATCCGCGACCCGTCGCTGCGCGGCACCCGCTTCTACGGCCGCTACATCTACGGGGACCTCTGCAACCCCGGACTCCGGCTGGCCTTCCTCAAGCGGCCGAGCGCCCCGACTCGCCCGACCGGGCTACGCGTCTCGGACCTCGTCTCCTTCGGGGAGGACGCTCGCGGCCGCGTCTACGCCGTGTCGCTCTCGGGGCTCGTCTACCGCATCGGCCGCGGCTGACGGCAGTTCCGTCCGCTTTCGCTGACAGCCTCCGGCCCGGATGGCGCAGGCACTCGAGCCCGATTCGCGCGGCGACCTGCTGCGGATGGTCGGCGGGGTGCTGTTCGCGGTGGGCCCGGCGATCCTGTTCCTGCGCAAGACGGACGACTGGGCCGCCTTCCCGCTGCTGCTCGCGGTGGGCATCCCGTGCGCGATCGTGTTCGCCCTCGGCGCCTTGGGCGCGCTGGCCGCCGGCGCGGTGGCCCGCTGGCACGCCGTGCTGATGGTCGCCGGCGTCTTGCTCTCCGTGCTCGCCTTCGGCCAGCTCTGGGACGTGGTCGGGATCGACACCGATTCTGCGGGGTTCGGCTTCCTCCTCTTCGCCTGCGTCGCCGGGCTGGCGGCGTTCGCGTCGTTCCGGGTCGGCGCCGCCTACCAGGCCCTGCTCGCCGCCGTGGCCGGGATCGCGGCCTGGCTGTTCTTCTTCGAGATGATCCTGGACGACCCGAGCGGCACCGCGTTCCGCTGGCTGCTGCTGGTGCTCTGCGTCGCATACGCGGCGGTGGCCTTCGCTCTCACGAAGCGCGAGGCGCCCCAGGCCCCGGAGCTCGTCACGGCCGCGGGCATCGCGGGCGTGCTCGTGGGACTCGTCGGGCTGGTGGACGGGGCCGGCAGCGTTCTTGGCGCCATCTTCTTCGACGCTCAGGCCCTCCCCGGTGGCGAGGGCCAGGGCTTCGTCTGGGACCTCTTCCTGCTCGTCTTTTCCCTCGCCCTGGTCGCCTACGGCGCCCTCGCGGCGTCCCGCGGACCGGCGTACGTCGGCTTCGTTGGGCTGCTGGCGTTCGCATTCATCCAGGGCCTCGAGATCAACGCGCTGCTCGAGGGCGACGAGCCGGACAGCTCGTTCCTGGGATGGCCGCTGATCCTGATCCTCCTCGGCGCCGCCGCGCTGGCCGCCGGGGCGGTCGGGCGCAAGCCGCCGCCCGCAGGGGCCCGAGTGCCGGCGGGGCCGCGGCGGCCAGATCCTGAGACCACGTACGACGTGCGAAGCTAGAGCCTCCTCGACCGGATGGAGGCTCGTGCATGCGCTTCGAAGGTGTCGTTCCCGCCGTCCTGACGCCGTTCGACGAGGGCGGTGAGATCGACACGGGCGCGCTCGCCCGCAACGTCGAATGGCTGCTCGACTCGGGCGTCACGGGGTTGGTCGGCACCGGGACGATGGGCGAGGCACAGAGCCTCAACGCCGGGGAGCGCCGCCACGTGATCGAGACGCTCGTGGAGGCGAGCAGCGGGCGCGTGACCGTGACGGCGGGAGTGTCGAGCGAGACCCCGGCGCGCTCGATCTCGCTCGCCGCCGACGCCGCCGCGGCCGGCGCGGGCGCGCTCATGCTGCTGCCGCCGCTCGGCTACGAGGGCGACGCGCGCGAGATCGAGGCCTTCTACCGGGCGGTCGCCGAGTCCACCGAGCTGCCGATCATGGCCTACAACAACCCGAAGGCGAGCGGCACCGACATGCCGCCGGCGCTGATCGCGCGGCTGGCCGAGATCGACGGCCTGGTGGCGATCAAGGAGTGCTCCGGCGATGCCCGCCGCCTCGCGGAGCTCCTCAACGCGACGGACGACTTCGAGGTGCTGGTGGGTGGCGACGACTGGGCGCTCGAGGGATTCTGCGCGGGCGCCACCGGCTGGATCTCGGGAGTGGTGAACGTGGCGCCGCGCGAATGCGTCGACTTGTTCCGGTTCTGCGGGAGGGGCGGCTGGAGGAGGCGCGCGCCGTGTACGGGCGCATCCTTCCGCTCGCCCGGCTCGACATGCACCCCAAGCTCGTGCAGTTCTTCAAGGCCGGCATGGACCTCGTCGGCCGCGAGGGCGGGCCCTGCCGGCCGCCGCGGCTCGAGCTGACCGCCGAGGAGCGGCGCCGGGTCGAGGAGGCGGTGGCGGCGCTCGGGGCGGGGGTCGCCGGGTGAGAGCGAGCCGCGTCTTCGCGGCCGTCGACTCTCACACGGAGGGCATGCCCACGCGCGTGATCACGGGCGGAGTCGGCCCAATCCCGGGCGACACGATGCTCGAGCGCAAGCTCCACTTCGAGCGCCACATGGACGACCTGCGCCTGCTGCTCATGCGCGAGCCGCGCGGACACGGGGCCATGTCGGGCGCCATCCTCCAGCCGCCGCTCCTGCCCGAGGCGGACTGGGGCGTCGTGTTCATCGAGGTCTCCGGCTGCCTCCCGATGTGCGGGCACGGCACGATCGGCGTGGCGACCGTGCTTGTGGAGACCGGCATGGTCGAGGTGACCGAGCCGGAGACGGTCGTGAGGCTCGACACGCCCGCCGGCCTCGTGGAGGCGCGCGTTTCCGTGGAGGAGGGCCGGGCGCGCTCGGTGGCGCTTCGGAACGTGCCGTCGTTCCTGCTCGGCCGCGACCGGGAGGTGCGCGTGAACGGCGGCACGCTCCCCTATGACATGGCTTTCGGCGGCAACTTCTACGCGATCCTGCCGGCTTCGGCCGCGGGTCTGACGGTGGACCCGGCGCGCGGCGACGAGCTGATCGAGCGCGGCCTCGAGGTGATGGCGGCGATCAACGAATCCGATCTGCCCGTGCACCCCGCGGACGAGCGCATCGCGGGATGTCGGCACGTGATCTTCACGGCGCCGGGCGAGGACGGCCCGCGCTCCCAGCGCAGCGCGACCTCGATTCACCCGGGCTGGCTCGACCGCTCACCGTGCGGCACCGGAACGTCGGCCAAGCTGGCGGCGCTGCACGCCCGCGGCGAGCTCCGCGTCGGCGAGGAGTTCGTGAACCGGTCGGTGATCGGCACGCGCTTCGGCGGGCGGATCGTTGCGGAGACCGCGGTGGGCGACCTGCCTGCCGTGGTGCCGGAGATCACGGGGCGGGCCTGGATCACGGGGATGGGGCAGTACGTGCTGGACCCCGAGGATCCGTTCCCGGCAGGGTTCTCTCTCTGAGCTCGTACGACGTGGTGGTTGTCGGGGCCGGGATCGTCGGCTGTTCTTGCGCGTACGAGCTCGCTTCGCGGGGGATGTCGGTCTGCTTGGTTGATCGCGGCGCGGTCTCGGGTGGAACGACAGGGCTGGGGGAGGGGAACGTGTTGTGTTGCGACAAGCGGCCGGGACCTGAGCTTGGGCTCGCGGTGCGTGGCTTGGGGCTGTACTCCGAGATCGAGGAGCTGCTCGGGGAGGAGGCCGGGGTCCGGCGCAAGGGGGCGCTGGTGGCGCATGCCGAGGAGGCGGGCTGGGCGGCGGAGGCGGAGCGGCTGTCGGGGCTGCAGGCCGCGGGGGTGCGGTGCTCGTTGCTGTCTGTTGACGAGCTGCGCTCGGTTGAGCCTTCGCTGAGCGGTCCGATGCTCGGGGCGTCGTGGTTTCCGGACGATCTGCAGTGCGCGCCGCGGGCGGTAGCGCGGGGGTTGGCCAGGGAGGCTGCGGCGCTTGGCGCTCGTATTGAGACGGGCCGTGAGGTGACGCGGATCGTTCTGAACGGCAGCAAAGAGGGGGAGCCCGAGCCGGCGTTCGGCGAGGGGGTTCCACACGTTAGGCGACCTATGGGCCACTTTCGTGCCGGACCCCCTCGGGTCGAGGGGGTGGCCACGCCCGAGGGCCCCCTCTTTGCCGCCGTTGTCGTTCTCGCCTGCGGCGCTTGGAGTGCCGCACTCGCCCGGACGGCCGGCCTTCACCTGCCGGTCGAGCCGCGCAAGGGGCAGCTCGTACGGCTCCAGCACCAGCCCGGCTTCCTCCGTCACAAGGTGATCGACGGGGGCTACATGGCGGCCGTCGAGAGCGAGGACGCCGGGCTCCAGGTGAGCACGGTCATGGAGACGACCCTCGACGGCCACGTGCTGGTTGGCTCGAGCCGGGAGCGGCGGGGCTTTGACCTGTTCGTGGACCCCGACGTGAGCAATGCGATGCTTCGCGCCGCCGCACGAATCGCGCCCGGCATCGCCGATCTGACAACTGAGTCAGCCTGGGCCGGCCTGCGCCCCTGGCTCCCCGGCGGCCTCCCCGCGATCGGCCCCACCAACGCCGCCGAGGGCCTCTTCATTGCCACCGGCCACGAGGGCGCCGGCGTGGCGCACGGACCGATCACCGGGAGGCTGGTGGCGCAGGCGATCTGCGGCGAGCCGCCGGAGCTCGATCTGAGCCCCTTCGACCCCGACCGCTTCAGCCCAGGTTGACCCAGACCGTCTTGTTCTCGAGATAGGCGCTCAGGCCCTCGCGGCCGTGCTCGCGCCCCACGCCGCTGCACTTGAAGCCGCCGAATGGCGCCGAGGGGTCGCCCGCGCTCCAGGTGTTGACCCAGATGTCGCCGGCGCGGAGCATCGCGGCCAGCTTGTGCGCCTTCGACAGGTCGCGCGTCCACACCCCGGCGGCCAGGCCGTACTCGGTGTCGTTGGCGCGGCGCGCGACCTCCTCGATCGAGTCGTACGGAAGCGCCACCAGCACCGGGCCGAAGATCTCCTCGCGCGCGATGGTGAGGTCGTCGCTCGTGGCGCTGAACAGCGTCGGCTCCACGAACCAGCCGTCGCCCTCGCGCGCCGCGCCGCCCGTCACCAGCTCCGCGCCCTCCGACCTGCCCGACTCGATATAGCCCAGCACGCGCTCCTCCTGCTCGGCCGAGATGAGCGGGCCGAGCTGGCTCGACGGGTCGAGGCCCGGTCCGATCCGCGCCTTGCCGGCGGCCTCCACCAGCGCGCCAACCACGGCGTCGTACTGGTCGCGGTGCACGAACAGCCGCGAGCCGGCGTTGCAGGCCTGGCCGGCGTTGTAGTAGATCGCCTGGTAGGCGCCCTTCACCGCCACCTCCAGGTCGGCGTCGGGCAGGATGATGTTCGGCGACTTGCCGCCCAGCTCCAGCGTCACCCGCTTGAGCGCCCGGCCCGTCTTCGCGCCGATCTCCCGTCCCACCACGGTCGAGCCCGTGAACGCGATCTTGTCGACCGCCGGGTGGTCCACCAGCGCGGCCCCGGTCTCGCCATCGCCCGTGATCACGTTCAGAACGCCCTCCGGCAGGCCGGCCTCAAGCGCCACCTCGCCGAGGCGCAAAGCCGTGAGCGGGGTCTGCTCGGCCGGCTTCAGCACGATCGTGCAGCCCGCGGCCAGCGCCGGCGCGACCTTCCAGGCGGCCATCAGCAGCGGGAAGTTCCAGGGGATGATCTGGCCGCAGACCCCCACCGGCTCCTTGCGCGTGTAGCAGTGCATGTTCGGCTGGGTCACCGGCAGCGTGTCGCCGGCGATCTTGGTGGGCCAGCCGGCGAAGTAGCGCAGGTGCTCCACGGCGAGGGGCACGTCCACGCGCTTTGCGAGCTTCACCGGCTTGCCGTTGTCGAGCGACTCGAGCTCCGCGAACTCTTCGGCGTTTGCCTCCAGCGCGTCCGCCAGCGCCAGCATCGCCCGCGTGCGGGCGGCGGGGGCGATGCCGCTCCAGCGGCCGTCGTCGAACGCCTCGCGGGCGGCACGCACCGCGCGGTCCACGTCCTCCGCGCCGGCGTAGGCCACCGCCGCAATGGTGCGGCCCGTGGACGGATCGAGCGTGTCGAACGTGCGCCCGTCGGCCGCCTCCGGGCGCTCACCGCCGATCAGCAGGCGATGCGGGCCGGCGGCGAAGGAGCGGGCGGGCTCGGAGAGGACGTCGGGAAGCGTTGCGGTGCTCATGGCCGGAAATCTACGGGTCCGAGATACGGTTCGGCGTCAGTCCGTGAAGCGCAGCTCCACGCCACCGAGCGCCTCGAGCTCCAGCCGCACCCTGTTACCCGGCTGCGCCGGGTGCGGCGGCGCCAACACCCCGGTAATGATGCGGTCGCCGGGCTGGAGCCTCTCGTCCTCCTCGGCCAGGCGACCGGCCACCGCGTCGACCATCTCGGTGAGACGAGCGCCGCTGTGCTCGCCGCCGAACGAATGCTGCTCCTCACCGTCCACGAGGATGCGCCCAGCGCCAGGAGCATCCGTCTCAATCCGGGGGCCGAACGCCACCGCGCGGTGGAAGATGTTCCCGGCCAGGATCGTGTCCACGTCCTGCGACAGGTCGGGCGGGTCCGCCAGTTCGAGGGCGGGGAGGAGGGCGGTGACGGAGCGGGCGTCGTCGCCGAGCTCGACCGCGACCTCCGACTCCACCACCACCTCTCCCTGTCTGCCCAAGGACCAGGCCGCCCCGTCCTCGAGAAGGGTTTCAGTGGTCAGAAAGCCCGCGATCGGCCCGTCGATTCCGAGCTTCTCCTGGAACTCGGGCAGGTTGAACCCGATCTTCCAGCCAATCGGCTCCGCTCCCTGCGCGAGGATCTCTCGGCGCCGCACGAGGAGGGCTCTCATGCCGACGCTCACGGCGTCATCACGATCTTGAGCGCCTCGCGCCGGTCGTAGACCGCGTAGGCGTCCGCGGCCTCGGCGAGCGGCATGTGGTGCGTCACGAGCGGCGTGGGATCGAGAACTCCGGCGGCCATCATGGCCAGCACGCGGTCGACGTGGCCGATCACGTTGGCGTGCCCGGTCTTCAGCGTGAGCGCCTTGATCCAGACGATCCCCATGTGGACCGGCACGCGCTCGGCATACACGCCGATCGCCGCGACCGTCCCGGCCTTGCGCGTTACCCGCGCGGCCAGCTCGAGCACGTCCGGGTGGCCGACGGCGTCGATGGCGGCGTCCACGCCGCGGCCGCCGGTGGCGGCCTTGACCGCCGAGCGCGGATCGTCCTCGGTGAGGTGCACCGCCTCGGCGCCGAACTCGCGCGCGATCCCAAGCCGCTCCTCCACGGTGTCGATCGCGATCACCTTGGCGGCGCCCGCCGCGCGCGCCGCCTGGACCGCGCACAGGCCTACCGGGCCGAGTCCGAGCACCGCCGCCGAGTCGCCGGGACGGATGCCGGCCTGGTCGACGGCGTGCCAGCCGGTGCCCATCACGTCGCCGGCGAACAGCGCGGCGTCGTCCGTCATGCCATCGGGTACGCGGCGCAGCGTGAGGTTCGCGTGTGGCACCAGCACCTGCTCGGCCTGCGCGCCCTGAAGCGAGCCGAGCGTCTTGCCGTGCCCGAACACGCGCCCCTCGTCGCACTTGTGGAAGTCGCCGCGGCGGCAGAAGAAGCAGGTCCCGCAGGCGGAGCAGTAGCAGCCGAGCACGCGGTCGCCCTCGGCCACCTCGGTCACGCCCTCGCCCGCCGCCACGACCGTACCGACGAACTCGTGGCCGAGCGTGAAGCCGGGCTCGATCACCACCCGGCCGTGGTAGATGTGCAGGTCCGAGCCGCAGACGCCGGTGGCCTCCACACGCACGATCGCGTCGTCGCGCGCGAGCAGCTCGGGCTCGGGGCGCTCCTCGACCCGGACCTCGCCCGGCGCCTGGAAGGTGACCGCCTGCATGCGCGAGCGGACGGTATAGGTTCCCGGCCATGATCCACGCGTTCGTGCTGATCAAGGCGGAGCGGGAGGCGATGCACTCGCTCGGCGGCAAGCTCGCCGACGTCGAGGGCGTGACCGAGGCGTACTCGATCACCGGCGAGTGGGACTTCGTTGCGATCATCCGCCTCCGCCAGGCCGAGGCGCTGGCCGAGCTCGTGACCGGCCGGCTGTCGCGGATTCGCGGCATCCGGGAGACGCACACCATGGTCGCGTTCGAGGTCTTCTCCGAGCACGATCTCGAGGCGATGTTCTCGATCGGCGCCTGAGGGGTGCCCCCGCCGTTCTTCGAGCGGGACGGAGCCACCTTCGTCCCCACAGCCTCAACCCGCGGCCCGTGGGATCCGAATGCCCAGCACGCCGGCCCGCCCGCCGCCCTGCTAGGCGGGGCGATCGAGCGGTGCGAGCCGCGCGACGGGATGCGCGTGGGGAGGATCACCTGCGAGATCCTCGGGCCGGTTCCGCTCGAGCCGCTGACCGTGGAGGCGAGCGTGACGCGTCCGGGGCGCAGTGTCGAAATGCTGGAGGCCTCCCTGGCCGGTCCCGGCGCGGAGCTGATGCGCGCCCGCGCCTGGCGCCTCCAGGCAGGCGAGCACGCCCTGCACCTGGATCAGGAGGAGCGGCCGCCGGGTCCTGACGAGGGCAGTCCCAGCGACTTTCCCGGGGCCGGCCACGACTTCGGCTACCACGAGGCGATGGAATACAGCTTCGTGCGCGGCGGGTGGCGGCAGCCGGGCCCGGCCACCGTCTGGATGCGCACGCGGGTCCCCATTGTGGACGGCGAGGACCCGACGCCGCTCGAGCGCGTGCTCGTGGCCGCCGACTCCGGTAACGGCGTCAGCGCGGCGCTCGACTGGCGCACGCATCTCTTCATCAACACGGAACTGACCGTCCACCTGATGCGGCCGCTCGAGGGCGAGTGGCTGTGCCTCGACGCGGTGACCCGGGTCGACGGCCTGGGCATGACCGAGACTGCACTGTGGGACGAGCGGGGGCGCATCGGCCGCGCCGCCCAGACGCTGCTGGTCAGGCGCGGGCGAATGGGAGAGGATTGAGCGTCATGGCCACCGAGACCCCAGGCGCCGTGCTCATCACCGGGTGCTCGACCGGCATCGGACGCGCCGTCGCCGAGCGGCTCGCCCGCGCCGGCATGACCGTGTACGCCAGCGCCCGGCGCCCCGACTCGATCGAGGACCTGAAGGGCGCCGGTTGCCGCACGCTCGCCCTCGACGTGACCGACGAGGACTCGATGCGCACCGCGGTCGGTGAGATCGAGCGGGCGGAGGGTGCGGTCGGCGCGCTCGTCAACAACGCCGGCTACAGCCAGAACGGCGCCGTTGAGACGGTGGCGATTGACGACGTGCGCCGCCAGTTCGAGACCAATGTCTTCGGCCTGCTGCGCATGTCCCAGCTCGTGCTGCCCGGCATGCGCCGCGAAGGGCGCGGCCGGATCGTGAACGTCAGCTCCATGGGCGGCAAGCTCACCTTCCCCGGTGGCGGGATCTACCACGCGACCAAGCACGCGGTGGAGGCGATCTCGGACGCGATGCGCTTCGAGGTGCGTGGCTTCGGCGTGGACGTGGTGGTGATCGAGCCCGGCCTGATCCGAACCAGCTTCGGCGAGACCTCGGTCGCCTCGGTGCCGCGGGATGACGGTCCCTACGCCGAGTTCAACTCGGCGGTCGCCGCCGCCACTGCCGGCGCCTACGACGGCCCGTTGGGCGAGCTCGGCGGTGGCCCGGAGGCGGTTGCGAAGGCGATCGAGAAGGCGCTGACGGCGGACCGCCCGCGCACGCGGTACAAGGTCACGGCATCGGCGCGGCTGCTGATGGCGCAGCGCTCGCTGCTGCCCGACCGGGCCTGGGACGCCGTGGTCGGAACCTCCTTCCCGCGCCCGGGCCGGAAATAGGCTCACGCGGCCATGGCCTACTTCAAGGATGCCGACGAGGTCTACGCCACCATCGGCAGGCTGTTCGAGGACCTCGCCCAGGACGAGGAGCTCGCGCCCAAGTTCCGCCAGGCCAACACGATCGTCCAGTATCAGTACCGCGAGCCCGAGTCGCGCATCACGGTCAAGATGATCGAGGGCGAGGAGGGGCAGGTCGATTTCGGCGAGACCCTCCTCGAGCCCGAGGTGGTCATGACGATGGAGGCCGACACCGCCCACCGCTTCTGGCTCGGCCAGGTGAACGTGACCGTGGCGCTGGCGCGCGGGCAGATGAAGGCAAAGGGGCCGGTGCCGAAGATCCTGAAGCTGGTGCCACTCGTGAAGCCGGTGTTCCCGCGCTACCGCCGCCAGCTCGAGGACGCCGGCCGCCGGGATCTGCTCGAGGCTTCTTGAAGGACTTCTTCCAGTACGCGTCGCCCACGCGGGTGATCGCCGGGCACGACCTTCTCGAGTCGACGGGCTTCGAGTTCAAGAAGGAGGGCGCCCGGCGCGTGTTCGTCGTCACCGACCCCGTCGTGCGGGGCACGGGGCTGGTCGAGCGGGTCGAGGCGGGGGTCGCCGACGGCGGCCTCGATGTGGCCGGCGTGTTCGACGACGTGCCGCAGGACTCATCGACCGCCGTGGTGGAGCGCTGCGCCGCAGCCGCCAAGGAGGCGGGCGCGGACTCGTTCCTGGCGGTCGGCGGCGGCTCCGTGATGGACACCGCCAAGGTTGCGGACGCGCTCTTCACCCACGGCGGCACGGCCCGCGAGCAGGAAGGCTTCTTCCTGATGCCGCGCGAGGAGGAAGGCCTGGGCCGCCCACTCGACCTGGCGCCGCTCGCCTGCATCCCGACGACGGCCGGCACCGGCAGCGAGGTGTCGATGGCCGCTGTGATCAAGGACGACGAGGAGAAGGTGAAGCTCGAGATCGCCGACTTCCCGCTCTTCCCGCGCCTCGCGATCCTGGACCCGGAGACAACGCGGACGCTGCCCGCGGCGGTGGCCGCCGCCACCGGGATGGACGCGGTCGCGCACGCCATCGAGGGGTACGTGTCGACAGACTGGAGCCCGCCCCAGGACGCCCGCTCCCTGCAGGCTCTCCGCATCATCCGCTACAGCCTCGAGCGCGCCGTCGAGCGCGGCGAGGAGGACGAGGAGGCCCGCGGCAACATGTTGGTCGCGGCCAATCTCGCGATCACGATCGCGCTCGGGTCGGTGCACGCGATGTCGCACTCCGCGGGCGCCCACTTCGGCGTGCCGCACGGCGTGGCCAACGCCATCCACCTGCCCCACGTGATCCGCCACAACGCTGCGGGCGGGGCGGACATCGCCGACCGCTATCGCGACATCGGAGACCTGTTCGACGTTCACGAGCCGGAGATCGGCGAGGCGCTCGCCGCTTGGCTGACCGAGCTGGTCGCGCGGCTCGGGCTCCCCACGCGGCTGTCCCAGGTCGGCGTGCCGGAGGACGGGATCCCCGCGCTGGTGGAGGGCGCGATGGGGGACGGCACCACGCTCCTGAACCCTCGGGAGATGGACGAGGAGGACTACGCCGCGCTGTACAAGGCGGCCCTCTAGCGAACGAACAAGCGCTCGCGGTGGGCCTTCACCATCCCGTCGAGCGTGCGCCGGCCGGTGTGCCGCGGCCGCCACTTGAGCACCTGACGAGCGCGGTCGGTCTTCATCAGGACCGGCTTTCGCGCTGCGTGCAGCCAGGCGACGGAGTCGGGCAGGAGCGGGGCCCGCGTGGCGATCTCGGCCGTGGCGTCGAGCGCCAGCTTGGGGACTCGAACCGAGTACCAGCCGAGGGCGTCGGCGAGGTCGGTCATGGTCAGGGTGCCGCCGCCGGCGAGGTTGTACGGGCCGGGCTCGCCGACCCCGCGCACACCGGCCACGAACGCGCTCGCCACGTCCTCCTCGTGCACGAGCTGGTAGCGGGCGCCGGGGTCCGGGATGACCGGCTTGAGCACCGGTACCGAGCAGAGCAGCCTCGCCACCGCCTCCGGCATCGCCTCCCCGAGGCGGAAGTACGGGATCTCCTGAAGCATCGTGCGGGCCTCCGGGCCGGCCACGATGCAGGGCCGGAACACCCACGCGGCGGTGCCGCTGTGCCGCAGCAGCACCTCGCCCAGCACCCGCTCCACCTCCGCCTTCTGGTGCGAGTACGGATGCTGTGCCGAGCCGCGCGGCGGGATCTCCTCGGTCAGCCAGTCCGGGTTGTCGTCGTGGAAGCCGTAGGCGGCGACGCTCGACGCGTAGCAGATGCGCTCCACGCCGGCCTTCGCCGCCTGCTCGAAGACGCGCCTCGACCCGTCCACGTTCAGCCCGTGCGTGGCGTCGCTGGCGCTCACGACCACGAACGCGAGGTGCACCACCACGTCGGCGCCCTGGACGAGATCGCGCACGCTGGCGTCGTCGGTCACGTCGCCCTGGCGGTACTCGGTCTTGCGCCAGCCGCGATCCCCGGGCTCGAAGGGGCGCCGGGCCATGCCGACGATCCGCCTCACCGAACGCGATCGCTCGAGCGCGTCCACGATCCCGAGACCGAGGTCGCCGGTGGGTCCGGTCACAGCGACCGTCAGGCCGGTCGTAGCCATGGCAGGGGGTTCTACTTGATCGCAGCGAAGGGGCGCCGGCCGGGGAAGGGACCCCCGCTCGTGTCGCCCCTGACCTCGCAGCCGAGCAGGATGTCCTGCTGGTCGGCCTCGACCTCGTCGTCGCCGGGGCCGCAGCGCACGCGGTCGCGCACGCCGTCGCGAGACCGGATCTGGTCGTCGCCGGCGCCGGCGTCGATCGAGTCGGGATCCCTGCCGCCGCTCACACGGTCGTTCGACGAGCCGGTCCGGATCCGGTCTCCGCCGCCGCCGCCGTGGACGTCCGCCACTCCGCCGTCGGTGGTCACCACGTCGTCGCCGGCTCCCGCCCGGATGGTCACGTCGCCCTCGTCGGCGCTGATCCGGTCCGACCCGGAGCCGGCGTCCACGAAGTCGCCGCCCAGGCTGGCGTAGATGCGATCGGCCCCCGAGCCGCCGAAGACACGATCGGCGTCGGACTGGCCGAACAGCGTGTCCGCGCCGGAGCCGCCCAGCACGAGGTCGGTGCCGGCGCCGGCGTACACCACGTCGTTGTGAGCCCCGGCGTCGATGCGGTCGCCGCCGGTGCCCCCGATCACGAGGTCCACGCCCTCGCCGGCGTCCACCTCGTCGTCGCCGGAGCCGGCCTCGAGGAAGTCGTTCGAGCCGTCGCCGAGCAGCCGGTCGTTGCCGCCCTCGCCATAGATCTGGTCCGGCCTCGGGGTGCCGGAGAGCTGCTCGGCCCCGTCGGTTCCGATCAGGGTGTCGGCGACCGCCACCGCGCCCAACAGGCTGAGGAACGCGACGGCCGCCAGAAGCACTGAAGCGATTCGCCTCATGGACCCGTTAGAACAACCCACCCCACTCCGGGTTGCGGCCGAGCTGGCCTATGCCTCGTCGTAGCCCTGCTCGCCCGGCATCACGATCTCGGGTTCGCTCCCGCGAAGCACCACGCGCGGCTGGACGGGCACCACCTCGCGCGTACGTGCCTTCTCGAGTGCATCGGCCACCGATTCGGCTTGGGCGAGCGCCTCGAGGTGCTTGATCGTGGGGAACACCAGCATCAGCTCGCCGCGGCGAAACGTCTCGAGGGCCGCGGCCGGGCGCAGCCAGCGCGCGTCGACGCACTCGCCGCCGTCGGCGGTCGCCTCGGCGCCGGGCGGCGCAGCGGCCACGAAGAACCACGTGTCGAAGCGGATCTTGACCTCCTCGGGCGTGATCCAGCGCGACCAGGAGACCACGTCGGCGTCCTCCGGGAGGGCGATGCCGGCCTCCTCCCGCAGCTCCCGCACAGCCGCCGCGGCGTGGTCTGCATCTTCGTCGTGCACCGCGCCGCCCGGGAAGACCCACGCGCCGCCCATGAAGCGCTGCTCGGGATTGCGCTGCACGAGGAGCACCTCGGGGCCGTCGGGTGAGTCGCGCAGGACGATGATCGAGGCGGCCTGACGCGGCTCGGTCACCTCGCCCTCGTTGAGCTCCTCGCCTGGATGGGGCCGGTCGACCTGCACCGCGTGAGAGTAACGCTAACCTTCCGCGCCGCATGGACGAGACCGTCACCGCGCAGCTCTGGATGTGCACGTCCTGCGGGTTCCTCTACGACCCCGCCGAGGGCGACCCGGACGGCGGCATCCCGCCCGGAACCGAGTTCACAGACATCCCGGACGACTGGTTCTGTCCGGTGTGCGGGGCGCGCAAGAAGGACTTCGAGCCCTACGAGGGTTAGCTCAGGCCTCCACCTCCTCGGGGAGGCCGTGGCGGGCCACCACGCGGTCGTAGTTGAGGCGGATCAGCTCGATCACGTCGAGCACGTCGGCGTCCGTCTCGATCCTCTTCGCGGCCCAGGCGGGCTTGTTCGGCGCCACCGGGTGCGGGCCCACGCGACCCTCCTCCCGCAGCCGCGCCCCGATCTCCTTCGGGAAGCCGAAGTGCGCTGCGTGGTCGCCATGCAGGTGCGCGATCTGGCGGCCGCCGACCGTGAAGCCGAACTCGCCGCGGCGGCCGATGCCCGCCTCGACTCCAGGCCAGGACGTGACCTCCTCGGTGATCCGCTCGCTCGCTGTTGGTGATTCGCTCATGCGACGCATGGTGCACCTTCAAGTGCACTTGAAGTCAAGGGCTCGCACGCTCGGCTACCCGCCGCAGACGCGCGGCGTGGTCACGAGCTGCTCCCGCGTGGGCCCCGGCTGGCCCGACACCTTGCAGAGCGCGTAGCGGCCCGTATGGAAGTCGACCTCGGTCCGGTACTGGTGGCCGATCACTCCCGTGGCGCCCGCCTCGCCCGTTCCGAACTCAGCCGTCACGGCGACGCACGCGTAGCGGCCGCGGCGGCGCGAGAGGTCCTCGTCGGCGCCCACCCCCTCTACGGTGCGCGGGAACGGCTCACACTCGACGCGCCGGATCGGCCCGTCGAGGCGACCCCGCCGCACGCGGGCTCGGGCGTCGGCCAGGATCGCGGCGGTCAGCTCGTCGATCAGCGTGGCGCGGGCGTCCAGGCGCTCGCCCTCGGTGGCGCCGGGCGGCGCCACCGAGGTGGAGCGCCGGAATCGTGGGCGCTGCTCGGTTTCGAGCCTGCGGATCAGCTCCGCGCGGCGCTCGGCCCGCTCACGCCGCTCCGTCTTGGCGCGTTCCTCCTTCGACTCGACGATCACCGGGATCAGGGCGGCCGCCGCGGCGACGAGGACGATCACCGCGCCGAGGGCCCCCAGCCGGCCGCCGCGGCCCATGCGGTTCCAGAGCCAGCCCGGCAGCTCGGCGATGCCCGGCATCGGCTCGTAGCGCTCCGCCCGCCTGCGGTCCTGCTGAGTGGGGGTCTCGCGTGTCACGAACAACGCATGTTGGAGGCGGCCGGGATCAAGCACAAGCACCGATGGCTTGGGCCGAGCGTAAGCTCAGCTGAACGATGCTCGACCTGCGGCGACTCAGGCTCCTGAGCGAGCTCGCCCGGCGCGGCACCATCGCCGAGGTGGCGAGGGTGGTCGGCTACACGCCGTCCGCGATCTCGCAGTCGCTCCTGCAGCTGGAGCGCGAGGCAGGGGTTCCGCTGCTCGAGCGCGACGGCCGGAGGGTGCGCCTGACCCCTGCCGCACGGGGGCTCGTGGCACGCACCGACCGCGTACTCGCAGAGCTCGACGTGGCCGAGGCGGAGCTCGCCGCCGACCACGCGGCGGTGGGCGGCAGAGTCGTGATCGGGGCCTTCCCGAGCGCGGCCGCCGGCCTCGTCGTGCCGGCCATCGCGAAAGTCTGCGAGCGCCACCCGGAGCTGTCCTGCGAGGTCGTCGAGCACGAGCCGGAGGATGGGATACCGGTGCTCCGCTCGGGTGAGCTCGACGTGCTCGTGTCCGAGAGCTACGAGGGGGTCGCGGCGGTGCCGGCCGGCGGACTCGAGAAGCACCGGCTGCTGAGCGAGCCGCTCCTCCTCGTGCTGCCGCGGCGGGACACCGCCCCCGGACCCGTCGCGCTGAGGTCGCGCGCCGGCGCGCGGTGGATTGCGGGCCTCGCCGGAACGCAGTTCGCGGCGGCGCTCGACAGGGCATGCAGCCGGGCCGGCTTCACGCCGCAGATCGCCCATCGCGCGGACGACGCGCGCCTCATCGAGGCCCTGGTCGAGGCGCGAGTCGGGATCGGGCTTCTGCCGGCGTTGGCGTGCTCGGGATCGGAGGCGGTCCGCTTCGCCGAGACGAGGCCCGCGCCGCCGCGCCGGCAGGTGACGGCGCTGGTGCGGAGCGGCGCCGCACGGCGCCCATCGCTGGCTGCGGTCCTGGATGCCCTGATGCACCAGGCGCCGCTCGTGGCGGCGGAGCCGCACGTGGCCCTCGCCTAGCCTGCGCGCCGTGCCGGGCCTGCCCGATCCCCTCTGACCGCGACGCTCCGAAGGAACTGCCCCGACCGAATCCCACCCTCATTGCTGCCGTTCAAGCGGCCCGCGCGAGCGCAACCGACGAGGTCGCCGCCTCGATGGCGTCGCCGATAATGGCGACGAGGCGGCGCAGATCAGCCGGGGAAATCGCCAACGGTGGCATCAACACCACCACATCCCCAAGCGGCCGCACGATCGCCCCCCGCCGCCGCGCCTCCATCGTCACACGATGCCCCATCCGGTCAGACAGCGGAAACGAAGCTAGCTCGATCCCAACCATGAACCCGCACCGCCGCACCTCGCGCACCGCCGGGTGGTCCGCGAGCGGTTGGAGCAGGTCGCCCAAGAGAGTGATCTTCTCGGCCAGGCGCTCCAGCGTGCGCTCCTCCTCGAACACGTCGAGCGTCGCGAGCGCGGCCGCGCACGCCAGCGGGTTGCCCGTGTACGTATGCCCGTGGAAGAACGTCCGGAACTCCTCGAACTCGCCGAGGAAGCCCTCGTAGATCCGCTCGGTCGCCAGCGTGGCGGCCAGCGGCAGGTAGCCGCCTGTGATCCCCTTGGCAAGGCAGAGGAGGTCGGGCGCCACGCCCTCGTGCTCGCACGCGAACATGCGCCCGGTGCGGCCGAAGCCGGTGGCCACCTCGTCGAGGATCAGCAGCACGCCGTGCCTATCGCACAGCTCCCGTACCCCGCGGAGATAGCCATCGGGGTGCACCAGCATCCCGGCCGCCCCCTGCACGAGCGGCTCCATGATCACCGCGGCTACGTCGCCGGGGTGGGCGGCGAGCAGCCGCTCCATGTGGCCGAGATCGCCCGGCTCCGCCTTCAGGGTGTCGAACAGCAGCGGCCGGTAGAGCGAGTGGAACAGGTCGATCCCGCCGACCGACACCGACCCGATCGTGTCGCCGTGGTAGGCCATCCGCAGCGCGACGAACCGCGGGCGCTCCTCGCCGCGCTGGCGCCAGTACTGGAATGCCATCTTCACCGCGATCTCGGCGGCGGTCGAGCCGGAGTCGGAGTAGAAGACGCGCGTGAGCCCCGGCGGGGCGAGCTCCACGAGCCGCCGCGCCAGCTCGATCCCGGGCCGGTGGCTGAGACCGAGCATCGTGGAGTGCGCGACCGCGTCGAGCTGCTCCCGCACGGCGGAGTCGATCCGTGGGTGGCGGTGCCCGTGCACGTTGCACCAGAGTGAGGACACGCCGTCGATGTAGCGCCGCCCGGCGATGTCGATCAGCTCGGTGCCCTCGGCTCTGTCGATGATCAGAGGGTCCTCCTCCACCCACCCGCGCTGTTGTGTGAACGGATGCCAGAGATGGGCGCGGTCAGCGGCTGCGAGGTCCATGAGCCCGCGAAGCTACCCGCGCCCCCGGATGTACGATCCCGCGCCATGAAGCGCGGACTCGCGGCCGTCGCGCTGCTACTCACTACGCGAATGGCTACACAGGCCCCTAGCTAGGCTCCGCGGTAGGTGGCCCCGTCCTCGACTACGGCCGCGTTCGGCGGCTGCGAACCTTCGCCTGGCAGCACCCGCGATGCTCGCCAATGCGCTGCATTGGCTGCGCTCGCGTGCACCGCCATGCTCGGTTCTCCCTGGCCAAGCCGCGACCCTAGTCTCGTCCGGGCCCACTAAATGCCGCCTTTGCCCCTCCTTGTCTTCGTGGTGGGGACGGGCTCCCTCGGCGCGGAGATCGCGGCCGTGCGGCTGCTCGCCCCCTACTTCGGCGCATCCACGATCGTGTGGGCGAACACGATCGGGATCGTGCTGGTGGCGCTGTCGATCGGCTACTGGCTGGGCGGGCGGCTCGCCGACCGCCACCCGAACATGCGCGGGCTCTGCCTGCTCGCGCTGGCCGCGGCCGGACTGCTCGCGCTGGTTCCATTCGCGGCCGACCCGCTGCTCGACGTGGCGGTGGACGCGCTCGACTCGATCTCCGCCGGCGCATTCCTCGGGTCACTCTTGGCGGTCCTCGTGCTGGTGGCGGTGCCGGTGCTGCTCCTCGGCGCGGTCTCGCCCTACGCAATCCGGCTCGCCGTGTCCACCGTCGAAGAGGCCGGCACGGTCGCCGGCCGCCTGTACGCGCTCTCAACCGCGGGTTCTCTGGTGGGCACGCTCGTCTCGGCGCTGCTCCTGATCCCGCTTGTCGGCACGCGCCGCACGTTCCTTATCTTCGCCCTCGCTATCGCCCTCATGGCTGTGTGGGGGCTGCGCCCGGTGCGCCGCTACGCGCTCGCTCCGGCAGCGATCGCCGCCCTGATCGCGCTGCCCGTCGGGACGCTGAAGGCCTCCGATACCGACGGCGGCCGGGTGATCCACGAGGCCGAGACCGAGTACCAGTACGCGCGGGTGATCGAGTACCCCGACGGGCACCGCACGCTCGAGCTGAACGAGGGCCAGGCGCAGCACTCGATCTACAACCCGGACACCGTTCTCACCGGCGACGTGTGGGACGGCCACCTCGTGCTCGGCTTCGCTGCCTACGATAAGCCGCCGCGTCGCGTGGCGATCCTCGGCAACGCGGCCGGCACGACGTCGCGCGCCTACGAGGAGTTCTTTCCGCAGACGCGGATCGACGGCGTGGAGATAGACGGCGAGCTGTCGGAGATCGGGCGCGAGTACTTCGACATGAACAATCCGCGCCTGCACCTCTACCACGAGGACGCGCGGCCATTCCTGCGCCGCATCGACGCCCGGTACGACCAGATCTCGGTGGACGCCTACCGCCAGCCCTATATCCCGTTCTACCTGACGACCGTGGAGTTCTTCGAGACGGTGCGCGACCGGCTGCGCCCGGGCGGAGTGCTGGTGGTGAACGCCGGGCATCCAGAGGGCCAGGACGACCTCGAGAAGGTGCTGACCGCGACCATCGGAGAGGTGTTCCCGAACGTCCTTCGCGATCCGATCGAGGACACCAACACGCTGCTCGTGGCCAGCGAGGCGCCGCTGTCGGCGGCGCGCCTGCGCGAGGCGGCCGGGGGCATGCCGGCCGGGCTGCGCGAAACGGCCCTGGCGACCGCCGCGCGACTCGAGCCGCGGCTGCGCGGCGGGACGGTGTACACCGACGACAAGGCGCCGGTGGAGTGGCTGATCGACAAGTCGATCGTGGACTACGCCGCCGACGGGGAGGATTGAGGTCTGGCTGCGCTCCCGGACGTCGCGATCATCGGCGGAGGAATCATGGGCTGCGCGGCGGCCGCCTTCCTCGCCGAGGCGGGCGCCCGGGTCGAGCTGTTCGAGCGCGGCGGGCTGGCGGGGGCGGCGTCCGGGCGCAACTCGGGCTCGATCCAGCACCCGTTCGATCCCGTGCTGGCCGAGCTCCACGCCGAGACACTCGGCCACTACCGGGAGCTCGACGGCTTCGACATACCGGAGCAGCCTGCGGGCGTGCTGCTGCTCGCACACCAGCGCGCGGCACTCGTGCCGACCGTCGCCGAGATCGCCTCTGGCCAGCCTGAGCTCGACCCGGCCCTGTTCGACCCGCGCGAGCTGCAGCGGCTCGAGCCGCGCCTCGGGCGCAAGGTCTGGGGCTGCCGGCTCGAGACCGGCTACCCGGTCCAGCCGGCGGCGGCCACGCTCGGCTTCGCCGAGCGCGCCCGCCGCGCAGGCGCCCGGCTCCACGAGGGGCACCCCGCCTGGCCCTGGGTGCTCGGCCGCAGCGTGCGCGGCGTGCTCGCAGGGGGGCGGCACTTCGCCGCGGGAACGGTGCTCGTGGCCGCCGGCCCGTGGGCCCCGGAGGTGATCGACCCGACCCGAGCCTGGCGGCCGATCGTGCCGGTCTGGGGCGTGGTGGTGGAGGTGAGCGTCGAGGACCCGCCGCGCCATGTGATCGAGGAGCTTGGGGTGAAGGGGGTGGCCGGGGTGGCGCCGGCGGCGCCGCCGGCGTCGATCTTCAGCCTGGTGGCGGCGGACGGCGCGGTGTCGGTCGGCTCGACCTTCCTCGCCGAGGAGCCGGATGCCGCGAGCTGGGCTGGGCGGCTGCGCCGCGCGGGCGAGCGGTTCGTGCCGGCACTTGCCCGCGCACGCGTGGAGGGCGCCCGTGCCTGCGCCCGCCCGCAATCGCTCGACGGCCGGCCACTGGTGGGGCCGGCCGGGGGTGTCGACCACCTCTGGATCGCGGCCGGCCACGGCCCCTGGGGCATCTCGACCGGGCCCGCCACGGCACGGCTCGCGGCCGACGCCCTGCTCGGCCGCGCGGAGGTGCCGGCCGAGCTGAGCGCGTCGCGCTTCGGCTAGGCGGCGGTGGCCGGGGACGGGTCGGAGCGCACGATCACCGTGTCCGCAACCTTGATGACGTCGGTGACGGGAAGGCCGGCGTCCTCGGCGTGGCCGCGGATCGCCTCCTCACTCTCGGCCTCGTAGATGCACACGGTGCCGAGGCCCTCTCCCTCCTCGAGGACGTAGGAGCGGATCCAGCGTACATCGCCGCGACGGTCGCCCTCGGCGGTCGACCGCTGGGCCGCCAGCTCGAGCTCGTCGGCCGAGCGCCAGCCGTCGCGGCGGAGGATGACGTAGAGGTCCAAGGGGACCCTCCTTTCGAGTCGCTCCGGCGACGCTACCTCAGATCGACCGGTCCCGGGTAGCCTCCCCTCGACACCAGGAGGAGATCATGAGCTTCCGCAAGTACACGCTCGGCAGCTACGAGGACATGTGCGCCGCCCACCGCTGGGAGGTGCCGGAGCGCTACAACATCGCCGTCGACGTCTGCGACAAGCACGACCGCGGCCGGCTCGCGATGGTGTGGGAGGACTGGCGCGGCGACGAGCGCCGGGTGAGCTTCGGCGAGCTGCAGGACATGTCGTGCCGGTTCGCAAACGTGCTGAGGGCGAACGGCGTTGAGCGTGGCGACCGCGTGGCCACGCTGCTCCCCTCGCTGCCGGAGACGGCGGCGATCTTCATCGGCACGTATCGCTCCGGGGCGATCCTGCTGTCGATGTCGGTCCTGTACGGCGACGAGGGGATCGAGCACCGGCTGCGCGACTCGCAGGCGAAGGTCGTGGTGACCGACGCCGCGAACCGCGACCGGATTCCCGACGGCATGGCCGACACCGTGCTGGTGCTGGACGGCGGGCTGCTCGAGGACATGGCAAATTCCTCGGCCGGCTTCGAGACGGTCGACACCGCGGCCGACGACCCGGCGCAGCTCTACTACTCGTCGGGCACGACGGGCATGGCCAAGGGCATCCTCCACGCGCACCGTTACCTGCTGGCGCACGAGGAGTTCGAGTTCTGCCACGACGTGCGCGACGGCGAGCTGTTCCACGGCTCCGGCGAGTGGGCCTGGGCAGCCGGGATCTGCCCGCTGCTCGGGCCCTGGCGCTACGGCGCGGTGGCGCTGGTGCAAGCCCGCAAGGGCGGCTACGACCCCGAGGAGCACCTGCGCTTCCTCTCGAAGCACGGCGTGGAGAACATGTTCACGACGCCGACGGCGCTGCGCGCAATGACCGGCGTCGAGGAGGCGGGCAAGCGCTACCCGCTCGAACGCCTGCGGGTGACCTGCTCGGCCGGTGAGCCGCTCAACCCAGAGGTGATCCGTTGGTTCCGTACGCAGTTCGGCATCACGGTGCTCGACTACTACGGGCTGACCGAGAGCTACCCGCTGTGCGGCAACTTCCCGACCGTCGAGGTGCGCGAGGGCTCGATGGGCAAGGCGATGCCGGGCTGGGACGTGGCGATCCTGGACGAGGACGAGCGGCCGCTGCCGGTGGGTGAGCGCGGCGAGATCTGCCTGCGCGCGCGCTCGAACCCGCACTATCCGATCGGGTACTGGAACCGGCCGGAGGACACCGAGGAGGTGTTCGGCGGCGAGTGGTTCCACACGAAGGACGCGGCCGAGCTCGACGATGACGGCTACGTCTGGTACGCCGGCCGCGCCGACGACGTGATCATCTCGGCGGGCTATCGCATCGGCCCGTTCGAGGTGGAGTCTGCGTGCGTGGAGCACCCGGCGGTGAAGGAGGCCGCCGCGGTGGCATCACCCGATCCGCGCCGCGGCGACATCGTCAAGGCCTTCATCGTGCTGGTGAGCGGCCAGGAGGCGTCGGACGACCTGGCCGAGCAGATCAAGCTCCACGTCCGGGAGCGCCACTCGGCCTACGCCTACCCGCGCGAGATCGAGTTCGTGGCCGACCTGCCCAAGACGCTCACCGGCAAGATCCGCCGCGTGGAGCTGCGCGAGCAGGAGCGGGCGCGGAAGCAGGCGGAGACGCGGGCTTAGACGATCGGCAGCAGTGGGATGTCCCACAGCACGGCGGCGACCACGAAGGCCGCCACCGCCAGGACACCGGCGAGGCCGGCGAGAACGCGCTGCGTCGTCGAGGTCTCCTCGGCCCGGTCCTTCATCCGGTCGGCCCAGATGATCGCGCGCTCGAGCAGGCGCTCGGCCCAGTCGAACTCGAGCGCCAGAAAGCCGAGCCCGATCACGATCACCGCGATACCGGGACCCGGCACGCCGGGCAGCGACAGCGCGCCGCCGGCGAGCACAATCAGAACACCCACGATCACGATGGCGATCCGAAGGAGCATCGGCCGCTGCTTGTGCCGCTCCTTGCGCTCGCGGAGCTTCACCAGCAGCTCGGGCGGGTCGTCGTCCTCCTCGCGGCGCTGGGCCTCCTCGGTGGCCATGTGCCGAGCTTAGAGCCAGTCCCACAGCGGCAATGACGCACCCGCGGCGGCCAGCGAAACCGGATCGGTGGGTGGCAGCCCGTGAACCGCCACCCCGCCGAGCCGCTCGATCGTGTCTCGGTTGGAGGCCTCGATTGGCTCGGGCTCGGAGGGCCATGGCGTCATGACGACGCCCGCCACACTCAGGCCCGCCGCCCGGGCCGCCTCGATAGTCAGCAGCGTGTGGTTGATGGTGCCGAGCCCCGTGCGGGCGGCGATCACCACCGGCAGGCCCAGGTCGACTGCCAGGTCGCGCACCAGGTAGCCCGTGGTGATCGGCACCATCAGGCCACCGACCCCCTCGCAGACAAGCAACTCATGGGCGCGGGCGGTTGCCAGGATTCGCGCCGGTTCAATCGTCTCGCCCGCCAGCTCTGCGGCGTAGTGGGGGGACACCGCAGGACCGAAGCGGTACGGGGCGACCTCCTCGGGCGTCTGCCGTCCGCCCGTCGCTCGGGCGAGCAGGACGTGGTCGTGCGGCCACTCGCCCGAGGGCTCGTCGAGGCCGGTTACCACCGGCTTCAACGCCTCAACGGGCTCGCCGCACGCTGCGCAGATCGAGGCGGCCACCACCGACTTGCCGGCCCCGGTGTCCGTACCGGTGACGAATACGCCGCGCACTCAGAATCGCGCGAGCGCCATGCGCCAGCGGCGGACGGCCCAGCAGCCGCGCGGTCCTCGGCCTCGCGACGCTCGCGCGCCGGACCCTCCCCGGCCGGGCGGTGGGCGGCGGACGACGAAGCGGGCGCGCACCAGTCAGGCGCTAAGCGGCGTCCGCCAGCCCGTCGAAGACCCGCGGCCGCTCCGCGTCGGCCGTTCCCGATGGCGGTGCTGCGCCGGCCGCCATCCGAAGCGCGGCCTCGCGTGCGGAGGCCGGCAGCGCCGCCGCCAGCACCTGCGCCGCCTCGCGCAGCTCCGACTTCGTGTGAGAGGCGATCACGGCCAGCCGCAGCCGCGACGTGCCCGCAGGCACGGTCGGCGGCCGGATCGCCTGCGCGAAGATCCCGCGCTCGAGCGCGCGGTCGCTGGCCGCCACCGCCGCCCGGGCGTCGCCCACGATCAGCGGCACGATCGGGGTGTCGCCCTCGGGCACGGGCAGCCCCGACTCACCGAGCGCCTCGCGGAGCACGCGCGCGTTGCGTTGGAGCTTCTCGACCCGGCGCGGCTGTTCGCGCAGCAGCTCGAGTGCCGCGATGGCGGCGGCCACAGCCGGCGGAGGGAGGGCCGTGGAGAAGATCAGCGTGCGCGCGGTGTTGATCAGGTACTTCGCCATCGGCTCGTCGCAGAGCACGTACGCGCCGTAGGACCCGAGCGACTTGCCGAGCGTGCCCACGACCACGTCCACCTCGTCCTCGAGCCCCAACGACGCCACCAGCCCGCGGCCGCCGGGGCCCAGGCAGCCGGTGCCGTGCGCCTCGTCGACCATGACGCGGGCGTCGTGGCGCTGTGCCGCCTCGACGATCTCCATGAGAGGCGCGATGTCGCCGTCCATCGAGAACACACCGTCGGTCACGATCAGCGAGCCCCGCCCGGCAGCCTGGCGCAGGCCCCACTCGAGGTGGTCCACATCGCAGTGGTCGTACACGAACGTCTGGGCGTGCGACAGCCGGCAGCCGTCCACGATCGAGGCGTGGTTGAGCTTGTCCGAGAAGACCACGTCGCCCTCGCGCGCGAGGGCGGACACGACTCCGGTGTTGGCCAGGAAGCCCGACCCGAAGAGGAGGCAGGCCTCGGCGCCCTTGAACGCTGCGAGCTGCTCCTCCAGGCGGCGGTGGATCGTCATGTTTCCCGACACCAGCCGCGACGCGCCGGCGCCCGCGCCGTAGCGCATGGCCGCCTCGGCCGCCGCCTCGCGCACCCGCGGATGGTCCGCCAGCCCGAGGTAGTTGTTCGAGCAGAGCAGCAGCACCGGCCGCCCGTCGAGCAGCACGCGCGGACCCTGCGGCCCCGACACGCAGCGGAGCCTGCGGTAGAGGCCCCGGTCGCGGATCTCCTGGAGTCGCTCGTCTATCTCGCTCATACGTTCGGCGCTCCATCCGGCCGAGGGGGCACGGCTCTCTTTTTCATGTGCCGCAGCTGCAGCACGGGGTTCCAGAAGTTGGCTTCCTCCTGCGTGTCGACCAGCTCGTCCAGCGGCGTGCGCGGGCTGTCCCCTTCGAGCCACCCCGAGCGGTTGTCGGGGCGCGGGTTCGCGCCGTTGTCCTCCTGTCGGCCCACGTTCAGGCCGAGCTCCTCGAACATCTGCCGGTCCCACTCCGGCTCCGAGCCGAGCGTGGTGAGGAAGTTGCCCATCATCACCCCGTTCAGGCCGGCCCTGACCGCGAGCCGCTGGAACTCACCGGCGCCGAGGTTCTCGTTCCGTCCGCCGCACAGGCGAAACAGCGCGTCCGGAATGATCAGCCGGAAGATCGCGACCCACTTGACGGCCTGCCACGGATCCATCAGCTCGCGGTCGCCGAACTTCGTGCCGGGGCGCGGGTTGAGCAGGTTGATCGGCACGCTGGTGGGCTCGACCGCCGCCAGCTGGAACGCCATCTCCACACGCTGCTCGGGCGTCTCGCCCAGGTTCAGGATGCCGCCCACGCACGTCTCGAGCCCGGCCTCCCGGACGGCGTCGATGGTGCGCAGCCGGCCCTCGTACCGCACGGTGGTGGAGACCTCGTGGTAGTAGCTCTCGGCCGTCTCCACGTTGTGGTGCACTCGCTGCACGCCGGCCTCCTTGAGCGCCTGCGCCCGGGCCGGGGACATGTGCCCGATCGACACGCAGCGCTTGAGGTTCGTGTGCTCGGCGACGAGGCGAGCGCCGTCGACGATGTTCCGGAAGTCGCGCCGCGAGAGCCCCTGGCCCTGGGTGACCATGCAGAAGCGGTGCGCCCCGGCCGCCTCGGCGGCGCGCGCGTGCTCGAGGATCTGGTCGGGGCTCATCATGGCGTGCATCGGCGTGTCGGCCTCCGCGAAGCGCGACTGCGCGCAGAAGCCGCAGTCCTCGGCGCAGCCGCCTGACTTGGCGTTGACGAGCGAGCACATGTCGGTGGAATCGCCGAACCGCTCGAGGCGGACGCGCCAGGCGCGCTCGACGAGCGCCTCGATCTCGGCGTGGTCCTGGATCTGCCCGAGCCGAAGCGCCTCTTCCTGGGATATGAGCGGCGGCACGCTGCATTGGACCGTAGGTGCTCGCCCGGACGGAGTAGCGTCCTCGGCGCATGCCCCTGGTCGACCACGTGGACCTGATCGTCTCCTCGCTCGAGCGGAGCCTGCCGTTCTACCGGGGCCTCCTCGCGCCGCTCGGATGGGTCGTCGTCATGGAGCAGAAGGGCGAGCGCGGCGAGCCGATCAAGTATCTCGGCGGTCCGGACTGGGCCGGCTCGGTCGGCCTACGGGAACGGCAATCCGGGGAAGGGCCGGTCGACCGCTACGCCCTCGGCCTTCACCACCTCGCCTTCGAGGCGCCGAGCCGCGCGGCGGTGGACGAGGCGGCCGGCTGGCTCCGGGACCAGGGCGCCGAGATCGAGGGCGGTCCCGGCGAGCGCCGCTACACGCCCGGCTACTACACGGTCTTCTTCTACGACCCGGATGGCATCAAGCTGGAGGTCGTGCACCGGCCGCGCCCGTTCTCGCTCTCGTTCGCGCGCGGCATGGTCAAGGGGGCCGGCTCGCTGGCGAACCAGGTCAGGCGGCGCCGGGCCCGCTAGCGCCCCCGCCAGCGGGGCCTTCGCTTCTCGGCGAAGGCCCGGATGCCCTCACGGAAGTCCTCGGAGCGGAAGCACGACTCCCGCAGCTCGATGAGCTCGCGCTCGACATCGGGGCTGAGCGGCCGGGCCCGCAGCGTCCGCATGATGCGCTTGTTGCCCGCCAGCGACAGCGGAGCGTTCGCGGCGATGCCCGTGGCCAGCTCGAGCACCCGTTCCTCGAGGTCGCCGGGGTCGACCGCCTCGTTCACCAGGCCCATCTCCACGGCGCGCTCGGCGCCCACGGGCTCGCCCACATGGAACAGCTCGGCCGTGTTCGCCGGCCCGCACGCGTCGATGAACTTCCGCAGGCCCGTGTGCGAATAGATCAGGCCCAGCCTCGCCGGCGGCATCGAGAAGCGCGCCGTGCGGGCCGCAACGCGGATGTCGCAGGTAAGCGCGAGCTCGAGCCCGCCGCCGACCGCGTGGCCGTTGATCGCGCCCACCACCGGATAGCGGTAGGCCTCGAGCGCCTCGAGCGCATCATGGAAAGGATGCGCCACGAGCTGCTCGGCGGACTCCTCGAACGACTGCCCCTCGAGGTTGCCGATGTCGTAGCCGGCCGAGAAGACAGGCCCCGACCCGCGGATCACGAGGCAGCGGGCGTCGAGGGTGCGCGCGTGGCCGGCCAGCGCGTCGAGCAGCTCGTGGTCAAGCGCCCCGCGCCGCTCGGGGTTGTCGATCGTGAGGCGGGCGACGCCCTCGGCGGGCTCGTCGAGTGCGAGCTTGGGGGTCACTCCAAGACGACGAGAGTGTCGCCCTCGGAGACCGACTGGCCCTCCTGGCAGACGATCTCCTTGACGGTCCCGTCGTCCTCGGCCTCCACCGGCATCTCCATCTTCATGGACTCGAGGATCACCACTGTGTCGCCCTCGGCGATCTGTTGGCCGACCTCGCATTCGATCTTCCAGACGGTGCCTGTGATGTGGGCTTCGACGTCGGGCACGGGCGGGCACGATATACGTAACCCCCCTGTCGCTTACCGTTGGGACTTAGGCGGCGACAGCCAGGCCCTCGCGGGTCTGGGTTGGCTCGCCTTGCGGCGAGTCTTCGCGCTTCGGCGGGCTGTGCCCAGCACGGGTGCTGGGGCTTACCTGCCCTCGGCGTGCGTTTTGTGTCTCCCGCGTGGTGCGGGCGACATAGCACTTCTCTTTCCCCTCGGCCTGGGCGTATTGCTGGGCCATGCGGGCGAGGTTCAGGGCCGCGTTTAGGTCGCGGTCCATCACTAGGCCGCAGGTGTCGCAGCTGAAGACGCGCTCGGACAGGGCCAGCTTGGCTTTCACTGTCCGGCAGTCCGAGCAGGTCTTCGAGGAGGGGTAAAAACGGTCGGCGGTCACCAACATAGAGCCGTCCGACCAGGAGGTCTTGTACTTCAGCTGTTGGAGCACTGTGCCCCAGCCGACGTCGGCGATGTGGCGCGCGAGCCGCCGGTTGGCCAGCAGGTTCCTGACCGCCAGCGCCTCGACGCCGATGACACCGAACTCGCGCGTCAGGTAGGTGGTCAGCTGGTGCGCCTGCTCGCGGCGCAGGTTCGCGACCCGCTCGTGCAGCCGGCCGATCCGGGCCTCGGTCTGCAGCATCCGTTTCGACTTGACCCAGTCCGAGGGGCCCGGCTTCACGCGCCCGTCGGGGAGGTAGTTGCCGCGGTTGCTGGCGCGCCGCTGACGATCGAGCTGCCGCTGGAGCCGGCGCAACTTCGTCAGCGCGTCCTGGAGCGGGCGCGCGTTCTCGAACGGCTTCCCGGCCGACGGGGTCGCCAGTCGGCTCAGGCCGACGTCGACGCCCACGACCGCATTCGGGCGCCGGGCCCGACGCTGCTTCCGCGAGCGCTCCACCGTGAAGCTCACGTACCACTTATCCCCCGAGCGGCTGACCGTGGCGCGCATAATGCGCGCCCGCTCGTCGCGGTCGAGCAGCCGGATCAGCTTCGACATCCGCTCCTTGGTGCGGACCGGACCGAGCCGCCGGTCGAACATAACCTGGCGGGCCGAGCCAATCCGCGGGCGCTGAAAGATGACCGTCTCACGGCAGCGGCCCTTGGCGCGGAACCGGGGGAAGCCGACGAGCCGGCCTTGTTTGCGGCCCTCGCTGAAGTTCTGGAGCGCCTTCCCGAGCGCCTCCAACCCGGCCTGGTAGGAGCCGACCGGGACCTGCCAGCGCCATGGCGCCAGCTCGTCTTTCACGGCGTCGCCCTTGAACTCCGAGCAGAGCGCCTGGTAGGACCACGGCACCCGCACCTCCTCACCGGCCGCACGTCGATCAAGACGCTCCTTCACCAGCGCCAACCCCTGGTTAAACCAGAACCGCGACGCCCCGGTGAAGGAAGCCAACAGTCCCTGCTGCTCGACCGTCGGGTCCAGCGCAAACCGATACGCCTGCCGGATCAGGCTGACATCTCCCATGACCCGAACATACGTTCAGACTCGGACAACAAACCCCAACCAAAAGCGACGAGGCTTACGTAACTAGGCGGGCGCCGACGGGGTAGGAGGGGCAGATGAAGGAGCAGGTGTACAAGGACCCACGTCCGGCGGAGCACTTCACGCGTTTCCACGAGCGCACCCGCAGTCGGCGGCCCGACTGGATCTACGAGGCCGTGCGCCTGGTGCTCACGCCCTACCTGCTGCTCTTCTACCGGGCGCGCTGCATCGACTCCCACAACATCCCCGCCGACGGCCCGGCGATCATCGCGCCGAACCACTTCTCCTTCCTCGACCACTTCTTCGTGGCCGTCTATCTGCGCCGCAAGGTGCACTTCATGGCGAAGTCGCAGCTCTTCCAGCCGCCGATGCAGTTCATCTTCACGCACGGGGGCGTCTTCCCGATACGGCGCGGCCACCACGACGAGGAGGCTTTCAAGACGGCGCACGCGGTGCTCGCGCGCGGCGACATCGTCGTCATGTACGCGGAAGCCGGACGCTCGCGCTCGGGGGAGCTCGGCAAGCCGCGCCACGGGCTGGGACGGCTGGCCCTCGAGTCGGGCGCCCCGGTGGTGCCCACTGCCATCGCCGGCACCGAGCGGGCGCGCAACTGGAAGCGCCTCCAGTTCCCAAAGGTCACAGTCCAGTTCGGCGAGCCGGTCCGCTTCGAGCGGGTGCCCGAGCCCACGAAGGACCAGGCCCAGGTGGCGTCCGAGCTCGTGTTCGAGCGGGTGCGCGTGCTGCACGGGCGCCTGCGGACCGAGGGCCGCCGCGGTGCCGTGCGCGCCGCCCGCGCGGCGCGCCGGGCGGCCGAGGGGGCCGGCCGCCTGCCGGTTGACGCCTGAGCGCCGCCCCGGCGCCCGATGCCCGACGACGCCATCCCGCCCGACTACGACGAGCGGCCCGAGCGCTTCCGCACGGCGCGCTCGGTCCAGCGGCGCCACGCGGTCGCGCCGGACATCCACGCCGACGTAGCGCGGCGCTTCGTGGCCGAGGGCCTCACGCCGGCGCTCGACGTGGGCTGCGGCGAGGGCGAGCTGGCCCGCCACCTCCCCAAGGGCGCCTGGGTGGGAGTGGACAGCTCTCCCACCATGCTGGCCGAGGCGCCGGGGCCGGTGGTCGAGGCCGGCGCCACCGCGCTGCCCTACGCGGATGCATCGTTCGGGTCGCTGGCGCTGCTGTACGTGCTCTACCACCTGCCCGAGCCGGCGCTGGCACTCGCCGAGGCGCACCGCGTGCTGCGGCCCGGAGGGCTGCTCGCGGTGGCCGCGCCGAGCCGCCATGACTCGCCCGAGCTCTCCCATGTCCTGCCGGCGGGGCCGCTGACGTTCGACGCCGAGCTCGCCCCGGAGCTGATCGGGCAACGCTTCCACGAGCTCGAGATTCAGCGCTGGGACGCGCCGCTGCTGCGGCTGCCGAGCCGCGCGGACGTGCGTGACTACCTGGTCGGCAAGGGCGTAGTGCCGGACCGGGCGGGCGCCGCCGCCGAGGTGGTCGAGGTGCCGCTCGCGGTCACCAAGCGCGGCGCGCTCGTGTTCGCCCGCCGCCGCTGAGCGGGGCCTGACAGTCTTCCCCTGGTGCTCAGGGGGGCCCGCCTTGCCGTTCTCGTGTTCCTGCTCGCTGCCGGCGGCTCGCTGTCCGTGCTCGCGCTGGTGGGCCGGGAGGAGCGCCCGCCGGAGCACGGGCCGGTGACCGTGGACCCGGACGAGCCCGACCCGTTCGCCTACGAGCCGGACCGCGAGGGGGAATTCGTCGCGCGGGCCACCGCCGGGCACAGCCACGTGCTGTACGAGAAGAGCCCGGACGGGGTGTTCGCCACCGCGCGCCGCGTCGAGCGCTGGCGCTCGCAGGTCGAGGAGCAGGCGAACATAGTCGACGTGGACCCCGACGTGCTCGAGGCGATGGTCTTCCTCGAGAGCGCCGGCTACCCCGACGCTCGCGCGAGCGACGACCTCGAGGGCGCGGTGGGCCTCACGCAGATCTTGGCCGAGACGGCCACCAGCCTGCTCGGCATGCACGTGGACGTGGAGGAGAGCGAGCGGCTGACGCGGCGGATCTCCCGGGCGGAGGAGCGCGGCGACGCCGCGCGCGCCGAGCGCCTGCGTGCCCGGCGCGCCGAGATCGACGAGCGCTTCAACCCCGACGACGCCCTGCAGGGCGCCGGGCGGTACCTGAAGATCGCGGACGACCGCTTCGGCAGCGACGAGCTCGCGGTCGTCTCGTACCACATGGGGATCGGCAATCTCGAGAACGTGCTGGCCGCTTTCGGGGAGGACGAAGTGACCTGGGCGAGCGTCTACTTCGGCGCCACGCCGCGCGACCACCCCCGCACATACGAGCTGCTGTCCGGCTTCGGCGACGACTCGGCCACCTACCTGTGGCGGGTCTACGCGGCGCGGGAGATCATGCGGCTCTACCGCGAGGACCAGGACGACCTGCGGCGCCTGGCGGCGCTTCAGACGGCGAAGGCGTCGGCCGAGGAGGTGCTCCATCCGCGCTCCGGCGCCGACGTGTTCGAGAGCCCCCAGGAGCTCGAGGAGGCCTACACGTCGGGCCAGCTGCGCCCCTTCACCGACGTGCGCGGCATGCGGCTCGATCCCGACGCGGGCGCGCTGGCCGGGCGGATCGACGCCGAACGGCGGCTGTACCGCGGCCTGCGGCCGGAGGCGCACGAGCTGGCCGTCTACCTCGCCGCGGGCGTCCGGGACGTGGCCGGCACGCGGGCGTCGCTGATCGTGACGAGCACCGTGCGGGACCTCGAGTACCAGCGCGTGCTGGCGCGCCGCAACGAGTTCGCCACCGAGGGCTACTCGCTGCACACCACGGGCTTCTCCTTCGACGTGAGGCGCCACTACGCGAGCCGAGCCCAGGCGGTGGCGTTCGAGTACATGCTCGACCGGCTGCAGTCGCTGAACCTGATCGCCTGGATACGCGAGCCGGGCGCGATCCACATCACGGCGTCGATGGAGGCCGGGCGCCTGATTCAGTAGCGCAAGGAGGCGGCCACCGGGGCTGCCTCCCAGCACTCGATTCGGCGCGCCCCTAGGGGCAGGCCGCGACCACCGAGGGGGCGGTATCGCACAGGCTCGGGGGCGGAAATCCGGACGGGAGTCGCCCGCGCCGGGGGCCGGCGCGACGGCCGGGGTTCAGATCACCGGATCGAGGCCCTGCCACGCGTCCCAGTCGTGGCCGGGGATCACCAGCGCGTCCGGTGTCTCCCGCACGTACTGCTGGATCTCGCGCAGCGAGCGGCCGTAGAGATGGTCGTCCTCGGTGCGGTGTGGGAGGTGGGTGTCGTCCAGGTTGCGGCGCAGGTAGATGGCGTCGCCCGTTATCAGCACCTCGCCCCCCGCCGTACGGACCACCACGGACATGTGGCCGAGGGTGTGACCGGGTGTGTAGACGGTCCTCACCGAGCCGTCGCCGAACAGGTCGAAGGAGCGGGCGAAGCCGGAGAAGGAGGCAGGGCCGTCCCCGCCGCCGGCGTCGAAGTCGAGCAGGCGGTAGTCGAATGCGTGGTCGAACTGGCGCGTCCCGTACCCGTGCATGCGGCCCTGCGTGGTCGCCGCGTCCCACTCGGCGCGGCTCACCACGAAGGTGGCGTGCGGGAACTCCGAGATGCCGCTGGCGTGGTCCACGTGCATGTGGGTCATCACGACCGTGGCGACGCGGGCGGGGTCGATGCCCAAGTCGCGCAGCTGGGCGGGGAGCGCTTGGCCGGCGTCCATCTGGATGTCGCGAAATGCCAGCGTGCCCACGCGGCCGAGGCTCTCGGCGGGCTTCACCGCCACCGAAGCGTGCAGCCCGGCGTCGATCAGCACCGGTCCGACGCCGGGGTGCTCGAGCAGGAAGGCGACGATCGGGATCGGGACGAAGGAGTCCCTGCGGACGCCTATGCCGAGTGCGCGCAGACCCGCGAGGCGTCCAGACCCGCGCAGCAGCCAGGTGGGCGGCGCGATCGAGCGGCCGCAGAGCAGAGGGTGAAGGCGCACCGTCGCGCCCCGGCGGCCGCCCGGCAGCGGAAGCTCGGCGGGGCGGGGCTCGGCCGCGGTCGCCATCGTGCGCGGACCCTAGCGTCCGAGCGCCTCCCACCACTCGATCTGCTGGCGCGTGCTCGCGATGCCGGCGTCCAGCGCGAGCCTGGGGCCCTCGGGCACGTCGTCGGGCATCGAGTCGCGGATCGCCTCGTACTCGGCCAGCTTGCGGCGGTGGGCCTCGATCTGGAGCGGTGCGAGCGCGGCCGGATCGGCGCCGAAGAAGAGCTTCAGCAGGGCGGGCGCGCGCAGCTCAGGGATGGCGTCGGTGGGCGCGGCGCTCCACTTCTCCAGCGCCCGGCGGCCCTTGTCGGTGACGGTGTAGACCTTGCGGCGGCGACCCCCGCGCTCGCGCTTCTCGGTGAGGTAGCCGGCCTTCGCAAGACGCTCGGGCTCCGTGTAGAGCTGCGCGTGCTGGAGCGTCCAGAAGTTGCCCACCGAGCCGGCCACCAGCTGCTTGAGCCGGTACGGCGTGGCCTCGCCGGCCCACTGGACGAAGCCCAGGACGACGTACGACACCGCGCTCAGCCGTAACTCTTGCATTGGTCCAAAATAGACGGTACAGTTTCGACCATGGCTACCGCAATGTCGCAGACGCCCAGGACGGACCTCGGGTTCACGAGCCTCGAGGAGGAGACGGCGGTCGAGAGCCTGCCGGTCAGTGGCGCCCTGCCTGCGTGGCTGACCGGCGCGCTCGTGCGGGTCACCCCGGCGAAGTTCGAGGTCGGCGGGCAGCGGGTGGACCACTGGTTCGACGGCCTGGCCATGCTGAACCGGTTCGGCTTCGCGGACGGGCGCGTCTCCTACAAGAGCCGCTTCATCCGCAGCCGCGCGTACCACGAGGCGGAGGAGGGGCGGCTGCTGGCGGGGTTTGCCACCGATCCCTGCCGCTCGATCTTCAAGCGTGTGCAAGCGATCTTCTCGCCCGATGTCACCGACAACCCGAACGTGAACCTGGCCCAGATCGGCGACCGGTACATCGCGATGACCGAGACGCCGATGCCGGTGGAGTTCGACCCCGACACGCTCGAGACGGTCGGGCAGCTCGAGTACGCGGACAAGCTGCGCGCGCACGTGAGCACCGCGCACCCGCACCACGACCCGGAGCGCGGCGAGCTCGTCAACTACGTGGCGCGCTTCTCGCGCGTGAGCGAGTACGTGCTGTACGGCCTGCCCGCGGGCGGGTCGAAGCGGCGGGTGATCGCCAAGCTGCCGGTGGAGCGGCCCGCTTACATGCACGCCTTCGGGATGAGCGGGCGCCACCTGATCCTGTCGGAGTACCCGCTCCGCGCGAACCCGCTGAAGCTGGCGTTATCGGGCAAGCCCTTCATCGAGAACTACGCCTGGGACGGGGCGGACAGCACCCGCTTCCAGGTGATCGACCGCGACACGGGCGAGCTGCGCGGAACCTACGAGACGGACGCCTTCTTCTGCTTCCACCACGTGAACGCGTTCGAGCGCGACGGCGAACTCGTGATCGACCTGGTCGCGTACGAGGACCCGTCGATCATCGACTCGCTCTACCTGGACGAGCGCGGGCCGCGCGGGTCGATCCCGCCCACGGAGCTGCGGCGCTACACGATCGACCTGGAGAGCGGCGGCGTGCGGTGGGAGCCGCTCGCCGAGGGCTCCGTCGAGCTGCCGCGGATCGACTACGGCCGCCGCAACACGCGCGAGTACCGCTACGCGTACCTCACAGGGGTTGGCGCGGGCGCCGGCTGGATCGACCGGCTGGTGAAGGTCGACGTGCGCGACGGCTCGCGGGCCGAGTGGTCCGAGCCGGGCTGCTTCCCCGGCGAGCCGATCTTCGTGCGCCGGCCGGACGCGTCGGAGGAGGACGGCGGCGCGGTGCTGTCGGTCGTCCTCGACGCGGTGGCCGGCCGCTCCTTCCTGCTCGTGCTCGACGCGGGCAGCTTCGAGGAGCTGGCCCGCGCCGAGGCGCCGCACCACATCCCGTTCGGCTTCCACGGCCAGTACCTGCGATGAGCGAGCTCTCACTCCGCATTGCCGACGCCGACCGCGAGCGGGTGGCCGAACGGCTGCGCAGCGCCGCCGGCGAGGGCCGGCTCGCGCCGGAGGAGCTCGAGGAGCGGCTCGAGGCGGCGTTCGCCGCCCGCACGCAGGCAGACCTGGCACCGCTCGTGGCGGACCTTCCGTCCGAGCCGCCTCCGGCGCGGACGCGACCCGCCCGCCGCGGCGATCGTTACGGCCAGCTGCGCGCCTTCGCGGCCACGTCGATCCTGCTCGTCGCGATCTGGGCGCTCACAGGCGCGGGCTACTTCTGGCCCGTGTGGCCGATCCTCGGCTGGGGAGTGTTCGCGCTCGGGCCCGTCGTCCCGTCACCGCTGCGGGGTACGCTTCCCGCATGCCGTCGGAACGCTTCGTCGAAGCTCTCAACGACCAGATAGGCCGCGAGTTCAACGCGGCGCACCAGTACACGGCGGTCGCCGCGTACTACGACCGGGAGACCTTCCCGCGCCTGGCGAAGTTCTTCCACGACCAGGCCGAGGAGGAGCGCGGCCACGCCATGAAGATGGTCGGCTACCTGCGCGACACGGGCGCGACCCTGCGCCTGGGCGAGATCAAGGCCCCGCGGACGTCGTTCGCCGACCACGTCGAGCCGATCCGGCTCGCCCTCGAGCACGAGAAGAAGGTCACGGTCTCGATCTCCGGCCTGTTCGAGATCGCCCGCGAGACGGACGACTACGCAAGCGAGAGCTTCATGCAGTGGTTCGTGGACGAGCAGGTGGAGGAGGAGGCCACGATGGACGCCCTCCTCCAAGTGGCCGAGCGGGTGCGCGAGTACCCGATGATGGTCGAGGAGTTCCTCGCACGCGACGGGGACGAGCTCGGAGGGGACTAGCGCTCGGCCGGACTAGCGCTCGGCGGGGACCGAGACCCGCTCGAGCCAGCTCTTCCGCAGCAGCGGCTCGTACTTGTGGAGGCTGGGGGGAACGCCCTGCAGGTGCGGGGGCAGGGGCGGCACCACCGGCAGGCCGAGCGCGCGGAGCATCCGGTCGTCCGCGATGCGCCGGGCGGGGCAGTTGCGGCAGCGGGGTGTGGAGCGGCAGCACTTCACGGCGGCGGCCGGGAAAGCTAGCAGCTTCTTAGGGTCGCCTAACTGGGGAGCGGGGGTTACGCTCCGGCGCCGATGCCCTCGAAGCTATTCCAGCCCGGCCTGCTAGACGGGCAGGTCGCGGTCGTCAGCGGCGGCGGCTCGGGGCTGGGGCGCGCCAGCGCTCTCGAGCTGGCGGCGCTGGGTGCCCAGGTGGTGGTATGCGGGCGGCGGGTGGAGCCGCTCGAGGAGACCGCCGCGCTCGCCGACGGCGGGCGGGTGGAGGCGCGCTCGTGCGACATCCGCGAGGAGGATCAGGTGGAGGCGCTCGTGGACGGCGTGCTCGAGCGTCACGGCCGGATCGACCTGCTCGTGAACAACGCCGGGGGCCAGTACATGACGCCGGCCGAGGACATCACGCCGAAGGGCTTCAGCACGGTGATGCGCCTGAACGTGGAGGGCACCTGGCTGATGACGCACGCGGTGGCGACGAAGGCGATGATGGGCAGGCCCGACGCCGAGCCGCTCGGCGGGAAGATCGTGAACGTCACCCTCTCGCCGCATCACGGACTGCCGGGGATGGCCCACTCCTCGGCCGCGCGCGCGGCGGTGGAGAACCTCACGCGGGTGCTGTCGATCGAGTGGGCGCGGTTCGGGATCAGGCTGACCGCGCTGGCGGCCGGCCACTTCGCAACGGAGACGCTGCGGACGAAGTACCCGAAAGAGGTGGTGGAGGGCGTGGCCGGGACGGTGCCGCTCGGGCGGCTGGGCACCGAGGAGGAGTTCGCCTGGCTCGTCGCCTACCTGGCCAGCCCGGCGGGCGACTACTTCTCGGGCGCGGTGCTCACGCTCGACGGCGGGCGCGACAACTGGTTCGGCTCGTGGCCGCCCGGCGGGCTCGCCGACGAAGCCGGCGGGCCCCTCGCAGAGGAGCGGAAGCCGAAGTCGTGAGCATGGTGCCGGAGGTCGAGACCGAGCGCCTGCTGCTGCGCGGCTGGCGCGACGAGGACATCGATCCGTGGGGCGAGCTGTGCGCCGACGCCGAGGTGATGCGCCCGCTCGGGCGCGCGGGCGGGATCTCGCTCGGCGACGCCTGGCGCGAGATGGCAATGCTCGCCGGCCATTGGACGCTCAAGGGGTTCGGCCACTGGGTGCTCGAGCTGCGCGCGACCGGCGATCTGGTGGGGCGCGCGGGCCTCTACCACCCGCCCGACTGGCCGGGGCTCGAGATGGGCTGGACCGTGGGTCGCCCCCACTGGGGCAACGGCTACGCCGTGGAGGCGGCGCGGGCGACGATGGAGTGGACGCAAGCCGAGCTCGGGGCCGACCACCTGATAAGCCTGATCGCGGACGACAACCTGCGATCGCAGCGGGTGGCGGAGAAGTTGGGAATGGAGCGGGAGGGGCGTGCCGAGGTGCGCGGCTACGACCTGCGGGTGTACGGCATCGACCTGTATTGGGGGAAGTCAGCGCTGCAGCAGTGTTGACAGCACCACTTCCGTGACCGTTCGGGTCACTCCCTCGGTCGCGCGGATTCGCTCCAGTGCCGACTCCAGGTCCTGCGTGTCCGTGGCCATCACGTGCAGCATCGCGCTTGCCTCGCCGGCCACGGTGTGGGCGGACACCACGCCGGGCTCGCCCTGCACGGCCCGCTTGATCGCCTCGCCCGGCATGTGGCCCTCACAGAACAGGTCGACGAATGCCTCGGCGTGCCAGCCGAACGCGCGTGGGTCGACCGTCGCGGTGTAGCCGCGGATCACGCCGTCCCGCTCCAGTCGGTCCACGCGGCGCTTGACCGCCGGGGCGGTCAGATGCACGTGGCCGCCGATGTCCTTGAACGAGCGGCGGGCGTTTTCACGGAGCAGCGCAACGATTCTGCGGTCTATGTCGTCCATGGGGACCCGAAGTGTTGCAGTCCTGCAACGAATCGGCGTTGAGAAGCCGCTCGAAGGCGGCAATCATTTACCGAAAGCGGATATAGATCGAGAGAGGACTTCGATGGCGACTGAGCAGCTTGCGCCCGGGGCGGTACCCACGCCCGTCCCCGAGCACGACGTCATGCCCGTGCACGGGATCGACCATGTCGAGATGTACGTGGGCAACGCGGCTCAGGCCGCCTACTTCTTCACCCACGCCTACGGGTTCACCGAGACCGCCTACGCAGGGCTCGAGACGGGCCGCCGCGACCGCGTCTCGCATGTGCTCGAGCAGGGCCGCATCCGGCTCGTCCTGACCGGCACCCTGAAGGGCGGCGACGACATCGCCGGCCACCACGCCCGCCACGGCGACGGCGTCCACAAGATCGCCCTCAGCGTGCCCGACGCCGCGCAGGCTTACGAGCACGCGGTGGAGCACGGCGCCCGCGGCGTCCACACGCCGCACTGGGTCGAGGACGAGCACGGCCGCGTGCAGCTCTCCTCGGTCGAGACCTACGGCGACACGCTGCACCTGTTCGTCCAGCGCGACGGCTATCGCGGTGTCTTCCTACCGGGTTACGAGCCCCGCGCCGAGAGGCCTCGCAATCCGGACGACAAGATGCTGATGGCCATCGACCACATCGTCGGCAACGTGGAGCTCGGCCACATGGACGAGTGGGTCGGTTACTACGAGCGCGTCTTCGGGATGACCGAGATGATCCACTTCTCGGACGAGGCCATCTCCACCGAGTACTCGGCGCTGATGTCGAAGGTCGTCACCGACGGCAGCGGCAAGATCAAGTTCCCGATCAACGAGCCCGCCACGGGCAAGCGCAAGTCCCAGATCGAGGAGTACATCGAGTACTACAACGGCGCCGGTGCGCAGCACATCGCGATGGCCACGCGCGACATCGTGGGCTGCGTGTCCGACCTGCGCGAGCGCGGCGTCCAGTTCCTGACCATCCCGGAGGAGTACTACGACGAGATCCCCACGCGGGTCGGTGAGATCGACGAGGAGATCGACGACCTGCGCCGGCTCGGCATCCTCGTCGACCGCGACGACGAGGGCTACCTGCTGCAGATCTTCACGAAGCCGGTCGGCGACCGCCCGACCGTATTCTTCGAGATCATCGAGCGGCACGGCGCTCGCGGCTTCGGCGAAGGCAACTTCAAGGCCCTGTTCCAGGCGATCGAGCGCGAGCAGGACCGGAGAGGGAACCTCTAGACACCATGCGCTACGCAACGCTCGGAAGGATTCCGCCCAAGCGCCATGTCCAGGTGCGCCGTGACGGCGACGGGTCACGCCTCATGGTCGAGGAGGTGATGGGCTATGAGGGCTTCTCGGGCAACGAGTCGATCCTGCTGCACCTCGAGTCGCCCTGCCGGCTCGACCAGGTCGGTGAGTTCCGGCCGATAGAGCGCGACGAGTGGGTGCCGGACGCCCACGTTCACCGGTTGGCCGACGCCAACCCGGTGGACGCCGGCGGCGACCCGGTCTCGGGCCGCCGGCTCCTGATGTTCAACAACGACATCGAGGTCTCGGTCTGCAAGCCGACCGAGTCGCTCGACGGCTTCTACCGCAACGGAGAGGGCGACGAGGTCGTGTACGTCCACCGCGGCCGGGGCGTGCTGCGCACCGTCTTCGGGCGCGTGCCCTTCCGCGAGCGCGACTACATCGTCATCCCGCGCGGGACGACGCACACGTTCGAGCTGCCGGACGGCAAGGAGCAGTTCTGGATGTGCTTCCACACACCCGGCGAGATCGAGACGCCGAACCGCTACCGAAACCGGTACGGCCAGCTCCTCGAGCACGCGCCGTTCTCGCAGCGGGACTTCCACCCGCCCGAGGAGCTCGAGACCTACGAGGAGCAAGGTGAGTTCCCCGTCACGGTGCGCGTGCGCGACGGCTACCAGGAGTACATGCTCGACCGGCACCCGTTCGACGTGGTGGGCTGGGACGGCTACGTCTGGCCGTACACGTTCAACGCCGACGACTTCGAGCCGCGGGCCGGGCGCTTCCACTTGCCGCCGCCGGCGCACCAGACCTTCCAGGGGCCGAACTTCGTGATCTGCACGTTCGCCCCGAGGATGCTCGACTGGGACCCGGAGGCGGTGCCGCTCCCGTACCACCACTCGAACATCCAGTCCGAGGAGGTCATGTTCTACGCCGCGGGCGACTACGCCGCGCGCAAGGGCGTGAACGTCGGCTGCCTGACGCTGCACCCGTCGGGGTTGCCGCACGGCCCGCAGCCCGGGGCGGCGGAGAAGTCGCTCGGGAAGAAGGCGACTGACGAGCTCGCCGTCATGTGGGACACCTTCCGTCCGCTTCGGCTGGCGACGTTGTGGCAGGAGGTCGACAAGCCGGAGTACGCCTACAGCTGGAACCCCGAGAAAGCAGGAGCCGCCGCGGCGGCAGCGACCGCGACTGCGCGCTAGCGCTGCATAGGTCTCAGGGGAGTCGCGCTCAGGGGCGCGGCCGCTGCTCCTCGCCGCCGGGATGCTGCTCCTCGCCGGCGGGCCCCTGCCCCTCCCCGGCCGTCCCCGCTTCTCCCGGGGCGCCCGGGTCCTTGACCGCTTCGAAACCCTCCTTGCCCTTGTCGCCCATGCTGGCGTCGCTCTGGGCGACGTCCCTGACCTCGTGCGCGTCCTCCTTGGCGGCATCGTCGCCGCCGCGGCTGGTGAACAGCTCCTTGATCTTGTCCACGACGCTCATCTTTGGGCACCTCCATTCTGGGAGCGGACAAACCCGGGGAGAAGCATCCTCCGGCCCGGGGCCCTCGTCAAGGCTAGGTGTACATGCCTCCGAACTGACCGCCGGTCACGTTCAGGACCTGGCCGTGGACGTAGTTCGCCCACGGCGAGCAGAGGAAGAAGACGGGCCCCGCCGCCTCCTCCGGTGACGCGGGGCGGCCGAGCGGGATCATCATCGCGGCCATCGCCCGCATCTGCTCCGGGATGCCGAGCGGGATCTCCCTGCCCTCCATCTCGATCTTGCCGCCCTCCTCCTTGGAGGCCGTCAGCCGGGTCTCGACGAAGCCGAAGGCCACGGCATTGACGTTGACCTTGAACTGGCCCCACTCCTTGGCGAGCGTCTTGGTGAGGCCCACGACGCCGGCCTTGGCGGCCGAGTAGTTGACTTGCCCGGCGTTTCCCATTGTGCCGGACACCGAGCTGACGTTCACGATCTTGCGAAAGACCTCGCGGCCCTCCTCGCGCTCCTGCTTGGCGGGTTCGCGCAGGTGCGGTGCCGCGGCACGGATGATCCGGAACGGGACGACCGTGTGGATCTCGAGCATCGCCTGGAACTGCTCGTCGGTCATCTTGTGGGCGACCCCGTCCCAGGTGTACCCGGCGTTGTTGACGATGATGTCGAGCCGGCCGAACTCGTCGACGGCCTTCTGCACGAGCTGGTCCGGGACGCCGGCCTGGGTCAGGTCGCCGCCGAACACGGAGGTCTCGCCCGCGATCTCGGACGCGGCCTGCTCGGCCACGTCGCCGTCGAGGTCGTTGATGAGCACGCGCCCGCCGTGCTCCGCGAGCAGCTCCGCGGTCGCGCGGCCGATGCCCCGGGCCGAGCCGGTGACGATGGCCGCCTTTCCGTCGAGGACTCCCACTTACGTTCTCCTTCGCTGGCTGACTTGAGGCGGGAAGCCTACGAGCTACCTTCCATGCGATGGGTCCGATCGGGCTGAATGCCGTCCGCTACGGGATTCCCCTGATCCTCCTGATCGCCGGCGTCGTGGTGGCCGCCACGTCCGGTTCCGGTCTGGCGGCGGGGGCCATGTTCGTCAGCGCGGCGACCGCGGTGCTGCTCTTGAACGTCCTGCATCGCATCGGCGTGCAGGGCGACCGCGACCGGGACCGCGAGGAGGAGGCCCGCCGCTTCTTCGACGAGCACCGCCGCTGGCCGGACGAGCCCGAGAGCGCCGCGCGGCGGCGGCGCCGCTAGTCCGAGCCGTTCCGGGGAGAGCAGGCGGCCATCCGCTCGAGCAGCGCGGCACGTTCGCCGGAGTTCTGGGTGAGCGAGGCGGCGCGCTGGAACTCCGTCCGCGCCTCGTCCCTCCGCCCGAGCTTCTCGAGCAGGTCTCCGCGAACGACCCGGAGCAGGTGATACTCGCGCAGCGCGGGCTCGGAGCGCAGGGAGTCGACCAGGTCGAGCGCCGCCTCGGGGCCGAAGGCCATGCCGATGGCGACCGCGCGGTTCAGGTCCACAACCGGCGAGGGCATCAGCTGGGCAAGCGCGTCGTAGAGGGCGACGATGCCCTCCCAGTCGGTGTCGCTTGCGACCCTGGCTCGCGCGTGACAGGCGGCGATGGCCGCTTGAAGCGTGTAGGGACCCAGGGCGCCGCCGCTGCGCTTCGCGCGCTCCAGGGCGACGAGGCCCCTGCCCACGAGCAGCCAGTCCCACCGCGAGCGGTCCTGGTCGAGCAGCAGGATTCGCTGTCCCCGTGGGCCGATTCGCGCCCGTGAGCGCGACGCCTGCAGCTCCATCAGCGCGACGAGACCATGCACCTCCGGCTCGGACGGGAGCAGCTCGGCGAGGATGCGGCCGAGCCGCAGGGCCTCCTCCATCAGCTCCGCACGGATCCAGTCGTCGCCGGCTGTGGCCGCGTAGCCCTCGTTGAAGATGAGGTAGATCACCTCGAGCACCGAGGCGAGGCGATCGCCGAGCTCCTCATGCTCGGGGACCTCGAACGGCACATGGGCCGCCGTGAGCGTGCGCTTGGCGCGCACGATCCGCTGCGCGATGGTCGCTTCCGAGACCAGGTAGGCGCTGGCGATCTCCCTGGTCGTCAGGCCGCCGAGCAGACGCAGCGTGAGAGCCACGCGTGCCTCGGTCGACAGCACCGGATGGCAGGTCGTGAAGACGAGCCGCAGGAGGTCGTCCTCGAACGGATCGTCGATTTCGGCTTCGAGGTCGCGGCTCTCGATCTCGCCGCGAAGCTCGAGATCGCGCCCGAGCTCGTTCGTCTTGCGCTCATGGACCTCGGCCCGGCGCAGGCGATCGACGGCCCGGTGCCTGCCGGTGGCCATGAGCCAGGCGCCCGGGTTCTCCGGGACGCCCGACTCGGGCCACTGCTCCAGCGCTGCCACGAGTGCCTCCTGGGCGAGCTCCTCGGCGAGGCCGACGTCGCGCACGACTCGCGCCAGGCCCGCGATCAGCCGCGCCGACTCGATTCGCCAGACGGCCTCGATCGCGCGCTTCGGGTCGGCTTCCGGCACCTACTGGTTCGCCTCGATTTGCTCGCGCATGCGCTGCTCCCTCTCCCGTAGCTCCGGGGTGAGCTCCTCGCCGAAGTCCTCCGTCTCGAAGGCCGGGCGGATCTCGACGATCGCCTCCTGTCCCAGGTCGGCGTCCGGGATGCGCTTGACCCACTCGATCGCCTCGTCCATGTCCTTCACCTGCCAGACCCAGTAGCCGGCCAGAAGCTCCTTGGTCTCGGAGAACGGCCCGTCAATGACCTTGCGGTCACTGCCCGAGAAGACCACCCGGACGCCCTTCGAGCTCGGATGGAGGCCGTCGCCGGCCAACATCATTCCGGCCTTCACCAGCTCCTCGTTGAATGCCGTCATCTCGGTGAGCAGCTTCTCGCTCGGCATCTCCCCGGCCTCGCTCTGCTCGTTCGCCTTGATCAGGACCATCACTCGCATGTCTGATACCTCCTTGTGGTTGGGTCTCTATCTAAGCGTCGAGTGAGGGTGGCGAAAATCGACACGCCTGTGCATCACAGCCCGAGCTGCTTGGCGAGTATCTCCTTCATGACCTCGTCGGAGCCGCCTCCGATCGGGCCGAGGCGGGTGTCGCGCATCGCGCGGCCGATCTCCGGGTCGCCACCGGTGAATCGGAATGCCTCCTCGGCCACCTCGAACGCCGCCCGTTGCGAGAGGAGCTTTGCCTCGGTCACCTCGCGCAGGGCGTCGTGGCCCTCGGCGAACAGTCGCAGCGCGTGATAGGTCAGGCAGCGGGACGCCTCCAGCTTCACCGCCAGCTCGGCCAGCGCGTGGCGAGGCGGGCTCGACTCGAGGAGCCGCTCCAACACGCGCCCCATCGAGCTCACCGCGCCCAGCGCCATCACCAGCCGCTCCCACTGGAAGTTGGCCATGATCAGGTAAAAGCCGCGGTTCTCCTCGCCGAGCAGGTTCTCCTCGGGCACGAAGACGTCAACGAACACCAGCTCGGCCGTGTCCGACGCGCGCCAGCCCAGCTTCTCGAGCCTCCGTGAGACCTCGTACCCCTCCATCTCGCGCTCGAGGATCAGGAACGACAGGCCGTGGTGGCCTCCCCCCTGGGTCGTCTTCACCGCGGTGACCACGAAGTCCGCGCGCACGCCGTTCGTGATGAAGGTCTTCGAGCCGTTCACCACGTAGCCCCCGTCCACGCGGCGGGCGAAGGTGCGGATGCCCGCCACGTCCGAGCCCGCGCCGGGCTCGGTGATCCCGAGCGCGGCGATCCGCTCGCCCCGGATCGCGGGCGCCAGGAAGCGCTCCTTCTGGTCCTCGGTGCCGAACTGCGCGACGGGCGGCGTGGCGATGCTCACGTGCGCTCCGATCCCCGCCGAGAGCCCTCCCGACCCGCACCCCGACAGCTCCTCGCTGAGCACGGCGTCGTCGAGGTGGTCGCCGCCGCGCCCGCCGTACCGCCGCGGGTACTTGAGGCCGAGCAGACCGAGCTCGCCCATGCGGGCGAACACCTCGTTCGGGAACCAGCCGGCTCGCTCCCAGTCGCCTGCGTGGGGCCGAAGCTCCTCGGCCACGAACGTTCGGATCTCCCGGCGCAGCTCCTCGTGGCGCTCGCCGAAGGGCGGGATCACTCCTCGTCCCACTCGGCCTCGCCCAACTCGACCTCGCCCCAGTCGCCCTCGGGGTCCAGCCTCTCCACGGCGCCCCCGTCGGCCCCGAGCATCGAGCGCGTGATCGGCCCGCCTCGCTCCAGCAGGTCGAGCGCGTCGCGGAAGTGCGCGTCCTCCACGCGCGGCGAGCCGGCCCGAGCGGCGTGCAGCGCCGCCTTTCGCACCAGCTCCCGGAGGAACGCCGGGCTCACGCCCTCGGTCTTGGCGACCACCGCCGCGCGGTCTGTGAGAGCCATGTCGAGACCGCGCCCGAAGACGTCGAGCAGCCGGGATCGAGCCTCGGCGTCGGGCAGCGGGAACTCGACCGCCTGGTCGACTCGCCCCGGCCGCGCCGCCAGCGCCGGCTCGAGCAGGTCGGCGCGGTTCGTGGTCATCACGAAGATCACGTCCGCGTCCTCGCCGATGCCGTCCATCTCGTTCAGCAGGCGGAACAGCAGCGAGGTCGCTCCGTACCCCATCGCCGTGCGCTCCTGAGCGACGAGGTCCACGTCCTCGAGCACCACCATCGCGGGCTGGAGCTCGCGCGCTATTGCGCAGGCGTCGCCTATCAGGCCGAGCGCCCCGCCGGTGAGGATCACCACGGTGCGACCCTCGAGGCGGGAGATCAGGTACATGGTGCTGAGCGTCTTGCCCGTTCCCGGCGGGCCGTGCAGGAGGAGGCCGCGGCGCAGGTGCCGCCCCGCCTCGCGCAGGGCACCGGCATGCCGCGTGAACTCGACCGTGTGCAGCTCCACGATGTCGAGCACTCCCTCCGGCAGCACGATCTGGTCCCTGCTGACCGGCTCGACTGCCGGGAACTCCACCGCCATGCCCCGGCCCATCATCTCGTCTCTGGACTTCAGGGCGAGCACCTTGCCGCGGAAGACGTTGTGCTCGTGCATGAGCGCGCGTACGTCGGCGATGAACCGCTCCCCCTCCTCCTGCTCGGGCGCGATCACTTCCAGCCGCAGACCGCCCTCGTCGAACCCGCGCCGGCCCAGCATCACCAGGGCGGCGAGCCTGCGGTCGCCTTCGGCGATCAGAAAGAGGCCCGCCGTCACGCAGGTGACGGAGCGGCCGCGCTCGAGCCCCACCACCGTCCGCCGGACGGGACCCTCCACGACCCCGAAGCCGAAGTCGTGCACCAGCCCCGAGAGCGACTCCGCGTGGCCGACGTGGCCGCCGAACCCGATCAGGCTGTGTTCGGTGCCCTCGCGGTCGAGGTATGCGTCGAGGGCGAGCTGAAGGTTCGGCAGGTCGTAGCTTGCGATGCCCTCGCTGGTCACCGGGTACGTGGCCGGGTCCTCGCCGAAGTGCTCGGTCAGCCGCGCCTTGAAGGGCGAACGCCCCTGCTGCGCCTCGTCGACCGCCCACTCCATGACGCGCTGGAATGCCTCCGCGAAATCCTGCGGCGTGATGTCGCCGTGCGCGCTCATCGCTCAATCCTCCAACAAGTCGAGGGGCAGCGCGGCCGACACCAGCGCGTTCGGCGCGTCGACCAGCTCCGAGACGCGAAGCTCCGCTGCCACGCTCATCAGCACGTAGGCGGGCTCGCGCCGGAGCCCGCGCTCCTGCTCGAGCCAACCCAGCAGCTCGAGCAGCGCCCGGCGGGTGGCCAGGTTGAGGTCGAGGTTGCCCTGGCTGCCGTCGTCGGCGAGCGGGATGCCGGTGGTGGCAAACATCGCCCGCGGCGGCCGCGGCGGGGCCTCGTAGCACGGGAACCGGGGGCGCCAGCCGTGGCCGGCCGGCCGCCGAAGCCCGATGCGGAACGTCGCCGCGCCGCCGGTCTCGATCGCCGAGATGCACACCTCGCCGTCGCCCTGGGCGAAGTGGAGGTCGCCCACCGAGAGCAGCGCGCCCGGTACGTGCACCGGCAGCCACAGCCGCGCGCCGGGGCCGAGGTCGCGGATGTCCATGTTGCCGCCGTTCTCCCGCGGTGGATAGGTGCGGAGGCCGTCGGCGGCCTCGGGCGGCCAGGCGTGCTCGCGCGTGGGCGGGTTGGGGGCGCCGATCGCGGCCTCGCGGTCGCGGGCGCGCTCGAACAGCTCCGGCGACGGCGCCACGCCGATCGTGCCGGCGTGCACGCACGCGGGCACCGCCACGCCAGGGAGCTGCTCCGAGCGGGCCACGCCGTCCGACAGCTCCCACCGTGCGAGGAAGGGGCGTTCGAAAAGGTCTCCAAGGAACCCCGACCCGGGGAAGATCGCGGTCCAGCCGAAGTCGTCGGTCTCGTAGGCGAGGACCTCGAGCTCGAGGACGTCGCGGGGCTCGGCGCCGCGCACTTCGACCGGGCCGGTGAGCGGATGGGCGATCGACGGGAGGCCGGCCATGTCGCCGTGGTCCGAGGCGGGCCCGATCAGCCGGTCGCGCGAGTCGCGGATCTCGAAGGTCACCTCCTCGCCGGGCTCGACCGTGGCCACCGGCGCGATGCCCGGGTGCCAGCGGTTGTGTCCCCGCTCGCTGCCCAGGTGAAGCGGCCGCGAGCGGTCTATCTCGATCCGGAGCGTCACGGGGCCGCGAATTCACCGACATGTGGCATTGAGGTCACGAGAGTGTGCCGGTTCGTGTCGGTGGCCGTGGGAGAATGAAGCTGTGACGGAGTCCGAGTTCTTCGAGCGCATGGACCGCCACATGGCGGAGACCAACGTACACAGGTCGGAGACTCGAGCTCACATGGCGCGCGGCAACGAGCTGATGGAGGAGATCCGCGAGGAGCACCGACTGAATCGCCTCGAGCACAAGCGCAACCAGGCGCGCTTCCAGAACAGCCAGCAGGTCATGCGTGAGATGTTGCTCGAGTTGCGGCAGGGGCGAGAGATCCTGAAGGAGATCCAAGCGGGCATGAAGGATGTGCGCCACGGGATCCAGGCGAACACGGAGGGTCTTCTGCGCGTGCTCGACGAGCTTCGCCGCGAAGGGCCCGGCGCGGCAGGCGCCTGACCCAGCCGCCCGGGCCTGATCCTCACAGCCCGTACGACCGGCCGATCACGTCGAGCATCACCTCGTCCGTGCCCGCGCCGATCCGGTTCACGCGCACGTCGCGCCAGGCGCGCTCGATCCCGTACTCCTTCATGTAGCCGGCGCCGCCGTGGATCTGCAGGCACTCGTCCACCACCTCGCAGGCCATCCGCGCCGTGTAGAGCTTGGCCATCGAGATCTCGCGCACGGGGTACTCGCCGTTCTGGAAGCGCCACGCGGTCGTGTAGACCATCTGGCGGCCGGCCTCGATCTTGGTGGCCATCTCGGCGAACTTGTGCCGGATCGCCTGGAACTTCGCGATCGGCCGCCCGAACGCGTTTCGCTCGCCTGCGTACTGGAGCGTTCGGTCGAAGGCCTTCTGGGCTCCCGCCACGCAGCCCGCCGCGCCGATCAGCCGCTCGCCCTGGAGCTCCCACATGATGTGGTAGAAGCCCTTGCCCTCCTGGCCCAGCACCGCGTCGGCCGGCACTCGCACGTCCTGGAACGCCAGCAGCGCCGTGTCCGAGGCGTGCATGCCGAGCTTCTCGAGCTTCCTCTCGCGGATCACCCCCGGCGCGTCCATCTCCACGAGGAAGAGCGTGAACCCGTCGTAGCCGGCGTCGGGGTCGGTCTTCGTGACGAGCACGATGAAGTCGGCCCGCAGACCGTTCGTGATGTAGGTCTTCGAGCCGTTGATGACCCACTCGTCGTCCTCGCGCACGGCGCGCGTCTTGATTCCGGACACGTCCGACCCCGCATCGGGCTCGCTGATCCCGAGGCAGGAGATCTTCTCGCCGCGGATCGCCGGCACGAGGTACTCCTGCTTCTGCTCCTCGGTCCCGAACAGGAACACCGGCGGCGTGGCCATGTCGGTGTGCACCGCCACGCCCATCGCCAAGCCCCCAGAGTTCGAGTGCACCATCTCCTCGGCGAGCACGATGTTGGCGTAGTAGTCGCCGCCCTGGCCGCCGTACTCCTCGGGGTAGGAGAGCCCGAGGAAGCCGAGCTCGCCCATGCGCGGGAAGACCCAGTCCGCGAAGGTAGTCTCCTCCCACTCCTCGGCGTGCGGCGCGAGCTCCTTCACCACGAACGAGCGGATCGACTCCCGCAACTGGTCGTGCTCCTCGGTGAAGATGAAGTGCTTCCGGGAGGCGGCGTGGTCGGGCTTGAGGAGCGAGTCGGCGGTGGCCATAACGCCAGCGTACCGTCGCTACCTCCTGCTTACGATCTCCACCAGCGCGTCTCCCGGCCGCAGCTCCGCAGCCCGCTCGTCGTCGAAGCGGAGCAGCTCGCCGCCGCGCGAGATCGCCACCACCGGATTGCGTGACCGCAGCTCCTCGAGGGGGCCGACGTCCGCCGTGGCGACCGGTCGCTCGACGATGTCGAGTCCCGCGCCGACGGAGAGCAGGTCCTCGAGCACCTGTGCGATGTCGGGTGCGGTGGTGGCCAGCCCGAGCAGCCGGCCCGCGGCGCTCGAGGACGTGATGACGGAGTTGGCGCCGCCCTCGTGCAGCAGGTGCGCGTTCTCGTCCTCGCGCACGGCGGCCGAGATGTGCGCTGTCGGGTTGAGCTCGCGTGCCGTGAGCGTGGCCAGCACGGCGGAATCGTCGCGGTCTACTGCCACCACCACGGCGGCGGCGGCCTCGATGCCGGCCTCCACGAGCGCGTGCTGGGTGGTGGCGCTGCCCGCCACGGCGCTGAGGCCGAGCTCGGTGGCCTTCGAGCGCGCGGTGGCGCTCTCGTCCACCGCCACGAGCTGGTCGGGGCGGTAGCCGTGGCCGAGGAGCGTGTCGGTGGCGGCACGTCCCTTCGTGCCGAAGCCGCAGATGATGACGTGGTCCTTCAAGGTCCTCCTCCAGCGTGACAGCCGGTAGGCGGCGCGGGTGCGCTCCGTGAGCACCTCGAGCGTCGTGCCCACCAGCAGGATCAGGAACAGGATGCGCGCAGGCGTGACGATCAGCGTGGTCACCAGGCGCGCTCCGTCGGTGACCGGCCGGATGTCCCCGTAGCCGGTCGTGGTGATCGTGACCGTGGAGTAGTAGAAGGCGTCGAGCAGGCTGATGCTGTCGTCCTCCGGGTCCACGTAGCCGTCCCCGCCGGCGTAGGTGAGCAGGGCCACCAGCGCCACCAGGCCTACGGCCACGGCGAGCCGCGCGGTGATCGTGCGCAGCGGATGCCTCGCCCCCGCCGGGAGCTCGACGTGGGCGTCGCGGGGGAGCGCTCTCCGAGCGGCCATCCTGTGGGCAGGCTAGTGCCGGCCTCCGCCGGTAGCGTCCCGGCGATGAGCGAGCGAGAGTTCGATGTTGTGATCCTGGGTGCCGGGCCCGCCGGCGAGGTCTGCGCGGGCCGGCTGGGCGAGTCCGGCCTCGACGTGGCGATCGTGGAGTCCCACCTGATCGGAGGCGAGTGCTCCTTCTACGCATGCATGCCCTCGAAGGCCATGCTGCGCCCAGGCGAGCTCCTCGCGGAGGCGCGGCGCATCCCCGGCGTGCGCGAGGCTGTGACCGGCGAGCTCGACGCGGCGGCGATCCTGAAGCGCCGCGACGAGATCATCCACGACCTCGACGACTCGAGCATGGAGCCGTGGCTCGCGGACCGCGGCGTGACGGTGGTGCGCGAGCAGGGCCGGTTCGAAGGGGAGCGCCGCGTGCGAGCCGGCGACGAGACGCTGGTGGCGCGCCGCGCCGTGGTGGTGGCCACCGGCTCGAGCCCCATGGTGCCCCCTATAGACGGGCTGCGCGACGTGAACTACTGGACCAACCATGAGGCCACTACCGCGAAGCGCGTGCCTCAGCGCCTGGTCATCCTCGGCGGCGGCGTGGTGGGCGTGGAGATGGCACAGGCCTACGCGAGCTTCGGCGCGCAGGTCACGCTGATCGAGGGCGGCGACCGGCTTATCGGGCGCGAGGAGCCGTTCGCGAGCGACGACGTCGAGCAGGGACTGCGCGAGCTCGGGGTGGACGTGCAGCTGGGCGTCATGGCGACGGCGGTGCGGGCGGACGGAGATGACGTGGTGGTGGAGCTCGATTCCGGCGGCCCGGCCCGAGGCGAGGAGCTGCTCGTGGCGGTCGGCCGGCGCCTCAACACGGACGACATCGGCCTCGACACCATCGGCCTCGAGCCGGGCAAGGCGGTCGAGGTGGACGACTCGATGCGCGCGAGCGACTGGCTCTACGCCATCGGCGACGTGAACGGACGCGCGCTGCTCACGCACATGGGCAAGTACCAGGCCCGGGTGGCTGCGGACGTGATCCTCGGCGAGGACAGCGCGTGCCTCCTCGTGGACGGCTCGCGCTCGCCGCGCGTGATCTTCACCGACCCGCAGGTGGCGGCCGTGGGCTACACGCTCGCCGCGGCGCAGGAGGCGGGGCTGAACGTGCGGGCGGCGGACGTGCCGACCCAGGGCAATGCCGGGGCGAGCTTCTACGGGCGCGACAGCACGGCCGGCACGGCGCGGCTCGTGGTGGACGAGGACCGCCGCGTGGTGGTGGGGGCGACCTTCACCGGGCCCGAGGTGGCGGAGTTCCTCCAGGCGGCCACCACGGCGGTGGTGGGGGAGGTCACGCTCGACCGCCTCTTCCACGCGGTGCCCGCGTTCCCCACGCGCAGCGAGGTGTGGCTCTACCTGCTCGAGCAGCTCGGCGTGTCCGGCCCCTGCTACCCGCAGCCCTGACCGGTGTAGCGGCAGGCCACGACCGCCGGGCGCTCGATCGGCTCACCGGCCTCGATCGACCAGGCCAAGCGGATCAGCTGCGCGTGGGTCCAGCCGAGCGGCGTTGCCGATCGCGTGCCCTCGCCGAACCCGTGGCCGGGCTGCCCGGTGGGCGGGCGGCCGTCCCAGACCTGCTCCGGGAGCATGAGGCCGTCGTTCGCCGTACGCGCGATCGTGGTGAGGTGGGTCGAGGCGTCGCCGCCGGCCAGCAGCTCGTACTCCCCGCGTTCGCCCGTGAGCAGCGGCCATAGGCGGCCGAAGGTCTGGCGCTGGGCCGTGGGGAAGATGTCCCAGTCGCCGCCGCGCGCCGTCTCGCCGTAGCCGTCGTGGGTGAAGCGGTTCCAGACGGGGCCGTTCGGGGTGACGACCCGGAGCACCTCGTCGCCCACCTTCAGCGAGTTCAGGACGGTCGGGTCGTCGTGGGCCTTGACTCCGAAGAGCACTAGGCCGAGGAAGCTCTGGTCCACGATCTCGCGCTCGTCCACGGGGCGCGGGAAGTTGTCGCCGAGGTTGTAGTCGGAGCCGTCGTTCGGGTTGGCGTCCTTTGTGACGCGCACGTAGTAGGGCGCGGGCGAGTAGTACTCGCTGCTGTCGGCGGCGGTCCAGTCCTCGACGCTCCGCTGCCAGGCGTCAGCCGTGGCTTCGTACTCGGCCGCGCGGCCCGGGTCGCCGTTCTCGCGGGCGATGTCGGCCGCGCAGATCAGTCCCGCGATCTCGGTGGCGATCGTGTTCGGGGACCAGCCGTCCTGGTTCTCCCAGCGCTCCTGGGGCGACTCGGGCCCGTTGGCCGCGACGTAGTCGGCCGCGGACCGCACGTGCTGCCAGTCGGAGGCACTCGTCCGGCCGAGCCACCAGGCGAGCACGATCGGCAGCGAGACCTCGTCCATCTGGGTGGTGGTCCAGTGCTCCTGTCCCGTGACCTCGGTGTTCTGCCACCACGAGCCGTCGGGCTTCTGGACGCGCCAGAGGTACTCGAGCAGGCGGATGGCGGCGGCCTCGTCGCCGAGCGCCTGCTGCGCCGTCGCGACGTGGTAGAGGTCGCGCGGCCAGACGAGGTGATAGGGGCCTGAGTTCTCGGTGCCGGCGAGCGTGAGCGTGCCCCAGACCCAGGGCATGGTGGGGGAGGCGATCGACGCCGCGCGGTAGGTCTTGTCCTCGGACGCCTCGAGCACCATCACGGACTGGTCGTAGACGCGGCGGAGGAAGCCATTCCTCGTGACGCTGGCAGGCGGCTCCTTGACGGAGCCGAGGTAGGCGGCCCAGCCGGCGGCGTAGGCGCGCGCAGCGCGCGCGAAACCCACCTCGAGCGCACCGCGCGCCGTGGCGCCGGCGGACCCGGGCTCGGACCCGAAGCCGAGGGCGAGCGTCATGGTGTCCCGGCGCCGCTCACCCGTCAGGCCGGTGCGGGCGGCCTGGACGACGTTGCCGGGCTGCCTGGCCTCATACGAGCGGTCCAGGTCGAAGTCGCGCCGGAGGTCGCCCCAGGGATCGCTGGCGGTGCCGGCGTAGCCGCTCGTCAGCTCGTGCAGCTCGCGGTCTGCGGCAACGACGCTCGCGACGGTGTCGTCCCACGCCGCGGGACCGCCGCGCAGCCCTCCGCCGCGGTCGTCGTTGCCGTCGTCGCCCGGGGCGGGGTCGGCGAGGACGTAGAGGCTGAGCCTGCGCCGGGTCAGCGACTTGAAGCGCACCTTGGCCGCTGCGTGGCGATGCCGAAGCCGTGCTTGTCCGCGGCGGTCCAGGTGTGGCGGTCGCCCGGGGCGCCCGGCGCGGGAGGGGCCGCCTGGGAGGGGGCGGCGGCGATCAGCATCAGGGCGAGAGCTGTCAGCGTGGCGATGGTCCGGGTCACCCAGGGCGGCTACCCGGGTTACGAAGGCCTTACACGGCCGGTGGCGCCGGTGCCGCGGTGCCAGAATCGGGTCATGGAGCCACGCGGCTCGATTCTCGTCGTGGACGACGAGGCGACCATCACAGAGGTGGTCTCCCGGTACCTGGAGCGCGCCGGCTACGCGACGCATGTGGCCGCCGACGGCCCGGGCGCGTTGCGGATCGCGGGCGAGAGCCACCCCGACCTGGTGGTGCTCGACCTGATGCTGCCCGGCATGGACGGGCTCGAGGTGATGCGCCGGCTGCGCGAGCGCGAGCGCGTGTCGGTGATCCTGCTCACCGCCAAGGGCGAGCACACCGACCGCATCATCGGGCTGCGGCTGGGCGCGGACGACTACGTCGTAAAGCCGTTCTCGCCGGCCGAGCTGGTGGCGCGCGTGGACGCGGTGCTGCGCCGCGTCGACAACTCGCCCGAGCTCGAGGAGCCGATCGTCTTCGACGACCTCGAGCTCGATCCGGTCGCTCGCCGGGTGACCGTGCGCGGCGAGGAGGTGCAGCTGACCATGCGGGAGTACGACCTTCTCCTCCACTTCATGCGCCATCCCGGCCAGGTCTTCTCGCGCGATCAGCTGATGGACGCGGTCTGGCAGTACAGCTTCTACACCGACACCTCGACCGTCACGGTGCACACACGCCGGCTCAGGGCGAAGATCGAGCCCGACCCCTCCGAGCCGCGCTGGCTGCAGACCGTCTGGGGCGTCGGCTACCGCTTCCAGCCGTGAAGGAGGTGCTCCGCCCGCTCGCCGTCTTGGCCGTTGCCGCCGTCGTGTGCGGTCTGGTGATCGGGCTCGTCTACTCGAGCGGGGACGGCGCTCTGATGGGCGTGTTCGTCTTCGCCTCCGGCGCTCCGCCGATCCTGGCCGCCCACGCGATCGTACGCCGCCGGGCGGAGCACGGGTCGCTCGGCCGCCAGTTCGCCTCCGCGGTCGCCGTGACGATCGGCCTGGTCACGCTCGGGCTCGGCGTGGTGGCGCTCCTGATGTTCATCTCGGCGCACGACGCGCTCGTGATGAGCATGCTGCTGCTGCTCGCCGGCGGCCTCACCGCCTACACGACCTGGCTGCTCTCGCGCGATGTGATCGCCGAGCGCGACGCCGCGGAGCGGGCGCGGCGCGACCTGGTGGCCGCCGTCAGCCACGATCTACGCACACCGCTCACCTCGCTCCGGCTGCTCGCCGACGCGATCGAGGACGACGTGGTCGACCGGGAGACCCGGCACCGCTACCTCGAGCAGATGTCCGTGCACATCCACTCGCTGTCCGGCCTGATCGAGGACCTGTTCGAGCTCTCGCGCCTGGAGGCGGGCGACATCCAGTGGTCGCTCCAGCAGGTGCGCATAGACCAGCTGGTCGAGGAGACTGTGGAGGCGATGCGCGCCCAGGCGGACGCGAAGCATGTGGCGGTGCGCGCCTCGTTCCCTCACGGCCTGGAGCCTGTGCACGGAAACCCCGAGCGGCTCCAGCGCGTCCTGTTCAACCTGATCCAGAACGCGATCCGGCACACGCCCGCCGACGGCAGCGTGACCGTGATGGCCGAGGCGAACGGCACGAGCGTGGAGGTGGAGGTGGCCGACACCGGCGAGGGCCTGCCGGACGAGGCGCGCGAGCGTGCCTTCGAGCCCTTCTACCGCGGCGGGAAGCGCGCCGCGCGCTCCGGCGACGGCACCGGCCTCGGCCTCACGATCTGCCGGGCGATCGTGGAGGCCCACGGCGGCGAGATCTGGCTCGCCGACTCGGCGCGCGGGGCGCGGGTGCGGTTCAGCATCCCGCGCGCGTTGTAGGCAACCGGCGCGCGCGTTTCTGTACGGCGAGCGGGTCGACCGCATGACCGACCCGCCGAGCCCGGTCCGGCCGGATGGGGTCGACCACGCTCGAGGATCTGTTCTGCCGCAGCCGCCGACGGTGATCTGCCAACACACATCCGCCGCACTACAGGTGTCAACCCACCCGAGGAGGAAACCATGAAGCGGCGATTCTTCGCACTGCTGGCCGTCCCCGCCCTTGCTCTGGGCTTCGCCCTCGCCTCACCCGGCACCGACGAAGCACAGGCGTACATACAGCTGGACCCTGACACCGTGTGCGCGATCGCGCGGTCGCAGATCAAAATCGCCCACGATGGGGGAAATGAGGGGGCCGCAGACACGTATTACGCCAACGCCTTGACGTATGGCTGCACCGAATGGTCGCTGGTCTGATGGGCCGATGGTGCTACCTGCTAACGCCTACGAGAACGGCGCTTGACGCGGGCGCGCCGCGAGTCCAGTCCGGCTTGGAGACGTTCCCGGCGAGCGACCGGGGCTGACGCCAGCCGGTCGTTCGGGAGGACCGCAAGCGTCATCGTCAAGATGAGCCGGCCCTGGCCCTACGCCGCCCAATAGACCCCGACACCCCGCGCGCCCGCGCCGTCCTCGAACGCGCGAGGTCCGTGCCGCGCGGCCACGTGACCACCTACGGCGACCTGAGCCCCGAGGCGCCCCGCTACGCCGGCGCGGTGCTTCACGCCACCGACGACCCCAATGTGCCCTGGCAGCGCATCGTGCGCGCCGACGGCTCCCTCGCCAAGGGCGAGCGCCAGCGGCGCCTGCTCGAGGCCGAAGGCGTTCCCTTCAGCGGCGAGCGCGTGGACATGCGGGCCGCCTGGGTGCCCGTCTGAGAGGTTGCCTCAGAGCGGCGCGCTCAGGTCGTCTGGACGATCAGAACGTCGCAGGGCGCGTGGTGCGAGACCTTGTTCGGGACGCTCCCGAGCACCCGCCGGGCGCCGCGCATGCCGCGGCTGCCGAGCACGATTACGTCGGCGTCGTGCTGCTTGGCCGCGTCGATCAGCGCGTCGGCGGCGTCGCCCTTGGGCGCGTGCACCTCGACCGCGACGTCGCTACCGCGGCCCTCGTCCTGCGCCCGCTGAAGCACGGCGTCGACCTTGAAGTCGGAGCCCACGGACCACTCGGCCGCCTCGGGCACGGGCTGGTTGCCGCCCACCCGTGCTGGCGCGGGCTCGTACGCGCTGACCACGTGCAGCGTCGCGCCGGTCAGGCCGGCGAGCTCGATCGCGCGACGCAGGGCGATCTCGGCGGTCTCGGATCCGTCGGTGCCGACGACGATCGACTTGTACATGGGTCGCAATCTAGCCGGATTCAGCCGGTCTGCACGATCAGCACGTCGCAGGTCGCGCGGTGCGAGACCGTGTTCGGGATGCTGCCGAGCACGCGGCGGTGCATACCCTGGTTTCCCACCACGATCAGGTCGGCGCCGACCTGCTCGGCCACCGCGAGGATGGCGTCGCCGGGATCCGCCGACATCGTGTGCTGCTGCACGTCCACGTCGTTCGCGCCGAGCCGGTCCAGCGTGCGCTCGAGCACGACGTCGGCCTGGAAGTCGGGCCCGAGCGAGCGGCCTCCGCTCGCTCCGGCCGCACGACCGGAGGCCGGCGGCGGCGACGGCGGGTTCGCCGTGACCACGTGCAGGCGGCCGTCTCCCGCGCGCGTGAGGTCGAGCGCCTTCATGAAGGCGACCTCGGCTGTCTCCGACCAGTTCGTGCCGACCACAACCGTCGTGAACATGCTTGCCGTTCCCTCCGTAGTAGAAATCGCCGCGTGTCCTACGAGACGATTCTCTACGACGTCCGCGACGACGGGGTAGCGACCGTCACGCTCAACACGCCGGACAACCGCAACGCGCTGTCGGACGCGCTGCTCACGGACCTCACCGACGCATTCGAATCCGCGCGCGACGACGAGCGCGTGCGCTGCGTCGTGCTCACCTCGTCGCACGAGCGGGTCTTCTCGGCGGGGGCCTCGCTCGACCAGTTCGCGGCCGACGTGGCGCCCGTGCACAAGCATTTCGGCACAGAGGCCTTCCCGCGCCTGTTCCGGACGGTCATGGCGCTCGGCAAGCCGACGATCTGCGCGGCGAACGGGCACGTCCTCGCCGGCGCGCTGGGGCTGGCGCTGTGCTGCGACCTGATCGTCGCGAGCGACGCCGCCACCTTCGGCACCCCGGAGATCAACGTGGGCGTCTTCCCGTTCATGATCATGGCCCTGATCTACCGAAACGTGCCGCGCAAGAAGACGAACGAGCTGCTGCTGCTTGGCGAGCGCATCTCTGCGGAGGAGGCGCGCGAGGCCGGCATTGTGAACCGCGTGGTGCCGGCCGCCGAGCTGCAAGCCGCCGTCGACGACTGGGCAGTGAAGCTGGCCGCCAAGTCGCCGGTGTTGATGAGGCTCGGCAAGCAGGCCATGTACCGCCAGCTCGACATGCCATTCGAGGAGGCGCTCGACTACCTGCGCGCGCAGCTGTCGATCGCATTCACCACCGACGACATCCAGGAGGGCGTGACGGCCTTCTTCGAGAAGCGCGATCCGGTCTGGAGTGGCAGGTGACAGATATATCGCTCGTCGCCCTCTGCTGCCGCACCTCCGACCGCACGCCCGGCGCCGTGCGCGGCGCCCAGACAATCGCGCCGCTGATCGGCAAGCGGCTCGGCGTCGAGCCCCGCACGATCGGCAGCGCCGCCGAGCCGCGCGAGACACGCTTCGACGAAGACCTGCGCGAGTCGCGCGGATGCCTGCTCGAGGCGGGCGGCCAGGTGGACGACGCGCTCGCCGACGGCCGCGTGCCGGTGATCGCCGCCGCGGACTGCTCGATCTCGGTGACGACGCTGCCCGCCGCGCTGCGCCACCGCCCGGATGCCAGGGTGCTGTGGCTCGACGCCCACGGCGACTACAACACACCCGACACCACGGGCAGCGGCTACCTCGGCGGCATGTGCCTCGCCGGCGCGTGCGGGGAGTGGGACGCTGGGCTCGGCGAGACGATCGAGCCGGAGCAGGTGGTGCTCGCCGGCGTGCGCGACCTCGACGACGGCGAGCGCAAGCTGCTCGAGCGGAGCTCCGCGACGGTGATCGGGGCGAGCGTTGTGGAGACGCTGGTAGCGGTGAAGAACGCGCTCGACGGCGCGCCCGCGTTCGTGCACCTCGACCTCGACGTGCTCGACCCGGAGGAGTTCCCCGCCGCGGTGCCGGCCCCGGGCGGGCTCTCCTCGGACAAGCTCTACGACCTGATGGAGGCCGTGGCCGATGACTCCGAGCTCGTCGGCCTCGAGATCACGGCCTTCGAGGCACCCGAGGACGAGGACGACCGGGCCGACATGGCCGAGACTGCGATGCGCGTACTCGACCCGCTGCTCGACCGGCTGTCGCGCTGATGGCCCAGAGAGCCGCCTCCGACACGCTCGTGCCCCGGCCGCCGCTCCGCTCGCTGGTGGACGACCTGCACGCACGACGGGAGACGGCGCGCCTCGGCGGCGGCGAGGAGAAGATCGCGCGCCAGCACGAGCAGGGCAAGCTGACCGCCCGGGAGCGGCTGGCGCTCCTGATCGACCCGGACACGTTCGTCGAGCTCGGCATCCACGCCCGTCCGCACTTCTCGCAGCGCGCCATGGAGGACAAGGACGCCCCGGCCGACGGTGTGGTCACGGGCTACGGCAAGGTCGACGGCCGCCTCGTGGCCGTGGCGGCGTACGACTTCACCGTCATGGCGGGCTCGATGGGGATGACGGGCGAGCTCAAGGTGTCGCGCCTGCGTGACCTTGCCCTCGGCAAGCGCATCCCGATGATCTGGCTGCTCGACTCGGCAGGGGCGCGCATCCAGGAGGCCGCCGGATCCCTGTTCGCCGGCTCGGGCCACCTGTTCCGCGAGGAGGTCGTGGCCAGCGGCGTGATCCCCCAGGTCGCGGCGCTGATGGGCCCCTGCGCAGCCGGCACCGCGTACATACCCGGGCTCGCGGACTTCGTCCCCATGGTCAAGGGCCGCGGCTCGATGGCGCTGGCCGGCCCGCACCTCACGAAGGCCGTGACCGGGGAGGACGTGACCCAGGAGGAGCTGGGCGGCTCGCGCATCCATACACGCGTATCGGGAGTCGGCGACCTGGAGGTCGAATCGGACGAGGACTGCATCCGGGCGATCAAGGACTACCTCTCCTTCTTCCCGCAGAACTGCGAGCAGCCGCCTCCGCGCCGCGAGCCGGCCGATCCCGCGGACCGGATGGAGGCCGACCTGCTCGACGTGCTGCCCGATTCGCCGCGCAAGCCGTACGACATGTACGACGTGATCCGGCTGATCGCCGATGACGGCCAGTGGTTCGATATGAAGCCGCGCTGGGCGCGGACGATCATCACGGCGTTCGCGCGGATGGGAGGGCGCCCGGTCGGCATCGTGGCCAACCAGCCCAAGCACCTCGGCGGCATCCTCGAGAACGACTCGGCCGACAAGGCCGCTCGGTTCATCAACCTCTGCGACGCCTACCGGATCCCGCTGCTCTTCCTGATGGACGTGCCCGGCTTCATGGTCGGAACCAAGGTCGAGCAGGCCGGCATCATCCGGCACGGCGCGAAGATGCTCTATGCGGTCTCGCGCGCGACCGTGCCGAAGGTGACGGTGGTGATACGGAAGGCCTACGGGGCCGGCTACTACGTGATGTGCGGCAAGGCCTACGAGCCCGACCTGATCGTGGCCTGGCCGTCGGCGGAGATCTCGGTGATGGGTCCCGAGGGCGCCGTCAACATCATCTTCCGCAAGCAGATCGAGGCCTCCGATGACCCGGACGCGGCGCGCGCGGAGATGATCGAGGGCATCCGCAGGACGATCGACCCCTACATCGCGGCGGGCAACGCACTGATCGACGACATCATCGACCCGCGCGAGACGCGGCCGACGGTGATCCGCGCCCTCGAGATGGCGGAGACGAAGCGCGTGCAGCGGCCGTGGAAGAGGCACGGCGTGATGCCGGTGTAGTGCCGGCCGCGTGAACGGCGGGCAATATGGAGCCGATCTTCTTCAAGTCCCCCCGCGAGTTCTACGACTGGCTCGAGGAGCATCACGAGACCGAGTCCGAGGTCTACCTCGGCATGTACAAGAAACACACCGGAAAGCGCGCGATGAGCTGGTCCGAGGCGGTCGACCAGGCGCTGTGCTTCGGCTGGATCGACGGCCGAGCGAACGCCATTGACGAGGACCGGTACATGCAGCGCTTCACGCCGCGGAGGCGGGGGAGCAACTGGAGCAAGATCAACATCGCCAAGGTCGCCAAGCTCACGGAGGCCGGCCTGATGAGGGCGGCCGGACTCGCGGCCTTCGAGCGGCGTGGAGACGACCGGAGCGGTGTGTACTCGTTCGAGCGCGAGAACGCCGGGCTGCCGACCGAGTACGAGGAGCGGCTGCGCGCGAACGATGCCGCAGCCGAGTACTTCGACGCCAAGCCGCCCTGGTACCGGAGAACCGCGGCTCACTGGGTGATGAGCGCGAAGCGGGAGGACACCCGCGAGCGCCGCCTCGGCCAGCTGATCGAGGATTCGGCAGCCGGCCTGGACATCAAGCCGCTGCGCCGATGAGCCGCTTCGAGGACCCCTGCATCGTCACGTGCTCGATCTCCGGTGCCGTGGCGAGCCGCGAGCAGTGCCCGGCGATCCCCTACACGCCGGAGGAGTACGCGGCCGAGGCGAAGCGGGCCGTGGACGAGGGCTGCTCGATGATCCACATCCACGCGCGCACGCCCGAGGGCGTTCCGTCCTACGAGGTGGAGGACTTCCGCGCGATCACCGAGGCGATCCTCGGCGCAGTGGACGACGTGATCGTGAACTACTCGACCGGCGCGATCGGCGTTCCGGTCGAGAAGCGGATCGAGTACCTGCGCGAGCTGCGCCCGGACGTGGCGGCGCTCAACATGGGCTCGATGAACTACGCGAAGTACTCGGCGCGGCGGAAGGACTTCGTCTTCAAGGCGGTGTTCGAGAACTCGTTCGACACGATCATCGCGTTTCTCACAGCGATGAACGAGCTGGGCATCCGGCCCGAGCACGAGTGCTTCGACTCGGGCCACGTGGCCAACCTCGACCCGCTGATCGACATGGGCCTGCTCTCCGAGCCGCTCCAGATCGACTGCGTGATGGGCGTGAACGGCGGCATCCGGCCCACTCCGAAGAACCTGGTGCACATGGCCGAGCAGGTCCCCGGCGGCGCCGAGGGGCCAAACAACTGGGGCGTGATCGGTATCAGCCGCGACCAGTGGCGGCTGGTGGCGGCGGCCGCCGCCCTCGGGGGCAACGTGCGCGTGGGCCTCGAGGACAACTTCTACCTCCCGGACGGCGAGATGGCCCACTCGAACGGGGACCTGATCGCCCGCGCGCGGCGGATGGTGGAGGACGCCGGCCGCCGGGTGGCGAGCGTGGCCGAGGCGCGCGAGCTGCTGGGAACGCCGAAGCGATGAGCGCGCTCGCCGGCGTTCGCGTGCTGGACCTCTCGCGGCTGCTGCCGGGGGGCTTCTGCTCTCTGCTGCTGGCGGATTTCGGCGCCGAGGTCCTGAAGGTCGAGGACACCGGGATGGGCGACTACGTGCGCTGGTCCCCGCCCTACCACGAGGGGGCCGACGACTCGGCGAAGGGGGCCCTCTTCCTTGCTCTGAATCGAGGCAAGCGGTCGATCCGGCTGAACCTGAAGGAGGAGGCCGGACGCGAGGTGCTGATGAAGCTGGTGCGCGAGTACGACGTGCTGCTCGAGTCCTTCCGCCCGGGTGTGATGGATCGTCTCGGGGTCGGCTACGAGCGCATGCGCGAGGAGAACCCCGCGCTCGTCTACTGCGCCATCACCGGATACGGGCAGGACGGCCCGTACACGGCCCGCTCGGGCCACGACATGAACTACCTCGGCCTCAACGGGCTGCTCGGCCTGACGGGCGAGGCGGGTGGCCCGCCCGTGCAGTCCGCCGGCCAGATCGCGGACATCGGGGGCGGGGCGCTCATGGGCGCCTTCGGCATCCTCGCCGCGCTCCGCGCGCGAGATCAGACCGGGGAGGGGCAGCTGGTGGACGTGTCCATGTTCGACGGCTCGCTCGCCTGGCTGGCCATGGTGGCGGCGGCCCACCTGGCGGGCGGCGGGGCGCCGCCGGGCCGCGGCGACCTTGAGCTCGCCGGGCGGCTGCTGTGCTACCGCCCCTACGCCTGCAGCGACGGCTGGGTAACGCTCGGGGCGCTCGAGCCGAAGTTCTGGCAGGCCTGGTGCCGCGGAGTTGGGCGCGAGGACCTGGTCGAGAAGCAGTTCGAGCGGCCAGGCTCCGAGGCGCACGCCGAGGTGGAGCGCATCTTCCTCGAGCGCACGCGCGCGGAGTGGCACGAGTTCGCCGAGCAGAACGACTGCTGCCTGGAGCCCGTGCTCGACCTGGACGAGGCGCTCGACTCGGAGCTCGTGCGGGCGCGGCAGATGGTGGTGGAGCTCGACCAGCCCGGCACCGGCGGCGTGAAGCTGCTGGGGGTGCCCGTGAAGATGTCGCGCACCCCGGGCGCCCCGGCCGGGCCCGGCCCCGCCCTGGGCGAGCACACCGACGAGGTGCTGGCCGGGCTCGGCTACTCCGACGAGGAGATCGCGGCGCTGAAGGAGTCGGGGGCGGCGGCGGGCCCAAGGCACCAGGCAGAAGGCCGCTTTCTCGCCTGATCGCCGTTGATAGCCTGCGGGGGTCCGGGCCCGCAACCTGCTGCAGCCCCTTGACGCAGCGCATCCTTCGCACTGGAATCTCAGCCGCCGCCGCGGTCGTCGGTGTGGTCGCCTGGGGGCGACCTGTCCGGCTCTGGGCGCAGAGGCCACGAACGAGATCATCGTTCGCTTCGAAGCGGGCCTGAAGGCCGCCGAACGTACGGCGATCCGGGATGAGACGGGCACCGCTCTCGAGCGCACGCTTCCCATCGGCGGAATGCAGGTGCTGAGCGCGGTACCCGGTCGGTCCGCGGTCGCGGCCCAGCGGGGCACTTGAGCGCGAGAACGGCGTGCTCTACGCCGAGCCGAACGTCACTCGCCGCCTCTTCCTGCGGCCGAACGATCCCCCTCTTCCCGCAGCTCTGGGGCATGGAGAACACAGGCCAGATCATCGGCACCACCGGCACCCAGGACGCGGACACGGACGCCGCCGATGCCTGGGACGTGGCGCTGGGGGCCGGCGCCGTGGTCGCCGTGGTCGATTCGGGCATGGACGGCAGTCACCCCGATCTCGCGCCGAACGCATGGCGCAATCCGGGCGAGTCCGGCTCGGGACGGGAGTCGAACGGAGCCGACGGCGACGGCAACGGGATCGTCGACGACTGGCGCGGATGGGACTTCGTGGGCGACGACTCCAATCCCGTGGACGAGAACGGCCACAGCACCCACATCGCTGGCACGATCGGTGCGCGGCGCGGCAACGCGATCGGCGTGGCGGGCGTCGCGGACCACAGCCCGCTGATGCCCCTGCGCGTGTTCAACGCCGACGGCGGGGGCACGGTCGCCGATGCGATCTCGGCTTACGCCTACGCTGCCGCGGAGGGCGCGAGAGTGGTGAACCTGAGCTTCGGCTCCGGGCGGGCGTTCCGTGCAGAACAGGACGCCATCGCGGCCCTTCCGGGGCTGCTCTTCGTCGCGGCGGCCGGCAACGGGGGTTCGATGGCATCGGCGACGACAACGACCGGGCCCCGGTGTGCCCCTGCGCGTACCCGGTGCCCAACCTGGTCTGCGTCGCGGCATCCGACAACCGGGACCGGATGCCGGCCTTCTCGAACTTCGGCGCGCGCTCGGTCGACCTCGGGGCCCCGGGCGTCGACATCCTGAGCACCACGCCGGGCGTGAGCTACGAGTGGTTGGACGGGACCTCGATGGCGGCGCCCCACGTGTCCGGCGCGGCTGCGCTGCTGTGGGCGGCGGCCCCGAGCGCGTCGGCATCGGCCGTAGGGTCCGCGCTCCTCACGGGCACCGACGCCCGGCCCGGGTTCAGCGGGCGGACGGTGACCGGAGGCCGGCTGAACGTCCTGACCTCGCTGCGGATGCTGCTGGGCCCCGCGCCCATGTCGACCGCGCAGCCGCCGCCGCCCGTGGCGGCGCAGCCGCTCGCGGTACGCGACCGTGTGCCGCCCCGGCTGTCGGTCCGCGTGGCCCGCCGCAAGCGCGTAGGAGCGTTGCTGCGGCGCGGGCTCGCGGTCCGCCTTCGCTGCTCGGAGGCGTGCTCCGCCCGCCTGCGGCTCCGGGTGCGGGGGCGAGTGATCGTGGGCGCCGGGCCGAGGTCGATCCTCGCCGGCGCCGGCCGGCGGGTAGTCGTTCGCGTGCCCGTCGCCGGGCGCGCTCGGCTGCGCGCCGCGGCGCCGACGCGGGCGACGCTCGTGGTGCGGGCCACCGATCCTTCGGGCAACGCCCGCACCGTGAGGGTGGGCATCCTGCTCCGGCCCTAGGGGTCAGCCCTAGGGGTCAGACCCCCTGAGTGCCCCCGACTCAAGGGGTCTGACCCCTTTGGTGCCGGCGACTGAGATCGTCCTGCGCCATGAGGCGCTTCCGCGTGCCGCGGGGACCACGCGGTAGTCCGGGTGGCGCACCCATGTCGGTACGTAGCGCACTCGGCGCGCCCGCACCCGGCCGTCCCGGGCCGTGAAGCGGATCAGCGCGATCAGACCGTCCTGCGAGGCGGCCGGGCAGCAGGCGGCCGTCTGGTTCGAGATCAGGTTGCCCTCGCCGAACACCACCGGCTTTCCGTTCACCCGGCGGATCGGCTGCACTACGTGAGCGTGCTGGCCCACGATCGCGCTTATTGCCGGCGAGCGGGTCAGCCGCTTGGCGAGCGCCCATTGCGACGGCGAGATCGCCTGGCTGTACTCGTCGCCCCAGTGCAGGTTCACGATTGCGGTGTCGGCGCCCCGCCGGCGCGCCCGGCGGGCGTCGCGAAGGATGCGCGGTGCGCTCGCCCAGGCGACGCTCCACGGATGCGGCACTGCCTGGCCGTTCGACACCGCCGTGTATGACAGGAAGGCGATCCGCACGCCCTTCACCCGGAGGATCGGCGCGCGGCGCGCGCCGCGGGCGGACCGCGCCGTGCCGGAGTGCGGGACGCCGGCCCGGTCGAGCGCAGCGAGCGTAGTGCGCACGCCGTGCTGCCCTGCGTCGAGCGAGTGGTTCGACGCCGTGCTGCATGCATCCCACCCGGTGGCACGGATGGCGTGGGCCAGCGACGGCGGAGTGCGGAAGCTCGGATAGCCCAGCACGGGCCCCGGAACCAGCGGCGTCTCCACGTGGCAGAGCGCCAGGTCCGCTCCGGCGATGTGGCGGCGGACCGGCCGGAACAACGGCCGGAAGTCGTGGCGCCGGCCGCCACCCTCAGCGAGCGCCTGCGCCGCGACGGGCGTGTGGATCAGGAAGTCGCCGCTCGCGGCGACGGTGAAGTGCACGGGCGGGGCGGGCGCGAGCTGCTGCGCCCAGAGCAGCCCGAGCGCGGCCAGCGCGGCCGTCATCGGGACGGCGGGGTCGGGATCACCAGCGCACCTCGTGCCACTCCATCACCCCGTACCCGGACTCGAGCTCGACGTCTCCGGGCAGCACGCCGGAGAAGGCCCCGAAGGGCTGGCGGTAGTCGCTTCGGAACGGCCCGCGGCTGGTGTGGTCCTCGCGCGTGCACCACTCCTCGAAGCGCAGCCCGCCGACCCGCGAGAGGTCGGCCGCGAAGGGCTGCGCGCCGACCTCGCGCGGCTTGCCGTCCACCCACACGGTGCGCTCGCTCGCCTCGGCCGCGTCGTGCACGCCCTCCACGAGGTTCCACGCCACCGCCTGGCCACCGCGGGCCCGGCCGATGCCCGCCGACCAGCGCCATCGGGTGTGGCGGGCGTGGTAGCCGGCCGAATCGTCCACGAACCCGAGCGGGCCGTCGATCGGCCACTCCCGGCCGCTTGCCACCACCCTGCCGCGCACGTGCAGGCCGGCCTGCTTCCGGGTCCAGATCCAGCCGCGGCCGTGCGGTGAGACCACCTCGACCCCGTCCGCCTCCTCGAGGGTGAGCTCGATGCGGACGTCGTCGTCGGCGACCAGAACCCACCCCGGCGCCGGAGCGCGGTCGATCAGGCGCGCCGTGGTCCGCTCGAAGAGCGTGCCGTCCGGAAGCGCCACCGCCCACCAGCGCTGCGGCACGCCCGCCACCCGCGCGTCGCCCACGCAGAGCATCAGCTCGGGCCCGTACACCGCGACGTAGCGCCAGCGCTTGAGGGGCCGCCGGTGGTGGAGCGGTGCCATCCGCCCGGGGGGCAGGCGGAGTCCAAGCTCGCGCACCGCCGGGCCTCGAACCGGGCGTACTGGCATGGGCTGGCAGTACACTCCAGATTGACTGGTCAGTCAATGAGAGGGGAGTGAGGACCGGCGTGCGAGCCGCGGCCGTGCAGCTGCAATCGACCGAGGACAAGGACCGCAATCTCGAGGATGCGGACCGGCTCACGCGCGCAGCCGCAGCGGACGGCGCGGAGCTCGTCGTGCTTCCCGAGCGGCTCGACATCCGGGGCACCGCGGCCGACTACGCTGCCGGCGCGGAGACGCTCGAGGGGCGGGCCGTCACCTGGGCGCGCGACACCGCGCGCGAGCTCGGCATCGACATCGTGGCCGGCTCGGTCGCCGAGCGGCGCGAGGGACACGAGCGTGTGGCCAACACCTCGGTGCACGCGGGGCCCGACGGCGAGCTGAAGGCCGTCTACCGGAAGATCCACATGTTCGACGTGGAGGTCGGCGGCGTGGAGTACCGCGAGTCCGAGCACTCGGAGCCCGCCGACGAGATAGTGGTCTCCGAGACCGCGCAGGGCATCGGACTCGGCCTGACGATCTGCTACGACCTGCGCTTCCCCGAGCTGTACCGGATCCTCGCGCTGCGGGGCGCGCGCATCGTCTCCATCCCGGCCGCCTTCACGCGGGTCACGGGGGAGGCGCACTGGGAGATCCTTCTGCGGGCGCGCGCGATCGAGAACCAGGTCTTCGTGATCGCGCCCGGCCAGGGCCGCCTGCCCGGGCCGGACCGCGACAGCTACGGCAACTCGATGATCGTCGACCCCTGGGGCGAGGTGCTCACCCGCGCCGGCGGTGAGGGCGCCTGCTTCGTCGCCGCTGACCTCGACCTGGCCCGTCAGGAGGAGATCAGGGAGAAGCTCCCGAGTCTCGCCAACCGCGTGGCCGCGGCCTACCGGTGGCCCGAGGAGGTGCGCGCGTGATGGCGGCGACCCGGACGGCAGCGGTCGACAAGCGCCGGCTGATCCTCGACGCCGCCGTGCGTGTGTTCGCGCGGCGCGGGTTCCACCACTGCCGCGTCTCCGACGTCGCCGACGAGGCGGGCGTGGCCTACGGCCTCGTCTACCACTACTTCAGCTCCAAGGAGGAGATCCTCAACACGCTCTTCCTCGAGCGCTGGCAGATCATGCTGGACGCCATCGCGGAGATCGACTCGCGCGCGGTGCCGGCCCGCGACAAGCTCTACGCGGTCGCGGCGTTCATCATCGACTCCTACCGCCACGACCCCGACCTGATGAAGGTGATCATCGTCGAGGTCACGCGCGCGGCCAATTCCTTCGGGGCGCTCCACATCGACCGGATCCGCGAGGCCTACGAGGGCATCGCTGCGATCGTTGAATCGGCGCGCGAGGAGGGCTCGTTCAAGTCGGGCATCCCGTCCGAGTTCGCGGCGATGTGCTTCTACGGTGCCATCGAGCAGCTGCTCACGGGCTGGATCTTCGAGGTACTGCCGAAGAGCGACGAGGATTTCGAGCGGGCCAAGGGCCTCGTGGTCGAGGCGATCTGCGGCGGCTTGGAATCAGGTGAGAACGGCGCGTCTGGTTGAATCCGGCCGCGATGCAGAACGACTTGACGAAGCGACTGATGTGGAGCGGTCTGCTGGCGGGCATCGGGGCCCTCACCTCGCTCATCGCCAGCAGGATCGCCGCCGAGATCTGGCAGCGGGTCTTCAAGGAGGACCCGCCCCGCGATTGATGGCTGACGAGCCGAACCAGGGAGCCACGGCCGGACGGCCGCCGGGCGAGACGCCGCTGCAGGCCGACTCCGCCGACCCCGATCCGTTCGCCGAGCATCCCGAGGCCTTCGTGGGCGCCGCGTTCGTTGGCGGGCTCGCGCTCGCCTTCATTCTGAAAAGGTTCGCGTCGTGAGCGGGACGCCTCCGAAGCAGGACGCCGAGAAGGCGCTCGGCGACATCGTCGCCGAGGTCTCCGAGAAGGCCTCGCTGCTCGTACAGCAGGAGATCGAGCTCGCGAAGGCGGAGTTCACGTACAAGTTCACGAAGCTCGGCAGGGGCGCCGGCATCGGAGCTGCCGCGGGGGTCTTCGCGATCTTCGGCATCACGATGCTCTTCCACACGCTCGCCTGGTTGCTGGACGACCTGTTCAACTGGGACACGAGCGTCTGGGCGGGGTTCCTGATCGTGACGATCGTCCTCTTCGTGCTCGCCGGCATCGCGGCGTTCGTGGCGTCGCGGCTTTTCAAGAAGGGGGCGCCGCTCACGCCGGAGATGGCGATCGAGGAAGCCCGCCGCACGCGGGCCGACCTCGAGGCGCAGACCATCGAGCGCGACCAGATCGACCGGTCGCTTGAGAAGGGTGAGGAACTCAAGGCATGAGCACTCCGCAGAGCCCCGAGATGATCCGTGCGTCGATCGAGGAGACCCGCCGCGAGCTGGCCTTCTCGGTCAACGACCTGCGCGCCAAGGTCGCCGAGCTGACGGACTGGCGCAAGCAGCTCTCTGAGAACCGCAAGGCCGCACTGATCGGCGCGGCCGTGGCCGGCTTTGTGATCGGTGGCGGCGTGGCCGCCACGGTCTCGCTTCTGACCGGCAGGCGGCGGGGCTAGCGCACGCGGGTCAGCTCGTATTCGCTGCCGTCGCTCATGCCGGCGAGGACTCCGGAATCTCCCCATAGTGGCGGCGGTGCAGGATCGCCGCGATCCCGCCCGCCGGTATCGGCAGCCAGAAGGAGACGAGCCGGTAGGCGAGCGTGGCCACGACCGCCGCGCCGGCCGGCACGCCCGCGAGGGCCAGCGTTCCGGTGAGGCCCGCCTCGACGAAGCCGAGCCCGCCGGGCGTGAGCGGGAGTGTGCCCAGGAACTGGGCAGCGCAGAAGGCGAGCAGCACCGTCGAGGGCCGCGGGTCGCCGTGCACCGCGGTGACCGCCGCCAGTAGCGTCAGGTAGTCGAGCAGCCAGCGCCCGGCCGCCAACAGCAGGGCCTGCCACCACCGCTGGCCCAGCACCATCGTTACGCTGTTGCGTTCGCGCAGCAGGCGCTCGGGGAGGCCGGTCAGGGGCGGCTTGTTCCTTCGGATGCGGTTGCGCGCGGCCTGCGCCGCGCGTCCTATCAGGACGAGCGGCCGGTCCCAGAGGAGCGCCGCGGCACCGACGGCGAACAGGAGCACGAACAGGACGCCGCCGATGAGAGCGGCCCTCCCCAGCCCGCGATCGACCGGCGCCCCGAACAGCACCGCGGGCAGGGCCAGCAGCGGCAGGGCGAGCAGGATGCCGAACACCAGCACGGACGATGCGGTCATGCCGGAGGCGACTTGGCCGGCGGGCACCCCGGCCGCCCTCAGCATTGCGTACTGCATCGCGCCGGCGGCGGCCACGCCGCCGGGCACCACCCGTCCGAAGGCGTTCGAGGCGAGCTGCGAGGTCACCACCGGCCCGGGGCTCTCGGTGCGAATGGCGATCTTCTGGAGCTCCCAGATGCAGGCGTAGCTCCCGATCTGCAGGAGCACCATCGGGATCCACCAGAGCGCGTTGAACTCGTCGAGGCGGTCGTAAGCCCCGAACACCTCGAGCAGGGCGGGGGCGAGCAGGTAGAGCGAGACGCCGGTTAGGGCGAGCAGAAGCCCCCGCTTTGCCAGCATCCCGGCGCTCATGCCGCTTCCAGGCTAGTGTCCTGAGTCGTCTGTTCGCGCGCACCTTCCCGGCGTCTGAACGCGGCTGACGGCGTCCGCGGGGATCGCCGATGCTCCGGCATCGACTCACCCCCCGTCCACCGTCAGCCACGCCCAGCCGCTCGGGAAGCTGATGTCGAACCGCCGACTCAGGACACTACGCGGGCGCTGGGTCGGGCGGGGCGCCCGGCGGCGGTGTGGGCGGCGGCGGAGCGGGCGGCGGCTGCGGCGGCTCGGACTTGATCGTCAGCGTCCGCAGGTCCACCCACTCGCGCAGCAGGATCTGGATCGAGGCGGCGACCGGGATCGCCACCAGCGCCCCCAGCACGCCCAGCAGCGTCGCGCCGAACAGCACGGCGACGATCGTGATGAACGGGTGCACGTTGACCGTGCGCTTCTGGATCTGGGGCTGGATCAGGTGGTTCTCGATCTGCTGGTAGGCGATGGCCCAGATCGCCCAGATGATGGTCGCAGTCGGGAAGTTCTCGAACAGCGTCACCACGCCGATCAGGACGGCGGCGATCGTGGCGCCGACGAGCGGGATCAGCGAGAAGAGGCCGGCGATCACGGCGAGTGGGGCGGCGAACGGCACGCCCAGGATCGAGAGCACGACGTAGGTGGCGATGCCGGCTATCAGCGCGATCGTCAGCGCGCCCGCCACGTAGCCGCCGACGGCCTGGCCCATGTGCTCCAGCGAGCGGCGCAGCCGCTCGCGGTGCTCCGGGGGGCGCGTCGCGATCGCCCTGTCCACCCAGGCGCGGCCGCTGCCCAACAGGAAGGCGGTCAGCACGAGGATCGTGATCAGCGCGAAGGCGGAGTTGACGATGCCGAGCCCGACGTCACGGAGCGTCCCCGCGGCGCCCCCCAGCCGCTCGGGCAGCTTGCCGGCCTCCTCCTCCAGGCGGCTCGTGATGTCGTAGTCCCTGTTGATCTCCCGTAGGCGCCTGTTCTCCCTGACGAACTCGGTGACGTCGCGCGCGTACTGGGGCACGTTGTCGGCGAAATTGTTGCCCTCGGTGATGAGCGGCGGAACGATCAGCGCGATCAGCAGCGCCGGCACCGCGAGCAGGCCCAGGTAGACGATCGTGATGGCGATGCCGCGCCGCATGCGCCGCGCCAGCGTGTTCACCAACGGCGACAGCGCCACCGCAAGGAAGATCGAGACCAGGAGCCAGGTGATCGGCCGGCGCAGCAGGAAGAGCAGGTACAGCGATATCACCACGCCCACGACGATGAGCACAATCCGGACGATCTCCCTCGCAGCGGGCATCAGGGCGGTATTCGCCCCGCCCCGGGCGGCTCCTACTCCACGAAGCGCTCTGGGAGCGCGCCGATGCCGAGCAGGCCGGGGCCCGTGTGGACCGCGAGCACCGGCCCGATCTCGCTGACGATCGTGGGCGGGTGGCCGAACACCTCGGTGCCGCGCTCCACCAGCGAGGCGCACTGATCCGGCGCGTTGATGTGCTGCGCCGACCAGGCGCCCGCACCCGAGTCGCTGCGCTGGCGCGCATAGTCGACCATCCGCTCGAACGCCCGCGAGCTGGTGCGCACGCGCTCCACCGGGGTCATCTCGTTCTCGACGGTGAGGATGGGCTTCACCTTCAGCGTCGACCCGATCCAGGCGCTCGCCGCGCCGATCCGCCCGCCGCGCTTGAGGAACTCGAGCGTGTCGATCGCGAACCACATCTTCAGCTCGCGGCGGGCCTCGGCCGCGGCGGCGGCCACCTCCCCCTTGTCGCCGCCCGCGGCCGCGGCCTTCGCCGCGGCCAGCACCAGGAAGCCAAGGCCGCCGGCCGCCGTGGTCGAGTCGACCACCTCGACCCGCTCGCCGCCCGCGCCGCCACGCTCGAGCGTCTCCTTGGCCTGGCGTGCGGCCTCGGGCGTGCCCGACAGGCCGCCCGAGATGTGGATCGAGACCACATCGCGGCCGTCCGACAGAAGCGGCTCGTAGGCCGACGTGAAGTCGCCCACCGAGGGCTGGGAGGTGGTGGGCAGCCGCTCGGCGCTGCGCAGCTCCTCGAAGAACGCGTCGTAGTCCGTGATCTCCACCTCGGGCACCGGCCGGTCGCCGTCGAACACCACGTAGAGGGGCACCACGCGCACGTCGTGCCGCTCGATGAGCTCCGCCGGCAGATACGCGGTGCTGTCGGTGACGATCGCGACGTTGCCCATGGCCGGGCGGCAGCCTATCCCTTCGGGTCGGGCTAACCTCTCGCGCGCTTGGGCAAAGTCCTCGTCACCGGTGCAACCGGCTTCATCGGCTCCCACGTCGCGCGCCTGCTCGCCGAGCGAGGTGACGAGGTCGTGCTCGGCGTCCAGGCAGACTCGCCTGACGCGGCCATCGCGGACCTCGACCTGAAGCGGGTGAAGCTCGACGTGCTCGACCGTCGCTCCGTGCGGCGTGCGCTCAAGGGCGCGGAGCGGGTGTTTCACTGCGCAGGGGTCACGTCGGTCCGGCCGGACGACGCCGAGCTCCTTTTCCGCGTCAACGTGGGCGGCACGAAGCTGGTGATGAACGAGTGCCTGCGGGCCGAGGTCGAGCGCGTCGTGTACACCTCGAGCGCGGCCGCCCTCGGGCCGGCCGAGCCGGGCAGGACGGCCGACGAGACGCAGCTCTTCACCGCCGGGCGGCTCGGGATCCCGTACGTGAACTCGGTGCACGAGGCGGAGGTCGAGGCCATGCGAGTCGCGGCGCATGGGCTGCCGCTCGTGTGCGTGAACCCCGGCGTTTGCTTCGGGGCCGGGGACCAGCTGCTCGCCTCGACACGCCTGGTGCGCTCGTTCCTGCTCGGCCGGGTCCCGGTCTACACGGAGGGCGCCGTGTCGATCGTGGACGTGCGCGACGCCGCCGCCGGCCACCTGCTGGCGGACGAGCGCGGCGAGATCGGCGAGCGGTACATCCTCGGCGGGCGCAACTTCACCTTCGACCGGCTGTTTGCGGACCTCGGCCGCCTGTCCGGCGTGGAGCCGCCCGTGAAGCTGCCGGCACCCGCGGCCCACGCCACCGCGACGCTGCTCGCGGCCGCCGGCCGCCGCTGGCCGCTGACGCCGCTCGAGGTGCGCGCCGCGAGCCGGTGGTGGACGTACCGCTCGACCAAGGCGATCCGCGAGCTCGGCTGGAAGGCTCGCCCGCACGAGGAGACGCTCGAGGCGACCGTGAGCTGGCACCTCGAGCGGGAGCGGGACCGGATCGCGCGGACGCGGCGCTCCCAGCAGATGCAGTACCGACTGGCGGGCGCGGCGATCGGGGCGACGGAGGGGGCCATCGGCGTGCTGCGCCGGGCGGCCGCGGGGCGTCCCTAGCCGGCCGAATCAGCCATCTAGCATTTGCCGGGATGGCCACGCTGTACCGCTGCAAAGCCCCCACCGACCTCGTCTGCCGATGCGGCAAGGTCGCGCGCCGCCTGCGCGCGGCCGGGATCGAGTTTCAGGAGGTGCGCGTGCCCTTCCTGAAGCGGGACCGCCCCGAGATCGAGGAGTTGACGGGGCAGAGATGGGTACCGGTTCTGGTACACGGCGACGAGGTCATCCACGACTCGCACCGCATCCTGGAATACCTGGAATGGCTCAACAAGTCCAAAAAGGAAGTCGCGTAAAGCAACTGCGCCGCCTGTGGCCCTACGTCCTGATGGCGTGGGAGCGCTGGCAGCAGCTGCCGCAGGAGGACAAGGAGCGCTACAAGCGCCAGGCGCGGGACGCTGCCGAGCGCGGCCGCAAGGTGCTTGACGAGCGCCGCAAGCGACGCCCGAAGAAGCGCTAGTCGAGCCTGTTCTCGAGGCCGATCGGGCGCTTCTGCACGGGCTGCGGCTCGGGCTCGACCGCCCCTTGCGCCGGCTGCTCGGCGCCGAGCAGCGACGCCAGCTCGCCCGACTCGAACATCTCCATGACGATGTCCGAGCCGCCGATCAGCTCGCCCTCCACGAACAGCTGGGGGATGGTCGGCCAGCCCGACACGGCCGAAAGCTCCTCGCGGATGCGCGGGTCGGGCAGGATGTCGAGCGCCGCGTACTGCACCCCGAGCGTGTTGAGGGCGCCGGCCGTGCGGGCGGAGAAGCCACAGGCGGGCTGGTGCGGTGTGCCCTTCATGAACAGCATGACGCTGTTTTCCTTGATTGAGTTCTCGATGAAGCCGCGGATCTCGTCGTTCGTCATTGGGTTGCTCCAGGTTGATCGGGTCCGTTCGCAGCCGGCCGAGCCGGCTGCTCCGGCACGGCAGTCTTGATTGAAAGGGCGTGGATGGGGCCGCCGACCTCGGCGCCGAACACGTCGTAGATCAGCTTGTGCTGCTGGATGCGCGACAGGCCCTCGAACCTGTCGGAGACCACCTCTGCCCGGAAATGGTCGCCGCCGCCGGTGAGGTCCTCCACGCGAACCTCGGCGCCGGGAAGCGCGGCCGTGATGCGTTCTTCGAGTTCTGATGCTGTGGGCATCGGGAACATTGAGGGTACCGAGGGATGCGCCGATACACTCCAACGAGATGGTGATCCTCACCGACATCGCAGCCGAGAAGGTCCGCGCATTCATGGAGGGCCAGGCGGCGGCCGGCGACATCGGGCTCCGCGTGGGCGTCCGTGGTGGCGGCTGCTCCGGCTTCCAGTACGCGCTCGCCCTCGACGAGAAGCGCGACGACGACCACGTCTTCGCCACCTCGGGCATACCGGTTCTCGTGGACCCGGCCAGCCTGCGCTACGTCGAGGGCTCCACGGTCGACTACACCGAGAACTTCATGGGTTCGGGCTTCGAGGTCTCGAACCCGAACGTGGTCGCCTCATGCGGCTGCGGCTCCTCCTTCCGCGTGGCGGACGAGGAGCCGAGCTGCGGCGCGTCGGTCTAAGCCGGCGCGTTATCCAACGAGCTCCATAGGAACAGGCAGGCGAGCGTCCTGTGCGGGCGCCAGGGGCGGGCCACTTTCTCGAGCCGCTTCGGATCGGGCAGCTTCCGCATCCGGTACTCGACCTGGACGGCCCGGCGGATGCCCTGGTCGCCGACGGGGAGCACGTCGGGGCGGCGCAGGTGGAACATCAGGAACATGTCCGCCGTCCACTGGCCGAGACCCTTGATCGCCGTCAGCTGGGCGCTCACCTCCTCGTCCGGCAGCTCGTCGAGCCGGTCGAGCTCGAGCGTCCCGTCCTCCACGTGCTGCGCCAGGTCGCGCAGGTAGGCGATCTTCGGACGCGATAGCCCGGCCGCGCGGATCTCATCCGGGTCTGCGGCAAGGAGCTGACGCGGGGTGGGCGCGTGCCCGCCGAAGATGTCGATCATGCGGCCGTAGATCGTGCTCGCGGCCTTCGTGGAGAGTTGCTGCCCGACTATCGAGCGGAGCAGCGCGCCGTAGGCGTCGCCGGGGCGCTCGCGCTTCATGTCGCGCCGCACAACCGTGGCGTGCTCCTCGATCAGGCGGGCCATGACCGGGTCGGCGTCGCGCAGCGCGGCGACCGCCTTCCGTCCAGCGAGCATGGGGTCAGGCCGCCGCCCTGTCATGGAACGGGTGCTCCGCCGCGCCGAGCTCGGTGGAGGGCGCCTCGCCGAACAGCCACTCGCGCGCGATCAGGTGCCAGTTCGCGGTGGCCCCGAGCTGTCCCAGCACGCCGAGGGTGAGCGCCTCCATGCGGCGCGCCAGCATCGCCTGCGGGGGCATCGTCTCGCGCCGCATCAGCTGCCAGTGGCGTGAGCGCGGGTCGCCGAAGTCGATCAGCACCGCGGTGACGAGCTCGCGGTCCACCGTCACCTCGCGATCCTCGATGTACCAGCGCGTGACGTCGTGGAAGTGGTCGAACACGGCCTCCGGGGTGACCTCCTCATCGGCCGGGTCGTAGAAGCCCATCGCGCCGAGCTGGCGGTGGAGGCCGGCCACGTCGCCGTCCATCCCGAGGCGGACCGCCGCGGTCTCGGCCTCGAGGTCCTCGCGCGTGACGCGCTTCGTCATGCCGAAGTCGATGAACGCCACCCTCCCGTCGTCCATCAGCCGGTAGTTGCCCGGGTGCGGGTCGCCGGAGAAGTGGCCGTTCCGGTAGAGCGATCCGAAGAAGAAGCGAAAGACGATCTCGCCGAAGCGGTCGCGCGTCGCGCGGTCCATCTCGCGCACCTCCTCGAAGCCCTTCGCCTCGACCCACTCCGACACCAGCACGTGCTCGCTGCACAGCTCGGTCACCACCGGCGGGACGTAGATGAACGGGTGTCCGCGCCAGCTGCGCGCGAAGGCGCGGTGCTGCTGGGCCTCGTGCTCGTAGTCGAGCTCGTCGGTGAGGCGCTCGCGGAGCTCGCGGGTCATCGCCTTGGCGTCCATGCCGGGCGCGATCCGCTTGGCCACGCGCATGATCAGGCCCAGGTTCTGAAGATCGGCGCGCACCGCCTGCGCCACGCCCGGGTACTGCACCTTGACCGCGACGTCGCGGCCGTCGTGGAGGCGGGCCTTGTAGACCTGGCCGATCGAAGCCGCGGCCACCGCCTCTTCCTCGAACTCGGCAAAGACGTCGGTGAGCTTTTCCCCCAGGCCCTCCTCGACCACCTTGCGCATGCGGTTGAATGGGACGCGCGGGGCGGAGTCGCGCAACTCGGCGAGCTTCCCCTGGATCCGCTCCTGGAACTCGGGAGGGAAGGCGCCGGTGTCGATGAAGGAGGCCACCTGCCCGACCTTCATGGCGGCGCCCTTCATCTGGCCGAGCACGTCGAAGATCTGTTCGGCGGCCTCCATCTGCCGCCTGCCCGCCGCTTCGCGGCGGGCCTCCTGGTCGCGGGTCAGGTTGGCCGCCTTGGTGGCGTAGCCGCGCGCCGTCTGGCCGCCCGCGAGCCGGCCGACCTTGGCGGCGCGCCGCCAGCGTCCGGTGGGAAGGTCGTCGGCCATCGGCCTCCAGAGTACGCATAGGTTTCTCGCGGAAGCCGGATCGACGTCTAGCCAGGTGCCGCCGGCGGCGAGGCTCGGCGCCAGGCGAGCAGGGCTGCCACCGCCAGGAGGGCTGCCATCAGCCAGCCCGAGGCGGCCAGGCCCGCGGCGAGGGCGTCTTCGAACGAGCCGCCCGCCTCGCGCTCCTCGAGTTGGGCGCGCTGGAGCAGGGCGCCGGCGGCGGCCACGACCAGAGCCGCGCCCGGCGCCGCGGCCGCGGCGAGGCGAGCGGCCTCGGCGCGGCTCGCGAGCACTCCGGCGGCCGCGCCGATGCCGCTGCCGAGCAGGCAGAGCGAGACGACAACGAGCCCGTAGCTGCTCGCGGGGTCGATCCGGGTCATTCCGACCGCGCCCAGCGCGGCGCAGCCAAGTCCGCCCACCACCGGAAGCTTCGGCGGCGCGCGTTCGACGAGCAGGGCGACCGCGGCTGCGAGCGTGGCCGCGGACAGGGTGAGCACCGTGGTCAGCAGGCCCGACCGGAGCGGCGATAGCCCGCGCACCAGCTCGAGGTACTGGGGCGCCAGCAGGAGCGCGGCGGCGAGGCATCCGGCGAGCGCGAGGAGCGCGGCGTCGGCGCCCGCAGGCCCGGCCCGACGCGCGAACGCGAGCAGCGCCATCCCCGCCGCAAGGAGCAGCAGCGTGTCGGCGGACGCCCAACCCCAGGGGCCGGACTGGACCAGCGCGGTGACGGCGAGGATCAGGCCCCCCGCGAGCGCGGCCGGGCGACTGGCTTGGAGCGGCCGCGGCGGGCCCCCGTTGGTCGCCGCTGACAGCAGCAGCAGTGCAGGCACCGCCACGGCCAGCTCGATCCGAAACAACCAGCGCCAGGTTGACGCCTCCGCCACGGCGCCCCCGGCCAGCGGGGCCACGGCCAGCGCGAACAGGGCGCCGCCGGCCACGGCTGCGACCAGGAGCCGTGGCTCTCCGGCCGCCGGGCGCAGGCTCTCGAGCGCCGGCACCAGCAGGGCCGCACTGCCGGCGCCCTGGAATGCCCTGCCGGTCACGAGGGTCGCCGTGGTGTCGGCGGTCGAGGCCAGCAACGTGCCGCCAAGGAAGGCCGCCAGGCCCGCCGCGGCGAGCAGCCGGCGGTCAATGTCCAGTTGGCCCAGCAGCAGCAGTACCACCGCCAGCGCCAGCAGATAGGCGTCCTGCACCCACACGAGGCCGGAGGAGGACGACCCGAGCTCGATGCGCACAGACGGCAGGACCGCGGGCACGGCGGCCAAATCGAGGGCGAGCAGCCCGAGGACCATGAGCGCCCCCACCATCGCCAGGCGGGGCGCGCGTCGCGCCGGGGTTTCGGCCTCGCGCGCCGCGGCCCCTCTCACCCGATCTCCACCTCGCGCCCGAGCGCGTGCGCGAGCAGCCCGGCCTCGCGGCGGGCGGCCCAGATCGGAACGCTCGGATCGCGGGCGGGGTCGACGTCGGCGTCGAGCGCGACGGTTCCGTCGTCCGAAGCCACGCGCACCTGGCGGATCGCCCCGTCGCGACTGCGCTCGAGCTGCTCGGCGAGCCGGATGATCCCGGAGAGCAGCCGAAGCCGGTGGGCGTCGCCGCGCTCCTCCAGCGGTCCGAGGTCGGAGGTGTCGGGCTCGCCCTTGCGGTGGTAGCGGGCGATCAGGCCCACCAGGACCAGCTCCCGCGGCGTGTAGCCCGGGAGACCGGCGTTCAGGATCAGGTAGTGGGAGTGGCGGTGGTGGTCGTCGTAGTCGATCGCAGTGCCGATGTCGTGCAGCATGCAGGCCGCCCAGAGCAGCTCGCGGTCGGCGGCGCCGAGCTCGTGCAGGCCGGCGCGGGCGAGCCCGTCGAACATCTCGAGGGACAGCTCGGCGACGCGCTCGACGTGGGCGGGGTCGACGGTGAAGCGGTGCCTCAGGTTGAGCACGGACTCGCTGCGGACGTCCTCGAACAGCTCCCGCTTGCCCAGCAAGCGCTCGAAGAACACCCCCTCGCGCAGGCCCGCCTCGGTCGCCTCGATCCGGTCGAAGCCGCCGCTGTCGAGCGCGGCGGCGAGCACCAGCGCGCCACCGAGGATGACGTCGCCGCGGTCGGGCTTGATGCCGGGCAGCTCACCCCGCTTCGAGGCCGGCAGGTCGGCCAGCGACTCGATCAGGTCCTCGAGGGCGTCGCGGGTGAGCTCGAAGCCCTGTACGTCGAGCGCCGGGAGCCCGGCGCGCTTCATCGCCGCGGCGGCGAGGTTGCGGATCGTGCCGCCCACGCCCACGAAACGCCCGCCCTCCCCCCACCAGGGAAGCGCCTCGAGCTCGCCGGCGGCCTTCTTGCGCAGCGCCCTTATTGCCTTCGCCGGCGCCTTCTCACCGGGCAGGAACTCCTCGCTCACGCGCACGGATCCGAGCCGAAGCGACTCGGCCTCCGCGAGCCGGCGGTCCTCGATCCTGAGCGCCTGGATGCTGCCGCCGCCCATGTCGAGCCCGAAGCCCTTCTCGATGGTCGTAGAGTTGGCGATGGCGAGCCAGTCGTAACGGGCCTCCTCGCGGCCGCTGATGACGCGCGGCTCGAGGCCGGTCCGGTCGCGTATTGCGTCGAGCAGCTCGGGACCGTTGGCGGCGTCGCGGATCGCGCTGGTGGCCAGGGCCTCGACCTCGTCGATGCCGGACGCACGGCAGAACGAGGCGAAGAGGGCGGCGGTGTGGAGAGCGCGGTCGAACCGGTCGGGCCGGATGGCGCCCTCCTCGGCCAGTCCCGCCCCCACGCGCACGGCTTCGCGGATCTCGTCGACGAGGCTCCACCAAGGGGTGCCGGGCTCGTAGCCGAAGACCACGAGGCGCCAGGAGTTGGAACCCATGTCTGCGACGGCGACTCTCTGCATGGGCCGGATCATTCCTGACGGGGGCGTCCGACCCCCGCCCCGCCGCGGACGATCACCGCCTGGCGGCCCGCCTTCGGATGGCGATTCGCGGAGGTCTGCGCCTAGACTCGATGCCGGTATGGCATCGATCGGCACGTCCGAGAATCCGCTGCGGGTCGCCGTCGTCGGCTCCGGTCCGGCAGGGTTCTACGCGGCTGGACACCTGCTGAAGTGCAAGTCGCATCCGGACCTCCAGGTACACGTCGACGTCTACGACCGCCTCCCCACGCCATGGGGGCTCGTGCGCGGTGGGGTCGCTCCCGACCACCCGAACATCAAGGCTGTCAGCCGCGTCTACGAGAAGACCGCCACCCACCCGGAGTTCCGCTTCTACGGCAACGTCGACTACGGCACGGACATCACCCACGACGAGCTGCTCGCCCGGTATCACGCCGTCATCTACGCGGTCGGCGCGCAGACCGACCGGCGCATGGGCATCCCCGGGGAGGACCTTCCCGGCAGCTGGGCCGCCACCGAGTTCGTCGCCTGGTACAACGGCCATCCCCAATACCGCGACCTCGAGTTCGACCTCTCGGGCGAGCGCGCGATCGTCATCGGCAACGGCAACGTGGCGGCCGACGTCGCGCGCATGCTGGCGCTCACCCGCGACGAGCTCGCCACGACCGACGTGGCCGACCACGCCCTCGAGGTCCTTGCGGAGAGCAACATCCGCGAGATCGTGGTGCTCGGCCGGCGCGGTCCGGCCCAGGCGGCGTTCACGAACCCCGAGCTCCTCGAGCTGGGCGAGATGAATGACGCCGACGTCCATGTCGACGCCCGGGACGTGGAGCTCGATGACCTGAGCAGGACGTGGCTCGAGAGCGACGCCGCGAGCAACACCTCGCGCAAGAACGTCGACATCCTGACCGGCTACGCGGGCCGTGAGCCCGAGGGCAAGCCGCGCCGCATCGTGCTGCGCTTTCTGGCATCGCCGCTCGAGCTCCTGGGCACCGACAGGGTCGAGGGCATCCGCATCTGCCGGAACACCCTGCGCGACGAGAACGGCTCGCTGCGCGCCTGCTCGACCGACTCGATCGAAGAGCTCGACTGCCACATCGTTTTTCGGTCCATCGGATACCGGGGCATGCAGGTGCAGGGCGTCCCCTTCGACGAGCGCAAGGGGACGGTGCCGAACGAGCACGGCCGCATCCTCGGCGAGGACGGCGAGGCGATTCGTGGCGAATACGTTGTCGGATGGATCAAGCGCGGCCCCACCGGGATCATCGGCACGAACAAGCGCGACGCCCAGGAGACCGTGGACGCGATCCTCGAGGATCTGGACGCCGGCCGGCTGAACGAGCCGCCCGATCCCAGCCGCGACAGCCTGGAGGAGCTGCTCGACGAGCGCAAGCCCGACCACGTGACGTACGCGGGCTGGGAGGCGATCGACACCGCCGAGAAGACGGCAGGGGAACCGCAGGGCCGCCCGCGCGTGAAGCTCACCACGACGGACGAGCTGCTCGGGGCCGCGCGCGAGCGCGTCAGCTGAGGTCGCACCCGGAAGGGGTCTGACCCCTCCCCCCACGGGTGAGGTGCCTGTCCCCTCCCCCGGGTGAGGGGTCCTCAGGCGGGTGCCCGCACTCGCTCGCCGTCCAGCGCGTCCAGCGCTCTTTCCAGCGAGGCCGAGATGCACGTGAAGATCGGCGTTTCCGACTCGGTGTAGGCGCTCGACTCCGTGGCCCGGAGCTCCTGCACGAGGTCCAGGAACTCGGCGGGGTCGTCGGCGTCGAAGGCGACCACGAACTCCTGGTCGTCGAGGCCGAACGAGTAGGCGGTGTTGGTCTCGATGCCCGTGAACCGCCGCGCCACCTCGATGTGCTCGCGCATCACGCGCATGCGCTCCTCGCCGGGCAGCCGGTACCACTCGCGCCGCTTCCACATCGGGTACACGATGAGGTACTTCGAGTCCGCGCCCGCCCGCGGCCCCAGTGGCTTGTCCGGCTCGTCGGAATAGGGCGACTCCTTCGTCATCGCCAGGTAGGAATACGGCACGTCGGCGAAGCGCATGAGCCCGCTCTGGTTCAGCAACACGTGCAGCTCGTGGATGGGATCGAGCGTGCGTGCCATCGCCCGCACCATCAGGTCGCAGTCCCCGCGCGTGCCCACCAGCGAATACGCGCGCAGGTAGTGCTCCTCGGCGAAATCCCCGCACGCGGCCGCAAATTCGCGCTTGTCGGAGGCCCGCTCCTCGGCCGACCGCCGGCGCCATGCCGGGTCGACCTTGAGAAAGGTGTACTTCACAAAGGTTCGTGCATCGGTCACTTCCGTAAGTGTCGCCGATAGAGTTGCCAGGATGCGTGTAGCGCTTGTCTCGCCCTACTCGTACACGTATCCAGGTGGAGTCGGTCGGCATGTAGCGGCCTTGGCAAGCGAGCTCACGGTCCAGGGCCACGAGGTACGCCTCCTCGCCCCCTACGATCCCGACGACCGCCTGGCACGCGTGATGCACCGCGGCGCCGCGCCCGAGCCGCGGCCCGTGCCCGACTTCCTCATCCCGCTGGGCCGGACCGTGGGCATCCCGGCAAACGGCGCGGTGTCGAACGTCTCCCTTTTTCCCGAGGCGGTCGCGACCCTTGGCCGGGAGCTGCGGAACGGCGGCTACGACGTCGTCCACGTGCACGAGCCGAACGCGCCGGCCGTGAGCTGGTACGCGGCGGAGGCGGCTCGGCAGCCGACCGTGGCCACGTTCCACACCTATTCCACGAGCTGGCTGCTCAACACCACCGCCAGCGTGGCGGGGGCGCGCCGGGTCTACTCCAAGCTGAGCGCGCGCATCGCGGTGTCCGAGGCAGCCGAATGGACCGCGCGGCGCTTCTATGGCGGCCGCTACCGGATCGTGCCGAACGGAGTCGACCTGGCCGCGGCGCGACCCGATCCCGCACGGCCCAACGGGCACCTCAACATCCTGTTCGTCGGCCGCGCCGAGGGCCGCAAGGGGCTCCCGGTGCTCTTGCGCGCCTTCGAGGCACTCCGCCACGCCGGGGTGGACTCGCGCCTGACCGTCGCCGGGGCGACCGAGGAGGAGGTGGCGCCACTCCTGCTCGACACCGAGGCCGTCGAGATCGCCGGCCGTGTGTCCGAGGAGGAGAAGTGGCGGCTGCTGGGCCAGGCCGACCTTCTCTGCGCCCCGTCGCTCGGCGGCGAGAGCTTCGGCATGGTCCTGACGGAGGCGTTTGCCTCGAGCACCCCCGTGGTGGCCTCGAACATCGCCGGCTACCGCGACGTTGTTCGCAACCGCATGGACGGGCTGCTCGTGCCCGCCGGCGACGCCGCGGAGCTCGGCGAGACGCTGCGCGATCTCGCGCTCGACCCCCGCCGGCGCCACTGCATGGCCCGCTCGGCCCGCGACCGCGCCGAGCGCTTCGCCTGGCCGCAGGTGACCCGCGAGGTCACCGAGATCTACCAAGAGGCCCTGGAACAGCCCCAACCCGAGGGCCGCGCGGCCAGGGTCGCCGCACGAGCCGGGATCCGGCCCGCGGCGCCGGGCGCCCGCGCCCGGCCGGTCAGGCTGCCTTCGCTGGAGCCGAAGGAAGCCGCAGGGGCCGGCCGCAGCCGCCTCGCGCGCGTGCGCGCGCCGTGCGCTGGTCGGAGTCGGCGCAGTCGGCGGCATCGGGCTGGCGGTGCTCGCACTCCAGCGGATCGGCCTCGAGCCCGTCGCCCGCGCCATGCTCGCCGCCACCCCGATCTGGGTGCTCGTCGCCTTCGCCCTCATGTGCGCCTCCATGCTTCTGCGCGCCGAGGCCTGGCACGCGATCCTCTGCGCCGCCCTGCCGGGCCTGCGAGTCCGCCGGCGCGACACCGCCCGCGGCACGATGGTCGGAGTGCTCATGTCTGCCACGCTGCCGGCACGGCTCGGCGAGCCCTCGCGCGCGCTCATCGTGGCGCGCCGTCTCGGCCGAATGCGGGACCGCTTCCCGGTCGTGCTGGGCACGATGGTCTCCCAGACGGTGCTGAACATCCTCGCCCTGACCGTGCTCGGCTCGGTGATGTTCGCCACCGTGGGCATCTTTCGCGGGGGCGAGGACGCGCTGGTGATCGGCACCATCGCGCCCGTCGTCGTGCTGGCGCTGGTGCTCGGGGCGCCCTGGCTCCTGCGGCGCGGCAAGCCGAGCCGCTTCCAGCGCGTGCAGCAGGCCGCCACCGTGGTGCGCTGTGCCATGGTGCGTGTTCGCTCCGGGCTACAGGTGTTCCGCCGGCCGCGCCTGGGCGGCTGGGCGGCGCTGATGCAGCTGAGCGCGTGGGCGATCCAGTGGCTCGCCTGCTACCTCCTGCTGGTGGCCCTCGGGCTCGACGAGCGCGCCGGGCTGGGCGCCGCCGCGGCCGTGCTGTTCGCCGTCAACGTGACCGCCGCGCTGCCCGCCACGCCGTCCAACCTCGGCGTCTTCCAGGCAGCCTGCGTGGCGGTGCTGTCGGCATACGGCGTCGGCAAGACCGACGCCCTCGCCTACGGCATCATCCTGCAGGCGGTCGAGATCGCCACGGCGCTCGCGATGGGCATGCCGGCGCTCGTGCGCGAAGGAATGACCTGGAAGGACCTGCGCCTGCGGGCGCTGCACGCCGCCCCGGTGCAGCTGGCGAGCGTCTCCCGCCGCGGTGAGGCGGCCGAGGCGGAGGCATAGGGCGGAGGGGCAGCCACATCCGCGCCCGGGCGCCAGCCTAGCCGAGACCGACCTGTACGCGCTGGTCGAGGTCGCCTCGGCGGCCGGCTCCGCCCATCGACTGAAGGACGTGCTCGAGCTGGTGGCCGAGCGCGCGCTCGAGGCGCTCGGCTGCACCTCGCTGTCGATCAGCCGCTTTGAGGCGGGCCGGGTCGCTCCCGCGTGTACCAGAACGCCACCGGTGTCCCGTTGGTGACCATGATGTTGCCCGCGGCAAACCTTCACACAGATGTGTCAAGGTTCGTGTAGGATTGGCATGACCTTGCCCCCCGAACGCGACTACATCCAGGCCACGCGCGAGCGCGTCGTCGTCTTCGACGGCGGCATGGGCGCCACGCTGGAGCAGTTCGACCTCACCCAGGAGGACTACGGCGGCCTCGCGGGCAAGTGCCACGAGGCGCTCGTCCTCAACCGCCCGGACGTGATCCAGGGCGTGCACGAGTCGATGCTCGAGGCGGGCGCCGAGGTGCTCGAGACCGACACCTTCCAGGGCTCGCGGCTGAAGCTCGAGGAGTGGGGGCTCGCCGATCACACGCTCGAGATCAACCGCAAGGCCGCCGAGATCGCCCGCGCCGCCGCCGGCGAGCGCCGCTTCGTGGCGGGCTCGATCGGTCCCACCGGCCACCTCCCGGCGAGCGACGACCCCACCCTTGGACGGATCTCCTTCCGCGAGCTCATGGAGATCTTCACCGAGCAGGCGCGCGGCTTGGTCGAGGGCGGGGCCGACCTGATCATCATCGAGACCGCGCAGGACATCCTCGAGGTAAAGGCCGCCGTGTTCGGCGCCCGCGAGGCCTTCAAGCTCACGGGGCGCACGCTGCCGATCCAGACGAGCGTGTCGCTGCTTCCGAACGGCGGCAAGATGCTGCTCGGCACGGACATTCAGGCCGTGCTCGCCACGCTCACCGCGCTCGACGTCGACGTGATCGGGCTCAACTGCTCGACCGGTCCCGAGGACATGCGCGACGCGATCCGCTACCTCGGCGAGAACAGCCCGCTGCCTGTCCACTGCATCCCGAACGCCGGGCTGCCGCTGCAGGGGCCGGACGGCGAGACGATCTTCCCCGAGGAGCCCGACCCGCTCGCGAACACGCTCCAGGAGTTCGTGGAGCGCTACGGCACCTCGATCGTGGGCGGCTGCTGCGGCACGACGCCCGACCACATCCGCGCGATCGTGGATCGCGTGGGCGGCCGCGAGGCAGGGCCGCGGCCCGAGCGCGGAACCGCCCTGGTGTCGAGCATGATGACCGCCACGCCGCTCGCGCAGGAGCCGCGCCCGACCCTGGTGGGCGAGCGCGTGAACTCGCAGGGCTCGCGCAAGGCCAAGGAGCTGCTCCTCGCCGACGACTACGACGGGCTGGTCCAGGTCGCCGAGGACCAGGTGAACGGCGGCGCGCACGTGCTCGACGTGTGCGTGGCGCTCACCGAGCGCCAGGACGAGGACGTGCAGATGCGCGAGGTGGTCAAGCGGATCGCGCTGAGCCAGCCCGCGCCGATCCAGATCGACTCCACCGAGCCGGACGTGATCCGCGCCGCGCTCGAGCAGATCCCGGGCCGCGCGATCGTCAACTCGATCAACCTCGAGGCCGGCCGCGACAAGCTCGACACGGTCGTGCCGCTCGCGAAGTCGCACGGCGCGGCGGTGATCGCGCTGACGATCGACGAGGTCGGCATGGCCAAGACCGCCGACCGCAAGATCGAGGTCGCGAAGCGGATCGTGGAGCTCGCCTGCGACGAGCACGGCCTCGACCGCGATGCGCTCATCTTCGACGCGCTCACCTTCACGCTCACCACGGGCGACGAGGAGTGGCGCCCGTCGGCCGTCGAGACGATCGAGGGCATCCGCCGCATCAAGGCCGAGCTGCAGGGCGTGCAGACGTCGCTCGGCGTGTCGAACGTGTCGTTCGGCGTCTCGCCGGGAGCGCGCGCCGTGCTCAATTCGGTCTTCCTCCACCACTGCGTCGAGGCCGGGCTCGACCTCGCGATGGTCAACCCGAACCACATCACGCCCTATCCGGAGATCCCGGAGAACGAGCGCGAGCTGACCGACGACCTCGTCTTCAACCGGCGAGAGGACGCGCTCGAGCGCTTCATCGCGCACTTCGAGCAGAAGGGCGAGACCGAGGAGGCTTCGGCCGGCGATCCGACCGAGGGGATGGAGCCCGAGGACGCGCTCCACTTCCACATCCTGCGCCGCAAGAAAGAGGGCGTGGAGGACTGGATCGACCGCTCCGTCGAGAAGATCGGCGCGGTACCGACGCTCAACAAGGTGCTGCTGCCCGCCATGAAGGAGGTGGGCGACAAGTTCGGCGCCGGCGAGCTGATCCTCCCGTTCGTGTTGCAGTCGGCGACCGTCATGAAGCGCGCCGTGGCCCAGCTCGAGAACTACCTCGAGAAGATGGAGGGCCACACCAAGGGCAAGGTCGTGATCGCGACCGTGTTCGGCGACGTGCACGACATCGGCAAGTCGCTCGTCAACACGATCCTGACCAACAACGGCTACACCGTGATCGATCTCGGCAAGCAGGTGCCGATCGACACGATCATCAACGCCGCCGTCGAGCACGACGCCGACGCGATCGGGCTGTCGGCGCTGCTCGTCTCGACCTCGAAGCAGATGCCCACCTGCGTCCAGGAGCTGCACGAGCGCGGGCTCGAGTTCCCGGTGCTGATCGGCGGCGCGGCGATCAACCGCGACTTCGGGCGCCGCATCCTCTACCCGAAGGGCAAGGAGTCCGACGAGGTCTACGAACCGGGCGTCTTCTACTGCAAGGACGCCTTTGTCGGCCTGGCGACGGTCGACCAGCTGGTGGACGAGGAGGCGCGCGCGGGACTGCTCGCCAAGACGCGTGACGAGGCGCGCAAGCTGCGCGACCAGGGCGAGCAGGTGGACGACGGCCCGCCGGTGACGGATTCCTCGGTCCGCTCCTCGGCCCGCACCGACGTGCCCGTGCCCGAGCCGCCATTCTGGGGCGCGCGCGAGATCGACGTCGACCTCGACGAGGTCTACCCCTACCTCGACCGCCACGTGCTGTTCAAGCTGCACTGGGGCGGGCGCGGAGTGAAGGGCGAGGAGTGGGAGCGGCTCGTGTCCGAGGACTTCGCCCCGCGCCTCGAGCGCATGTGGCGCGAGCAGGACTACCTGAACCCGCGCGCCCGGCTCGGCTACTTCCCCGCGGCCGCGGACGGCAACGAGCTGGTGGTGTTCGACCCCGACTCGCCGGATCGGGAGCTCGAGCGGCTCGTGTTCCCGCGCCAGCCGAAGCACGACCGGATCTGCCTGACGGACTTCTACCGCCCGCTTTCCTCGGGGGAGCGGGACGTGGTGGCGATCCAGGGCGTGACTGTCGGGCCCGAGGTGACCGAGCTGATGGCGCGGCTGGAGCAGGAGGGCGAGTTCGCCGAGCAGCTGTTCACCCACGGCCTGGGCGTGCAGGCGGCCGAGGGTTTGGCCGAGTGGCTGCATTCGGAGATCAGGCGCGGCCTCGGGATCGACCTCGACCAGGGCCGGCGTTACTCGTGGGGCTATCCAGCCTGCCCGGACCAGTCCGAGCACGAGAAGGTCTGGAGGCTGCTGGAGCTGGAGCGGATCGGGATGACGTTGTCGGACGGCTACGCGGTCACGCCAGAGCAGTCGACGGTGGCGATCGTGGCGCACCACCCGCAGGCGGTGTACTTCGGCATGAAGTCGGGCTTCATCCCGAAGGAGAAGGCACCGGACGAGATGATCGCCGGGACCGAGCGCGGCGGCGAAGTGCCGGCCCGGGCGTAGCGTCTACACCGAAGCCTGCAGCGCGCGCGTCGTGACCTCGACGTAGCGCTCGGGGACCGACAGCTGGGGCACGTGCGCCGCGCCCTGGATCGCCTCGCGGGTTACGCGCGGGATCAGCTCCGCGAGCCGATCGATCACCCTCGGGAACACCGGCGGGCTCTCGGATCCCTCCGTGAGCCGGACCGGCAATTCCACGCGCGCCAACGCGTCCCGGTCGATATTGAGCTGATTCGGGTCCCGAAGCTCACCCAGGTAGGTCGAGGCGTTCTGTACGAAGACCGCCCGCGTCTCGGCTGGCAGCTCGTTCTCCCAGGCGCCAGGCCCGAAGGCGACCTCCTCGACGAACTGGCGGGCCGCGCCCTCGTGATCGCCGCCGTCGATACGCGCCCCGACCTCCTCGAAGCTGCGGGCGGCCTCCTGCAGCATCTGCTGGCTTTCGGGGTCGCCCTCGAGCAGGCTCCAGAGCGGCGGCTCATGACAGGAGAGGGAGCGGAAGACATCGGGTCGCCGAGTGGCCAGCCGCAGGGCGATGTTGCCGCCCCAAGAGTTCGTCGCTACATGTGCAGGCGCCAGGTCAAGCGCTTCAAGCAAGGCAGCGAGGTCGTCGCCGTCTTGGTCGACGCTTCCGGGCGCATCGAGCCGCTGGCTTCGCGAGTGGCCGCGGCGGTCATAAACGAGCACGCGGAAGCTCTCCGCCAAGCCGGGGACCACGAAGCTCCAGTTCGTCGCGTCCCCCCAGGACCCATGGACCAGAGCCAGGGGCTCGCCGCGCCCTTCGAGCTCGTAATACAGACCGATGCCATTTACCGCTGCTTCGGGCACGGCTACTTCCTCTCGTCACCTGCAGGGTCCGTCGGTCGCGACGGAGCGGAGCCGCACGGGGTTGCGTATACCTCCTCGATGAAGGCGATCACCTCCGGCGCCGCCGGGTCGATGAGGTGCCCCCCGCCGGCGAGCGCGGTGCGGGCGTTGGGAAGCGATCGGGCGAGCGCTTCCACCGGCTCGTGGAACTCCGGCGGCGAGTCGGCCGCCGCGACCAGCAGGGCTGGCTGTTGGATGGTGGCGAGCTCGGCTGCGTCGGCCTGAAGCCACCATTCGCCCTCGAGCTCCGCGAGAATCGCCGGACCGTTCTCGGTCAGCATCTGCCGGATCTCGTCCGGGAACGAGCGCCACGCGTCCTTCCCTGCCACTTCGCAGATCAGTGCCGCCGCTACTGCGTCGACGCCTTGCCGCGCGAGGTCGGTCGCGATCGTACCGCCGTAGCTGCGCCCGACGACGACCGCTGGCTGTGTGGCCAGGACATCGAGCAGTGCGGCCGCGTCGTCGGCGTGCTCGGCCACGCTGGTGCGCTCGTAGGGCTGTGGGCGCTCGCTGCGTGCGCACCCGCGTCGGTCGTAGGCGATCACCCGTCCGAGCCGGGCGAGCTTGTCGACCGCGTCGGCCCAGACGAGCGCCATGCTGCCTGCCCCGTGGATGCAGAGGATCGGGGCGCCGCTGCCGTGCTCCTCGCAGTAGAGGCGGATCCCGTTGATGCGCTGGTCGGCCGCCGGCAGTTCGACGGTCGGGTGCAGCTCGGTGGAGACGAGATCCGGCGATGCGCTGGTCGTGGTAGGCATGGCTGCCTCCGGGGCTCGATGATCAGATGGCTTCGACCGTACGGGCGCTCGCTGGCGACAGCATCGGGTGAACACCCCATCTGTCGCCCGAGCGGGATTCGCACGCGCTACTCGACGAGGTCGTGGCGCATCGCGAAAAGCGCAGCGCCGACGCGCGTCGAGACGCCGGCCTTCGCATAGATGTGCTCGACGTGGTGACCGGCGGTCTTCTCCGTGACTACGAGCGCCTCTGCGATCTCCTTGTTCGTTCGGCCCTGGGCGAGCAGCCGCAGAACCTCGACCTCACGTTCCGTGAGCCCTGCCGGGTGGCCCTGGCGCACGCTGAGCGGCGCCGCATCGGCTGCCTCGAGCACCGCGTCCACCGTACGCTTCTCGAGCGTCCCGGCGCCGACCATCTCGCCGAGCTCGGCCCGAGCGTTGGCTGGAAGCAGTGCTCGTCGGTGCGGGCGATCGTGGGTCATCGCGTCATAGGCGTCGGCCGCCGCCAACAGGCGCGCGCCGACGCCGAGCTGCGCGGCACTGGCGCCGCGGTGGTAGCCGGAGCCGTCGAGACGCTCGTGATGGGAGCCGGCCAGCAGGGCGAGTGGTGCGAGCGCGGGCGAGCGCTCGAGCACGCGCTCGGTGTAGTAGGGGTGAAGGCGAACACGCTCCCACTCGCCGCCGCTCAACGCGCCGGGCTTGTTCCAGACACCGTTCGGAACGGCCACTCGGCCGAGGTCGTGGAAGTAGCCCGCGGCCCGAACCGCGGACACCTCGGCACGCGAGCAGCCGACCCCTTCTGCGGCGGCGGCCGCGAGCTCGGCCACTCGAGCCGAGTGTCCGGTCAGAAAACCGAGCTTGAGGTCGGCAAACTCGCCGAAGGCCCGCGCGACGACCTCAATCCCCGCACTCGAAATCGTCGCCACCGGCTGCGGCTCGGCGTCGATGACGTGCCCGAAAGCGTCGGGAACGTCCGCCGCCCGCAGGAGCGCCTCGGGTTCGGCGAGGGCGGCATCGACGACCTGTGGATCGTAGCCGCGCCCGCGGCGCCGGCTGAGCGCCTCGAGCGCCGCGTCGCGATCGCGCGCGTGCGCGAGCGCGACGAAGTCATGAGCGACGCGGACGATCCGCAGCGGCCGCGCGATCTCGTCCCCGGCCACATCGGCGGGTATGCCTTTTCCGTCCCAGCGCGTCGGCACCTGTCCGAGCGCGCGAGCCACCTCGTCGCGCAGGTGCAGGCGCCGGGCGAGCAGCCGACCGCCCTCGCAGAGGTTGGCAGCGGCCAGCTTGAACTGCTTCTGGCCTCCGACCAGCTGCTTGGCGACCAAGCGGGCACGCTCGGGCAGCGGCCTGTCGTCCGCCAGCCGACCGACCAGGTAGCGCACGTCCTCGGAGGCCTCGGAAGCCGGGCCGAGGACCTGCACGCCGCTCTGGAAGTGGATCTCGTCGCCGCCGACCCAGCTCGCGAAGTAGGGCGCAGCCCCGGTGCACCCCACGTGAACCAGAAGAGCGACGTAGTAGACATCGGAGCTCTCCTCGGGGGTGCAGCCGAGCTGATCCGCAAGCTCGAGTGCCGAGAGGCAGACCCCAAGCTCGTGTTCGAGCGGCTGGCCCAGGCCGAGATCGGTTGCCAGCGACAGCGCCGCCATCAGCTCCGCGAGGCGGATGTGATGGTCTGGGGCCGCCGCCTCCACGGCGGGAGTCTAAGCGCGTTCGCTCCTCTACTTGCCTTCCGCGGTTTCGCCCTCGCGTGATCGCGCAGCGCTCCGTTGAGCGCGTTCATGCCGCGCGGCTCGCCGTCCAGCACCAGCCGGCCGCCTCTCGACCATGGGGCGAAATCGTCGCACGGAATCTTCGACACCTGTCCAAAGACCGTTTGGACCGCCGGTCCTACGGTGCCCGTGTCCCTATCCAAACCAGGAGGCACTTGCACTGATGGAAGCTCAATTGGAGGCGTTGGCCGGCAGCCTCGACGTCACATGGGTCGTCGTGGCCACCGTCCTCGTCATGTTCATGCAAGCCGGCTTTGCGCTGCTCGAGATCGGTTTCTCGCGCGGCAAGAACGTCGGCCACGGCGTGGTCAAGATCCTCGCCAACTTCTCCATAGCCACGATCGCCTGGTGGACGGTCGGCTTCGGCATCGCCTTCGGCGGCGCCGGATGGCTGATGGGTGACGACGGCCTCTTCTTCAGCTTCGGTGAGGAGATCTCGACCGGGCTTGTGGCCGGCACCGTGGGCGGCTCCACCGCCGCGTTCATGCTGTTCCAGTTCATGTTCTGCGCGGTCTCGCTGGCGATCGTGTGGGGCACCACGCTCGAGCGGATGAAGTTCTCGGCGTACGTGCTCTATGCGATCGTGTTCGCTGCGCTGATCTATCCGCTCGGCGCGCACTGGATCTTCGGCGGCGGCTTTCTGAGCGAGATCGGCAACGGCGTCCAGGACTTCGCCGGCTCCACCGTCGTCCACCTCGTCGGCGCGACGGGCGCCCTGGCGGCGCTGCTGCTGCTCGGCCCGCGCCTCGGGAAGTACGGGGGCGACGGCAAGCCGCGTGTGATCGCCGGGCACTCGATGCCCTTCGTCGGCCTCGGAGTCCTGATCCTCTGGCTCGGCTGGTTCGGCTTCAACGCGGGCTCCACGCTCGGTGTCGGCAGCGATCGCTTCGCCGAGGTGGCCCTCGTCACCCAGCTGGGCGCGGCGGGTGGCGTGATCGCGGCCTCGCTCGTGACCTGGCTCAAGACCAAGGCGCTCGACGTGGGCATGGCCGGCAACGGAGCCATCGCCGGGCTCGTGGCCATCACAGCCCCGTCCGGATACGTCGAGTTCTGGGCGGCCCCGATCATCGGCGCGGTCGGCGGCGTGATCGTCGTCTACGGCGTGCTGCTCATCGAGAAGAAGCTGGACGATCCCGTCGGCGCCCTGTCGGCGCACGGCCTGGCCGGCATCTGGGGCACGCTCGCCTGCGGCATCTTCACCTCGCCGCGGCTGGCCGAGTTCAACGGCATCGGCGACCCGGGCCTGATCTACAGCGGCAGCTTCGACCAGCTCGGGGTGCAGGCCGTCGGCGTGCTCGCGGCTTTCGCGATGGTGTTCACCCTCTCCTACATCACCTTCTCGGCGATCAAGGCGACGATCGGCATCCGCGTGAGCGCCGAGGAGGAGGAGGCCGGGCTCGACATCGCCGCGCACGGCATGTACGGCTACCCGGAGCAGTTCATCCCGCAGTCCGAGATGGGCACCGCGGCGGGCACGCCGGCGGCACGTCCCGCACCCGCGGCCGCGCCGGTCACGGCGAACGTGCGGACCGGGGAGGCGACGGCATGAGGATGGTCGTCGCATATATCCGGCACGAGGCGTTCGAGCCGATCCGCGAGGAGCTGCTCGACGCCGGCTTCCCCAGCCTCTCGATAACGGAGGTGAAGGGCTCCGGCAGGCAGAAGGCGATCACCGAGCACTACCGCGGCTCGGCCCTCGCCGTGCACCTGCGGCCGAAGCTCAAGCTCGAGTGCGTCGTGGAGTCGAAGGACGTGGAGCTGATCAAGAACGTGATCCTGCGGCACGCCCGCACGGGCTCGGTCGGCGACGGGAAGCTGTTCGTGCTCCCCGTCGAGGACGCGGTTCGCATCCGCACCGGCGAGGAGGGCGAGACCGTGCTGCAGGCCCACGACGACGAGGAGGTGAGCGTCAATGGCGATCGCGCCTGACGACGTGGGCACCCGGCCGGCCGACGTGCTGGCCCGGGTGGAGGAGGAGAACGTCGAGTTCATCCGGTTCTGGTTCACGGACATCTTCGGCCAGCTGAAGTCGTTCGCGGTTGGCCGCGAGGAGCTGGCCGGGGCGCTCGAGGACGGCATGGGCTTCGACGGCTCGTCGATCACGGGGTTCAACCGGATCGAGGAGTCGGACATGATCGCAATGCCCGACCCGAGCACGTTCCGAATCCTGCCGTGGCGGACCGGCGAGACCCACAAGGTGGGCCGGCTCTTCTGCGACGTGCTGAAGCCGGGCGGCGAGCCCTACGAGGGCGACCCGCGCTTCGTGATGCGCCGCGCGCTCGCCCGGGCGAGGGACATGGGCTTCGACCACTACTACCTGGGGCCGGAGCTCGAGTTCTTCCTGTTCAAGTCGGACACGGCGCCCGAGGTGCTGGACCGCGGTGGCTACTTCGACCTGACCACGCTCGACGTGGGGTCGGACTTCCGCCGCGACGCCGTGTTCACGCTGCGCGAGCTCGGCATCCCGGTGGAGTACACCCACCACGAGGTAGGGCCGTCGCAGCACGAGATCGACATGCGGTTCGCGGACGGGCTCGACATGGCGGACAACGCGATGACGTATCGCATCGCGATCAAGGAGGTGGCAGCGCAGCACGGCTTCTACGCCACCTTCATGCCGAAGCCGCTGCACGGCGAGAACGGCTCCGGCATGCATACTCACCAGTCGCTGTTCCGCGGGAGCGACAACGCGTTCTTCGACTCGGAGGACGAGTTCTACCTGTCCGACGTGGCGAAGTCGTTCATCGCCGGCCAGCTCAAGCACGCCCGCGAGTTGGCGGCGCTGTTCGCCCCGTCGGTGAACTCGTACAAGCGGCTCGTGCCGGGCTACGAGGCGCCGGTCTACATCGGGTGGTCGCGGCGCAACCGCTCGGCGCTGGTGCGGGTGCCGCTGTACCACCCGGGCAAGGAGCGGGCCACGCGGATGGAGCTCCGCTGCCCGGACCCGTCGTGCAACCCCTACCTAACGTTCGCGGCGCTGCTGCAGGCGGGCCTGGAGGGGATCGAGCGGGGCTACGACCTGCCCGCCCCGATCGAGCGCAACCTCTACGACCTCACCGAGGAGGAGCGCCTGGGCATGGGCGTTCAGCACCTGCCCGAGTCGCTCGGGGAGGCAATCGAGGAGATGGCAGGCTCGGAGCTGGTCGAGCAGGCGCTCGGCAGCCACATCTTCGACCGCTACGTCACGCTGAAGCGCGACGAGTGGCTCGAGTACAGGACTCAGGTCACGCCGTGGGAGCTGGACCGGTATCTGCCGGTGACATGAGCGCAGCGCCGGACGCCACGCCGCGCGGCGCCCACCTGGAGATGGTGGGCGCCGTGCTCGCGGGCGACGGGCTCGAGCGGGTGGCGGAGATCGCCGCCGCGCACGCGGGCGCGCCGGTGGCCGTGGTCGTGCCGCGGCTCGGGCTGCCACTCGAAGGGTGGGCGCGCTACGAGCGCTACGTGAGCGCCCGCCTTGCCGGCGGGCGCCCACAGCGCCCGGCCGAGATCACGGCGGAGGTGCCGATCTCCTCCGGCGGGCGGGAGCTCGGAGCGGTACTGCTGCTCGGGCAGGGGCTCCCGCACGCGGGCGAGTACCTGCACATGGCGGCGATCGCGGCGCTCACCGAGGTGGCGGTCGTCGAGGCCCGCGACGAGACCGAGCAGACCCTGCGCGGCTCCTTCCTGGAGGAGCTGCTCACCCGGCCCGAGCTCGACCCCGTCGACGTGCAGCGCCGGGCCGCGCGGCTCGGCTGCGACCTGTCGGGCGGGTTCGTTGCGCTGTGCGCCGACCCAAACGGCCGCGGCCCGGGGCGGCTCGTGGCGGCGGTGACTTCGGAGGCTCCCGGCGGGCTCGTCCAGGCAGTGAAGGACAAGGTCTATGCGCTCCTGCCGGGTCCGCCCGATCCGGCGCGCCAGGTGGCCGGTCGGCTCGGCCGCCACGCCACGGTCGGCCTGTCCTCCTACCGGAGCGGCGCCGCCGAGGCGCACCGTGCGCTCGAGGAGGCCGAGCTCGTGCTGGGCCTGACCGCGGCCGGCGCCGCCCCGCCCGGAGCCGAGATCGGCTCCGGCACCTACCGGCTGCTGTTCCGCGTGATGGCGAGCCACCCGCAGGAGGTGCGGAGCTTCTTCGACGACACGGTCGCGCCGCTTGTGGCCTACGACGAGCAGTACGCGACCGACCTGGTGGGCACGCTCGACTCCTACCTCGCGAACAACTGCAACATGAACGCGACTGCACAGTCGATCCACGCGCACCGCCACACGGTGGCCTACCGGCTGGAGCGGGTGAAGGAGCTGAGCGGCCTGGACCCGCTGCGAAGCGAGGACCGGGAGCGGCTGGGGCTGGGCCTGAAGGCCTACCGGATCATCGCGCCGTCGCTGCCGCGCTGAGGGCGCCGGCGTTGTGAACGACGGGCAATAAAGGGTGGGTCGAGAGGGGGGTGGGTAATCCCAGTACCGCTATGCGGTATCAGGATTACCCACCCCCCTCCCCTGGTTGCCTTCTTTTCAGTCCCAATCCGGCGACCACTCCGTCTCGACCACGCGGCGGTCCTTCGGCAGCGCGTCGATCCGCGCCCGCTCCTCGGCCGTCAGCTCCAGCTCAAGCGCCGCCAGGTTCTCGCGCCTGCGCTCCGGGCTCGACGTCTTCGGCACCGCCGAGACGCCGCTCCTGCCCGACCAGCCAGGCCAGCGTCACCTGTGCCGGCGTCGCGCCGTGGGCGGCGGCGATCTGCGCGATCACGGGGTCGCTCCAGCGCCGCGCCCTTGACGAGCGGGCGGTACGCGGTGAGCTCCGCGTCGCGCTCGCGGCAGACCTCGAGCACCGCCGACTGGTCGAGGTAGGGGTGGTACTCCACCTGGTTCACCAACACCGGAGCCAGGTCGAGCGCCTCGCGGAACTGCGCGGAGGTGAAGTTCGACACGCCGATCTCGCGCGTGCGGCCCTCGTCGCGCAGCGTGGTCATTGCCTCGAGCGTCGCCGCGAGCGGCACGCGCGGATTCGGCCAGTGGATCATGTACAGGTCGACGTAGTCGGTGCCGAGCGCGCGCAGCGAGCGTTCGAGCGAGGCCCGCACGCGCTCGGGCTCGAGGTCGTCCGGCCACACCTTCGTGGTGAGCCAGACCTCCGACCGGTCGACGCCGGAGGAGCGCAGCCCCTGCCCGACGTCCCCCTCATTGCCATACATTCGAGCCGTGTCCACGTGCCGGTAGCCGGCGGCCAGCGCATCGGCCACCCCTTCGACGCAGTCGCGGCCGGCGAGCCGCCAGGTGCCAAATCCGAGCTTTGGAATCACAGCTCGGCCAGCACCGCATCGAGCACGCGCTCGGGACCGAACCGGACCACGTCGTCGGCCACCAGGCTGGTCTCCGCCTGCGCCGCGGCGATCACCTCCCGCGCGTCCTCGTCTGTCTCGAGGTCGGCGGTGTTGAGCGCTATCGCCGCCACCCGCGCCGGATGGACGCGGCGCGCCACGCCCTCGTAAGCCGCCACGAGCTCCGGCAGCGGGGGGATCGGCAGATCCGGGTAGTTGCGGATCCCGGCGGCGCCCGCCTTGTGGACCAGCACGAGCAGGTCGGGTGCCGAGCCGTGCAGCAGGCCCAGCGTGACTCCCGAGTAGGCGGGATGGAAGAGGGCGCCCTGGCCCTCCACGAACAGGAGGTCGCCCCGGCCGGCGCCCTCGTGCACGAGCCGCTCCGCGGCGCCCGCCACGTAGTCGGAGATCACGTGGTCCACCGCGATGCCCCAGCCCGCGATCGCCACCCCCGTCTGTCCGGTGGGGACGAAGACGGAGCGCAGGCCGCGCTCGCGCGCGGCGCGGTCGAGCTCCAGCGTGACGACCTTCTTCCCGATCACGGTGTCCGATCCGACGCTGTGGACCACGCGCACCGACGCCGGCCGGCTGTTCGGCCCCTGCGGCACGGTGAGGTCGGGCGGCGCCGCACGCAGGTCGCGCAGGGCCACGCCCGCCCGGGTGGCGGCGCGGCGCAGCTCCGGATCCTCGTGAGAGCTGAGTGTGCAGCCCGGCCTCCACGTGCAGGCCCGCGTCGATCGCCTCGAGCAGCACCGCGCGCCAGCTCGGGTCGAGCTTCCCGCCGGTGGGCGCGACCCCCACGAGCAACGTCGAGGCGCCGAGGTCGATCGCCTCGCGCAGCGTGGCGACGATCTGCACGTCGCGCAGGGCGAACGGCACGACCTCGACGGCGCTCCGGCCCGTTTGCGTCGAGTCGATGACAGCCACCACGTCGCGCGCGCCGTAGCGGATCACGCCGTGGGCCGTCTTCCCGTTGTGCGTGGCGAACAGGCCTTCCGCGAAGATCGCGAGCCGCTCGCTCACAAGGCCTGGCCCCCCGGCTCGGAGGGCTCCACGCCGAGGCCCGGCGCGTCCGGCGGCAGCACGCGCCCGTCGCGGAGCTCCAGCCCGGTGAAGGGCCGGTCGGCGAGCAGCAGGTGGCCGTCGAGGTCCACCCAGTCGAACAGCGAGGCGATCTGCGCCGCCGGGGCGATGCCGAGCTCGGACTCGATCATGCAGCCGAGCATCGTACGGAGCCCCAGGGCGCGGGCGGCGTGCACCATCCTGACGCCCTCGCGCAGTCCGCCGCACTTCGCGAGCTTCACGTTGATCGCGTCGGCATACGTGGCGCAGGGGGCCACGTCGCTCAGGTCGTGGCAGCCCTCGTCCACCACGACAGGCGGGCGCGGCCTGAGCTCGCGCAGCGCGCGGAACGACTCGATGTCGTCTGCGGGGAAGGGCTGTTCCACCAGCTCCACCCCGAGCTCCGTCAGGGCGGGCAGCAGCTCGCGCGCCTGCTCGAGCGTCCAGCCCTCGTTGGCGTCCACGCGCAGCGGCGCGTCCGACTCGGCGCGCACCGCCTCCAACCGTGCGAGGTCCTCCGAGCCCCCGACCTTCACCTTCAGTGCCCGGAAGCGCTGCGCCCGCCGAGCCCGCTCGCGAGTGCCCTCCACCGTGTCCAGCCCGATCGTGTACGACGTGGGCGGCGCAGCGCGCGACAGCCCGAGCAGGCGCCATACCGGCACTCCGAGGCGCCGGCCGACCCAGTCGTGCAGCGCGGCGTCGAGCGCGGCGCGCCCGGCGGCGTCCCCCTCGAGGCCGCCGAGCGTCTCCTCCAGCGCGAACGGGTCGTCTCCGAGTCGCGGCCCGGCGGCGGCGAGAAAGGCGGTGGCCGTCTCCACGTTCTCGCCTCGGTAGTAGACGGGCGCGGCCTCCCCGCGCCCGGTCAGGCCCTCGTGCTCGAGCTCGACCTGCACGACCGCCTGGGTGGTGCGGGAGCCCCGCGCGATGCCGAACTCCGCGGCGAGCGTCAGCGAGACGGTGCGGGAGCGGAGCTGCACAGGCGGCGAAGCATGACGCCTGTGAGGGGTCCCGCACGAAACGGCGACATGTTCGCCGCAACGTGTGGAACCCCGGCCCGTCCACCTTGGTTGCTGCCGTTCAGCGCGCGGGCGTCAGGCCACGGCCTCGGCATCCGCCAGCCCGTGGCGGTGTGCCACCGCGGCCGCCTCCGTCCGAGAGCGCACGTCGAGCTTGGCGAGGATGCGGGAGACGTGCACGCTGGCCGTCTTCTCGGCCATGTGGAGCCGCTCGCCCACCTCCCTGTTGGTCGCCCCCGAGGCCACGAGGGCGAGCACCTGGCGCTCGCGCGCGGTCAGGCCGAAGGGGTCGCCGTCCTCGTCCCCGGCGGCCGCGGGCTTCACGCCGTCGAGCTGGAGACGGGCCCGCGCAGCCAGCCCCTCGAGCTCTTCCGCGAGCCAGCTGCTGCCGAGCCGCCGGGCGCCTTCGAGGCCGGCGCCCACTGCCCGCGCCGCGCCCTCTCGGTCACGCGCCCGCGCCAGCGCATCGGCCTCGCGCCAGCGCGAGTACACGGCTCGGTAGGGGCGGTCGATGCCGTCCCAAGCGGCGGCGGCGGCCTGCCACAGCTCCGGATCGTCGTGATCCTCGGCGCGTGCCAGCTCGGCGTCCGCCAGCGCGCTCACGGCCGTCACCACGGGTCCGCCGTCGGCCGCCGCCAGCTGGACGCGCTCGGCCATCGCGGCGGCGCGTGCCACGGCCGTCTCCTCGGCGTCGGGGTCGTGGCGGTCGCGGGCGCGCTGGGCCTCGTCGGCCTCGACCCGCACCCCGGCGATCGCCACCTGCGCGAGCCGGGCCAGGTCGTCGGTGCAGAACTCCATCCGGTCGAGGCCCTCGTCGACGGCGCCGCGCGCGGCCGCCACATCGCCAGCCCGCCGCTCGAGCTCGGCCCGGTAGGCGGCGATCGGCGCGAGGTACTGGGGCTCGGTCGAGTCGACAGCGACGCGCTCGGCCACCTCCAGGTCCAGCCGCGCGTCGGCCACGTCGCCGCGCCCGAGCGCCTGCTCGATCCGGCGCACGCGGTGGTTGAGCAGTGTCGACCCCCAGTACCGGCGCCGCTCCTGCGGCATCGAGGCCGCCGCGGCTCGCCATTCGCCGAGCTCCCACTCGATCTCGGCCACGGCGAGCGCCACCCAGGTCCCGGAGCGTCCGGCGGCGCGGACCTCGTCGAGCCCCTGGCGGGCGACCTCGAGCGCCTCCCGGCTTCGCCCCTCGAGGTGGAGCACGTCGGCCAGGTTGACCGTCGAGCGCCCGACGTGCTCCACGAGGCCGTGCTCGCGCACCAGGGAGAGCGCCCCGCGGAGCGCCGCGATCCCCTCGTCCACCTCCCGGGCGGCCGCCAGCGCCACGCCGATGGAGTTGAGCGCCAGGACCTCGGCGCCGCGGTCGCCGACCAAGCGAGCCACCTCGAGCGCCTCGCGGCCGGCCGCGATGGCCTCCCGGTTGCGGCTCTGGAGCATCCGGGCGCGCGATTTGCGCGCCAGCAGCTCCGCGCGCTCGCCGGAGTCCTCGTGGGGCTCGAGCAGCGCAAGGGCGCGGTCGAGCGTCCCCACCGACTCGTCCTGACGGTTGAGCTCCCACTGGGCACGGTGAAGTTGGGTCAGCACCGAGGCCGCCAAGTGCGGCTCGGCCTCGGGATCCACCAGCTCGAACGCGCTCCGTGCCAGCGCCTCGAAGCGGCCGGTCTCGTGACCCAGGTCGGCCGCGTTCGCCGCGCGCAGCAGCAGCTCGCGCCGCCCGGACCCGGCGAGCGCCTCGGGGTCGTCCACGCGCTCCCAGAGCCCGAGCGCGCGCTCGAACAGCGCGTGCGCCTCGGCGTAGGCGTCCACGCGCTCGGCCGCCGCCCCGGCACGCACCGCTGCCGCCATCGCGGCCGACTGGTCGCCGGCCTCCATCCAGTGGTGCGCCGCCTGGGCGGTGATGTGCGCTCCCGTGTCGCCCGCCTCGATGCGGTCCTCGAGCGCCCGCGCGAGCACCGAGTGGAAGCGCGTGCGCTCGCCCGGGAGCAGGTCGTCGTGCACCACCTCGCGCAGCAAGGCGTGCCGGTAGCCGTATGTGCCCTCGGCGCTCGCCACCAGGATGTGGCTGGCCGTGGCCTCCCGCAGAGCGTCCAAAAGAGTGTCGGCATCGAGTCCGGTGACCCCGGCCAGCAGCTCGTGGTCCACCGACGTCTGGCACGAGAGCCAGCGAAGCACGTCCTGGGCTGACGGCGACAGATGCTCCACGCGCAGCATCAGGGCATCGCTCAGAGTGGGCGGCAGGGGACCGCGGCCGTCGAGGCCGGCCGCCAGGATCTCCTCCGTGAACAGCGCGTTCCCCTCGCTGCGGTGCCAGATCCGCTCGAGCAGGCCGGGATCCGGCGCCGCGGCCAGGATGCTCTCGAGCTGCTCGGCGAGCTCCTCGCGCGTGAAGGCGGGGAGCTCGACCATCCGCGTCTCCGGGTCGCGCGTGAGCTCGGCGAGCAGGGGTCGCAGCGGGTGCCGGCGGTGGAGCTCGTCGGAGCGGTAGGTGCAGACGACCACGATCCGCGCGTCGCACAGGGTGCGCGACAGGAAGCTGAGGAAGTGGCGGGTGGAGCTGTCGGCCCAGTGGAGATCCTCGATCGCGAGGAGGACCAGCCGCTCTTCGGCAAGGCCCTCGAGGAGGGCAAGCAGCGCCTCGAAGACGCTGGCCTGCGAGGCCTCGCTCCCGGCCGCGCGGTCGCCGAAGCCGGGCAGGACCGCGGCGAGCGCCGCCCGCAGCGGGTCGGGCAGCGCGTCGAGGGCGGGGTGGCCGTCACGAAGCAGCGGGCGGAGCGCGCCGATGAGCGGGGCGTAGGGCAGCTCGCCGTCGCCCAGGTCCACGCTGTCGCCGATCAGCACGAGCGCGTCGAGCGCGCGCGCCCGGCTGGCCAGCTCGTCGAGCAGGCGCGACTTGCCGACGCCGGACTCGCCGGCGACCAGCACGAGGGACGAGCGCCGCTCGGCCGCATCGTGGAGCGCGGCCTCCAACTCGGCGAGCTCCCCTGCCCGACCGACGAAGCGGGCGCTTGTCATGCGCGTGGCCATCGTGGACTGACCATCCTCCCACCCCATGCCGCAAAGGTGGCGCTAAGGCGGCCGGCGCGACATCGGTAATTCGCCTACGTGCGAGCCTTACCCCGGATGAAGGCCGGTCTCTGCGACTCCTGCCGCCACCAGAAGCTGGTCGGGAACACCCGCGGGAGCACCTTCTCGATGTGCGAGCGCTCCAAGACGGACAAGCGCTACCCGAAGTACCCGCGGCTGCCCGTGGTCGAGTGCGAGGGCTGGGAGGGCCGCGGCGAGAACGTCGAGATCGCGCGGCGAGCCGTCAAGGAACTCGGCCCCGGGCCCTACGAGGGCAGCGTGTGGGATCCCGAAGTGGAGGTGATCAACGCGGAGGGGTGGGTCATCGAGACCACCTATCACGGCTATGCCGGGCTGGAGCGGTGGTGGGAGGACCTGGTGGAGGTGTTCGGCGACTTGCGCCTCGAGCTCGAGGACGTGCTCGAGGTCGACGCGGAGCGGGTGGTCACCACACAGCGGTTCCTGGGCCACTTCCGTGCGACCGACATCCCCTTCGACGGGCCCTGGGCGTCCATCCTCTGGATCAGGGACGGCAAGATCGTGCGGGCCCAGGGACACATGAGCAAGTGCCGGGCGATGCGCGCGGCCGGCATGGCCGTGGACTAGCCGTCAGCGGTTGAGCGTCGCGTAGAACGCCGGGACGCCCACTCCGAACGCCGCAGCGAAGGCCTGCCGCCACGGAGTCCCGCGCGGCGACAACGGCAGCAACGAGGGGCCCTCGGGCGTGGCGACCCCCTCGACCCGAGGGGTCCGTCACGAAAGTGGCCCATAGGTCGCCTAACGTGTGGAACCCCCTCGCGAAGCGGCGGCTCGCGCTCCTCTTCATTGCTGCCGTTCAACACGATCCGCGTCACTTCGAAGTCGGCCCATCGCTCGGGCTCCGGCGCGGAAACGCTCGCCAGTCTCGGTGGATCCAGGCCTAGCGCGATCCCTCGACGACCGTCTTGCCGTCATCGGCCACGCGGACCTCGGGCGCCTCGTTTGAGACGGTGCCGCTGAAGCTGCCGGACGGGGGGTCGCCGCCGCCGGGGCCCACGGCCTTCGCCTTGCCGTCGAGGCCCGCGGCCACCCGCCAGTCGATCTCGAAGTCGCCCGCCTGCACCGCGGTGACCGACCAGCGGAACGTCCTCTGCTTGCCTTCCGCAAGCGGACCGCACGCCCACGTGTTCACGTAGGCGGTGTCGCAGCCGAGCGGTGAGGCGTCCTTTGCCTCCGGGAATCCGCCGATCTCCCGGGGCACGCCGTTGATCACGAACTGCGGGCGCTCCGGGTCGGCCAGCTCCGGGTCGGATTTTCGGACATTGAAGCCATCGACCGTGACCGCGATGTTCGGGACCGTACGGTCGCCGGCGTTACGTAGCGTGAGCACCAGGTTCGAGCTCTTGGCGAGCTTCTGGTCCTCAGGGAAGCTGGCTTCCACGACCTCGACGGCGAAATCGCCCTCGGGTTCGTCCTCGTCCTGCCGCCCGCCACCGCCACAGCCGGCCAGCGCCACGACGCCCGCCAGCGCAAGCGCGCAGAGGTTACTCCTCGCTTGCAAAGCCGGGCGAACATACCACCGAATCCCCCGCAGATGCGCAGGTCGGAGCAACCACGGTTATCCCTGGCGGCCGCATCGAACATGACATAGGCTTCCTCGGCGAACGTGTTTCGCGGGGAGGGCGCGTTGCTTTTCCGGGAGGAGTTTGCGTAGTGGTCCGGGCTGCAGCTGATCGGGTCTTCTTGCCGACCAAGAACCTGCTCGAGCAGGTGGGCGACATGATGATCCTGACGGGCAAGACGCTGGTTTCGGCGTTGCGTCCGCCCTACCCGTACGGCACGGAGTTCGTGCAGCAGTTCCTGTTCATGCTGCGCCTCTGCTGGCTCCCGCTGACGATCTCGACGATCGCGTTCGGCTACGGCGCCCCGGGCCTCCAGGCGGGGAACTTTCTCGTCCTGTTCGGCGCGATCGACCGGCTGGGCGGCTTCTTCGTGCTCGCCTCGATCCGCGAGTTCGCGCCGTTCGTGACCGCGATCATCCTCGCGGGCGTGGGCGGCACCGCGATCACCGCCGACCTCGGCGCGCGCAAGATCCGCGAGGAGCTCGACGCGCTCCAGGTGCTGGGCGTCGACCCGATCAAGAACCTGGTCGTACCGCGCTTCCTGGCGCTCATGGTGGTCACGGGCCTGTTCAACATCTACGCGCTGATCTTCGGCATCTTCGGCGGCGTCCTGGCCACGCTCACCTTCGACGCGCCGTTAGGCCCCTTCTTTGCGACTCTGCTGAACAACGCATCTACGACCGACTTATGGGGATCTGTCGTTAAGACGACCCTGTTCGGGGCGATCATCGCGATCGTCTCGTGTTACAAGGGGATGACTGCGTCCGGAGGCGCCGAGGGCGTGGGTAGAGCCGTGAACCAGGGAGTGGTGATCGAGTTCCTAGGGATCTTCGCGTTCAACTACGTCTTCACCCAAACGCTGCTGGCAACCCATCCTGAGATCTCGGTGATCAAGTAATGGGCAAGACCTGGCTCAGCGTCCCCAAGGACTGGATCGCCTCGTTCGGCGACATCGCCAAGTTCTCCGCGCGCGTGGTGGCCGACGTCTTCAACGGCCGTGTCTTCCACTTCTTCGGCGAGACGCTGCGGCAGGCGGGCATCCTGATCCTCGGCTCGGCGCTCGTGATCTGGGGCCTCGCCTTCATCCTCGGCCTCCAGTGCGGGATCGAGGGCGCCTACTTCAACCGCTCCGTGGGCGCGCCCGCCTACGCGGGCGTGTTCTCGGCCTGGTGCGACCTGCGCGAGATCATGCCGTACGCCTTCGGCTACATGATGTCGGCGAAGGTCGGCACCGGCCTCGTTGCCGAGATCGGTGCCATGCGCATCTCGGACGAGATCGACGCGCTCGAGGTGATGGGCATCAACTCGCTCGTCTTCCTGTGCGCGACCCGCTTGCTCGCCGCCTGGCTTGTGCTGCCGTTCATGTACATCGCGGCGGTGGGCGCCGGCTTCTTCGCGAGCTACTTAGCCGTGGTGCAGCAGATCGGCGAGGTCAGCTCGGGCGGGTTCTTCCTGATCTTCTGGATGTTCCAGAACCCACCGGACCTGCTGTACAGCCTGATCAAGGCCATGGCGATGGCCACGGTGATCGTGCTGGTGGGCTGCTACTACGGGTACACCGCCGGGGGAGGGCCGGTCGGAGTCGGCACGGCGACGGCGAAGTCGATGGTGCTCAACACGGTGATGGTGCATCTGGTGGGCATGGTCGGAACGCAGATCTTCTGGGGCTCGAATCCACGAGCACCGATAGGCGGGTAGCGAGAGAGGAATGGAACGCACAGGCGACGAAGACGACCGGCCGCTGGAGCCGCGCGACTGGGAGGAGACCCGGGGCGAGGAGCAGCAGGAGCCGCACGCCGACCCGCACGAGCAGCCGACCGCCGTGGAGCGCGAGCAGGCGTATCACGACGAGCCCGGCGGGCCCGGCACCCCTGAGGCGATGGAGGAGGGCGAGCCCGGCGCCGAGCAGGGCGAGGCCCGCGCCGAGGAGGGCGAGCCCGGCGCCGGCGAGAGCCGGCCGCCCGCCGGCGGTGACGAGGGTGAACCCCCCGCCGCCGACGGCTCGAACGGGGGCGTGGCCGCGGGCGGAGCGGCGACTGGGGCGGCGGCGGGAGGAGCGGCGGCCGGCGCCGCGGCGGCCAGGCCGCGCGGCACCGGCGAGATGACGCACGAACGCGGTTCGCAGGCCGAGGCCGAGGAATACCAATGGCACACCGGCACCAAGCGCGAGCACGGCGCCGATGACGCCGTGGAGTTCATCGACGTCGTCAAGGCCTTCGGTCGCAACCGGGTGCTGAACGGCCTCAACCTCGGCCTGCCCAACGACCAGATCTCGATGATCCTCGGCCCGTCCGGGACGGGCAAGTCGGTCTGCATCAAGCACATGGTCGGGCTGCTCTACCCGGACGAGGGCGACGTGCTCGTGCACGGCGAGTCCGTTCCCAACATGGCGGACGACGAGCTGTTCGAGATGCGTAAGAAGTTCGGCGTCCTGTTCCAGGACGGCGCGCTGTTCGGCTCGATGAACGTCTACGACAACACGGCGTTCCCGCTGCGCCAGCACACCGACAAGGGCGAGGAGGAGATCCGCGAGATCGTGTCGCGCCGCCTCGGCGAGGTGGGGCTGGCCGCGGCGGCCGAAAAGATGCCCAACGAGCTCTCGGGCGGCATGCGAAAGCGCGCCGGCTTCGCCCGTGCATTGGTTCTGGACCCCGACATCGTGCTCTTCGACGAGCCCGATTCCGGTCTGGATCCCGTGCGCACAGCATTGCTGTGCGAGCTGATCATGGAGGTGCACGAGGAGAACGGCGGCGCGTACTGCGTGATCACGCACGACATCATGTCGGCGCGGCGCGTGGCGGACTACATCGCGATCCTGTGGAAGGGCAGGATCGTGGAATCGGGCCCTGCGAGCGAGCTTTTCAACTCGGACAATCAGTTCGTCAGGCAGTTCTTGTCCGGGGAGGCACAGGGGCCGCTCGGGATGGAATAGGGGGAACCTGCGCGGGCGAAATCCCGCGCGAGCTGCGGGGCCGCCGTGAGGCCCCGCGCGGGAGGCGTCGGTCGATGGACCGCGCTTGGATTCAAAGAAGACGAGAGAGGGATGGACTTACGCGAAAGCCGCGCAGCGGGCCGGCTCGCTGCTTGGCGAACGGCGCGAGCCGCTCGCCGATGAGCGCGGCTCGACGCTCGCGCGCGTAATCGCGATCGCGGCGCTGGTCGTGGCCGTGGCCCTGGCCGCCATGGCGATGTTCGGCGACGGCGGCGCGTACAAGGTCAACGCCGTCTTCCAGAGCGCCGGCCAGCTCGTGCGCGGCAACGAGGTGCGCGTCGGCGGCCAGCCGGTGGGGCGCATAACCGACATCGACCTCGACGACAGGGCGCAGGCGGTCGTCACGATGGAGATCGAGGGCGACCTCGCGCCGCTTCACCGCGGCACCCGGGCGACGATCCGGGCAACCTCGCTGTCGGGGATAGCGAACCGCTACGTCTCGGTCCAGCCCGGCCCGAACAGCGCCGGAGAGATCCCCGACGGCGGCGAGATCGGCGCCGACGAGACGAGCGCGCCGGTTGACATAGACGTCCTCTTCAACACGCTCGACGCGCGCACGCGGGCGGGGCTCCGCAACGTGATTCGCGGCTCCGGCACCTGGTACGACGGGAAGGCCGCCGAGGCGGCCGAGAGCACCAAGTACTTCCCGCCCTTCCTCTTCAGCGTCACCGAGCTGACGCGCGAGCTCGCGCTGGACGAGCAGATCTTCACCCGCTTCGTGAAGGACACCGCGGCGACGGTGTCGGCGATCTCCGAGCGCCAGGACGACCTCGCCGCGCTCGTACGGAACACTGGCACCGCCTTCCGCGCGATCGCGGACGAGCGGGCGTCGCTCGACCGCGCCCTCGTGCTGCTGCCCGACACGCTGCGCCGCGCGAACACGACGTTCGTCAACCTGCGCGCCACCCTCGACGATCTCGACCAGCTGGTGGCCGAGTCGAAGCCGGCCACTCGCGACCTGGCTCCTTTCCTCCGGGAGCTGCGCCCACTGGTCAGGCGGGCGCGGCCCACCATCGCGGACCTGCGCCAGCTGATCCGCTCGCCCGGGCAGAACAACGACCTGATAGAGCTGACGGCGAAGCAGCCGCGCCTTGCGCGGCTGACCGCCACGGTGTTCCCGCGCGCGATTCGGACGCTCGACCGCGCCCAGCCCGTGTTCGAGGATGTGCGCGGCTACACGCCCGATCTGGCCTCGTGGCTCTCCAACTTCGGCCAGCTCGCCGCCTCCTATGACGCGAACGGCCACTACGCCCGCGTCCACCCGATGTTCCTGCCCTCGACCTACGACTCGAGCAACGGCACCCTCACCGCCAACCAGCCCTCGCAGAAGCTCGACGGCTTCCAGAGCGGCATCCTGAACCGCTGCCCGGGCGGCACCGTGCAGGCGCCGCCCGACGGATCGGCGCCTCGCCCGGTGGCCGGCTGCGACCCGACCTCGACCCCGCCCGGCCCGTGAGGCGGCTCGTCTACATCTGCCTGTTCGTGGCCATCGTCCCGTGGATCGTGATCGGCGTCGTGCGCGAGGCGAACGACGACGACACGAAGGAGCACTACTTCGTGCGAGCGATCTTCGACAACGCCTCCAACCTGGTCGCGGGGGAGGACGTGAAGGTGGCCGGCGTGCCGGTGGGGGCCATCGAGCGGCTCGACGTGACCGAGGACCAGAAGGCCGCGCTCACGCTACGGATCGACAACGAGGACTTCACGCCGTGGAAGACGGACGCAAGCTGCACGATCCGGCCGCAGTCGCTGATCGGGGAGAAGTTCGTGGACTGCAAGCCCGGCTCCACAGCCGCCGAGCCGCTCGCGACGATCGAGGAGGGGCCTGGCGAGGGCGAGCGGCTCCTGCCCGCGGAGAACACGAGCTCCCCGGTCGACCTCGACCTGATCAACAACATCTTGCGGCTTCCCTATCGGGAGCGCTTCCGGATCCTGCTGAGCGAGTTCGGCACGGGCCTGGCCGGGCGCGGCGAGGAGCTGAACGAGGTCATCCACCGCGCCAACCCGGCGCTCCGCGAGACGGACCGCGTGCTCGCCATCCTCGCCGGCCAGAACCGCGTGCTGGCGCGCTTGGCGCGCGACTCCGACCAGGCCCTCGGCCCACTCGCCAGGGAGCGGGAGAGGCTCTCGCACTGGGTAGCCGTGGCCAACGAGACGGGCCAGGCGTCGGCCGAGCGCAGCCCTGACCTCCGCCGCGGCATCAACCTCCTGCCGGCCTTCCTGCGCGAGCTCCGCCCGCTCATGGTCGACCTGGAGGCCCTCGCCGAGCAGGGCACGCCGCTGCTGGCCGACCTCGAGGCCGCGGCGCCCAACATGGACCGCCTGATCAAGAGCCTCGGCACCCTCGCCGAGGCCGGCGAGGAGAGCTTCCCGAGCCTGGGCGACGCGCTCGAGCGCGGCCGCCCGGCGCTGATCCGCGCGCGGCCGCTGATCCGCGACCTGGGGCGCCTCGGGCGCGAGGCCGGCCCGGCCACGAAGAGCCTCGACGAGCTCACGGCCAGCCTCCAGCAGACGGATGGCATCGAGCGCATCAACGACTTCCTCTACTACCTCGCCCTCAACACGAACGGGTTCGACTCGGTCGGGCACTACCTGCGGGCGGGCCTCGTCACCAACACCTGCTCCAGCTACTTCACCGAGCCGGCCGGTGGCTGCAACTCGAACTTCTACGACCCATTCACGGGTCCCGCGTCGGCCTCGCTCGGCGCCCGCAACGCAAAGTTCGACGCGCGCTCGGCAAGCGGCGGCAACGTTCCCGCCCGGGGAACGTTGCTGGAGGGCCTCCTGGGCGCCGATGCCGACCCGAGCCAGAAGCGCCAGCGCGACGAGGGGCTCGCGCGCCTGCGGCAGCGCGTGGAGGAAGGGCAGTCCCCCGCGCTCGGCGCCGGTGAGCCGGTGCTCGACTACCTGCTCGGGGGTGAGGAATGAGGTCGCGCGCCGGCGCCGGCGCTCTGACCGCCAGCCCGGTGCTGGTGGGTGCGGTGACCGTTCTCGTCGCGATCGTGGCGGTCTTCCTCTCTTACAACGCGAACACAGGCCTGCCGTTCGTGCCCACCTACGACCTGCGGGCGAACCTGCCGAACGGATCCCAGCTCGTGACCGGCTTCGAGGTGCGGATCGGCGGCGCGCGCGTTGGACAGATCTCGGACATCGAGCCGAAGCAGCGCGAGGACGGGAGCACCTACGCGCAGGTCACGATGAAGCTCGACAAGGAGATCGAGCCGCTCCCGGCGGACTCCGAGCTGCTGGTGCGGCCGCGCTCGGCGCTGGGCCTCAAGTACGTCGAGCTTCGACCCGGCCGCTCAGAGGAAGGGCTCGAGTCGGGGACCACGATCCCCATCGAGCAGGCGAAGCCCGAGGTGGTCGAGATCGATGACCTCTTCAACATGTTCGACGAAAAGGCCCGCATCGGCTCGCGCAGCTCGCTCGACGGGTACGGCGGCGGCCTGGCCGGGCGCGGGACGGACCTCAACCTCGCGATCTTCGCGCTGCGCCCGCTGCTCGAGGACCTCCAGCCCGTGGCCGCCAACCTGGCCGACCCGGAGACGGGGCTCTCCCGCTTCTTCGTGGAGCTGGCGGACGCCGCGGGCGAGGCGGCGCCGGTCGCGGAGCAGCAGGCCGAGCTGTTCGTGAACCTGGACATCACCTTCACCGCGCTCGCCTCGATCGCCCGGCCGTACCTCCAGGAGACGATCTCGGAGGGGCCGCCGAGTGAGGAGGTTGCGATCCGCGACTTCCCGCTCCAGCGCCCGTTCCTGCGCAACAACACGGCCTTCTTCCGCGAGCTGCGGCCGGGCGTGGCCACGCTCCCGGCCTCCGCGCCGGTCCTGGCCGACGCGTTCGAGGCTGGTACCGAGGTGCTGCCGAAGACGCCGCCGGTGAACCGCGATCTCGCGGACGTGTTCGACGCGCTGGCCGAGTTCTCCGAGGACCCGCAGGTGCGGCTGGGGATCGACCAGCTCACGCGCCTGTCGTCCTCGCTCAGGCCCACGCTGGGCTTCCTCACCCCGCTGCAGACCACGTGCAACTACGCGACGCTGTTCTTCCGCAACGCCGCGAGCGTCCTGTCGGACGGCGACGCCAACGGCACGTGGCAGCGCTTCGTGATCATCCCGACGCCCGACGGTCGCAACAACGAGGGCAGCCCCGCGTCGGCGCCGGCCGACGGGCCGGCCCCGGACAACCACCTCCACACCAACCCGTACCCGAACACCGCGGCGCCCGGCCAGACCCAGGAGTGCGAGGCGGGCAACGAGCGCTACCTGGTCGGCGACACGCTGATCGGCAACCAGCCCGGGAGCCAGGGCACCGTGACCCAGGACCAGCCGCGGGCGAGCGCGAGCACGGAGGGAACCCCGTGAGGCGCGGCGGCCACCGCGGCCGGTTCACGGCCTATCAGGCCGGGCTGATCGCGCTGGTAGTGATCGTGGTGTGCGCCTACCTCGGGGTCACCAAGGACATCCCGTTCACGCGCCCGTATGAGCTGCACGCCGTGTTCGAGAACGCGCCCCCGGTGGCGCAGGGCACCGCGGTCCGGATCGCCGGCGTGGACGTGGGCAAGGTGTCGAAGGTCGAGTCCCTGGGCGGAGACTCCGCCGGCGTCACGGTGACCATGAAGCTCGAGGACCAGGCGCTGCCGCTCCACGAGGACGCGCAGGTGATCGCGCGGGAGCGGATCTTCCTCGAGGGCAACCTCTTCCTCGACGTGAGGCCGGGCACGCCGTCGGCCGGCCGGCTCGATGACGGCGACACGGTGCCGGCCTCGCAGACCTCCGCGCCGGTCCAGTTCGACCAGGTGCTGGGCGTGCTTCAGGCCGACACGCGCAAGGACCTCCAGGACCTGCTCGTGGGCTACGGGGATGCGCTGAACGGCGAGCCGCAGCCGGGCGAGGACGACGACCAGGATGCGGACACCCGCGGCGAGACCGGCGCGGAGGCGCTGAACGACTCGCTCGACTACTCGGCCGACGCCCTGCGCGACGCGGCGATCTTGAACGAGGCCACGCTCGGCGCCGACCTGCATGACCTGTCGAAGCTGATCGGCGCGCAGCAGCGGATCATGCAGGCGCTCTCGAGCCGCGAAGGCCAGCTCAAGGACCTGCTGACCAACTGGAACGTGACGACGGCGGCGCTGGCAGCCGAGGAGACGAACCTGGGCGAGACCGTGCGCGAGCTGCCCAAGGTGCTGGAGGCGGCGCGGCCCGCGCTCGACAACCTCAACAGGGCGTTTCCCTCAACCCGTGCCTGGGCGCTCGAGATGATCCCGGGCGTGCGCGAGACGCCCGCCACGCTCGAGGCGGGCTTCCCGTGGGTGCGCCAGACCTACGCCCTGCTGGGGCCGCAGGAGCTTCAGGGGCTCGTGAACGACCTCCAGCCGGCGGTCGACGACTTCGCCCAGTTCGTCGACGGGCAGGTCCGGCTCCTGCCGGTCTTCGACCTGTTCAACCGCTGCCAGTCGAGCACGGTGCTGCCGAGCGGCGATACGGTGATCCAGGACGGCCCGCTCACCACCGGCGTGAAGAACTACCAGGAGTTCCTGCAGACGCTGGTGGGACTGGTGGGCGCCGGGCAGAACTTCACCGGCAACGGCGTCTACACGCGCTTCCAGCCGGGCGGCGGCGCCTACGAGATCCAGACCGGCTCGGTCGGGTCCCTCGGGCGGCGCTTCGGCAACGCCACGGCGCCGCCGCTGGGCACGCGACCCGCGCGCGGCCCCAAGCCGCCGTACCGGCCCGGCGAGCCGTGCCACCGGCAGGGGCCGCCCGACCTGAACTCCGCCGAGATCGGACCGGGTCCGTGAAGCGCCAGATCAAGAAGCAGGCCGGCGTGTTCGTGGCGATCCTGTTCCTGTTCGCCGGGTCGCTCGGCATCGCCGGTTACATCCTGTCGAACCAGCGCTTCTACCTGCCCGCCTGGGTGCCGGTGATCGGCACCGACTTCTACGAGGTGGAGGCCGAGCTCCCCACCGCCCAGGCGGTCGTGCCGGGCCAGGGCCAGACGGTGAACGTGGCCGGGGTGAAGGTCGGCGAGGTCGGCGAGGTGACGCTGGAGAACGGCCGGGCCGTGGTCAACATGCAGATCAAGGACGAGTACCAGCCGATCTACCGCGACGCGACGATCCTGCTGCGGCCCAAGACCGGCCTGAAGGACATGATCCTGGCGCTCGACCCCGGCTCGCCGGCCGCCGGGAAGCTCGAGGAGGGCGGCCGGGTGCGCGTGGCCAACACGCTGCCCGACGTGAACGCCGACGAGGTGCTCTCCGCGCTCGACGCGGACACGCGCGACTACCTGCGCATACTCCTGCACGACGCCGGCACCGCGTTGCGGGACGACCAGGGCGGCGAGGACGGCCAGGGCGCCCCCGCGGACCTGCGCGAGACCTTCAAGCGCTTCGAGCCGACGGCGCGTGACGGCAAGCGGCTGACGCAGGCGCTGGCAAAGCGCCGGCGCAACATCAAGCGGGCCATCCACTCCTTCCAGCAGATCTCGACCGAGCTGGCGACGAGAGACCGGCAGCTGGCCGAGCTGGTGGACTCGGCCAACGCCAACTTCTCGGCCTTCGCCGACGAGGAGGCGGCCCTGCGCGAGGCGCTCCAGCTGTTCCCGGGCGCCCTGTCGCAGACCGCCACGACGCTGCGCGACGTGGACGCGCTGGCCGTGGAGCTCGGACCGGCGCTCGAAGGCCTGCGGCCGTTCGCGCGCGAGCTGGCGCCGTCGCTGCGGCGTCAGCAGCCGTTCTTGCGCGAGACCACGCCGATCATCCGCGACCAGATCCGCCCCTTCGCCCGCGACGTTCAGCCGACCGTGCGCGACCTGCGGACGGCGACCGAGGACCTGGCGCCCGTATCGCCGCGTCTCACGCGGAGCTTCGAGGTGCTGAACGCCTTCTTCAACACGCTCGCTTACGACCCCCCCGGCCGCGGCGACTCCTATCTGTTCTGGAGCGGCTGGGCCGCCCACGCCGGCGCGCTGCTCTCTAACACCCAGGACGCGCACGGCCCGATGATCCGCGGCGTCGTGCTGCTCACCTGCAACGACTACGACCTGCTCCGGTCGATCGTGTTGGGTAACGCCCAGCTCGGCATGCTCGCCCGGCTCGCGAACTTCCCGGACGAGACGCGGCTCTGCCCGAACAACCAGCCCGGCACGATCCAGGACGCCGCGCCCCCGCCGGTCGGAGGGCCTGCGATCCCGGGGCTCGAGGGGATCCTGCCGTGATCAAGCAGGCACCCAGCTTCGGCCGCATCCTGACCATGGTCGCCTTCGCGCTGTCTTGCTTCGGGATCCTCTTGTTCCTGTGGCTTTCGTTCGGCGGTTCCGTGCCTCTGCGGCCCGAGGGCTACCGCGTGAACGTGTCGTTCCCGGAGGCCACGCAGCTGTCCAAGGAGGCGGAGGTGCGCATCTCCGGGGTCAAGGTCGGCAAGGTCAGGAAGGTCGAGCCCAACGAGGAGACCGGCCTAACGGCCACCGTGCTGGAGCTCGACTCGCGCTACGCCCCGATTCCGAGCGACACGCGCGCGATCCTGCGGCAGAAGACGCTGCTCGGCGAGACCTATGTGGAATTGTCGCCCGGCTCGCCCGGGGACGCCCGGGCGGTGCCCGACGGGGGCGACCTGGCTCAGGGAAACGTCTCCGAGACCGTGGAGCTCGACGAGATCCTGCGCACCTTCGACCCGGAGACACGCCAGAGGTTCTCGATCTGGCTCGACCAGCAGGGGCGCGCGGTGGGCCGTGGCGCCCGGTCCATCAACGACTCGCTCGCCCTCCTCACGCCGTTCGCCGAGGAGACCGGCGACGTGCTCGATGTGCTGAACAGCCAGAGCGTGGACACCCGCCGCCTCGTGCGCGGCGTGGGTGACGTGTTCGCCGCGCTCACCGAGCGCGACGGCCAGCTCCGTGAGCTGATCGTGCAGTCAAACCGCTTCTGGGCGGCCACAGCCCGCCGCGACGCCGAGCTGGCCGACACCTTCCGGGTGCTGCCGACCTTCCTGCGCGAGAGCCGCGTGACCACGGAGCGCATCACGCGGTTCGCCCGGGATACAGATCCGCTCATCGACCAGCTGCGGCCCGCGGCGCGTGAGCTGTCGCCGACGCTGGTCGACCTCCAGGCGCTGGCGCCGGACCTGCGCGGCTTCTTCCGCGACCTCGACCCGCTCGTGCGCGTCTCGCGCCGCGGGCTGCCGGCCACAGAGCGCGTGCTGGACAACACCCGGCCGCTGCTCGCGCGCCTCGACCCGTTCCTTCGCCAGCTCACGCCGATTGTGGACTACCTGGGCCTCTACCGCCGCGAGATCGCCGGGTTCTTTGCCAACGACTCCGCGGTCACGCAGGCGGTAGGCCCCGGCCAGTCCGTTTCGAGCCAGCTCCACTACCTGCGTACTCAGAACCCAACCAACCCGGAGAACATGGCGGGCTATCCCGGCCGCCTGTCCAGCAACCGCTCGAATCCCTACATCGCGCCGGGCGGCTACGAGAAACTGCGCACCGAGGGGCACCTCGAGGTGTTCAGCTCGCACCTGTGCACCACCAGGCCGGTGCCGAACGAGCCGGTCCCGAGCGATCCTTGGCTGCCGGCGGACCTGATCGCGGCGCTCACCTTCTTCACCTGGGGCGGCCCGGAGAACCGGGGCGCCACGCCGCCGTGCGACCCGCAGGCGCCGCTCGGCCCCCGGACCGGGGCCGGGTCGGGGACCTACCCCGCGCTGCAGCCGCTTCCCTAGTCCGCGCGGCCGATAGGCCGGACTGACCCGGAGTTCTCGCGACGCATTGGGGGGATCGATAGGCGCTTGTGGTAGGAGGCCGCTGCCGGCTGGCCGGGGCGAGCGGGACGCCAAACCAGATCGGTCCCCACCGCGAAGTCAGGCGGGGGGGGTGGGTAATCCCAGTACCGCATACGAGCATCGGAATTACCCACCCCCCTTCGCGGCGGGCGATCTTGCGCGCCATCCGGCGGGCGAGGCCCTGCTTTTCCGCCGCCGGCACCACTGCCACCAGCCCCTTATTGGCGCTGTTGACCGCGGCTGGCGCGCCGTGGCGGCTGAGCTACCTCGACTCCTCAACCACGACCGCGCCCCACAACGAGCGCCTATCCAGCGGCCTCGTGCCTGCGGTTATCGTCTTCGACGCTCGCAAGACCAGAACCGTGAGATGAGCGCCAACCGTTGCCACATCTCGGGGTCAGGACGAGCTACGTGGCCCGGCCGAGATCCGTGACCTCGGCGTCGATGGCTGCCATTCCGAGCGAACGCGCCACCGACACGCGGTGGTGCCCGTCCCGCACGAAGTGCTCGTCGCCCACGCGGTAGACCGAGATCGGCGGCAGCGACGCCCCGCGGCGGCCGGCGACCCAGAGCCGCTCCCAGCGGCCGCGGCTCGTTGACGGCGGGCGGAAGCTGCGGTCGAAGCTGCGAGTCTTGGCCGTCTCCGCGGTCCCCACGATCGAAGTCAGCGCGATGGCGCTCAGGCCGGCCGGCCGCCGCGTGGCGGGCGGCGCGTCATGAAGCGCCTGCTCGAGCGAGGCGAGGCGGCTGCAGTCCTGGGGTCGCCGTCGCAGCCAGTGTGCCACCCGGTCGCGGCGGCGCCGGCGTAGCTCACGCGAGAACGCCGTCTGTGCATCGATCATCAGGTTGCCCGTTTCCATGAACATGAAGAATGGAGCTAAGGCCGGCCCCTTACATCGGGCATTTGCTGCCTATTTCGGCACCCGACCCCTTACAGGAACCTGTCTCCGAACCCTCCGCGATGGCCGAGAGCCATCGCGTAGGTTTCGGAAACAGGTTCTAAGCTGACCCCGGTGAGGAGGAACGCCTTCGCACGGATCGTGGGCGTTGTCACGCGCCGCCCGGTTCTCGTGCTCACGATCACCGCGCTGCTGGCGTTGGGGGGCGCCGCGCTGGCGTTTCGGCTCGAGCCGAGCGCGGCCACGGAGACGCTCGTGGATCGCGGCTCGGACAGCTTTCAGGCGACCGAGCGCTTCAAGCGCGACTTCGGCGACGAGGCGGTGCTGGTTCTGGTGCGCGGCGAGCTCGCGAAGACGGTCCTGACCGACGACCTCGGCCGGGTGCTGAGCCTCGAGGGCTGCCTGTCGGGGAACGTCCCGGACACCAAGCGGGGGCTCGGGAACCTGCCGCCGGTGTGCCGCGAGATCGCCGAGCTCAAGCCGTCAAAGGTCGTGTTCGGGCCGGGCACGTTCATCAACACCTCGGTCAACGAGATCGTGGAGGAGTACGCGCGCCGGCAGCAGGCGAACCAGCGCCAGGCCGAGCAGGCCGCGCAGGCCGCTCGCAGGCTCTCTCGGCGCCGTGGCGACCCGCCCTCCGAGCAGGCGCGCCTGGCGAAGGCGGCCTTCGATGCCGTGACCGCCCAGTTCATCCAGCAGACGCTCGCGCTCGGCCTGCGCTACGGCATCACCGGCGTCCCTCGCATCGATGACCCGCAGTTCGTCGCACGGCTCGTCTTCGGGACGAGCACGGACACGCCCAAGTCGCGCTTCGCTTACCTGTTCCCGTCGCGGAACGCCGCGATGATCACGATCCGCTTGCGGCCAGACCTGAGCGACGCCGAGCGCCGCCGGGCGATCGACCTGTTCCGCACCGCCACAGAGCAGCGCGTGTTCCAGCCGCGCCGCGGGGCCGAGTACATCGTCACCGGCGTGCCGGTGGTGAGCGAGGGCCTGGCCGACGCGGTGCAGCGCTCGATCTTCGTCCTGCTCGGCGCCGCCCTGCTCGTGATGGCGGCCACGCTCGCGCTGGTCTTCCGCAGCCGCCTGAGGCTGCTCCCGCTGGCGCTCGCGCTGGCGGCCGCCGCGATGACCTTCGGGGCGCTGTACCTGGCCGGGGGTGACCTCACGATGGCGTCGATCGCCGTGCTGCCGGTGCTGATCGGCTTGGCGGTGGACTACGCGATCCAGTTCCAGGCGCGCTTCGACGAGGAGGCGGCGCGCGGCCGGGAAGCACCTGACGCCGCCACGGCCGCCGCCTCTGCCGGCGGCCCCACGATCCTGAGCGCGGGGATCGCCACCGCGGTCGGCTTCCTGGTGCTGCTCCTCTCGCCGGTGCCCATGGTGCGCGGCTTCGGCGCCCTGCTCGTGGTGGGCATCGGGCTGGCGCTGCTGTGTGCCCTCTGCGCGGGCTTCGCGGCGCTCGCCCGCTTCGGCGGCGGCCCCCGCGAGCCCTCCGCACGAAGGATCGCCACGCATCCCCGGGTGGAGATGGCGCGGGAGTGGTTCGCCGACCGCGCCTGGCGCTCGCTCGGGGTGGCGCTCACGCGCCCCCGCCGCGTGCTGGCGATCGGCCTCGCGGTGGCCGTGGTGGGGCTCGCGCTCGACACGCAGAGCGAGGTGGTCTCGGACGTGCGCGAGCTGGTGCCCCAGGACCTCCAGGAGCTGCGTGACGTGAACGCGCTGCAGGAGGAGACGGGGGTATCGGGTGAGATCGACGTGACCGTCCGCGCCGACGACATCACCGACCCGGCCGTGGTCGCCTGGATGACCCGTTTCCAGGCAGGCGTCCTGCGCGAGCATGGCTACCGGCCCGGCAAGCGCTGCACCCAGGAGCGGAACGCGCCCGAGCTGTGCCCCGCCCTCTCCCTGCCGGACCTGTTCAGCAACTCGGGCACCGAGCAGAACCAGGTGCGCGAGCTGCTCGACGCCGTGCCGGCCTACTTCTCGCAGGGCGTCGTGACGCCGGACCGCAGGACCGCCAACCTCGCATTCGGGATCCGCCTGATGCCGCTCGACCGCCAGGAAGAGGTGGTGGACGACATCAAGGAGCGGCTCGACCCGCCCGACGGCGTAGAGGCCAGCGTGGTCGGCCTGCCCGTGCTGGCTGCGGAGGCGAACGGCGCGCTGGCGTCGCCCTGGCGCCGCGCCCTGACGCTGCTGGCGGCTCTCGGCGGCGTCCTCCTGGTCCTGCTGCTGGTCCGCCGCTCGTTCCGCGAGGCGGCCGTGCCGCTGATCCCGATCGCGCTCGCCACGGGCTGGTCCGCCGGCGTGCTCTTCCTGCTCGGCCTGCTGCCGGGATCGCTCGAGGTCGACCTGAACCCGATGTCGGTCACCCTGGGCGCCCTCGTGATCGCCATCTCGACGGAGTTCAGTGTCCTGCTCTCCTCGCGCTACCTCCAGGAGCGCGCCGCCGGCGCCGGCCCCGCGCGGGCGATCGAGCGGACCTACGCCTCGACGGGGGCCGCGGTGCTCGCCTCCGGCGCCACCGCCATCGCCGGGTTCGCCGCGCTGATCGCGTCGGACATCCGCATGTTGCGCGACTTCGGCATCGTGACGGTGGTGGACCTGACCGTGTCGCTCCTGGGCGTGATGATCGTGCTGCCCGCGGCGCTCATGTGGGCAGAGGAGCACGGGCCGTTCCGCGTGCCCCGGCCGCGGCTTCGCGGGCTGCGGCCGCGGCCCGCCCAGACGGACACGTCGTGAGCGAGGACCGTTTTGACGATTTGAGCCCGAAGCAGCCGGCGGCTGCGCAGGGGATGGAATCGGCTGGCGAGAAGCTCGCCCGGCGCGACGAGACGCATCCCGAGCCCGTGAAGCCGCCGGAGGTGCCGCGAGCCGGGAACAAATACGCCTGGCTGGTGGGGATCGTGATGCTGATGGGCCTTGGGGTGCTGCTCTTCGCGCAGACGCTGCCGAACGCGGGCGAGGCGGTGCAGGGTCCCAACGAGGGCCAGCGGCTGCCGGCCTTCGCCGCGCCCGCGGCCGACGGCAACCTCGAGGGCGACGCCAACGTCTGCCAGAAGCGCCCGTGCCCCGAGGGCGCCGGCAGGAACCCGGCATGCGAGCTCGAGAGCGAGGACGTGGTAACCGTCTGTCCCCGCCGCGAGCGGCCGGTCGTGCTGACCTTCGTGGTCACCCGCGGCACCGACTGCGAGCCCCAGGTGGACCGCGTGGAGCGCGTGCGCCGGCAGCTGCCTGAGGTCGACTTCGTGACCGTGGTGAGCGGCGACACGCGTGAGGAGACCGAGGGGCTCGCCCGCCAGCGCGGCTGGCGCCAGCCCGTGGCCGTGGACGAGGATGGTTCGGTGGTGAACCTGTACGGCATCGGGATCTGCCCGGTCACGGTCTTCGCGCGGGACGGGCGGGTGCGCCAGACGAGCCTCGGCAACCTCACCGAGGACGAGCTGCGCCGCCGCGCCGAGCGCCTGGCCGGCTGATGGAGCTGGAGCTCGCCGAGGGCTGGATAGAGGCCGAGTTGGCCGAGGAGTTCCCGCAGCTGGGCGTGGTGCACGCGCCGCTCGCGGCGCGACCGGGGCGCTCGCCGGTCGAGGTGAAGGATCGGCTGCGCCAGCTGGCCAACCGCTACACAGGCGGCCGGGTGATCTACATGCGCCAGGACGCCGTGCCCTGGGCCTACCGGGTGTTCGCGCGCCAGGTTGGGATCGACCCTGACACCGACCGCACACCCGTAGAGGCGATCGCGCTCGAGCGGCTGCGGCACGGCGGGTTCAGGAGCCAGAACGTGCTCGACGACGCCCTCACGATCGCGATCGCCGAGACCGGCGTTCCGGTGTTCGCGCTCGACGCGGACCGGGTGGAGGGCGAGCCAGGGCTCCGCCTGTCGCGGCCCGGCGAGCGGCTGCCCGGCGTGCGCCCGCTTCCGGCGCGCCAGATCGTGGTGGCGGACGACGCCCGGCCCGTGGCGGTCGTGCTCGGCGAGGTGTCCCACGAGGCGGGCGTGACGCCGGCGACCGAGCGCATGATCCTCTGCGCTCTGCGGGTGAAGGGCGTGCCGCCGATCGCCGTGGAGGAGGCGCTCTGGACGGCGGCCGAGGTGTTGGTGGGCGCAGGCTGATCCGGGTACGCTGTAGGCGTGCTTCAGGAGCACTCTCGGCGCTTGGCCGCAAGCGCCCGGCTCGGCCGGGTGCGCGCGGATTCGCCTCCGCAGCGGACGCTTCCGGACGAGCGGGCCGCCCGGCGCAGCCTGCTCGACCAGGTCGCGCGTCTCGAGGAGGAGCTGTCGCAGCTGTTCTGCTCGACCTGGCCGCGCAAGGGCTTCTCGTTCGCCGTCGCGGGCCGCGGCGGCCCTCGGCTGCTCGAGCTGGGCGAGCTGGAGGAGCTCCGCGACGACCTGGCGGCGCGCGTCCAGCACGCCCGCCGGACGCTCTCTGACCGCACCTACTCGGAGGAGCAGCACCGCCGCCTGATCGAGGAGATGATGCTCGACCCGGCAGGGCACAAGTGGCGCCTGGTCTCGAACGAGGACATCGGGGAGCCCGGCTGCAAGCACTGGCACGCGCGGCCCCGGTGGAGCTTCATCGGCATGCTGATGGGCTGGTGGCGGGTGGTCATCAGCTCGGGCTGTCCGTTAGCCACCGAACATGGGACGCCGGAGCCGCAAGCGTGGGGCCACCACGCGCGCAGAGCGCGACGCCGCGCGGCGCCGGCCTGAACCGGCCCGCCGGCCCGGGTCGCAGCGCCCGACCGCGCCGTGGGGGAGCTTCCCGCTCTCAGAGCTGGTCATCCTGGCCGGCATTGTCGTGATCTTCTGGGGCCTCTTCAGCGGCGGCGACCAGGGCAACGAGCGCGTAGGGGCGGGTCTGGTGCTCGCCTCGCTGGGCGGGGGTGAGCTGGCGCTGCGCGAGCACCTCGGCGGCTACCGCTCGCACTCGTCGCTGCTCGCGGGCGTGGCGGCGTTCGTCGCCGTGACGGTCGTGGCGATCGGCCTCGGTCCCGTGGAGCTCTGGGTGCTTCTGATCGTGGCCGTCGCGGTGTTCGGCGGCACTTTCTACGCAATGCGGGAGCTGTTCAAGCGGCGCTCGGGGGGCCTCGGCTTCAGATGACGGACGAGCCCCGCCTGCGGATCGCGGGCATCCATCACGTGACGGTCATCTGCCAGGACGTGAAGCGGTCGGTCGACTTCTACCGCAACCTGCTCGGCATGCGGCTCGTGAAGCAGACCGTCAACGAGGACGACCGCGCGGCCCGCCACCTGTTCTTCGGCGACGAGGAGGGGAGGCCGGGAACGATCGTCACGTGCCTCGAGTACCCCGAGCTCGACGAGGGCACCGTCGGCCGGGGCTCGACCCACCACTTCGCCCTGGCGGTCGAGTCAGAGGAGGAGCTGGCCGGGTGGCACGGCTACCTGCGCTCGCGCGGGATCCCGTGCACCGACGTGATGGACCGGAAGTACTTCAAGTCGCTCTACCTGCGCGACCCCGACGGCCACATCGTGGAGCTGGCCACCGCGGGGCCGGGGCTGACCGCCGACGAGCCCTTGGAGGAGCTGGGCCGCCGGCCTGTGTGAGGAGGCGGCCGGGCCTCCTCCCCGGCCGCCATCACTCGGTCTTCCGGTCAGGCGGCTGTGAGCGCGCGCTCGCGCGCCGCCAGCGAGGGCTGGGGCGCGCGCGCCGGTCCGGCGTGCGCATCACTCGACTCCTGGCCCGGCCGGGCGTTCTTGGCGGTCAGCACCGCCGCCAGCGCGAGGCGCTGGCGCTCCGTGAGAGTCCCGACCTGCTTGTTCTCGGGAACACCCAGGGAGACGAGCAACCGCCTGCAGCGAGTCCTTCCCCAGCGCTTCTGGCTCATCAGCAGATCGCTGATCGACATGCTGTGAGCCTGCCAGGGACAGGTCAGGACCACTTCGGCTGCAGGCAGCTCTCCGGCGCCGATCATGCGCTTCATCCGAGCCCGGGCGAGACGTACGCGATTCGCGTACTCGAGCGCCCGTAGATGCTGCTCCTGACTAGCGCCGACCACGGCAGAGTTGCCCATCAGACCTCCCCGCACATTCGTGTGCGTTCAACGGATGCAGTTCCCCGGTGGCCTCGGGACACGGCCGGTCTGCATGCAAGCCGCAGGGCCAGTGCCGGCGGTCGGGGACCCGACCCGCCGCCAGCGCCACTCCTCTCTCACACCGGACCTTGCCGCCTAAGGCCGAAGGCCATGAAAGCCGTCCGGCGCGCGAGCGTCAACCGGACGCGGATTTGCCCGGTCGCTAAGAGCGGGCTTTTCGTGCGAGCCGCTTGCTCTATGTTCCAGGCCTCCATGCGCTCGACCAAGATAGTCGCGACGATCGGTCCCGCCTCCCTGGAACCCGACGTGCTGAGGGCCATGGTCGCCGCCGGCATGGACGTGGCTCGGCTCAACTTCGCCCACGGCACGTCGGAGCAGCACGCGGCCACGGCGGCCCGCATCCGCTCGGTCGCCGAGGACATGGACAGGGAGGTGGCCATCCTCGGCGACCTGCCGGGGCCCAAGCTCCGCATCGGACCGGTGAAGGACGGAGTGACCGAGCTGACGCGCGACTCACGCGTCGTCCTGACCGCCGACGACGTGGAGGGCACCGAGGAGCGGCTGCCGGTGGCGTGGCCCGGCTTCGCCGAGTTGGTCGAGCTCCGGCGACGTCTGCTACCTGGCGGACGGCGCCGTCCGGCTTCGCGTGGAGGAGACGTCCGACGACGAGGTGGTGACGAAGGTCGAGGTGGGCGGTAGCGTGGCCTCGCGCCAGGGTCTCAACCTGCCGAACGTCACGGTCTCGCTGCCGGCGGTGAGCGCCGAGGACATCGCGCTGATCGACGCCGGGCTCGAGATGGGCCTCGACTACTTCGCGCTCTCGTTCGTGCGCCGCCGCGAGGATCTCGACCCCGTTCGGGAGCACCTGCGCGAGCGCGGCGCCGACGTTCCGCTGATCGCGAAGGTCGAGAAGCCGCAGGCCGCCGCGAACGGCGAGGAGATCGTGGACGCCGCGGACGGGATCATGATCGCTCGCGGCGACCTCGGCATCGAGCTGCCGATCGAGGAGGTGCCGCTCGTGCAGAAGCGCCTCCTGGCACTGGCGGGGCGTCGCGCCAAGCCCACGATCACGGCGACCCAGATGCTCGAGTCGATGGTGCACTCGACCCGCCCCACGCGCGCCGAGGTGGCCGACGTGGCGAACGCGATCTTCGACGGCACCGATGCCGTGATGCTGTCCCAGGAGACCGCCGTGGGCAAGCACCCCGCGCTGGCGGTGGAGATGATGGCCTCGATCGCCACGACGACCGAGCGTGAGCTGCCCTATGGGCGCTGGCTGGCCGAGCGCGGCCCGCAGGCGAACAACCAGTACCACGCGATCTCGTTCGGCGCGGTGGGCGCCGTGTACCAGCTCGGTCTGAAGTGCCTCGTAGTGCCGACCAACACCGGGACCACGGCACGGCTGATCTCGGCGTACCGGCCGCGTGCGCCGGTGCTCGCACTCTCGCCCCGCCACGAGGTGGTGCGCCGCTGCCGCCTCCTCTGGGGCGTCCACCCGCAGCTGAACGAGGAGCCGCTCGACACGCTCGACCTGATCGAGGCCTGTGCCGACGCCGCGTGCCGCGCGGGGATGGCGGAGGCGGGGGACACGATCGGGATCACCGCCGGCCTGCCGGCCGGTCGCTCCGGCGGCACGAACCTGTTCAAGGTCCACACCGTCGAGTAACCCACCGCGTTAGGCGGGAGCGCCCCGTTGACGCTCCCTGAAGGCCCGCGCCTTCTCGATGTTGCCGCAGGCCTCCATCTTGCACCAGCGCCCCGAGCGGTTCTTCGAGCGGTCGTAGAAGGCCCAGAAGCAGGGGTCGCGGTGGCATGCCTTGAGGCGCGGCCAGGTCCCGTCCTCGACCGCGGTGGCCACGATCGCCATGAGGCGCCCGATGGCGCCGTCCACCGCACCCGCGTCCGGTTCCAGCGCGGGCTCGGCGCCCGCCTCGAAGCGCATCCGCAGGCCGGCCCGCGCGACCGCGGCGTCGAGGCGCTCGACCCGCTCCGCGTCCAGCGGCAGGCCCGCGTTGTGCAGCAGCAGGGCACGCAGTCCCTCGCGCACGTCGAGCGCTCGCTTCAGGTCCGCGGCGGTGGCGCGGTCGCCCGCGTCCATCAGCCCTCGTTCGGTCAGCCACTCGCGCAGCGCCTCGGGGCTCGTGAGCTCCTCTTCACCGGTTTCGAGATCGACGCTGTTCACAAAGCGCTGGAGCAGGGAGAGCCGCCCCGGCGCCGTCTTCTCGAGACTCGAGTCTCCTGGCGCCATAACTACCTAAGCATGATAGCCGGTGCTACACTGCCACCGTCTAATCCGGAATGACGGTTAGGAGGCACGACGTGACAGAGCCAATCACCATCAGGCATTTGGCGGACGGCGACCGCGAACGGGTTCTCGAGCTCTCCCAGCTGGACGGCCGTCCCGCGCCCACCGGCGACCTCCTCCTGGCCGAGGTGGGCGGCAAGCTCTGGGCCGCGGTGGGCATCGACGACGGGGCCGCCGTGTCCGACCCGTTCGAGCCGGCCGGCGAGGTGGCGTGGCTTCTTCAGATGCGCGCGGAGCAGGAGCGCGCGATGCGGGCACCCGGGTCGCTGGTGGGACGGCTCATGACCGTGCGCCAGCAGGCCGGGGCGATCGCCTGACCGGATCGAGCGGCTCGAGGGGCGGCCCTTCGGCGCGCGCGAACACGAGCGAGCTCTGCACGCGGCCGACCTCGCGACGCTCGATGAGACCCCACACCAGGTCGCGCAGATGATTCATGTCGCGGACGGCGACGTGGATGACGAAGTCGGTGGTGCCCGTGAGCGCCATCACTCGCACGGTCTCGGGAAGCCCCGCGCCGTTGGCCAGGAGGCGCTCGGTGGCCTCGCGGTGGGACCCGCGCTGCTGGATCGACAGGATGGCCTCCATCGGCCGGCCAATGGCGGCCGGGTCGACCTCGGCCCGGAAGCCCGTGATCACGCCGCGGACGCGGAGCTCGCGAATCCGCTCGAGGCATGTGGAGGGAGCCACGCCGACCTTGTCGGCCAGCGCCTTGTTCGTCTGCCGAGCATCCTTCTGCAACTCGTGCAGCAACGCCCTGTCGACCGAATCAAGTTCGCCGAGATCGTTCATTGCTCGCACATCCTTCGATGAGAGGCTTGCTTCTCCATACGGCGAGTAGCGTACTTCGGCTCGTGCCAGAATCGAAGACAAGCCAGCCGCGGCGCGAGGGCTACCGGCTCGGCCTTCGGGCGGTCACTCCGCTGCTGCCGGCCGTGCTCGCGTTCGGCGCCTCGTTCGGAGTCCTCGCGCAGGCGGCCGGGATGGGGGCGGAGGCCTCGATCGTGATGTCGCTCACGACCTTCGCCGGATCGGCGCAGTTCGCAGTGGTGTCCGTGCTCGGCGCCGGCGGCACGGCGGTCGCGGCGATCGGCGCGGCGGTGCTTTTGAACGCCCGCTACGGTCCCATGGCGCTCGCCGCCGCCCCGGCCTTTCGCGGCGGCCGGCTCCGGCGGCTTCTCGAGGCTCAGCTCCTGGTGGACGAGAGCTGGGCCCTGTCCCGCCGCGAGGGCGGCTTCGACCGCTGCGTGCTGATCGGCGCGGGCGCGGCCCTCTACGTCGGCTGGAGCGGCGGTACGGCCATCGGCGTGGTGGCGGGCGACTCGCTCGCCGACCCGGCCACGCTCGGTCTCGACGCCGCGTTCCCGGCGCTCTTCCTCGCGCTGGTGGCGCCGCTGCTCCGGAATCGCGACGCTCTTGCCGCCGCGCTGCTCGGGGCCGGCATCTCCATCTGCCTCACCCCGATAACCCCGGCGGGGATCCCCGTCATAGCGGCCACCGCTGCTTGCCTCGTCGGGCTGCGCCGCCCGGCGGCCGCTCCGGCTCCCTCCTACGACGAGCGTCCGCCGGGACGCGGCGCCCCGGCGGACGGGGCGACCCGATGAGCGCCGCCTGGGTCGCCGTGCTGGCCGTGGGCGCCGCGACGATCGCCATCAAGGCGGCCGGCCCCATGCTGGCCGCCGAACGGGAGCTTTCCCTCGGCAACGCCCGCGTGGTGGACCTGCTCGCGCCCGCGCTGCTCGCAGCCCTGGTCGCCAACCAGGCCTTCGCCACGGACGAGTCGCTCGTGCTAGACGAGCGCGCGGCGGGGCTTTTGGCGGCAGGCGTCGCGATCCTGCTGAAGGCGCCGCTGCTCGTGGTGGTCGTGGTGGCCGCCGCCACTGCCGCGCTGCTTAGGCTGGTCACGTGAGCGCACGCGGGTGGACCCTGTTCGGCGCCGTCTCTGTGATCTGGGGCATGCCGTACCTGTTCATCAAGATCGGCGTGGAGGAGCTGACCCCCGGTTTCGTGGCCTGGTCGAGGGTGGCCCTCGCCGCGCTTGTGCTGCTCCCGCTGGCTATAAAGACCGGCGCGCTGCGCGGCCTCCCGCTGCGGTGGCTGGTCGCGTTCGCGGCAGTGGAGATCGCGATCCCGTTCCCGCTGATCGCCTTCGGCGAGCAGCACATCTCCTCGTCGCTGGCCGCGATCCTGATCGCCGCGCTGCCGCTCGTGGTGGCCTTCTTCGCGCTGCGCTTCGACCACGCCGAGCGGCCCACCCCCATCCGGCTGATGGGCATGCTGATCGGCCTCGGCGGGGTGGTGGCGCTGGTGGGCATCGACATAGGCGGCCGCGGCCCGGAGCTGCTCGGCGCGGCGGCGGTGCTCGCGGCGACACTCGGCTACGCGGCCGGGCCGCTGATCGTGAAGCGGCACCTCGCGGGGGCCGACCCGCTCGGGCCGGTCACCGCCGCGATGGCGATCGCGTCGATCATGCTGCTCCCGTTCGGGATCGGCGACTTCCCCACCGAGACGCCCGCCACCGACACCCTGGCCGCGATCGGCGTGCTCGGGCTCGTCTGCTCGGCGCTCGCCTTCCTCCTGTTCTTCCGCCTGATCGCCGAGGTGGGGCCCAGCCGCGCGACCGTGATCACCTACGTCAACCCGATCGTGGCGCTCGCCCTCGGCGTAGCCGTGCTCGGCGAGAGCGTGACCGCGGGAGCCGTGGCCGGCCTGCTCCTCATCCTCGCCGGCTCGTGGCTCGCCACCGACGGCCGCGTGCCGCCCGGGCTGGCGGCGGTCGCCACGCGCGTGCGAGGGCGCCGCGGCGGTGCACATGCCGCGCGCACCCGCCCGGCCGAGCTGCGCGGCTAGTTACCTACGACGCCGGCAACTCGTCCGCGCCGGCTTCAGGCGCCGCCGCGGGCGGCCCGAGATCGGGCGGCACCATGCGCTCGACCTCGTCCTTGACCCGCTCGAAGACCGCCAGGGCGCGGTCGAGGTGGCCGCGCTCGTGGGTGGCCATCACCGAGGTGCGGAGCAGTGCGCCGCCGCGTGGGACGGCCGGGTAGATCGCCACGTTCACGTACACCCCCGCGTCGTAGAGGGCCTTCCACAGCAGCACGGCGCGCCAGTCGTCGCGCACCAGCACGGGCACGATCTGGGTGATCAGCTCGGAGCCGTCCGGCAGTCGGTTCGGCTCCATAACCTCGTAGCCGAGCGCGGCCAGGCCGTCGTGCAGGTAGCGGGCCCGCTCTAGCACCGTGGCCATCAGCTCGGGCCCCTCGTCCGAGCGGATGACGCGGAGCGCACCGAGCGCGGCGCCCACCGCCGCCGGCACGGCCGCCGCGGTGAACATGAAGGAGCGCGACTGGACGCGCAGGAAGTCGATCACGTCGGCGGGCCCGGCGATGAAGCCGCCGCAGGAGGCGAGCGACTTCGAGAAGGTCCCCATGCGCAGGTCGACCTCGTCCTCGCAGTCGAACAGCTCGCACGCCCCGGCGCCGCGTGCGCCGAGCACGCCAACGCCGTGTGCCTCGTCGACCATCAGCCGAGCGCCGTACCGGCGGGTGAGCGCCGCGACGTCGGGCAGTGGCGCGAGGTCGCCCTCCATGGAGAACACCCCGTCCACCACCGCGAGCACACCGCCCCCGTCGGACTCGGCCCGCTGGAGCATCGACTCGAGCTTGTCGAGCCGGTTGTGCCTGAAGGGCCGCACGCGGGCGCGCGAGAGCGACACGGCGTCGAGAATCGAGGCGTGGTCGCCGGTGTCGCAGATGACCGTGTCGCCGGGGTCGAGCAGAGTGCCGATCGCACCCGTGTTGGCGAGGTACCCGGTGGTGTAGACGAGCACGTCCTCCGTGCCCATCCAGTCAGCCAGCTCGCGCTCGAGCTCGAGATGCAGGTCGAGCGTCCCGTTCAGGAAGCGCGAGCCGGTGAGGCCGGTGCCGTAGCGCTCGAGCGCCGCGCGCGCGGCCTCCTTGACGCGCGGGTCGCCGGTGAGGCCGAGGTAGTTGTTGGAGCCGAGCATGATGCGCTCGCGACCCTCCATCGTCACCACCGGCCCGGTGGGTCCCTCGAGCACCCGGAAGTAGGGCATCAGGTCGTGCTCGCGGGCCGCCTTCAACTGCTCGAGGCGCTCGTGGGTGCGGGCCTTCTCGAAGAGATCGATTGCGGTTGGCATATAGGGTGGCGCGCCGTGTCAGTCGAGATCCGACCGGTGCGGTCGCTTGCGGATAGGCGCGGATTCGTCGACCTGCCGTTCCGCCTGCATGCTACCGGGACGCCCTGGATCCCCCCGCTCAAGCTGGAGCGGCACCTCTTCCTCAGCCGCCGCTTCAACCCGTTCTTCAAACACGGCGAGGGCGAGCTGTTCCTGGCCTGGCGGGACGGACGCCCGGTCGGCCGCGTGAGCGCCCAGATCGACGCCGCCTTCAACGAGTTCCACGACAACGCCTGGGGGATGTTCGGCTTCCTGGAGGTGGAGGATGACCCCGAGGCGCTCGACTCGCTGCTCGAGGCCTCCGGCGCGTGGCTTCGCGAGCGCGGGCGAGACCGGATGGTCGGCCCGATGGACTTCACGATGAACGACGAGTGCGGCGTCCTGATCGAGGGCTTCGAGCGCGAGCCGATGATCCGGCAGTCCTGGCAGCCGCCCTACTACCAGCGGCTGTGCGAGGACTCCGGGCTCGAGAAGGCGGTGGACCTCTTCATGTGGTCGCTCCACATCTCGGGCCGCGACCACGTGATGCCGATCATCTGGGACCTCGCCGAGCGGCTCGAGCCGAAGCACGGGATCTCGATCCGCAAGATGAACCGGCTGGGCCTGCGCCGCGATCTGGACGCGTTCGCCGAGATCTACAACGAGGCTTGGTCGAGGAACTGGGGCTTTGTGCCCTACGGCAAGGCCGACCTGGACGCCTATGCGATGGACATGCACCTCGTATTCGACCGCAACTGGTTCATGGTCGCCGAGACGGCCGAGGGCAAGACCGTGGGCGTGGCTATCACGGTGCCGGACATCAACCAGGTGCTGAAGCTGATGAACGGGCGCGTGCTCCCCACGGGGTGGTGGCACTACCTGCGCAGGCGCACGATCGTCGACCGCTGCCGCGTCGGGTTCCTGGGCGTGAAGCCCGCCTACCAGCACACCGGGGTGGCCGCCGGCCTCTATGCGGAGCACTTCGACATGGCCGATCAGACGCGCGTGAAGGGCGGGGAGATGGGCTGGATCCTCGAGACCAACAAGGCCATGAACCGCGCCATGGCGGCGATGGGCGGGGAGGTCGTGAAGAAGTACAGGATGTACGAGCGCATCTTCTGATTAAGGGTCTACACTCGGCCCCCGTGTCCGAGCCCAACGCCCTCCCGGATCCGGAGCAGCAGGGCGACGTCCGCCCGCTCCCGGTGCTCGCCGAACCCCGCCCGGTGGAGCGCGCCCGGCAAGCCTCGCTGCCGGCGGCCGTGGTGGCCGCCACCGGCGGCTTCCTGATCGGCGTGGCCACCTTCGTGCTGGTGAGGCTGCTGCGGCGCCCGCAGGCGGCCGCCTCGCTGCGCCTGGGCCGCAGCCGCAGGCGCGGCAAGCGCGTGGAGGTGGCGGCCTCGCGCTCGTTTCTCGTGGACGTGCACCTTTTGAAGGACCGCTGAGCGAGATCCTGGAAACCGACGTCGTGCCGGCCGGCGCCTACCGGCTGCCGACGCCGGGACGGGACGGGGTGCTCGTGCGCCGGGACGGGGCGCTGGTGCGGGTGGTGTACGCAGAGGGCGAGGCCGCCGTGGTGCGCGCCTGGGCGGCGTCCGGCGGCATCCGCTTCAGGGCGGAGGCGCCCTCGCGGGGAGCCGCGCTCGCCGCCACCGAGCGGATGCGCTTCGCGCTCGGCACCGACCACGACCTGCGCGACTTCCACCGCCGCTTCCGCTTCGACGCGCTCGTGGGACCGGTGATCCACCGCCGGCCGTGGCTTCGCCCGCGCAGGCGGCCCGAGCCTTTCGAGGCGCTCGCCTGGGCCGTGTGCGAGCAGCTGATCGAGGGCCGGCGCGCCGGCGCCATTCGAGCGTCGCATGGTGCGTCGGCTCGGCGGGCGGAGCGCCTGCGGAGAGCTGCGCGCGCCGCCGTCGGCGGAGCGCCTGGCGGGCTGCTCCCCCGCCGAGCTGGACGCCTGCGGCCTGGCGCACAAGCGCTCGATCGCGCTGATAAAGGTCGCACGCGAGGTCGCGTCCGGGCGGGCCGACCTGGCCGAGCACGAGCCGGCCTGGCGGCGCCTTCTGGAGATCCCGAACGTCGGGAACTGGACCATCGAGATGCTCGCGTTCGAGGGCCAAGGCCGCGACGACATGCTTCCGGCGCTGGACGTGGCCTACCTGAAGCTCGTCGGCGCGCTCACCGGCCGCGGCCGACGCGCCACCGAGGACGAGGTGCGGGCCTTTTTCGCGCCGTACGAGGAGCACGCCGGCCTGGCCGGGATCTACGCGCTGCACCGTGGCTACATTTGAGCCATGTCCGAACGCATCAAGAAGACCGAGCAGGAGTGGCGCGATGAGCTCTCGCCCGAGCAGTACAACGTGCTGCGCCAGCAGGGCACAGAGCCGCCGTTCACCGGCGCCTACACCTACTCGAAGGCCGACGGCATGTACCGCTGCGGCGCCTGCGGCAACGAGCTGTTCAGCTCAGACACCAAGTACGACTCGGGCAGCGGGTGGCCCAGCTTCACCGAGCCGGCCTTGGCGGACGCCGTCGAGCTGCATCCCGACCATAGCCTCGGGATGACCCGCACGGAGGTCACTTGCGCGCGCTGCGGGAGCCACCTCGGCCACGTCTTCCCGGACGGGCCTGGCCCGGACGGCCAGCGCTACTGCATCAACTCGCTCGCGCTCGACCTGGACGAGCGCTAGCACCGGGGTGCTGTACCTCGAAGCCGAGCTGGAGATCGAGAGTTCCTTCCGGCTCGAGCTGGACGGTCCCTTCACGGCCGCGGAGAGCCCGAGACAGCTGCCCGACATGGACAGCCGCCGGCGGCCAGGAGCGCGACGGCGACCAGCGCGAACGCTTTCCGCCTCACAGCCCCGACCCGGGTAGCAGCCCGTTGTCGTGCGCCCCGCGCGCGTCGGGCGGGTTCTCGAGCAGGTCGTTGTCCTGCATCCAGGCGGCGAACGCGTCCCACTCGGCCGGATCCTGCCAGGCGAAAGGCTTGCCGCGCGGCGGCAGGAACAGCGGCAGCGTCACCTCGACGACGGCGCGCTGCAGCTCCGGATCCAGGTCCGGGTTCGCGTCGAGCAGGCCCTGGATCGCCTTGTCCGGCTCACGCCTCAGATCGCGGGTGCCGCGCGAGAGCGCCCCGATGAAGGCTCTGATCTTGTCACCGTCGCGCTCGAGCGCATCCGCGTTCACGACCAGCACCAGCTCGTCATAGCTCGGCACGCCCGCCTCGTTCATGCGGATGATCTGCGGGCGCTTCCCGCGGAGCCGCAGCTCGGTGCCCTCGTAGTTCCAGAACGCGCCCAGCACGGCATCGACCCGGCCGGTGAGCAGGGCCGGCGTCAGGGCGAAGCCCACGTTGCGCTCGTTGACCGTGTCGGCCGGAACCGCGGCCGAGCGAAGGATCGTCTGGAGGTAGGCGGACTGGTAGTCGATCCCCGCGGTGCCGACGGTCTTCCCCCTCAGGTCGCGCGGGCTGTCGATCTTCGCCGCGGGCAGCGAGATGATCGAGGTGAGCGGCTCGCGCACGATCGCCCCGACGCTGACCACGTTCAGCCCCTGGTCTCGCGCACGCAGCACCTCGGGCTCGTACGAGATGGCCAGGTCGACACGTCCGGCGGCCACCTGCTTGATCGGCGCCGCCGGGTCCGGCGGCTCGCGGATCTCCACGTCCAGCCCGGCCTGCTGGAAGTGGCCGGCCGCCTGGGCCGCGTAGATCCCGGCGTGGTCGGCGTTCGGGAAGTAGTCGAGCATCAGCTCGACTCGTTTCGAGCCGGACGGCTCGAGTACGTCCTCCTTCTCGCCGCAGCCCGCCGCCGCAAGGGCGGCAGCCGCGCACAGGAGGGCGATGAACAACTTCATACGAGCTTTTCCTTTCGGTTCCAGGGGCAGGCGAGCCTCTCCGCGACGACCACCGCCAGGAACAGGCCCACCGCCATCAGGGTCAGCAGCACCGTTCCCGCGTAGACGCGCGGCGTCTCGAGCTGGTTGTTCGCAAGGAGCACGAGCCGGCCGAGGCCCTCGTCGGCGCCGGCCCACTCCCCGAACACCGCGCCGATCACGGACACTGTCGCCGCGATCTTGAGGCCGCTGAACAGGTAGGGCAGCGCCGCCGGCAGCTCGACGGAGCGCAGGGTGCGCAGGCGCGAGGCACCGAGGCTGCGCATCAGCTTGAGCAGCTCGGGCGGCACGGAGCGCAGCCCGTCGAGCAGGTTCACGGTCACGGGCAGGAAGCAGATGAGCGCGACGATCGCGACCTTGGGGCCGATCCCGTAGTCGAAGGCGAGCACGAAGATCGGCGCGAGCACCACGATCGGGATCGCCTGGGAGGCGACGAGCAGCGGGTAGGCGGCGTCTCGCAGCGGCCGCGCCAGGTGCATGGCCACGGCCAGGAGCACGCCCAGGGGCACGGCCACCGCGAGCCCCAGGAGCACCTCGACCAGGGTGACGAGCGCGTTGTCCCACAGCAGGCCGAACTCGTCATACAGCGCCTCGGCGGTCTCGACGGGGGAGGCCACGAGCAGGTCGTCGACCGACTCGAGCGAGGCGACGCCCTGCCACGCGAGCACGAAGAGGCAGACCAGGAGAGCTGCGAGCAGCCACCTCACGAGCGGAGCGCCTCCAGCGTCTCGCGCTTCAGCTCCACGAACTCCGGGTCGGTCGTGGAGCGGGGGCGGGGGAGGTCCACGTCGAGCTGCGCCACCACCCGGCCGGGCCGTGGCGTGAGGACCGCGACACGGTCCGCCAGGAAGATCGCCTCCTCCACGTCGTGGGTCACCAGCAGCACCGTGCGGGGCTCCTGCGCGAGCGCCTCGGCGAGCCACTCCTGCATGGCGGCGCGCGTGATCGAGTCGAGCGCCCCGAAGGGCTCGTCGAGCAGGAGCACCGGGCGCCCGGGCAGCAGCGTGCGGAGGAACGCCACGCGCTGGCGCATGCCGCCGGACAGCTCCGCCGGCCGCACGCGCTCGAACTCGGCGAGGCCGAAGCGCTCGAACAGCGGGGCGGCGCGCCGGCGCGCCTCGGCCGCGCGGACGCCCTGGCATTCGAGCGCCAGCGCCGCGTTGCCGATGGCGTCGCGCCAGGGGAGGAGGAGGTCCCGCTGGGGCATGTAGGCGCAGGACGCGCGCCGCTCCGCGGCGCCGGTGGCGCCCAGCACGGTCACCACCCCCTCGTCGGGCTCCTGTAGCCCCGCCACCAGCTCGAGCAGCGTGGACTTGCCGCATCCCGAGGGGCCCACGACCGCGAGCACCTCGTCCGCTCGCAGCGCGAGCTCGACCCCCGCGAGCGCGGTGACGTCGCGGAAACGCCGCGTGACCTTGTCCAACGAAAGAGGCTCCGTCACGGGAGCCTCCAAACGCGCCTTCACGTAGCTCCCTCCGCGGGGATTAACCCGACAGGTTCGAAGGGTCAGCACCGGGTGGATCGTCCATGAGGTGCTATCTCAGCCGGCTCGCCCGCCAGCCCCCCTGGCTTGCCTGATCAGTGTACTGCCCGGTGTGGTCCGCAGGTCACTTCGCTCGATCCGCCTCCACCACCATCGCGATTCCCTGCCCGACGCCGATGCAGAGCGTGGCGAGCCCGTAGCCGCCGCCGCGGCGCCGGAGCTCCGAGACGAGTGTGGTCAGGATGCGCGCGCCCGAGCAACCGATCGGGTGGCCCAGGGCCACTGCGCCGCCGTTCACGTTCACGATCTCGGGGTCGAGCTCGGGCCACTGGGACAGGCAGGCCAGCACCTGGGCGGCGAAGGCCTCGTTCAGCTCGACGACCGCGAGGTCGCCCCAGCCGACTCCGGCCCGCTCGAGCGCGCGGTTCGCCGCCTCCACGGGAGCGATCCCGTACACCGGCGGGTCGACGGCGTGCAGCCCGCGCGAGACGATGCGGGCGAGCGGCTCGGCCCCCGTGGCCTCCACGCCGGACTCGTCCGCCAGCAGCAGGGCGGCGGCACCGTCGTTCAGCGGCGAGGCGTTGCCCGCTGTGACCGTGCCGTCCGGGCGGAACGCCGGGCGCAGGCGGGCGAGCTTCTCGAGCGAGCTGTCGGGCCTGATCGGCTCGTCGCGCTCGAGCTCCACGTCCGGCACCGCCACGGTCTCGTGCCGGTAGGCGCCGCTTTCCCAGGCCGCCGCGGCCCGCTCGTGGCTTCGCAGCGCGTACTCGTCCTGCGCCTCTCGCGAGATCTCGTAGCGGTCCGCGAGGATCTCGGCCCCCTCTCCGAGCGAGACCGTCCATCCGTCGGGCATCTGCGGGTTCACGAGCCGCCAGCCGAGCGTGGTCGACACGAGCGTCTGGTCCGAACGCGTGTAGCCCGTCTCCGGCTTCATCACGACCCAGGGCGCCCGGCTCATCGACTCCACTCCGCCGGAGATGCAGATCGAGGCGTCCCCGACGGCGATCGCGCGATTGGCCTCCACGGTCGCCTCCATGCCCGACCCGCACAGGCGGTTCACGGTCGCGCCCGGCACGCTGGTGGGAAGCCCGGCGAGCAGAGCGGCCATCCGCGCCACGTCGCGGTTCTCCTCGCCGGCGCCGTTGGCGTTGCCGAAGAACACGTCGTCGATCCGCTCGGGGTCCAGGCCGGGGTTGCGCTCGACGAGCGCTCCCACCACCCGCGCCGCGAGGTCGTCCGGGCGCACGCCCGCGAGCGCGCCGCCGTAGCGCCCCGTCGGCGTCCGCACGGCGTCGACGATGAAGGTCTCAGACAATTTGACCTTCCCCGACGTGCTTCACGCCCACGTACCTCTCGGCCAGCGACGTGGCCGCAGCCCTCGACGAGCAGACGTACTCGAGCTGGGCGCGCTGCCGGCTCGCCATGAAACCGTCGCCGTCGTCGTCGGGCACAGCGGGGCGGCATACGCCGTGGTAGCCGTCGCAGCCCGCCGGTCCCGCGCCGACGATGCCGACCTGCGTCTGTGTGACGTCCGTTGCGCTCACGACCGGATCGCCTTACTTCTTTCCCGCCCGGGGTAGTCCTTAGCCGTCGATAGCGGAACGTTCGACACCAGTGGCGGCGCCGGCCGGCGGCTCGGCCGTCGTGGCTGGCGCTCGCTCGTCACCGGGACGGGCCTGATCGTCGCCACGGTCATGCCGGGCTTCCTGGCGGCGAGCCTCGCCCCGCGCATTCGGCACGACTTCGCCTTCGGCGACTCGACCCTCGGCCTCGCGGTGGCGCTGTTCTACGTCGTGTCGGCAGCCGGTTCGGTCCCGGCCGGACGCCTCGTCGACCGGGTGGGAGCGGCGTGGGGCATGCGGCTGGCCGCCGCGTCCACCGCCGGTTCGTGCCTCGCCATCGTCGCGCTGGCCGAGTCTGCCGCGAGCCTTACGGCGCTGATGCTGATCGGGGGCGTGGCGAACGCCCTCGGGGGGCCGTCCGTGAGCGCACTGCTGAACCGGGAGGTCGCCGTCCGCCGCCACGGGCTCGCCTTCGGCGCCCAGCAGGCGGGCGCGCCGATGGGCGCCCTGCTCGCCGGCCTCGCGCTACCGGCGGTGGCGATCCCGTTCGGCTGGCGCTGGGCCTTCGTCGTCGCGGCCGCGCTGGCGCTCGCCGCGGTCGCGGCGGCGCCGCGAGCGGATGTCGCGGCGGTTCGCCCGGGCACGACCGGGCGCCGCCCGCGCGGATTCACCTCGGTCCACGCCCTCGCCGGCGCCGCCGTCCTGGCGAGCGCCGCCGGCGTGGGATTCGTCTCGTTCCTCGTGACCTACGCGGTGGACAACGGAATGAGCGAGGCCGCCGCCGGCCTGCTGCTGGCAGGCGTCAGCCTCGCGGCCACGATCAGCAGGATCGTGCTGGGCATCTTCGCGGACCGGGGCGGACAGGAGCCGCTGCGGCCGGTGGCGACGATGCTCGCGGCGAGCGTGGCCGGCTACCTGCTGCTGACAGCGAGTGAGCCGGGACTGATCGCCGCCGCGGCGCTGCTGGCCGGAGGCCTCGGCTGGGCGTGGCCTGGTGGCCTCAACCTGGCTGTGGTGCAGCGCAGCCCAGAGGCCCCGGCCTGGGCCGTCGGCGTGATGATGACCGGCCTTTTCGTGGGCGCGATCGTTGGTCCGCTCCTGACGGGCGTCCTCGCCGACGACGGTCTGTTCACGGTCGCGTGGATCGCCTGCGCGGGGCTGGCGCTGCTGGCGGCCGCCACGATCGTGGCGACCCTGCGCCGGGAGCGCGGCTCGGGCGCCCCCTAAGCGTGCGCGTGCAGATCGGCGATCGCGTTCACGAACACCTCGAGCTGCTTCGTCGTCCAGCACTCGAAGACGCCGTCGCAGTGCGGCTCGTAGGCCGACATCACCGAGTCGCCGTAGTTCCAGTAGAGGCGCGGCTCGGGGTTGATCCAGAAGGTTCGGCCGGCGCGCTCGGCCACCTGCGCGAACACCTGGGCATGCGGCTCGCGGCCGTTTGTGCGGGCGTCGCCCAGCACGATCACCGTGGCGCGCGGATCGAGATCGTCCACCACGTTGTCCAGGAACTCGAGCCACACGCGCCCGTAGTCCGTGTAGCCGGACACGTCGGCCACGCCGGCGTCGGTCGCGATCCGGCGGGAGACCACCTCGAAGGAGCGCTCGCGCTCGAAGACGTCGGTGACCTCCGATATGCGTTCCACGAACACGAACGAGCGCAGCTTGCGGAACTGGTCGTGCAGCGCGTGCAGCACGGAGAGGAAGAAGACGCTCGCGCTCGTCACGCTGGTGGACACGTCGCAGAGCACGTACAGCTCGGGCCGGCGCGGACGCCGCGGGCGGTACTTCAGCTCGAGCGGCACGCCGCCCGTCTGAAGCGACGCGCGCATCGTGCGGCGCACGTCGACCTGCCAGGAGCGCCGCCGGCCGCGGTGCTCGCGCCCGTGCGAGGCGAGCCGGCGCTTCATCTGGGCGACAACGCGGTGCACCTGGGACAGGTCCTGGGTCGGATTCGTGGGGAGTGAGCGGTCGAGCTCGCGCAGCGGCTTCGCCGGCGGCAGCGTGCGGGTCCGCTCGATCATCTGGCGCTCGAGCTCGCGCCGCACGTGCTTCTCGAACTCCTGTAGCTCGTCGCGCGGGACCGCGTCCGGGTCGGGGCGCTCGGCGCCGGGGCGCTCGCCCTTGAGGCCGAGCGTGCGGCGGATGCGCTGCACGTCCACGCCGATCACCCCCGACCCCTCGCCCTGGCGCCCGAATGCGGCGATGGCGAGGCGCGCCAGGTCGCGCATCTCGCCGTCCGACCCGGCCCGGATGGCGTCGCGGATGCGCTCGCGGAGCGCGTCGAGGTCGAGGCCCTCGGCGCCCTGGAAGCGCTCCTCGTGCAGCTCCTGCTGCACGGCCTCGCGCTCCACGGCGCGGAAGAAGAACCGGTCGAACAGCACGTCGAGCACGTGCCGGTCCTCCTGCGACTTGGCGAGCGTGGCCGCCAGCGCCTCGCGGAAGTCCTCGCGGGAGGACCAGCTCACCGCGTCGAGCGCGCCGAACGCGTCGAGCAGCTCGGAGGTGCCGACCGCGACCCCCTCGCGCCGCAGCTCGTCGGCGAACTCGAGCAGGCGCGGGGCCATGCCCGGCGGCCCGGCCGGAGCCGGCATGCCGCCGTAGAGACCCGGCTTGCCCATGCGGGCAAGGATATGGTCAGCTCGCGAAGTCGGGCGTGGCGGCGCGTGCCGAGTCGGTTCGGCCCTTGGGCTCCTCCCACTCCTCCTGGCGGCCGAGCGCCGTGAGGTCCAGCCAGTAGTAGGAGCCGCCCAGCATCTCGGCACCGCGGCCGAAGGTGGAGTAGGTGTGGAAGACGCGGTCGTCGAGGCGCAGGAAGCAGCTGAGACCGGGCTGCTCGATGGGCTCGTCGCCCGCGAAGTAGTACCCCGTGCCCCCCTGCTCGTGCTCGGCCTTGGTCTTGTAGTTGTACTCCGGGGGTGCCACCGACTCGTCGACCGTGACCTTGAAGTCGTGGTTGAAGTCGGTGCCGTGGGAGGAGTACCAGCGCATGTGCGCCCAGCCCTTCTTCTTCCGGTAGCGCTCGAGCTTCTCGATCGGCGCGCGGGAGACGTACGCGAGCGAGGTGTCGCGCAGGTTCAGGTGCTCGATCAGCCCCGGCGCGAGCTCGTCGACGCCGGCGCTGCAGCTGGGGCAGCCGTCCTCCCAGTCCGGCCTGAACATGAAGTGTCCGATCACCAGCTGGCGGCGTCCGTCGAAAAGGTCCAGCAGGGTGGCCGGGCCCTCGGGGCCCTGGAACACGTACTCCTTCTCGATCTCGACCATGGGGAGCTCGCGGCGCGCGGCGCTGAGGATGTCACGGCGGCGCGTGAGCTCCTTCTCCTCGGCGAGCAGCTCCTTGCGCTCGCGCAGCCATTCGTCTCTTGTCACGACCTTCGGAAGGCTCATATGGGTTAGACCCGGCGCGGCTGTGGGACTCATCGGTTCGAACGACGGGCAACGATGGGTCAACTGTCCTGAATGGCTGTTCCATACGAACAGCTAGGTCGGACGCTTGCCCGGGGATATGGTGCCTCCCCGTGGAGATCGCCGAACCGCTCACGCCCGCCCGGCTCGAGGCGGTCGCGCGGGGTGGGCCCCCGCCGAGGCTCGACTGTGCCGCGCGGGAGCGGATTCGCGCGGCGCGGGCCGTGGTGGAGGACGCGGTCGCGCGCGGGGAGGCGGTCTACGGGGTCACCACGGGCATCGGCGAACTGGCCAGCGTCCGGATCGAGCCGGCCGACGCCGAGCGGCTCCAGCTGAACATGCTCCGCTCCCACGCCGTCGGGTCCGGGGAGCCGCTGCACGACGAGGTGGTGCGGGCGATGATGCTCCTGCTCGCTGCTTCCCTCGCCCGCGGCCACTCCGGCGTTCGAGAGGAGCTCGTGGAGCTGCTGCTCGCCCTACTCGAGCGCGGCGCGGTACCGGTGGTGCCCAGCCGCGGCTCGGTGGGGTCGTCCGGGGACCTGGCGCCGCTGGCGCACCTCGGGCTGGTGCTCGTGGGGGAGGGCGAGGCCACGTTCGAGGGGGAGCATCTCAGCGGCAAGGAGGCGTTGCGGCGGGCGGGGCTCGAGCCGCTGCGGCTGACCGCCAAGGAGGGGCTCGCCATCATCAACGGCACCCACCTCATGGCTGCCGTTGGGACGCTAGCGGTCACGGACGCCGACCGTGTGATCAAGGCCGCCACCGTGGCCTGCGCGCTCTCGCTCGAGGCCTTCAAGGGTTCCACCGTCCCCTTCGACGCGCGCCTCCAGGCGGTGCGCCCGCAACCGGGCCAGGCGCGCGTCGCGGCCCGGCTGCGCGACCTGCTCGCGGGGAGCGACGTGGTGGCGAGCCATGCCGACTGCGGCCGTGTACAGGACCCCTACACGCTGAGGTGTGCGCCGCAGGTGATTGGCGCGGTGGCGGACGCGCTCGACTATGTGGGCAGTGCCCTCGAGCGCGAGCTCTCCGCCGTCACCGACAATCCGCTCGTCTTCCCGGACGACGGCGAGGTCGTGGCGGGCGGCAACTTCCACGGCCAGCCGCTGTCGCTGCCGCTCGACCACCTCGCGCTCGCGCTCACCGAGCTGGCCTCCTACAGCGAGCGCCGCACATACGCGCTGCTCTCGCCCAGCTACGCCGAGCTGCCGCGGTTCCTGTCCCCGACCCCCGGCCTCGGCACAGGCCTGATGATCGCCCAGTACGCGTCGGCCGCGCTCGTGAACGAGTGCCAGGTGCTGGCCCATCCCGCCGGGGCCGGCTCGGTCCCCACGTCGGCCGGACAGGAGGACTTCAACTCCATGGGCGCCTGGGCCGCGCTGAAGGCGCGGGCGGTCGTGGAGCACGCCGCGCGGGTGATCGCCACGGAGCTGGTCTGCGCGTGCCAGGGGCTCGAGTTCCACCGGCCGCTGCGAACCACGCCGCTGCTGGAGGACGCCGTGGCCCGAGTGCGTGAGATCGTGCCGCGGGTGGAGGAGGACCGGTCGCTGGCCAAGGAGATCGGGCGCCTGGCGGACGCGCTCCGCACCGGAGAGCTGCGCCTATCCCCCCGGGGGGAGGGGTCAGACCCCTTGAGTGGGGTCGACTCAGGGGGTCAGACCCCTTGAGTGGGGTCGACTCAGGGGGTCAGACCCCTTGATGCGCTGCCGGGGCTGGCACCAGGAGGCCGCGCTGCGGATGCTCGAGAACAACCTCCATCCGGACGTGGCCGAGAACCCGGCCGAGCTGATCGTCTACGGCGGGATCGGCAAGGCGGCCCGCAACCGCGAGAGCTACGAGGCGCTCCGGCGCGAGCTGCAGGCGCTCCGCGACGAGGAGACGCTGCTCGTGCAGTCGGGCAAGCCCGTCGGCGTGTTCGAGACCCACGAGCTGGCGCCGCGAGTGCTGATCGCCAACTCCAACCTGGTCCCGCGCTGGGCGACCTGGGAGCACTTCAACGAGCTGGACCGCGCCGGGCTCATGATGTACGGCCAGATGACGGCCGGCTCCTGGATCTACATCGGGAGCCAGGGCATCGTGCAGGGCACCTACGAGACCTTCGCCGCGGCGGCGAGCGCGCATTTCGGCGGCTCGCTCGAGGGCCGGCTCGTGCTCACCGCGGGACTGGGCGGCATGGGAGGCGCGCAGCCGCTCGCCGTGACGATGAACGGCGGCTGCGCCCTCTGCGTGGAGGTCGACCTGCGCCGCATCGAGCGTCGCATCGAGACCGGCTACCTGGACGAGCGCGCCGCCGACCTCGACGACGCGCTGCATCGCCTCGACGCGGCGCGCGCCGAGCGGAGACCGCTCTCGATCGGCCTGCTCGGCAACGCGGCCGAGCTCGTGCCCGAGATCGTGCGCCGCGGGGTAGAGGTCGACGTGGTGACCGACCAGACGAGCGCCCACGACCCGCTCAACGGCTACATCCCGGCGGGCCTGACCGTCGAGCAGGCCGAGGCGCTGCGCAACTCGGCGCCGGACGACTACCTGAAGCGCGTGGGGGAGAGCGCCGTGGCGCACGTGGACGCGATCCGCGCGCTCGCCCGCGGCGGGGCAAAGGCCTTCGACTACGGCAACGCGCTGCGCGGCCTGGCCGCCGACCACGGCGCCGAGGGCGCCTTCGACTACCCCGGCTTCGTGCCCGCCTACATCCGCCCGCAGTTCTGCGAGGGGCGAGGCCCGTTCCGCTGGGTGGCGCTGTCCGGCGAGCCCGAGGACATCCACCGCACCGACGACGCGATCCTGGACCTGTTCGGCGATCAGGAGCCGGTGGCGCGCTGGATCCGCCTCGCACGGGAGCGGATCCAGTTCCAGGGCCTGCCGGCGCGGATCTGCTGGCTGGGCTATGGCGAGCGTCACCTCGCCGGCCTGCGCTTCAACGAGATGGTCCGCTCCGGGGAGCTGCGCGGGCCGGTCGTGATCGGCCGCGACCACCTGGACGCGGGGTCGGTCGCCTCGCCGGAGCGCGAGACCGAGGGGATGCGCGACGGTTCCGACGCGGTGGCTGACTGGCCGATCCTGAACGCGCTGCTGAACACGGCCTGCGGTGCGAGCTGGGTGTCGGTGCACCACGGCGGCGGGGTGGGGATGGGCCGGTCGATCCACGCCGGCCAGGTGTGCGTGGCCGACGGCTCCGAGCGGGCGGACACAAGGCTCCGGCGCACGCTCACGGCGGACCCCGGGATCGGGGTCGCTCGGCACGCCGACGCAGGCTACCCCGAGGCAATCGCGGTCGCGCGCGAGCGCGGCGTCCGGGTACCGATGCTGGAGGACGCTTGAGCGTCTGCCTCCGCGGCGCCGCCCAGCTGCTGCGCCCGCCCGAGGACGGGCTGCCCTACCTGCGGCACGACCGCGCAGCCGAGCTGTCGCTCGACCCCGGCTCGGTCTGCGTGCGCGAGGGGCTGATCACGGCCCTCGACGAGGACGACAATGCCGAGCTCGCGATCGACGCATCAGGCGGCGCCGTGCTGCCGGGGATGGTGGACTGCCACACCCACCTGCCCTTCGCGGGGTGGCGGGCGGAGGAGTACGAGCAGAAGGTCACCGGCGTGCCGTACGAGGAGATCGCGCTCCGGGGGGGCGGGATCGCATCGTCGGCGCGGGCTTTCGCGGAGGCCTCCGACGGCGAGGTGCTCGAGCAGGCCGGCACGCTGGCGCTCGAGATGCTGGCCCACGGTACGACCGCCTTCGAGTGCAAGTCGGGCTACGGGCTCTCGCCCGAGGAGGAGCTGCGGGCCCTGAGGCTCGCCGAGGAGCTCGGTGGCCGCGTGGTGCAGCGAACCGCCTCCACGGCGCTGCTCGCCCACGCCGTGCCGGAGGGCTACACGGCCGACGGCTGGATGGCCGTGGTGGAGCGGCTCGTGCCCGACATCACCGCAGGCGCGCTCGACATCTATGTCGAGACCGTGGCCTTCTCGGTCGACCACCTGGCCCGCATGGGCGAGCTGGCGGCGCGTCACGGGATGGCGCTGCGCGCCCACGTGGAGCAGTTCTCGACCAGCCGCTCGGTCCCCGTCGCGCTGGAGCACGCTGCGCGCTCGGTCGACCACCTGGCCTGCCTCCACCCCGACGACCTCGAGCCGCTGGCCCGCGCCGAGTGCGCCGCGGTGCTGCTCCCCGGGGCCGAGGTGCTCGGCGACGAGCACGTGGCCCCCGCCCGGGCGCTGGCCGCCGCCGGCGCCATCTGCGCGCTCGCCACCGACCTCAACCCGGGAACCTCGCCGGTGCTGTCGCTGCCGCTGGTGGTGGGGATGGCCGTGCGCCGCTACGGCTGGAGCGTGCGCGAGGCACTGCTCGCCGTGACGCTCAACCCCGCCTGGGTGCTCGACCGCTCCGGTGACCTGGGCTCCATCGAGGTCGGGAAACAGGGCGACCTGGTGCTGCTCGACTGTCCCGCCGAACACGTGCCCTACAGGTTCGGCCGCAACCCGGTCGCGGTGGTGCTGATGGGCGGCCGCGTGGTGTACGTCTGTCCGGGCCAGGAATGGCGGCTCGGCCCGCGATGATCGACGCGTCAGACCTGTCGGCGCGGCTCGACCCGCTGCTTCCGATCGGGCGCGGGCCGCGCGGCACCACGCGCCTCGCCTGGAGCGACGAGGACGCCGCAACGCGGGAGTGGTTCCGGGAGCAGGCGGCCGGCGCCGGCCTGCGCGTGGAGCGCGACCCGGCCGGAAACCTCTGGGCGGTGCCCGAGTCGCCGCCGCCCTGGTGGGCGGTGGGCTCACACCTCGACAGCGTGCGCGAGGGCGGATCGTTCGACGGCGCTCTCGGAGTTGCGGCGGCCTTCCAGGTGGCGGCGAGGGCGGACGCTCCGGCGGCGGTCATCTCGTTCGCCGACGAGGAGGGAGCCCGCTTCAACACACCCACCTTTGGGAGCCGAGCGCTCACCGGTGTGCTCGACCTGAGCGTGCTCGACCGCGTGGACGCTGACGGCGTGCGCATGGCGGACGCCATGAGCGCCGCCGGGGTGGACCCGGCCGGGATCGGCGCCGCACCGCAATGGCTCGCGCGGCTGCGCGGCTTCTTCGAGCTGCACATCGACCAGACCACCGAGCTCGAGCGAGCCGGCGTGCCGGCCGGCGTGGTCCGCGGCCTGGCCACGCGGATGCGGCTGCGCGCGGAGATCGAGGGCCGGGCCGACCACGCGGGCACGACCCCGCCCGCCGACCGCCGCGACGCGCTCGCCGCCGCGGCCCGCCTGATCGTCGCCGCGCTCGACCGGTCCGGTGACGGGCTGGTGGCCACCGCCCCACGGATCGAGGTGGAGCCGAACGCGCTCACCACGGTGCCCGCGCGCGCGACCGTGTGGCTGGACGCCCGCGCCCGGGACTCCGCGCTCGTGGAGGCGTGGCATGCGGCGGTCGCCAGCGTTGACCCGGGCCTGCCGGTGGCCCTCTCGCTCGAGTCAAGAAGCCCGGGCTGCGAGTTCGACCCCGGGTTGCGCTCGCGGCTCGTGGCGCTGAGCCAGGAGATGGGCGCCCCCGCGCCGGAGCTCGACTGCTACGCGGGCCACGACGCCGGCCTGATCGCCGCCCGGCTGCCGGCCGCCCTGGTCCTGGTGCGCAACGAGACGGGCGTGAGCCACTCGCCCGAGGAGCGTGTCGAGCTCGAGGACGCGGCTTTCGGCGCAGAGCTGATCCTCCGACTCCTGGAGCAACCGGCGGCGTGAGGGCGGCGGCGATGCCGAACGCCCACAGCCACGCGTTCCAGCGCGGGCTGCGCGGGCGGGCGGAGCGGCCCGCGGACCACGCGGCGGGCGACGATTTCTGGAGCTGGCGCGAGGCCATGTACGCGCTCGCCAACGAGCTCGGGCCGGACTCGATCGAACACGCGAGCCGCGCGGCGTACGAGGAGATGGCGGCCGCAGGGTACGGGGCGGTGGGCGAGTTCCACTACGTCCACCACCGCCCGGACGGCTCGCCCTACGAGGACCGGAACGCGATGGCCAAGGCGACGGCCAGCGCCGCCCGCGCCGCCGGCCTCGAGATCGTGCTGCTCCCGGCGGCCTACGCCCGTGCGGGCCCGGATCGCCCGCCGGAGCCGCGTCAGCGGCGCTTCTGCGACCCGAGCGCCGAGGCGTTCCTCGCGCGCGTGGAGGAGCTGGGCGCGTGGGCCGACACCCAGGCCGGGGTGTCGGTCGGCGTTGCCGCCCATTCGGCGCGCGCCGTGCCCGCCGACTGGCTCGAGGCGATCGCCGCCCACTCCGAGGAGCACGGGCTGGTGCGCCACGTGCACGCGGCGGAGCAGCCGCGAGAGCTCGACGAGGTGCAGGCCGAGCACGGCTGCTCGCCGATCGAGCTGCTCGAGCGCACCGGCTTCCTCGGCCCGCTCGCGAGCGTGGTGCACGCGATCCACGTGACCCCGCGGGACGTAGAGCTGATCTGGGCGAGCGGCGCGACCGTGGTGAGCTGCCCGACCACCGAAGGCAACCTGGGCGACGGCCACCCGCCCCTGCTCCGGCTCCGCGACGCCGGAGTGCCGCTCGCGGTCGGCAGCGACTCGCAGGTGCGCATCGACCCCTTCGAGGAGGCGCGCGAGCTCGAGACGCTGGCCCGCCGCGAGGGCATGACCCGGCACGCGCTGCTGGCGGCCAGCGGCGACCTGTGGGCGGACCTCTGCCGCGCGGGCGCCCGGTCGCTGGGCATTGAGACGGCCGGCGAGATCGAGATCGACACGGACCACCCGGACCTCCGCGGGATCGAGCCGGAGGACCTGGCGCGGGCCCTCGTGACCTGCGCGTCGGCCGGCGTGGTGCGCCGGCCTTGAGCGCGAGCGGGCTCAGCCGGTGCGCTGCGCGCCCACGATGCCGCTGTCCAGCTTCACTCCAACTCGCTCGGCGACCAGGTCGAGGTCGGTGCGGTGCTTGACGATGATCGACATCGTCCGCTGGAGGACCGCCTGGTCCACATCCTCGGCGCCCAGCAGCAGCAGCGCCCGCGCCCAGTCGATCGACTCGGCGATCGAGGGAGGCTTCTTCATGTCGAGCGCCCGCACCATGTGGATCACCTCGACGAGCTTTCGCGCGATCTTGTCGTCCAGCTCGGGCGCATGCAGGTGCACGATCTCAAGCTCGCGCTCCACGGTGGGGTAGTCGAGCCAGAGGTACAGGCAGCGGCGCTTCAGCGCCTCCGTGAGCTCGCGCGAGTTGTTCGAGGTGAGCAGCACCAGCGGCCGGGTGCGGGCCTCGACCACGCCCAGCTCGGGGATCGAGATCTGGAAGTCAGAGAGGACCTCCAGGAGCATGGCCTCGAACTCCTGGTCTGTCTTGTCGATCTCGTCGATCAGCAGGACCACCGGCTGGTCGGCTGAGATAGCGGTCAGGAGCGGCCGCGGGAGCAGGAACTCCTCGCCGAAGATGTCCTCCTTGACCTGCTCCCAGCCGGCCTCGCGCGTCTCCGTCTGGATGCGCAGCAGCTGCTTGCGGTAGTTCCACTCGTAGAGCGCCTTGGCCTCGTCGAGTCCCTCGTAGCACTGAAGGCGGATCAGCGGGCGCTCGGTGGCGCGCGACAGCGCCTTCGCAAGCTCGGTCTTGCCCACGCCGGCGGGCCCCTCGACCAGCACCGGCTTGCCGAGCCGCCCGGCGAGGTACGACACCAGCGCGGTCGACTCGTCCGCCAGGTAACCGACCTCGCCCAGGCTCCGGCGGGAGCCCTCGATGGTCTGGAACACGTCGCTCATCCGGCTGGAAGGATACTTTCGCCCCCTTGGACGGCTCGCTCCTCTTGGCCATGTCGGACTTCCTCGACCCGGGTTCCGGCCCGGACCAGCGTGGGGATTTCGAGGTCTCGCCCTCGTTCTTCATCGTGCTGCTGGCGCTCGGCTTCCTGATCGGGACGGTCGGCCACATCATCAAATCCCGCACGCTGGTTGCCGCGGGGGTGATACTGGTGTTCGCGGCAACCGTGTTCATCCCGATAGCGCTGAGCGTGTCGAACTGACCCGTGGCCCTTCTGCCCCCAGCCGAGCTCGGCCTCCCCGACCCGCCGGGGCAGAGCGTGACGGTGCTGGACGGGTTCGAGGCGGCGCTCGACGAGCTGCCGAAGAAGAAGCGGAACAACCTGCTGATCGGCACCTGGAACATCCGCCACTTCGGTCGGGTCCAGACGGCCTGGGAGTCCAAGCCGCGGGTGAGCCCCAAGCGCAACCTTCAGGACATGTGCGCGATCGCCCAGCTGATCGCGCGATTCGACGTCGTGGCGCTGGTGGAGGTCAAGCGCGACCTCACCGCCCTGCGCCTGCTGAGGAACATCCTCGGCCCGCGCTGGGCGTTCATCGTCTCTGACGTGACCGAGGGCAAGCCGGGCAACTCTGAGCGCCTCGGCTACATATTCGACACGCGCCGAGTCAGGTCTTCCGGCCTCGTCGGCGAGCTGGTGATCCCGGACGAGGAGCTCGAGGACGCCGGCGCTCTCCTGGAGCGCCAGTTCGTGCGCACTCCGTACACCGTCTCGTTCCAGTCGGGCGAGAAGGGATTCACGCTCGTCACCTTGCACGTCATCTACGGCACGCAGAGCACCGAGGAGGTGCGCACGCCCGAGATCGCCCGTTTCGCCCAGTGGCTGCGCGAGCATGCCGAGGACCCCGACGAGTTCAACCGCAACATGATGGCCCTGGGCGACTTCAACATCGACAAGCTCGACGACGCCAACTGGAACGCACTCGTGGTCGACGGGCAGCTCTCACCGCCCGCCGAGCTGATGGAGCTGCCGCGCACGCTCGGCGAGACGAAGGACAAGCACTCGTTCTACGACCAGATCGCCTGGTTCAACAAGGGCAGCGGCGCCGCGCTGACCCTCAAGTACAAGACTGCCGGCAACTTCGTCTGGGACCAGCACCTCCTGCACGACGTGGGGCAGTCGGAGAAGGAGGCGCGGATCTCCGACCACTACCCGCTGTGGGCGGAGTTCCTGCTGGACGACTGAGCGGCTTTCGGCTACCCGGGGGGACGCCGATCCTGCCGGGCTACCGGGGCGCGTCGCGGAAGCCCTCGCGCCAGCTCGGCCAGCGCGGCTCCCAGCCGAGCTCCCGCTTGGCCTTCGCGTTCGAGGCGCCCGGCTGCCGTGGTGCCATGTTCGCGACCTTGCCCACCACGAGCCGCGCGACCCAGACGGGCACACGGAACGGCTTCTTCGCGCCGATCGCCTCGGCGTAGGCGGGGAGCCACTCGCGCTGGGGCGCCGGGTCGTCGTCGACGACGTTGTATATGCCGCGGGCGCCGCGCTCGACGGAGGCGACCGTGGCGCTCGCCGCGTCGTCCACGTGCACGAACGAGAACAGCCCGGTGCCCTTGCCGATCACCGGGAAGCGCCGCTTCCGGACGTCGTTGGCCACGCTGCCGTCGTCCGCGTAGTAGGTGCCCGGGCCGTAGAACCAGCCATAGCGGAGCACCAGGCCCTCGAACCCCTCGGCTCCGACCACCGCGCGCTCCATCTCGTCGATGGTGCGCACGCCGTCGCCGAACGGCGGCGGCGCGCGGAGGGCGAGCCGGGCCTCCTCGCCCATCACCTCGGGCTGCGGGGCCGGGGCGTAGGCGAAGGCGATGCTCTGCCACACGAGCCGCCGCGCGCCGGCGGAGCGCGCGGCCTCAATCAGGTTGCGGGTGCCCTCGGAGCGCAGGCGATTGGTGGGGTAGTACATCTCATCGTCACGCGGGTCGAAGCGGTCCGGAAGCGCCGTCAGCTGGTGGATCACCACCTCCGGGGCGGCCTCCGTCACCGCGGCGCGCAGGGCTGCCGCGTCGAGCGCGTCGCAGACCACCGCCCGCGCGCCGGCCGCTCGGATCGCCGCGGCACGTTCCTCGGAGCGCGTGCTGCCGGTCACGTCGTGCCCCGCGGCCACCAGCTGGGGGATGAGCGGCCGGCCGAGCGCGCCGCTGGCTCCGGCGACGAAGACCCTCATCGCGCCGCGGCCTGCGCCTCGGTGCGCAGCATCCAGCCCAGCAGCAGGGTGGCGAGCAGGAGCGACACGAAGTTGGCCGGCCCGAGCCAGCCGGGGTCGGCCTCCCCCACGTCGATCAGGTGGTTGAGCGAGTGGAGGGCGTACTGGAGGAACGCCAGGGCCAGCACAGGCACGCGCCAGCCCACCCGCCGCACGGCCACGAACGCCGCCGCGCCGAGCGCCAGGTACCACGTGGCGAGGTCGCCCATGTAGTGGTCGTTGCGGGCACCGTACGGGCCGATCTCGTCATGGAAGAAGCCAGGAGTGAGCCAGAGCAGCGCGCCGGTGAGCACCTGGACGGCGGCGAAGACGATGAGGAGGGCTCGCATGGGCTCGTAGTATCAGGCACCCATGAGCGACCCGCTCGACCGCCGCGAGGAGCTCGAGCGCGCGCTGGAGCTCGCGGCCACGGAGGCGCGTGCGTATCTGGCGGGCGTGGGTTCCGAGCACGTGCAGCCGCCCGGCTCGGCCGAGCTCATGGCCGGCGTAGGCGGCGAGCTGCCCCGTCAAGGCGAGGGCGCTCCCGCCGCGGTCGCCGAGCTCGCGCGGCTCGGCCGGGAGGCCGCCACCCGCTCCGCCGGACCGCGTTTCTTTCACTTCGTGATCGGCGGCGCCACTCCCGCCGCGCTCGCCGCGGACTGGCTCACGTCGGCGCTCGACCAGAACGCCGTCGCCTGGGTTTCCTCGCCGCTCGGCACGCGGCTCGAGCAGGTGGCGATCGACTGGCTGCGTCAGCTCTTCCGTCTTCCCGAGGAGTTCGACGGGGCGCTGGTGACAGGCGGAACCATGGCGAACTTCACGTGCCTTGCCGCGGCGCGCGAGTGGTGCGCTGAGCGGGCGGGGTTCTCGGGCGCCGAGGACGGGCTCGCCGGGTCGCCCCAGATCCCGGTGCTGACGAGCGGATACGTGCACGCAAGCGCGATGAAGTCGCTTGCGTTCCTCGGGATCGGCCGCGCGAACGTGCGCAAGCTCACCCGGGACGCCCGAGGGCGGCTCGACCTCGAGGCGCTCGCCGACGGGCTGTCGGGACTCGGCAACACGCCGGCGATCGTGATCGCCAACGCCGGCGAGGTGAACGCGGGCGACTTCGACCCTATCGACGAGATGGCCGAGCTGGCCGAGCGCCACGGCGCCTGGCTTCACGTGGACGGCGCATTCGGCCTGTTCGCGCGTCTCTCGCCTTGCAGCGAAGCGTTAGCCGCCGGGACGGAGCGGGCAAGCTCGGTATCGGCGGACGGGCACAAGTGGCTCAACGTGCCGCACGACTGCGGGTTCGCCTTTATCCGCGAGGACCGCTGGCGCCGCGGCGCGTTCGCCGAGCAGGCCGACTACCTCCCGCCGCTCGACAGCCCCCGGCCGGTTTTCGGCTTTCGGACCCCGGAGGGCTCGCGCCGGGCGCGGGCGCTCGCCGTGTGGGCCACGCTGCGCGCGTACGGCGCGCAGGGGTACCGGGCGATGGTTGAGCGCCACCTCGAGGTCGCGACGCACCTTGCCAGCCGCATCGACGCGGAGCCGGCCTTCGAACGGTTGGCCGAGGCGCCGCTCAACATCGTCTGCTTCCGCTGGCGGCCGCCCGGAGTGCGGGAGGAGGAGCTCGACGCCCTCAACAGGGACCTCGGCGAGGCCCTGCTCGAGGACGGCCGCGTGTTCGCCGGCACCACGCTGTTCGAGGGCAAGGTGGCCTTCCGCCCGGCGATCGTGAACTGGCAGACGCGCGAGGGGGACGTGGACGCGCTGGTGGACGTGCTGATCGAGCTCGGCGAGCGGATGCTCGAGGGCCGGCCGGCTGAGTCGCTCAGGGGGATCTGAGCGCCGCCTCGAGCTCGCTCCGGCGGGCCCCAGCTCTTCGTCGATCCATTCGAACGCCAGCAGCCTGCCGTCCGGCGATATCTCGGGCGTGAACGGTCCGTGGAACTCGTTGACCGGGCCAGAGGTGGGGTCCCGTCTCCTAGACGGGCAACTCGGCCAGCACCTTGCCCGTGCGGGAGAGCTTGCGCAGCCGCTCGCCCGGGGCGAGCGCAATCATCGTTCCGTCGTCCGCCTCGGAGACGTGCGAGTGGCCGCCGCTGGTCGTAACCTGTGACTGGCGGGATCCGTCTGGGGTCGCCAGCCAGACGTTGCCGTCCTTGATGTAGGAGGAGCTCGATGATCGAAACGCTCGACGGGATGGAGCCCGGGACGCTCGGCTTCCGCGCCACCGGCAAGGTGACGGGCGACGAGTACCGAGAGGTCCTTCTGCCGGCGATGCGCGCGGCAGCGGAAGCGGGCGAAGTGAGGATGGTGTTCGTCGTCGGTCCCGAGTTCGAGGCGTTCGAGCCCGGGGCGCTCCTCGAGGACACCAAGACAGGGATCAAGCTCGGCTTCGGGCATCTCTCCGCCTGGAAGCGCACGGCGCTGGTCACGGACGTCGAGTGGATCTCGAAGGCGTTCCACATGTTCGCCTGGATGGCGCCGGGCGACGTGTTGATCCGCGGCCTGGACGGACTCGACGAGGCGAAGGCCTGGGTGGCCGGCTGACGCCCGAGGTGGGGTCACAACCGCGGGCTCGTCGCAGCGCAACCGACCTGCGAGTGGCCCGCCTGCGAGCACATCGCCGAGTACGTGCATCAAATCGACGGGCCGGCGCGCCGCAATGCCCGTACGGCCCTGAGCGCCGGATATGGTACGTGTTTGTGACGGAGTCCTCGTCTGAGTCACTGGGACGTCGGTTCGCCGAAGCGTTCAACCGGCGTGATGCCGATGGACTTGTGGCTGTCTCTCACCCGCAGATCGAGTTTTATCCAACCGGAGCCGGGGGGACCGGTCGCTCGTACCACGGCCACGAGGGTCTTCGAACCTGGGTCGAGGAGCTGAGCCGCAGCGAACTGAAGCACAATGTCCGGATCCTTTCTGTTCAGGAAATCGACGCCGAACGCGTCGTGGTGAGTTGCGAGCTCCTCGCGGGCGACGCGGTGATCACGCCTTCGACAATGATCGGCGTAGTCGCCGAGGGCGCGCTCATCGAGGTACACGGGCACCTGACCGACATAGCCACATTGCGTCAGATCCACGGGATTCCTGGCTAGTACACGCGTCCTCAAGTACCGCACGTTTCGGCGGCGCCTGGACGCGCCTGGCGGCAGCCGCGGGAATCGCCGATGCTCCGGCATCGACTCATCCCACGTCCACCACCAGCCACGCCCAGTCGCTCGCCGATTCCGGACGGTACTTTCGGACGCGTGTACTAGCACCCGAGGGTGGTTCTGCGGACTCGCGCGAAGCGGAAAGTTAGGCGCGCTTCCGCTGAAGCGCCCCAAATTGGGGACACCGGATCGAAGTCCTTCGGAGAGGTCCTCGATCGTGCCGTCCTCGGTGAGGTCGTCGAGGAGCATCCGGCGATAGCGGTCGGCGGCCCTGCAAGCATAGGTGAAGCGGACGCCTAGATCCCCGGCTTCATAGGTCGCCGCCGCTCCCTCCCAACGCTCTTCTGATCCGCCGAGTAGCGAGCCGAACGCAGTGGGTCGCGCTCGCCGCGGGGCCATGGGCACGACTAGCCCTCACAGGGCCAGACAACGGAGCGGATGAGCGGATACTCATTTCCGTCCAAGGTTCGCCCAAGGCGGACCGATGAAAATGCCCTCCGTCATCTAGGCAGATAACGGGGGCTCGCAGCATGTTGCATGGCCGCAGGCACGTTACGGATAGTGCGGGTCGCCGCGAGGTGGAGTCTCCGGTGCTCCAAGACCGCAGTCTGCCGGCCGTCGACCGCATCGCCGCAAAGCGCGCTGCTCTGCTGGCGCTCCTCCTGCTGGCGGCCATTCCCGCGGCGGCGCAGGCGCGCACCTTCAAAGTCGACGGCCGCGTGACCGGGGAGCCGACAGCCAGGGGCGGCGCTGTGACCGTGCCGATCCAGCTGAGCAAGCGCGCGGGGCGTGCCTTGAAGCTCGGCACGCGACGGGTGCGGGTGCAGCTTAGTCGGGCGCGGCTGCCGATGTCGGGCGCGGCCGGCGCCTCTCGGGTGGCGCCGCGCGCGCTGCGCAAAGGCGACCGCCTGAAGGGAGTGACCTCGCTCTCGAAAATGGCGCGCCTTCGGCTGCGTTACCGCTACCGGCCGACACTGAAGCTGACGCGGGCCAGCGTGACCCGAGGGGCAAGGCGCCGTCGCGGAGCCCCCCGCGCCCCTGCACCGTCTAGCGCCCCCGCACCTCCTTCAAGGACCCCCGAGCAGATCGTCATGGAAATGGGGGCGCGGGCTACGGCCATGTCCGGGCGGATTGGGAAGTTCGGCTCGCTCACACAGCAGATCGCGCGCCTGCAGACCTTGCGCCTCCCGGTCGGCCTGGCGGGGATCGCCGTCGCCTTCGAGTCCCTGGCGAGGGCCCTGGAGGGCCGCGCGCGCACGGATCCGGCCTTCGAACCGCTGCTCGCCGACGTGGAGGCGCTGGCCCCGGGGGCGGAGTGGCTCGGAACGGCCATGGGCGCGGTCGACACCTCGCTCCGCACCTCGCGCGCGCTGGGCATGATCGAGGACGCCGTCGAGACGTTGGCCGTCCAGACCCCGATCCTTGCCGTCCAGATCGAGTTGATCAAGCAGATCCCGGGCGTGCTGGCGCAGGTCACAGCGATCGACGAAGCGCTCAGCCGGATCGACGTCCGGCTCGACGCGGTCGAGGCCGCGTCCGGCTCGCTCGCCGCCGGCACGAGCGAGCTCAACGCCCGCATGGCCTCGCTCACAAATGCCATCGACGCACAGACGACAGCCGCCGAGGCGGGCGCCGACCTGGCGAGCCTGAGCGCCGGCGTCGATGCGCTCGCCACCGACGTCGCCGGTCTCGCGAGCGGCTTCGGCGCGCTGCAGACGAGCATTGACGAGTTCGCCCCCGCGCTCGATGGCCTCCACGCCGACGCTGTCGCGCTCACGGCCATGGTCGACGCGCTCGACGCCCTGGGCATTGGCGCCGGCTGAGCGCACAAGACAACGCGCTCAAGATGAACGCCTATCCGGAAAGCCCTAGACGCCGTGGGCGCGCTCGAGCGCCAGATCCAGCCGACGTTCCACAGCGGTAGTCCAGCCAGGCTCGAGGTCGCGGAACGGCAGGCTGCTCCAGCGCAGCAACGCCGCGGCCTCGAACAGCAGTACCGCCGGCGGCGCCGCCCAGGTGTCCAGGAAGCGCTCGCGCGCGGCTTCCTCGCCCGCCGCGCTGAGGTAAGAGGCGAAGTGCCCGACGTCGAGCAACGGGTCGCCGACCGCCGCGCTGTCCAGATCGAGCAGTGCCACGCCGTCGTCGCCGACCAGCACCTGGTCGACGTGGAAGCTGCCGTGGATCGTGGCCGCCGCGGGCGGGACAGCAGCCAGGCGCGCGGCCAGGCGACCGAGGAGGTCGTCGATCTCGGCGTGCCGATGTGGCAGCAGCGCGGCGGCCGTGTCGGCCGCGGACCGCAGATCCTCGATTTCCAGTTGCATCGAGTGGGCGGGCAGGCCGGCCACGCTCGCGGCGTGCAGTTGCGCAAGGGCAGCAGCCACCGGCTCCATCCAGGCTTCGAGGTCGGGGCCCTGGAGCTCGGCCAGCCGCGTGCCGGGCTGCTCGTCGTGGAGCGTCATGCGCAATTCCGGCAGGTAGCCGAGCGGCGCCGGGGTGGGGACCCCGAGCTCGATCAGTCGGCGACCGAGCTCGGCGTGCAGGGCGCCCGCGGCGTCGGCGCGCAGCTTGCCGTAGACGCCGCGCTCACCCCCATAGCGCAGGACCGCCCGCCGCCCCGGCTTGTAGCGAACGAGCTCGGCTGGGCCACGCGCCAGCGCGCCCGCGAGCCCCGGCAGCCGCACGTCGGCAGGGAATAGCTGCGCCACCGCCCCGAGCTCGGGGACGCGGCGCGCGCGGCCGGCGAGCCCCGCGGCCTCGATCCGGGCCCACAGCCGCTCGGCGCGCCGTGGCGGGAGCATCGTCAGATGGGCGAGCGTGCTCGCGCCGTCGAGATCGAGGTCGTACAGCACCAGCAGCTGACGGCGGGGCCGGTAGCGGACGTAGCGCGGGCGGCAGCCCTTCAGACCCGCCAGGTGCGGAGCAAGCGCCGCCTCGGCCGCGCCGGCGTCCAATGCCACGTCCAGCGGCCCGAGCGCCGGATCCGTCACGACGATCATGTCCCGAGCTACGCCGGTGGCGCAGAATGGGTTCGATCATCACGGGTCCGCCCGATCGGAGCTTCCCGAATCAGGCGTGCGCGTATTCGGCATCCGCGCCGGGCTCACGGCTCGCCCTGCCCGGCGCCGTGACCGGTATCCGCGCACGCATCGTCGTGCCCGCGCCGACCGGGCTCTCGATCTCGAGCGTTCCGCCCAGCGCGCTGACGCGGTCGGCGAGCCCGCTCAGTCCCGAGCCCCGCGCGGGGCGGGCGCCGCCCCTGCCGTCGTCGCGCACCTCGACCAGCGCGTGTCCGTCGCCCACCGTGACCCGCACCTCGACCCGATCGGAGTGAGCGTGCTTGGAGGCGTTCGTCAGCGCTTCGACGACGACGAAGTACGCGGTGGTCTGCACCGACAAAGGGAGGTTCCCGCAGCTGTCGAGGTCGAGTTCGACCGGAACCGTTGCGCGGCCGGCCACGGCCGCAAGCGCGGCCTCCAGGCCGCGATCGGTGAGGATGCTCGGATGGATCCCGCGAGCGAGCTCGCGGAGTTCCTCGAGTGCGGCATCGAGCTCCGCGCGCGCGACCGCGAGCTCGCGCGACTCCGCGGAGCCGGGCTCGAGACTCGACTCGAGAAGCCGGAGGCTCAGCGCAAGCGAGACGAGCCGCTGCTGGGCGCCGTCGTGGAGGTCGCGCTCGATGCGTCGCCGCGCGGCGTCCGCGGCCTCCACGATCCGTGCACGCGATGCGGCAAGCTGCTGACGCGCATCCACATTCGCGAGCGCCGCAGTGACCAGCTCGGCGAAGCTGCTGATCCTCGCCTCGGTCCCCGCCGGGAACGCGTGCGCCAACTCGCTGGTCACCATGAGCGCGCCCCAGAGGCGACCGGCCACAAAGATCGGAGCGCCCACCACCGAGCGGATCCCGAACTCGCGCAGACGCTCCGCGAGCTCGCCCTCCACGTCGTCGTAGTCGTCCACGCGCTCGGGGCGCCGGCTTCGGTGGAGCTTCGCGGTCACCGTCTCGCCCTCTACCGGGACGCGCTCGCCGACCGGGAAGGCCGGCGTGTCGTTGCCCGTCCAGGAGCCGACCACCCTCGCGAAGCGCTCATCCTCGAAGCGGATCATGTCGGTGCTCTTCACCGCCAGCAGCTCCCCGAGCTCTGCGCAAACCCGTCCGAAGAGGGCCGGCGCGGGGGTGCCTGCGGCCACCATGGTCGCGACTCGGCGCAGCGCCGCCTGCTCGGCCAGGAGCGCCTGCAGCCGGGTGGGGTTGTCGTCGCTGCTCATCGGAACCGGCACCACCGGCGCTGCGCCGGTGAGGCATCGTGTGGCGCCGCGAGAACGAGGCTAGCGAAGCCGCTCGCCGGCGCGCCGCGTTCCGAACGCGATCCCGTCGCCCACCGGCAGGAAGCAGGCCAGCCAGCGCGCCTGCCGCGCTCGGCCACCGCCTCCATCTCGGCCATCACCGGCGAGCGCTCCGGTCGCAGGCCGTGGATGTAGCTCTCGACGCGCTCGTCCAGGATGCGCATCCGCCGCAGAGTACCCTGGGGCCGATGACCGGCACCGTCGAGCAGATCGCCATCGCCGCCGAAGAGAGCGCGCTGCCCGGACCAGTCGAGCAGGCCGAGGTAAAGGCCACGGGCATTGCGGGCGACCGCTACGCCGAAAAGGGCGACATCACCCTGATCGAGGCCGAGGCGCTCGAGGCGTTCACGGCCGAGACCGGCATCGAGCTCTCCCACGAGGAATCCCGCCGCCAGGTCCTGACCCGTGGCGTCCGTCTGAACGACCTGGTCGGCAAGCACTTCACCGTGGGCGACGTCGAGGTGGTCGGGCGCGAGCTGTGCGAGCCGTGCAACCACCTCCAATCGCTCACCACGCCGGGAGTCCTCAGAGGCATGGTCCACCGTGCGGGCCTGAATGCCGACATCGTGACGCCCGGCCGGATCGCGGTGGGGGACCGGGTGAATGACTGAGCTGATCGAGGTCCCCTCGGGGCTCGAGGGCGTCATCGCCTTCCACACCGCGATCGCCGAGCCCGACAAGGAGGGCGGCGCGCTTCGCTACCGGGGAGTCGACATCGAGGAGCTGGTCGGGAGGGTCCGCTTCGAGAAGGTCTGGGGCCTGCTCGTGGACGGGAGCTACGAGCCCGGCATGCCGCCCGCCGAGCCGCACCCGCTGGCCGTCCGCACGGGCGACCCGCGGACGGACCTCCAGTCCGCGCTTGCCATGCTCGCCCCCGAGTGGGGCCTCCGCCCGCTGATCGACATCTCCGACGCGCAGGCGCGCAAGGACCTCGCTCGGGTCTCCGTCATGGCGCTTTCGTTCGTGGCCCAGTCGGCGCGTGGTGTCGGCCGGCCTCCGATCCCACAGCGCGAGATCGACCGGGCGACGTCGATCCCCGAGCGCTTCCTGATCCGCTGGCGCGGCGAGGCGGATCCGCGCCATGTCAAGGCGATCGACGCCTACTGGATCTCCGCCGCAGAGCACGGCATGAACGCGTCGACCTTCACAGCCCGCGTGGTCGCCTCCACCGGCGCCGACGTGGCCGCAGCCCTGTCGGCGGGCGTGGGCGCGCTGTCCGGGCCGCTCCACGGCGGGGCGCCCAGCCGCGTCTTGAGCATGCTGGACGAGGTGGAGCGCACGGGCGACGCCGAGCGCTGGGTCAAGGACGCGCTCGACTCCGGCGAGCGCCTGATGGGCTTCGGGCACCGCGTGTACCGGGCCGAGGATCCGCGCGCCCGCGTGCTGCGCCGCACCGCCCGTGAGATCGGCGCTCCGCGCCTCGAGGTGGCGGAGCGGCTCGAGGAGGCTGCGCTCGCCGAGTTGAGGGCGCGCAAGCCCGACCGGGTGCTGGCCACGAACGTCGAGTTCTGGTCGGCCGTGGTGCTCGACTATGCCCACGTGCCGCCCGAGCTCTTCACGCCGATGTTCTCCTGCGCCCGCGTGGCGGGTTGGGCCGCGCACATCCTCGAGCAGAAGCGCGAAGGGCGGCTGATCCGCCCGACCGCCCGGTACACCGGACCGCAGCCGCGCTCCGCCGAGTCGGTGAACGGCGCGGGGCCGGACGGCTAGCTCCCCGGGATGGAGTCCTCAGCCTCGGCGAGCGGCGCAGACGGCGCGCCGCCCCTTGCCGCCAGGCGGCAGACCCTCATCCTCGTCGCCGCGATCCTCGGCACCACCGTCGTCACGGTGGACAGCACGGTCGTCAACGTCGCCCTCCCGGCGATCGAGGAGGACCTCGGCGGCGGGCTGGCGGGGCAGCAGTGGACCGCCAACGCCTACCTGGTCACGCTCGGGTCACTGCTGCTGATCGGCGGCTCGCTGGGGGACATCTTCGGGGAGCGCCGCGTCTTCGCGATCGGGGTGGGCGCGTTCGGCGTCACCTCGCTCGCCTGCGCCCTAGCCCCGACCATCGAGATCCTCGTGGCGGCTCGCGCGCTCCAGGGTGTGGCCGGGGCGGTCCTCACCCCGGCCGCTCTGGCGGTGATCGTGGCGAACTTCGCGCCCGACGAGCGCGGTAGGGCGGTGGGCGCTTGGACGGCGTGGGGCGGGATCGGAACGGTGCTCGGGCCGCTCATCGGAGGGCAGCTGGTCGACTCCGCCTCCTGGCGCTGGATCTTCGCCATCAACGTGCCGATCGTGCTCGTCACCATGTGGCTGATCCTGCGCGTGGTCCCCCAGGCGCGCGAGCGCGACCCGGACGCCCGCGTGGACGTGGTCGGCGCGCTGTTGTGCGCCACCGGGCTGGCGGGGATCACCTTCGGCCTGATCGAGCAGCCGCTGCGCGGCTGGACGAGCCCGGTGGTCGCGGGGACGCTGATCGGCGGCGCGCTGCTGTTCGCCGGCTTCCTCGTCTGGGAGGCCCGCACCCGGAACCCGATGCTGCCACTGGGGCTCTTCAAGCGCCACAACTTCGCGTTCGGCAACATCGAGACGTTCGCCATGTACGGCGGGCTCGGCCTCCTGTTCTTCTTCCTTGTGCTCTTCCTCCAGCAGGTGGCCGGGTGGAGCGCGACCGCTGCGGGCTCGGCGAGCATCCCAGTGACGCTCATGATGTTCGCCCTCTCGATGCGCTTCGGCGCGCTGTCCGACCGCTACGGGCCGCGCTTCTTCATGGGCGTCGGCCCACTGGTCACTGCAGCCGGGCTGGCGCTGTTCCTGCGTCTCGACGCGGACGTGAACTACCTGACCGACCTGCTGCCCGGCCTGCTCGTCTTCGGCCTGGGGCTGTCGATGACCGTCGCTCCGCTCACCTCCACCGTGCTGGCCGACGCCGACGAGTCCAACGCCGGGATCGCGTCCGGCGTGAACAACGCGATCGCCCGCGTGGCGGGCCTCGTGGCGATCGCCGCCGTGGGCGCGGTGGTGGCGGCGTCGTTCGGGTCGCGCCTCGACGACGAGGTGGGCGCCGAGGCGAACCGGCGCCAGGTGGCGGCCGCCCTGGAGGCCGCCAGGGACCAGCCGCTCACGGCGGTCGAGGTGCAGGGCGTGCCTGAGGACGTGGAGTCATCGGTCCGCGAGGCGGGCGAGGACGCGTCGGTGGGCGCCTTCCGCGTGGGGATCGGGATCGCGACGGCGCTCGTGGCGCTCGGCGGCATCCTGGGCCTGGTGGGCATCCGGAACCCGCGCCGAAGCGTGGCAGCCGCGGACTGCCCGGGCGGACAGTTAGCGGGCCATCCACACGAAGGGACGCGGCATTCGCCGTGCGACTGGGACCAGCACGCGCGCCCGCAGGAGGCCCCTACCTAACGCCTGAGCGTCGCCGGGTATGGGATGGCCGCGTCGAGCTCACCGCTGGGTGTGAGGCGCACTAGCATCGCCCGGGGGATCCCGTCCGCGTAGCGGAGCTCGCAGCGCACGAGCTGACCCGGCTCGATTCTGTAGGGGCACCGAACGGCGGCGGTCTCGTCGTAGCTCTCGCCGAGGAAGCGCCGCTCGAGCCTGCGCTCGGCCTCGAGGGCGGGGACCGGAGCCGGCGGGCGTGCCTGGGCCGAAGCCGGGCTCGCGGGGGAGCCGCCACCCCCGCCGGTGAACAGCACCACGACGACGGCACCTGCGGCGGTGACCGACGTGGCGAGGGCCACGACCCATGCGAGGCCGGAGCTCGGGCGCCTCTGCCTGCGCTCCGCGCCGTCGATCAGGGCAAACCCGCACGCGTGGCAACGCGCCGCGCCGGCGGGGCACCCGGCTCCGCAGCGGGGGCAGCTTGGACTGGTGGCCGCGTGGTCCACCTCACGACCAGCGTATGTCAGGCGGCGCCGAGCTTGCTGCGGTTGCGCTCGAGGAAGCCGCGCTCGGCAGCGTTCTCGGTCAACGCGATCGCGGCCTCGTAGGCCTGGGCCGCCTCAGCCTCCCGCGCGAGCCGGCGCAGCAGGTCGGCGCGGATCGCGTGGAAGAGGTGGTAGCCATCGAGGTCGAGATCGTCCACGACGTCGAGAGCCGCTCCGGGCCCCTCGACCTCGGCCACCGCTACCGCGCGGTTGAGCGCCACAACGGGGCTCGGGGCGACCGCCATGAGCTGGTCATAAAGCTGGACGATTTGCGACCAGTCCGTGGCGTCCGCCGTCGGAGCGTCGCTGTGCACCGCGTTGATCGCGGCCTGGATCTGGTAAGGCCCCGGCCGGCCGAGCTGCAGGCAACGGCGGACGAGAATCTGGCCCTCGTCGATCAGTCCCCGGTCCCAGAACATGCGGTCCTGGTCGGCGAGGCGCACGAGGTCGCCGTCCGGGGTTGTTCGGGTGGCCCGGCGAGACTCGATCAGCAGCATCAAGGCGAGCAACCCGTTCACCTCCGGCTCGTCCGGCATGAGCTCGGCCAGCAGCCGCCCGAGCCGGATGGCCTCCGCGCACAGGTCCTCGCGCACCAGCCGGTCGCCCGAGCTCGCCGCGTAGCCCTCGTTGAAGATCAGGTACACGACCGCGAGCACCGCTCGCAACCGGTCCGGCAGGTCGGCCTCGGCCGGGACGCGGTAGGGGATCCGCGCGTCGCGGATCTTGCCCTTGGCGCGGACGAGCCGCTGAGCCATGGTCGGCTCGGGCACCAGGAACGCGCGCGCGATCTCCGTCGTCGTAAGGCCACCGAGGAGCCGCAGCGTCAGGGCCACCTGGGCAGGCACGGCGAGCGCGGGGTGGCAGCAGGTGAAGATCAGCCGCAGACGGTCGTCGCGCACGGGACCCTCCTCCTCCGGCTCGCCGTGGGCGTGCGCCAGAGCGGCCTGGGCATGCTTGTCCTCGCGGGACGCCTCCCGGCGGAGGCGGTCGATCGCCCGGTTGCGGGCGGTCGTGATGATCCACCCGGCCGGGCTGGGGGGCAGCCCGGAGGAGGGCCACCGCCGGACCGCCTCGGCGAACGCGTCCTGGACCGCCTCCTCGGCGACGTCGATGTCCCCGAAGCGGCGGACCAGGACGGCCACGGCGCGGCCGTGCTCCGCGCGGAACACACGCTCGATCTCCGCTCCGGCGACGTCCGCCACGCGCCGCGTCAGCCCTCCGACTCGTGTTGGAACGGACGCACCTCGATCGGCAGCGTGGTGGCCCGGGCGGCCCTGCGAGCCCACTCGAGCGCGGCGTCGAGATCCGGCGCCCTGATGATCCACAGCCCGCCCACGTGCTCCTTTCCCTCGGTGTACGGGCCGTCGGTCATGAGCACCTCGCCGCCCCTGTCCCGCACCACGGTCGCCGTGCTCGCGCCGTGCAGCCCGCCGGTGAACACCCATGCGCCGGCGCGCCGCATCTCCTCGTTGAGGGCCTCGAGCTCGCTCATGACCTTGTCGAGGAACTCGGGGTCGGGGGTGCCCTCGTCGGGCATGTAGATGCTGAGCAGGTAGTGCTTCATGCGTCCCGCCTGAACGTGCCGATCACGACGCCGGTCGTGGTTGTCACGCTGTCCACGAGGCGCAACTTCGCGAACGGGCTGCCCTCCGGGAAGAGCCGGCGACCGGATCCCAGAACGAGGGGATGGATCGAGAGCACGTACTCGTCGATCAGATCGTGCCGCATCAGCGACCCGATCAGCTCTCCGCTGCCGAGCACCCCGATGTTCCCGCCCGACTGCTCTTTCAGAGCGGCCACCGCCTGCACGTCCTTGAGCAGCGAGGAGTTGGCCCAGGGGAGCTGGTCGCTGGGCGTGGTGGACACCACGTACTTCTGGCGGCTGTTCAGGACCGCGGCGTAGGGGTTGTCGTCGGGCTGATGCGGCCAGTACGACGCGAACTGCTCATAGGTCCGCCGGCCGAACAGCATGGAGCCGCCCTTCTCGATCCTCTTGGCCATGAACCGCGCCATGACCTCGTCCGCGTAGGGCGGCGCCCAGCCGCCGTGCTCGAAGCCGCCGCGGCGGTCCTCGTCGGGGTGGGACGGCGACTGCATCACGCCGTCCAGTGTCAGGTTGTTTGTGATTACGAGTCTGCTCATACCCCCTACACGAAGAAGGACCGGCGAAATCGACAATTATGCCCGGCGCGGGGGGTGCTGGTGCTTGTCGAATTTCTGGACCGAGTTGGAGGGGTAAGTCGATACGCACCCCGGCCGGCGGCGCAAAGGGCCCGGCCGGCCGTGGCGGCTGGCCGGGCTGTCCGCTCCTAGCCTAGAAAACGGCCCGCCGGGGGCCCTCCTGCGTAGCATCGCCCGCGGCACGCTCGATCCCGGCCGCATCGTGAGCCGGACGATCTCGCTCGACGACGCCGGCGCCGAGCTCGCCGCCATGACGGAGTTCGCGCAGCGCGGCGTGATGGTGATCACCGAGCTGCGGTGACGGCCCCGCACGAGGGCGGGGCCGTCACCGTCGCGCTACTGCTTGTCGATCCAGTACGCGGCCGTGCCGACCATCGGCCACTCGCGCTCGGGATCCGCCCGGTACAGCGGGTTGCTCGCGAACACCGTGAGCCGCGCCGTATTGGCCGTGTTCGTGCCGTGGGCGATCACCGCCGCGTTCGCAGCCGTCGAGGCGCCGAAGTTCGGCCACAGGCCGGAGCCGAAGAACCCGCTCGCCGGCAGCCGGCCGTCGACGGTCATCGTCCCCGGCACGCTCGTGAGCCACGTCGGCGGATCGGCGATCAGGGTGTCGCGGCTCGGATAGACGCCGGTGATGACGCTGTTCGCGCCGCCCACGTTGTCCCAGAACAGGATGCCGCTGTAGCCGGCTCCGTCGCCGCTGTCGCTCGCCGCCGACAGGCCGGTCACCTCTGCGCTGTCGCGGAGGAAGTTGCTCCCCGTCGTCTGGCCGCCGATGTACCCGCCGCCGGCGGCGAAGAACGCCCTCAGGCGCGTCCTCGCCGTCTCGTTGCCCGGCCAGTTGCTGCCGACATTGAAGATCACGTCGTAGTCGGCCAGCGGGTCGGTCGGCGACGATCCGATCGATCCCGTCGAGACGGGATTGGCGTCGAAGCCCAGCTGGCGCAGCACCCACACCTGCTGGTCCACCGCTCCAGTGAGCACCGCGATCCTCGGCACGCGCTCGATCGGCTCCAGCGCGGGCGGAGCGCCCTGGAGCCTGCGGAAGACGAGGCCGAAGTCCTCGCCCACGTCGTCCAGCGCCCGCTCCGTTGCCCGGTCGGCACCGAACACCGCGGTGCCAGCCGCGCCGCCGCTGAACGCCTCGAGCGCGATCGAGGCGTCGACGCCGTCGGAGGCCAGCGCGTTGAGCGCGCGGACCGCCGTCGGCGAGTCGATCTCGAGCGTGTACCCGTCGGCCCGGCCGCTCTCGACCCCGCCCCGGATCCGGTTCGGCCGGCGGATGTCGTCGGTGCGCGGACGGAAGTTCGCCCCGTCCTCGACCGTTACGACGTCGGCGCCCCACAGGTAGCCGTGGCTCCAGGATGCCGGCGGCGCGTAGAGGATGCTGATGCGCTCCGAGATATCGACGCCGATCGAGAGCGCCGTGTCGAGAAGGCCGCGGCGCGGCTGGGCGAGCCACACCACGTAGGAGTCCTCCTCGAACTTCTGACCGTTGAACGTGTAGTCGCGCTCGAGCTCATCGACCTCGATGTCGTTGAACAGCAGCCACTCGACGAGGCGGTTGGCCTCCGCGTCGCTGCGCTGGCCGTCGCCGAACGGGATCACGTACGCCTGCGGATAGTCGAACATCCAGTTGTTGTCGACCTCGAACGGCGCCGGACAGCACGAGGGCCGCGGGCCGTCGGTGTCACCGCGGCGGTACATCTCGAGCATGTCCGACAGCATGGCCTCGCGGTTCGTGACCAAGAACTTCAGCGTCGAGTCGATCACGCTGTTCTGGATCGCCCGCGCGCCCGAGCGGCCGCCGCACTGCGACACGCTCTGGCACATCTCGACCGTCGAGGAGTTGAGGCCGACGTGTTGGTGGTACATGGGCGCATAGAACGGGCCCCAGTCGTCCCAGCCCTCGGCCACGGCCGGCCCGGGCGGCCCCCCGTCGGGGCACACCCCGCTCGGCGGCGCCGGGTTGCCGTCGGAGCACCAGTCGTTGATCGGCCGCGTCACCTGCTGGCCGATCGCGTTCAGCGCCGCTTCGTTCGCATCGATTCGCGGCTGGTTCCACTTCAGCCACAGGTCGTACTCGATGCTCGGGTTGTGCGGCTTGGTGGTGGCCTCGATCAGCGTCGGGGTGACGTAGCCGTGCAGATCGAGCATGTCCGGCGCCAGCCACTCCTTCATCAGCGTGATGGACGCCCGCGTCTCGCTCTGCGACTGGGTCATGTAGTCGCGGTTGAGGTCGAAGCCGTTGCTGTTGGCGCGCGTGCCGGCGACCCGGCCATCCGGGTTCTGGATCACGTTGAAGACCACGATCGTGTGGTCGAGGATGGCATCGACCGCCGGATCCTCGCCGTACGGCGTGGTGGCGAGGCGCTCGATCTGGTCCATCGAGGCATCCACGCCCTCGTACTCGTTGCCGTGGATGCCACCCTGGACCAGGATCGGCACCTTGATCTCGTCCCCGTACTTGGCGACGAGGCTCTTCGCCCTCGCCGGGTTGTCGAGTGCCTCCTCGCGCACGTCACGCCAGTTGCGGTAGTCGCGCCGCTGCTGGCGCCTCTCGAGCTCGTTGATCACGACCCCGAACAGCTCGCGGCCGGTCGCGGTCGTGCCGATCACCTCGAACTCCATGCGGCCGTCGCTGCGCTCCTCGATGTCTTCCAGCGTGCACTCGATCGCGTAATACGGGATGTGCGGGAAGCTGGGCGGTGCGCTCGGGAGGTTCTCGGCGGCGTCGGGCTCGGGCGTGCCGCACCACGGCGGCGCGATGTCGGCGCTCGCGCCGCTCGCTCCGACGAGCGGGCAGACGACCGCCAGGACGAGCGGAATCGTGACCCAGTACCGGATCCCTCGACGCATGGACAGACACCCCCCGGATAGAACGGCGAACCGCCCGAGGCCCTACCCGGTCACGGCGAAACGCAAACGGTTTCCTAGCTAGCTACTCCACCAGCGAGAACGCCTCCGCGTAGGTCACGAGCCCGCGCGCGTCGGGCGTGTAGGCGGGCAGCATGCGCACCATCCACGCCTCCGGGGGCACGACGTATGGGTCGAGGATCCCGTGGGCGGCGCCCGGCTCGAAGCCGAAGCGCGGGTAGTACTCGGGGTGCCCGAGCACCACCACTAGGGGGAACTCTGTCCCGGCCGCCCGCTCGAGCGACTCGCGCACCAGTGCCGACCCGATACCGGCGCGCTGGCGCTCCGGCAGCACCGCCATCGGGGCCAGCGCGAGCGCCTCGTGCCCCGAGCCGAGGCGGGCGCGGCTGTAGGCGATGTGCCCCACCACCTCGCTGCCCTCCTCGGCCACGAGGCACAGCTCCGGCACCAGGTCCCCGGCGGCGCGCAACTCGTCCACGAGCTTCGGCTCGACGATGCTCGGGGCGAAGGCCCGCTCGTGCACGTGCCAGATGGCCTCGTGGTCCGCGCCCGTCTCCGGTCTCACGTCGGGCACCGATCGACCCTAACATCGCTCCATGGCGCTCGACCGGCGTGAATTCCTCGGCGACGCAGTGGCCGGCCTGGTCGCGCTCGCTCTGCCCGAGGAGCCACCACAGGCGGCGGCCCTGTCGCGCCGGGCCGCCCGCGCGCTGCGCGCGGCCGTGCGCGGACCCGTGCTCCTGCCGCGCACGCCGGGGTACAACCGGCGCCGGCTCGTCTACAACACGCGCTTCGACGGCATCCGTCCCGAGGCGGTGGTGCAGCCGCTCGACACGCGCGACGTTCAGGCCGTGGTGCGCTGGGCCGATCGCTTCGACATCCTGCTCGCGGCCCGCGCCGGCGGTCACAGCTACGGCGGCTACTCCACGACCGGGAAGGGCGTGGTGGTGGACCTGCGCCGCCTGCGCGGCGTGCGCGTCTCGAACGGTCGAGCCACGGTTGGCCCGGGGGCCCAGCTGATCGACGTCTACTCCCGGCTCGCGCGCAGCGGCCTGCTCGTGCCCGCGGGCTCCTGCCCCACGGTCGGCATCGCCGGCCTCGCGCTCGGCGGCGGCCACGGCCTCTCGGGCCGGCGCTTCGGGCTCACCTCCGACAACCTTCTCGCTGCCACGATCGTGACCGCCGACGGGCGTGCGCGCCGCGTGGACGCCGACGCGAACGAGGACCTCCTCTGGGCCTGCCGCGGCGGGGGCGGGGGCAACTTCGGCATCGTCACGTCGCTCACGCTGCAGGCGCACCGCACGCGCGGAGCCGCCTGGTTCTTCGTCCGCTTCCCCTGGAGCCAGGCGAGCGAGGCGCTGGCCGCCTGGCAGCGCTTCGCCCCACATGCGCCGCCCGCGCTCACCTCGGTGTTCAGCCTGGGAACCACGGGCGGCGTGGGCGACCCCAGCGTGACCGCCGCGGGCCAGTTCTACGGCCCCGAGGCGCGGCTGCGCCGCCTGCTTCGGCCGCTCGCGCGAGTCAGCGGAGCCAGCGTCTCAACCGGCACGGATTCGACGATGGGTCTGGTCCGGCGCTGGTCGGGTGCGGGCGGGCGTGCCCGCTTCCGCGCCAAGTCCGACTACTTCGACGAGCCCCTGTCGCCGCGCGCCCGCGGCATCATGATCGACTGGATCGAGCGCCGCCAGCGCGCCCCGTCGCAGGGGTCCGGCGCATTGCTGCTCGACTCCTACGGCGGCGCCCTCAACCGCCCCCGGCCGGGAGCCACCGCTTTCGTGCACCGCGACATGCTGTTCTCGCTCCAGTACCTGACCTACTTCGGCGGCAGCGGCGACGCGGCGAACCGGTGGATCAACGGGGTCTGGCGGGCGCTGCGCCCCTACAGCTCGGGCCAGGCCTACCAGAACTACATCGACCCGCAGCTCGACAGCTGGCAGCGCGCCTACTACGGGTCGAACCTGGAGCGGCTGCGCGACATCAAGGCACAGGTCGACCCTGACTTCCGCTTCCGGTTCCGCCAGGCGATTCGGCCGGGCTGACACCATCGGGCGGTGGATCGCGACTCGCTCCGCCGCCTCCGGGCCCAGTGGATCCAGCCTAGGCGTCGCCCGGCGGCTGACGCTCGGGCTCGTCGCGGCCCAGGCGCAGCTGCTCGCCGGCCGCGGGCCGGTACGGCTCGAACTCGGGCGGCGGCAGCGGCTCGGTCTCGTCCTCACTGCCGGGCGCCGCGTGTCTCCGGCGGGCCGGAGGCCGCGGGCGCCGGCGGATGGGCGACGTCTGGTGCTCGGCCGGCAGGTCGTCCGGTGGGCGCTTGGCCTTCTCGCGCAGGCCGGCGAGGACCAGGATCGCGGCGCAGGCGAGGGCGAGGAGGTTCTGGCCCAGCGGGCGGTCGAAGAGACGCACGACGATCAGCGCGCCGGCCCACACCCCGGCGGCGGCGATCGCCGTCCCGTCGCCGAAGGGAAGATGGAAGCGCTTGCCCTGGGCGCGCGCCCGAAGGAGCGCGAGGACGCCCACCGCGATGAGGAGCTCCGCCGCCTCGACGAAGGAGAACGGCCCGAAGGTGCTCACGGCCAGCAGCACGGCCCCTACTGCCGCGGCCCGCTGCTCCGCGTTCAGGAGCCGGAAGGTGCGGACCAGCTCAGCCATCGTCGAGCGGCCGCCGGCCCGCGAAACCGGTCTCTGGGTCGTGCCAGAAGCCAATGTCGGGCTCGCCCTCCTCCCAGCAGAGGTAGACCTCCTCTCCTTCGCGGACGGAGGGGAAGTCGATCAGGCCGCGGTCGAGATCGCGCAGCACGATCTCGCGCTCGTGCAGCTCGAGCATCGTCTCGCGCAGCTCGAGGAAGCCCTCCGACACGACCTTGCCCGGCTCGCCCCCACCGTTTGCATGCCCGGTGGCGGCGAGCGCGGCCCGGGCGTCGACGTCGCCGAGCCGGTCGCGGGCGGCGCGCATCCGCTCGAGGCGGCTCGCCACCCAGGGAAGCAGAGCGGACGCCTCCTCGAGCGAATAGTGGCGCGAGTGCCGCATCAGCCGCTAAGCCTGGCTCAAGGAGCGCGCCGCCTCCAAGCGCCGCTCGACCAGCCGGCGCACGGCCGGGTCGACTGCAGGGTCGCGCGCGATCTCCGCCGCCTGCTCGAAGGCCTCGAGCGCCCGCGGCAGGCGCTCCGGCTGGCCGCTCTTCAGCAGGTTGTCCCCGCGCAGGAGGAGGGTGCGGATCCGGTCCTGTGATGTGGCCACGCCTGCGTCGCTCACGCCGCGGCGGGCGCCGCCTCGCGCAGGCGCCGCTCGAGCAGCTCCGCGTCGGCGTCCGAGACGATGCGGAGCTGACCCTGGAAGGCGAGCTGCCAGTGGTCGGCCGGCCACTTGCGCACGTGCTCGAGCTCGCGGGCGAGCTCCTCTGCGGGAACGAACCGGTTCTCGTCGAGCACGAGCTCGGGCTCGGTCTCGAAGCGCCACGGGTAGGGATCGGCCTTGCCGGGCTTGCCGGGCCAGATCTTCTCGCGGTCCTCGTACATCTCGCCGGTCACCCGCATGATCCCGCCGAACGCCTGCACGCCGGTCACATAGAGCACGATCCGGTCGCCGGGCTCGATCTGCTCAGCCATCCGGCGTCGGCCCTCCTTGGCGCCGATCACGCCGAAGCCGTGCTCCCGGGTGGCGCGGAAGTTGTCCAGCGAGCCGGTGAGGATCCAGGTCTTGGCCACTACTCAAGGGTAGTACGGCTTCGGCGCGGCCCGGCCGCGTGCCCGGCTACTGTTTCGGGCTGCAATGGCTGACGAAGAGCTCCATCTGATCGGGCCCGACGACATCGCCTACCGGCTCGACCTGACGCCGGCCCAGCTGAAGATCACCTGGACGGCGCTCAAGTCGCTCTCGGACGACTTCGGCCACGACGAGCGCGACGTGCACGAGATCGTGCGCGAGGTCATGGACAAGCTCCCCGACGAGCACGCCATCCGCTCGATCGACATCACGCGGGGCCGGTAGCAGGTAGTTCCTTGTGGCAGGACCTCACACGCCGGGACCTGATCCAGGCCGGCGGCGCGGGCGCCGCCGGCCTCGCCCTGCTCGGGACGGCGGGCTGCGACAAGGACGACCAGGCCTCCGGCCAGTCGGACTTCAAGCGTCAGCCGGCGCCGCCTGGGGCCATGAACGTGGTGGTGGTTGTCATGGACAGCCTGCGCGCCGATCACGTCTACGGGCCGGGGGCGCGCACGCCGACGTTGAACAAGGTCGCCCAGGAGGGGCTCCGCTTCACGCGCGCCTACCCGGAGGGCATGCCCACCATTCCCGCGCGCCGCGCCATCATGGCCGGCCGCCGCACGTACCCCTTCTGGGGGTGGCGCCCCGTCAAGCAGCTGCCGCCACAGCCGGGCTGGGAGCCTGTCGGCAGCGACGGCAAGACATGGACCGAGGCCCTGCGCGAGCACGGCTGGACGACCGGCTACGTGACGGACAACCCGCACCTCCTGCTGAGCGTGCACAAGCGCTTCCGCCGCACCTTCGACCGCGTCGAGCTGGTGGACGGGCAGTCGCCGCTGCGCTTCAAGCCGAAGCGCAAGGTGAGCAGCGCCGAGGTGGCGCGCCACCTGCCGCCGTCGTTGCGCGGGTCGCGCGCGGAGCCACGCCTGGCGGCCTACCTGGCCGCGAACCCGCGCGACCGCGCCGAGGAGGACTACCTGGCGGCGCGGGTGTTCCGAAACGGCATGAACTGGATCGAGTGGGCGAGCACCCGCCAGCCCTTCGCGCTCGTGATCGACTCGTTCGACGCGCACGAGCCGTGGGACGCGCCGCGCCGCCTCAGGGACCTGTACGGGCCGCCGAACACGCCGATCGAACCGCTCCAGCCGTTCCCCACGCCCTCCGCCAAGCAAGCGGCGCTCGAGCTGTCGCCTGGGGTCCTGAGCCGCATGCGCCAGCTCTACGCCGCCGAGGTGTCGCTCGTGGACGCCTGGCTGGGCCATTTCCTCGACCGGCTCGCGAACCTCGGTCTGATCGACAACACGCTCGTCGTGCTGCTCAGCGATCACGGCGTCCTGCTCGGCGAGTACGGCTGGGTCGGCAAGCGCTACGACGAGATCCACGAGGAGCTGAGCCACGTGCCGTTCCTGATCCGGCATCCCGCCGGAAAGGCGGCAAGGCGGGAGAGCAAGTACTTCGCTTCCACACACGACGTAGGCCCGACGGTGCTGGCGGCGCTCGGCCGGGAGATCCCGGAGCACATGGACGGGGTGGACCTGTCGCCCCTGCTCGACGGCAAGAAGCCGGGCCGGGCGCGCCGGTACCGAACCGCCTCCTACAACGACCACGTGGCCGCCTCCGACGGGCGCTGGCTCCTGATCTCTGACAACCAAGGCCGGCGTAGGCGCCTGTACGCGATGAGCAACGAGCGGGTTGACGTGGCGCCCACACACCCGAAGGTCGTGAACCGCCTGTGGGGCTACGCCAAGCGCGACGCCGGCCCGAAGGGCCTGCCGGACTTCAAGTAGCGCTCGACCTCATCGGCATTCCGGTCGGGCGGGAACACCGGGTAGAAGACCTTCTCGATCCGGCCCCCCTCCGCCACGAAGGTGAGGCGCCGGTACAGCGCCGTCCCGTGGACGTCGAAGGTGGGGAGGCCGAGCTGGTCGCGCAGCGCCAGCGGCCCGTCGTTGAGGAGCGGGTAGGGGATCTCCTCGCGCTCGGCAAACGCGGCCTGCTCGCCGGGGTCCATCGCGCTGATCCCCACCACAACGGCGCCCAGGTCGGTGAGGGCCTCGTGTCGGTCGCGGAAGGAGCAACTCTGCGGGGTGCAGCCGCGCGCCCCGGGGATGTCGTCCCAGCCGGGCGGCATCGACCTGCCCGGCGTCCCGGTGCGCGGGTAGACGAAGGCCACCAGCGTCCCGGCGGCCTCCGTCCCGCGGAAGTCGAACTGCCCGCCGCCGGCCACCGGCAGCGACACCGACGGCAGCTCTGCGCCCGGCAGGTGGTCAGCCGCGCCGTCGTCCTCGGGCACCGGGAGGTCCGGGGGCAGCGACGCGAACTCGTTCATTCGATCGGGATGTCCTCCACCTGGGGCTCGCGCGGGCGCTCGTCGAGCCGCTCGAGGTACCAGTCGATCAGCGAGCGCAGCGTGAGGAGGAACTCGCGGATGAGGTTGGTCACCTGGTCGCGCAGCTCGCGCGGCGCCGCGGCGCGCACGCCGTCGAGCAGCACGAACAGGGCCGCCGGGTCCGGCACTGAGCGCCTGGGCTCGTCGTCGCGAGGTGGATCAGTGTGCATCGCCGCTCTTCTCGAAAGAGATCTCAAGGGTCCCTTCGTCGAACCTGGCCCCGCTCGCGGAGTACGCCGCCAGCGCGGGCGGCAGCATGATCGTCCGCTTCTGACCGCCCACGCGCACCACGACCTCGAGCCCGATCTTCTTCAACCCAAGGTCGCCCTTCTCGGCAAACGGGACGTCCAGGCGAAGGGTGGCGCGGCCGTTCTCGGTAACGAGCTCCTGGCCGATGTGCGAGTGCAGCACGGACGCCGGGTCGCGCTCGCCGAACACCTCGCCGGCCAGCCGGTCGAGCATCTCGGGCCCCACCACCTCGCGCTCCAGGTACGGCGCCGTGAGCACCGGCACCGGCTCGAACGCCGAGCGCACGACGTCGAGCTGCTCGCGCTGCACCTCGCTCCAGGCGGCGAAGTAGCCGTCCGCGGGCAGGAGGCGGTTCACCACCACGGCGTCGGTGAGGTAGCCGTACAGGTTCAGGTAGGTGAAGGTCCGCATCGCCTCCTTGACCACCATCCGGTCCGCGTTCGTCACGAGCCGTACGGTGGTCCGCGAGCGGTCGCGGAGGATGCCGTTCATCGCAACCAGGTTGCGCGCCAGTCGCTCGACGTCCTCGAACACGGCGTCGCCGGGCAGCGGGACGTCGAACAGGGTGCGGGCGAAGGGGGCGAGCCGCCGCTGGGAGGGCAGGATGCGCTCGAGCCACCAGGTCACCACGTCGGGGAACGACAGCAGCCTGAGCGTCTCCCCGGTGGGCGCGCAGTCCACCACCAGGCAGTCGAACTCGCCTTCCTCGTGATGGCGCTTGATCCACAGGAGCGAGAACAGCTCGTCCATGCCGGGCGGCACGGTCAGCTCCTCGGCCGCGATCCGGTCGACGCCGCGCTCCTCGAGCAGCGCGCCGAGCCAGCCCTGGACCGAGTCCCAGTGGCGCTCCATCTCCTCCTGGGCCTGGACCTCCTGGCCGAACAGGTTGGCGCCGGCCTGGGTGGGCTCGGCGCCGAGCTCGGCTTCGAGCGAGTCCGACAGGCTGTGGGCCGGGTCGGTCGACAGCACCACGGTGCGGAGACCCGCGGCCGCGCAGCGGCGGGCGGTGGCGGCGGCGACGCTCGTCTTCCCGACGCCGCCCTTTCCGGTGTACAAGATGGTGCGAGGCGCCATCGAGCGCCGATCCTAGAAGGAAAAGCCATCCGCGCGCAGTCGGCCGAGCCGAGTGCTTGCGGCCCCTACGTCGCGGGCTGCACGTCCACTTCGCCCGTGGCGCGGTCCCTCTTGCCGAGCCCGGTGCGAAGCTCCTTGGCCGCGAGCTGCACCGTGAGCGGGCCTGGCGCGCCGGGGCGGAACGAGAAGGACCCGTCGCCCCGGCGGAACGTGGCGACCCTCGAGAAGACGACCCTTGAGCCGCGGAGCACCTTCACCTCCACGGCGGACAGCTTCGAGACGTTGAAGCGGATCGCCGTCAGCTCGTCCTCCACGGCGGCGGCGGGCCCGCTGTAGACGAGCTCCGGCGGGTCAACCTGATAGCCGCGATAGCGCTCGGCGTAGTCGCAGTAGAGCGGCCCGAGGCGGCGCGTGCACATCGATGCCAGGAACTCGCGCAGCAGCTCGTGGTAGTCGCTCGTGGACTCGGCGCCGCGGTAGGAGTAACGCGACCAGTCGCCCACGTCGGACAGCGGCACCTCGGCGCGCGCCTCAGGCTCGGCCTGCTGGAAGAGGGCAGTCGCGCGCGCCTCCCCGGTCAGCTTGCCGACGTCGTGCAGCCCGATCAGGGCTTGCAGGAACCCGTTGAAGATGTAGAGGCGCGGCGCGAACGAGTACTCGAGGTAGTGCACGCCACCTTGCGGGCCTCGCGTGCGCACGCCCCTGGGCGGCCCCGCCTCGAACGCGCCCAGGCCGGCGCGTGCCGTCTCCACGTAAGGCGGCTGCTGGAGCAGCACGCCGGCGCGTGCGTATGCCTGGAGCGCGGTGCCCTGCGACAGCCCGCTGATCCACGGCGGCGACCCGCCGCCGAAGTGGAAGGCGTACTCCCAGGCGATGAACTTGCTCGACCGGCGCACGGCGAGCCCGGTCATCTCGTCGAGCAGGAGGCGCAGGCCTGCCTCGTCGCAGCTCGCGGAGCCGCTCTGGCAGTCGCCGAACATGTGGTTCGCCTTCTTGAAGGTGGAGAGCGGGTGGAGCTGGAGGCCCTCACCGGGGAAGTACTGGTAGAGGATCTCGCTGCCCTTGAAGCTGACCTGGTCGCCGGCCCCCGGGTAGGGGAGCGAGCGCCAGTAGCGCCGGTTCCGCTCGAGCTGAACGAACGCCGCCGGCATGCGCGACGCGCCCAGCCGCTTCGACAGCGCCAGCGCCTCGACCGAGTCGATCACGTAGCCGAGCTGCTCCCGGCGAGCTCCGCGCAGCTTCCTGTAGGTGCCGAGCGACCGGACGTACCAGGTGCGCCAGCGCCGGCCGTCGGCCTCCTCCACCTGCCCCCGGCTCTGGACGCGCGTGAGCGCGGCGTAGACCGCACGGCGATCCTTGCGCTTCGGGGGGGCGCCGCGCGCGCGCCGCCATGAGCTGCGCGCGCGCCGCGCCGCCCTCAAACGGAAATCCGACCGCGCAGCCGCGATCCCGACCGGCCCCGATCCCCCGATTGGCATGCCGAGAGACACCTCGCGCTCGGTGGGCACGGCGGGATCGTTGCACGCGCACGGCGCGGTCGCCATCCACGAGGATGACTTCACCTGCATGTGCAGGGGCCGCCGCAAGCAGAGCGGCGGCCACCGCGAGCGCGATGGTCCGGGGGTACTGCCGCATCACAGGTACAACGAGATCCTCACCGCAGGGTTGCGGTGAACCAACAGGTTCGCAACCCCCCTCCCACTATCCTGCCCGGCGTGCGTCGCCTCGCTTTTCTGCTGCTTGTGGCTGCCTGCCTGCTTGCAGCGTGCGGCGGGGAGGACGACACCGAGAGCGTCGAGAACCTGTCGACCGCGCCTTCTCCGAGGAGATCCGCAGCGCCGACCTGAGGCTCGAGGCCGAGATCGCCCTGACCGGGCTGCTCGAAGAGCCGGTCCGCATCGAGGCCGAGGGGCCGTTTCGCAGCAACGAGGGCAAGATGCCGGCGGCGGACATCGAGCTGAGGATCGGGTCCGACGGAGGCGGCCAGACCGTCACGAGCGGCGTGCTCACGACCGGCGACCGGGCCTTCGTCAAGTTCCAGGACGTGTACTACGAGCAGCCGCCCGAGCGCGTTCGCGACGCCAACGAGGCGATCAGGCGAAACCGCGACGGCCGAACAGCCAGCCGCTCAGCGAGCTCGGCCTCGACCCCCGCTCGTGGCTCGGCGAGGCCAAGGAGGAGGGCGACGCCGAAGTGGCCGGTGTCGAGACCCGGCACGTCTCGGGCACTCTCGACGTGGACAGCCTCATGCGCAACCTGAACCGGTTCGTCAAGCGCTCGGGCTCCGCGCTCGGCGGCGCGGCCGGGCAGGCCGCTCCGCCTGCACTGAGCGACGCGGACATCCGCGAGTTGACCGAGGCCGTCGAGGATCCGAGCTTCGACATCTACGTCGGCAAGGAGGACGACATCATCCGGCGCGTGTCGGGCCGGGTGGAGTTCGAGATCCCGAAGCGCAGCCGCGCCGGGCTGGACGGGCTCGACGGCGGGTCGATCGTGTTCTCCGTCGAGTTCCGCGACGTGAACGGGGATCAGGAGATCGAGGCGCCGGCGAACGCCCGTCCGCTGTCGGACCTGACCGACTCGCTGGGCGCGGGGGCCTGCCCGGCGGGCTCGGCGGGGAGGCCGAGGAGCCCGAGGCGACCGGGCCGCCCGACATGCCGTCCGGTGGGGCCGGCGACGGATCGAGCGACCCCGAGGCGTTCCGGCGCTACGCCGAGTGCCTCGACCAGGCGCGGCCGGAGGACACCGAGGAGCTCCAGCGCTGCGCCGAGCTGCTCGAGGGGCCCTGATCAGGCGACGCTGACGGTCCGGCGCAAGTCGCGCTCCGGGTCGATGCGCCAGCGCCGGGCCAGCTCGAGCTGCTCCGGCGCCGGGCACCCAGCGGTCCGGCTGGTCCTCGCCGTCGTGGTCGGGCGTGGCGCCCTTCAGCAGCATCGACCCGGTGTTGTCGCCGATCGCCCGGATCTCCACCACCTCTTCGACCGTCAGCGGCGAGTGCTCGGGCACGGCCGCCAGCTCCTCTCGCTTGCGCTCGATCGGCTTGGCCCCGCCGGGCTCCTCGATCAGCGTGGGCGCGACGCAGTCGACCGCCGCGTGGGAGAGGTTCCAGGCGCATGCCAACTGGAGCATCGTCAGTCCGTGCCGTTCCGCGATCGGGCGCAGCCGCTCGAGCTTCTCGCGCCCGGCCTCGACCCAGCCATCGGGGCGGAAGCGGCGGTGGTCGTCGGGTTTGAAGGCTGTGTCCGGGTAATAGGTCGTCGTGGAAGAGGCCCCCGTAGTCGACAACGCGCGTGACGATGCTGACATCGAAGCGCGCCGCCGCGTCGAACACCATCTCGCCAGGCCACGGCTCGAGTGGGTTGAGGATGATCATCGCCCAGTCGATCAGCTCGCCGTAGCGCTCGAAGCAGCCGATCAGGTCGAGGGTGAAGCCGTTCGCCGGGCCGGGGGCCACCCCGAGGGCGCGCGCGAGGCCCGCGTCCCGCAGCTCGCGCAGCCCGCTCCACACCTCGGGCGACTCGAAGCCGCGCCGGTCGGGGTTGTGGAGCAGCAGCAGGTCGAACGAGTCGACGCCGCAGCGCTGAAGGCTGCGCTCGGTGGCCATGCGCAGGTAGTCGCCGTACTTCTGGGGCGGGCGCAGGCGGGGATCGGTGAAGCGGGGGTAACCCTTCGCGCCCTCGCGCTCCCCCTTGTAGAAATCGTGGCCGATGGCGCCGGTGAGCGCGTAGTCCGTGCGCGGCACCCCCTTGAGGGCCCGTCCGACCAGCGCGTCCGCCTCACCCGCCCCGTACGCGTCCGCGGTCATGACCGAGCGGATTCCGTTGCCCGGCCGCAGCAGCGCCTCGAGGCGCGCGTCCGCGATCGGCTCCCCGAAGCGCATGAAGCGCCCCCCGCTCCAGCTGCCGACCGCGACGTGGCCGATCATGCCCGCACTCTAAGGTCAAAGCCGTGACGGGTGCCGATATAGCGCTGCTGGCTGGGCTGCTGGTTGCCCTGTTTGTCTTCCTTGCGCTCGACCTGCACTTCTTCGCGCGCGGGCGCGAGCCGAACTTCCGCGAGGCGGTCATCTGGTCGATCGGGTGGCTCGTGCTGTCGCTGCTCGCCGCGATCCCGGTATGGCTGCTCGAGGGGAGCGAGGACGCGGTCTCCTACACGACCGTCTACCTGATCGAGCGCTCGCTTTCGCTCGACAACCTGTTCGTCTTCCTGCTCCTGTTCGCCTACTTCGGCGTGCCCTACGAGCGCCGCCCGCGGCTGCTGTTCTGGGGCATCGTGGCCGCGCTCGCGATGCGCGGCATCTTCATCCTGCTGGGCGTCGAGCTGATCGAGCAGTTCCACGTCGTCATCTACCTGCTCGGCGCCGGGCTGATCGTGCTCGCATACCGGATCTGGCGCGGGGTGGCGGAGAACGTCGATCCAGACAAGAACCTGATGGTCCGCCTGGTCCGGCGCTTCTACCCCGTGACGGGCGAGTTCCACGGGGGCCACTGGTTCGTCACGCAGGAGGGGAAGCGCTACGCCACGCCCCTTGTTCCTGTGCTTGGCCGCGGTCGTGTTCGCCGACCTGGCCTTCGCGATCGACTCGATCCCCGCCGCGTTTGCGATCACCCGCGAGCCGCTGATCATCTGGATGGGCAACGTCTTCGCCCTGCTCGGGCTGCGCGCGCTGTTCGTGCTGGTGGAGAGCCTGATCGAGCGCTTCCGCTACCTCGACGAGACGATCGCGATCGTGCTCGGGCTCGTGGGGGTGAAGCTGCTGATCGAGGACATCTACGAGGTCGGGCCGTTGGCGAGCCTGGCCGTCATCGCGGCGGCGTTCACGATCGGCATCCTGCTGTCGATCAGGGCCGACCGGCGGGATCCGCACGCCGAGGAGAGGCGTCGCGAGCGTACGGAGTCGATGCGCCAGGGCGCGGACGGCGCCCAGCCTGAGGGCGAGGCAGAGCGGCCGGAGCCGGCGGCCAGTCACCGGGGCCTGTAGACGCCAGCAGAAGGCCGCTCCGCATCGACCCGGATACGCGGAGCGTGCCCGGAGGGGTCCCTACCGTCCTATCCCGCTGTTCCATACGAACAGCAGAGTCGGACGCTTGCGTCCGGATCAGGCTTTCGTACGCCCCGACGCGGCGATCTGCCGCTCCAGCGCGGCGAGGCGGTCGTCCCACTGCCCCCCGACCTCGGCCATCCACGCCATCGCCTCCGACATCGGAGCGGGGGTCGGCCGGTAGAGCACCTCGCGGCCGGCGCGGCGCGCCGACACCAATCCGGCCCCGGACAGCGTGCCGAGGTGCTTCTGCACGGCCTGGCGGGTCACCGGGCAGATCGCGGGCGAGGTCCGTGGCGCTCGCCTCGCCGCGCTCGCCGAGCAGCGCGAGAAGCCGGCGGCGGGTGCCGTCGGCAAGCGCGCCGAAAACGGCGTCGGCCTGATCCATCAGCGGGCCAGCATCTCCGGCTGCCGGAAGGGCGGGGCGGACGTGACGATCTCCGCGCCGTAGAGATCGAGCATCGCCAGGGGCGCGACTCCACCACGCGCACGTGCGTGACGCCCTCGTCCTCCTCCAGCTCGAGCTCCACGCGAGTCGAGTCCTCGTCCGGCGCGGCCCACCAGAACACGAGCCGGCGCTCCTCCTCGACCTCCTCGACGAAGCCGGTCCGATCGCCCGCGTTCACCTCGCCATCGGGGTGCAGCTCGATCGAGGCGTCGTCGCCGAGCCACGCGGGCTCCTCCAGCGAGCGCCAAACCTCCTCGGCCGTGGCCGGCAGCGTGATCTCCCGAGTCAGCTCCATGTGGTTCTCAGCTTCCACGCGGTCCTCCATGTGCAACCAAGCAGTTGCGCTACAGTTGGGCAACCAGTCAGTTGCAGGTTACCAACCGGAAGGAGAACCCCCATGCAGATCGGCCGCGCCACCAGCTCGCTCGTGCCCATGGTCCTGGAGCAGACCTCCCGCGGGGAGCGCTCCTTCGACATCTACTCGCGGCTGCTCAACGAGCGCATCGTGTTCATCGGACAGCCCATCGACGACGACATCGCCAACCTGGTGGTCGCCCAGCTGATCCACCTCGAGTCCGACGACCCCGACAAGGACGTCTCCGTCTACGTGAACTCGCCGGGCGGCTCGCTCCACGCCGGCCTGGCGATCTACGACGCGATGCAGTACGTCCGCCCCGACGTGCAGACGCTCTGCTACGGCATGGCGATGTCGGCGGCCTCGTTGATCCTCACCGGAGGCACGAGGGCAAGCGCTACTCGCTGCCCAACTCGCGCATCCTGATCCACCAGCCGTCGTCGGGCTTCCAGGGCCAGTCGACCGACATCGAGATCCACGCCAAGGAGGTGCTCGAGCTGCGCCGGCGGCTGGACGAGATCTACGCGCTGCACACGGGCCAGAGCATCGAGCAGGTGCACGACGACATGGAGCGCGACCGCTTCTTCAGCGCCCAGCAGGCGGCGGACTACGGGCTGATCGACCGCATCATCAGCACGCGCGAGTTGACCCGGAGGCCCTCAGGCTTCGCCTTGCCATCCTCCGCAGTGTGAGGAAGGCCCTTCCCGCCCGTACCCGCCCTGGACCGGGGCGCCAGAGAGCAACCCGGCAACGAGCCCAACGCGATGCCGTAAGGCGGCCCGGTCAGCGGTTCTCCCCGGCGATTCCGAGGCGGGCCCGGTTCGCCGGCGTGTCTTCGTAGACGCGCCACTCGGCTACCTGTTCGCCCCCGATCCTCGCCGTCCATATCGCCGGACCGTCAAGCGCCGGCTCGGTCGAGCAGACCGAGCGGCCGACAGCGGTCAGCGCGCCGCCGATCGGGGTGACCCTCGACCACTCATTTCGATAGTCGGGAAAGCGTCGAAGAAGCCCTCCCAGGCCTTCAGGGCCTCCTCCTTGCCCGCGAGGACGTTGTCGTCCGAATCGATGAACGTGTGGTCATCCGTCATCAGCCGGCTAAGAGAGCGCAGATCCCGCCGGTTGATGGCCTCGTTGAACGCGATCGCGGCGCTCTGGGGGGCACCATCCGAGCCGCCGGCGGTCGGAGCCGTCACGCGGCCAACCTACCGGGGCGGGGTGTTCAGTGCGTGCACCCGGGCAACCGCCGCGCGACGATCGCGCGCCGCCTGCTCGAGGAGGCCGGCATCAAGGCACGGCTGACCCAGCATGTCGACGGCCGAGGCTGGGAGCTCCGAGTGGGCCGTGTGCCCGGCCCCGAGGTGGCCAAGGTCATCGACCAGTTCGTTTGGTGATCCTGGGCCGGCGCGGCACGCGCTACGGTCGGCGCATGACCCCAAGCGTGTCCGAACTCCCCGCGGACGCAGTCGTTGCCTTTGCCCGCGATCTGATCGCCATCCCGACGGAGAACCCGCCGGGCGCTGCGTACGACGAGTGCGTCCAGCGCATCTGCACGGAGCTCGATGTGCTGGCGATCGGCTACGAGGTGGTCGAGACCGGCGACCGAGAGACAAGCCGGCACGCCGTTCTCGCCGAGGTCGGCGATCGCGGGCCGCTTCTGTACCTCCACGGCCACTATGACGTCGTGCCGGCCTTCAGCCCGGCGCAGTTCGACCCACGTGTGGAGGACGCGCGACTGATCGGCCGTGGCGCGTCCGACATGAAGGGCGGTTTGGCGGCGATAATCCACGCCGCCCGACCGGCGGCCGAGGCGGGCGCGCGCATAGGCCTGGTCATCGTTCCCGACGAGGAGACGGGCGGCCGGCTCGGCGCGGAACGGCTGGCGGGGCTCGGGCGCCTCGATCGGAGTGCTGCCGGCGCCATCGTGGCAGAGCCGACTTGGGGCACGATCTGGCATGCCTGCCGTGGCGCCTTCACCCTGCGTGTCCGGGTTCGCGGCCGGCCCGCGCACGTGGGGCTCCACTACGAGGGCGTGAACGCCTTTGCCGCGGCCGTTGACGTCGCCCTCGCGCTGCGCGAGCTCGAGGAGCGCCTGCGGAAGCGCATGAGCCCGCTCGACTTCGCGTCGGCCGATCCCCGGGCCCCCGAGTCGATCATGCTCGTCGGCGGGCACTCCGGTGGGGGAGCGAACTTCAACGTCGTTCCGGCGGAGTTCGGGTTCACGGTCGACCGCCGGCCGAACGCGGACGAGGACTACGAGGAGGCCAAGAACGAGCTGCTCGCCCTCCTCGCCTCCGCGAGGGATCGCGGCGTCGATCTCGACTGGGAGGTCCTGCAGGACGCGCCGAATGCCGTGACGCCGCCGGACAGCGATTTCATCGGGACGGTCGCCACCGCGGTCACCGCGGTCACCGGCACACCGCCGACCGTCACCTGCTGTCCCGGCGTGCTGGAGACCCGCGTCTACGACCAGCTCGGCATCCCTTCCGTCGCGTTCGGGCCGGGTCTGATTGATCAGATGCACGTACCGGATGAGGACGTGCCCATCCCGAACCTCGTCGCGGCCGCGGCGATATACGCCGAGGTCGCGGCAGCCCTGCCTCAGGCGAAGTAGAAGACCAGCCCCAGCACGGCGTACAGCGCCAGCAGTTGGACGCCCTCGAACCAGTTCGATTCGCCCTCCTGGGTCACCAGGTTCGCGATCAGCACCGCGAACAGCAGCGCCCCCAGCTCGTAGCCGTTGAACACCAGCGCCATCGGGTCGGGGCCCACAACGAACGACGCCAGCACCAGCACCGGCGCCACGAACAGCGCGATCTGGGCACTGGACCCGATCGCGATGTTCACGGCCAGGTCCATCTTGTCCTTGGCCGCCACCAGCACGGCGACCCAGTGCTCCGCCGCGTTGCCGACGATCGCCACCACGAACACGCCGACGAAGAACTCGGACAGCCCGATCTCCTCCGACGCCTCGCTGATCGACCCCACCAAGATCTCCGACATCACGCCGACCGCCACGGCGGACAGCGCAAGGTAGATCGCCGCTCGCCTCACCGGCCAGTGGTGCGTCTCCTCGTCCTCCGGCTCCTCGCCGAACGGGTTGAACACCGCGCGGTGCGTCTTCAGCGAGAACCACAACCCCGCGGCATACGACAGCAGCAGCACGATGCTCACGCTGAGCGAGAGCTTCTCGAGGTCCGAGCCGAAGTCCACGCGCTCCTCGCCCACGCCCGGCAGCCCGCCGCCGTGGATCAGCTGGAAGATGGCCGGGAAGATCAGCGCGGCCAGCGCCAGCACGAGCATCGCCGACTGGGCGTTGGCGGCAGTCCGGCTGAAGGTCTGCTTGTCGCGGTTCCAACCGCCTGCCAGCATCGCGGCGCCCATCACCAGCAGGCAGTTGCCGATGATCGAGCCGACGATCGACGCCTTCACGACCTCCTGAAGCCCTTCGAGCAACGCGAAGAACGCGATGATCAGCTCGGGGGCGTTGCCGAACGTCACGTTCAGAAGGCCGCCGATCCCGGGCCCGGTCTTGGCGGCGATCCCCTCGGTGGCCTCGCCCATCACCGCCGCGCAGGGGATCACCGCGAGCGCCGCAGCGCCGAATATGACGACCGGCCCGGCGTGGACGAGCTCGAGCACTATCGCGACCGGGATGAACACGCCGAGGTAATGGACCGGGCGCATGGCGCGGCGAAGCCTACGGGGTAATCTCGACACCAGGGGGAGGAGACGTGATCGACCACGTCAACAACCTGAAGCTCCAGCACCTCGTCGAGCTCTCCAAGCTCGGCGACGGCTGCGCCGCCCTCGAGCAGGGGATCGAGCGCTGGCTTACCGAGCACGACGTGGTCTTCGCCGGCCACACGATCCCGTTCGTCTTGATGCCCCACTTCGTGTCGCCGGGTCAGCTGCGCAGGGTCAGGCACGCGGTCATGTGCCTCTCGAATGTGCTGGACCGCTTCTGCGACGCCTACGCGGAGGACGAGCGCCTGCGCGACGAGCTCGCCGTGCCGCCCAGGGAGGACGCCCTGATCCGCCTCGACCCGGGTTACTCGCGCCCGCTCCGCATCTGCCGCCTCGACGCGTTCCTGCAGGGCTACGACGTGAAGTTCCTGGAGTTCAACGCCGACTCGCCCGCCGGCATCGGCTACACCGACGTCCTGCACGAGGGACTCACCCGGGCGATCGACCTGCCGCGCGTGAGCGCCGAGTTCGAGACCGCCTACACGCCGATGCTCCCGATGCTGGTGGACACCCTTCTCGACGCCTACCGCCAGCTGAAGGCCGAGCGCCCCGAGCTACCCGACCAGCCCCGGCTCGCACTCGTGGACGTGGAGGGCAGCCCCTCGGTCCCGGAGTTCCGGATCGTCTGCGCCGCAGCGCACCGAGCCGGTCTCGAGGCTCTGCACGGAACGCTCGGCGAAGTCGAGTACGACGGCTCGCTGCTTCGCCTACAGGGCGAGCCGGTGCACCTCGTCTACCGCCGCGCGCTGCTCGAGGAGTGCCCGGAGGGCGACGTCGTGGCCGCCGCCCGCGACCGCAGCGCCGCCATCGTGAACCCCTTCCGGGCGCGGGTGGCCAACAACAAGAAGCTGTTCGCGCTGCTGCAGGACGCGCGCTTCGCCCACCTGGTGGAGGAAAAGGAGCGGCGGGTGATCGACGAGACCATCCCCTGGACCCGCGTGCTGCGCGACGGCCGCGCCAGCTACGGGGAATGGGTCGTGGACCTCCTCCCTTTCGTCTCGGACAACCGCGAGCGGCTCGTCCTCAAGCCCGCCTCGGACTACGGCGGGCACGGGGTGTCCCTGGGTATGGAGACCGAACAGGCGGTCTGGGACCGCCTGATCGAGGACCACGTCGAGGAGGGCGACTTCGTGGTGCAGGAGTACGTGCCCGTGCCCGAGGAGATGTTCCCGACCGTGGAGGACGGGCGCGTCCAGATGCGGCTGAAGCGCTTCAACATCAACCCGTTCGGAATCGGCGGACGCTACGCCGGGATGATCACCCGTATCTCCGACCAGGCGGTGATCAACGTCTCGGCCGGCGGCGGGCTCCTTCCCAGCGTGGTGGGCCGCCATCGCCAGCGCCTGCTGGCAGAGGAGGAGAGCACGGATGACGAGACCGCTGGGCTACGACGTTGACGACAACGCCGTCCGCTTCTCCAACTACTTCCACGTGCTGCGCGAGCTCGTGCACCTCTCGAACGGCTGGATGCCGCTCGAGCCGAGCTGGCCGCGCAAGTACGCGCTCGGCGACCACCTGCACGACGACGCCCGCGCGCTCACCAAGATCAAGCGCCGCCTGTACGAGCTGCGCCATCCAGCCGAGTACCCGGGCTCGCCTTCGCCCGAGCTGGAGCGGCTGCTGAACCGGATGGCCGGAGCGGGCTCGCCGCGCGCGTACGTCGAGGTCGCCTACGGCGAGGCGAAGCCCGCCCTGGTCCGGGCGATGCGTCTTCACCTCGGGCGGCTCGATCCCATCGCCGACGAGCCCTCGCTCCGGCTCCTGACCCAGCTGGCGGGGCGCCAGGAGGCGCACGTGGCCGAGCTCGGCGACGGCGTGCGCGGCGGGCCGGCGCACGACATCGGCGAGCTCCCCATCCGCCTGCGCGGCGAGCCGCGCCGGCTGCGAATCCTGCCGCCGCTCGTGGAGCCCGCGCGCGACGACTACGTCGAGGTGACCGAGCACGGCGACCCCTTCCTGACGCGCGACCTGTACGTGAACGGCGCGGAGAACCACGTGCCGATCGAGGAGGAGGAGCAGCAGCACTTCTTCCACGGGCTCATGGACGCGGAGCTGTCGGCCGCCGAGCTCATGGCGCGCAACTCGCACGAGTACCCCGACATGCCGTGGGACTTCCATGTGGACATGGCGCGCCAGAACTGGGACGAGGTGCGCCACGCGCGGCTGCACGACCTGCTGATGAAGGATGAGCTCGGCTGCGAGTGGGGGGACTACCCGGTTGGCTTCTCGTACTTCAAGGCGATCTACGCGTACGACCTGCTCGGCCGCCTGTGCCTCTTCAACGGCACGAGCGAGCAGCGGGCGATGTGGCGCCACTCGCACCGGCGCAAGACCCTGATGGAGCTGGGCCAGCAGCGCGTGGCGATGGTGTTCGACTACCTCCTGGCGGACGAGGTGCCGCACGTCCACAACGGCGTGCGCTGGGGCGCGCACCTGCTCGGCGGCAGCGAGCAGGCCTACCGCGAAAAGGTCCGGGAGCTGCGCGCCGACCTGGACGAGACCGGCACCCCCAGCGAGACGTCGGCACCCACGTAGGGCCGGCTCAGGCTCCGGGGTAGGGAATCTCTGCCGTAATGCGCGTGCCGCGTTCCGGCGGGCTGTCCACGTCGAGGCGGCCGTTGAGGGCCTCGACGCGGGCGGCAAGGCCGCGCAGGCCAGAGCCGTCCGCGGGGTCGGCACCGCCGACGCCGTCGTCTGACACCGTCACCGTCACGCTTCCGTTCGCCTGGGCGACGCTCACGATCGTGTGAGACGCATCCGCGTACTTGGCCACATTCGTGATCGCCTCGGCGACGACGTAGTAGGCCGCCGCCTCGACCGGCGCCTCGAGGCGTTCGTCGGGCAGCTCGGCGATCTCGACCGATACGGGCGTCCGCGCAAGCAGTGCATCGAGCGCAGGGCCGAGACCGCGCTCGGAGAGCAGGACCGGGTGTAGTCCGCGCGCAAGTTCCCGCAGCTCCTCGAGGCCCTGCGCGAGATCGTCCTGCGCCCTGGAGAGAAGCTCACGGGCCTTCTCCGGATCGTCCGCGAGCTTCCCGTCCACCATGCCGAGCTCGAGGGCGACGGACACGAGACGCTGCTGCGCGCCGTCGTGCAGGTTGCGCTCGAATCGACGGCGCTCGGCGTCGCCTACCGCGACGAGCTCGGCACGGGACGCGGCCAGCCGCTCACGGGCGTCCGCGTTGGCCAGCGCCTGGCCAACCAGATCCGCGAAGTCGCAGAGCCGCCGCTCGAGACCCTCCGGCGGCGGCTCGTCTGACTTCGTGGCCGCCACCAGCGCCCCCCACAGCCCGCCCGCGACATTCACCGGCGCCGCCACCGCGGCGCGGTAGCCGGAGCTTCTCAGGGTCTCGGCAAGGCTGCCGCCCGCCTCGTTGTAGCGCACGCGCTGGGCTTCGCCCGTGCGCAGCACCTTGGCGACGACCGTGTCACCGTCGAGGTCGAGCGAGGTGCCCACCGGCAGGAGCAGCCTGCCGTCCTCGCTCCAACCGCCGACGACCGTGGCCGTGTGCGGGCCGTGGTACTGAACCACTACCGCGGCGGGGAGCCCCAGCAGGCGCCCGACCTCTTGGGTCACCTGCTGGAAGACGCCGCTCGGGGGCGACTCTGCCGCGACGAACGTGGCGACCCTGCGCAGCGCCGCCTGTTCGTCGGCCAGCTCGCGCTGCGCCGCCTCGCTGACCGCCAGAGCCCGGGCCGCGTGGGTGCGCTCGGCGGTCACCGCGGCGAGTAGGAGCGAAGTCAGGGCCGCGGTCGCTATGAAGAGCTGCGTCGCGAGCAGACTGTCGGTGATCGAGTCGCGCACGAACGGCCCCTCCTCTTGGGCCGTGTTGAACACGGTGATCGTGCACACCACGACGATCGCCGTGGCGGCGCCCCGAGGGCCCAAGCGAAGCGCCGCCCACAGGAGCACCGGAAACACGATGTACGGCACGTCGCGCTGCGGTGCAAGCTCGGCGATCCCAACGAGCACGACAAGCACGATCGCGCCCTCCACAAGGTCGCGCCGGCGGATCCCCCTCACGCCCATGGCGGCCCAGGTCAGCAGGACCGGCGCGACAACGAGCACGCCCGACGCGTCGCTCAAGAGCCAGGTGCGAAAGACGCGCCCGAGCTCGCCGGCGGCGATCACGTCGCCGAGACGCAGTGAGGTCGGTCCGAACGCGGCGCTCACCGTCGCGGCCACCAGCGCGCAGACGACGAAGGCCACCACGTCGACCGTGCGCGCCAGGTCCCCCCGTCCGCCTGTGAGGCGCCGCAACAGCAGCGCGGCCGCCACGACCGCCAGCGTGTTGCCTACCGTCTGGCCGAGGACGGTGCCGAGCGGCGTCGAGAAGTCGGCCAGCAGGAGATCGCCGATCACGATGCCCGGCCATAGGCGGATGCCGTACAGGAAGAGCACGGCAAGGCCCACCCCCGCCGGCGGCCATAGCGCCGCCACCGCACCATCCAGATAGGCGAGCTCGAGCCCGATCCGCCCCGCCAGGTAGTACGCGCCGGCGACCAGCGCGACCGAGCTTGCGTACAGGGCGATCCGCCCACGCTCGCTGTGGCGCAACGCATCGAGCCATTCGGCAACCGTGTGCCGGCCCTGCGCGGCGCCGCTCACGACACTTGAGCTCATTATCCCCGTGAGGGTAGACGCGCCGCTGCTCGCGGCGGCGTTCACGGCGGAGCCGACGCTATTCGTTCTCGGGGGTGTAGCCGGCTTCCTCCGGGTCCGGCTCGGGCTCCACTTCCTCGTCGTCGGCGCTCGCGGCGGCCCGCGAGCGGCCATCGCCGCCGTGATAGGTCGCCTGGAACGTCTCGAGCAGCTCGTCCCGCTGCGACTCGTCGACCGGCACCTCGTCGGCGATCAGCACCCAGTCCGCACCCTCGAACTCCTCCAGGTTGAAGATCTCCCCGTCGATCGAGGGCGAGTCGTCCACGATGATCAGGATCTCGGTCTGCGGGTTCAGGTAGCAGCCCGGACGAACGAGGATGTCGTCCAGTTCGTATCGGCGATCGTCCGCCATCGGGCGCAGCCTATACCCGAAAGAACGCGGCGTCACCCGCCCAACGCACGTAGCTGGCGCTCCACCTCGGCTTCGACGTCGAGGGGCTCCTTGCCCTGGCGCAGCCGGCGCTCGTTGCGGGCCATCACCAACTGGCGCACCTCGTCGCGCAGCCCCGGGTCGTCGCCGCCGGGGCCGGCGAGCCCCGCCAGCTCGGCGTCCACGTCGAGCGGCGCCTCGCCGCGAGCCTGACGCCGGGCCGACTTTGCCTCGAGCATCTGGCGGATCTCCTCGCGGGCCTCGGCGCTGTCGGGCGCGGAGGCCGCCGTCTCGCGGCGCATGACGAGGTCGCTGTCTCCGATGCTCTCGTATACGCGTCCGCTGCCCCAGTAGGAGACCGCGGCGACCAGCACGGCGACCACCGAGACGACGATGATGATCGTGCCGAAGTCCACGCGGGACATAGTCTGACGGCATGTGGCGCAGGCTCCGCCGCCGCACGATGGCCCCAAGCCGGCCCGCGGTGTACCCCGATCAGATCGGCCTCGTCGTCTTTACGGTGCTCGCCCTGGCCGTCGGAATCTACGCAGCGGCCCGATGGCTGTTGTAACCTTCATTGACTGACGAATCAATCAAGGAGCCAGCAGCAGTGGTTGACTTCAGCCTGACCGACGAGCAGAAGGACATTCGCCAGCTTGCCCACGACTTCGCCGAGAAGGAGATCCGGCCGAAGGCATGGGACTACGACCGCGACGGCACCTTCCCCACGGAGATCATCGAAAAGGCGTGGGAGGTCGGCCTGATGAACTCCCACATCCCCGAGGAGTACGGCGGTCCGGGCCTCGACTACCTGAGCGGGTGCCTCATCGAGGAGGAGCTCGGCTGGGGCTGCTCCGGCATCGGCACCTCGCTGATGTGCAACGGCCTGGCTGCTGCGCCCGTGGGGCTCGGCGGCTCGGAGGAGATCAAGAAGCAGTACCTCGGCATGCTGGCCGAAGAGCCCAAGCTCGCCTCCTTCTGCCTGACCGAGCCCGACGCCGGCTCGGACGTCTCCGCGATGCGCACCACCGCCGTCAAGAAGGGCGACAAGTACGTCATCAACGGCACCAAGTGCTTCATCACCAACGGCTCTCACGCGTCCTGGTACACGGTCTACGCCAAGACCGACAAGGAGGCCGGCCACCGCGGCATCTCCGCCTTCGTGGTCCCGCGTGACGCCGGCGGCGTCACGGTCGACAAGAAGGAGGACAAGCTCGGCCAGCGCGCCTCCGACACGGCGATGATCTCCTTCAACGACGTCGAGGTACCCGCCGCCAACCTGCTCGGCGAGGAGAACAAGGGCTTCAAGCTCGCGATGATGACGCTCGACCGCACCCGCCCCGGCGTGTCGGCCATGGCGGTCGGGATCGCGCAGGCGGCCTTCGAGTACGCCCGCGACTACTCCAAGGAGCGCGTGCAGTTCGGCGTGCCGATCGCCATGCATCAGGCGATCCAGTTCATGATCGCCGACATGGCGACCAAGGTCGAGGCGGCCCGGCTCCTGACCTGGAAGTCCGGCGCGCTGCTCGACCGCGGCGAGCGCAACACGCTCGCCTCGTCCCACGCGAAGCGCTTCGCCGCGGACTCCGCGATGGAGATCACCGTGGACGCGGTGCAGGTCTACGGCGGCTACGGCTTCATCAAGGAGTACCCGGTCGAGAAGCTGATGCGGGACGCCAAGATCATGCAGCTCTACGAGGGCACGTCGCAGATCCAGCGGCTGGTGATCGCCCGCGAGGTCCTCATGCCCCGCCGGGTCGAGGAGCCCGCCACGACCGCGGTCTGAGCCGGGCTGTCAGCGCCTGGCCGCAAGCACGCGGCTCGGCCGCGTGCGCGCGGAGGGTGTCGGATGCGTCAGCATCCCCTGCGTGAGCCCTTCCAAGAGGGAGCGCAGCCGAAAGGCGGTCCGGGAGGCGGTGGCGCAGGCCGGCGGGCTCGAGGAGACCGCCGAAGCCCCAGCGAGGCGCTCGCAAGATCCCTTCACCGGCGGGCTGCGCCGGCGCGAGGTGCTGCCGCTGCTTGTGCTCCACCTGATCGCCCAGGGCCCGAGCTACGGTAACCAGCTGATGGAGCGGATCGGCGCCATGACCGCCGGCGTCCTCTCGGTCAACCCCAACACGATGTATCCGCTCCTGCGCCAGCTCGAGGGGCGCGGGCTCATCAAGGGCGAGTGGGAGCATCCGGAGCGCCGCACCCGGCGCTACTACTCGCTCACCGAGGACGGCCGGGACGAGTACGCGCGCCTCGTGGACGAGGTGCGTCCCTTTCTCGACTCGGTCAAGTCGTCGATCGACGAGATCGTGCGCGAGGTGTACGGACGGTGAGAAGGGCGAGCGCCCAGGCGGACCTCGTCCTGACGCCGGAGGCGGCGCTTCGCCTCTGGACGGACGTGGAACGCTGGGCGACCTTCGTGGAGGGTTTCTCCCGCGTCCTCGAACGGGACCCGGACTGGCCACGCGGCGGCGCCCGCCTGGTGTGGGAGTCCACCCCCGCCGGGCGCGGCCGCGTGACCGAGAAGGCCCTGGAGGGCGAGGGCCCCGACCGCTTCTCCACCCGCGTCTTCGAGGACCGCCTGCACGGCACGCAGACGTTCCGCGTGGTCGAGAGCGAGGGCGGCTCGCGTGCCGAGCTGAGCCTCGAGTACCAGCTGACCAAGTACGGGCCTCTGTCTGCGGCCGCCGACGCCATCTTCATCCGCCGCGCCATCCGCGACTCGCTGCGGCGCACCATCTACCGCTTCAGCGTGGAGGCGGAGGAGGAGGCGGGGCTCCGCTAGGCTCCCCCGCCGCCGCCAATTCGGAGGAATCGTGTTCGTCTTCAAAGCCGCCGTTGTGGGGGCCGGGACCATGGGCGGCGAGATCGCCCAGGTTATCGCCGCCGCCGGCACTCCCGTCGTCCTCAAGGACGTGAAGCAGGAGTTCGTCGACCAGGGCCTCGAGAAGGCCCGCCAGGTCACGCAGGGCCAGCTCGCAGGGCTGGTCGCCAAGGAGAAGATCACTCAGGAGGACGCCGACCGCCAGCTCGAGCAGATCCTCGGCCGCATCGCCGGCACCCTCGAGTATGAGGGCTTCGGCGACGTCGACTTCGTGATCGAGGCCGTGCCGGAGCGCATGGAGATCAAGCAGGCGGTGTTCGCCGATCTGGACGCGGTCACGCCCGGCCACGCCATCCTCGCGTCAAATACCTCGTCGCTGTCCATCACCGAGATGGGCGAGGCCACGCTGAGGCCGGACAAGGTGGTCGGCTTCCACTTCTTCTGGCCGGCGTCGATGATGCGGCTGATCGAGGTGATCGGGGGGGAGGAGACGTCCGAGGAGACCATGCAGGCGGCGGCCAACTTCGCCCAGGCGGTCCGCAAGACGCCGGTGCGCTGCGGCGAGGTGCCCGGCTTCGTGGTCAACCGGATCCTGATTTCGGCGGCATCCGAGGTGTGGCGGGCCGTGGAGGAGGAGGGGCTCGACCCGCTCGAGGTGGACACGACGATCAAGGAGTCGGGCGCCGTTCCGATGGGGCCGTTCTTCCTCGCCGACCTGTCGGGGCTCGACATCGCGCTGCACACGGCGGAGCACCTGCGGCACTCGTACGGCGACCGCTTCTACGTGATGTCGCGAATGAAGGAGCTGGTGGAGGCGGGGCACCTCGGCCAGAAGACGGGGAGGGGCTTCTATGAGCACGGGAACTGAGCAGCGTTCCGGCGCCATCGTCGAGCGGATGGGCCTCAAGACGCTGGTCGAGTCCTGCCTGGTCCTCGAGGAGGGTGTGGCCTCCACCAAGGACATCGAGATCGGGATGATGATGGGGGCCGGGATCCTGCCCGGGCCCTTCGTGCGCGCCGACGAAGCCGGGCTCGACACCATCCTGGAGGCGCTGGAGCGGGCCCAGAGCGAATGGGGCGATGCCTTCGAGCCGCCGGTGGTGCTGCGCCGCCTGGTCGCCCAGGGCCGGCTCGGCAAGAAGAGTGGCCAGGGGTTCTTCCCCTACCCGCAGCCCGACGCAGGCGACCAGCGCGAGACGGTGCTGCTCGAGACCCGCGGCGAGATCGCCATCGCGTGGCTCAACCGGCCGCCCGCGAACCCGCTCTCGCCGCAGGCCGTGCGCGACCTGATCTCCGTCTGGGAGGAGGTCGAGGGCAAGGCTCGAGTCCTTGTGGTCGCCTCGTCGAACATCTTCACGTTCAGCGCAGGGGCGGACATCAAGGAGTTCACCAAGATGAGCCCGGACGCCGAGGGCGCCGACTTGGTGGAGTCGGCGCACCGCTTCATGCGCGGCATGGAGACCTCCTCGACCGTGACGATCGCCGCGGTCAACTCGATCGCGTTCGGCGGCGGTTGCGAGCTGGCGATGGCATGCGACTTCCGGATCGCGGGCGAGTCGGCCACCTTCGGGCAGCCGGAGATCAACCTCGGGATCATCCCCGGCTTCGGAGGCACCCAGCGGCTGCCGCGTCTGGTGGGCGATGCGAAGGCGCTCGAGATGAACCTGACCGGCGACCCGATCGACGCCTACGAGGCGCACCGCGTGGGGCTCGCGCACCAGGTCGTGCCCGACCACGAGCTGTTCGACGCGGCGCTTCGGTGGGCGCGCAAGCTCGCGGGTCAGGCGCCGATCGCGATCGAGGAGATCAAGAAGCGATCGCACCTGCCGGACCTCGAGGAGGGGCTCGCGACGGAGGCCGAGGGCTTCGCTCGGGCCTTCGGCTCGGAGGACGCGAAGGAGGGGATCTCCGCCTTCCTCGGGAGGCGGAAGCCCTCGTTCAAGGGCCGATGACTGTCGCAACTTCTGCGCAGGCGAAGCGGCTGGCGGACCTGCTTCGTCACGCGAAGTGCGCCGTGGTGCTGACCGGGGCGGGCGTGTCCGTGCCGTCGGGGATCCCGGACTTCCGCAGCCCGGGCTCGGGGCTGTGGGAGAACGTCGACCCGATGGAGGTCGCGCACATCGACGCCTGGCGGCGCGACCCCGACCGCTTCTGGAGCTTCTACGGCGACCGCTTCGTGTCTCTGTTCGACAAGCAGCCGAACGACGCCCACCTGGCGCTGGCGGAGCTCGAGCGGCGCGGCCTGGTGAAGGCGGTGATCACGCAGAACGTGGACCGGCTGCATAGGCGGGCGGGCAGCCAGCGCGTGGTCGAGGTGCACGGCTCGATCGACTACAGCGTCTGCATGGACTGCCGCGGCAAGGTGTCGCTGGAGCACGTGATGGAGCAGCTCCGGGCGGGCGGCGGCGCCCCCGAGTGCCCCACCTGCGTGACCCCGCTGAAGCCCGACGTGGTCCTGTTCGGCGAGATGCTGCCCGAGCCGGCGATGTCGGAGGCGCAGGCCCTGGCGCTGGAGGCCGACCTGATGGTGTGCGTCGGCTCGTCGCTCGAGGTGTACCCGGTGGCGGGGCTGCCGGCGATGACGCGGGGCGGCGGCGGACGGATCGCGCTCGTCACGCAGGGCCCGACGGCCTACGACGCGGACGCCGAGCTGAAGCTGGACGGCGACGTGGTCGAGGAGCTGCGGGCGGTGCTCGCGGCGGTGTGAGCGATCCGCACGGCTGGGGCCGAGCCGAGCGCTTGCGGCCCGGCAGGTCGTGAACGCCGTCCTCGCCGCGGTGGCGGTCGCGCTGCTCGTCGCATTCGCGGCGATCGGTGTGCTCTCGGGAGAGGAGGAGGAAGAGCCCGAGCAGGCGGGCGCTCCGAGCGGTGCGACGCTCGAGCAGGTGACCGAGCGCGTGGAGGAGGTCGCCCGGGGAGTGGAGCGGGTACGCGAACTCGAGTTCGATCGCCTCCCGCCCGTGACCCTCGTCAGCCCCGAGGCGGCCGCCCGGGCGAGCGTCGAGGAGCTCGACCGGCGGGTGCCGCGCAGCCGGCAGAGGGTCGCGGAGCGCCTGCTCGCGATGCTCGGCCTGGTGCCGCCGGGCACCCGTCTGCGCGACGTGGTCGGCACCGCGCTGGCCGAGGAGGTGGCCGGCTACTACGTGCCGCGCACGGGCACGCTCGCGCTCGTCAGGGGCGCCGGGCTTTCGGGCTTCGTGGCCGAGGTGACTCTCGCGCACGAGCTCACGCACGCGCTCGAGGACCAGCACTTCGCGATCGACTCGCCCGGGGTGAGCGACCTGCTGCGCGACCGTCCGAGTGCCGACGCGGCGCTCGGCGAGGGCACGGCGACGGTGGCGATGGTCGAGTATGTCGTGCTGACCCAAGCGGGCGGGCGGGAGTTGCCGGCGGGCGTGCGCAGCGACGTCCTGAAGCAGATGGAGGGGATTGCGCTGCCGGCGTCGAGCGGCCTGCCGCGCTACGTGCGCGAGAGCCTGGTGTTCCCGTACGCGGCCGGCGCCGGGTTCGTGGACCGGCTCGAGCAGCGGGGGGGCTGGGCGGCCGTAAACCGTGCGTTCGGCGACGACGCTCCGGTCTCGACGGAGCAGATCATGCACCCGCGCAAGTACGAGGCTGGGGAGCGCCCCGTCCAGGTGCGGCTGGCCCGCTACCGGTCTGAGCTGCCGCAGGGCGCCCGCCGGGTCGCGCGCGGCGACCTGGGCGAGTTCGACACGGCGCAGTTCCTCCACGACGCGAACGGCCGGGAGCGCTCGGAGGAGGCGGCGGAGGGATGGGGCGGGAGCACGTTCGAGCTCTGGCGGCTGCCGGGCGGCGGAGACGTGCTCGTCATGGGCTGGGCGTGGGACACGCCGCGGGATGCCGCGGAGTTCGACGCCGCCGTGCGGCGTTCCGTCAGTGGGCTCGGGAGTGCGGGCGCGGTGAACGGCGGCAGTAAGGGGGTGGCGGTTGTGCTGGCGCCGGATGCGTCCCTCGCGCGCCGGGTGGCGCACCGGCTCGTGCGCTGAGAAGGGGGTGGGTAATTCCAGTGCTCGTATGCGGCAGTGGGATTACCCACCCCCCCACCTACCCGTGCAGGCGGTGTCTTCGCAGCGCCGCCTCCATCGCGGCCACCGCCTTCTCGATGCTCGCCGTATCAGCCGCGTCGAGCCCTCCGCGCAGCGCCGCGTTGGCTGCCTCCCCGATAGCGCCCCGCCACTCGTGGAGCGCCGCCTCCCGGGGCAACTCCGCCAAAAGCGCTTCCAGTGCCACCCGCGCCTGCAGCGCGGCCTCGCGCGGGCGGCCCGCGGCCAGGTCCGCGCGGGCGCGCAGCACCAGCTCCTCGCCCGCGAGCGCCTGTTCGCGCGCGCCGAGTAGGGCGGCGAAGCGCTCCTCGGGCGCCTCCATCGACCGCTTCACTCGCCGCGTCCCCGTCGGCGGGAGCTCGAGCGCCTCACCGAAGCGGCCCTCGGCCACCGCCTCGCCGCGGCCGTAGCCGATCCGCACCACCAGCGCGCGGTGGACCGACGCCTCGGCAAGCCACGGGTCGGCCGTGGCCGCCCGGCGCGCGCGCAGGGCGCGGTTCAGGATGCGAAGGGCGCCGTCGATCTCCGCCCGGGCGCCCTCCTCGTCGCCCCGGAGGCCGGCCAGCCACTCCGAGGCCCCCTCCCTCGAGCTGAACGGCTCCGGACGCACCACCGTGGCCCGGGAGGTCGGCACGGCCTCGGGTGCCGCCTCCACGATTGGGCGGCCGCGCCGGCCTCGAAGACGGCGCCGCTCCGGGGCGCCCAGCGTGCCAAGCACCAGCACGGCGTCGAGCGGCCCATCCGGGCCGGAGCGAACCATGTAGCTCCCGTCCGGCGGTCCCAGCAGGAAGCCGAACTCGAGTTGGACGAAGCCGAAGGGGGCTGGGTCGTCCGCCGTCGGTCTACTCGCCCTGGTGGGCGTCGCTGGCGCGCTGGTCATCCGCGGGGAGGGCGAACTTGGACGGCGCGGTCGGCACGACCGGGTTCTCGATTTCGCTCAGGCGCGAGAGCAGGTCGTCCCACTGGCCCGGGTTGAGCACCGCCAGCGCCTGTTTCCCGAGCTTGCGGTTGGCGCCGAACATCGGCTGGAAGCCGACGTGGATGTGGTCGGCGTGGTCGGACATCGCGAAGGTGGCGCCGCCGATCTCGAACAGCGAGATGATCTGGGCCGGGGCCATCGTGCCCTGCAGCTGCATCAGCCGCCGCACGGTCTGCTCGGTGATCCCGCCCGGCTCCTGGTGGCCGAGGATCGGGATGCCGTTGATCTTGGCGATGTCCACGGCGTTGCCCGAGGAGTGGTGGGAGACGTTGCCCGAGCTGGTGTAGTAGCCGTGGCCGCACTTGAGGCTCGTGACCGAGGGGCGCAGGCCCGACTCGGCCAGGAAGGCCAGCGTGGCCAGCACGCGGCGGTCGATCTGGCCCGAGCGCACGTCGTCCTGGCCGCACTCGTACAGCTCGATGCGCTCGTCGGCCAGCACGCGGCGCTCGAGCTGCGGCTTGGGCAGCAGCATGATCTGGCCGATCGACATGCCGGGCACGTCGTCGCCGTGCAGCGCGTTGCGGCCGGAGGCGCGGTAGATGGCGGTCGCCTCGAGCAGCTTCCAGCCGTCGAGGATCGGCTTCGGGTCGATCCTCGGCGCGCCGCGGCCGGCCGGACGGATCGAGAAGTCCAGGTGGGCCGCCATGTCCGGCACGCTGCGACCGACGCGGCCGATCACCGTGCCGCCGATCACGCGCGACCCTTCCTTGAGGCGGCGCAGCGTGACCTTGCTCGGGTCGAGCCCGAAGGGACGCGAGAAGTAGTTTCGGTAGACCTCGTAGCTGCCGTCGCGGCGGGCCAGCGCGTCGAGCAGCTGCTCGAGTCCGCCGAACTCGCGCGCCCCCTCCATCGACGGGTGGGCAAACAGGCGCTGCTTGACCGGGGCGCTCGCCTGCGCGGCGTCTTGTGACTCGGGCGCGCCGCCGCGGTCCCGCACCGGTGCGCGGTCGGAGTCGTCGAGCTGGCGGCCCGCGGAGGCCGGCGCGCCCGGCAGCGGATCGCCGCCATTGGCCTTCACCGCGCGCGCGGAGCGCTGCGGGTCATAGGCGCCCTCGCGCGGGACCGGGAAGACGCGCGCCACCGACCCCAACTGCGAATACGTGTAACGGTTGCCGTACACGTCCTGCAACACCACGTAGCGGCCCAGCCTCTCGCTGCGGCCGATCTGCTTGATCTCGCCGTCGTTGACCGCGACGACCGGCGCCCCGGGCTCGGCAAAAATGTCGACCGAGCGGCGCTCGTCAGACGACTCGACCAGGTTGGCCGCGTTCTCGCCGGCCTGGACCCGCTTGAGCAACTGCTGCTCGGCCAGGTCGTCGGCGTAGCGGGCGCGCGCGTACACCGGGAAACGGCCCTCGGTCAGCCCCGTCAGCGAGCCGATCAGGTCGGCCGGCACACCGGCGATCAACCGGGCCCGCAGCAGCACCGAGTCGACATACCAGTCGGCGTGGTTGTAGGCCCAGATCGCCGCCCGCACATCGTTCTCATAGTTGGCCGCCTTCAAATAACGCGCAGCGGCGAAGATCGCGTCGACCGGGTTGTAGGGATCCTGGCGGCCGTCCTCGTTGCCGTCGGTGCCGTACATCGCCCAGGTCGAGGGCATGAACTGCATCCAACCCACCGCGCCCGCGCTCGACACGTTCAGATTGCGGCCGTAGTCGGTCTCGATCTCGTTGATCGCGGCCAGCACCTCCCAACGGATGCCGTACTCGATCCCCGCCGCCTGATAGATCGGCAGCAAAAACGGCGGCACCCGGAACTTGCGGATGATGAAGTTCGGCACTCCGGTCGCCGTGGACGGACCCGGCAGCGCGTCGATGAAGCCGGGGTTGGCGGGCGTCGGCGTGCCGTCGGAATTGCGCAGCTCGGCCTGCCCGTCGCGGTCGCGCTCGTTCTCCCGCTCGCGGCGCCGCTTCTTCTCCGGCTTCTCCTTCTCCTCAGCCTCATCCTCAACTGGAGCCTCAACCCCACCGCTGATCTTCCGGATCTTCTCGCGCTCCCGCTTGAGGCGCTCGCCGCCGTCCGTCCGGTCCTGCGGCGCGCCGCCGTCCGCGCTCGGCGGTCCAGACTCGGGCTCGGGCTCGGGCTCGGGCTCGGGGGCGGGAGCGGGCTTGTTCGGCTTGGGCTTCGGGGCCGGGGCCGGCTCCGGGACGGGGGGCGGGGCAGGCACCGTCGGCGTGGTCGGAGTGGTGGGCGGCGCGACCGGGGTGCCGGGCAGCTGGACGTCGTCGAGCGTGCCGCCGGGTGGGATGTCCACCGTGACCTGGACGATCTCGCCGCTGGGGAGCCGCACGGGCACGGTGACGGTCTGCGTCTGAGCGGCCGCGGGGATCGTGAAACCCGTGAGGACCGCCGCGACGAGAAAACCCGCCGCAACCAGCAACGTGACAAGCCGCGTCTTCATCCGTGCCGTTCCAAATCCTCCCTTGGGGCCCCCCGAGGAGCTCCGTGCGTCCGGGCGCAGGCTAGCAATCGCCCCGTCGGCGGAACCAACGCTACTTGAGGGCTTTTCAGTGTGCAACGGGGATCCGTGTAAAGGTGGACGGCGACATGGCAAGCACGCCGCGGCTGGAGCGGAAATGCGAAGTCACATCCATGTATCGACCAGCCCCGCCCATTGTTGAAATTTCTCTCCCGCGCCTCAGCACCCGAGCGCGCACTCCCGCCTGCCAAGTGTCGCGATTGTTCCAGTTCGGCCGCGTTTGAAACGTGGGTAAAGCTGCGGTTGAGGGTTAGTTGAGGTCGTGGACGGCCTCTCGGGACCGGCCGGCGGCTGCCCGCCCGCGGGCGATCGGCTACCCTGCGCGGCGATGGCTGCTCCGGAGCAGGACGAGAGCCTCGTCGAGAAGCTCTCCCGGCAGGGCGAGGAGGCCCTCGGCAGGGTCGCCGAGGAGCTGATCGCCAACCCCGTCGTGAACGGGGCGATCGCCCGTGCGTTCGAGGCGCGGGAGAAGGCGCTGCAGGCGCAGGAGGCCGCGTTCGGGGCGCTCAACCTGCCGTCGGCCGCGGACATCGAGCGCATGACCCGGCGGCTGAGGTCGTTGTCGCAGCGGCTGGAGGGGATCGAGGACGCGATCGACCGACTCGAGGAGCGAGTGGCCGCCGCGGGCGCCGGGCCCGACCGCCTCGCCGCCATCGAGGCGCGCCTCGATGAGATCGCCCGCGACGTGTCCCGTCTCCGCGAGGCCGTGGCGCCGAGCGGCGATCCGATGCCGCGGGCCCAGGAGCGGCTGACGGTCACAGAGGCGTAGCGCCGCCCACGCACTGGGCGATCACCTCATTGCCGCCGTTCGACGGCGGCATAGCCAACCTCACCGACGCGCAAGCCAATCGTCTCGATCTGCTGGCGATCGGCCCGCACCGGCCCATCGCCGCCAATCACATCCGACACCCCGAGCACGCACGCCGCCTCCACGCCCCGCCGGGCCGCCACCAGCAGGATCGCCGCGGCCTCCATCTCCACGGCGACCGCACCACGCTCGACCCACTCGCCCACCTGACCCTCGCGAGGGTCGTAGAACAGATCGCTGCTCACGACCACCCCCGGCCTCGCGCCCGCCCCGATCAGCCGGCGAAGCAGACCGGGGTCGGGGGCCAGCGAGCCGTTTGCGCCGAGCGCCGTGCTGGTGCCGTCGGCGGGCAGGACGGACTCGGCCGCCAGGACGTCGCCGAGCTCCAGCCCGCCGGCGAGCGCGCCACAGGTTCCGATGCGCATCAGGCGGCGGGCGCCGAGCGCGATCAGCTCCTCGGCCACGATCGCCGCGCTCGGTCCACCCATGCCTGTGGCCTGGACGGTGAGCGGCTCGCCGTCGGCCGCCATTCCGGTGTAGCCCCACAGCCCTCGGGTGTGGTTGAACATCTTCGGGCCGTCGAGCAGATGCTGGGCGACGGCGAGCGCGCGGTGGGGGTCACCCGGCAGCAGCACGCGCTCTGCAAGGCCCGCAGCCGGCCGCAGGTGAATCGGGCGGGGCTGATGCTCGAGCGCCACTCGGCGGCGAACCATAGTGAGCGCCTTACGAGCCCCTGACAGAGTGCGTGCAGAAGCCGTGTGGAAGACTCCGGCGCGATGGCGAAGCGCCCCTCCGCACCCGGCGACCTGCGTGACGCGGTCGAGCGGACGGTCCAGGCCACGCTCGGCTCGGCCGAGCGGCAGCGCGAGCGCACCCAGGGGGCGCTCGACGAGATCGCCGGGACCGTCGACCAGCTGCGCCGCGGCGCCGAGGCCGGTCTCGCCCGCGGCAGGCGCGTCATCGAGGACCGCAGGCCGGCGACCTCGGAAGACATCCGCGAACTAAAGGCGGAGATCCGCCGGATCGGCCGGCGCCTCGACGAGATCGAGGACCGGCTGCCGGCGAAACGGTCCGCCAAGCGCCCGGCATCCGGCGCGAAGCGCTCCACTTCCGGCGGCGCGAAGCGCTCCACCTCCGGCGGCGCCAAGCGCTCGTCGTAGTGCCCGGCCGCCGGGTTCTCATCACCGGCGTCGGGAGCTACCTGGGAACGCTTCTGGCCGCCAGGCTCGAGCGGGATCCCGAGGTCGAGGCCGTGATCGGGATCGACACGCGGCGGCCCAAGACCGAGCTCGAGCGCACCGAGCTCCATGACGCCGACATCCGCGACCCGGAGATCGCCCGTCGGATCCAGGCGGCCGAACCCGACGCGGTCGTGCACAACAAGATCATCCGCCAACCCGGACCGGGGATGTCCTCACGGGCCATGCACGACATCAACGTGATCGGCTCGCTCCAGCTGCTGGGTGCCTGCGAGCGGGTGCCAAGCGTCCGGTCGATCGTCATCCGCGGCTCCGCGGGCATCTACGGCGCAGAGCCGAACGCCCCGCAGTTCCTGGGGGAGGAGATGACCCGCCTGTTCCCCCTGCGCACCCGGTTCCAGCGCGACGTCGCCGAGATCGAGAACTACTTCGAGACGTTCTCGCGCCGGCGGCCGCAGGTGACCTGCACGATGCTGCGATACCAGCCGGCGATCGGCCCGTCGCTGGACACCCAGATCAACCGCTACCTCTCGCAGCCCGCCTGCCCGACCTACCTCGGCTTCGACCCGCGCATCCAGCTCGTGCACGAGCACGACGCCCTCGAGGCCCTGCTGGCCGCGATCCGGAACCCCGTGCGGGGCGCGGTGAACGTCGCCGGGCGCGGCACGATCGGCCTGTCCCGCATGATCCGCCTGGCGGGCCGGCCGCCGCTCCCGGTCGCCGGTCCGCTGTTCGCGCCGGTCACGCAGGCCGCGCGGCGGCTCGGCCTCGGCGCGTACTCCGACGATTTCGGGCGCCTGCTCCGGTACGGGCGGGCCGTGGACATCCGCCGCCTCGAGGAGGAGGTCGGGTACGAGCCCCGATACTCGACGGTGGCGGCGGTGCAGGACTGGGTGGCGCGCCGACACCACGTGAGGGCCGCGTGACCGAGCCCGCCGGCCTCGACACCGCGCTCGGCTTCATGCGCCGCCTCCGGGAGGGCCTCGACGCGGGCCTCGAGCTCCCGGACGCCGTGACGCGCGGGGCCGGCGCTCTCCCGCGCGACGCCCGCCAGACCGTGCAGCGCGCCGTGCGGCGGCTGGAGGGGGATTACCCCGAGGACGAGTGGGGCTTCGACGAGGGCTTCGCCGAGCTCGTGGAGCCTTTCTTCGGCTTCCTCTACGCCCGCTGGTGGCGCGTGAAGGTGACCGGCGCGCACAAGGTCCCCGCTCACGGGGGCGCGATGCTCGCCGCCAACCACGCGGGCATCCTGCCATGGGACGCCACCATGATCTCGGTCGCGCTGCTGCGCGAGCATCCGCTGCCACGCCACCCGCGCTTCCTGGTGCTGAACTGGGCGTTCGATCTGCCCTGGGTGTCGGTCTTCATGCGCAAGGTCGGCGGGGTGGTTGCCTCGCCCTACAACGCGCTCCGGCTGCTCGAGCAGGACCAGCTTGTGGCCGTCTTCCCGGAGGGAGTGAAGGGCACCGGCAAGCCATACGCCGAGCGCTACCGGCTGCAGCGCTTCGGGCGCGGAGGGTTCGTGGAGATAGCCCTGCGCGCGGGGGCGCCGATCGTGCCCGTGGCGGTGGTGGGGAGTGAGGAGATCTATCCGAAGCTGGCCGACGTGCCGGCGCTCGCGCGGCTCATCGGCGCTCCTTTCTTCCCCGTCACGCCCACCTTCCCGTGGCTCGGACCGCTGGGCGCGATCCCGCTGCCCTCGCGCTGGCGGATCGAGTTCTGCGAGCCGATTGAGACGGCGCACATGGGGCCCGATGCCGCGAGCGACCGCGCCGTCGTGCTCGAGCTGACCGAGCGCGTGCGGGACACGGTCCAGCAGGCCCTCTACGCCAACCTGGTCAGCCGCGGCCCGGCGTTCCTCTGATCCGAAATTCCCACTCGTGGACGCGGGCCACGGTGCCGAAATACGTACGTGCGTGTATAGGTTCGGCCAATGCTTGACGCGTGTTGGCGCGCGGGTACCTTCGATGGTGATGCGCCCAACGCGCATCCTGTTCGGGTCACTGCTCGGGGTGATGTTGATGTCGGGGACGGCCACCGCCGCGCCCGGGGACCCCTACGTCGTCTACACGGCGAACAGCCGCGCAACCGGCGCTGTGATTCTCCGTACGGAGCCGGCCTCGGGATCCCTCGTCGAGATCTCCCGCAACGGCCCCCAAGGGACGCTCTTCCAGCAACCCTATGACTTGGCCGTCGAGTCGGACGGCAACCTCCTGGTGGCAGACATCGGCGGGTCGAACCAGAAGGACGGCGCCGTCATTCGCGTCGATCCGCTGACGGGCCGGCAGAGCCTGGTATCGAGCGGGGGTGAGTTCTTCGACCCGGCCGGCATCGCCGTGGCGCCGGACGGCCAGATCTACGTGGTCGACAACCGGGCGCCCGACAACGACGGGGCGGTGATCCGGGTCGACCCGCGCACCGGCGCACAGACCCTCGTCACGGAACGCTCCGGAGAACCGGGCCGCAGGGAGCTCGACCTGCCGTTCGGCATCGCGGTCGAGCGCGACGGGAACCTTGTCGTGTCCAACCGCGTCTTACCGGACAAGGAGATGCCGTTCCCGTGCCAACCCCTCGGCAAGGTGGTGCGGGTGAACCCGGTCACGGGGGTCCAGCAGGAGGTGGACAGCGCCGGCCAAATCTCGTGGCCGCTCGGCCTGGCGGTGGGCTCCGGCGGCGACATCGTGGTGGCCAACGAGTGCGAAGGCAACGGCGGGCTGATCCGCGTGGACCGGCTCGGGCTCGGGCAGGTCCTGATCACGTCGAACAGCAGCCAGGACGTGCTCGTCACCCCGGAGAGGGTCGCCTTCGATCCGGGCGGGGCCCTGCTCGTCAGCGACTTCAACGTCGGCACGGACAAGGAGGGCGGCATCGTCCGCGTGGACCCAGAAACCGGCGCCCAGTCGCTCGTGCGGTCGGGGGCGCTCTTCAACCATCCGCTCGGCATCGCGGCGGTGGTCAACCGCCCGCCGTCCGCCGCGCTCGCGCTCGATCCGCCGGTGGTAGCCGCCGGGCGCCTTGTGCGCCTCGACGCCTCGGGGTCGGGTGACCCGGAGCGGCTGCCTCTCGTCTACGAGTGGGACCTCGATGGAGATGGCGGCTTCGAGGCCGGTTCCGGGGGCACTGCCGCAGCATCCCGCAGCTTCGCGCACCACGGCGCCGCCACCGTGCGCGTGCGTGTGAACGACCCGCACGGCGGCCGCGCGGTGGCAGTCGCCAGCGTCCAGGTGGACGGCGCGATGCCGGTGATCTCGGATCTCCGCCGTGGCTCGCGTGTGGTCGGCGTGGGACGCCGCCGCCGTGGCCGGGCCGCGGCCCGTCCGCGCCGCCGCCCGCCGCGCGCCACCACCATCCGCTTCAACCTGTCCGAGCCGGCCACGGTGACCCTCGCGGTCGACCGCGCCCGCCGCGGACGCCGTCCGGTGGCCGGCAGCCCCTGCCGCGTCCGCGCTCGCACCGGCCGCCGCTGCGTCCGCTGGTTCCCGCGGCGGGCCCTGAACCATGCGGGCGCGGCCGGAGCCAACGCCATCCGCCTGCACGCTCGCGGGCTGCGCCCCGGTTTTCATCGGCTCGTGTTGAGCGCCGTGGACGGCGTGGGCAACCAGTCCGCGCCGCGGATCCTCCCGCTCCGCGTCGTGCGCCTTAGAAGTGCACCCCGCGCATGAGATAGGCCATGGCCACGGCCTCGGTGGACATCTCCTCGTCCTTCTTCTCGGCCGCCGGAGCGGGCTTGCCGTCGGCCTTCTCGCCCTTCGACGCCCGTGAGTCCGGGAACAGGTTGTAGGCCGTGTTGAGCACGATGTCCACGGTCTTCGGCGAGACCGCGTAGAGCACCTCGCCGAAGGTTCCGAGCCGCGAGGCCACCCGCTTCGGCTTGTCGATCATCGCGTCGCAGAGCATCTGCGCGGCCTCGTCCGGGGTGAGAGTCGGGAAGGCCTTGTAGATGTCGGTTGGCGCGATCATCGGCGTTCGCACGAGCGGCATGTAGACGGTCGTGAACTTGACGTTGTCGGCGACGCACTCCGGCGCCGCGCAGCGGGAGAACGCGTCGAGCGCCGCCTTCGAGGCGACGTAGGACGAGAAGCGCGGCGTGTTCGTCTGCACCCCGATCGACGAGACGTTGATGATGTGGCCGCTCTTTCGCTCCCGCATGCCCGGCAGGAAGGCGAGGATCAGCTTGAGCGCGCCGAAGTAGTTCAGCCGCATGGTGCGCTCGTAGTCGTGGAAGCGGTCGTAGGAGCGCGCCACCGAGCGGCGGATCGAGCGGCCGGCGTTGTTGACCAGGATGTCGATGCCGCCGTGCTCCTCGAGCACCTCCTGCGCGAGGCGGTCGACGTCGTCCAGGTCGGACAGGTCGCAGGGATGGACGTGCGCGGTGCCGCCCGCCTCCTCCACCTGCCGGGCGACGTCCTCGAGCTTCTCGCGCGTGCGCGAGACGAGCAGCACCTCGCCGCCCGCCTCGCCGATCTTGAGCGCGGTCTCCAGTCCGATGCCGCTGGACGCGCCGGTGATCATGATGCGCTTGCCCTGGATCGAGTGGGCGAGCGAGCGCTCGCGAAACAGGTCCGGGTCGAGGTTGCGCTCCCAGTAGTCCCACAGCCGTGGGGCGTAGGTCGACAGCGGGGGCACCGCGATGCCGGTTCCGCTGAGCGCGCGCTGGGTGTCGCGGGCGTCGAAGGTGCAGCGGAAGTCCCTGTTCTCCATCGCCGCCGGAGGGATGCCGAGGTCGGTGTAGAGCTGGTGGCGGATCCGCTTGACGGTCGGCAGGGCCATCACGCCCTTGCGCACCTGCTTCGGGATCGCGTTGGTCATGTGCGGGTCCACGCGCATCGCGAACTGCGGCGCGTGCGCGGCCTTGGCGAACTCGTTGAGCGTGTCGCCCACCCGCATCGGCTCCGGGCTGACGAGGTGGAAGGTGTGCCCCGGGAGGTCGGCGTCGGGCAGGTGGGCGATGTGGTCCATCGCCTTGGCGACGAAGTCGACCGGCACGAGATTCGTCTCGCCGCCCTGCGGGCCCGCGAGCGGCGCCCACTCGGGCAGCGCGTGGCGCAGCTTCTGGAGCAGCTTGAAGAAGTAGTAGGGACCGTCGATCTTGTCCATCTCGCCGGTCTCCGAGTGGCCCACCACGATCCCCGGCCGGTACACGAGCGTCTTCGCCCGGACCTCCTCCCGCACCAAGCGCTCCGACTCGTACTTCGTGCGGTGGTAGGCGTGCGGCAGGCGCTGGCCCTCGTCGAACATGTCCTCCTGGAACACGCCCTTGTAGAGCCCTGCCACGGCGATCGAGCTTGTGTGGTGGAAGCGCCCGACCTGGATCGAGTTGGCGAACTCGACCACGTGCCGCGTGCCCTCGATGTTGGCGCGCTCCATTGCGTCCTCGTCGGCTGCCATGTCGTAGATCGCGGCGAGGTGGAAGAAGTGGTCGATCTTCTCGTCGAAGCCCTCGATTCCGAGGCCGGGCTTCGACAGGTCGCCGCTCACGGGCACGATCCGCCCCTCGGGGGCGCCCGTGCGCTGCACGAGCTCTTCGAGCTTGCCGCGCGACCCCTCGCGGACGAGCACGTAGATGGTGCCGTCGCGCTTCACGAGCTCGGCTACGAGGTGCCTCCCGATGAAGCCGGTGGCGCCGGTGACGAAGTAGTTCAAGGCTCTCCCTCCACTGTCACGTGGGCGCGATACTACCCCCGCAGTTGACTGCTTACGCCGCGCGCGTAAAGATGGGAGCGAGCTTGTAGAGACCGGTTGGGGCCTCGGCTCCACCGGCCTACGTCGCGGGCCGAACGCCCGCAGGCAGCGGCGGAGTGACCCTTCCACTCCGCCGTTGCGGTCTGAGGCGCCGACGCGGCCCGAGGGTCACAATCCTGGGGCGATGGCCGGAGGGACCCTCACGCTGAAGGAGGCAGCCGAGCGCGTAGGCGTGTCACCCGCCACGCTCAGGCGCTGGGCCGAGTCCGGGCTGATCCCCGAGGTGGACGGCAACCGCGAGTGGACCGATGCGGCGGTGGCGCACGCGCGCATCGTCGCCCGGCTGCGGGAGCGCGGGCACCGGCTCGACCAGATCCGCGAGGCGGGCAGGCAGGGCCGGCTCGCATACGGCTACATCGAGTCGCTCTTCGGCGACAAGCGGGCGAAGTGGTCCCTGAACGACGCGGCGGACGAAACCGGCCTCGAGGCCGCCCTGGTCGAGCGCTTCTGGGCAAGCATCGGCCTGCCTCGGTCGACCCTCGACGAGCTGACCGACGAGGACCTCGAGGCGCTCCACTACGTGTCCTCGGTGCTGGCCGCGGGCTTTCCGCTGGTTGCCTTCCTCCAGCTCTGCCGGGTCTACGGCCAGTCGCTCTCGCAGATCGCCGACGCCGAGGTGCGCCTCTTCCATATCTACGTGCACGAGCCGCTCATGCGGGAAGGGGTGCCCGGACTCGAGATGGCCGAGGAGATGGAGGGCCTCGCGCGCGACCTGCTGCCGATCGCCTCGCCGCTGATGGACTACGTGCACCGCCGCTTCCTGCAGCACTTCGTGGCGCAGGACGTGGTCGGCCACATGGAGACCGAGCTGGAGGACGACGAGTCGGCCGCGGGGCGCGTGAGGGTCGCGATCGCGTTCGCCGACCTGGCGGGATACACGCGCTTCACCGAGGAGGAGGGCGAGGAAGAGGCGCTGTCGTCGGTGGAGCGGTTCGTGGAGGGGGTTACCCACACGCTGCCGGAGGACGCGCGGGTGGTGAAGACGATCGGGGACGAGGTGATGGTCGTGGGCACCGACGTCGGCGCCTTGGTGGATTGGGCCGTCGGCTTCATAGGGTCGGTCGAGGAGCGCCCGGAGCCGCGCATCGGAATCAACTTCGGCAGCACGCTCTACCGCGACGGCGACTACTTCGGCCGCGAGGTCAACCTCGCCTCGCGCGTGGTGGCGCGCGCTCGGGGCGGCGAGGTGATCGTGACAGACTCGGTGGTGGAGGCGGTGTCCGGGGCGCCGTACCTGCGCTTCGAGGCGATCGGCAGCGTGAAGCTGAAGGGCTTTGACGAGCCGCGCGACCTCTGCCGGGCCTCCGCCCGGGAGGAATGAGCGAGCGGCCGCTCGAGGCGGCGCGCGACAGCGGGCTGGTGCCCGCCGGCGGGCCGCTGATGGTACTGCTCTCTGGCGGCGGCGACTCGGTCTGCCTGCTCGACGTGGCGCTGCGCCTTGGCGCGAGAGTGTCCGCCCTGCACGTGAACTACGGACTTCGGCCCGGTGCGGACGGGGACGAGGAGTTCGTGCGGGCACTGTGCGCGCGGCTCGGCGTGCCGCTGCGCGCGGAGAGTGTCGAGCTTCCCGAGGGTGGCAATCTGCAGGAACGGGCGCGCGAGGCGAGGTACGCGCTGGCCGAGAGCATTGTTAAGGGGTCAGACCCCTTGAGTGTGGGCGACTCAAGGGGTCTGACCCCTTGCTACGCCGCGGCTCATACCGCATCGGACCAGGCGGAAACCATTCTCTACCGGCTCGCCGTCTCCCCAGGCTCTCGGGCGCTGCTCGGGATGGCGCCCCGCCGCGGCAGGCTGGTGCGCCCGCTGCTGGAGGTGACCCGTGAGGAGGTGCGCGCCTACCTGCGCACGCGCGACCTCGATTGGCGCGAGGACCCGTCAAACACCGAGCGCCGCTTCGCTCGCGCACGGGTGAGGCACGACCTTCTCGAGGCGATGCGCACCGTCGGGCCCGCGCCGGAGCGGACGATCGCCGAGACGGCGCACCAGCTCCGTGAGGAGGCCGAGGTGCTCGATGCCGCGGTGTCCGAGGCGCTCGACGTGCTGGGCGGCGGCCCCGCGGTGTCCTTGGCGGCACTGCGCGAGCACCCGCCGGCCCTGCGGCGGCTGGTGCTGCGCCGACTGGCGGAACAGGCCGCGCGTGAGCCGCTTGCGGCGGGCGCGGATGCCGGGGAGGCGGATGCCCGGCCGCGCGCGCTTTCGCGCCGCGAGGCAGACGAGATCCTCGAGCTCGACGACCGCGGAACGAAGGCGCTCGATCTGGGCGGCGGCCTCCGCGCCGTGGCCGAGTACGGGACGGTTCGCTTCACGCGCGCGCGCGAGGAGGCGGCGCCGGACCCGGCGGAGCTGACCGTGCCCGGCAGGGTTCGCTTCGGCGACTGGGAGGTGGAGGCGAGGCTCGGCGGCACTGGCGACGTGAGCGTGACGGGGATCGGCCCGACGGCGACGGTGAGGGCCTGGCGCGAGGGCGACCGCATGCGCCCCGCCGGGCTCGGCGGCACCAAGACGCTGCAGGACCTGTTCACCGACCGCAAGATCCCGCGGGCGCTTCGGCGGACGCTCCCGATCGTGGAGGCGGCGGGGCAGATCGTCTGGGTGGCCGGCGTTGCCGTGGACGAGCGCTTCGCGGCCGCCGAGGGCGCTCCTGGCGCCGTCGCACTCGGCGCGCGCTCCGTTCCTCACCAGGGCTTCACGGGCTGACCACAACTGGGCCGCCGCAGGGCCGTACCGTCGCCGCCCATGCAACGCCTCCTCAGCCCCCTCCTGGCAGCCGTGCTCGCGGCCGGCGCGATGGCCGGCCTGGCGATTGCCGACCGCGACGACGACGACCGCGACCGGTCTTCCTCCCATGCGCTCGGATTGTGGGGCGACGTGCCCTACTCCGACGTCCAGACTACGTCCGGCGTCCCGAACCTGATCGCGGACATGAACAGGCAGCGACTCGCGTTCACGGTGCACAACGGCGACATGGGGTGTACATCGCGGGCGCGCGCAACGAGTTGAGGAAGGCCTCGAACTGCCCGTAGACCGGGTTGTCGCAGCGGGTGCCGCCCGCCTTGATGCGTCCGTTGGGTGAAGGTGACCGTGGAGCCGGACAGCCGCGAGGTGTTCGCGTACCAGCCGCAGGTGGTGCCCGGCAACCGGACGGCCGTGCCGGCGCCCTAACTCACGTCGTGCCGAACACCCGGTCCCCGGCGTCGCCGAGCCCGGGGCGGATGTATGCGTTCTCGTCGAGCTCGCGGTCCACGGCGGCGGCCCAGACGATCACGTCGGGGTGGTGGCGCTCCACCGCCTCGAGCCCCTCGGGCGCGACCACGAGGCAGACCAGCGCGAGCCGGCGTGCACCGGCGCTCTTCAGGCGGTCCAGCGCGTGCACGGCGCTGCCGCCTGTGGCCAGCATCGGGTCGACCACGAACACGTGCGAGTCGGCGAGTCCCGGGGGCAGCCGCTCGTAGTAGTCGACCGGCCGGTGCTGCTCTTCGTCGCGATAGACCCCCACGTGCCCGACGCGCGCGCCGGGGAGGAGGCGCAGGAAGCCGTCCACCATCCCGAGCCCGGCGCGCAGCACCGGCACGATCGTGATCTCGCTCGGCAGGCGGCTGCCGGTGGTCGGCTCGAGCGGGGTCTCCAACGACACCTCGCTCACGGGCAGGTCGCGCGCGGCCTCCACGGCGAGGATCGCGGAGGCCTCGAAGAGGGCCTGGCGGAACTCGGCATGACCCGTCGCGCGGTCGCGCATGACGGTGAGGCGGTCGGCGAGGACGGGGTGGTCGACGACGACGAGTCGCTGCGGCATTCGGCGGACCTTAGCCGGAAGCGCCCGGCTCGGCCGGGCGCGCTCGGAGGCTATACGCTCGCCGGGGCTTGGCAGCGTCCTCGCGAAACATCGAGTTCAAGGCGCGCGACCCTCAGCCGGGGCGCACGCTGAAGCTCGCCCTGGCGCTCGGTGCCGAGGACCGCGGCGAGATCGCCCAGACCGACACGTACTTCTCGCGCGCGCGAGGGCGCCTGAAGCTGCGCGAGCAGGACCCGGGAGAGGCCGAGCTGATCCAGTACCACCGCGCCGACGCGCCCGGCGCCCGCGAGAGCGAGTACCGGCGCGTGCCCGCTGCCGACGCCCACGCCCTCCGGGCCGCCCTTGACGCCGCGCTCGGAACCCTCGTGGTCGTGGAGAAACGGCGCCGGCTCCTGCTCCACGAGAACGTTCGCATTCACCTCGACGAGGTGGACGGGCTCGGCAGCTTCATCGAGCTCGAGGCCGTGGCCGCGCCGGAGTCCGATCTCGCGGCGGAGCACGACAAGGTGAACCGCCTGCGCGCCGAGCTGGAGGTGGCCGAGGACTCCCTCGTGTCAAAGAGCTACTCCGACCTCCTGCTCGACACGCCCGACCTGCTGCTGCGCGCGGCGGACGCTGTCATGCGCAACGCGTACGCCCCCTATTCGCGCTTCAAGGTCGGTGCGGCCCTGCGTGCCCCTAGCGGCGCCGTCTACACGGGCGCGAACGTGGAGAACGCCTCCTACCCCCAGGGTCAGTGCGCTGAGACCTCGGCGATCGGCGCCCTCGTGGCGGCGGGCGAGACCGAGATCGCCGCCGTGGCCGTGGTGGCCGAGAAGCTCGACGTGTGCCCTCCGTGCGGCGGCTGCCGCCAGCGTCTGTCCGAGCTGGCCGGCCCCGATACGCCGGTCCACCTCGGCCGTCCGGGCGGGGAGCACCGGACCTTCACGATCGCGGAGCTGCTCCCGCTGGCGTTCGACCTGAAGCCGTGAGCTACCGCGACGCCGCCCGCCTCCTGGTCGAGCGCGCCGGCCTCGAGCCGCGCGTGGGCGTGGTGCTGGGCTCGGGCCTCGGCGCCGTGGCGGACGCGGTGGAGAACCCGGTAGAGATCGACTACCGGGAGCTGCCCGGCTTTCCGCGCCCGAGCGTCGAGGGACACGGCGGCACGGTGGTGGCCGGCCGCATCGGCGACGTGCCGGTGGCCGTGCTCCGGGGCCGGGCGCACCTGTACGAGGGTGTCGACCACGACCTCGTGCGCACGCCCGTCCGGGCGCTGCGCGCCGCCGGCGCCGAGGTGCTCGTGCTGACGAACGCCGCCGGGTCGCTGCGCCCCGAGCTGGGCCCGGGGCGCCTGATGCTGATCGCCGACCACATCAACATGAGCGGCGTGAACGTGCTGACCGGCCCGAACGAGAGCGAGCTCGGCGACCGCTTCACCAGCCTTCGCGACGCGTACGACCCCGCCCTGCGCGACGGCCTGCGCGCCGCCGCGGGCAACCTCGGCATCGACCTCGCCGAAGGGGTGTACCTCGCTGTGAGCGGCCCCAGCTTCGAGACCCCGGCGGAGATCCGCGCCTTTCGCGCGCTGGGCGCCGACGCCGTCGGCATGTCGACGGTGCACGAGACGATCGTGGCCCGCCACTCCGGACTGCGGGTGGCCGCAGTATCCGCCATTACGAACTTCGCCGAGGGCCTGAGCGACGAGCCTGTCAGCCACGAGCAGACACTGCGCGACGCGGCGCGCGCCGCCGACGACCTGGCCCCTCTGATCACCCGCTTCCTGGAGCGCTCGTGCTGATCCCCGAGCTGATCCGGAAGAAGCGCGACGGCGGCGAGCTGAGCGCCGAGGAGATCGACTTCCTCGTGGCCGGCATCACCGACGGCTCGGTCAGCGACGCGCAGGTCGGCGCGCTGGCGATGGCGATCCTGCTGCAGGGCATGACCGCCGGCGAGCGGATCGCGCTCACCGGCGCCAAGACCCGCTCGGGCGACGTGCTCGACTGGTCCGACGCCGGCCTGCCCGGCCCTGCGCTCGATAAGCACTCGACAGGCGGCGTCGGCGACAAGGTGAGCCTCTTGCTCGCGCCGATAGTGGCCGCCTGCGGTGGCGCGGTTCCGATGATCTCCGGCCGGGGCCTGGGCCATACCGGCGGCACGCTCGACAAGCTCGAGTCCATCCCGGGCTATGACACGGCGCCCGACCCCAACGCGTTCCGGCGCGCTGTGCAAAGCGCCGGGTGCGCGATCGTCGGCCAGACCGCCGAGCTCGCCCCGGCCGACCGCCGCCTCTACGCGATCCGCGACGCCACCGGCACCGTCGAGTCGATTCATCTGATCGTGGCCTCGATCCTGTCGAAGAAGCTTGCCGCGGGGTTGGACGCGCTTGTCATGGATGTGAAGGTCGGGTCCGGGGCGTTCATGCCGACGCTGGAGGGCGCGCGGGAGCTCGCGGCGGCGATCGTCGAGGTGGCCCAGGGGAACGGGCTGCCGACGTCTGCGCTGCTGACGGACATGGACCGGGTGCTGGGGCGGACCGCGGGGAATGCCGTCGAGGTGCGCGAGGCGGTCGCAGGCCTCACCGATCCTGGTTCGCTCGACAAGCGGCTGCGGGACGTCACGCTCGCGTTGAGCGCGGAGCTGCTGGTGCTTGGGGGCGTGTCTCCCGAGCTCGACGCCGGTCGAGCCTCCGCTCAGCGCGCTCTTGACTCCGGCGCGGCCGCGGAGCGCTTCGGGGCCATGGTTGTTGAGCTCGGTGGGCCTTCGGATTTCCTCGAGGCGCCGGACAGGCACTTGCCAACGGCGGCGGTGACGGTGGAGGTGGCGCCGGCCGAGGCGGGGGTTGTTGAGCGGGTCGATGTGCGCGAGGTTGGCTTGGCCGTGGTTGCCCTTGGGGGCGGCCGGGTGCGCGAGAGCGATCCGGTGGACCATTCGGTTGGCCTGACCGACGTGGCGGCTCCGGGTGAGCGGGTGGGACCGGGGGAGCGGCCGCTCGCGGTGGTGCACGCGGCCTCTTCTGACGCCGCGGAGCGCTGCGCCGGGGCCTTGCGTGACGCCTACGCGGTCGGGGAGGCAGCCAGGGGGGAGGCGCCGAAACCCGTCCTGGAGGTCCTTCGATGAGCTCTGGGAGGAGTGTGGGCCCTCAGGGTCACGTATATGGCGCCTGAGGGGGCCCACACTCTGATCCCGAAGGCCGAGCTGCACGTCCACCTCGAGGGAACCGCGCCGCCCGCGCTGATCCGCCGGCTCGCTGAGCGCAACGGGCTGCCCGTGCCCGACGGCGTCTTCGACGGGCCGGACCGCTTCGCCTACACGGACTTCCTCGGCTTCCTGAAGACCTATGACCGCGCGGCCAGCGTGATCCGGACGGGCGAGGACTATCGCGACGTCACCTACGAGTACCTCGCGAGCTGTGCCCGGGACGAGGCGATCTACGTGGAGCTGATCGTGTCGCCCGACCACGCCGCGCTCGTGAAGCTGGACCCCGAGGAGCACCTCCACGCCATCGCGAGAGGCATCGACGACGCCCGCGATGACCACGCGATCGAGGCCCGCATCCTCCTTACTGCCATCCGGGACATGGGCGCTGAACAGGCAACCCGCGTGGCACGCTACGCGGCCTCGAAGCCCCATCCCTACGTGGTGGGCTTCCAGATGGCCGGCGACGAGGAGGGCTTCCCGGCGGGCGACTACAAGCGGGCGTACGACATCGCCGCCGGCGCCGGCCTCGGCTGCTCGGTCCACGCCGGCGAATGGGCCGGGCCGGAGAGCGTCCGCGCCGCCCTCGAGCTCCCCGTCACCCGCATCGGCCACGGCGTCCGGGCGATCGAGGACCCGGCGCTGGTCGAGGAGCTGGCAACCAGAGGGATCGTCCTCGAGTGCTGCCCCACCAGCAACGTGGTGCTCGACCTCTTCCCGAGCTACGCGGACCACCCGCTCCCCGTCCTGATGGAGGCCGGAGTAAAGGTCACGCTGGCTTCTGACGACCCGCCCTACTTCGGCGCCTCGATCGGCGGCGAGTACGCGATATGCCGCGAATGGTTCGGCTTCGACGACGAACGGCTGCGGAGCATCACTTGCACAGCTATCGAGGCCGCATTCTGCGAGAAAAGGCTCAAACAGCGCTTAATGCAGAGGGTGTAGGGTGACCCGGTTCTTGGCCCCACGCCGGCCATCCCGGTCGGCATCGGCAATGAGGAGTGTTTGCACTGTGAGTAAGACGTTCCGGCTCTTGGTAATGGCCCTGCTCGCGGCGCTCGCGCTGGGCGCGGCCGCCTGCGGCGACGACGACGACGACGGCGGCGGTGGCGGCGGCGGCGGTGGGGAGGAGCAGACCGCCGAGTCGATCAAGGCCGGCATCGTAACGGACATCGGCGGCCTCAACGACCGCTCCTTCAACGAGTCGGCCAACAACGGCATCAAGCGGGCGGAGAGCGAGCTCGGCGTGGAAACACGCGCGCTGATCTCCGAGTCGAACGGCGACTACGTTCCAAACCTGACGACGCTGGCCCAGCAGCAGTTCGACCTGATTATCCCGGTCGGCTTCCTTATGGCTGACGCCGTCAACACGGTCGCCACCCAGCTGCCGGACGCCAACTTCGCGATCGTCGATTTCCCGGCTGGTGAGCTGAAGGACAAGCCCAAGAACGTGCAGGGCCTCCTGTTCAAGGAGAACGAGGCGGGCTATCTGGCCGGCTACCTAGCCGGCCTGTGGGCGAAGGACAACGACGCGACCGCCGTCTCCACGGTCGGCGGCCAGAAGATTCCGCCCGTGGACGCCTACATCGCCGGCTTCCAGGCGGGCGCCAAGAAGGCCTTCCCGCAGGTGGAGACGCTCAACGGCTACTCGCAGGACTTCGTGGACCAGGCGAAGTGCAAGGAGATCGCGCTCGACCAGATCTCCAGGGGCTCGAAGGTCGTGTTCCAGGTGGCCGGCGGCTGCGGTCTCGGCGCACTCGATGCGGCCAAGGAGGAGGGCGTGCAGGGCATCGGCGTGGACGCCGATCAGGGGTTCCTCGGCGACCACATCCTGACCAGCGCCCTGAAGAAGGTCGACGTGGCCGTGTTCGAGGCCGTGAAGCGCGCCCAGGCGGGCAACTTCAAGGGCGGCACCGACGTGATCGCCACCGTGGAGAACGGCGGCGTGGGCCTCGGCAAGCTCGGCCCGGAGGGCGAGCAGTACGCCGACCAGATTCAGGAGATCACGGACCAGGTTGCGTCCGGCGAGGTCGGGGAGATCCCCGCGGAGCTCAAGTAGAGGACAGGTTCAAGTAGGTTGCCGACTCGGTGAGCGCCGACGCACCTGCTCTCGAGTTACGCGGAATAACGAAGAGGTTCGGCCCGGTCGTCGCGAACGACCGGGTCGACTTCGACCTCCGTCGCGGCGAGGTCCATGCCCTACTGGGGGAGAACGGCGCCGGCAAGTCCACGCTGATGTCGATCCTCTACGGGCTGTACCACCCGGACGAGGGCGAGATCCGCGTGGACGGCGAGCCGGTCAAGATCGACTCGCCATCGCGGGCGATCGAGCTGGGGATCGGCATGGTGCACCAGCACTTCATGCTCGTCCCGGTGATGAGCGTGACCGAGAACATCGTGCTCGGCGAGGAGCCGCGCAGCCGCGGGAGGATGCTCGACGTGCGGGAGGGCGCCCGGCGGGTCAAGGAGCTCTCTGAGCGCTACGGGCTGGCGGTGGACCCGGACGCCAGGATCGAGGACGTCACAGTCGGCCAGCAGCAGCGCGTGGAGATCCTGAAGACGCTCTACCGCGACGCCCGGGTCCTGGTGCTGGACGAGCCGACCGCGGTGCTCACCGCGCAGGAGGCCGGCGAGCTGTTCGAGGTGCTGAACGCGCTGAAGCAGGACGGCGTCGCGATCGTCTTCATCACCCACAAGCTCGGTGAGGTCCTCGAGATTGCCGATCGCATCACGGTGCTTCGACGGGGCAAGCGAATCGACACGGTGCCGAAGGAGGGATCGACCGAGGGGAGCCTCGCGCGGCTCATGGTCGGCAGAGACGTGCTGCTACAGGTCGAGAAGAAGGATGCCTCCACCGGCGACCCCGTGCTGGACGTGGAGGACCTACGCGTCCTCGACGACCGGGAGCTGGAGGCGGTGCGCGGGCTCTCGCTCCATGTGCGCGGGGGGGAGATCGTGGCGCTGGCGGGCGTGGACGGCAACGGCCAGCACGAGCTGGTCGAGGCCATCTCCGGGCTGCGGCACGCGGAGTCCGGCAGCATCCGGGTCGCCGGACAGGAGGTGGTCGGCTCGGGCGTGCGCTCGATCTCGGACGCCGGGGTCGCCCACATCCCCGAGGACCGCCACCTGCGCGGACTCGTGCTGGACTTCACGCTCGCTGAGAACCTCGCGCTGCGCGAGTACCACAAGCCTCCGCTCAGCAGGCGCGGGGTGCTCAGCATCGGCCGCATGAACAGCCGCGCGCGCGAGTTGCTGGGCGAGTACGACGTGCGCGGCGGCAGCCCCGGCGCTCTGGCGAGCTCGCTGTCGGGCGGCAATCAGCAGAAGGTCGCCGTGGCGCGCGAGATCGCGAGCAACCCGAGCCTGCTGATCGCCCACCAGCCCACCCGTGGGCTCGACGTGGGTGCGATCGAGTTCGTCCACAAGCGCCTCATCGGCGAGCGCGACGCGGGCCGCGGCATCCTGCTCGTGTCGCTCGAGTTCGAGGAGGTGCGCGCCCTTGCAGACCGCATCCTCGCGATCTACGAGGGCGAGATCGTGGGCGAGTTCCCGCCGGACGTCTCCGAAGAGGAGCTCGGCTTCGCGATGACCGGTGGCGGCTCGGATCGGCCGCATGACTGATCGCCGCGACCCCGCCGACGAGCCGGCCGAGGGCGGGACCCTCGCGGGCGAGTCCACGGCCGAGGTCGCGCTCACCCCCGCCGCCCGGATGGCGGCCTACGTCCGCGGCGGCGGCGTGATCGTGCCGGTGCTCACCGCGTTGCTCGCCTTCCTGATCGGCGGGATCGCAGTGCTGCTGGTCGGCAAGGACCCGATCTCGACCTACGAGGCGATCTGGAAGGGCACCGGCCTGCAGTGGTTCTTCCCCTGGACCACGGGCGAGGACCGCGAGCTCGCCGCGCTCAACCTGCAGCAGACGCTGATCATCACCACGCCGCTGATCCTCACCGGCCTGGCGGTGGCGTTCGCGTTCCGGGCCGGCCTCTTCAACATCGGCGGCCAGGGCCAGTTCATCGTCGGGTCGATCGCGGCGGTGTGGGTGGGGTCGGAGTTCGCCGGGATACCGGGCTTCCTCCACATCGTGCTGGCGATCCTGGCGGCCTGCCTGGCGGGTGCGTTCTGGGCCGGGATCGCGGGCGGGTTGAAGGCGACCGTCGGGGCCAACGAGGTGGTCTCGACGATCATGCTCAACTACACCGCGATCTACATCGGGCTTTACCTGTTCGGCCTCGGCGGCCCGCTCCAGAATGACCGCGAGGCCACGCTCCCGGTGTCGAACGACGTCGTCGAGGCCGCCCGCTTGCCCGTGTTCTGGGGCGACCCGATCCTCCAGGGCCTCCACATCGGGCTCTTCATCGCGCTCGTCGCGGTGGTCGTGTTCTGGTTCCTGCTCAACCGCTCGACTACGGGCTACGAGGTCCGCGCGGTCGGCCTGAACCCCGAGGCGGCCCGCTACAGCGGCATGAGCGTGTCGAAGAACTACGTGCTCGTGATGGCTGTCTGCGGCCTCTTCGCCGGCCTGGCCGGCGCGCTCGACGTGCTGGGCTGGCAGTTCCGCATCGCCACCAACGACATCGAGGTCACTCAGCTCGGGTTCACCGGAATCGCCGTGGCGCTCCTGGGGCGGAACACCGCGAGCGGCGTCGTCGCTGCCGCGTTGCTGTTCGGCGCGCTCTTCTCCGGCACGTCCCAGCGCAACCTCGACCCGACCGTCTTCGAACCGGAGCTGGCCACCAACCTCACGTACATCCTCCAGGGGCTCGTGGTGCTGCTCGTGAGCGCCGACGTGCTGGTGCTCGGGCTGCTGAGACGCGGACGCGGGCTCTTCTCCGGAGGGCGGCGCAAGCGGGCGCCGGCCACCGAGGAGGCGTCGTCGTGAGCGCCGCCACGATGGCCGCCACCCGCTCGGGCGTGACCGCCACCGCGATCGGCTGGTTCGGCGTCGCGCTAGCCGTGCTCGCATGGTTCATCACTCTGCCGCCGCTGCTGGCGCGCACGCCGGTGCCGTCGATCCTGCTCGCCGTCGTCGCCGTGACCGCTGGCGCGCTGGCGGCGCGGGGCGGAGAGAGGAAGCTCGGCTACGGGGCGATCGTGGCCGGGGTGCTCGCCCTTACCGGCGCCGTGGTAGCCACGAGCTCCGGCGAGGCGAACCTGGAGCGCGTGTTCGTGTGGTCAGCGCTGATCGCCGCCATGCTGCGCTTCGCCACGCCGCTCGTGTTCGCCGCGATGGGCGGGATCCTGTGTGAGCGCAGCGGCGTCATCAACATCGGCCTCGAGGGGATGATGCTGATGGGCGCCTTCTTCGGCATCTTCGGCGCCGACCAGCTCGGGTCGTGGTTCCTCGGCGCGCTGGCGGGCATGGCGGCCGGCGGCGTGCTCGCGGTGGTCCACGCCGTCTTCTCCATCGCGCTGCGCGCCGACCAGGTGGTGAGCGGGTTCGCCGTGAACTTCCTGGCGTTGGGGATCACCGGCTACGTCTTCATCGCCCACTACGGCGACCAGGGCACGCCCGGCGACGTGCCGCGCGTGCCGGAGCTGACGCTCCCGGGCATCGAGGACCTCGACTTCTTCGGAACGGCGATCGGGTCCGCCAGCGTCCTGACCTGGGTCGCGCTGCTGCTCGTGCCGCTGCTCGCCCTGTACATGTTCCGCACCGCCAGCGGGCTGCGGCTGCGCTCCGTCGGCGAGAAGCCGCGGGCGGCGGACAGCGTCGGCGTGCCGGTCCTGCGGACCCGCTACCTGGCGGTGATCGCGTCCGGGCTGCTCGCGGGCCTGGGCGGCGTCTACCTGTCGGTCGGCCTGGTCGGCTCCTTCAACGAGAACATGACCGACGGCCGCGGATATATCGCGCTGGCCGCCGTCATCTTCGGAAGCTGGCGGCCGGGCGGCGCCCTGGCGGCGGCGCTCCTGTTCGGGTTCTCGAGCGCGGTCGCGCAGCGGCTGCCGGCCTTCTCCGAGTCGCTCGCGGTGCTGTTCCAGGCGCTTCCGTACGTGATGGTGCTGATCGTGCTGGCGGGACTGATCGGCCGCTCGCGCCCGCCCGCTGCCATCGGCGTGCCCTACGTGAAGGAGTAGTGGAATGGTCGTCTCCCGCCTCGTGCTCGCCAGCCCCACCGAGGAGGTCGGCGCCGGGCGGCTCTCCGACGAGGTCGAGCTCTACCAGCGCACCTACAACACCCTGCTGCGCTCGAGCGGCGAGACCGCCCTGAGGGTGCTCGAATCATCGCACCGGGCGATGGGGTCGAGCCTTCACCCCCTGGCCGACAGCGACGAGCCTGACCTCGGCGCGTTCATCTACGCGATCCGGCGGCTCCCGGACGGGATCCCGGGCGCCAAGCTCGTGATCATGGGCCAGGAGGCCGAGGTCTTCGCGCGCAACGACATCGTCATCGACGAGTGGAACGAGGCGGACGCCCCGGCCCGCCGGCGGCGCTGGTACGACGGCGGCGACGGAATGCACGCCGTGCTGCTGGCGAGCGCGTCGGACGTGGACGACCTGATCCCCACGCTGGTGGCGCTCCAGATCGAGTGGAACAAGCTGCGCGTGCGCCAGCGCGCGGCCGGCTGGCCGCCGGAGCACGAGCCGACGCCTGAGGAGTGCTCGCAGGTGCTGGGCGGCTCGGCGGACGACTGGTCGCGCCTGCGTGAGGCGTGGGGCGAGCGCTTCGACGAGCGCCTGCGGCTGATCGCCGAGAAGCGGATGAACCTGCGCGTCCGCATGCTGGGCGGCACGCAGGTCGGCTACGCGCGCATGACGCGCCGCTGGTGGGCGCCGGTGCACGACAAGCTGGCCGAGGAGCGCCTCACGGCGGCGCCGATGTACTTCGTCAGCTCCAACACGCACAGCCTGGTCAACATCGTGACCGGCGTGGCGCGCGAGCGCGAGGAGAGCCTGGTCAAGTTCGTGGAGACGCTGCCCGAGGACGACATCCTGCGCGAGGAGCTGGCCGCCTTCCGGGAGGGCCGCGCCGAGGGCTCCTGGGAGAACTTCCTCTACTACGTCGCACGGCTCTACTTCGACTCGCACGGCCCGGTGGGCCGCGAGGCACGCCGGCGGTCCGAGCAGGAGAGCGGCGTCTCGCACCTGCGCAGCTCGACCGCCCTTCGGGTGCCCGCCCAGGTGATGCCGCTCGCGAGGCTCCATCCCGAGCGCCTCGACCCGCGACTCGGCGAGGTGGACCCGGACGCCCTGAGCGCCAGCGAGGCGGTGATCGTGAACATCGACTACCCGCTCGGCGTGGCGGCGTACAACATTCTGCGGGAGGTGGCCGTGGACACCGCCGGGCTGCGCGGCGTGTACGTGCTCGGCAAGGCCGCGACGCTGAACGCCGACGTGGGGGACGTGATGCTCTCGAGCGTCGTGCACGACGAGCACTCGGGCTCCACGTACTGGCTCGACAACGCCTTCGGCGTGAACGACCTCGCCGGCGACCTGCGATTCGGCAGCGGCCTCGACAACCAGCGCGCCGTGACGGTGAAGAGCACGTTCCTGCAGAACCGCGCCTACCTCGACTTCTACTACCGGGAGGCGTTCACCGTGGTGGAGATGGAGGCCGGGCCGTACTGCAACGCGCTGTATGAGATTGCGGACGCCGACCGCCACCCCGTCGGGGAAGCCGTTAACTTCTCGAAGCTCCCGCTGGACTTCGGGATCATCCACTACGCCTCAGATACGCCGTACACGCAGGCGCGCACGCTGGGAGCGCGCGGACTGAGCTACTACGGGATGGACTCGACCTACGCCTCCTCGCTGGCGATCCTGCGGCGCGTGCTGCGGCTGGAGGGCGCGCTCGACTGACGCTTGTCACACCGCGCCCGCCGATGCGATCGGGCCCGGTCTTCCTCGAACGCAGCCGCTCTCGCGTGGGCCCTCAGGGTGCCGGGGGAACAGCTACGTGTGGGCGCGTTGTGTAACGGAAGTGCTACTACGCGCCCACCGGATGCCAGGCGGTCTTCAACTCGGTGACCGCCTCGAGGCGCGAAAGCGCGTCCCGGACCGCCTCTTCATAGCTCGTCGTCGGCTCGGAGTGCCGCACACGCGTGACGCTCTCGGACGCCAGGCGATCGATCTCTGCCCCCAGCGATGCGTCGCCCGACACGTCCACCGCCGCGTTGAGCGCGTGATGGCCCGCCAGCACCGGCGCCAGCTCGGCGCGGCGGCCGGACAGGAGGTTCACCACTCCGCCCGGGACGTCGGCGATCCCCATCACCTCGCCGAGGTCCAGCCCCGGAAGCGGCTGCTCGTTCGAGAGCACGCACACGGCCGTGTTGCCGGCGGCCACCACCGGCGCGAGCTCGGCCATGAGGCCCAGGAGCGGAGGCGAGTCGGGCGCGAGGATGCCCACCACGCCGGTCGGCTCCGGCAGCGAGAACGACAGGAAGGGCGCCGCCACCGGGTTGATGCCGCCGAGCACCGGTTGCAGCTTGTCCGTCCAGCCGGCGTAGTGGACGAGCACGTCGATCGAGGCGTCGAGCTCGGAGCGGTCGACGTGGAAGTCGGCGGCGCGCGACTCGAGCGCCTCCGCGAAGCGGTAGAGGATCTGACCGCGGTTGTACGCGGTCCGAGCGGCCCACGGTCCGGAGGCAGAGCGGGCGGCTTTCACGGCATCCCGAACGTCCTTGCGGGAGCCGCGCGGGATGTTGAAGTTGCCCGCGCGGTCGTAGCGGCCGGACTCGGAACGCACGAACGCGCCACCGACGAACAGCTTGTACGTCTTGCGGACTTGAAGACGGTCGGTCATGCGATGCGCAGGTAGGGACGCAGCCCCGCCGGCCCGCCTTCGCGCCCGAAGCCGCTCTCCTTGTAGCCGCCGAAGGCCGCGCTCGGGTCGAACTTGTTGTAGGTGTTCTGCCAGACGACGCCGGCCTGCAGCGCGCTCGCCACCTCGAACGCCTTCGCGCCCTTGTCGGTCCAGATCCCGGCGGCCAGGCCATAGGCCGAGTTGTTCGCCCTCTCGATCGCCTCAGCCTGTGTGCGGAAGGTCAGCACCGAGACGACCGGACCGAAGATCTCCTCCACGGCGATGCGGTGGGCGGGCGCGACCTCGGTAAAGATCGTGGGGGCGAACCAGAACCCGCGATCGGGAAGCTCGCAGACCACGCTCCGCCGAACCGCCCCCTCCCCCTCACCGCTCGCCACGAGCTCGGTGATCCGTTCGAGCTGCTCGCGCGAGTTGATGGCCCCGACGTCGGTGTTCTTGTCCAGTGGATCGCCTAGGCGGAGACGCGCCATGCGGGCCCAGAGCTTCTCGACGACGGTGGAGGCCACGCTCTCCTGGATCAGCAGCCGCGACCCGGCGCAGCAGACGTGTCCCTGGTTGAAGAAGATCCCGTTCACGATCCCCTCCACTGCCTGGTCGAGCGCAGCGTCCTCGAACACGACGTTCGCCGACTTGCCGCCCAGCTCGAGCGTGAGCGACACACCGCGGCCCGCGAGGGCAGCCTGGATGTTCTTGCCGACCGAGGTCGAGCCCGTGAAGGCCACCTTGTCGATGTCCGGCTCGCGCACCAGCGTGGCGCCGGCCGAGCCGTCCCCTGGAATGATCGAGACAACGCCCTCGGGCAGCTCCGCCTCCTGGCAGATCTCCGCGAGCAGGAGCGCCGTCAGCGGCGTGGTCTCGGCGGGCTTCAGCACCGCGGCATTGCCGCAGGCGAGCGCGGGGGCCAGCTTCCAGGCCGCCATCAGCAGCGGGAAGTTCCACGGCACGATCTGGGCCGCCACGCCCAGCGGCGCCACCTCGCGGCCGCCCACGCCGTAGGAGAGCTTGTCGGCCCAGCCGGCGTAGTGGAAGAAGTGCGCCGCCGCGAGCGGCACGTCCACGTCGCGCGACTCGCGCACGGGCTTGCCGCCGTCCATCGACTCCACGACCGCGAGCTCGCGGGCGCGCTCCTGGATCAGGCGGGCCACGCGGAACAGGTACTTGCCGCGCTCGAGACCGGACAGCCCCGCCCAGCGCGGCTGCGCGGCGCGTGCCGCCTCCACCGCCGCGCGCACGTCCTGCGGCCCGGCGAAGGCGATCTCGGCCACCGGCTCCTCGGTGGCCGGGTTGACCGTTGGGACGCGCGTCCCGTCGATCGGGTCGCGGAACTCGCCGCCGATGAAGAGCCCGTAGGAGTCGCGCAGGTGGACGTGATCGGGGGACTCGGGCGCGGGCGCGTAGTCCCAGACGACGCGGGTGCGGGTGTCGGTCATTCCTTCGAGAAGTCCTCTGGCCGCGCGTAGCGGCCCGTCTGCGTCTTCTGGTACTGCATCAGCAGGTCGTTCAGAACCGACGATGCGCCGATGCGGAACCGCTCCGGGGTCAGCCACTCGTCGCCGAGCGTCTCCTTGACCAGCACCAGCCTGTGCAGCGCCGCCTTGCTCGTGGAGACGCCGCCGGCGGCCTTCATCCCGACCGGCCGCCCGGTGCGCTCCATGTAGTCGCGTACGGCCTCGAGCATCACGAGCGTCACGCCGGGCGTGGCGCCGCTCGACGCCTTGCCGGTGGAGGTCTTGATGAAGTCGGCGCCGGCCTCCATCGAGAGCATCGACGCGTGGCGGACGTGGTCGTACGAGCCCAGCTCGGCGGTCTCGATGATCACCTTCAGGTGAGCGTCGCCGCAGGCCTCCTTCACGCGGACGATCTCCTCCATTACGCGTGTGTCGTCGCCCGCCAGGAACGCCTCGCGCGAGATGACCATGTCGATCTCCTCGGCGCCGGCGGCGACCGCCTCCTCGGTGTCGCGCAGCTTGACATCGAGCGAGGCCTGCCCGGACGGGAACGCCGTCGCGACCGAGGCGGCCTTCACCCCCGTGCCCTCGAGCGCCTCGCGGACGACGCCGATCAGCGACGGGTACACGCACACCGCGGCACACGAGGGGATCTCGGGCATGGTGGGGGCGGGACAGACGGCCTTCGCGCAGAGGTGGCGCACCTTGCCCGGCGTGTCGGCGCCCTCCAGGGTGGTGAGGTCCACCATCGAAACGGCAAGGCGGATGCCCTGCTGCTTGGCGGTCGTCTTGATGGATCGCTTGCCGAGCACGGCGGCGCGCTCCTCGACTCCGACCCGGTCGACATGTGGCAGGCGACGGATCACGCCTTGAGTATGGCGCGTCAATATCCCGCCGCAATGCGACGTGCAGCGGTCATCGTCCTCGACGCCTGCGGGGTGGGCGCGCTGCCCGACGCGGACCTCTACGAGGGCGACGCGGGCTCCAACACCCTCGGACACCTCGCCGAACGGGTCGGTGGCCTCGACCTCCCCGCGCTCGGACGGCTCGGCCTCGGATCGATCCTGCCGCTCGAGGGCGTGCCGCCGGCCGAGCGGCCCGTGGTGCACGGGCGCCTCCACCCGCTCGGGCCGGGGAAGGAGTCGACCACGGGCCACTGGGAGCTGATGGGAGTGGTGCCCAAGCACCCGCTGCCCACCTATCCGCACGGCTTCCCGCCCGATGTGGTCGGGGCGCTCGAGCGTGCCACGGGCCACCGGTTCTGCTGCAACCGGCCGTACAGCGGCACCGAGGTGATCGACGACTTCGGCGCCCACCACCTCGAGACCGGCGAGCTGATCCTCTACACCTCCGCGGACTCGGTGCTCCAGATCGCCGCGCACGTGGACGTGCTGGACGAGCCCGGCCTGTACGACGTCTGCGAGACGGCGCGCGCCCTGATGAGCGGCGATCGCACGGTGGGACGGGTGATCGCCCGCCCGTTCGAGGGCACGCCGGGCGCCTTTCAGCGCCGCGAGGGACGGCGCGACTACACCGCGCCGCCGCCCGGACGCTCGTACCTGGAGGAGCTGCAGGACGCCGGCATGCCGGTGCACGGTGTGGGCAAGATCCGCGACCTGTTCGCCGGAGTGGGCATCGACGCCAAGCACGACGGCGCCACCAACGCCAAGGGCATCGCCGCGACCACGTCGCTGATCGAGGAGCTGGACTCGGGGCTGATCTTGGTGAACCTCGTCGACACCGACCAGGTCTACGGGCACCGCCACGACGTTGAGGGCTTCCACCGCTCGCTCAGGGAGATCGACGCCGCGGTGGCTGACTGGCTCGAGCTGCTGGGCGAGGACGACCTGCTCGTGTTGACCGCCGACCACGGCGTGGACCCGAACGCGCCGCACACCGACCACACGCGCGAGTACGCCCCGCTGCTGGCCCGCTTCGAGGGGCACGACGGGCGCCGTCACGACGGCCCCCTGGCCGACGTGGGGGCGAGCGTGCTGCGCTGGCTTTCGGGGCGCGACGCGCCCGAGCTGCCCGGAACGCCTTTCGTGGGCTGAAGCGGGCGCGGCCAGGCAGCAGCGAGGGTCCGGGGCCGCGAGCCCCGGTTGTGATCGCTAGGGCAAGCGCTGCCAGTCCGGGAAGATGTCCGGCCCGCGGTTGTTGGTCAGCCGGACGATGTCCGTGCCGTCCACGGCCATCGTGTAGACCTCGAACCCGGGTCCGAGCCGGTCCGGGCCGCGCCGGTCGCGGTCGCTCGTGAAAAGGATGCGGGTCCCGTCCGGAGACGGGATCGGGTTCGTCTCCCACGCCTTCGTGGACAGGATCTTCGTCGCGGGGCCGCCGTTCGCTCCCATGCTCGCGATGTCGGAGCGATTGCCGCGCTCGCGCAGCTGCTCGAAGACGATCGTCTGCCCGTCCGGCATCCACTTCGGGTTGATCTCGTCGACGCCCCCGTATTTCGTGAGCGGCTGGTAGCCGCTGCCGTCGGAGTTGATGACGGCCAGCCGGTTCTGCGCGGAGTCGCCACGGAAGCGAGCCTCGCAGTAGACGATCCGCGTGCCGTCCGGCGACCAGTCGGGATCGATGCTGAAGCGGCTCGGCGAGGTGATCGCGCGATCGCCGCTGCCGTCCATCCCCATCACGTGGATGCGCTGGACCGGCGGCGGGCCCTCCGCCTCGAGGTCCTTGGGCCGGCGGATCGTGAAGTAGGCGATGCGGGTGCCGTCGGGGGACAAGGTCGGCGCTACGTCGGCCGTGCCTGGGCGCCGGATGCGCGTGAGCGCGCCAGTGGTCAGGTTGCCCACGAAGACGTCGTCGGAGAACGGCCTCTCACCGAACCGCCCGAAGACCATCGTGTTCGGGTCGGTCGGGGAGAAGGCCCCCTCGAACTCCCCCTTCCCTTGCCGGTGGAACACCCTTCGGGCCCCGGAGCCGTCCGGATTCGCGATGCGAAGCTGCGGGAACGCGTTTCGGAACTCACGCTGCCACACGATCTGCCCGTTGCTCCCCGACGGCGTGGCCGCGGCGGGAGCGGCGAGGACTGCCGACAGGACGAGTCCGGCGACGGCGACGCCTGCACGGCGGTGCGACATGGTTCCTCCAAGGGCCAAGGGACGGGCTACCCTGTCATAGGTTTCCTCGGGGTGCGACGGATTTCAGTCTTTTGTGGTTCCAGTCCCGGTGCCCGGGCGGCCTACGGCGAGGCGGCCGACGAGCTCGGAAGGCTGCTTGTCGAGGAGGGGATCGGGCTCGTCTACGGCGGCGGCCACGTCGGCCTGATGGGCAGGCTGGCGGACGCGGTGCTGGCCGAGGGCGGCGAGGCGATCGGCGTGCTCCCGGAGGCCCTCGTGGAGAAGGAGATCGGGCACAAGGGCCTGTCGGAACTGCGCGTGGTGGGCTCCATGCACGAGCGCAAGGCGCTCATGGCCGATCTGTCGGACGGCTTCGTGGCGCTGCCGGGCGGGCTCGGCACGGTCGAGGAGCTGTTCGAGGTCTACACCTGGTCTCAGCTCGGCCTCCACCGCAAGCCGTGTGCCCTGCTCGACGTCGAGGGCTACTACGAAGGGATAGCGAGCTTCCTGTCCCATGCCGTGGAGGAGCGTTTCCTGCGAGAGGACCACCGGGCGATGCTGATGGTCGAGCGCGACCCCCGCGCGCTGCTCGACCGGCTGAAGCGCTTCGAGCCCGCCGCCATCGTTCCCAAGTGGATCGACCGCGAGGAGACCTGATTCGTTGCTCACGTTGCACACAGGGCACGCTTCGCCCGCCAACCTCAGGGGGGTGGGTAGTTTCAGTGCCGCATACGAGCAGTCAAACGACCCACGCCCGGACCGGCGGGCGGCGAGGCTTGCCGGGCGGCAGCACGGGATGGCGACGCATCGGCAGCTGAGGCGTAGGGTCGCCGATCGCGCCACGACGGGATGCCCGGTCGTCGTCGCCGCCGAGCGACTGGTCGGCTGTCGGAAATGCCGCAAATTGCAGACGACGCGCGGGCGCTCGCTCGATATCCCGCTGTACATCGTGGCGCCGGAGGGGCGCCGCAACGCGGTTCTCAGGGAGATCCGGCGGCCGGTATTCGCGAGCCTGCCCACTCCCTTGGCTCGCGCGTGCAGCTACATCGCGTTCGAGCGGCTCGAGGAGGAGCTGGACGCGCTTGGCCCGCGGACCAAGTACGTTCGTCCGCGTCCTCGCTTATGGGAATGGTCGCCGATAAGACGAACGACCAAGCCGCAAACGGACGGCCCTGAACGAGCGTCCGGCAGGGAGTTCTGAAGGCGCTCAGGCCTTCGGCTTGAGCGTCACGCTCACCGTCTTGGTAGTCGCGTTGCCAAGGCTGTCGCGCGCTGTGATCTTCGCCTTCAGCTTTACGCGGTTCAGCCTCTTCACGACGCGGGCCAGCTTCTTCGAGAGCTTGAACGTGACCGTCGCGCCCTTCCCGGCGGCCGCTTGGAAAGGCTTCGCCGCGAGCGTGATTCTCATGCGCCGAGTCTTGCCGCCCACCCTCCCTTTGAACGGACTGCTCTTCACCGAAACCGTGCCCGTAACGGCCTCGGTGAACGGGCCGATCCGAAGCCTGAAGGTCCTGCCGGTCAGCTTGGCTGAGGCCTTGTTCGGGATGGCTGGCCCGGTGGTGTCCGCCGGGCAGCCGTTCGCGGTCGCTGCGGGCACCGTCGGGCACCCGTCGTTCGTGTCGGGCACGCCGTCGTTGTCGTCGTCGGGATCACAGGCGTCGCCTTGGGCGTCGCCATCCAGGTTGGCCTGGCTTGGATTGGACGCTGTGGGGCAGTTGTCGCCCGCGTCTCCGACTCCGTCGTTGTCGTCGTCGGGATCACAGGCGTCGCCTTGGGCGTCGCCATCCAGGTTGGCCTGGCTTGGATTGGACGCTGTGGGGCAGTTGTCGCCCGTATCGGGAACCCCGTCCGCGTCGTCGTCGCTCGAGTCGAATCTCTCGCCCAGGTCGTTGACATTGCTCAGCGGGCCGCCCAGGTTCGTGATCGTCCCCTGTCGGGCCTGGAGGTCGGTGATGCCCTGGTCGGAGAAGCTGCCCTCAGCATTCGTGATCGTGGCCTGGTACGAGATGTCGAACGCGCGCACGTCCCTGTAGGCACCGGTCACCGTGCCGAACGGGGGTCCCACATCCTCATTCATCCACTCGCGGCACGTTCCGGCGTGGGTGGAATCGGCGGGCACGACCGCGGTCATGGTCTTCGTGCCGGTCACCGTGCCGGTGGTCGAAGGGATGGTAAAGCTGGAGGTGAGGCTGAGCAGCTGGCCGGCCGGAACAAAGTCATCCGGGCCCTGCCCCCCTTGGAAACCGTCGGGGAACGGCTCCATGGGTAGCACCGTGGTCCGCGGGCCAACCGTCACATCGGTGTGCTCCGTGAAGGTGCCCGGGTAGGGACCGAACGCCGTTCCCGCGAAGTCCATCGAATAGCTCGTGGACCCGCCTGCACCGGCTGTGCAGACCCCAGTGATCGGCCCGGTGTAGGCAGTGTGCTGCGACAGCACCTCGCCGGTGAGCGACGGCGGGGCAGCGGCGGCTGGGGCGGCGCAAACCGCGGTGGCGGCCAAAGCGAGTACAAGGGCTGCACGTAGGGGCATGCGAGTCTCCCTCTATCTCCGAGGAGGATCCCGCCAAAGGGCCAGTCTGCGAGCGGCGGGACCTCAGTTGGGGTCCACCGTAAGCCCAAACGAGTCCACTGGCAAGCAAATCGGGTTGACCAGGCGTAGCCGAACCCTCGGCCGTCCGCTGCGATCTCACCTAGCGTCCCGAATCCCGAAAGGAGCACAGTGCGCCTGGCACCGACCCTCGCCGCGTCACTCGCGGTGTCCGTGATAGCCAACGCCCCGGTGCGGCGTGACACCACACCACACCACGCAGCGCTCTGCCTGGTGGTTCCAATCGAGGGGTGTTCCCGGCCTGTTCAAGGAAGCTCTCGCCCCACGCTCTCGCGATCTCGTCTTCGGTCTCGATCGCCCGGCGCACAGCGAGCTCGCCTATCAGCGCGAGTGCTGCGATGACGTCCTCCAGCTTGGGCGGCTTGCCGCGGCGGCCGCACTCCACCGCGAGCCGCGTCGCCAGAGCCTTCTGGGTGAAGTCCTTGTGCACGTCTTGAAATGCGAGCGTGACCAGGCCGCGCTGCGGGTGGGTGAGGTAGAGGTCCAGCGAGTCGCCGACCGTCCGCGGGGCCTGAACAGGTCCCACTCCTCCAGTCCCAGAAGGGCATGGGTGAGGGTCTGCCCTTGCGTAGCGGCCTTGTCGTCCCGGGCCACTCCGGCTAGATTGCCTGTGGCCGCACGAGGGCGTGGCCGCGAGCTCGACGGCAGGGCGGCTCAAATCCGAACGGCGGCCTTCGAGGAAGATCGGGCCCGGGACGCTGCTCGCACCGCTGCCGGCCTTCGGCCGCTCCGGTTCACCTGGCACCGCGTGACCGGCGAACGCGAGGAGGTGCTCGCAGAGTTGAAGGCGACGCTCTCTGGCCGAATGTAGTCTGCGATCGAATGCACGACTCCGCCGTCGGAGACATCCTCGTCCAGCGCGACGACCTCGAGCACCGTGTCAAAGAGCTCGCGACGGAGATCTCCCGCGACTACGCCGACCGCGAGCTGCTCCTGATCGGGGTGCTGAAGGGGGCCGTGTTCTTCCTGGCCGACCTCATGCGCCATCTCGAAGTCGCGTGCGAGGTGGACTTCATGGCCGTGTCGTCCTACGGAGCGTCGACCGATTCCTCGGGCGTGGTCCGCATCCTGAAGGACCTCGATGCCCCCATCGAGGGCCGCGATGTCCTCATCGTGGAGGACATCGTGGACTCCGGCCTCACGCTCTCCTACCTGTTCCGCATGCTGCGCGCGCGGGGGCCGGCTTCGCTCGAGGTGTGCGCGCTCTTGACGAAGCCCGGACGGCGCGAGATCGACCTCCCGATCCGCTACGTCGGCTTCGAGATCCCGAATCGCTTCGCGATCGGGTACGGGCTGGACTACGCCGAGCGCTACCGCAACCTGCCTTACGTGGCGGTTCTGGCGGGGGAAAACGGCTAAGAAGCCGGAAACACCACTGCTACGCTGTCGTTTCACCCGGGAGCATCTGAGACGAACCGTCACCGGATGCGTAGAGGTCTGTGTAGAGGCTCGTTATGAGCAGATTCTTCAAGAGCGCGGCGTTCCCAATCCTAATTGTCGTGGTGCTCGCGTTCTTCGCGCAGCGCCTGATCAGCCCCAGCGACCGCACCCCGGATCCGGTCTACTCGGACTTCCTGGTCCAGGTCGAGGAGGGGAAGGTCAAGGAGGTCACGCTCAACACGAAGAACAACCGGCTCGACGTCGAGCTGGCCGGCGGCAAGAAGTACCAGACCGCCTATCCCGACAACACCGAGCAGAATCTCGTCAACCAGCTGGTGGCCGACAACGTCGACGTCGACGTGAAGCAGAAGGGAGGCTCCGGCTGGCTCACAGCGCTCACGTACATCCTGCCGTTCGTGATCTTCCTGCTGTTCTGGCTGTTCATCATCAACCAGATGCAGGGCGGCGGGTCGAAGGTGATGTCCTTCGGCAAGTCGCGCGCGAAGCGGATGTCGGTCGACTCGCCCAAGATCACCTTCCGCGACGTGGCGGGGGTGGACGAGGCGGTGGAGGAGCTCCACGAGATCAAGGAGTTCCTCGAGAACCCGAAGAAGTTCCAGGCGCTGGGGGCGCGCATCCCCAAGGGCGTGCTCTTGTACGGGCCGCCCGGCACGGGTAAGACGCTGCTGGCGCGCGCCGTCGCCGGGGAGGCCGGCGTGCCGTTCTTCTCGATCTCCGGCTCCGACTTCGTCGAGATGTTCGTCGGGGTGGGGGCCTCGCGCGTGCGAGATCTGTTCGAGCAGGCCAAGCAGAACTCGCCGTGCATCATCTTCATGGACGAGATCGACGCCGTGGGGCGCCACCGCGGCGCAGGGCTCGGCGGGGGCCACGACGAGCGCGAGCAGACGCTGAACCAGCTGCTCGTCGAGATGGACGGCTTCGAGATGAAGGACAACATCATCCTGATCGCCGCCACCAACCGGCCTGACATCCTCGATCCGGCGCTGCTCAGGCCGGGGCGCTTCGACCGCCAGATCGTGGTGGACCGGCCTGACCGCAAGGGCCGCACGAAGATCCTCGAGGTACACACGCGCGGGAAGCCCCTCGCCAAGGCCATCGACCTCGACACGCTCGCCGGCCAGACGCCCGGGTTCACGGGCGCCGACCTCCAGAACCTCGTGAACGAGGCCGCCCTGTTGGCCGCTCGCCAGGGCAAGCGCGAGATCGACCACCTCCAGCTGGAGGAGGGGATCATGCGCGTGATCGCGGGCCCGGAGAAGAAGACGCGCGTGATGTCCGAGAAGGAGCGCCGCGTTACGGCCTTCCACGAGATGGGCCACGCGCTGGTGGCGCACTACCTGGCCAACACCGACCCGGTCCACAAGATCAGCGTGATCTCGCGCGGCCAGGCGCTCGGCTACACGATCTCGCTGCCGACCGAGGACAAGTTCCTGACCACGCGCGCGGAGCTGTCGGACACGATGGCGATGTCGCTGGGCGGCCGGGCCGCGGAGGAGATCGCGTTCGGAGAGATCACCACGGGGGCATCCAACGACCTCGAGAAGGTCACCGCCACGGCGAAGCAGATGGTGATGCGCTTCGGCATGTCGGACAAGCTCGGCCCGCGCGTGTTCGGCCACGATCACGGCCAGCCCTTCCTGGGCCGCGAGTTCAGCTCAGAGCCCGACTACTCGGACGAGATCGCGCGCGAGATCGACGACGAGATCCGCCGCATTGTCGAGGAGGCCCACCAGCTCGCGCGCGAGATCCTGGAGCAGCACCGGCAGAAGCTCGAGATGACCTCGGAGATCCTGCTGAAGCGCGAGACGATCGAGCGCGAGCAGTTCATCGAGCTCCTCGACGGGAAGTCCGAGGAAGAGGTGTTCGGACAGGACCAGCCGGCCCTGCCCGCGCCGCCACCCGCCCCGGAGGCGCCCGAGCGCAAGCCGGAGCGGGCGCCCAAGACGCTGCCGCGCCCGGGCCTGGCCGGCGGCACCGCCGAGATACGCGGCGAGACGCCGCCCGAGAAGCCCGAGCCGGCCTAAGCCAAACCGAGCGCCTCGGCCACGCGCGGGTCGGCAAGCGTGTCCACGGTCAGCGAGGCTCCCTCGACTGGCAGGTCAGGGAAGTAGGGGACCGCCACCACGAACATGCCCGCCGCCCTGGCGGCCTCCACCCCCGTGGCCGAGTCCTCCAGCGCGGCCGAGCGCTCGGGTTCGGTGCCGAGCGCGGCGCAGGCGGCCAGGTAGACGTCGGGCGCCGGCTTTGGGTGCTGCACGTCGTCCGCCGTGACGACCACATCGAAGTGGCCGTCGAGCAGGCCCGCCCCCGAGAGCACTCGCTCCACGAACGCGCGGGCGGAGTTAGAGGCCACCCCGACGGGCAGCCCCGCCGCGCGGATGGCGTCGAGCAGCTCGAGCGCGCCCGGGCGCGGGGGAACGCCGTCGAGCGACTCCTCCATGACGAGGTCGTGCAGCTCCTCCATCAGCGCGGGGCCGCGCCCCGGCATGCCGAGCATCGCCTCGAGCTTCGCGGCGCTGGTCGCGGGCGAGGAGCCGATCAGGTCGCGCTTGTGCTCGGTCGTGAAGGTGCCGCCGTGACGCTCGAAGAGCGTCTGCTCGGCCCGCGTCCAGGCCTCCTCGGTGTCGAGGAGAAGCCCATCGTTGTCGAACACCACCGCGTCGATGCGACCGACCACGCGGGCGATGATGCCGGTTCGGCGGTCAGCGCGACTCGCGCTGGGCGAGCAGGAAGTCCAGCAGGGCGTCGAACTCGGCCTTGTCCATGCGCTCGCCGAAGCCCTGCGGCATCGGGCTGCCGACGGGCGGCCGGAGGATCACTGCTGTGAGCGACTCGCGCGTGTGGCTCGGAAGCCGCGCATCGAGGCTGGGGCCGATCGGACCGGCTGAGCCGGCGGCGGCGAGCCGGTGACAGCTGCCGCAGCCCATTCGCGTGAAGACGGCGAGGCCGGCGTCCTGGCCCTCCGGGAGAGGCCGGGCGGCCACCTGTCCGCCGGCCGGCACGCGCCCGCCGTCCTCGCCGTCGTCCGTGGTGAGAACGACCACCGCGAACGCGGCCGCCGCCGCCGCGCAGGCCGCGGCGAGTGGGACCGTGTGCCGGCGGACGAAGCTCATCCGCCCGCCGCGCCCGGCCCTCCGTGCCGCCTCTGCAGGAGTGCGGCGCCGAACCCGGCCGCAAGGGCAGCGGCCGCAGCCGCGGCGAGCGCGAGCAGGTAGTTTGGCCCGTCGCCTCCGGCGGAAGGAGGCGTCGCGGCCGCCGTGCTCGCCAGGGCCACCGGCTCGGTGGCGGCCCGCTTGCCGCTCTTGCCGATCTCCACGAGCGGGTACCTGTGCCGCGCCATGAAGCCGTCGTCCACGACGTACCGCCACGTGCCCGTCGACCCGAAGACCACGGTCGCGCGGTAGACGCCGGGCTCACCGGTCGCCCGCGCCGGGAACGACCTCTGCGGGCCGCCGCCCACCTCCGTGACGATAACCCGCGGGTGCACGCCCTCGAGCGGGGTCACCCCGTGCTGCAGGATCGTCATCTGCACCTGCCAGGGCTCGCCGGGCGCGAGATCCTCCGGGGGCGGGTCGAATCCCACCGTGGCCCAGCCTCCGGCGGCGGCGGCCGCGGGCAGCGCCAGGGCGGCGGCGATCACGGCGAGCAGGGTCATTCGCATGGCCATCGTGTCTCCTCTCGCGGGCTCTACTGCTGTACAACCGCCGGGTGCCCTCGGTTCCCTACACCGTGATGGGGATCGTCAACGTGACGCCGGACTCCTTCTCGGACGCCGGGCTCTTCCTCGACCCCGCCGCCGCGACCCGGCACGGCCTGCGCCTGGCCGAGGAGGGCGCGGACATCCTCGACGTGGGCGGCGAGTCCACGCGACCGGGGGCCGAACCGGTCCCGGAGGAGGAGGAGCTCGGCAGGGTGCTACCCGTCGTGGAGGCGCTGGCAGCCGCCGGGCAGAGGGTCTCCATCGACACCACCAAGCTCGGTGTCGCCCGCGCGGCGCTGGCCGCCGGCGCGACCGTGGTGAACGACGTCTCCGCGTTCCGTTTCGCGCCCGACCTGGCCGGCCTGGTCGCGAGCGAGGGCGCGACCTGCTGCCTCATGCACATGCTCGGCGAGCCGCGGACCATGCAGGCGGACCCGCGCTACGAGGACGTGGTCAGCGAGGTGAAGGCGTTCCTCGAGGAGCGGCTCGCGTTCGCGACGGGGGAGGGCGTCCCCGAGGAGCGGGTCTGGCTCGACCCCGGCATCGGGTTCGGCAAGACCGTCGCTCACAACCTCGAGCTGCTCCGGCGCCTCGACGAGATCGTCGCGATCGGCCGCCCGGTGGTGGTCGGCAGCTCGCGCAAGAGCTTTCTCGGGAAGCTGACCGGCGGCAGGGCGGAGGGCGAGCGGCTGCCCGGCACGATCGCCACGAACGTGCTCGCGCTCGAGCGTGGCGCGAGCGTCTTCCGGGTGCACGACGTGGGCCCCGTCGCGGATGCCCTCAGGGTCGCCGCTGCTACGGTCGCGCCATGACCACCTGGGAGCGGGAGCCGGACGACGACTTCGAGGACGACCTCGACGACGACGCCCTGGACGAGGATCGCCACGCAGCCTCGCCTGCTGTGACAATCGAGGTCACCGGCCTGTCGCTCTACACCCGCCACGGCGTGAGCGATGCGGAACGGGAGCTCGGGCAGCGGCTCGTGTTCGACGTCGCCTTCGAGCTCGACGAGTGCGACGCCACGGTCACCGATCGGGTGGAGGACACCGTCGACTACGGCGAGGTCTGCGAGCAGGTCGCGCTGGCCGCGCAGGAGCGCTCCTACCGGACGCTCGAGCGGCTCTGCACGGCGGTCGCGGACCGCCTCATCGATCGCTTCGGGGCCGAGTCCGTGCGCGTGAAGGCGTCGAAGCCCGAGCCGCCCATCCCGCTGCCGGTGGACGAGGTCTCCGTGGAAGTCTGGAAGGAGTGAGCACCGGCTACCTCGGCCTCGGCTCCAACGAAGGCGACCGCCTCGCCAACCTGCGCGCCGCCCGCGAGGCCCTCGCGCGACGCGGCGTGAAGCCGGTGGCGTCCTCGTCGGTCTACGTGACCGCGCCCCAAGGGGAGGTAACCGACCAGCCCGACTTCCTGAACGCCTGCCTCCGGATCCGGACCGAGCTCGGTCCGGAGGTTCTCCTCGACGTCTGCAAGCAGGTCGAGCGCGAGCTGGGCCGTGAGCGGGGCGGAAGGCGCCACGGGCCCCGCACGATCGACGTGGACGTGCTGCTGCTGGGCGACGTCGTGCACCGCTCGGAGCGGCTCATGCTGCCACACGCCGAGGTGGCGACGCGCCGTTTCGTGCTCGAGCCGCTGCTCGAGCTCGACCCCGAGCTGCGATTGCCCGACGGCACTCCGCTGCGGGAGCTGCTGGCCGCCGTCAAGAACCAGCGGGTGACCCCCCACGCGGGGGTTTCTTGGCGGCACGCAGTTGAGCCGGGCCCCTCCCGGGGGGAGCCTTGAAGTGGTGGAGGAGCTGGCGAGTTTCCGCGGTGACGACGATTCCGCCCTCGTGGCGGCCGCTCTCGCATGCCGCGCCTGCCTCTCCGGCGAGGTCGACTGGTCGCTCCTCATCGAGGATTTCGAGGCCGAGGCGATGTGCCGCTGCCGCTCCTGCGGCTACGTGCGCACCGTCGCGTTGACCTCCGAGCAGGCGCTCCGGCTGTCCCTTCAACCGGTCTAACGGGTAGAACAGGGGGAGATGGCGGTGCCGGCGCGCACGGACGCGCTCGATGTGATCGTCGAGCTCCTCGCCGAACTCGACCAGGACCCGGCCTCCGGCGGGGCCGGTTTCTACGACCGCCTGTGCGCCGCGCTCTGCCGCGTCACGGACATGCAGCGGGCCAGCCTGCTGCTCTACGACGAGGCTCGCCAGCTCGTGGTGCCCGTCGGAAGCCACGGCATCGAGGCGGGGATCCTCGAGGACATCTACGGAACGCTCGAGGAGACCCCGATCGCCCAGGTGGCGCTGTCCGAGGACCGGGTCGTCGAGGTGCATGGCGAGCTCGAGCGCTGGGTCCCCGAGCGCTACGCCCGCATCGGCGGCGTGGACACCATCACCTGCACGCCGGTGTCGGCGGGAGGGCGCTGGCTCGGGGTGGTCTTCGCGGACCGCGGCGGCGGCCACTTCACGCTGGCCGAGGACGAGCGCCACGCGATGTGGACGCTCGGGAAGACCGCGGCGCTGGCCGCGAGCGTCCGCATCGCCACGAGCCAGCAGGGTCGCGCCCGGCTGCTCCAGGCGCGCATCGACCTGGCCCGCGAGATCCACGAGCGCGTCGTGCAGCGCCTGTTCGGCGTGTCGCTCGTGATCGGATCTGAAGGCGCGCTCAGCGACGAGGTGCGGCGCCGCTGCGCGGAGGAGATGCAGGCCGCGCTCAAGGACCTGCGTGACGCGCTGGCCCGCCCGCTGGCACCACCCAGCCTCGACACCGGCGCGACGCTGCGGGAGGAGCTGGCGCGGCTCGGGCGCCACTACAAGGAGCTGCCCCTGGAGCTGGAGTGGCAGCCCGGCGTGGAGGTGCCGGACGACGTGGAGGGGCTGGCCCAATCCGTGCTCGCGGAGGCCCTTCGCAACGCCGACAAGCACGCAAATCCCACCATCGTGCGGGTGCGAGTCGGAAGCGCGGACGGCACCTTCGTTCTCGAGGTGCGCAACGACGGCGCCCGGCAGCCCGCGCGCGGGAAGCGCGGCGCGGGGATGGGCCTGCGCCTGGCGGCCGCCGAGGCGCTCGGCCGGGGGGCGCTGGTGGAGTTCGGCCGGGAGGGGGCGGACGGCTCGGAGTGGCGCGTACGCCTGGTGGTGCCGACGGGCGACGAGGACCGCGAGTGAGCCCCGAGCGCAACCTTCGGGTGCTCGTGGTGGACGACCACGACGTGGTGCACTGGGGCTTCCGCCTGCTGCTCACCGAGCAGCCGTGGGTGGAGCGCTGTCTGACGGCGTCGAGCGTGGAGGAGGCGCTCGACCTGGCGCGCCGGTGGGAGCCGCACGTGGCGCTCGTGGACCTGTTCCTCGGGGAGGAGTCGGGCGCCGAGCTGTGCGAGGCGATCCGGCGCGACTCGCCTCGCACGCGCGTGCTGTTGATTTCGGGCGCCGGCTGGATCTCACCTCAGGCGGCCAAGGCGGCGGGCGCGTCCGGCTTCGTTTCGAAGGACTGGTCGGCGCACGACGTGGCGATGGCGGTGCGCATGGTCGGCAAGGGTCTGACGGTGTTCGCGCCGCGCACCGAACAGCCCGCCGCGCCGCTCTCCGACCGTGAGCGCGAGGTGCTTTCTCTGATGGCCTCCGGGGCAACCAACAAGGAGATCGCGGAGCGCCTGTTTCTCTCGCCCCACACGGTGAAGGAGCACACGAGTGCGCTCTATCGCAAGCTGAACGTGCGCAACCGCGCGGAGGCGGTGCAGCGCGCGGAGCGGCTCGGATTGACCGTCTAGCTTTTTTGGGGCGATGCCCCAACACGCGGTCGACAAGCGCCTCGCCCTCGCCCTCCTCGCCTCCACCCAGTTCGTGCTCATCCTCGACGCCGCGATTGTCGGCGTTGCGCTGCCCTCGATGGGGCGGGACCTCGACTTCGCCCCGGAGGACCTCTCCTGGGTCGCGAACGCGTACACGCTCATGTTCGGAGGCTTCCTGCTCCTGGGCGGCCGGATCGCCGACCTGGTTGGACGGCGGCGAATGTTCATCGCGGGCCTCCTTCTATTCACAGCCGCCTCGTTGCTCGGCGGATTCGCGCAGAGCGCGCTCTGGCTCGTGCTGGCGCGCGCCGCGCAGGCCCTCGGCGCGGCGCTCATCTCACCCGCCGCGCTGTCGCTCGTGATGACGCTGTTCACCGAGGGCTCGGAGCGCAACAAGGCGCTCGGCGTATGGGGCGCGGTGGCAGGATCGGGCGCCGCCGCGGGCGTGATCCTCGGCGGCATCCTCACCGAGTGGCTCGGCTGGGAGGCCGTGCTGTTCGTGAACGTGCCGATTGGCATCGCGGCGGCCCTACTGGCCACGCGCCTACTGCCGGAGGGCCGCGAGGCAGCCGGCACGCGCTACTTCGACGTCGCGGGCGCCGTGACCGTCACGGCCGGTCTCGCGATGCTCGTGTACGCGCTGGTCGACGCAAACGACGCCGGCTGGGGGTCCGCCCAGACGCTCGGTCTGTCCGCGACGGCTCTGGCGCTGCTTGCCGCCTTCGTGATCATCGAGCTGCACACGCGGCAGCCGCTCGCGCCGCCGGCGATCTTCCGCAACCGCGCGCTCCGGGGGGCGAACATCGTCAGCGTCTTGATGGCGATGGCGTTCTTCCCGATGTTCTTCTTCCTGACCTTCTACGCGCAGCTCGTGCTCGGCTACGAGCCGATCGAGGCGGGCTTCGCACAGCTGCCGATCGCGCTCTCGATTATCGTCTTCGCCGGCGTGGCGTCGCAGCTCGTCACGCGCGCGGGCTACAAGACGACGATCGTGATCGGCCTCGTCGTCGCGGCGGGCGGGCTCGTCTGGTTCGGACGGTCTCGGCCGGCGGCTCCTTCGTGGCCGACATCCTTGGACCGTCGGTTGTGACCGGCTTCGGCCTCGCCTTCGCCTTCGTGGCGGCCACGATCGCTGCCACCAGTGGTGTATCGGGCGAGCAGGCAGGGCTGGCGTCGGGGCTCGTGAACACCTCGCAGCAGATCGGCGGCGCGCTCGGGCTGGCCCTGCTGATCGCATTCTCGACGGCGCGAACCGACGCCGTTGACGCCGCGCCGCCCGTGGCCCTGGCCGAGGGCTACCAGGCGGGGTTTCTGGGCGGGGCTGCCATCGCTCTGCTCGGCGCGCTGCTGACCGTTCTGCTGCTGTCGAGCCGCGAGAGCAGGGAACACGCGGCTGCGGCCCGCCGGGGCGAGGGTCAGGCGCCCGCCACCGCTTAGGGTGGGGCTACCCCCCCGACCGGGGGGATCGCCGTCCCGCCGTGTGACTTCGGGCTATGCAACGCGAAAGTGTCAATACATGGCCAGCGACGGACATCTCGCCATGCTGTTTCCGGGCCAGGGCAGCCAGGCCCCTGACATGCGCGACCAGGTCGAGCGCCACCGGCCCGACCTGCTCGAGCTCGCGCACGCGGAGGTCTCGGAAGACCTGTTCGAACGTGCCGGGGACGGCACGCGCTGGGCCCAGCCGGCGATCTTCTGCGCCGCGCTGGCCGGCTACGAGGTGCTGAAGGACCGCTACGAGGCCGATCTGATGGCCGGCCACTCGCTCGGGGAGATCTCCGCGCTGGTGGCTGCCGGCGCCCTCGACGCCGAGGACGGACTCAGGCTGGTGGCCGCTCGCGGCCGCCTCATGCAGGAGGCCGCCGAGGAGACCGGCGACGGCGGCATGCTCGCCGTGCGCGCGCGAGACCGCGCGCCCGTCGAGCGGGTCGCCGCCGAGGCACAGGTTTCCATAGCCAACGACAACGCCCCGGACCAGCTCGTGCTGTCCGGTTCGCTCGCGGCCCTCGACGAGGCCGAGCGCCTGTTGCGCGAGGAGAAGGTCCGCGCCAAGCGCCTCCCGGTGGCCGGTGCGTTCCACTCGCCCCTGATGGAGCCGGCCGTGGAGCCCTTCCGGGGGCTCGCGGAGGACATCGAGGTCCGCGCGGCGCGCGTGCCGGTGCTCTCCTGCGTGACCGCGGCCCCCTTCGAGGACGTGCGCGGGCAGCTCGTGCAGGCGATCACCCATCCGGTGCGGTGGACGGGCGTGATGAGCGCGCTGCACGAGCTTGGCGCGACCACCTATGTGGAGACCGGCCCCGGCCGCGTGCTCACGAACCTCGTGCGCAAGTCGCTCGACGACGTCGAGGCGGAAGCACCGCTCGCCATGGAGGCCGCAAATGCCTAGCCAGAGCCAGCTCCTCGAGCGCCCCAGGGGGATCAGGCCGTCCTGGGAGGCCCGCCGCCCCCGCGCGGCCTCCCTCGCCTCCGTCGCCATGGCGGTGCCCGACAACGTGGTGACCAACGAGACGGTCGCCGGCCGCGCGGGCGTGACCGAGCAGTGGATCGTCCACCGCACCGGCGTGCACGAGCGCCGCCACGTGCGCGAAGGGGAGCGCCTCGACGCGCTCGCCGCCGCCGCCGGGCGTGCGGCGATGGACCAGGCCGGGGTCGAGCCCGAGCAGCTCGACATGGTCCTCGTGGCCACGCTCGCTGCCGACGAGCTCACCCCGAACGCCGCCCCGCTCGTGGCCCTCGAGCTGGGCGCCCACCGCGCCGGGACCATGGACGTGGGCGCCGCCTGCACCGGCTACCTGTCGGCGCTGTCGCTGGCGGCCGCCCAGGTGGAGTGCGGGCGCTGCGACCACGTGCTCGTGATCGGCGCCGACGTGGTGAGCCGCTTCGTCGACAAGACCGACCGCGGCACCGCCGCGCTGTTCGCGGACGGCGCGGGTGCCAGCGTGGTCAGCCCGGCGAACGGCGGCCCGGGCCTGATCGGGCACATCGCGCTCCACGCCGACGGGACCGGCGCGCCGGCAATCTGCGCCCGGCACGACGACCAGATCATCCACATGCAGGGCCACGACACCTTCAAGGCCGCCGTTCACCGGCTGTCCGAGTCGACGCTCGAGGCGGTCGAGCGGGCCGGGCTCGAGCTCGACGACATCGGCCTCTTCGTCTACCACCAGGCAAACGCGCGCATCCTTGCCGCGGTCGGGGAGCGGCTCGGGCTCGATCGCGAGCGCGTGATCGACTGCATCGACCGCTACGGGAACACGTCGTCCGGCACCCTCCCGATCGCGCTCGCCGACGCTCGTGAGCGCGGCATGCTCGTTCCGGGCATGAACGTGGTGCTCGCCGCGTTCGGGGCGGGGTTCACCTGGGGCGCGGGGGTGATCCAATGGGGGGCGTGAATGGCCGACCGGATGGATGCGCTCTCGTCACCGGCTCTTCGCGCGGCATCGGTGCTGCCATCGCCAAGGCGCTCGCCCGGGAGGGCTGGCCCGTGGGCGTGAACTACCGCAGCGATGCCGAGGGCGCCGAGGCCGTGGTCAAGGAGATCACGGACGCCGGTGGCCGCGCAGTGGCCGTGCAGGCGGACGTCTCGGACACCGACGCGGCCGACACGCTTTTCAAGCGCCTGGAGGAGGAGCTCGGGCCGGTGCTCGTGCTGGTGAACAACGCCGGCGTGCGCGCCGACGGCCTCTCCCCCCAGATCGACGACGACGACTGGGCGAGGGTGATCGACACCAACCTGTCGGCCGCCTTCCGTCTCACGCGCCGCGCGCTGCGGCCGATGATCCGGGGGCGCTTCGGCCGGGTAGTGAACATCGCCTCGATCGTGGGCGCCGAGCGCGCCAACCCCGGCCAGGCGAACTACGCAGCCTCGAAGGCGGGCCTCGTCGCCATGACGAAGACCGTGGCGGCCGAGGTGGCCCGCCGTGGCGTCACCGTCAACGCGGTCGCCCCCGGCTTGATCGAGACCGACATGACCGAGGACATCGGCGACGGGCTCCTGCAGCTCGTCCCGGCCCGGCGGCCGGGCACACCGGACGACGTGGCAGCGTGCGTGCGCTTTCTCGTCTCGCAGGACGCCGGCTACGTCACCGGGGTCTGCCTGACAGTCGATGGCGGATTGACCGCCTGATGAGGCCCGAAGCACCGGCTCGGCCGGGTGCGCAGGTAAGGAAAAGACCAAGGAGGAACAAAGAGAATGTCTACGACAGTCACCCGTGAGGAGATCGAACAGAGGGTGTTCACGGCGCTCGAGGAGTTCGGCGCCGAGCCCGATCAGATCAGCCCGGACGCCGAGTTCGAGTCCATGGACGTGGACTCCCTCGACCTCGTCGAGCTCGCGCAGATCGTCGAGGACGAGTACGGCGTGCAGCTCAAGGGCGAGGACATGGAGGGCGTGAAGACCGTCCGCCAGTCCGTCGACCTGGTGATGTCGAAGCTGGGATGACCCGGACCGTCGCCATCACCGGCGTCGGCGCCGTTACGCCACTCGGCGTCGGCGCGCGCACCCTGCACGAGCGCTGGTCCGCCGGCCGTTCCGGAATCGAGGACGGCTACGGGCGGGCCAGCGAGTTCGAGCCCAAGGAGCACCTCTCCATCAAGGAGGTGCGCCGCGCCGACCGGTTCACCCAGCTCGCGCTGGCGGCCGCGAAGGAGGCGCTCGAGGACGCGGGGTGGGAGAACGGCACCCCCGGCGATCCCGACCGCGCCGCATGCGTGATCGGGACCGGCATCGGCGGGATCGGCACGCTCGAGAGCCAGCACATCGTGATGCGGGACCAGGGGGCCGAGCGCATCTCGCCCCTCTCGATCCCGCTGCTGATGGCGAACGCGGCCTCGGGCGTGGTGGCGATGAAGCACAACTTGCGCGGCCAGTCCTTCGGCACGGTGTCGGCATGCGCCGCCGGCGCGCACGCCATCGGCATGGCCGAGCGGCTGATTCGCTACGGCGACGCCGACGTGGCCGTCACGGGCGGCAGCGAGGCGGCGATCACGCCGCTCGCCACCGCCGCCTTCTCGAAGATGGACGCGTTGTCGGACAGCGGCGTCTCCCGCCCCTTCGACCGCCGCCGCGACGGCTTCGTGATGGGCGAGGGCGCGGGCGTCCTGGTGCTCGAGGACGAGGAGGCGGCGAACGCCCGCGGCGCCCGCATTCTCGGCTACGTGCGCGGCTACGCGTCGACCTCGGACGCACACCACCTGACGGCACCGGAGCCGACCGGCCGCGGCGCGGCCAAGGCGATCGAACTCGCCCTGAAGGACGCCGACCTGTCGCCGGAGGACATCATGTACGTCAACGCGCACGGCACCTCGACGCCGCTGAACGACCGCTCCGAGACGAACGCGCTGAAGACGGCGTTCGGCGAGGAGCGGGCGAAGGCGCTGCCGGTCAGCTCGACGAAGTCGGCGATCGGCCACCTGCTCGGCGCCGCCGGCGCCGTGGAGGCGATCGCAACCCTGCTGGCGCTGCGCGACCGGATCGCGCCGCCCACACTGAACTACGAGGAGCCCGACGAGGGGCTCGACCTGGACTACGTCCCCAACGAGGCGCGCCCGCTCGACGGGGCGAACGGACGCGCCATCGGAATCTCGAACGCATTCGGATTCGGCGGGCACAACGCCGTGCTCTGCCTGGAGGCCAAATGAGCGCTCTTGCTGAACGGACGAATGGCCGCCCGCGCATCGCGGTCGTCGAGGAGCAGCCGCGCACGCTGGACGCGTACGGGCGGCTGGAGGCCCTCTGCGACCGGGGCTCGCTGGATGTGATCCGCTCCACGGTGCTGCCGCGCCGGGAGTCGAAGCGGATGCAGGCGGGCGACGGCGTGGTGGGCGCGGCGGGCAGGATCGCCGGCCGGCCGGTCTACTGCTACGCCCAGGACCAGAGCTTCGCGGGCGGGTCGCTGGGCGAGGCGCATGCCGACACCATCGTCCGGGTGATGGAGCTGGCCGAGCGAGCAGCGGCGCCGGTGGTGGGCTTCGTCGCGTCGGGCGGCGCCCGTATGGACGACGGCATCGCGGCGCTGGCCGGCTACGGCCGCATCTTCCGGCACAACGTGAGGCTCTCCGGGCGCGTGCCGCAGATCTCCGTGATCAGCGGCGTGTCGGCGGGGGGCGGCTCCTACTCGCCCGCGCTCACCGACTTCGTGGTCATGACCGGGGAGTCGGCGATGTTCCTCACCGGTCCCGCCGTGGTGCGTGAGGTGATGGGCGAGGACGTGGACGCCGCCGGTCTCGGCGGGCCCGGCGTGCACTCGCAGAACGGCGTCTCACAGTTCGTGGCGGCCGACGACTTCGCCGCCATCCGCACGGTCCGCGACCTGCTCGCGTTCCTCCCGCAGCACGCCGGCGAGACGCCGCCGGTGGGCCCGCCCGCGGCGGTGCGGATCCTCGACCCGCAAGCGACTGTGCCCCAGAGCGGCCGGAAGGTGTACGACATCCGCGGCGTGATCGAGGCGCTCGTGGACGGCGGCGAGCTGCTGGAGGTCTCCGACCGCTGGGCCCGCAACATGGTGACCGCGCTGGCCCGCATCGAGGGACGTCCGGTGGGCGTGATCGCGAATCAGCCGTGGTACCTGGGCGGCGTGATCGACGCCGAGGCGGCGCAGAAGGCTGCCCGCTTCGTACGCACCTGCAACGCCTTCGGGCTCCCGCTCGTGGTGCTGGTGGACACGCCCGGGTTCCTCCCCGGTACCAAGCAGGAGGGGGCCGGCGTGATCCGCCACGGCGCCAAGCTCCTGCACGCGTTCTCCGAGGCGGTGGTGCCCAAGGTGACCGTGGTGCTCCGCAAGGCCTACGGCGGCGCCTACATCTGCATGAACTCGAAGGACCTCGGGGCGGACCTCTCGCTTGCGTGGCCGGACGCGGAGATCGGCATCATGGGCTCGAAGCAGGCGGTGGGCATCGTCCACAAGCGCGCGCTCGCCGAAGCGGACGATCCCGAAGGGGAGCGCGACCGGCTCGCCGACCTGTACGCGGACGAGCACGTGTCGGCCGCGGTAGCGGCGCGCGAGGGCTTCGTCGACGAGCTGGTCGAGCCGCGCGACACACGCCGCCGGCTGGCCGGGGCGCTGGGCTCGCTCTCGCCGGCCGGCATGTACGGCAACGCCGGGGGGAACATCCCGCTGTGACGGCTCCCTCCTTCGCACTCGTCCGCGCCTGGCGGCTGCGAACCTTCGCCTTGCCACGTCCCCGGTGCTCGCCGATGCCTCCGGCATCGACTGTGCCCGGCTCCTCGCAATGCTCGGTTCTCGCTCGCCAGCCACGAACGATTGCTCAGTCGGGAGCCAGGGTCCGATGACCACCTACGTCGCGCTCGGAGACTCCTTCACCGCCGGCCTCGTGCCCGGCGAGCCGCGCTGGGCTGACGAGGTGGCTCGCGCGCTCGGCCCCGACACGCGCTACGAGAACCTGGCCTGGGTCGGCGCCACCAGCGCCGACGTGGAGTGCCGGCAGCTCGTCGAGGCCCTCGATATGCGCCCCGACGTCGTGACGATCGTGTGCGGGGCCAACGACGTGCTCGAGTCGGTCCGCCCCGACGCGGACGAGTACGCGAAGCGGTTGTCGCGCATGTTCGCGCGCCTGCGTCGTGAGGCCCCCGAGGCAGAGGTGGTCACCGCCACCTACCCCGACATCTCGCGTTTCCTCGACCTGCGCCCGCGCTCTCGCGCGCGGGTGGAGAAGGGGATGCGGCGGTTCAACGCCGCCTGCCGGGCTGTGGCACGGCGTCACGAGGTGGCGTTGCTCGAGGGGTTCGACCATCCCGCCGCCGCCGAGCGCGGCACCTACGCCGATGACGGCTTCCACCCGTCTGAGGAGGGTCACCGGCGGGCCGCCATGGAGTTCCTGCGGGCCCTCCGGGGCCGGTTCCGGCCCGCTGCGGCATAGCCGATGCTCCTGGAGGGAAAGCGCCTCCTCGTGACGGGGGTGTTGACGAGGGGCTCCATCGCCTACTCCGTGGCGGAGCGGGCCCAGCAGGAGGGCGCGGAGATCGTGCTCACCGGGTTCGGCCGGACGCGGCGCATGACGGAGCGGGCGGCGGCGCGGTTGCCCGACACGCCCCGGATCCTGGAACTCGACGTCAACAGTCCGGACGATCTCTCCTCCGTGGCCGAGGACCTCTCCAACCGATGGGGCCGGCTCGACGGCGTGCTTCACGCCATCGCATTCGCCCCGGGGGACGCCTTGGGCGGGAACTTCATGAGCGCTCCTCCCTCCTCCGCGGAGCTCGCTTTTCGCACCAGTGCGTATTCCTTCAAAGCCCTGGCCGAGGCGCTTTCGCCCCTTATGAGAAATGACGGGGGTTCCCTCGTCGGCATGGACTTCGATGCCTCCGTCGCCTGGCCGGTCTACGACTGGATGGGCGTGGCAAAGGCGGCGCTCGAGTCGGTTTCCCGCTACCTGGCTCGTGACCTCGGGCCAGCCGGGGTGCGGGTGAACCTGGTCTCCGCCGGGCCGATCGAGACGCCGGCTGCCGGCGGGATCCCGGGCTTCGACGGGCTGGCCTCGATGTGGGGCAAGCAGGCGCCGCTGGGATGGGACACGAAGGACCCGGCCGCGGTGGCTGACACGGTGCTGTTCCTGCTGTCGGACCTCTCCCGGCGGATCACCGGGGAGATCGTGCACGTGGACGGGGGCTTCCATGCGATGGGGGCCCCGCTGCGTGACTGAGGGCGTCGCCCCGATCCTGCCGTCGCGGGATCTCCGCACCTGCTGAGGATCGGGTCGCCGCTGCCGCAGGCGGGATAATCCCGCCGCCGTGCTGCTCGCAATAGACGTAGGCAACACCCAGACCCACCTCGGCATGTTCCGCGGCGACCAGCTCGTGGAGCACTGGCGCTTCGCCACTGTGCGCTTCGCCACGGCCGACGAGCTGGCCACCAGGCTCGCCTCGCTCCTGGATCTGCGCGACCTGCGGCTGCGCGACGTGGATGCGGCGATCGTCTCGTCGGTCGTGCCGACCCTGGCCCACGAGTACGAGCAGCTGATGGCGCGCTACCTGGACGGCAACGGGGCGCTGGTGGGGCCGTCGCTGAAGACGGGGATGCCGATCCGGATCGACACCCCGCAGGAGCTGGGCGCCGACCGCCTCGTCAACGCGGTCGCCGCGTTCGACCGGGTGGGAGGCGCCTGCATCGCGGTCGACTTCGGCACGGCCATCAACTACGACGTCGTCTCGAGCCGGGGCGAGTACCTGGGCGGCGTGATCGCGCCGGGAATCGAGATCTCGCTGGAGGCCTTGGCGGCGCGAGCGGCGCGGCTGCCCCGGGTGGACATCGAGGCGCCGCGCCACGCGATCGGGAAGGGAACCCGGGAGGCCATCCAAGCCGGCGTGGTCTACGGCTTCGCAGGCCAGGTCGACGGGATCCTGGGCCGCCTGCGCGAGGAGCTGGGCGAGGAGGCAACGGCGATAGCCACGGGCGGCTTCGCCGAAGCGATCGTCCCGTTCTGCGAGCAGGTCGACGAGGTGGACGACCTCCTGACCCTGACCGGCCTGAAGCTGATCTGGGAACGAAACCGCCGCTGAGCCGTAGCGGATCGAGAACCTCGGGCATCAGGCGAGGGGCCGGCGCGAGCCGGCCCCTCGACGTGCTGGTCTAGACCTCGTACGGCTCGCCCATACGCAGGTTGAAGCGCTCGAGCAGGCCGGGGATGCTGTCCGGGTCCATCTCGAGCCCGTAGCGCGCGTTCAGCTCGCCGAGCTGCTCGGGTGCCACATTCGCGACTCCGCCGAGGTCTACGAGCTCCTCGAAGAACTTCTCGAAGCCCGCGGGGGCGATGATCTCGAGGATCCGGCACGGCTCGTCGGCCGCGTTCCAAAAGGTGTGCCACTGGTTGATGGGCTTGAAGACCAGGTCGCCCGGCCCCGCCTCGAGCACCTCGTCGCCCAGCAGGGCGCCCATGCGGCCCTCGAGCACGAACGAGTACTCGTCCTCGCGCGTATGCCGGTGAAGCGGAGCGGCGAGCGCCCGCGGCGGCAGCGGGTGCTCGACCAGGGAGAAACCCTCGTCGGTCTCGGCGCCGTCGATCATGAACCTGACGCCGATGCTGCCCAGGAAGCCGGCCTTCCCGTCCTGCGGCCCCACGACCTTCGCTGCTTCTGTGCTCTGCATGATTCCCTTTCGTTGAACAGGGTGTTTACTTATCTGGCGGGCACGCCAACATTGGTTGAACGCCATGTCAACTCAAACCCGGAAATACGAGCTGAAAGCCCGCGCCGAGAGCCAGCGCGAGACACGCGAGCGAATCGCCAAGGCGGCGGCCGAGCTGCACGAGGAGGTCGGTGTAGCGCGCACCACCGTCGCCGAGATCGCGCGCCGGGCCGGGGTGCAGCGGCTGACCGTCTACAACCACTTCGCCGACCTGAGCGACCTGCTTCCCGCGTGCTCGGCCCACTATGCGGCCCAGCACCCGCGGCCCGACCTCTCCCGCGCCTTCGCTCTGGAGGACCCGGTAGCGCGCGTTCGCGCCGTGCTCGCCGACATGTACGGCTGGTACAGGGAGACCGAGCCGATGCTGGGAAGGCTCCACGGCGACCGCACGTCGGTGCCCGAGCTTGACGAGTACATGCGCGCCAACAGCGACCGCGCCGTCGCCGAGCTCGCCGGCACGCTGGCGGACGGGTTCGGGGCCCGCGGGGCCCGCGCCGAGCGTTTGCGGGCGCTTCTGGGCCTGGCACTCGACTTCGGCACGTGGCGGCGCCTGAGCCGCGAGGGCCTCGACGACCTTGCCGGGGCGGAGCTGATGACCGGGGCGGTCGCCGCGGCATAGGACCGCCTGCTTTATTGGGTCCGGCTACCCTGGCGGCATGAAACTCTTCGGCCGCCGCCGGAAGGCCGATCGGGGTGTTCCCGCCTACTCGAACGAGGCCGTGATCCAGCGCATCCAGATGGACGCCGGGGTCGACCGCGACACGGCGCGGCTCTGGTTCAACGAGATGCTCGTGTTCCTCGATCTCGTCGCGGACTCGCGGGACTTCCTCTCGCCACCCGAGCCGGTCGATGCGGCCTGGCACGCGTTCATCCTGCATACCCGCGACTACGAGGCCTACTGCCGCGACCGCTTCGGCAGGGTCATCCATCACGAGCCCACCGGGACGCCACATCCGGCGTCCTATCGCCGGGCGTACGACCGCCGCGCCCGTCTCGGTGCCGTCGACGGCGCGGTATGGGCGGTGCCGATCTGGGGCAGCGCCGGGACCGGAGCCGGGGATCATGCCGGCGGCGACGGCGGGGCCGACGTGGGGGGCGGCTTCGGCGGCGGGGACTGGGGCGGCGGCTCGTCCTGCGGCGGCGGCGGCGGGGGCGGCTGCGGCGGAGGCGGGGGATGACCCGCTCCCTCACCGACCCCTGGACGCTCGGCGGCCGCAGCATCGAGAACCGCGTGGTCCTTGCGCCGCTCGCCGGCATCGGCAACTGGTTCGTGCGCCTTCAGGCGAGGCGGTTTGGCGCGGGCCTCGTCGTTTCAGAGATGGTGTCCAGCTTCGGCCTGGCTCACCGCAACGAGCGCACCCTGCGCGAGTTCCTTCGCATCCACCCGGACGAGCACCCTGTCTCGCTCCAGCTGTTCGGCCACGATCCGGACGTGATGCGCGAGGCGGCGGCGATCGCCGCCGACGCCGGCGCCGACCTGATCGACCTCAACATGGGCTGCCCGGTCCGCAAGGTCTGCAAGACCGGGGCCGGCGCCGCCCTCCTCGACGATCCGAAGAACGCCGTGGCCATCGCCAGGGCGGCAAAAGAGGGCAGCGGCCTTCCCGTGACGGTGAAGCTTCGGCCCGGCAACCGCCCGGGAGACCTCGCGGGCATCAGCCTCGCCCGCCGCCTCGTCGACGAGGCCGGCGTGGCGGGCATCGCCTTCCACCCCAGGCACGCGAGCCAGCAGCACGCAGGAACGCCCGACTACCGGCTGGCGCGCGAGCTCGCAGACTCCGTCTCGGTGCCCCTCGTTCTGTCTGGCGGCCTCGCCGACGAAGAAAGGACGCTCGCGGCCTTCCAACAGAGCGGCGCGGCAGCCGTCATGCTCGCCCGCGGCTCGCTCGGGAATCCCTGGCGCTTCGCCCGCCTCCTCGGCCGCTACCACGGCGAGCCCCCGCGCGAGGAAATCGCGGCCGAGCTTCGGTGGGTCATCGCACAAGCCGAGGACCACCTGGGGCCCGACCGCGCCGGCCGCTATTTGCGGAAGTTCTACCCGTGGTACGCCGACACGCTCGGCCTCACCAAGCGGGAGCGCGAGCCGCTCGTCACCGCTCCCACTACGGCCCACGCCCGCGACGCGCTGGCCGCCTTCTCCGGGCGCGAAATCCCTGTTGCGGCCTGACCGCGCGTTGCTACACTGCGCCGTCCCTCCGCGCCCCCGAACGGAGGGTTTCCTTATGGCACGCGACACCGTCCTCACCCCTCAGGGCTTGGAGGAGCTGAAGGCTCGCATCGAGTACCTGCGCGGAGACCGCAGACGCGAGGTCGCCGCGCGGATCAAGGAGGCCCGCGAGTTCGGCGACATCGCCGAGAACTCCGAGTACGACGACGCCAAGAACGAGCAAGCGATGCTCGAGAAGCAGATCTCCGACCTCGAGGAGAAGCTTCGGAACGCCCGGGTGATCGACGAGAACGACGTGGACACCGGTGCGGTCGGCGTGGGCGTGACCGTCCACCTGAAAGACCAGAAGACCGACAAGTCAACGAAGTTCAAGATCGTCGGCTCCGCCGAGGCCAATCCCGCCGAGAACAGGCTCTCGAACGAGTCGCCCGTCGGCCGAGCCCTCATCGGCCACAAGCGCGGCGAGACCGTGACGGTCCCCGTTCCGCGCGGCCCCGCCCGGAAGCTCAAGATCACCAAGATCGAGCGCTAAGTAGCGTTCGGCCCGTGGACGATCGCCGGGCGAAGCTCGAGCGCCTGCGCGAGCAGGGGATCGACCCGTTTCCGCACGAGTTCGACGGCGTCGTCCCGATTGCCGACGTGCATGCGAGACATGACGGGCTCGACGCGGGGGAGGAGACCGATGCGGCCTATCGCGTCGCGGGTCGCCTTACCGCCCGCCGTGGCCACGGGGGCGCCGCCTTCCTCGACCTCGTCGACCGCAGCGGCAAGCTGCAGCTGCACGCGAAGCGGGACGTGCTCGGCGAGGAGTCCTTCGACCTCCTCACCTCGCTCGACATCGGCGATCTCGTCGGTGTGGACGGAACCGCCTTCAAGTCGCGGCGGGGCGAGCTCAGCCTGCTGGTGAGGGGGTGGACTCTCCTCGCCAAGTCGCTGCGCGACGTGCCCAAGGAGTACTACGGCATCGAGGACGTCGAGACGAGGTACCGGCACCGCGAGGTCGACCTGCTGGCCAACCTGGAGGCCCGTGGGCTCTTCATCCTCCGCTCGAAGGTCGTGCGCGCCATCCGCCGCTGGCTCGACGATCGCGGCTTCCTCGAGGTCGAGACTCCCGTCCTTCAGCCCCTTTACGGGGGGGCGCTGGCCCGGCCGTTCGTGACCCACCACAACGAGCTGGATCGCGACCTCTACCTGCGCATCGCCGACGAGCTCTACCTCAAGCGGCTGATCGTCGGCGGCCTCGAGCGTGTCTACGAGATCGGCAAGGACTTCCGCAACGAAGGCGTTTCCCACAAGCACAACCCCGAGTTCACGATGCTCGAGTGGTACGAGGCCTACGCGGACTACGGGGACATCGCCGCGCGCCTCGAGGAGCTGATCTCGCACGTCGCCCGGGAGGTTGAGTACGACGGGCCGATCGACTTCACGCCGCCCTGGCGGCGCGTCACCCTGCGCGACGCCATCAAGGAGAAGACCGGGCTGGACATCCAGACCGACGAGCTGCCCGGCGAGGGGACCTGGGCAAAGCGCGTGGACGGCCTGCTCTCGAAGCACGTCGAGCCCGCGCTCATCGATCCCACGTTCATCCTCGACTACCCCAAGGAGCTGTCGCCGTTCGCGAAGGATCACCGCTCGGAGCCCGGGCTCGTCGAGCGCTTCGAGTGCTTCGCTGCCGGCATGGAGTTCGCCAATGCCTTCACCGAGCTGAACGACCCGGACGAGCAGCGCGCCCGCTTCGAGCAGCAGCGCGCGGACGAGGCGGCGGGCGACGAGGAGACGCAGCCCTACGACGAGGACTACGTCCAGGCTCTCGAGCACGGCATGCCGCCCACCGGCGGGATCGGCATCGGGATCGACCGCCTGGTGATGATCCTGAGCGGACGCCACTCGATCCGGGAAGTGGTGCTCTTCCCGGCGATGCGGAACTAGCGCGCCCCCGGCCACCGCCAGATCACCGCCCGGCGTGCTCCGCGGCGAGCGTGCGAACCGCGAGACGCGTCCACGGCGGAGACTTGGCGGGGCCGGGGCCACCGAGTGTCCATCCCGCCGTGGGCGGCTGCCAGGTCACCCAGGTGGACTTCCACGGCACCCCCGGCCGCCGGCAGTGTGGCTCCCGGCTAGAGCGCGCTGTCGGAGATGAACCCGCCGGCGAAGGCGCGCTCGACCAGCCGCGCCCGCTTCTCGTTCTGCGGCAGGTGCGCCACGCCGAACTTCTCGAACAGGGCCCGGAGGTGCTTCTTGACCGCGTCCACGCTCAGGAAGAGCTCACCCGCGATCTGCTCGTTCGTCGGTGGCGTGACGAACACAGCCGAGTCCTTGAACGGGCGGCATAGTGCCACAAGCACACGCCGCTGCGCCTCGGTCAGGCTCACCACGCGCAGCAGGTCCGAGGAGGGCTTGGTCGCGTTCGACTCCTGGTCGCGCGGGTTGCGGAAGACAAGCACGGTCGCGCCCACCCTGATGGCGTCGCCGTCGCGCAGCCGCCGATGCCCGCGCACCGGCTGCCCGTTGACGAACGAGCCGTTCAGCGACAACCCATCGTCCGACAACGTCCACTCCACCCCCATGCGGACCAGCTCGGCGTGGAGGCGGGAGACCTCGCTGTCCCAGCTCAGCGCGACGTCCGCTGATGAGCGGCGGCCGAGCGTCACGTGCTCATGCTCCTCGTCCAGCACGAACAGCCGGTGCTTGCTCTCACCGTCCCGGAAGATCAGAAACGGCAGCCCATCTCGCTCCGCCTCGATCTGAGCCTTGAGCTCGGTGGCGGTTGCGGCGTGCGGAGTCGCGGGGGAATCGACCGGCATGCACCTGGAACTCTGACCGTTTTTTTTACTCAGGTCTACCCCACTGGGGTAGGCTGGCCCAAGCGAGCCCCCTGGAGGAAAGAGCGTGCTGACCACCGGGTCGCTCCTTGGCGACTTTCGGATCGAAGGTGAGCTCGGCCGTGGCGGGATGGGAGTTGTGTACCGCGCCACGCAGCTCTCCCTGGGGCGGCCCGTGGCGCTCAAGGTAATCGCGTCCGGGCTGGCCGGCGAGGAGGGGTTCCGGGATCGGTTTGGGCGTGAATCGCGGCTCGCGGCGTCGCTCGACCACCCAAACGTGATCCCCGTGTACGCCGCGGGCGAGCACGACGGGGTGCTCTACATCGCGATGCGCTACGTGGAGGGCACGGACCTGCGCGCACTGATCCGCAGGGAGTCGCGCCTCGACCCGCTTCGGGCCGCGGGGGTGGTGGCCCAGGTGGCCTCCGCGCTCGACGCGGCGCACGAGCGCGGCCTGGTGCACAGGGACGTGAAGCCCGCCAATGTGCTGGTGGCTGCCCGTGGCGGCGGCGAGCACGTGTACCTGACGGATTTCGGCCTCACCAAGCGGAGTGCCTCCGAGAGCTCCCTGACCGCTGCGGGCGAATGGGTTGGGACGCTCGATTACGTGGCCCCGGAGCAGGTGCGCGGAGACGCGGTCGACGGCCGGGCCGACGTGTACGCGCTGGGCTGCGTGCTCTACGAGATGCTGACCGGCCGGGTGCCGTTCCCGCGCGAGAACGACCTGGCGAAGCTCTGGGCGCACATCTCGGACGATGCGCCCTCGGCGCTCGAGCTGGCGCCGGACACCCCGCCGGCCCTCGCCGCCGTCGCCGAGAGGGCGATGGCGAAGGACCCCGCCGACCGCTTCGCCGAGGCCGGGATGATGGGCCGCGTCGCCCTCGCGTCTGTTCCAGGTGGCGCAGACACGGGAGCGCGAGCACGGGCTGCCGCGGCGGCCGCCCTGGCCACCGGCCCGGCGGCACCAGCAGCGGCGCCGACCCAGGCGGCCCGCACCCGCAAGGCCCGGCTGAGCCGGCTGGCGGGCGCGCTCGGGGCTACGCAGCCGACGGGCGCCCCGGAAGCGCGACCCGGCCCGGCCAAGCGCGCGGCGCTGCTGGCGGCCGTGGCTCTCCTGGCCGGCTGTGCCACGGCCGCACTCCTGCTGGCGCTCGAGGAGGACGAGCCCGCCGAGACATCGCCGCGCGTGGAGCAGCCCGTAGGCTCATCGGCCGCCGGCGAAGTCACCGGCACTTTCCCGGTCGGAGACTCACCCGGTGGAGTGGCCGTGGCCGACGGAGCGGTGTGGGTGGCGAACACCGGCGACGAGACCGTCACGCGTCTCGACCCCACCACCGGCGAGCGCGAGGGCAGGCCGATCCCGGTGGGCGAGGATCCGCGCGCCATCGCGGCGGGCGGCGGCGCCGTCTGGGTTGCGAACTTCGGCGACGGCTCGGTGTCGCGTATCGACACCGCCACCAACAGGCCGGGCCCGCCCATTCCCGTGGGCCGCGGCCCGACGGACGTCATCGTAGGCGGCGGAATCGCATGGGTCGCGACGCAGCGCGATCGGGTGGTGCGCCTCGACGCCGCCACGGGCAACCCCGCGGGCGCTCCGGTGCGCGTCCGGTCGGGCGGCTCACTCGAGACCGGCATCGGCCGGCTCTGGGTGTTGGATCCCGGGGACGGGACCGTCCGCTCGATCGATACTGCGTCGAGCCGGCTCGTGGACAACCCGATTCCCGTGGGCGCCCCGTCGACGGACCTCGCCGTCGGCCCGAGGTTCATCTGGGTCACGCTGGCGGACCAGGGCGCGGTGCGCAGGATCGACCTGCGCGCCGACAATCCGGATAGCCGGACGGTTCCGATCGCCGGGCGTCCCGACCGGATCGTCCGCAGCGGCGGCAGGCTCTGGGTCACGGACCTCGAGAACGAGTCGGTGATGCGGATTCAGGCCGACTCGGCGCGCGTCGTCGGGCGGCCGCTGGCGGTCGGGGAGGATCCGGGGGCAGTGGCGCTCGGATACGGGTCCGCCTGGGTCACGAGCACTGTGGAGGACACGGTGGCGCGGATCGAGGTCCGCCGCCGATGAGCGTCTCAAGCGGTGCCCGCACGCGCGCCTCGGGGCCGCGGCCGGCCGGTCCGCGGGGCCGTGGCTGGCTGACGATTCTGCTCGCCGCCGCAGCCGGGGCGCTGGTCGCGGCCGCCATTGTGCTGCTTCTCCGGGAGGACGAGCCCGAGCGACGTGCCCGGCGCCGCGCTGCCGCCGCTGCCCGGTCCCGGTGCGCGCGTGATCGGTCGCCCGATCCGGGTCGCTGAAGGACCTCTGGCCATGGACGCCGGCGCCAACAACGTGTGGCTGGCGAGCGGCGCCGATGACAGCGTGGTCATCATCGATCCGACCGTCGACGTGGCGCGTGACACCGCGCTGAACGTCCGTGGGCGCCCGAGCGACCTCGAGATCGGCCAGGGGTCGGTCTGGGTGACCAGCGCCGACGGCGGAACGCTCACTCGCATCGACCCGCGCAGCCTGAGGATCACACGTTCCATTGCGGTCGGCGACAGCCCGTCAGCCATCACGACGTCGCCAGGCGCAGCCTGGGTCGCGAATGCAGATGACGACACCGTCGTGCGGATCGACACCCGATCCGGCCATCAGGTCGGACGCCAACCGATCCCGGTCGGGCAAGGACCGTCGAGTATCGCCACCTTCTCGGACGCCGTCTGGGTGAGCAACGTCGAGGACGACACGGTCTCCCGCATCGACATCCGCTCCCGGCGCGTGGTGGAGACGATCCCCGTGGGAGACCAGCCATATGGCCTGACGGTGGGAGACGACTCCATCTGGGTGGCCAACTTCGAGGACGACACGGTCTCGCGCATCGACCCCGGATCGAACCGCGTGGTGCGGACCATCCCGGTCGGGGACCAGCCGCTGCACATCGAGGCCGGGACTGACGTGATCTGGGTTCCGAACTCCGGCGACGGCACGGTCAGCACAATCGACACGGGCCGCAACCGGGTGGTGGGCAGGCCTCTGAAGGTGGGCACCACGGCCGATCGGGTATCGGTCATCCCCGGGGCTGTGTGGGTTACGAGCTCGGCCGACGGGACCGCGACGAGGATCGAGCCCGACGAGTCGCTCTGAGGGGCCCTAGGCTAGTCGCTCTCCACAGCGTCCTTCAGCTCGGCCTCCGCCTGGCTGATCTCCTCGCTGCTCTCCGCCAGCGCCTCGGTCGCCTCCTGGAAGCGGTCCTGGTTCCCCTCGCGGGCGGCGTCGGCCACCTCGCGGATGTCATTCACCCCGTCCCGGATCGCCGCCCGCAGCTGGTCGAATTCGTCCTGCGCCTCCTGCGGGGGCGCGAGCTCGGCGAGCTCGGCCCGGGTCTGGGCGGCAGCGTCGGCTATGCGCTCGAATTCGCGCGCGATCTTGGAGCCCGGCTGGCTCGTCAGCTGCTCACCGCTCTCCTCGAGGTTCGTATTCACCTCGTTGAGCCGCTCGATGGCCGCGTTGTAGCCGTCGCGGAACTGGTCGGTGGTGTCGTCATCCCCGCCGCAGCCAAGGCCTACCAGGGCTGCCAGGAGCAGGACACCGGCGACGGGCAGGCGGATCATCGCGCGGCGAGCGTAACCCAAAAACCCTCCGTCCACGCGGCATTTACGCCTGGGTTAAGGCGCAAAGCGACTTGGGGGGCGTTGGTAGACTCGCCCAACGGGCTGGTGAACCCGGTACTGCGTCTCATCCGGATCGGCGTAGCTGCCGATCTAGAGGGAAGGAGACGGGCAACACCCGCCCCGACGTTCCCGACAGATAGAGAGCAGCCGTGTTTGAGCGCTTCACCGAACGGGCCCGCCAGGTGGTGGTACTAGCCCAAGAAGAGGCTCGCATCCTCAAGCACAACTACATCGGCACCGAGCACATCCTGCTCGGCCTGCTTCGCGAGGAGGAGGGCCTGGCCGCCCGCGTCCTCGAGTCCCTCGACATCACGGTGGAGCGCGTCCGCGCCCAGGTGGTCCGCATCGTCGGATCGGGCGAGGAGGTGACCTCCGGCCAGATCCCGTTCACCCCGCGCGCCAAGAAGGTGCTGGAGCTGGCCCTGCGCGAGGCGCTCTCCCTCGGCCACAACTACATCGGCACCGAGCACATCCTGCTCGGCCTCGTGCGCGAGAACGAGGGCGTGGCAGCGCGCATCCTGCTCGACTTCGACGCCGACTCCGAGAAGATCCGCAACGAGGTCATCCGGATGCTGTCCGGCCCGGGCGGCCGCCAGGGCCGCGCCGCCGCCGGCGCCGGCGCCCAGGGCGAGGGCAAGAAGTCGTCCAAGCTGCTCGACCAGTTCGGCCGCAACCTGACCAAGCTCGCGGCCGAGGCCAAGCTCGACCCGGTCGTGGGCCGGGAGACCGAGATCGAGCGGATCATGCAGATCCTCTCGCGCCGGACGAAGAACAATCCGGTGCTGATCGGCGAGCCGGGCGTCGGCAAGACCGCCGTGGTCGAGGGCCTCGCCCAGCGCATCACGAGCGGCGAGGTGCCCGAGCTGCTGAAGAACAAGCAGATCTACACGCTCGACCTGGCCGCGCTCGTAGCGGGCTCGAAGTACCGCGGCGAGTTCGAGGAGCGCCTCAAGAAGGTGATGAAGGAGATCACCCAGCGCGGCGACATCATCCTGTTCATCGACGAGCTGCACAACCTCGTCGGCGCCGGCGCCGCCGAGGGCGCGATCGACGCGGCGAGCATCCTGAAGCCCGCGCTTGCGCGCGGCGAGCTGCAGACGATCGGCGCCACGACGCTCGACGAGTACCGCAAGTACCTGGAGCGGGACTCCGCGCTCGAGCGGCGCTTCCAGCAGATCCGGGTGGACCAGCCCTCCACGGAGGAGACCGTCCAGATCCTGAAGGGCCTGCGCGACCGCTACGAGCAGCACCACCGCGTCGGGATCACCGACGAGGCGCTCGAGGCGGCGGCCGAGCTGGCAGACCGCTACATCTCCGACCGTTTCCTGCCGGACAAGGCGATCGACCTCATCGACGAGGCCGCCTCGCGGGCGCGCATCAAGTCGATGACCGCTCCGCCGGTCTACCGCGATCTCGAGGAGGAGATCGAGACCACGCGGCGCGATAAGGAGGCGGCGATCGAGGCGCAGGAGTTCGAGAAGGCCGCGAACCTGCGGGACAAGGAGCGCCAGCTCACCAACAAGAAGCGCGAGCTCGAGGAGCAGTGGCGCTCGGGCGAGTCCGGCGAGCGCCCGGAGATCGGCGAGGAGGAGATCGCCGACATCGTCTCCATGTGGACCGGAATCCCGGTGTTCAAGCTCACCGAGGCCGAGACGCAGAAGCTGATGCGCATGGAGGAGGAGCTCCACAAGCGCGTGATCGGCCAGCACGCCGCCATCGAGGCCGTCTCGAAGGCGATCCGCCGCTCGCGCGCCGGGCTCAAGGACCCGAAGCGCCCGACCGGCTCGTTCATCTTCCTCGGCCCCTCGGGCGTCGGGAAGACCGAGCTGGGCCGCACGCTCGCCGAGTTCCTGTTCGGCGACGAGGACGCGATGGTGCGGATCGACATGTCGGAGTACATGGAGAAGCACTCCGTGTCGCGGCTGGTCGGCTCCCCGCCCGGCTACATCGGCTACGACGAGGGCGGCCAGCTCACGGAGGCCGTGCGGCGCAAGCCGTACAGCGTGCTCCTGCTCGACGAGATCGAGAAGGCGCACCCGGACGTGTTCAACATCCTGCTCCAGATCCTCGAGGACGGCCGGCTCACGGACGCCCAGGGGCGCACGGTCGACTTCCGCAACTCGATCGTGATCATGACCTCGAACATCGGGGCGTCGGAGATCGCCAAGAACACCGGCATCGGCTTCACGGTCGGCGACGAGACCGGTCTCTCGTACGACGACATGAAGAACCGGATCATGGGCGAGCTCAAGAAGGTGTTCCGGCCCGAGTTCATCAACCGCATCGACGAGGTCATCGTCTTCCACAAGCTCACGCGCGAGGAGATCGGCTCGATCGTCGAGCTGCTGCTCAAGCGGATCCGGGAGTCGCTGGCCGAGCGCGAGCTGTCGCTCAACCTGTCCGACTCGGCCGCCGACCTGCTGGTCGAGAAGGGCTGGGACCCCTCGATGGGCGCCCGACCGCTGCGCCGGGCGATCCAGCGCTATATCGAGGACCCGCTGGCGGACGAGGTGCTCTCGCAGAGCATGCCGCCCGGCTCCACCGTCGAGGTCGACAAGGCGCCGGAGGACGACGAGCGCGAGGTGCTGATCACGATCGCGCAGCCGAAGGAGCGCAAGCGCGAGACGGTGGGCGTGGGCGCCAAGGGCGACGCGCGCGAGGAAGGCTCGTCGACCGACCCGTCTTCGGACGAGGGCTCCGGCGACGAGCTTCCGGACGAGCCCGAGGTGCTGCCGGAGATCCCGGACGCCCCGCCGGCGCCCGAGGACAAGGACAAGTAGCGGCCCAGAGCGACTGAGAAGGCCCCGCGGCGCTAAGACCGCCCCGGACGCCGGCCGTTACCCGGCCGGCACGTACTTGCTCGCCGTGAACACCGCCCCCTGAGGGTCGCTGAGGACCGTCATCCGCACCCAGGGAGCGTCGAACGGAGGCGCAAGCACGGTGCCGCCCAGCTTCTCGGCTCGCTCGGCGATCGCGTCGGCGTCGTCGACCGCGAACGTGGTGCTCCAGTGGGGGGGTGTCTCCTCGGGGAACTGGCCGTTCGTCATCGGCACCAGCCACGCGACCGCGTCCTCGAAGCCCTCGGGTGCGCCGTCCGTCGCCTGGCGCTCGCGCAGGCCTGGATCGCGCCGCGCCAGGAAGTCGCCGTATCCGGGCCGGCGCCACATCGTGAATCCGCCATTGCCGGTGACGAGCGTGGTGGCCTCCCACCCGAACACGGCCCTGTAGAACGTCTGCGCGCCCCCCGGATCGCGCGTGTTCAGCTCGCTGAAGTTCCATGTGCCGGGCTCGTTGACCAGCTGGGCGCCCCTGTGCTCTTTGGCCTCCCAGACGCAGAACACGGCGCCCTCGGTGTCGGCGAGAACGGCCATGCGGCCGGCGTCGCCGACGTCGAAGGGCTCGGCCAGCACAGCTCCGCCCGCCTCCGTTGCCTTGACGGTGGTCTCGTCGGCGCTGTCGACCCAGACATAGGTCTTCCAGATGGGCGTCGGGGGCGGTTGGTCCGACTGTGACCCGACCGCGGCAACGTCCAGGCCGCGCAGCCGCGCAACGAAGTAGCGCCCAGGCGACTCGGCGGGCATGCGGTCCTCGAACTCCCACCCGAACAGGCCCGCGTAGAACCTGACCGCGGCCTCCGGATCGGGCTGGCCGGTGTCGATCCAGCACGGCACCCCGGCCGGGTAGCCATCTCGCTCCAGTATCGCTGTTCCTTCGTGCGTGTCTTCCATGGTGCGCACGCTAAACGAGGTTCAGGCCAATTTCTGTCCTCAATTTCGGAGAGGATGAATTGGCTGATGTCCACCTCCAGCCGCCTCTTGACGCTGCTGTCCCTGCTCCAGGCGCGCCGCGACTGGCCGGGGCGCGAGCTTGCGGACAGGCTCGAGGTCTCCTCGCGCACGATCCGCCGCGACGTCGAGCGGCTGCGCGAGCTCGGCTATCCGGTGGAGTCGCTAACGGGCCCGGCGGGCGGATACCGACTGCGGGCCGGCGCGGCCATGCCGCCGCTACTGCTCGACGACGACGAAGCCATCGCGATCGCCGTGGGGCTCCGCACGGCCGCCCGCGCGTCGGTGACGGGTATCGAGGAGACCTCCGTGCGTGCTCTGGTGAAGCTCGAGCAGGTGCTGCCGGCGCACCTCCGCCGCCGCGTGCGCGCGCTGCAATCCGCCACGATGACGCTGCCGGCCGGCGGTCCCACGGTCGACCCGCAGACCCTCACCCTGATCGCGGCCGCGTGCCGCGACTCCGAGCTCCTCCGCTTCGCCTACCGCGGCCGCGACGGCGCGCGGAGCCGGCGCGAGGTCGAGCCGCACTCTCTCGTCAACCTCGGGCGCCGCTGGTACCTCGTGGCCTGGGACCGCGACAGGCGCGACTGGCGGACGTTCCGGGTGGACCGCCTCACCGGGCCCGCGTCGACCGGCGTGCGCTTTCCGGCGCGCACACTGCCGGCGAAGGACGCGGCGGCCTACGTGGCTGAGAGCCTGTCGGCCTGGCCGCATCGCTACGAAGCGCGCGTGACGCTCCACGCGCCCATGGAGACGATTCGCAAGCGCATCCCCCTGCACTGGGGAGCGGTCGAGCCGATCGACGACCACACCTGTGAGTACCGCACGGGCGACGACGACCTCGACTGGCTTGCCCTGAGGATCGCCATGCTCGGTGTCGACTTCGACGTCCACGAGCCGCCGGAGCTGGGCGAGCACCTCAGGGTGGTGGCCCGGCGACTCGAGCGGGCGGCGCGAGCAATACCCTCGCGCCCGTGAACGAGATACAACCCATCGGCTTCGCCGGCCTCGGCGCGATGGGCGCGGGCATCGCGCAGCGGCTGCTCGACGCCGGCTACGAGGTCGTGGGCTGGAACCGGACCAAGGAGAAGGCACAGCCGCTGCTGGATGCCGGCATGGGGTGGGCCGACACGCCACGGGAGCTGGCGGCATCGGTCGACGTGCTCTTCACGATGCTGACCAACTCGGCGGCGATCGAGGCCACGGCGGGCGGCCCGGACGGCGTGCTGGCCGGATTGCGCGGGGGCAGCGTCTGGGCGGACATCAGCACGATCGCTCCGGACGCGAGCGTGTCGATGGCCGAGCGCGTGCGCGAGACGGGCGCGTCCTTCCTCGACTGTCCGGTCTCGGGCAGCCCGGCGACGCTCGCCGCAGGGCAGATGTCGGTGATGGTCGGCGGCGACCGCGCCGCCTTCGAGCGCATCGAGACGGTCCTCCACGCCATCGGCCCCAAGGTCACCTACATCGGCCCTAACGGCCAGGCGATCCTCACGAAGGTGGCGATCAACCTGGCGCTCGTCGTCGCGGTGACCGCCCTGGCCGAGGGCGTCGCGCTGGTCGAGAAGGCCGGCGTCGACCGGGCGGCGGTCATCGACGCGGTTCTGAAGAGCGTGATCGCCTCGCCGGTGGTCGGCTACCGCGCGCCGCTGCTTCTCGACGACACCGACGTCTTCGCGGACGTCGAGCTCCAGCAGAAGGACCTCGTCCTCGCCCAGGATCTGGCGCGGCGGCTCGGGATGGCCGTGCCCACGTGCGCCGCCACCAGCGAGATGCTGAACGCGGCGCGCAGCTCCGATCAGGCCGACCGCGACTTCGTGGTGAGCGTCCACGAGGCCTACCGCCGCATGGGAGGGATGCATTGATGCCCACGCCGTACCGCACGACCATTCACGACGTCCCGCTCGAGCAGGGCCTGCGCGAGGACGAGGGCTGGGTCGACATGCAGGTCCAGTTCCTCATCGACGCCCGGGCGGCGGGCTCCGAGAATCTGGTCGTCGGGCGTACGGTCCTGCCTCCCGGCGCGCGGCACGAGCGACACCTGCACCCGAATTGCGACGAGTTCCTCGTCGTGATAAGCGGCCGCGGCGAGGTCTACACGAACACCGGGCGCGAGTCCTCGAGGGCGGGCGACGTCATCTACACCCCGCGCGGCAACTGGCACGGCTTCGACAACACCTCCGACGAGGATGTCCTGCTCGTGTGGGGCTGGAGCGGCGCGGGATCGCTGGAGGCGGCCGGCTACGCCACCCCCGGCCCCGAGGAGGAGTTCGACGCCTGACGGGCGGCGCGTCCGGTACCTCCGCTCCGCGCCGGGGTTACGCCCCCGGCCTGAGCGCCCGGACGGCGGGCTCCGAGTACGCGATCCCGGGGCCGGACGACGAGTTCGACGCCGAGCGAAGCGAGAGATAGCTCACAGAAGGTGTAGGGCGGGGGTGCCAGAGTGCGCCGACCCCCAATTCACGGAAGGAGACGGTATGAGCACCGTCACCACGGCCGCAGATGCAGCGCGCCGCGAGCTCGGCACCGGGTTCGCGGGCCAGCTGATCGGCCCCGAGGACACCGGCTACGAGGACGCCCGCCGGGTCTACAACGCCATGATCGACAAGCGGCCTGCCCTGATTGCCCGCTGCACCGGGCCGGACGACGTCGCCAAGACCGTGGCGTTTGCCCGCGACCGCGACCTGCCCCTGGCCGTCCGCGGCGGCGGCCACAACGGGGCGGGGCTGGGCACCGTCGACGACGGCGTCGTCATCGACCTCTCGCCGCTCAAGGACATCGATGTCGACCCGCAGGCTCGGACCGTCAGCGTGGGCGGCGGCTGCACCTGGGGCGAGGTGGACAGGGCCACGAACGAGCACGGCCTCGCCACGCCGAGCGGGATCATCTCGACGACCGGCGTCGGAGGCCTCACGCTCGGCGGCGGCCTCGGTCACCTGACGAGGTCGTTCGGTCTCGCGATCGACAACCTGCTCGAAGCCGAGATGGTGCTGGCGAGCGGTGACCGCGTGCGCGCGAGCGCCGACGAGCACCCGGATCTGTACTGGGCGATCCGCGGCGGCGGAGGGAACTTCGGCGTTGTGACCTCGTTCCTGTTCCGGCTGCACGAGCTGGACACGGTCGTCGCCGGACCCACGTTCTGGCCGGTGGAGTCGGCCGCCGAGGTCCTCTCGGTCTACCGGGACTTCATGCCCGGGGCCCCGCGTGAGCTCAACGGGTTCTTCGCGTTTGCCACCGTGCCGCCCGCACCGCCGTTCCCGGAGGAGATCCACATGCGGAAGGTGTGCGGTGTCGTCTGGTGCTGGACCGGGGCCGAAAAGGACGCGGCGGATGCGATGGCGCCGATGCTGGGCGCGCTTCCCGAGCCGCTCATGCACGGCCCGGCGCCGATGCCGCACCCGGCTCTGCAGAGCGCCTTCGACGACCTGTACCCGACGGGTGACCAGTGGTACTGGCGCGCCGACTTCGTGAAGGAGATCCCCGACGAGGCCGTGCAGCTCCACGCCAAGTTCGGCGCCGAGATGCCGACGATGAAGTCGACGATGCACCTGTACCCGATCGACGGCGCGGGGCACGACGCCGGCCCGTCCGATACGGCCTGGAGCTACCGCGACGCTCGCTGGGCGACCGTCTACGCGGGCGTGGACCCCGACCCGGCGAACGTGGACACGATCCGCAGCTGGTGCGTCGACTACTTCGACGCGCTGCACCCACACTCGGCCGGCGGCGCCTACGTGAACATGATGATGGAGGAGGGCCAGGAGCGGGTCCGGGCGAGCTACCGCGACAACTACCCCCGCCTCGCTTCCGTCAAGGAGCGGTACGACGGGAAGAACCTGTTCCGGCGAAACCAGAACATCGAGCCGGGGCCTGCCGTCCAGGCCTGACTCACGTGCGGCGGCTGGCGGTCCGGGCCGCCAGCCGCCGCGCCGCGCTGGGCGGCCCCGGCGGGCGGAACGGCACGCCCTCGAGATGCTGCTCAGCGCCGGGCGACGGCCCGGCCGGCGTCTCCAAGCGGCGCTCGGAGCTCCGTCCCGTAGCTGACCCCGTGCTCGCGCAGGCGCTCGCGCGTGCGACGCTTCAGTCCGGGGATCGTGCCATCCCCATGCACCACGGTCTGGACGGCGGTCAACTCCTGTTGCAGCCGCGCGGCGTCGTCCTCCCGACCCTCACGCTGCGCGGTTGCGAGCTCCACGCACAGCTCGGGCCAGACGTTGGCGACGGCCAGTACGGCCCCGGCCGCCCCGGCCCTGATGGCCTCGAGCACCAGCGACGCGCTGCCCATGAAGAGGTCGAAGCCGCCGCCTGCTTCGCTCACCGCGGCGGCATACTCGCGGTGCAGCTCGATCGACTTCGTCGAGTCCTTGAGGCCCGCGAGCCCGTCCGCGATCAGGGCACCGAGCAGGGCCGGATCGAGCTCGTTGCGGGTGCGCTCCGGGATCGTGTAGCCGTACACGGGCGTGCCCTCGAGCCCCTCGACGAGCGCGGCGTAGTGGGCGCGGATCTGGTCGCCGTCGGCCGGGTAGTAGTAGGGCACCACCGCGGACACGGCGTCAGCGCCGTCCTCCACCGCCTGCCGCGCCAGCGCCAGCGTCGGCGCGGTGCCGGGGCGCCCCACGTGGGCGAGGATGGGCACCCGTCCACCGGCGCCAGCACAGGTCGCGCGCACCGTTTCCGCTACCTCGACGTCGGCGAGAAGCGCGCCCTCGCCGGTGGTGCCGCACGGCATCAGCGCGTCGACGCCCGCGGCGACGAGGTAGTCCACGTGCGCGCCCAGCGCCGCCTCGTCCAGGTCTCCGTTCTCATCGAATGGCGTGAGCAGGGCGACGATTACGCTCGGCCGGATCAGCTCCATGACCGACCTATGCCCGAGGCGGCCGGTTCGGAAGCCACCGCGCCTCAGTCTGACCCGGCGGGCAGCCGGCTCGCCTCTGCGGTGGCCTCGCGCAGCCGCGCGGCCAGCTCCGGCGTGAGTGCGTCCGGCTCGAGCCGCCAGCTCCAGTTGCGCTCATCCACCAGCCCGGGCACGTTCATGCGAGCCTCGCCGCCCAGGCCGAGTACGTCCTGCATCTGCACCATCGCCAGCACGCCGGGCGACGCGAAGGCGAGCCGGATCAGCGCCCACCACGGCTCGTCGTCCTCGATCCCGGCGCGCACCAGCGCGGCCTCCACCTCGCGGCGGGAGTCGCCGTCGAGCGACTCCCACCAGCCGCGGATCGTGTCGTGGTCGTGCGTCCCCGTATAGACGACGTTGTCCACCGAGTGGTTGTGCAGGCGGTGGGGGTTGTCGGGCTCGTCGGGGTCGAACGCGAACTGGATGACCGCCATGCCCGGCAGGCCGAGTTCGCGGCGCAGCCGTTCCACGGCGTCGGTGACGATGCCGAGGTTCTCCGCGATCAGCGGCAGCTCGCCCAGCCGCCGCCGGGCCGCATCGAACGGGGCCCGGCCGGGGCCGCGGCGCCAGAATCCGGCCCGCGCGTCGGCGGCGCCGCGAGGCACCGCCCAGTAGGCGACGAAGGCGCGGAAGTGGTCGATCCGGCAGAGGTCGTAGAGCTCGCTCGCGCGCCGCAGCCGCTCGATCCACCAGCGGTAGCGGCGCCGCCGAAGCGCCGGCCAGTCGTAGAGCGGGTTGCCCCACAGCTGGCCGAGGTCCGTGAACTTGTCCGGCGGCGCCCCGGCCACCAGGTCCTCCTGGAACAGCTCTGGGTGGGCCTGGTGGTCGGCGCTCCCGGGCGCCACGTAGATCGGCATGTCGCCGATCAGCCGCACCCCGCGCTCCTCCGCGTAGAGGCGCAGCGCGCCCCACTCGCGGTCGAAGCGGACCTGGTGGGCGACCGCGTGATCGCGGGCGAAGCGCTCCCAGTCGCCTATCCAGAAGCGCTCGCGCTCGCGGAAGGCGGCGACTTCGCCCTCGCTGACCGGTGCGTGGGGGTCTGCCAGAAGCTCGGGCGAGGCGGCGAAGGCCGACGGCGACTTGTACGGCGAGCCGCCCTCGCCCGGAGGGCCCAGCGGGAGCATCTGCCACCACGTCTGACCCGCCGCCGCGAGCCAGTCCACGAACCGGTACGCCTCGTCGCCGAGGCGGCCGCCCGGGAGCGAGGTCGGGTGCAGCTGCACGCCGCTGGAGCGCAGCAGCGCCGGTCCTGCGGTAGAAGAGCGGGTTGACGGATCCATCTCCTGGGGATTACCGCACTGCATGCCCCGATCGACGCGAAGCCAATACACGAGCGGCCCCGGGGCCCCCTCCGAAGCGACCGACGCCACGCCGCCGGCGGAGGCCGGCGACCGCATCCAGTCCGAGGTCGCGCCCGAGCACCCGGTCGAGGAGCCCGGCGAGGGCTGGTCGGTCCTCCCGCGGCCTCACGACCGCACCGCGCCGCCCCGCATCCAGATCCTGAACCCGGCGCCGATGATCGAGTGCGGGCGCTTCCCGGCCAAGCGCACCGTGGGCGAGTGGGTCGAGGTGTCCGCGGACGTGTTCCGCGACGGCCACGAGATCCTGCGGGCGATCGTCAGCCACCGCGGCCCCGACGACGAGGAGTGGGGCGAGGTGCCCATGCGCTGGATCGACCGCGAGGTGGACGGCGACCGCTGGGCCGGCTCGTTCGAGGTGGACCGCGTCGGCCGCTGGGAGTTCACCGTCGAGGCCTGGTCGGACCTGTTCGCCACGTGGCGCGACGAGCTCCGCCGCAAGCTCGAGAGCGGCCAGCACGACCTGCGCGGCGAGCTCTCCGAGGGAGCGGTCCTGCTCGAGGAGGCGCTCGACCGAATGAAGGACGGCGAGTCCGACGGCGACCGCCGCCTCGTAGAGCACGTTCTCGTCACCCTCGCCGACCCGAGTGCCCCCGACGAGGCGAAGCACGACGCCGCCCTCGGCCCAGAGCTGCTCGCGGCCGTGGAGCGACACCCGGACCGCCACGACTCCACCCGCCTCGAGCGCAGCCTCCCGCTCGAGGTGGAGCGGGTGCGCGCCCGCTTCGGCGCCTGGTACGAGCTCTTTCCGCGCTCGTTCGGCGGCATCGAGGGCGTCCGAAAGCGCCTGCCGAAGCTCGCGGAGCTGGGCTTCGACGTCCTCTACCTGCCGCCGATCCACCCGATCGGCGTGACCGCCCGCAAGGGCCGGAACAACTCGCTCGAGGCAAAGCCAGGCGACCCCGGCTCTCCGTGGGCCATCGGGGGCGCGGAGGGCGGCCACGACGCCATCCACCCCGAGCTCGGCACCGTCGAGGAGTTCGAAAAGCTGGTCGAGGAGGCCCGCGGGCACGAGCTCGAGATCGCGCTCGACTTCGCCATCCAGTGCTCCGCCGACCACCCCTGGCTGAAGGAGCACCCGGAGTGGTTCAACCGCCGCCCCGACGGCACGCTCAAGTACGCGGAGAACCCGCCCAAGCGATACCAGGACATATTCAACGTCAATTGGGACTCGGAGGACTGGCGCGGGCTGTGGGACGCGCTGAGGGACGTGCTGATGACCTGGGTCGAGCGCGGCGTGCGCATCTTCCGCGTGGACAACCCGCACACGAAGCCGCTGCCGTTCTGGGAATGGCTGATCGGAGAGGTGCGGGCGGAGTACCCCGACGTGATCTTCCTGTCCGAGGCCTTCACCCGCCGCGTCAAGCTGAGGGCGCTCGCGAAGGCCGGCTTCAGCCAGTCCTACACCTACTTCACCTGGAAGAACTCGCGCCTCGAGCTGACCGAGTACATGCACGAGCTGGCCTACTCGGGCATGCAGGAGTACTGCCGGCCGAACTTCTTCGCCAACACCCCGGACATCCTCAACGAGTACCTCGTGCACGGCGGGCCGCCGGCCTTCGAGACTCGCCTGGTGCTGGCCGCCACCCTGTCGCCCACCTACGGCGTCTACTCGGGCTACGAGCACTTCGAGAACGTGCCGGTCAGGGAGGGCAGCGAGGAGTACCTCGACTCGGAGAAGTACGAGGCCAAGCGACGCGAGCTCGACGGGCCGCTGCTGCCCGAGATCGCCAAGATCAACCGGATCCGGCGCGAGAACGAGGCGCTCCAGCACCTGTCGAACATCGCCTTCCTCGACACGGAGAACGACGGCCTGATCGCCTATCACAAGCGCTGGGGCGATAACACGATCATCGCCGTGGTCAGCCTCGACCCGCACCGCCCCCAGGAGGGCGTGGCCGTGGTGCCCGCTTGGCTGGGCCTGCCGCCCGCCTTCCAGGTGGAGGACCTGCTCGACGGCGGGCGGTACGACTGGCGCCTGGGCCGCAACTACGTGCGGCTCGGGCCCGGCGAGCGGATGGCGCACCTGATGCGGGTGGCCGCGTGACGATCGCCCCGACGCAGCCCGAGGCCGCCCGCCAGCCCGAGCCCGAGCGCCGCCCCCAGCCCGAGCACTGGTTCGAGTCCGAGCCGCTCTGGTTCAAGACCGCCGTTTTCTACGAGATCCACCTGCGCGGCTTCTACGACGGCGACGGGGACGGCTCCGGCGACTTCCGCGGCCTGACCGACAAGCTCGACTACCTGCAGTGGCTCGGCGTGGACTGCATCTGGCTGCTGCCGATGTACCAGTCGCCGCTGCGCGACGGCGGGTACGACATCGCCGACTTCTTCGCCACACACGAGGACTACGGCGTGATCGAGGACGTGCGCCGCTTCATCGACGAGGCGCACCAGCGCGGGATGCGCGTGATCGCCGACCTCGTCATGAACCACACCTCGATCGAGCACCCCTGGTTCCAGGAGGCGCGCTCGAGCCCCGACTCCCCCAAGCGCAACTGGTACGTCTGGTCCGACACCAACAAGCGGTACGAGGACGCGCGCATCATCTTCATCGACACGGAGACGTCGAACTGGACCTGGGACCAGCAGGCCGGGGCCTACTACTGGCACCGCTTCTTTCACCACCAGCCCGACCTGAACTACGACGAGCCCGAGGTGCAGGAGGCGATGCTCGACGTCCTCCGGTTTTGGCTCGACCTCGGCCTTGATGGCTTCCGGCTCGATGCCGTCCCGTACCTGTTCGAGCGCGACGGCACCAACTGCGAGAACCTCGACGAGACGCACGAGTACCTGAAGCGGGTGCGGCGCGAGGTGGAGGAGAACTACCCGGACCGCGTGCTGCTCGCAGAGGCCAATCAGTGGCCCTCCGACGTGGTGGACTACTTCGGCGACGGCGACGAGTGCCACATGGCGTTTCACTTCCCCGTGATGCCGCGCATGTTCATGGCAACGCGGCGCGAAGACGCCACGCCCGTCCTCGAGATCCTCGACCAGACTCCCCCGATCCCGGACAACTGCCAGTGGGGCCTGTTCCTGCGCAACCACGACGAGCTGACGCTCGAGATGGTCACCGACGACGAGCGCGACTACATGTACAAGGAGTACGCCAAGGACCCGCGCATGCGGATCAACCTCGGCATCCGCCGCCGGCTGGCGCCGCTGCTCGACAACGGGCGCGCGGAGATCGAGTTGATGACGGCGATCCTCTTCTCGCTGCCGGGCAGCCCGGTGCTCTACTACGGCGACGAGATCGGGATGGGCGACAACGTCTACCTGGGCGACCGCGACGGCGTGCGCACCCCGATGCAGTGGACCGGCGACCGCAACGGGGGGTTCTCGACCGCCGACTTCGCGCAGCTCTACGCGCCGGCCTCGATGGACCCGGTCTACGGCTTCCAGGCCCTGAACGTGGAGGCGCAGCTCCGCACGCCCTCCTCGCTGCTTCGCTGGACGCACCGCTTCATCGCGCTGCGCAAGGAGCACCCCGTGTTCGGGCTCGGCAGCTACGAGCCGGTTCGCCCCGCCAACAAGCGCATCTTCGCCCACATCCGGCGCTACGAGCGCGAGGTGCTGCTGTGCGTGCACAACCTGGCCCGCTCGGCGCAGGCGGTGGAGCTCGACCTGTCGGAGTTCGAGGGGAGCTACCCCGAGGAGATGCTCGGGCGCAGCCGCTTCCCGCGCATCGGAGAACTGCCCTACCTGCTCACGCTGGGACCGCGCGGCTTCTACTGGTTCCGGTTGGTCGAGGAGGAGGAAGAGGAGGACGAGGACGATGACCGCTGACGCGCGCGACGCGCTCGTTCGCGGCGAGCTGCCGCACCTGGACCCGCAGGCGCTCGAGGAGTGGGTCGTTGCCCAGCGCTGGTTCGGCTCGAAGGCGCGCGAGGTGGTCCACCTCGGCGTGCTGGACGTGGTGCCGCTGCGCTTCGATCCGCAGCTGCTCGCCTCGGTGATGGTCGAGGCGCGGTTCGCGCCCGGCACGCACGAGGTCTACCAGGTGCCCCTGGCCGTCCGGCCGGCCGATGAGGGCTTCGGCGAGTCCGTGGTGGCCGAGGCCGGCGGGCTCACCTTCTACGACGCGCTGGCCGACCCGGAGCAGGGCCTCGCCCTGCTGGAGCTGATGCGGGGGAACGCGCGGCTCGAGTCGGAGCAGGCCGTCAGCGCGTTCCACTGGGTGGAGGGCACGCGCGACCCGGGGCCGAGCGCCGTGGTACGGCCGATGGGGGCCGAGCAGTCGAACAGCTCGCTGGTGTTCGACGAGGCGCTGGCGCTGAAGCTCTACCGCCGCGTGGAGGCGGGCATCAACCCCGAGCTGGAGCTGCTCCGCTTCCTCACCCACCGCGGCTTCGAGAGCGTGCCGGCGCTGGCCGGGTGGTACGAGTACACCGGCCGTCTGATGGAGGCGACGCTGGGCGTGATGCAGGAGTTCCTGCCCGGCGCGCGCGATGGCTGGGAGCTGGCCCTCGAGGAGCTCGGCACCGCCCCGGAGGCGTTCCTGGAGCGCGTGCGCGCGCTCGGAGACGTGACCGGCCGCATGCACACCGCGCTGGGCTCGGACGCCTCAAACCCCGCCTTTGCCCCGGAGGAGCCGAGCTCGGAGTCGCTCGGCCTTCTCACCGCGACGATCGACGAGGAGATCGAGCGTATCTTCCTGGAGCTGCCGGAGGAGGAGTCGGTGGAGCCGATCGCCGGGCGCGGCGAGGAGGTGCGCGAGCAGCTGCGCCTCCTCACGCACGTTGGCTCGGCGGGCAAGGTGATCCGCACCCACGGCGACTACCACCTGGGCCAGACGATCCTCGCGCAGCGCGGATGGGTGGTGCTCGACTTCGAGGGCGAGCCTGCCCGGGCACTCACGGAGCGGCGCCGCAAACGCTCACCGCTGCGCGACGTGGCGGGCATGATGCGCTCCTTCGCGTACGCCGCTTCCGCCTCGGAGATCCTGCGAGGCGTGGTGGCGCCGGAGGACTGGGAGGACCGGGCGCGCGAGGAGTTCCTCGACGCGTACCTCGAGGCCGCCGACCCCTCGCTGCTGCCGGCGAGCCGCCACGGAGTGGATCACCTGCTGTCCGTCTTCGAGCTCGAGAAGGCGGTCTACGAGCTGCGCTACGAGCTGAACAACCGCCCGGACTGGGTGCGTATCCCAGTGGCGGGCATCCTGCGGTTGCTGGAGGTGCCGGCGAGGTGAACGAACTCGACCTCATCGCCCGCCGAGAGCATCCCGATCCTCACAAGGTGCTCGGCGCACACCCGGCGAACGGCGGCGTAGTGGTGCGTGCGTTTCGGCCGGCCGCGGAGAGGGTCGTGGCACGGGTCGATGGCGGCGAGCCCGTCCAGCTCGAGCTGAGCCACCCCGCGGGTGTGTTCGAGGGGCGGGTGGACGGTGCCAAGCTTCCCCTCCGCTACGAGCTCGAGGTCTCGTATCCGGACGGGAACACGTTCACGCTCCTGGATCCGTACTCATTCCCCCCCACCGTGGGCGAGCTCGACGTGCACCTCGCCGGGGAGGGCCGCCACGAGGAGATCTACGAGCGCCTCGGTGCCCACGTGCGCGAGCTGGAGGGCGTGAACGGCACGTCGTTTGCCGTCTGGGCGCCGTCGGCGAAGGCCGTCAGCGTGGTGGGGGACTTCAACAGCTGGGACGGGCGGCTTCACCCCATGCGCTCGCTGGGCGCCTCTGGAATCTGGGAGATCTTCCTGCCGGGGGTCGGGGAGGGCGCCGCCTACAAGTACGAGATCCTCACTCAGGCCGGCGAGATCCGGATGAAGGCCGACCCGTTCGCCTTCGCCACCCAGCACCCGCCGCGCACGGACTCCGTGGTGCACCGCCCGCGGCACACCTGGGGCGACGACGACTGGATCGAGCGTCGACGCGCCTCGAGCCCGTACGAGGAGCCCGTGTCGATCTACGAGGTGCACCTGGGCTCGTGGCGGCTCAACCCGCTCGAGGGCAACCGCTCGCTCTCCTACGCGGAGCTGGGCGAGGAGCTGGCCGCCTACGTCACGGACATGGGCTTCACCCACGTGGAGCTGCTGCCGGTGATGGAGCATCCCTTCTCGGGCTCGTGGGGCTACCAGGTCTCCGGCTACTTCGCCCCGACCGCCCGCTACGGGTCCCCGGACGACTTCCGCGCGTTCGTGGACCGCCTCCACCAGGCGGGCATCGGCGTGATCCTCGACTGGGTGCCGGCGCACTTCCCGCGCGACGACTGGGCGCTCGCCCGCTTCGACGGTTCGGCCCTGTACGAGCACGAGGACCCCCGCCGCGGCGCCCATCCCGAATGGGGCACGCTGATCTTCAACTACGGCCGCAACGAGGTGCGCAACTTCCTGCTCGCGAGCGCGCTGTTCTGGCCGCGCGAGTACCACACCGACGGCCTGCGCGTGGACGCGGTGGCCTCGATGCTCTACCTCGACTACTCGCGGGCGGAGGGCGCCTGGGTGCCGAACGAGTACGGCGGCAACGAGGACCTCGACGCGGTGAGCTTCCTCAAGGAGCTGAACGAGGTGATCCACCGCCGCGAGCCGGGCATCGTGTCGGCGGCCGAGGAGTCCACCGCGTGGCCGGGGGTGTCGCGGCCGACCTACCTGGGCGGGCTCGGCTTCGGCTTCAAGTGGAACATGGGCTGGATGCACGACACGCTCGACTACTTCGAGCGGGATCCGGTGCACCGCCGCTTCCACCACCACCAGCTCACCTTCAGCCTCATGTACGCGTTCACGGAGAACTTCGTGCTGCCGCTCTCACACGACGAGGTGGTGCACGGCAAGGGCTCGCTCTACGGAAAGATGGCCGGCGACCGCTGGCAGAAGCTCGCGAACCTGCGTTCGTTGTACGCGTACATGTGGGCGCACCCCGGGAAGAAGCTGCTGTTCATGGGCGGAGAGCTCGCACAGGAGGCGGAGTGGAGCCACGAGCGCTCGCTGGACTGGCATCTGCTCGAGGACGCCGGAAACGCCGGCGTGCAGGCGGTGGTGCGCGACCTCAACCGGGTGATGCGCTCCGAGCCTGCCCTGTACGAGCGGGACTTCGACCCCGGCGGCTTCTGGTGGCTCGAGGCGAACGACGCGGCCAAAAACGTGATCGCCTTCGCTCGCGCGTCCAAGGACGGCGAGCGTGTGCTCGTGTGTGTCGCGAACCTGGCGCCGGTGCCGCGCCCGGACTACCGGCTCGGGCTTCCGCGCTCGGGCCGCTGGCGCGAGGTGATGAACACCGACTCGAGCTTCTATGGCGGCACCGACACGGGGAACCTCGGCGGCATCGAGGCGGAGCCGGTCGGCTGGCACGAGCAGCCGTTCTCGGCCGAGGTCACGCTGCCGCCGCTCGGCGTCATCTGGCTGGTTCCAGAGTGAGCTACCCGTTCGAGCGCCCCCTGGGGGCGACGGCCCGCCCGGACGGCGGGGTGGAGTTCCGCGTGTGGGCGCCCAAGCCCACAGCGGTCTCCGTCCTCGAACACCCCCTCGAGCCGGTGGGCTATGGCATCTGGGAGGGCGTGATCGATGCCGAGCCGGGTGACGATTACCGCTTCGTCCTCGACGGCAGGCGTCACGCCGACCCGATGTCGCGATCACAGCCGCGCGGGCTTCGAGGACCCTCGCGAGTGCTCGATCCGGACGCGTTCAAATGGACGGACGCCGGCTGGGACGGGATCCCGCTCGATGAGCTCGTGCTCTACGAGCTGCACGTGGGCACGTTCACGCGGGAGGGGACGTTCGAGGCTGTCATCCCGCACCTGCCAGAGCTGCGCGCGCTCGGCGTCAACGCGATCGAGCTGATGCCGGTGTCGGAGTTCCCCGGCGTGCGCGGGTGGGGCTACGACGGCGTGTACCTGAGGGCACCGCACCGTGCCTACGGCGGCCCCGACGGTCTGCGGCGGCTCGTGAACGAGGCCCACGCCGCGGGGGTCGGGGTGTTCCTGGATCTCGTGCTGAACCACCTCGGCGCCTCCGGCGTCCGGACGATGAAGGCCTTCGGCCCGTACTTCACCGACAAGTACGAGACGGGCTGGGGGAAGGCCATCAACTACGACGACACGGATTGTGAGGGGGTGCGCGAATGGGCGCTGCAGAACGCCGCATCGCTGGTGCGCGAGTACCACCTGGACGGGCTCCGGCTGGACGCCGTGCACGCGATCATCGACAGCAGCCCGCGCCACCTGCTGGCCGAGCTGGCCGATCGCGTCCATGCCGTGGATCCGGCCGCCCTCGTGATCGCCGAGAGCAACCGCAACGACCCGCGCACGATCCGGCCGGAGGCGGAGGGTGGCCTCGGCCAGGACGCGCAGTGGGCCGACGACTTCCACCACGCGGTCCACGCGCTGCTCACGGGCGAGCGGGAGGGCTACTACCGCGACTTCGGCCGGGTCGAGCACATGGCTCACGCGTTCGAGCGCCCCTTCGTGTACGACGGGCACTGGTCGGAGGCGCGGCGCCGCCGCGTGGGGGCGCCGGCCGGTGACCGGCCACCGGAGCAGTTCGTGGTCTGCTCGCAGAACCACGACCAGGTGGGCAATCGCGCCTTCGGCGACCGGCTGCCGCGGCGCGCGCGGCCGCTGGCGGCGTTCTGCACGCTCCTGTCGCCGTTCACCCCGCTCCTGTTCATGGGAGAGGAGTGGGGCGAGAACGCCCCCTTCCAGTTCTTTACGGATCACATCGACAAGCGAATCGCGCGCGCGACGCGCGAGGGCCGGCGAAAGGAGTTCGCCGACTTCGCGGCGTTCGCCGGAGAGGAGGTGCCGGACCCGCAGTCACCCGAGACATTCGAGCGCTCCAAGCTCACCCGGCGCGAGGACCGCCGGCTCGCGGCGCTGTACCGCGAGCTGCTGGCGCTTCGCCCGCAGCTTCCGGCCGTCGAACCCGAGATCACGCATGACGAGGATCGGCGCTGGCTGCGCGTACGGCGGGGTCCCTTCGAGCTGGCCATGAACTTCGCCGGCCGGCGCCGCGAGGTGCCCGTGACCGGGCGCGAGGTCGTGCTCGCCACTCACGAAGCGACGCTCGGCGACGGCCACGTCGCCCTGCCCGCGCGGGCCGGGGCGGTGGTCCGGTGACCGAGGTCTGGCCCGGCCGCCCGTTCCCCCTCGGCGCCACCTGGGACAGCGAGGGCACGAACTTCTCGCTGTTCTCGGAGCACGCCGAGCGCGTCGAGCTGTGCCTCTTCGACGAGGAGGACGTCGAGCGGCGCATCGAGCTGCCGGAGCGCACCGCGTTCAACTGGCACGGCTACGTGCCGGGCGTGGGGCCCGGGCAGCGGTATGGCTACCGCGTGCACGGCCCCTACGAGCCGGAGGAGGGGCTGCGCTTCAACGCGGCCAAGCTGCTGATCGATCCCTACGCCAAGGCGGTCGACGGGCGGGTGCGCTGGGACCGCGCCAATGCGTTCCCCTACACGCCCGACGACACCGAGAGCGCCGACCTCGAGCGCGACGACGAGGACTCCGCCGACGCCATCCCGCGCTCGGTGGTGGTCGACACGGGGTTCGACTGGGAGGGCGACCGGCCGCCACGCATCCCCTGGTCGGACATCGTGATCTACGAGGCCCACGTGCGGGGCTTCACGCGCCTCCACCCGGAGGTGCGCGAGGACCTCCGCGGCACCTACGCCGGGCTGGCGTCGGACCCCGCGATCGAGTACCTGACCTCGCTCGGGATAACGGCCGTGGAGCTGATGCCCGTGCACCACATCGTCGACGAGAGCTTCCTGGCGGCTCGCGGACTCACCAACTACTGGGGCTACAGCTCGATCGGCTACCTCGCGCCGCACGCGGGCTACGCGGCCACGGGCACGCGTGGCGAGCAGGTCCGCGAGTTCAAGGGCATGGTCAAGGCGCTCCACCGCGCCGGCATCGAGGTGATCCTCGACGTGGTCTACAACCACACCTCCGAGGGCAACCACCTCGGCCCGATGCTCTCCTTCAAGGGCGTCGACAACCAGTCCTACTACCGGCTGATGCCGGACGAGCCGCGCTTCTACATGGACTTCACGGGCACCGGCAACAGCCTCAACCCCGTCCACCCGAGCGTGCTGCGTCTGATCATGGACTCGCTGCGCTACTGGGTGGCCGAGTGCCACGTGGACGGCTTCCGCTTCGACCTCGCCTCCGCCCTGGCGCGCGAGTTCTACGACGTGGACCGGCTCTCCGCCTTCTTCGACACGATCCACCAGGACCCGCTGCTGTCGCAGGTGAAGCTGATCGCGGAGCCATGGGACGTGGGGCCGGGCGGCTACCAGGTGGGGAACTTCCCGGTGCTGTGGAACGAGTGGAACGGGATCTACCGCGACACGATGCGCGACTTCTGGCGCGGCCATGCGAGCGCCGCGGAGTTCGCCCGCCGCTTCACCGGTTCGAGCGACCTCTACGAGTCGGACGGACGCAGCCCGTTTGCGTCGATCAACTTCGTGACCGCCCACGACGGATTCACGCTGCGCGACCTCGTCTCCTTCAACGAGAAGCACAACGAGGCGAACCTCGAGGGCGGCGCCGACGGCACGGACGACAACCGCAGCTGGAACCACGGGGTCGAGGGAGAGACCGACGACCGGGCGGTGAACGCGCTTCGCGAACGGCAGCAGCGCAACTTCCTCGCCACCCTGCTGCTGTCGCACGGCGTGCCGATGTTGCTGGGCGGCGACGAGTTCTCGCGCACCCAGGGCGGCAACAACAACGCCTGGTGCCAGGACAACGAGATCTCATGGTTTGGCTGGGACCACGGCGAGCGCGCGCGGCGGCTGCTCGAATACACGCGGCGGCTGATCCGGCTGCGGCTCGCACATCCGGTTTTCCGGCGGCGGGCGTTCCTCACCGGGGCGGAGCGCATGGGCTCCGGGCTGCCGGACGCTTGGTGGTTCCGCACCGACGGCCGCCGCATGACACGGCGCGACTGGGAGCGGCCGGACGGGCACGTGGTGGGGGTCTTCCTGAACGGCGAGGAGATCACGTCACCGGGTGAGCACGGCGAGCGGGTGTTCGACGACTCATTCATGGTGCTGTTCAACTCGAGCGGAGAAGACGTGGCCTTCCGCCTGCCCGCGCGCCGCTTCGGGGCGCTGTGGGAGCTGGAGCTGTCAACGGCCGAGCCGTCGCTCGAGCCGGGCGAGCGCGCCTATCGGACGCGCGAGGAGGTGCGCCTGCCGGAGCGGTCGCTGGTGGTGCTGCGCCGCCTCACATGAGAGACCTCCGGGCCACCTACCGGCTCCAGCTCGGCGGCCACCTCGACTTCGCCGCTGCTCGCGGGCTCGTCCCTTACCTCCGCGATCTCGGCATCAGCCATCTCTACCTGTCGCCATCCTTCCAGGCCCGGCCAGGGTCCACCCACGGCTACGACGTAACCGATCCGGGCCGTATCTCGGAGGAGCTCGGCGGCGAGGCGGAGTTCCGCGCGCTGGCCGAGTCCGGACTCGGGGTGATCCTGGACATCGTCCCGAACCACATGGCCGCCGCAGACGAGAACCGCTACTGGGCGGACCCGGAGCTGAGGAAGAAGTTCTTCGACATCGACGCCGAGACCGGCCGGTGGCGGCGCTTCTTCGACATCGACCACCTGGCGGCCGTGCGCCAGGAGGACCCGGAGGTGTTCGCAGAGACGCACCGGCTCGCTCTGCGACTCGTGCGCGACGGGCTGGTGGACGGCCTGCGCATCGACCACCCGGACGGGCTCGCCGACCCGGCCGGCTACCTGCGCCGGCTGCGCGAGGAGGGGGTCGGCCGCGTATGGGTGGAGAAGATCCTCGACCCGGGCGAGTCGCTGCGCGACTGGCCGGTGGAGGGGACGGTGGGGTACGAGTTCCTGAACGACGCGGCGGCGCTGTTCGTGGACCCGGCGGGGGAGGAGACACTCACTCGCCCGTCCCCGGAGCCCTTCGACCCGACCGGCGCGAAGCTCGAACAGGTTCGACGCACATTCGGTCCGGAGGTAGACCGTCTGCGGCGGCTCCACGACGCGCCGGAGCTCGAGCAGGCCCTTTCGATGTTGCCGGTCTACCGGACCTACATCCCTCCGGTCGAGCAGGCCGACCGCGACGCCCTCGACGGCAACCCTCTTTGCTCGCTCCTGCTGGGAAATGCAGCACCCAGGGAGTTCGTCACACGCTTCCAGCAGACCACCCCCGCGGTGATGGCCAAGGGAGTCGAGGACACGGCCTTCTACCGCTATGTGCGCCTGCTCGCCCTGAACGAAGTGGGCGGCGATCCAACGCGCTTCGGCATCTCCGTGGACGAGTTTCACCGTGCCGGCCTTGAACGCGCGGCGCGCTTCCCGCGCGGGCTGCTGATCACCCAGACCCACGACACCAAGCGGAGCGGCGACGTGCGGGCTCGGATCGGGGCGCTGGCGGGGATGGCGGGCGACTGGGCCGAGCAGGTGTCGCGCTGGCGGGCGCTCGTCCCGGAGGGCGGCGGGCCGAGCTGGAACGAGGCGCACCTGATCTTTCAGACGCTCGTCGGTGCGTGGCCGCTGGAGGCCGAGCGACTCGAGGCCTACGTCGAGAAGGCGCTGCGTGAGGCGAAGCTGAACACGAACTGGGTCGACCCCGACCGCGACTACGAGAGCCGCGTGCGCGACTGGTGCCGCGCGCTCTACTCGAACCGCCGCTTCATGGACGACCTGGAGCCCTTCGCGGAGCGGGTGGCGCGGGAGGGCGAGCGCTCGGCGCTCGGCCAGACCCTGCTGAAGCTGACCGCCCCGGGCGTGCCCGACGTCTACCAGGGCGACGAGCTGTGGGCGCTGTCGCTGGTGGATCCCGATAACCGCCGCCCCGTCGACTGGCAGCGGCGCCGCGAGGCGCTCGGGGAGCTTCGCGGCGGAGCGGAGCCCACGCGGCAGACGATCAAGCTGTTCCTGATCTATCGCGCGCTGTGGCTGCGCGCCCGGCGTCCCGAGGCGTTCGCCGGCGGATACACGCCCGTCGATGCCGGCGAGCGCTGCTGCGCGTTCCTGCGGGACTCCTCGGTCCTCGCCGCTACCGCCATCCGCTCGACCAGTCAGGGGATCGAGCTCGAACTGCCTGACCTGGCCGCCGGCCGGTGGCGCGACGTTCTCTCCGGCGCCGAGCTCGACCTCCGCGGGCGGCTGCCGCTCGAGCGGATCTCCTTCGGCGACTGGCCGGTGGCGCTGCTCGAGCGCCTCGACCAATAGATTGCCCGCCCGGTATGAGCGCCCGGGCGCTGACGCTCTCCTGGGAGTACCCGCCGATCGTCGAGGGCGGGCTTGCCCGGCACGTGCGCAAGCTCTCCGAGGAGCTCGTGACCCAGGGCGTCGACGTCCACGTCCTCACCCGCTGTGAGGGCTCGTCGCCGGAGGAGGAGGAGCGCAGCGGCGTGCTCGTGCATCGCGTGCCGACGCCGACCCGACCCACCGACCTCGCCGAGTTCGTCACCTGGGTGGAGCACATGAACGCGGACATGCTGGCCACCGGGGTCGAGCTGGGCGACCGCTTCGACTTCGACCTCGTCCACAGCCACGACTGGCTCGTGGCACGGGCCGCGCACCACCTGTCGCGGCGCTACCGGCGGCCATGGATCACCACGATCCACGCCACCGAGTACGGGCGCCACCAGGGCTGGGTGAACAAGCACCCGCAGTCGTACATACACGACGTCGAGCAGTGGATGGCCACGCGCGCCGACCGCGTGGTCACGTGCTCGCACTACATGCGCGGGCATGTGGCCGACGTTTTCGGGCTCGACGAGCGCAGGCTCTCTGTGATCCCCAACGGAATCGACCCCTCCGAGCTCGTCCCCGTCGACGACCTCGACACGCTGCGCGCCCGATTCGCCGCCCCGGACGAGCGGCTGGTGATCCTGGTGGGCCGGCTCGTGTACGAGAAGGGCTTCCAGCTTGCGCTGGAGGCGCTGCCCGGTCTGATCCGGCGGATGGGCAAGCTCCGTTTCCTGGTGGCGGGGTCCGGCACCCACGAGGCCGAGCTGAGGCGCCAGGCCCGCCGGCTCGGGCTCACGCGCCACGGCACCTTCCTCGGCTGGATCGGCGACGACGTCCTCCACTCGCTTTACCGGATTGCCGACCTCTGCGTGGTCCCCTCGATCTACGAGCCGTTCGGGCTGGTGGCGCTCGAGGCGATGGTGTCGGGCTGCCCCTGCATCGTGGCCGACACCGGTGGCCTGCGAGAGGTCGTGCCGAACGAGGACGTGGGCCTGCGCTTCCGCTCCCGCGACCCGCGCTCGCTGGCCAAGATGGTCGAGCGCGTCCTCACCGACGGCGACCTCCGCGACCGCCTCGTGACCGAGGCGAGCGAGCACGTGCTGCGCTTCGACTGGACCGACGTGGCCCGCCAGACGGGCGGCGTCTACGGGGAGCTACTCGAGGCTCAACACGAAAGTCGCCTATAGGTCAACAAACGTGTTGAACCCCTGAGGCCCGGCCAGCCACACCCTTCATTGCTGCCGTTGAAGCGCGCCCTCCACCACCTCCCGAGGCCCCACAACAGCGCCGGCGCACACCCGGGAGCCCGCCAGCAAACAGGCCCGCGGCCCCACCCGCGCGCCGTCCTCGACAACGACGGGCCGCACCACCACCGGCCGCTCGCCGTCGGCTCGCGCCGCGTCCTCGACCGTCAGGGCGCGGTCGCTCGCCATCACCTCGTCGCCCAGGAGGCAGCCGTCGCCGATCGAGACCGAGCTCGGAGGCGCTCAGCACCGATCCCGGCCCCACCAGCGTCCCGGCCCCGATCCGCACCTCGCCGCCGGCGACCACAATGCAACGGTCCCCAAGCCAGGCTCCAGTGCCCAGCACGAGCCGGCCACCACCCCCCAAGCGAAGTCGCACGCCGCGCCCGACAGCCACCCCCTTCCCCAGCTCAATCCGCCTGCCCCACCGCAACTTCAAGCGGACGACCCGAAACCGCACGCGCAAAGGGGCCCGCCCATCCTCGACCACGAACGAAGGTAGATCGCTGGGCGCGGGGGCGGCGCTCACCACTCCCGCCCCAGGCACGTCAGTGCCACATACCGCCCCGGGCTCCCGCTCGGCTGGAGCGGGAAGGCCAGCTCCCCGCTCACCGCCCACAGCTCCGTGTGACGGTCGCTGACGGCCCAGGCCGGAGGCCAGCGGCTCACGTCGGCGTCCTCGAGCACCGCCACGAGCGCATCCGCAAGCGCGGCGCCGCCGCGCGCACGCACGGGCCGGCGCTGGCGGAACCGCACCACGCAGTGGTGCGAGGGGACGATCTCGCGGACCTCCGGATGGTCGAGCCGGGCAACGCGCTGCATCACCGGGAACAATGACGCACCATGGCAACGGCGGCGTGCGTAGTCGACATGCTGCAAACTGGAGGCGTGATGGACCCCGTCGTCATCAAGGTCCGCCACAACGGGCCCTACAAGGTCACCGGGCCGGTGAAGCTGATCGACGCGGACGAGCGCGAGTACTACATCGGCGACCGCGGCGAGACGATCGTGCTCTGCCGCTGCGGCAACTCCCAGTCGAAGCCCTTCTGCGACGGCTCCCACAAGCAGACCGGCTTCCAGGCGCCCGAGCGAGCCGTGAAAGAATGAGTGCCAAGTGGAGCACTCCAGCATCCAGCAGACGTACATCGACGCGTCTCCCGAGACCATCTGGGAGCTGGTCGGCGATCCGAACCGCCATCCGGAATGGTGGCCGGGCGTGGTTGAGGTTGAGTGCGCCGACCTGCGGGAGGGCTGCCGCTACCGCGAGGTCGTCAAGGGGTTCCTCAGGCCTCAGGAGCACGACATCGTGATCGAGCGCCTCGACACCTGCCAGGAGGTCTGCATCTCCTGCACGGACACCGGCGTCACCACCCGCTTCGTGCTGACCGGCGCGCAGGGCGGGACCTTCGTGGAGGGGCACTTCTCGATCGAGCCCAACACGATGGGGACGAAGGTCGTCTCCGCGGTCGCGGGCCGGCGCGTCATGCGCTCGTGGCTGGAGCGCTCGCTCGAGAACCTGAAGCACGTGGCCGAGCGGGCGCCGGCGCCGCAGCTGTAGCCGCCCCGGTCGCATCGGCGACGAACCGGATCAGGGCCGGCGCGCTCGGCGGCGGGTCGAGCGGCAGCTCGGGCGGCTCGTGATCGGCCACCCAGCTCGCGACGATCCGGATCTCGTCCACCTCGTCCACCGGGACCACCGAGCGGCCCGGGGCGCGCGCCAGCGCCGCCCTGGTGCGCGCCACCATCTCCGAGTGCCCAGGCAGCGGGCCCCCAGTCGACGAGCCGCCCCCGCACGACCCAGAACGCGTCGTGGCGCTCCTTGACCGGATGCCGCGCCAGCACGAGCCGCGGCGCCGCGTGGGTCGCCCGCAGGACACCCTCGAGCCGCTCCAGCACCCAGGCGAGCCGCTCGCGGCGTCGCAGCAGCGCCGCCGCGCGCTCGTAACGGTGCTCCTGCGAGGCCTCCAGCATGCGCCGGTCGATCTCCGCGATCAGCGCCTCCCCGGCGCCCGGGCGCTCGAAGTGGGAAAGGGCCAGATCGACCTGTCGGCGATAGGCGTTGGGGTCGAGGTCGCCGAGGCAGGGGGAAACGCAGCGCCCCATCTGCCCGTACGCCGACGGGTGCTCGCGCAACTTGAGCTTGCGGCCGCAATGGCGCAGGCGGTAGAGCGAGGTGAGCTGGTCGGCGAGCTCCGTGGCGAGCGGCTTCGACCCGAGTGGCCCCACGTTCACGGCGTGGCCCGGCGCGGGCTCTGACGCCACCTCCAGCACCGGGTACGGGATGTCGAGCCGGCAGCGGAGGTAGCAGTAGCGGTCGGTGCGCTTCAGCTTCTTGTTGCCACCCGGCCTCCACGCCTTGATCAGCCGGTTCTCCAGCACGAGCGCGCCCAGCTCGGAGTTGGTGGGCCGGTAGTCGGCGATGGTGGCCTTCTCCGTCCAGCCGGCGGGTGCGCAGAAGTGGGCCCGCGCGCGGGAGCGCAGCGACACCGACTTGCCGACGTACAGCGGCTTGCCGCGCTCGTCGCGGAAGATGTAGACGCCCGGGTCGTCGGGAAGCGTCGAGAGGTCCGGGCGCTCGGACGGCGGGATCCGCTCGCCCGGCTCGGTCTTGCCCGCCCGGCGCCGGGTGCGAAGCAGGTCGAGCGCGTCGGCGACCGTGTGGGCGTTCGCGCACAGCCGCGGGAAAAGGGCGCAGAAGACCCGCGCGCAGGTGAGCGCGTCGGGCAGCGCCCGGTGGACCTCGGTCACGTCGATGCCGAGCGAGTCGGCGAGCGGTGCCAGCGACCGCTTGCGCGACAGGGGGGCGAAGCGGCGCGCCAGCTGGACGGTGCAGAGGACCGGCGGCTTTGGCCAGTCGAGCCCGCAGCGCTCGAACGCCTGGTGGAGCACGCGGGAGTCGAAACGCGCCGAGTGCGCGATCAGCACCCGCCCGGTGACCAGCTCGGCCAGCTCCTCGAGCACCTCCTCGGGCGGCGGCGCGGCGTCCACCATCGCCTGCGTGATGCCGGTGAAGCGCTGGATGCCGCGCGACAGTGGGCGTTCCGTCCGGACCACCGAGTCGAATGTCTCGTGCAGCTCGCCGCCGCCCACCAGCACGGCGCCGACCTCGGTGAGCTCGCAGAGGTCGCCCGCCAGGCCGTTGGTCTCGGTGTCCACGGCGAGGAATTCGGCTCCGGCCACGGGTTGGTCGAGCGGATGCACGAACGACCGATGGAACCCTCCGGGTCGGACGGATCGCAAGACCGGGGCGAAGCCGTCCTCCTTGCCGCTTAGCCTCGGGGTATGGCTCGCTCCGCCGCCGTGTACGCCTGCTCCGAGTGCGGGCACGAGAGCCCGAAGTGGCACGGGCGCTGTCCGGGCTGCGGCCGGTGGAACACGCTCGCCGAAGAGAGGCGGGTCCCACCGGCCGCCGCCGGCCGTGGCAACGGTTTGGCCCGCGGCGCACGTGCCGGCGCCCTGCGCCCCGTCCGCCTCCGGGAGGTGGAGACGCCCAGGGTCGACCGCCTGTCGACCGGCATCGGCGAGCTCGACCGCGTGCTCGGGGGAGGGCTCGTGCCCGGCTCGCTCGTGCTGCTCGGCGGGTCGCCGGGGATCGGCAAGTCCACGCTCACCACCGGCGCGCTCGGCAACCTGGCCGCCGCCGGGCACAGGGTGCTCTACGTCTCGGGCGAGGAGTCGGCGGCGCAGGTCAAGTTGCGGGCGGAGCGGCTCGGCAGCGGCGCGCTCGGCGTGCCCATCGTCGCCGAGACGGACCTCGAGGCCGTGCTCGCCACGCTGGAGGCCGAGCGCCCGGAGGCCTGCGTGATCGACTCGGTGCAGGTGCTCTACGACCCCGCCCTGAGCGGCGCACCGGGATCGGTCGGCCAGGTCCGCGAGGTGGCGGGCCGGGTGATGCGCGTCGCCAAGGAGCGGGGGATCGCGACGCTGCTGGTCGGACACGTCACCAAGGAGGGGTCGCTGGCGGGACCGCGGGTGCTCGAGCACCTGGTCGACTGCGTGCTCTCCTTCGAGGGCGAGCGCGAACGCACGTACCGCACGCTGCGGGCGCTCAAGAACCGCTTCGGCTCGACCAACGAGGCGGGCGTGTTCGAGATGCGCGACCAGGGACTGGTGGAGGTGGAGGACGCCTCGGCGCGCTTCGTCTCCGAGGCGACCAGGGCGCCCGGCTCGGTGGTGCTCTGCGCGATGGAGGGGTCGCGGCCTCTGCTGGTCGAGGTGCAGGCCCTGGTGGCGCCGAGCGAGCTGGTGCCGCCGCGCCGCGTCGCCAACGGCGTCGACCGCAACCGGCTGGCGCTGGTGCTCGCCGTGCTCGCGCGGCACGGCGGGATCGCGCTAGGGGCGAGCGACGTCTTCGTCTCCGTGGCCGGCGGCGTGCGTGTGGACGAGCCCGGCGCGGACCTGGCGATCGCGCTGGCGCTGGCGTCGGCGGCGAAGGGCTTGGAGCCGGGCGCGAACGGGCGGCCGCTGGCCGCGTTCGGCGAGCTGGGGCTGACCGGAGAGCTGCGACACGTGGCGCACGCGGAGCGGCGCTTGGCCGAGGCGAGGAAGTTCGGGCTGGAGGCGGTGGTCTGCCCGGGCGAGCGCGTGGTGGCGCTCCCGGACGCGCTGCAAGCGATGAAGGGACACGCCCGAGCCCGCGCCGCATAACCCTTCGCTAGCCTCGATCGCTTGACCTCCGGGCGCCCGACACTCCCTCCACCGCGCCCCAGACGCCGTCGCAACCGACAGCTTCCGGTCGTCATCTTTGCCGTATTCCTGCTCGTCGCCGGCCTTGCGATCGTCTTCGTGCGGAGCGCCAACCAGCCCGAGCCTTCCGACGCCCTCGACCCGTTCCTGACCGAATGGTCCGAAGGACGCGACCGCGCCGCCGCCCGGCACACCGACGCGCCGCGAACGGCGGCCGCGGCCCTCGTCGCCAACCGCGCGGGCCTCGACGGGGCGCGGCTCGAGACCGAGACGCTCGAGACGTCCGAGGACGGCGACCGGGCCCACGCCCGGGTCCGCCTGCGCTGGAACGTTCCGGGCATCGGCCCGTATGCCTACGACGTGCGCGTGCCGCTCCGCAAGGTGGACGACGAGTGGAAGGTGCGCTGGACGGTCACGCTCGTCCACCCCAAGCTGCGCGACAACGAGCGGCTCGGCACCACCCGCGAGCTCCCCGAGCGCGCCCCGATCCTCGACCGCGCCGGCCGGACGATCGTGGAGCAGCGCCCGGTCAAGCGCGTCGGCGCCGTGGTGAGCGAGGTCGACAATCCGCGGGCCACGGCCAGCGGGCTCGCCCGAGTACTCGAGGTGGACGCGGGGCCGATCCTGCGCCAGCTTCGCAGTGGCGGCCCGCAGCAGTTCGTGGAGGCGATCGTGCTCCGCAACGAGGACTACGCCGCTCTCGAGGCCGAGCTCTCATCGGTGCCCGATGTCACCTCGCTCGACGGGACCGCCCCGCTGGCGCCCACCAGGGAGTTCGCCCGGGCGCTGGTCGGCACCGTCGCGCCCGCCACCGCCGAGCAGCTCGAGCGTCTCGGACCGGCCTACGCGGCCGGCGACCAGGTCGGCCAGTGGGGGCTCCAGGCCCGCTTCGAGCGCCGCCTGGCCGGCACCCCGGACCGCCGCGTCGTGATGCGGAGCGCCGAGGGCGTCGCGTTCGAGACCCTGTTCGAGCGCGACGGCCGGAGCGGCCGTCCGCTGCGCACCACCCTCGACGTCCGTGTTCAGCTGGCCGCCGAGCGAGCGCTGTCGGGCCGCAGCGACGAGACTGCCCTGGTGGCGGTCCAGCCGTCGACGGGCGACCTGCTGGGCGTGGCCAACCGTCCGACCGACTCGAGCTTCGACCGCGCGATCGAGGGTCGCTATCCGCCCGGCTCGACCTTCAAGGTGGTGAGCACGGCGGCCCTGCTGCGCGCCGGGCTCAGGACGAACGAAATCGTCAACTGCCCGCCCACCATCACGGTCGAGGGCAGGAGCTTCCGCAACTTCGAGGGGAGCGCCGCGGGCCCTGTGCCCTTCAGCCAGGACTTCGCGCAGTCTTGCAACACCGCCTTCATCAGCCTGGCGGACCGCCTCGCGCCCACCGCCCTCACCGGGGCGGGCCGCGACTACGGCCTCGGGCGGAGCCTCCGGAGCCTGCCGCTCCCGGCGCCGGCCGCTCAGGTGCCGCCTGGCCGGAGTGGCGTGGAGCGAGCCGCGGCGATGATCGGCCAGCACGAGATCCTGGCCAGCCCGATGTCGATGGCCGGGGTGGCGGCCGCCGTCGCCGCCGGGCGCTGGCACGCGCCACGCCTGCTCGCCTCCGATCCGCGCCGCACCGGGCCGCGCCTGCCGCCGGGCGAGCGGGACACGCTGGCCGGGCTGATGCGCTCCGTTGTCACGTCCGGCACCGGCACTGCCCTCGCCGCGGTCCCCGGCGCGCCGGCAGGCAAAAGCGGCACGGCCGAGTACGGAAGCGGAAATCCGCCGCCCACGCACGCCTGGTTCATCGCCTATCGGCGTGACATCGCGGTCGCCGTTCTGGTCGAGAACGGCCGCGCCGGGGGAACCGTCGCAGCCCCCCTCGCGGCGGCCTTCCTCGAGGCCCTCGATTCGGGCCCCTGAGCGGATAAAAGTCCTGCAAAAGTCCAGAAACGGCGCGAACTCCCGTCGATTCACGTAGAATTGACGTTCATGCTGTATGCCGGGGACGACGTAGCGGAGCTCGAAGCCCGGCAGGAACCAAGGCTCGTCCGGGCCCTGGAGATGGTGGCGCCCGGCACGGCGGTTCGTGAGGGTCTAGACAGCATCGTCCAGGGCAGGACCGGCGCCCTCGTCTGCATCGGGGAGTCGGAGGAGCTGAGCTTCCTGCTGTCGGGAGGGGTGAAGCTGGACGTCGATTACACGCCAGCCTTGCTCTACCAGCTCGCCAAGATGGACGGGGCGATCGTCCTCGCCTCGAACGGCACGAAGATCCTCTGGGCCAACGTGCAGCTTATGCCGGATCCGACGATCCTCTCGCTCGAGACCGGCACCCGCCACCGGACTGCGGAGCGAGTCTCGAAGCAGACGGACGCCCTCGTGATCGCGATCTCGGCCAGCCGCAACGTCGTCGCGATCTACCTCGACGGCGCCAAGTACATCCTCGAAGACATCCCCGTCGTGCTGGCCAAGGCCAACCAGGCGCTGGCCACCCTCGACAAGTACCGCAGCCGCCTCGACCAGGTCTCGACCCGCCTCACGGCGCTCGAGTTCGAGGGCGGCGTCACGTTGCACGACGTGCTCACGGTGCTCCAGCGCGCGGAGCTCGTCACGCGCATGGCCGTCGAGATCGAGCGCTACATCGTCGAGCTCGGGGCCGAGGGACGGCTGATCGAGATGCAGCTGGAGGAGACGATGGTGGGCGTGGCGGCGGACAAGTCCGCCCTCGTCCGCGACTACATCGTGGAGCCTTCCGAGGAGGGCTTCGCCATGGTGCTGGACTCGCTGGCGCGCCTGCCGCACCAGGACTTGCTCGACTTCGGTCGCCTGGCCGAGCTGCTCGGCTACGACCGCAAGCTCAACACCCTCGACCATCCCGCCTCGCCACGCGGGCACCGCATCCTGGGGCGCATTCCGCGCCTCCCGAAGATGGTGGTGCAATCGATTGTGCGCGAGTTCACCGGGCTGGACGAGATCCTCGCCGCCACCGACCCCGAGCTGGAGTCGGTGGAGGGGGTCGGCGACATGCGCGCGAAGGACATCCGCGAGGGCCTTCGCCGTCTGCAGGAGATCAACCTCGTGGACCGATATCTGCAAACCTGACAATGAGAACGGCGCCCGGGGCGCCGCTACGCGTAGGAGGGAACATCATTAGCGACGCAGTGATTGAGCAGGAGTTCGACGTCGAGGACCTCGAGATTGCACGCGAGCCCGCCGTCTATGAGATTGGCGACCAGGTCGTATATCCCCATCATGGGGCCGGCAAGGTCCTCAAGAAGGAGATGAAGGAGGTCCTCGGCGAGAACCGCGAGTACCTGACCATCAAGATCCTTCATAACGACATGACCGTCATGGTCCCGTGCTGCAACGCCGACAAGGCTGGGCTCCGGCGCGTGATCGGGGAGGACGACGTCAAGAAGGTTCTGTCGATCCTCCGCGACGACGTCAGCCAGATGCCCAAGAATTGGAACCGGCGTTTCAAGCACAACCGCGAGAAGATCAAGACCGGTGATGTCTTCGAGCTCGCCGAGGTGGTTCGCAATCTTGCGATCCGCGAGCAGGAGAAGGGACTCTCCACGGGTGAGAAGCAGATGTACACCCGCGCCAAGAAGATCCTCGCGTCCGAGCTGATGTATGTGCTCGACATGGAGGAGGACGAGGCGGAGAGCCACCTCGAAGACTTGATCGTCGACGCACACACGAGCCGCAACGGGGCGGCCGCTACGGCGTAGTCCCAGCCTCAGCGAACTTATGACCGTCGTCGGGATCGTTCCCGCCGGCGGCAGCGGCGAACGCCTTGGTGCCGACCGGCCCAAGGCGTTCGTCGTTTGTGCGGGGCGGCCGCTCGTGGAGTGGAGCGTGGAGGCTCTCTCAGCCGTCTGCTCTCGAGTGGTCGTGGCGGCGCCGCCCTCGTTCCCCCTCCCGGGATCGGTCGAAGGCGGCGCCACTCGTTCCGCCTCGGTGCTCAACGCCCTCGATGCCGCTCCGGAGGCGACCGTCGTGGTCATCCACGACGCCGCCCGCCCGCTCGTCACCGCTGGGCTGGTGAGGAAGTGCCTCGATGCTCTCGAGGACGTGCAGGGAGTGATCGCTGCCACTCCGGTCTCCGACACCATTCACCGCATCCGTTCCGGCGGCCTCATCCAGGACACACCCGATCGCGTGGCGCTCTGGGCGGCTCAGACCCCCCAGGTGTTCAACGGTGACGCGCTCCGGAACGCCCTGGAGGACGGGTCGGCGGCCACCGATGAGGCGGCGCTCGTGGTCGCCGCGGGTGGGCGTGTGCGCGTGATCGAGGGCCCGAGCGACAACATAAAAGTCACCACGCCCACCGACCTCCGCCTCGCCGAGGCGCTTCTCCGCGACCGGTGCTGACCGACTACCACGTCCATCTGCGTCCCGACGAGGACGGCTCAACGGCCGAGCGCTACTTCACGGCCGGCAACGTCGAGCGCTACCGCGAGGCGGCAGAGGAGCGCGGGATCGAGGAGCTCGGGGTGGCAGAGCACATCCACCGCTTCGCGCAGTCGCTCGACGTGTGGCAGCACCCCTGGTACCGGCACTGGGCTCACGACGACATCGACCAGTACTGCGACTTCCTGCGCGGCGCCGGGCTCAAGGTCGGCATCGAGGCGGACTTCCTGCCCGGGCGCGAGGACCGGCTCCAGAACCTGCTGGAGACGCGCGACTGGGACTACGTGGTGGGCTCGGTCCACTTCCTGCGCGACGACGCCGTCGACGTGCACGGGGAGCCCGACTGGGCGGCCTGGGACATCTGGCGCGGGGCGGACCCGGAGAAGGTCTGGGCCGCCTACTTCGAGACGCTCGGCGAGGCCGCCCGCACGGGGATGTTCGACATCCTGGCCCACCCGGACCTGGTCAAGGTGTTCGCGGGCCGGGTGCCGGTGCCGGAGGGCGACCTGCGCCGCTTCTACGAGCGGGCCATGGACGGGATCGCGGAGTCCGACGTGGCGGTCGAGGTCTCCACTGCGGGGCTGCGCAAACCGGCCGCGGAGATCTACCCGGCGCCCGCATTCCTCGAGATGTGCCTGGACGCGGGCCGGCCGGTGGCGCTGTCGAGCGACGCCCACCTGCCGGAGCACCTGGGCTACGAGTACGAGCGGGCGCTCGAGCTCCTGGACGGCTTGGGCGTCACGGAGATCGCGGTGTTCGAGGGGCGCTCGCGGGAGATGGAGCCGCTCGGATGACGCGGTCCGGGATCGGCTGGGACTCGCATCCGCTCGTCGAGGGCCGGCCGCTGGTTCTCGGCGGGGTGCGGGTGCCGGACGCTTCGCGGGGCCTGGCCGGCTATTCCGACGCCGACGTGCTCACTCACGCCGTCATTGACGCCCTGCTGGGCGCAGCCGGGCTGGGGGACATCGGGCTGCACTTTCCGGATACCGATGAGCGGTGGAAGGACGCGGACTCCCTCTCACTCCTTCGAACCGTTATCGCATTGCTCCGCTCCGAGGACCTCTCTCCGGTCAACGTGGACGCGACCGTCGTCTGCGAGGCGCCGCGGCTGTCCCCGTTTCGCGACGAGATGCGGGCTTCGCTGGCGTCGGCGGTCGGCCTTCCGGCGGCGTCGGTGAACGTCAAGTTCACGACAGCAGAGAGGATGGGGTTCGTCGGCCGCGGCGAGGGAGTGGCCGCTTTGGCCATCGCCACGGTCGCCTGATTCAACGAGTGGAACATTTGCCGCCCTATAGGCCGGTCAATGTTCCAATCGTGGGCTTGGGCCACGAGGTGGCCGCGGCGACCCCGCCTAGGCGGTGTCCGGCCGCAGCCGCGCCAGCACGGGACTCTCGAAGTCGTCGGCCGTCGCGTCCATCAGCAGCGAGTCCCAGCGGCGCCCCAGCGCGCTCACCGCGTCGCGGCGGCGGCCGATCAGGCGGAAGCCGGCCCGCTCGTACGCCCGGCGGGCCTGCTCGTTGAACTCGAAGGTCTCGAGCATCACGTTCTGGAGCCCCAGCATGTTGAACGCCCAGTCGAGGGCCAGCCGGGTCGCGTCCGTGCCGAGGCCGGTCCCGCGTCGCCGGCCGAGGAAGATCCCGAGCTCGGCCCGCGAGAAGTGGTGGTCGATGTCCTCGATGCCGCACACGCCCACAAGCTGGCCGTCTGCCGCGTCGTGCACCGCGAAGCCGACGGCCGTGGGCCTCGGGGCCCGGCCGGCCTCGGTCATCTCCTCGTACCACTTCAACTCGGCGTCCTCGTTGACGATCCCGCGGTATGCGAGGCCGCGGCGCACCTCCGGGTCGTTGATCCAGCGCGCAAACATGGGCAAGTGACCGCGACGCAGCGCGCCGAGCGCAGCTCGCTCGCCGGTCAGGACGAAGTCCTCCGTCACCGCCCAAATCCTGCCACCCACGCCCGCCGTCACGTACTCCGCGTAGCCTTTCGCGCCGGTGCGCCAGGTCCGTATCCACGACACGCTGAGCGGCGAGGTCCGCACGCTGGAGCCGCGCGACCCTCCGCGGGTCGGCATCTACGCCTGCGGGCCTACCGTCTACGGGCGCATTCACGTCGGCAACGCCCGGCCCTACGTCATCTTCGCCCTGCTCAAGCGCTTTCTCGAGCACGAGGGCTACCAGACCACCTTCGTGGCGAACGTCACCGACGTGAACGACAAGATCTACGACGCCGCCCGGGAGCGGGGCGTTCCGAGCGAGCGACTCGCGCGCGAGATGACCGAGGCCTACTTCGAGGACACCGCGCGCCTCGGCCTCGGCCGGCCGGATGCCGAGCCCAAGGCGAGCGAGACGATCGACGGGATCGTCGCGCTGATCGAGGACCTCATCGAGGGCGGGCACGCCTACGAGGCGCGCGGCGACGTCTACTTCCGCGTGGCGAGCTTCGACGGCTACGGCAAGCTCTCCAACAGGCCGCTCGAGGAGATGCAGCAGGGCGAGGGGGACGACGCGGCCGAGCTGAAGGAGGCGCCGCAGGACTTCGCACTCTGGAAGGCGCGCAAGGAGGGGGAGGACACGTTCTGGGTGTCGCCCTGGGGCGATGGGCGCCCGGGCTGGCACATCGAGTGCTCGGCCATGGCGGAGGCGATCCTGGGAGTGGACTTCGAGATCCACGGCGGCGGCTCGGACCTCGTCTTCCCTCACCACGAGAACGAGATCGCCCAGACCGAGGCGGCCCGCGGCCGGCCGCTCGCCCGGCTCTGGATGCACAACGGAATGGTCGAGATGGGCGAGGAGAAGATGGCGAAGTCGGTGGGCAACATCCGCCTGCTGCACGGGGCGCTCGAGGAGTTCGGGCGCGAGGCTTTCCTGATGTGGATGGTCGGGGCCCACTACCGCAAGCCGGTCGCCTACACGGAGGAGACGCTCGAGGACGCGGCACGGGCCGCCGGGCGCGTGCGCGACGTGGTGCGCCGCCTCGACCTGGCAGCGCCGGCGGCGCCCGACCTCGACGCGCTCGCGGAGCGGTTCTTCGACGAGCTCGCCGGCGACTTCAACACGGCCGCGGCCCGTGGCGTGCTGTTCGAGTGGGTGGCGGAGGCGAACCGCCGCGTGGACGCCGGCGAGAGGTTGGGGCCGGGCCGCCTGGGCGAGATGCTTCACGCGTTCGGCCTCGAGAGCCTGCTCGAGGAGAGCGACGAGGAAGCCCCCGAGGACGTGCGGCGCCTGGCGGAAGAACGCGAGGAAGCACGCGCTGCGCGCGACTTCGAGCGGGCGGACCACCTGCGCGACGAGCTGGCCGCGGCAGGCTGGGAGGCGCGCGATACGCCCGAGGGCGCCCGGCTGGTGCGGCGGGAGGGATGATGCTCCGCGGCCACGACCCGAAGACGGACGGCGCTCGGCCGTCAAGGCGCGAGGCGTGATCGTCTACGGGCGCAACCCGGTGCGCGAGGCCCTCCGCGGGCGGCGCCGCGTGAACCGCGTCTATGCGACCGACCGCGCCGCGCGCGAGGTCTTCCTCGGCAACGTCGAGTGGGAGCGCGCCCAGCCCTGGGAGATCCAGGATCGCTGCGACTCGCCGGATCACCAGGGAATCTGCGCCGAGGTGCAGGCCTATCCGTACGCGAAAGCCGACGACCTCCTCGCTCAGGACGACGCCCTCGTTGTCTGTCTCGACGAGGTGCAGGACCCGCACAACCTGGGCGCCGTGTGCCGCGTGGCGGAGGCGGCCGGCTGCTCGGGAGTGGTGCTGCCGGAGCGGCGCTCGGCGGAGGTCACGCCGGCGGTGTGCCGGGCGTCCGCGGGCGCGGTGGAGCACCTTCCGGTGGCCCGTGTCCGGAACCTCGCCGACTGGCTAGCGGAGGCCAAGCAGCGCGAGGCGTGGGTGTACGGGGCGGCGGCGGACGCCCGCGTCCCGTATGACCGCCCCGACTACCGCGGGCGCGTCGTCCTGGTGCTCGGATCCGAGGGCAGGGGCCTCCGCCCGCGCGTGGCTGCCGCGTGCGACGAGCTCGTCTTCCTACCGACCCCCGGCAAAGTGGCCTCGCTCAACGTCTCGACCGCGGCGGCGGCGCTGGTGTACGGCATCTTGCAGTTCCGAAAGAGAGGCTTGACAGGGCTCCATAACTAGCCCATACTCGCGGCCGACAGATCAGGCTGAAGTCGAGCTTGAGGGAGCGACTTCAGAAACCTGGCGCCAGGGGAGGTAGCGCGCCACCGAGCTTCAGGGACCCGCACGGGGCCCGAGAGGAGCATTGGATGGCAACTTCCGCAACCTCGCCCGCGCTACCCGTGCCGGCACGTCGGCCGGGTTCGCCGGTCCGTCGAGCCGGGCTCAATTCTCAGGGTGAAGTCGAGCTTGATGATCACTACCTGATCGCGCTCGCGAAGCAGGGGCGAAAGGACGCCTACGATCGCATCGTCAAGCGCTACCACGGCTTCGTGCGCCTCAAGGCCTCCTCGTACTTCCTGATCGGCGGAGACTCCGACGACCTCATCCAGGAGGGCCTCGTCGGGCTCTACAAGGCGGTCCGCGACTACCGCTCCGACCGCGAGTCGAGCTTCCGCAACTTCGCCGAGCTGTGCATCACGCGCCAGATCATCACCGCGGTGAAGACCTCGACGCGGAACAAGCACACGCCGCTGAACGAGTACGTCTCCTTCTCCCAGACGCCCGCGGCGAGCGGCGGCGACGGCGACCCGACGCTCGACGAGCTACTCCCGGGCCCCACGGCCCACGACCCCGTGAACCAGGTGATCTCATCCGAGGAGCTGCACAGCCTCGTGGCGTGCCTGTCGAGCGTGCTGTCGGAGCTCGAGAGCTCCGTGCTCTCGCTCTACCTCGACGGCCACAGCTACGAGACCATCGCGGACCGCCTCGCATGCGACACCAAGACGGTCGACAACGCGCTGCAGCGCGTGAAGCGCAAGGTCGGCGCCCACCTGGCCTCGCGCCAGGTGCTGCTCTAGCCCCGTCTCGCGGCGCGCCTCCGCCGATCCGTTTCCGGCAGATCCAGGCGGGTATTCGGTGGGCCACCCACCAAAGGAGGGAACGGAAATGATCGGAATTCTGCTCGCCGTGCTGCTCGCGGCACTTGTCTACCTGCTCCTGGCCGCGCTGACCGGCTCCTCGATCGTCGCCATCGTGGGCGCGATCCTGGTGCTGATCGCCGGCATCCCGACGGGAGGATTCGGCTTCGGAAGCCGCTGGAGCGGCGGCCGCCGGACCGGGGGCACCATCTGACGCACGCCCGGTAACTACCTCGGAGCGGGCCGCGCGTGAGCGGGGCCCGCTTTGCGTTCGGTCCTTAACCCGTCCGGCGCGACTCGTACTATGCGAACATGCGTTCGCTGCTCAGTCCGCCGGAATCCTTAAGCCGCCATCCGGTGGACGTCGGGCAGCGCAGCGAAGCGGCCATCTTCGCCGAGCTGGTCAAGCGCGGCCACCGGGTGTTGATCCCATACGGCACCAACCACCGGTACGACATCGTGATCGACGTCGGAGGCCGCTTCCTTCGAGCTCAGTGCAAGACGGGACGGCTTCGCCGAGGTGTGATCACATTTAACACGGCGAGCACCCGTGTCAACACGCGTCGCGCTTACACCACTCCCTATGACGCTGATCAGATCGATCTCTTCCTGATCTACTGTCCCGAGACCAACGGGGTCTATGCTCTTGACGTCGGTGAGGCCGCGACCGGACACTGCGCGCTGCGCGTGGACCCCACGGCGAATGGTCAGGCCAAGCGGATTCGCTGGGCAGCCGACCATGAACTGCCCGCCTAGCTCAACTGGCAGAGCACTTCATTTGTAATGAAGAGAGTGTCGGTTCGAATCCGACGGCGGGCTTAGAGCATCTCGAGGACACGCACGGCTGGCAAGCACGGTCCCGTTCGGGATAGGCTCGTACGCGCCCACCCGATGCCCGTCGTCGCGTTCAGAGACATCCTCGATCCCGCCTTCAAGGAGCGTTACGGCGTCGCCGCCTTCAACGTTGTCGACGACGTCAGCCTCCGGGCCGTGATCGACGCGGCGACCGAGTTGGAGTCGCCCCTGATCGTCCAGACCTCCCTCAAGACGGTGAAGTCCATCGGGGCCAAGGTGCTCTACGAGATGTTCCGCGCGATGGCCGAGGACGCGCCGGTGCCGATCACGCTTCACCTCGACCACTGTCCCGACCGCGAATGGGCGACCATCTGCCTGAAGACGGGCTGGAACTCGGTCCTGTTCGACGGCTCGCACCTGGACATCGAGGAGAACACTCGCCAGACGGCCGAGGTCGTCGAGGAGGCGGGCGGATACGGCGCGGATGTCGAGGGAGAGATCGAGAGCGTCAGGGGCGTCGAGGACGACGTGGGCTCAGACGAGGAAGGCGAGATTCATCCCGTCGAGGTGTCGCTGAAGTTCATCGAGGACACCGGGGTCTACGCCTTCGCCCCCGCGATCGGGACCGCGCACGGGCTGTACGCGTCGAGTCCCAAGCTCATGCCCGAGCGGGTCACCGAGATGGTGGAGCGTTGCCCGATCCCCATGGTGCTGCATGGCGGAACGGGACTGGCGCCGGAGCAGTTTCAGGACCTCATCTCGCGCGGCTGCGCCAAGGTCAACATCTCGACCGCCCTGAAGATCGCCTTCGTCGACTCCTTCCGCGAGTACCTGGAGGCGAATCCCTCCAAGCACGATCCCCCTTCACTGCTTAAGAGCGCGAGCGACGCGGTGCGGGCCATGGCGGTCCAGCACATGCGGATCTTCGGCTCCGAAGGCAAGGCACGGACGGCCGTAAGCGGCTGATGCCGGCGTTGTTCTTCGACTGCGACGGCGTGCTGGCGGACACCGAGCGCTTCGGGCATCTCCCGGCCTTCAACGAGACATTCGCCCAGGAGGGCCTGCCGGTCCGCTGGTCGGACTCGGAATACGCCGAAAAGCTCTTGATCGGCGGCGGCAAGGAGCGCATGGCGTCCCTTCTGACCGAGGAGTTCGTGCGCGAGAACGGACTCCCGGCCGAATCCGAGGGCCAGCGCGAGCTCATCGCCCGCTGGCACAAGACGAAGACCGCCGCCTACAAGGCGCGGGTTCACGCGGGCGAGGTGCCCGGCCGCCCGGGCGTGGCCCGCATCGTTGACGAGGCGATCGCGGCGGGCTGGACGCTCGCGGTCGCCTCGACCTCGGCCGAGGAGTCCGTGCGGGCCACGCTCGAGCACGCGGTCGGGAAGGAGAAGGCGGCCCAATTCAGCGTCCTCGCAGGCGACGCCGTCCCGGCCAAGAAGCCCGACCCCGGGATCTACCTGCTGGCACTTGAGCGCACCGGCGCGGACCCGGACCAGACGATCGTCATCGAGGACTCGCGCAACGGCCTCCGGGCGGCCGTCGCCGCAGGCCTGCGCTGCGTCGTCACCGTGAGCAGCTACACGGGTGGTGAGGACTTCTCGGAGGCCGTGCTCGTGGTGTCGAGTCTCGGCGACCCCGGCGAGACGGCCGAGGTCCTCGCCAATCGCGGCCCGGCCGAGCCCGGGCCGTACATCACATTGAACGACCTTCAGGCGTGCCTGACGGTCCCTGCCCCAAGGGAGGTCACATGAGCGACGCCGCCCTGCGCGACGCCGAGCAACTGGTGCGCACCATCGCCGACACGGCCTTGGAGAACGAGAAGTACTTCTGCGACCTCGACGCCGTGGTCGGCGACGGAGACTTCGGCTACTCCCTTGCCCGGGGCTTCGGCAAGGTGGTCGATGACTGGGACACGATGGAGTACGACGATGTCGCGGGTCTGTTGAAGAAGACAGCACTCGTGCTGTCGAGTCGTGTCGGCGGGGCATCGGGGCCGATCTGGGGCACCGCGTTCCTGCGCGCGGGGGTGGCGCTCAAGGACAGCCCAGAGCCGTCCGCGGACGATGCGGTTGCGGCCCTTCGCGCCGCCATCGAGGGGATCAAGCAGCGCGGGGACTCGGATCTCGGCGACAAGACGCTGCTCGATGCCCTCATTCCCGCGACCGACCGGCTGGAGAAGGAGTTCGCCGGGGGCGCCGCCGCACCGGACGCGCTGGCAGGGGCGGCCGAGACCGCGCGCGAGAGCGCGGAGGCAACCAAGGGAATGCTCGCCAAGCGCGGCCGGGCCGCGTACTCCGGCGAGCGCAGCAGAGAGTCCGTCGACGCCGGCGCGATTGCGATCGCGGTGCTGTTCGAGCGCGTCAGCTCGGCGTGGCGCCCCACCACCGTCTAGGCCCGGGCCACCGGGCAGGAGGAGGAGTTACATGAAGAAGTTCGTCAACGATCCGCAGCAGTTCGTTCCCGAGATGCTCAAGGGAATCGAGCTGGCGAATCCCGGCACGCTCCGCTACGTGCCCGAGTACAACCTGATCATGCGGGCAGACGTCCCGCGGGACGACAAGGTCTCGATCGTCCAGGGCTCGGGCTCCGGACACGAGCCCGCCCACGTGATGGCGGTCGGCCCCGGGATGCTCGACGCGGCCTGCCCGGGCGATGTCTTCTCCGCTCCGCCCTCGGACTACGTCTACGAGACGAGCAAGCTTCTCAACAGCGCCAAGGGCGTCCTGCACATCATCAACAACTACACCGGCGACAGGATGGCCTTCGACATGGGCCGGGAGCTCGCCGAGGCCGAGGACATCGAGATCGGCACGGTCATCGTCGACGACGACGTGGCGGTGAAGGACTCCACCTATACGGTCGGACGCCGCGGCGTGGCCGGCAACTTCTTCGTGATCAAGGCACTCGGGGCCGCGTCGGACCGGGGCGACGACCTGCAATCGCTGGTCGCGCTGGGAGAGCGAGTCAACTCGGTGACGCGCTCGATGGGCATGGCGCTCACGTCCTGCACGCCTCCCGCGAAGGGCTCACCGTTGTTCGAGTTGGGTGACGACGAGATCGAGATGGGTGTGGGCATCCACGGCGAGCCCGGGCGTCGCCGGGAGAAGCTCACGACCGCCAACAACATCATCGACGAGATGCTCGAGGCGGTTGTCACGGACCTGCCCTACGAGTCGGGCGACGAGGTCGGGCTGATGATCAACGGGCTCGGCGGCACGCCGATCTCGGAGCTCTACATCCTGTACGGGCGCGCTCACGAGCAGCTGGCCGAGCGTGGGGTCGAAGTGTGGCGCTCCTACGTGGGCGAGTACTGCACGTCGCTCGACATGGCGGGCGCTTCGGTGACCCTCGTCAAGGTCGACGACGAGCTCAAGGAGCTCTTCGAGGCCCCGGCCGAGATCGCGGCCCGAGTCTTCTAGAGACCTGAGTCGTCAGTTCGCGCGCACCTTCCCGGCGTCTGGACGCGCCTAGCGCCACCCACGGGAATCGCCGATGCTTCGGCATCGACTCATCCCGTGTGCGTCGCCAGCCACGCCCAGCCGCTCGGGAAGCTGACGCCGAACTTCCACCTCAGGTCACTAGAGCGGGAGCTCCACCACGCCGCCGTGCGCCAGCGCGGACTCCGGAGGCATGGGCGCCCCGGAGTCCGCCAGCGCCGCGCGAATCGTGCCGGCATGCGCTACCACGAGCGCGGGTAGCGGCCCGGCTCTGACCTCCGCGAGCGCCGAGCGGGTGCGGGTGAGCTGCTCGGCCATCGACTCCCCGCCGGGGAAGCGAAACGAGGGGTCGCCTGCGATGAAGGCTGCATGCAGGTCGGGGCTTTCGTTCGCGAGCTCCGCGCCGCGCCGCCCCTCCCAGTCGCCGCGATCGGACTCCACGAGGTCGGCGAGCACTACGGGCTCGATGCTCAGCGCCCGCCCCACGATCTCGGCCGTCTCCCGCGCGCGCCGCAGCGGCGAAGCCCACACGGCTGCGATGCCGGCGTCCTTCAGGCGGCGGGCAAGCGCCTCGGCCTGGGCGATCCCGGCCGGGCTGAGCGGAGGATCGCGTCGCCCGAGGATGCGCCCCTCCGCGTTCTCCACCGTCTCGCCGTGACGCGCCAGCCAGAGGGACACCGGCAGGACGCTCAGCCCGCTCGCCGGACCAGCACTCGCCGTCCGTAGACGCGGCTCGGGCGCGGGGCGCCCAGGCGTAGCCACGTGGGGCGGCGGGCTCCGCGCAGCGTCGCCGCGAAGAAGTCCGCTGCCGCCAGGTCGAGCCAGCGCTGTTGCACGCCGGCGGTCAGGCGTCGCGGACGGCGGCAGCGCGGCTTGCCGGTTGGGGCATCGTCAGCTCCCAACTGCGCCAGCCTCCGGTTGAAGTAGTTGTGGTTCGCGCCCTCGAGCCGTGCCAGCACCACGGGACGTGTGCGGTCCGATTGGCGGCGTGCCTGGCGCAGGTACACACGGCCCATCGGGCCGGTGTCTCCGTCGCACGAGGCAAGCACGACCGTGGTGGGCAGGTCGGGCAACACCGCGCCTTGCGCCACCGGGGTCAGCAGGAACAGCGCTCGGAGCGGACCGCGGCCGCGGGAGATGTCGGCGGGCGAGTCGTTGTCGGCTCGCCTCCGCGCCGCCCGCACCACGTGGTGCCCGCTCAGCGAATGCCCGAGCATGCCGACCCGGCGGAGGTTCACGCGGCCCTGCAACGCGACGCCAAAGCGCCCGCCGCCCGCGGCGGCCTCGCGTGCGACCTGACCGAGGGTCCGGTTGACGATTCTCGGCCAGCGGTCGGGGTCGTTTGGCTCGCCCCAGCCGGCGGTGAAGGCGCCGCCCAGGCTCGGGGCGACGGCCACGATCCCGCGCTCGGCGAGCGAGCGCACCACATGGCGCAGCCCGAGGTCGTAGCGGTTCTCGCGCGCGAAACAGGGCCACGTAGGAGTGTCGGCCGGCCCCTCCGGGCAGCCGGTTTCGTTGCGGCCGTGAAGGACGAGCACGATCGGGTGCCGTCCGGCCGTGACGGGTGCTCCGATTGCGCCCCGCAGGCGGACCGGCATCGGCCCGATCGGCCCGGGTGTCTGGAGCATGATCCGGCCCAGGTCGTAGGCCCGGACCTCGGCAGGGACGGCATCGGCCGGCGAAGCCGATGCAAGCGCCGCAAGGAGCGCTCCGGCCACCGCAATGGCCCCCGGCGGACCTCGCGAGCCGGCAAAGACCGCTACGACTCGCCCGCCCCCACGGCCGCCCGCTCGATGTTTCCGTGGCCGTTCGACGATACCGGCACGCCCTCGAGCGGCTCGAACTCGCCCTCGGCGTTCAGGCGCCGCTCGAGCTCGCCCAGGGTCACGCCGAACAGCAGGTGGCGCCACGCCGCCTGCGCGAACGCGCGCTGGTTGCCCCACAGCGGCTCCAGCCCGGAGCGGGCCGGATGGTGTCGGTCGATGAACCGGGTGAACGGCCAGAAGCCGGCGTGCTCGACCAGTCCCGCGGTGGCGCCCGTCACCACAGCCGGCAGCGGCACGAGCGGGCGCACCAGCGCGTAGGCGGCGCCGAAGACCGCGCCGTTCGCAACGTGCATTGCAAAGCCCGCGGCCTGCCACCCCGACTCGCGCGTGACGAGCTTGCCGAGCAGCTCAACGTCGTCGCAGCTGGAGCCGAAGACCCGCTTGTCAAGCGGCTGCTGAGCCGCCCAGACAGCGGCCGCCACCGCCCCGGCCACCGCTCCGTTAACCGTTCGCCGCAGCTCCATCTGCCCGCCAGCGTAACGCCACGCCCGGATGCGGGTAGCTGAAACCGATGTCGGAGGAGGGTGACAAGGGTCTCATGCGCCCGCGCGATCTCGCCGTCTACCACGAGCGCACGCGTCGCCGTGGCGTACATCCGTTGGTCTACTGGCCGCTCCGCTGGGTCCTGAAGACCAGCATCCTCGTCTACTTCAGGCTGCGCCGGCTCGGCCGCGAGCACATCCCCGACGGCGGGGTCGTGCTCGCCGCCAACCACCGCAGCTTCCTGGACCCGTTCGCGATCGGCATCTGCCTCCCGCGCCCGATCTACTTCGTGGCCAAGCAGGAGCTGTTCAAGAACCCGATCCTCGGCTGGTTACTCAACTGCATTGGCGCGTTCCCGATCCGCCGGGGCGAGGCGGACGAGGAGTCGATGAAGACCGCCCTCGATCTGCTCGATCGCGGCGAGGCCGTGGTGATCTTCCCCGAGGGCACCCGCATCAGGACGGGATCGCTCGCGAAGCCGAAGCGCGGTGTCGGCCGCTTGGCGCTCCAGAGCGGGGCCCCGGTCGTGCCGATCGCAATCACAGGCTCGGAGCGCGCCCGCGCCGGCTGGAGGATCCGGCCCGTCAAGGTCCACATGCGCTTCGGCCCGCCGCTCACCTTCCCGCGTGTGGAGAACCCGTCGCCGTTCCTCGCCCACGAGGTCACCGAGCGCATCTGGCCGTGCGTCGGCCTTCAGTGGGAGTGGCTCGGCGGGCTGCCGCCGCTTCGCACGGCCGCCGTGGTGGGCGCCGGCAGCATGGGCACCGCAGCCGCCGTCGTGCTGGCCCGCGCCGGCCTCGACGTGCAGCTCGGCTGCCGCACCGCCGCGCAGGCCGAGCGGCTCGACGCTGACCGCGAGAACACCAAGTACCTGCCCGGCGTGACGCTCGACAAGGCCATCCGCTGCCGCGCCGTGCCGGAGATCGAGTTCGCGGGCGTCGACCTCGTGGTGCTGGCCGTGCCGTGCAGCGACCTCCCGGCCGCCGTCGGCGAGATCGGCGCGCGCGTGGGCGAGCGCAGCGCCGTGCTCGTCGCGTCGAGGGGCCTCGTGCCGCCGCTCGGCACCACGCCGACCGCATACGTGGCCGAGCGCGTGCATGCCCGGGCAGTGGCGAGCCTGGCGGGTCACGCGCACGCGCGCGAGGCGATCGAGGTGGGCGCGTCGGTGGTGGTCGCCACACGCGATCTGGACCTGCGCCGCCAGCTGCGTGAGGTGCTCGAGGCCGGCGGCCTGACGGCGGACGCGACGGACGACGTGACGGGCGCCGAGCTCGCCGCCGCCGCCAGGAACGCCGCCGCCCTTGCCGGCGCCGCGGCAGCAACGCGCGGCGCCAACCTCGCCGGCGCCGCAGCCGGGCGAATCTTCTCCGAGGTCCACGAGCTGGCCGTGGCGAGCGGCGGGCGCAGCGAGACCTTCGCCGGACTGGCCGGCGCCGGCATCAATGCCGGTCAGGCCGAGGCGGCCCCGCAGCGGAAAGCCGAGTCGCTCGCCACCGTGCCGCTCCTCACCGAGGCCTTCGCGCGCGAGGGCATCGAGGCACCCGTGACCACCGGGCTGCGGCGCGTGCTCGACGGCGAGACCTCACCCGAGCAGTGGCTCGAGAGCGTCAGGAGTGCGAACCCGAAGCGCCATACGCGCGCGGCCTGAACGCCGTACGCTGCACATGAGTGGACGAGGTCACGGACAAGCAGAAGCTCGACCGCGACTTCACGGAGCTGTACAAGGCACACCTGCGCGACGTCTACTCGTATTCCTACTACCGGATCGGCAACCATCACGACGCCGAGGACCTGACCGAGCAGACCTTTCTCCAGGCCTACCGGCACTTCGAGCGCGCGCAGCGCGAGTCGAACGGCAGGCCGCTCCGCCCGTGGCTGATCCGGATCGCCCACAACCTCGCCGCCAACTACTACCGCGACCGCTCGCGTCGCCCGGTGACCCAACTCGACGACGCGGCGGTGCTCACCGCCCCGAAGGGGACGGAGGAGATGGTCGAGGGGCGCGAGGAGGTGAAGGAGGTGCTCGAGGGGGTGTCGAAGCTGCCGGACGACCGCCGCGAGGCCCTCATCATGCGCTTCGCGCTCGGCATGGACAACAAGGAGATCGCGCGGACGATGGACCGCACCGAAGGTGCCACGAAGGTGTTGATCCATCGAGCGATCAAGCAGCTCGAGCAGGGACTGAGCGATGACTGACGCGGAACGAGTCGAACGGCTGCTGCGACTGGCGCTGACCCCGGTTGAACCGCCGGAGGCGCTCAGCGACCGCCTTGAGCGCGGGCTGTCCGAGCTGACCGAGGCGGCGGCCGAGGAGCTCGCCGACTGGGAGCTCTCGGCGATGCGCGACCCGCGCAACTGGGTGCGCCCGGCCGCGGCCGTGGTCGTGGGCAGCCTGGCGGCCGGCGGGCTCGTGCTGGTGCGCGCGCGCCAGCAGCAGAAGAAGCGCCCCTCGAGCGGCCTCAAGGCGCTCGAGCGCGGCCTGCGCGACGTCGCCGAGGACCTGGAGAAGCGGCTACACCGCTGAGGTGCTCGGCGCCGGCGTCGACGGCGTCAGCAGCCCCGCGCCCACTCCCGCGAACCCGATCAACAGGTGCAGCACGTTGTCCTCCGTGTTCACCGGGATCAGGTTGAAGATCTCGTCCCCGTCCCCGGCCACGAAGCCGAGCAGGGCGAGCACGAGGTAGATCCCGCCGAAGCCGAGCGCGTAGAGCCGCGAGCCGTCATACGCGCCGGACACAGCCAGCCCGATCACGCCGGTGAGGATGTGCACCAGGTTGTGCCAGCCGTTCACGTCGAGGATGCCGAGCAGCGCGTCGCGGTCGGTGCCGTCGCCCGTGCCGAAGCTCGCGTTGTAGAAGAAGCCCGCGACCCCGGCGACGACGAGCGTGGCGCCGATTACCAGCGCAAACGCCTCCGCGGCGGAACGGGTCTCCATCGTGACGAGATTCGCGACTGATCCGATTCTCCCTGCGGCGCGAAAGAATGGTTCGTGGTGGCCCGCGATATCCGCGAACTCGCCGACGAGGAGGTGATGCAGCTCGTGGCCGACGGCAATCCGCGCGCATTCGAGCTGATCTACGACCGTCACGGCGGCCCCGCTTTCTCGCTCGCCTACCGGATGGTGGGGAACCGCGTGACGGCTGAAGACATCACGCAGGAGGCCTTCTTGTCGATCTGGCGCAGTCGCCTGCGCTACGACCAGTCGCGCGGCAGCGTGCGCAACTGGGTGCTCGGCATCGTGCACAACCGGACCATCGACGCGTTGCGCCGCGGCGCGGTGCACGACCGCCGGCGCGAGACGCTCGACGGCGTGGAGGAGCGCCACGAGGCGCCCGTGCGCACCGACGTGGAGGCGGCCCGGCGTGAGGAGGCGCGCAGCGTGCGCACCGCGCTCGAGACGCTCCCGGACGAGCAGCGCCGCGCGATCGAGCTGGCCTACTTCGGTGGCTTCAGCCACAGCCAGATCGCCGAGTTGCTCGACGAGCCGATCGGTACCGTCAAGGGGAGAATGCGGCTTGGGCTCGACAAGCTGAGGCGCCAGCTGGCGGAGGGCTACGCGGCGGGGGGATTCGCATGACGGCTCGCGACCACACCGAGTACAGCCACGAGATCGGGGCCTACCTGCTGGGTGCCCTGACCGACCTCGAGCGCCAAGCGTTCGAGCGGCACGTGGCCGGGTGCGCCGAGTGCCGGGACGAGCTCGAGCGGCTGCGCCCTGCCGCCGACGCTCTGCCGCGCTCCGTGGAGCAGGTGGAGCCGCCGCCGGCGCTCAAGGCCTCGCTGATGGAAGTGGTCGACCGCGAGGCGCGCGAGCGCTCTGGGGCCCCGGCCGCGCGGCAGCGCCGGCCGCGGCGGTTCCGGCTGCCCTCGCTCACCGGGGTCCGGCCCGCGCTCGTAGCCGGGGCGCTCGCCCTCGGGCTGCTCGCCGGCTTCGGCGTGGCGCAGCTCGCCGGGGGCGGGGAGGACAGCCGCACGATCGCCGCAACGGTCGACGAAGGCCGCCTGCCCGACGCGAGCGCGAGCCTTCGGATCCAGGGCGACGGCGAGGACGGCGCCATCCTCAGAGTGCAGGGCCTGCCGCCGGCCGGGGACGACCAGGACTACCAGGCGTGGGTGCAGCGCGGCGGGACCGTCGTGCCCCAGCCGGCGTTCGATGTCGGCCCCGACGGCGGGGGCGCCGCGGCTGTGCCCGACGACCTCTCGGGAGCCGACGCGGTCCTCGTCACCCGCGAGCCGCGCGGCGGATCGCGGGCGCCGAGCGAGCAGCCGGTGATACAGGTGCCGCTGTAGCCGGCCGATCCGGTTGCCCGCCTAGCTAGGTTTCAGGCGGTGGACGTCTGCTACCGCCATCCGAATCGCGAGACGGGGGTGCGCTGCTCGAACTGCGAGCGGCCGATCTGCCCCGACTGCATGACCTCCACGCCGGTAGGCATGCGTTGCCCGGAGTGCGCGCGCCAGCGCACCCAGGTGCGGGGGATGAGCTCGATGTCGAGCGAGCCGCGCCTGACCTACGTGCTGATCGGGATCTGCGTCCTCGCGTACCTAGGCGAGATGCTCAGCGGCGGCGGGATCGGCGGGTCGGGGACCCTGTTCGACGAGGGCGCCCTGTGGCGCGGAGCGATCCAGGACGGCGAGTACTGGCGCCTGATCACCTCCGGCTTCCTCCACGATGGGCTGCCGCACCTCCTGTTCAACATGCTCGGCCTCTACATCCTCGGCACGATCCTCGAGCCTGCCATCGGCACCCCGCGCTTCGCGGTGATCTACTTCGTCTCGCTCCTGACCGGCTCGTTCGGCGCGCTGCTGCAGGAGGACGTGGGCGCGACGGTGGGCGCCTCGGGCGCGGTGTTCGGGCTGCTGGGTGCCACCGCGGTCGTGATGTGGAACCGCGGTATCAGCATCATGGAGAGCGGCCTCGGCTTCTGGATCATCCTGAACCTGGTCATCTCGTTCCTCCCCGGGCTCAACATCTCCTGGGGCGGGCACATCGGGGGGCTTGTGGGCGGCACGCTGTGCGCGCTTCTGCTCGTCGAGCTGCCGCAGCGCACGCGGATTCCCGAGCCGGCTGCGATGCTCGTCTGCGTGGCGCTGGGGGCGGCCGCCGTGGCCGGCTCGCTCACGCTCGAGCCGCCGGCCCGACTTCCCTTCTGAGGTCCAGCTCGATAGAGCGCCGCGAGGGCGGCGCCGGCACCAGCTCCGGGTGGAGCAGGTGGCCGAGCAGCTCGACGCCATCGACCAGGCGCGGGCCCGGCCGCGAGAAGTAGGCGGCGGCGTCCACCGCCACCACGCGCGCGCCAAGCAGGTCGAGGTGGCGCCGCCAGCGCACGGTCTCCGCGGCGGCCTGCTCCGCGTAGTAGCCGCACGGCATCGCCACGACCACCTCGGGAGCGGCCGCCTCGACCTCGGACCACTCCGCCGTGCGGGACTTCTCACCCGGCATGCCGAGCACGTCCTCGCCACCGGCCAACTCGATCATCTGCGGCACCCAGTGGCCGCCGATGAAGATCGGGTCGAGCCACTCGAGCGCGGCCACGCGCGGGCGCCGGGCGCTTTCCACCGCCTGTTCGACGGCCTCGAGCCGCTCGCCGGCTTCCTCCGCGAGCCGCTCGCCCGCCTCGGGCACCCCGGCCGCCTCCGCGAGACGCGGAATGTCGGCCAGCACCTCGCCCAGCGTGGACGGGTCGAGCGAGATCACCTCCGGCTGCGTGGGGAGCCGCTCCGCCACGGCGCGCACGTCGTCGAAGGAGACGGCGCACACCTCGCAGACCGCCTGGGTCACGATCAGGTCCACGTCCAGCTCGGCCAGCGTGTCCGCGTCGAGCTCATACAGCGCCTCGCCGCGGCTCGTGCGCTCGCGCACGGCGGCGTCGATCTCGGCGGCGTCCAAGCCGTTCGGGATCACGCTGCGGGTGAGGTGGGGAAGCTGTTCCACGCCGGGCGGGTAGTCGCACTCGTGGGTGACCGCTGCCACGCGGTCGCCGAGGCCGAGCGCGAAGAGCATCTCGGTCGCGGAGGGCACCAGGGAAGCGATTCGCACGAAGACGAGGATGGCACGTCTGGGCGACGAGGAGATCGAGGGGCGCCGGTCCGAGTAGACCGATGCTACTCTCGGCCTCGTCCGCCGATGAGCGACGACGACGATCCTCGAAGTAGCACTCCCATAGGCGGCATCGGTCTGAGATGACCGAACTGCTCTTCCTCCTCGGAGTCGCCGTGCTGGTGGCAGCCAACGCCTTCTTCGTGGCTGCCGAGTTCGCGCTCGTGCGCACGCGCGAGTCGCGCATGGCGGCGATGCGCGACGAAGGAGTGCGCGGCGCCGCGCTGGCGCTGAAGCAGGTCGACCGAATCGATGAGTATCTGTCGGCCTGCCAGCTCGGCATCACGATGGCATCGCTCGGCATCGGCTTCTTGGGTGAGCCGGCGATCGCGAGCCTGCTCGAGGAGCCGCTCGGCGGCGTCGTGAGCCACGGCGTGGCGGTGGCGATCGCGATCACCGTCGCCTACGTCCTCACCACCGCGCTCCACATCACCGTGGGTGAGCAGGTGCCGAAGATCTACTCGATCGTGCACCCCGAGGGCACGGCGCGGCGCACGGCCCGCGGGCTGCAGCTCTTCCGCACCGTCTTCAACCCGTTCATCTGGCTGCTCAACACCGCCTCGAACGCCATGCTCCGTGTGCTGGGGGTGGATCCGCGGGCCGAGTTCGAGGAGGTCTCCTCTTCCGAGGACCTGAAGCTGATCATCGCCCGCAGCACCCGCGGCGGGAAGCTCGACCCGGGCGAGGCCGGGATGCTCTCGGGCGTCTTCCACCTGCACGAGCAGCAGGCGCGCCAGGTGATGACGCCGATCCCGGCGGTCGTGACCGTGGACGTCTCGGAGAGCGCCGAGACGGCGCTGCGCCGCGCGGTGGACTCGGGCCACACACGCCTGGTGGTCACCGAGAGCGACAACACGGACCGCATCAAGGGCATCGTGCACGCCAACTCGCTGGCGCGGCTCCTGATGACTGAGGGCCCCGGGGCGTCGATCGAGCCCGTGGTGAAGGAGGCCCTGATCGTCCCCGAGACAAAGCCGCTCGACGACCTGCTCGCCGACCTCCAGCGCGAGCGCGCCTCCATGGCGGTGGTGATCGACGAGTACGGCCGCACCGCCGGCATCGTCACGATCGAGGACATCATCGAGGAGGTGGTGGGCGAGATCGCCGACGAGACCGACCCGGCCGTGGCGGGCATCCGCCGGCTGGCCAACGGCGACTGGTGGGTCCGCGGCCACGTGCCGATCACGGACCTGGCCGACTACGGCCTCGAGCTGCCGGTGGACTCTGAGGCCTACAACTCGGTCGGCGGGTTCGTCTTCGGCGAGCTCGGGCGGTTGCCGAAGCGGGGCGACATGGTGCGCGTGAACGGCTACTCGCTGCGGGTTGAGTCGGTGCGCGAGAACCGGGTCGACGCGGTGCGGATACGTGACCACGAGGCCTCACAGGTGCGCGGCGAGGACACGATGCAGTTCCGCCCTGTGGAGGAGGCGGCGTCCACACGGCGGCGCCGCGACCAGCAGGCGTAGCCGTAGCCGCTCCTTTCCGTCCGTAGGGGGGACTACGTTCGAGGCGCAGATGCTTCTCCCTCGAGGAGGTCTTGCCGCAGATGTGGGGCGTGAGATTGAGCGATGCCGGACGTGAGGCGCTGCGCGAGCTGATCAAGGCGCAGGGCGAGCCTGGCGCCGCCCTCACGGACGTCCTCGACGCGCTCGAGCTCGCGCGCTGGGACGACCTGCCCGAGGCGCGCCTCCCCTGGGAGCGGGTGGCCGAGCTGGCGGCGGCGCAGCACATCGACGAGGCGGACGTGGTCTGGGACCTGGCCGCCGGGATGCCGCCCAAGCCGGGGCCGCCGAAGCGGCGTCAGCCGGCGCGCCGCGCGGCCTGACCTCGCATTCGAAGCGGCTCGCCCTCAGTACTCGTAGAAGCCTGCGCCTGCCTTGCGGCCCAGCCTGCCCTGCTCGATCAGCTCGCGCACCCGCGCGGGCACATCGGCGCCGATCGAGTCGCCGATCGCGGCGGCCACGTCCAGCCCGATGAAGTCGAGCAGCGCCAGAGGGCCCATCGGGTGGCCGGCGCCGAGCTTCATGCAGGTGTCGATCGCCTCCGGCTCGATCGAGTTGCGCTCGAGCATGCGGACCGCGTCGAAGAGGTACGGGAACAGCAGCCGGTTCACGACGAAGCCGGCCGCGTCCGGCACCTCGACCGCGGTCTTGTCGAGCCGCTCGCACAGCTCGCGGAGCGTGCTGCGGGTGGCATCCGACGCCGCCGCCGGGAAGCACAGCTCGACGAGCTGCATCTTCTCGACCGGGTTGAACACGTGCAGGGCGCCGAAGCGCTCCGGACGCCCGCTCGCGGCGGCCAGCTCCGCGACCGACAGCGACGACGTTGTGGTCGCGATGACCGTATGCGCGGGCAGCAGCTCACCCAGGCGGCAGTGGATGCCGGACTTCACGTCCGCGTCCTCCGAGACCGCCTCCACGACCACGTCGCAGCCGCCCAGCTCGGCCAGATCGGTCACCACGCGGGCTTCCTCGACGCGGTCCTCCGCCCGCTCCGCGGAGCGCTCGCTGCGCGCCCAGACGACCACCTCGTGGTGCTCCGCCGCCGTGCGGGCAAGCCCGCAGGCGATCGCCCCGCTACCTACGATTCCAAGTGAATGAGCCACTTCTCGCCCTCGTTGACCGATCAGTCAATCGAGTAGGCTAATCGCAAAGAGGCCCGAAGCATCCGGCTCGGCCGGATGCGCAGGGTGGGAATTCGGAGGAAGCAGGCGAATGCAGAACGGGAACGGGCGTGATGTGGTCATCGTCGAGGCGGTTCGCACGCCGATCGGGCGCGGGCATCCGGAGAAGGGCTACTACAAGGACACCCATCCCAACGAGCTCCTCGGAAAGACGTACACCGAGGTGATCGACAGGGCGGGCATCGACGCTTCCGAGGTCGAGGACGTGGTCACCGGCTGCGTGCAGCAGTACGGCGAGCAGATGTTCAACGTCGGCCGCAACGCCTGGCTCCAGGCCGGACTGCCCATCGAGACGCCTGCCACGACCGTCGACCGCCAGTGCGGCTCGGCCCAGCAGGCCGTGAACTTCGCCGCCGCGCTGATCGCGTCGGGTGTGCACGACGCCGCGATCGGCTCCGGCGTCGAGCACATGGGCCACGTGCCGATGGGCGTGGGCTTCAAGTGGGTCGACGACGTCGGCTCGCCCTGGCCGCCCGAGCTGTTGCAGCGATACAACCTCGTGCCGCAGGGGATCTCGGCCGAGATGATCGCCGACAAGTGGGAGATCCCGCGGTCGGAGCTGGACGAGATCGGCGTGCGCTCGCACCAGCTCGCGCACCAGGCCACGGAGGAGGGCCGTTTCGAGCGGGAGATCGTTCCGTTCGCGGTCAACGGCGACACCTACGTGACGGATCAGGGCATACGGCCCGATTCCAACCTCGAGGCGCTCTCGCAGCTGAAGCCCGCCTTCAAGGAGGACGGGCGGATCACGGCCGGCAACTCGTCACAGATCTCGGACGGCGCGGCGGCGGTGCTGCTGATGGAGCGCCAGAAGGCCGAGTCGCTCGGCCTGAAGCCGCGGGCACGGGTGGTGGACCAGACCACCGTCGGCGTGGACCCGGTCATGATGCTGACCGGCCCGATCCCGGCCACGCGCAAGCTGCTCGAGCGCAACGGGATGCAGATCGGCGACATCGACCTGTTCGAGGTGAACGAGGCGTTCGCGTCCGTGCTCGCGGCCTGGCGCCGTGAGCTCGAGCCGGACATGGACCGCGTGAACGTGAACGGCGGCGCGATCGCGCTCGGGCACCCGCTCGGGTCGACCGGCGCCCGGCTCATCACGACGCTCCTGCATGAGCTCGAGCGCTCCGACAAGGAGGTCGGGCTCGTCACGATGTGCTGCGGCGGCGGACTCGGCACCGGCACCCTGATCCAGCGAGTCTGAACCGCCGCGGGGCCTCTCACGTACGTCGGGTTGAATGTGACCCGATGAAGGGAGGCAACCTTCATGAGAGTGCGCGCTGCAATCGTTGCCGTGCTGGCCGCCGCGCTCGCGGTGGTGCTCATCGGCGTCGTGGGCGCCGGAGCGCAGGGCGGCGGGCAGTCACAGGCGCTGTTCTCCGTGCTCACCGGAGCCAAGGAGCCGGAAGGCGGCGACCCGAACGGGCGCGGCTCGTTCACCGCGATCGTGGACGGCAACCGGCTCTGCTACGGCCTCACGAACCGCAACATCGAGGATCCCGGGGCGGCCCACATCCACAGGGGCCGGGCGGGCGTCGCAGGCGACGTGGTGGTCCCGCTCGACCAGCCGTCGTCGGGCGATCCTGGCGCCTCGAGCGACTGCGTGCGGGTCGAGCGTTCGCTCGCCCAGGCCATCCTCGGGAACCCGAACAGGTACTACGTGAACGTCCACACGGCGGCCCTTCCGGACGGGGCGATTCGCGGCCAGCTGTCCGGGAAACAGCGCTGATCGAGACTCCCCGACCTCGCTCGCACCGGCGCATACCTCGGCGCCGGTGCGGGTACCCCCGCTAGGTGCCGGTACACACGCAGGGATCCCTGCTCGGCGGGCGCTACCGGGTTCTTAGGCATCTGGGCTCGGGTGGAATGGCTTCCGTTCTGCTTTGCCGAGACGAACGGCTTGACCGCGAGGTCGCGGTCAAGCGCCTCCATGCCGACAGCCCCGTCGACGTGGAGCAGCGCTTCGTGCGCGAGGCCAAGCTGGGCGCGTCGCTAAATCACCCGAACCTCGTCTCCGTGTTCGACACGGCCACCGACGACGAGGGCGTGCTGATCGTCATGGAGTACGTGGAGGGCGAGGCGCTGGCGCGCACGCTGAAGCGCGGTCCGCTTCCGCCCGAGCGGGTGGCCGCGATGGTGCGCGACGTGGGCTCGGCGCTCGACCACGCGCACGCCCATGGCGTGGTGCACCGCGACGTGAAGCCCGGCAACGTGCTCTTGCGCCGCGACGGCGTGACCAAGCTGGTCGACCTGGGCATCGCCACCGCGCAGGACCACACGCGGCTGACGCACAGCGGAATGGTGCTGGGCACGGCCGCGTACATGGCGCCCGAGCAGCTCGAGGGCGGCGCGACCACGCCGGCGACCGACGTGTACGCGCTGGGCGTGGTGGCATACGAGGCGTTGACGGGCGAGCGCGCGCGCGAGGGGCGCACGCCGATCGAGATCGCGCACCGCATCGCCACCGGGCCGCCGCCCGACCTCCGCGACGCCATGCCGAGCGCCTCGCCGCAGGCCGCCGAGGTCCTCAAGCACGCCATGGCGCGCGACCCGCGCGACCGCCCGGCCTCGGCCGGCGAGCTGGCGAGCCGCCTGGCGCGCGCGCTCGAGGAGCCGCCCACGGCGCCCACGCGAGCCGTGCCGCCCACGCGGACCGTCCCCAGGCCCGCTCCGATCCCGGCGCCCGCTCCCGCCTCCGCGGAGCCCCCGCCGCCCACGGGGCGCGCGGGCCGGAAAGCCGGGCCGGCGGGCAAGCGCCCGGTCGGCGCCATCGCGCTCGCGCTCGTGCTTCTTGCGCTCGCGGCGGCCGGGGTGCTCGCCGCGGTGCTGTCGTCCGGCGATGACGGCGGCGGCGAGCCGCAGCAGGCGGATGGCGGCCGCCAGGAGCAGGCCGGCAGTGGCGGGGATCAGGGGGACCGGCAGGAGGAGCAGCCACAGCCGCAGGCCGAAGCGCCGCAGGCCGAAGAGCAGCAGCCTGCGGAGCCCGCGCCGGCGCCCGAGCCCGAGCCGGAGCCGGAGCCGGAGCCGGCGCCTGAGCAGCCGTCAGGGTCCGGCGACGCGGCCACCGGCGCCCAGCTGAACGAGCAGGGCTTCGCGCGGATGCAGCAGGGCGACTTCGCGGGCGCCGTGCCGATCCTGCAGCAGGCGGTGGCCTCGTGGCCCGAGGACAGCCAGGACATCAACTACGCCTACGCGCTGTTCAACCTCGGCAAGTCGCTCAACCGCTCCGGCAACCCGGACGAGGCGATCCCGTACCTCGAGAAGCGCCTGACCTGGAACAACCAGCGCGAGACGGTGCAGGCGGAGCTCGATCTCGCCCGGAGCAACGCGGACGGGGGATAGTCTGCCGGGCGGCGTGGCCCGCCTCGAGCTGATCCCCACCGACGAGGAACGCGAGATCCGAGCTGCCGTGCGGGGCATCTGCGACTCGTTTCCGGAGGACTACTCGCGCCGCAAGCACGCCGAGGGTGAGCCGCCCACGGAGCTATGGGACGCGCTCGGGGAGAAGGGCTATCTGGGCGTGAACGTGCCCGAGGAGTGGGGCGGCGGCGGGCTCGGCCTGTCCGGGCTCGCGGCCGTGGGCGAGGAGATCTCGGGGGCGGGGAAGTCGCTGCTCCTGATCGTTGTCTCGCCGGCGATCGTCGGCTCGATCCTCGCCCGCCACGGGACCGAGGAGCAGAAGGACAGCTGGTTGCGGGGGATCGCCGCGGGAACCACCAAGGTCGCGTTCGCGATCACCGAGCCCGACGCCGGCACCAACTCACACAACCTGGCCACGTCGCTCGAGCGGCGCGACGGGCGCCTGCTGCTGAACGGGCAGAAGACCTACATCTCCGGCGTCGAGCATTCGGACGCGGTGCTGGTGGTGGCCCGCAGCCGCCTCCCCGGCGGCGAGCTTGGCCTGCCGTCGCTGTGCCTCGTGGACGTGGACGCGCCCGGCTTCACGCGCGACGCCATCCCGATGCCCTACCTCGGCCCCGACAAGCAGTGGACGCTCTTCTTCGACGACGTCGAGCTCGAGGAGGAGCGCCTGATCGGCGGCGAGGGCGGCGGGCTGGGACCGGTCTTCGACGGGCTCAACCCGGAGCGCATCATGGGCGCGGCGATCGCCTGCGGCGCCGGCCGGCGCGCCCTCGAGAAGGCCTCCGCCTACGCCAACGACCGAGCCGTGTGGGGCGCGCCGATCGGGACCCACCAGGGCATCGCCCACCCGCTCGCGGAGGCCAAGGTCGACCTCGAGCTGGCGCGGCTGATGATGCAGAAGGCGGCGGCGCTCTACGACGCCGGCGCCCCGGGCGCGGGCGAGGCCTCCAACATGGCGAAGTACGCGGCGGCGGAGGCTGCCATCGAATGCGTCGACCGCGCGATCCAGACCCACGGCGGAAACGGGTTCGCGCTCGAGTACGGGCTGAGCGACATGTGGTGGGGCGTCCGCCTCACCCGGACCGCGCCCGTCTCGCGCGAGATGATCCTGAACTACGTGGCGGAGCACTCCTTGGGGCTCCCGAAGAGCTACTGACGCCCTCGAGCAGCAGCGGGACCACCCGCTCTGGCACGCCCGAGACCGCCTCCATCGCGCCGCCGGCCATCAGCAGTTTGTAGACGGGAATCGCGTGCAGGACATCGACCATCGTGTCGACGTCGAGGTCCTCGCGCAGCTCGCCGCGGTCGAGCGCGCGGCGCACGATCTCTTCGAGGATCCCGCGGATCGGGTTTACCGCGCGCTCGACGATCTGGGCGTGCAGGTCCGGGTCGTCCAGCGACTCGCCCAGGACGCGCGGAATGACTCGGGGGAGCTGCGATGCCTCGAGCCGTTCGCGCTGAATGGCCACGAGCGCATCGAGGTCCCCGAGCAGGCTGCCGGTGTCGGGCGGGGGGCCTGGCGGTCGCAGCTGCTCCATCGCCTCCAGGACCAGCTCGTTCTTCGTGTCCCAGCGGCGGTAGATGGTCGTCTTCCCCACGCCGGCGCGGGAAGCGACCGCCTCCATCGTGAGCCCGCCGAGCCCGTGCTCGGAGACGAGCTCAACGACCGCAGCGAGGATGGCCCGGTGGGCCTCCTCGCTGCGGGGGCGGCCGCGGCTGCGCGCTGCGGACTCCGCCGTCATGCGCCGGCCGGCTCCGCCGCCAGGGCCGACTTCTCGACCCGCTCGCGCTCCCGGCCGGGCAGCACCAGCTGCGCCACCAGAGCGCCGGCCAGCGCCACGCCCGCCGCCACCATGAGCGTGGTGCTCATCGCTGAGCTGAACGCCGTCTCGGCCACTCGCTCGAGCGTCGCGCCGGCGTTGCCGCCGATCTGCCCGGCCACGGCTTCGGCATGACCTACCGACTCGCCGGCCGCCTCGGCCGCAGGCGCGGGCAGGCCCTCGACCGCACCGTCCATGTCCGCACCGTAACGGCCGGACAGGAGGCTTCCGAGCACCGCCACGCCGAGCGTGCCGCCGACCATCCTCACCGTGTCGTTCATGGCCGAGCCGACGCCCGCGTTGGCGAGCGGCAGCGAGCTCATGATCGACTCGGTGGCCGGCGCCATCGTCGTGCCCATGCCGAAGCCGAGCAGGACGAGGGAGGCGGCGACGATGCCGTAGCCGCTGTCGGCGTCAGCCCCCGTGAGCAGCAGCAGCGCCGCGGCCACCACGACCAGTCCGCCGGCCACCACGTTGCGGGTGCCAAGGCGCTCGGCCAGCTTGGCGGACAGCGGGCCGCCGAGCACAAGCCCGACCGCCACCGGCGTGACCCGCAGGCCGGCGTCGAAGGCGTCGAAGTCCATCACGCTCTGGAGGTAGACCGTGAGGAAGTAGATCGCGCCGAACAGCGAGAAGAACACCAGCGCGATCGACACGCTCGCCCCGGTGAAGCGGCGCACGCGGAACAGCCGCACGTCGAGCATCGGGGACGAGGTGCGGAGCTCCCAGGCAACGAACCCGGCCAGCGCAGCCGCCGCCGCCCCGAAGCCTCCCAGCACGAGGCCGTCGGCCCAGCCGCGCTCGGCCGCCTCGATGATCGACCAGGTGAGCACGCCGAGCCCGGCGGTGGAGAGCACCGCGCCAAGCGGGTCGAGCCGCGACTTCGCCGGGTCGCGCGACTCGGGCACCAGGACCGGGGCCGCCGCCAGCGCGGCCACCACGATCGGGATGTTCACGAGGAACACCGCGCTCCAGTCGAAGTGCTCGATCAGCCAGCCGCCCGCCACCGGCCCGACGGCGATGCCGAGCCCCGCCACCGCGGCCCAGATCCCGATCGCCTTGGGCCGCTCCTCGGCCGGGAAGACGTTCGTGAGCACGGACAGCGTGGACGGCATGATGAGCGCGCCGCCGAGGCCCATCAGGGCGCGGCTCGCGATCAGGGCGTCGGCGCTCGGCGCGAACGCCGAGAGCAGCGAGCCCGCTCCGAATACAAACAGCCCGGCCACCAGCGCCTTGCGGCGGCCAAAGCGGTCACCGAGGCTGCCCATCGTCAGCAGCAGGCCGGCGAACACCAGCGTGTAGGAGTCGACGATCCACTGGAGCGCGCCCGCCGAGGCGTCGAGATCACGCTCGATGGTGGGGAGGGCGACGTTGAGGATCGTGTTGTCGAGGGAGATGACGAGCAGCGAGATCGAGAGGACCACCAGGGTCCACCAGCGCCGGTCGTATGCCTTGCCGCTCGTCGGTGCCATCTTGCTCTCTCTTTCGAATAACGATACGAGTACGTTGCGTATCGCTATTGAAGCAGAGCCGCGCTATTTATGCAACGACGGCGTGTCGTATGTCACAGAGCGGAGGCCTCGGCCGCCACCTGCGGCCCGGCCAGCAGCGCGACCTGCAGGTAGAGCAGCACCGGCTCGAGCTCCGGCAGCGCCGTCGCGCCGGACTCGCGGATGCGGCGCACCACCAGCTCGTCGACCGCGGCCACCAGCGCATGGAACACCTCGGCCGGGAGGCTCGGCAGCGCCGGTATCTCGGCGCGCGCGTCGTCCTGGAGCTCGCGCAGCACGTCGGCATAGCGGTCGCGGATGCGCTCGCGGCGCTCGGCGGCCACCGGCCCGGCGGCGGCCACCTCGATCAGGAACACGCGCGCCAGCGCCGGCTCCGCCGCCAGCCAGCGCAGGTAGGCGTCGATCCCCGCGCGAGTGCGCTCGAGCCACCCCGCGCGCGCCGACTGTGCCTCGCGCAGGCGCGTGAGCAGCTCGTCGCTGGCGGCCTCGTAGGCAGCGAGGAAGCAGTCGAGCTTGTCGCGGAAGTGCTCGTAGAAGGTCTTCTTCGAGACGCCCGCCCCGCGGACGATGTCGTCGATCGTCGCGCCGGCGTAGCCCTTCTCGGCCACGGCCCGCCCGACGGCCTCGAGCAGCCGCGTCCGCTGCGACGCTGCGACCACTCCGGGGTCGAGTCCGTGGGTGCCGCGCGGAAGGCGGCGGGGGATGTGGCGAGGGGTCGACTTCAATCGTCCGTGCGCACCCGGCCGAGCCGGGCGCTTCGGCTTTGTGTACGCCCTGGTACATTACTGCGTCATGGACCTGACGCTGTCGCCCTCCGAACAGGCCTTCCGCGACGAGCTGCGGGCGTGGCTCGCCGAGAACCACCCCGGTGAGGACCCGCCCGGCGACGACGCCTCCTTCGAGCACCGCCGCGCCTGGCAGCGCAAGCTGTTCGAAGCGGGCTACGCGGGCTTCTCCTGGCCGAAGGAGTACGGCGGCCGCGGCGCCACGCTCGTCGAGCAGGCCCTGTTCGGCGAGGAGATGGCGCGCGCGAAGGCGCCGCCGCCGGTGAACATCCTCGGAATGGTCATGGGCGGCCCCGTGGTGATCACACATGGCAGCGACGAGCAGAAGGAGCGCTGGCTCAGGCCGATCCTGACCGGCGAGGAGATCTGGTGCCAGGGGTTCTCCGAGCCGGAGTCGGGCTCCGATCTCGCCTCGCTGAAGACCAAGGCGGTGAAGTCGAATGGTGAGTGGCTGGTCACCGGCCAGAAGGTGTGGACCACCTACGCGCACAAGGCCAAGTGGTGCATGCTGGTCGCCCGCACGGACCAGGACGCGCCCAAGCACCAGGGCCTGACCTACTTCATCATGGACATGGAGCAGGACGCGGTGCAGGTCCGCCCGCTCTACCAGATCACCAAGGAGCCGGAGTTCAACGAGCTCTTCATGGAGGAGGCGCGGATCCCGGACACGAACGTGGTCGGCGGCGTCGGCAACGGCTGGGCGGTGGCGATCACCACGCTGATGAACGAGCGCGCCGGCTTGGGTGCCTCGTCGGCGGCGGGCGTGAGGATCGCCCTGGACGAGCTGAAGCAGCTCGCCGCCGAGCGCGGCGCGGACGAGGACCCGGTGATCCGCCAGAAGCTCGCGCAGCTCACGATCGAGGTCGAGCTGTTGCGGCTCAACTCGTGGCGCGGCCTGACCCAGATCATGAAGCATGGCGTGCCCGGGCCCGAGGGCTCGCTGCCCAAGTGGCAGTGGGGAGAGGTCAACCAGACGCTGACCGAGGTCGCCGTCGAGATCCTCGGCGAGGAGGGCGCGTACTGGGAGTCGCGCTGGACCTACCGGCTGCTGCGCTCGCGCGCCAACTCGATCGAGGGCGGCACCACGGAGATCCTGAAGAACATCGTCGCCGAGCGGGTGCTCGGGCTGCCGAAGCTGAGGTAGGGAAGGGTCCCATGAACTTCGACTTCTCGGACGACCAGCAGGCCATCAAGCGCACCGCCAGGGAGCTGCTCACCGAGCGCTTCAAGCCCGAGCGGGTGCGGGAGCTGGCCGAGGCGGGCGACTACGACGACACGACCTGGAAGGAGCTCTGCGAGCTTGGCTGGCCCGGCATCTTCATCGGAGAGGAGCACGGCGGCCAGGGGCTCGGGACGGTCGAGCTGATCATCCTGATGGAGGAGCTCGGCTACGCGCTGGCGCCGCTGCCGTTCCTCTCGAACGCGGCGGCGGGCCTGGTGCTGGACGCCGCCGGCACGAACGAGCAGAAGGAGCGCTGGCTGCCGGGCATCGCCTCGGGCGAGGCGCGCGGCACCGTGGGCATCCTGAATGACGAGGGCGAGGCCAAGCTCGTGCCCGACGCCGACTCGGCGGACGTGATCCTGCTGCTCGGGCACGAGGACGCGCGAATCGTGGAACGCGGCCAGGCCGAGGTGGAGCCGGTGGACACGATGGACGCCACGCGCCGCTTCGCCCGGGTGCGCGGCGGTGAGACCGGCGATGCGCTCGAGGGCGACCGCATTCCCGGGGTCTCGCGGGTTGCCGCGGCACTGGCCGCCGAGCTCACCGGCATCGCACAGAAGGCGATGGAGATGGCAGTCGAGTACGCCCGCGACCGCAAGCAGTTCGGCCGCCCGATCGGGTCCTACCAGGCGGTGTCGCACCGCTGCGCGCAGATGCTGCTCGAGACCGAGGGGGCGCGCTCGGCGAGCTACTACGCGGCCTGGTGCGGGGACGCCCAGCCGGAGACGCTGCCGCTCGCGGCATGCATGGCAAAGGCGTACGCATCGGACGCGGGCTGGAGCGTGTGCACCGCGGCGCTGCAGGTGCACGGCGGCATCGGCTTCACCTGGGAGCACGACCTGCACTTCTTCCTGAAGCGCGCCAAGGTCGATGCGCTCCTGTACGGCTCGGCGCGCGAGCACCGCGACGCGGTTGCCGGGCTGTCGGCCCCGAGGGAGGCCGCGGCTAGCGTCGCGTGAGCGCCGCGGCCAGCGGCGAGAGCACGCCGTACTCCTCGTGCTCCGGAGGGCGCTCCCAGCGCACCTCCCGCTCCACCTCGGCCACCACGTGGTGCACCGTCACTCCGGTCAGCTTCTGTAGCCGCCGCGGCAGGTCCAGGCCGAGCCAGCGCGACGCGCCGGTCGGGAGGGTCGAGACCACGATCTCGTCGAACGCCATGGGGTCCCACACGTCCATGGCCGCCACGACGGGGTCCGGATCGCCGACGCGCCCGTCCACCTTGCCGAGGCCCGCGGCGCGCATGGCCTCGAGGGCTTCCTTCAGGCGCTCCGCTCCACCGGTTCCGGAGCGCGGCATCACGAGCGTGAAGCGGCAGGCGCCTCGCTTCGCCCGCTCGCTGAGGGCGGTGAGCAGCTCGTCCGACGTCGCGGTCACGTTGGCGACGACGAGGACGTGAAACTCCCAAGCCATTGCTCCTCCTCGTGACGTTCGCTACGAGGGTACCGCAGTCTCCCCCTCACCGGGAAAGCTCGGCAGCCCTCGCTCGTGCGACTGGATCGGCCCGCGCCGCTCCGAGCCGTGGGCGAGCTGCTCGAGCCGCGCGATCTCCCGCTCGCCCTCCACGCGCGCGGGGTGGTCTGGCGGCAGCCCGGCGATCAGGTTCCGGATGCGGTTGCGGATCTGGAGGGCGAAGTGCGGCGTGGACGCGCCCATCAGCTGGCGCACGTCCTCGACGGTGGGCTCCCGCTCGTAGCGGTCGGCTCGCTCGAACTCGCTCATGGCTTCGAGATTACCCCGTGCGGGCGTCCCGCCCGCACCTTGATGACAACGGGCGCCATCCTGGCGCCCGAGATCACGGCGCGGTCGTCTGCACCGGAATCAGCTCGGTGATCGTGTCCAGCTGCGCCTGCTGGCGCACGGAGACCGCCGTGTCGTCGCCCAGGATCCACGCGCGGTTGTAGACGGCGTCGCGCGGGTCCCCCTCGTAGCCGGGCTGCACGCTCAGCAGGTAGCTCTCGACCGGCTCGGGCAGTTGCTCGGGGTCGTCGGTCAGGAGGAGCGGCGCGAAGACCCCCCGCGTACCGAGCGGCGCGGCGGCCGCGGCGTCGGCGGGGCGGGTGGTGCTGGCGATCGCGAAGTTGTAGCCGGGGATGTTCACACGCCAGCCGAAGTCGCCTTTCGAGTAGCGCGCGAACGCGATGGCGTTCTCCACCGGCGTCGGCCCCTCGATCCGGTTGACCGAGCGGGCGAGCCCGCCCTCCCTGAGCTGGTCCGCCACCTGCTCGGAGATGATCTGCTTCGGCCCCAGGAGGTACACGTTGGGTCTCTCGTGGCTCTCGAGCGCTCGGGCCACCGGTCGGGGGATCGAGTCCGCCTCGACAGGGAGCACGGCGTCGCCGGAGCGGGCCGCCCAGGACGCCGCCGACATCGCCCACTCGGCGCGCTCGCCCGAGTAGAGCACCACGTCGTTCGACGGTCTGCCGCGCGCGGCGGAGAAGAAGCGGTCGATCGAGGCCGCGCGCTGGTAGGCGTTCTCGCCCCGGATCAGTGCCGTCTTGAATCCCTCCGGCCGGGCCACGTCGGGGCCGATGCGGATTACCTGGGCGTCCTCGGAGAGGTCCGAGCCCCGGGGCGCGAGGCGCTCGAGGGTGTCCGCGGTGACCGCCGGCAGCTCGTCGCCGTCGGAGAGCAGGATGGGCGCGCCGATCGGCGGGCCGGCCAGAACCGAGGCGGCGATCCCAGACTGCCAGTCGCCCTGGTCGACCATCACGACCGCCGTGGGCCGATCCGAGGTGCCCGTGGCCGGGAACAGCGCCCCGGCCACGCCGGCGGCGTCCGCCACGGCGTCGCTACCCCCCACCCTGACCGTGTTGCGTGTGGCGCTCGAGGGGAAACCGACCTTCTCGACGGCCTCCTCGTCCTCGGCCTCCACGCCCAGCTGCGGTGGACGCGACGACGGCTCCTCATCGCCCAGCGAGCAGCCGCCCAGGAAAGCGAGCAGGGCCAGCGCGGGGATGAGGCGGCGCATCGCGGCGCAGGTTAGCCAGGAGCGTCGCGCACGACGGCCGGTGCATGTACGATTGACTGGTCAGTCAATGCATTTGGCGGCCCCCGGCTCGCAAACGCGGCGGCTTGAGGGCGGATGTCCGCCGTCAAACGGAAAGGCGGTGGGGACCCTCGTGGATTTCAGGCTCAACGACGAACAGCTCGAGTACCAGGCGCACTGCCGCCGCTTCGCGCGCGAGGTGATCCGTCCGGTCGCTCCCCAGCACGACCGCGAGGAGAGCGTGCCGTGGGAGGTCATCCGGGCCGCTCGCGAATGGGGCCTCCACGGGCTCGATCACATCCAGCGAATGGGCACCGACCCCGAGGGTTTGTTCGGTTGTATCTTCGCCGAGGAGCTCCACTGGGGCTGCGCTGGAATCGCCCTCGCCATCTCCGGCGGGTCGCTGGCGGCCGCGGGCATCGCCAGCTCCGGCACTCCCGACCAGATCGCGCGCTGGGTGCCGGAGTGCTTCGGCACCGGCGACGAGATCAAGCTGGGCGCCTACGCCGTGACCGAGCCGAGCGCCGGCTCGGACGTGCGCTCGCTTCGCACCACGGCCGAACAGGACGGCGACGAGTGGGTCCTCAACGGGACGAAGGTCTTCATCACGAACGGCGGGATCGCGGACGTCACCGTTGTCGTGGCCACGGTGGACCCCGAGCTGGGGCACCGCGGCCAGGCCTCGTTCGTGGTCCCGAAGGGCACGCCCGGGCTGTCAATGGGCAAGAAGGAGTCGAAGCTCGGCATCCGCGCCTCGCAGACCTCCGAGGTGATCCTCGAGGACTGCCGCGTGCCGGCCGAGTTCCTGCTCGGCGGCCGCGAGAAGCTCGACCGCAAGCTCGAGCGGGCACGCTCCGGGCAGTCCACCGGCCGCTCGTCCAACGCCCTCGCCACGTTCGAGCTGACCCGGCCGCTGGTGGGGGCCTCGGCGCTCGGCATCGCGCAGGCCGCCTACGAGTGGACGCTCGAGTACCTGGAGGGCAGGGTCGAGGAGGGCACGCCGCTGCTCGAGCAGCAGCGGGTCCAGCAGGTGCTCGCCGAGGTGGCCACCGAGATCGAGGCCTCCCGCCTGCTCGTCTGGCGGGCCGCCTGGATGGGCCGCAACGGCGTGCCGATGACCGGCGGCCAGGGCTCGATGTCGAAGCTGAAGGCGGGCGACGTGGCCATGTGGGCCACGACCACGCTGATGGACCTCGTCGGGCCCTTCGCGCAGACCACCGACTGCCCCCTGGAGAAGTTCTTCAGGGACGCCAAGATCTACCAGATCTTCGAGGGCACGGCCCAGGTCCAGCGGCTCGTCATCTCGCGCATGCAGCGGGCCGAGTACCTGCAGAAGATCGGCGCCGCGACCGAGGTGCTGGAGCAGGCGCCCGGAGCCTCGCCCTGCGACGTCGTGAAGAACGCCGCGGCGCCCTTGCCGGCCGCGTAACGCCCACCCGGCGCAGTCCTCCGCGCCGTATCCTCGGAGCGTGATGGTCCCGCTCGCCCACGTGGGCGGCGGCGTGCTGGAGCCGCTGCAGCTGCTGCCACCGTTCGCCGCGCTGGCGGCCTATGCGGTGCGCACCCGGACGCTCGCGCGCCAGGGCCGGCCGGTGCCGCTCTGGCGGACCCTCTGCTTCGCCACGGGCATCGCGCTCGTGATCGTGGCGCTCGTCTCGCCGATGGCGCACCTCGGCGAGGAGCTCATCCTCGCCCACATGGCGCAGCACGTGCTGATGGCGGACCTGGCCGCGCTGCTCCTGGTGCTCGGGCTGACCGGGCCGCTGCTCCAGCCCCTGCTCGCCACCCGGATCGCCCGCAGCCTCCGCGTGCTCGCTCACCCGGTGGTCGCGTTCTCGCTCTGGGCGATCAACCTCTACGTGTGGCACCTGCCGGTGCTCTACCAGGGTGCGCTCACGTCCGAGCCTGTGCACGCGCTCCAGCACGGGAGCTTCGTCTTCTTCGGCTTCACCATGTGGCTGGCGCTGCTCGGGCCGCTGCCCCAGCCGGAGTGGTTCGGCAACGGCGCCCGGCTGCTCTACATCGTGGGGGTCCGATTCACGGGGGCGGTGCTCGGCAACGTGTTCGTGTGGTCCGGCCGCGTGTTCTACCCCGACTACAGGCCGGGCCAGGCCGAATGGGACATCTCACCGCTCCAGGACCAGGGCGTGGCGGGCACGATCATGATGGTGGAGAGCAGCATCGTCACGGTGGTGCTGTTGGGCTGGCTGTTCGTGAAGGCGGCGCGCGAGTCCGAGGAGAAGCAGACGCTGCTCGAGCTGGCCAGCGCTCGCGGGGTCGAGCTGAGCGAGCGCCGCGCTGCTCGAGCGGTTGCGTCGGGGCGCGGTGAGGAGCTGCGCCGGCGGCTCGAGCGGGCGGCGGCGGGCTGATGCGCCGGATCTTGCTCGCGCTCGCCGGCCTCGCCCTCCTGGCTGGATGCTCCGACGAGAGCGAACCCGATCGCCGAGCCGCTGCCGCCGCCGGCGCAGCGCGGCGCCGAGTACGAGCAGCGAGTGATCCGCGGCTGGCTGCTCGCGCTCAACCGCGACGACTACGTCGGCGCGGCCGACTACTTCGCGGTGGGCGCCATCATCGACCAGGGCGACCCCTTTCGGCTGCCCAGCCCCGCGGCCGCCCGCATCTTCAACGCCGGGCTTCCCTGCCGAGCGGACTTGGCGGACGTGAAGGACGAGCCAGGGCCGAGGTCGCTCGCCTCGTTCCGGCTACGAGAGGGGCCCGGCGGGCCGTGCTCGGGCATCGTGAAGGTCCGCTTCACGATCCGGAAGGGGAAGTTCACCGAGTGGCGCCAGCTGCCCGAGGAGCCGGAGTCGCCGGACTCGGTCGGACCTGTCTAGCTCCGGCACGCCCGCGGTTCAGACCCGCTCGGCCTCGATCGAGCGCCGCTCGGCCAGCCGGTGGTCGCGGCGCAGCTGCGCCTCCCGCGCCCGCCGCTGCTCGTCGGGCGTCTCGGCGGCCACCGGCGGCACGGCTGCCGGCCGGCCGCCCTCGTCGAGGGCGACCATCGTCAGGTAGGCGGTCGAGGTGTGGGTGACCTCGCCGGTTCGCACATCCTCCGCCTCCACCCGCACGCCCACCTCCATCGAGCTGCGCCAGGCGGCGTTCACCGTCGCCTTCACGGTCAGCAGGTCGCCGACGTACACAGGGTGCAGGAACGTCATGCGGTCCATCGCAGCGGTCACCACCCGGAGGCCCGAATGGCGCACGGCGGCGATGCCGGCCACCTCGTCGCAGAGGTGCATGATCACGCCGCCGTGGACGTTTCCGGCGGTGTTCGCGTCCCCGATTCCCATCCAGCGGCTCAGCACGGAGCTGGACCTGGACGGTGGACGGGGCTCCATCGACGGCTAGTCTAGGTCCCTCACGATCCACAGGTCGAAGGAGAACCGGATGCCAGGGCTTGGCGGACGCATGTCCACCGTTATCAAGTCGAAGATCTCGAAGATGCTCGACCGGGCCGAGGATCCGGGCGAGACGCTCGACTACGGCTACCAGAAGCAGGTCGAGATGCTCCAGAACGTCAAGAAGGGCATCGCCGACGTCGTCACGGCCAAGAAGCGGCTGCAGATGCAGTCAGGGAAGCTCGAGCAGCAGGTGGTGAAGCTCGACACCCAGGCGCGCCAGGCGCTCTCCCAGGGCAACGAGGAGCTCGCCCGCATGGCGCTGGAGCGCAAGACGCTCGCGCAGACGGAGCTGCAGACGCTCGACACGCAGGTCAAGGAGCTCGAGGGCCAGCAGGAGCAGCTCACGGCGAACGAGCAGAAGCTGCGCCAGAAGATCGAGCAGTTCCGAACGAAGAAGGAGGTCATCAAGGCGCAGTACTCGGCCGCCGAGGCGCAGGTGAGGATCGGCGAGGCCGCCTCCGGCGTGGGCGAGGAGATGGCCGACCTGGGGCTGGCCATGCAGCGCGCCGAGGACAAGACCGAGACGATGCGCGCCCGCGCCGGCGCCGTGGAAGAGCTCGAGGCGGCCGGGACCTTCGACGACATCACCCAGCTCGGCCCGGAGAGGACGACATCGACCGGCAGTTGAAGGAGCTGACGAGCGGCGCGCAGGTGGACGACGAGCTGGCCAAGATGAAGGCCGAGCTCGGTAGCGGAGGCGGCGAGTCGCCCGCCCTCGAGCAGGGGAAGGAGAACCCGTGATCGTCCGGATCTCGGGCGAGGGGCAGTTCCGCCTGCCCGACGGGGACGCGGACCGGCTCAACGAGCTCGACAACCGGGCCGTCAACGCGGTCGAGCAGGGGGACGAGACCGGCTTTCGCGAGCTCTGGTCCCAGATGCTCGAGCTGGTCGCGAGCGACGGCAACGCGCTCGCCGACGACGAGCTCGTGGAGTCGGACGTGATCCTGCCCCCGCGCGACGTCACCTTCCAGGAGGCGAAGGGCGAGTTCACAGGAGACGGCCTGATCCCGGACTGAGGGAGAGACATGGACGAAGCACGGCTGCGAGTGATCCCGCTGTTCGCGGGACTTGGGAAGAAGGAGCGCCGTGAGGTGGCAAAGCAGGCCGACGAGGTCGAAGTCGAGAAGGGCCGTCACCTGGTGCGCGAGGGGGAGTTCGCGTACGAGTTCTTCGCCATCGAGGAGGGCACGGCCGAGGTGAGGCGTGGCGACCAGCTCCTCGCGGAGCTCGGGCCCGGCGACTTCTTCGGGGAGATGGGCCTGATCGGGAACGTCACGCGCAACGCGTCCGTGATCGCCGCCACGCCGCTCAGGGTGATGGTGCTCACGGGCTCCGCCTTCCGCCACATCGAGCGGGAGCTGCCCGCCGTGTCGAAGCAGATCCGCCGGGCGATCGAGGAGCGCTGCCGCCAGCTCGAGCCGGTCAGCTGACCGGGGCCGGCCGGGAGGCCCCTTCCGGCGTGGCGCTCGCGCCGGTGGCCTGACCGGGTCAACTTCTTCCAATAGCGCCGAGCGGTCCGGGGATACGGTTCCAGGGTGACCGTCGAAGGGAGTGATCCATGTCAGGCGAGCTGGCGTTCTTCGAGCTCGGTGTCGGAGACACAGAGCGCGGCCGGGCCTTCTACGAGAGCCTGTTCGGCTGGGAGTTCGATACCGGGCCCTCCGGGGGCGGCTTCGTGATCACCGCGCCGAACGTGCAGGGCGGCATGCATGGCGGCGACGCCGGGGCCATGCCGTACGTGTTCTTCCTGGTTGACGATATGGAGGCGGCGATCCGAGCGCGTCCGCGAGCTCGGCGGCGAGGTCGAGGATGTCGACGTGGAGGGCGACGAGGGCTCGATCGCGCGGTTCGGGCGCTTCAAGCTCTGCCACGACGACCAGGGCTCGTCGTTCGGGCTGCATCAGCCGCCGAGCCGTTCCTGACCGCATGGCGATCACCAGGGCGGTCCCCAACATCAGGTCGAGCCGGGCGGCGGAGACGCGCGACTTCTTCGTGGACCTGCTCGGATTCGACGTGGCTGATGGACTTGGGCTGGGTCGTAACTGTCGCCTCCCCGGACAACCCCTCCGCCCAGGTCACGATCATCGGCAACGACGATCCGGCCGCTCCCGGGATCTCGGTCGAGGTGACGGATGTCGACGCGGTCCACGCCAGGGCGGTGGAGCGGGGCCTCGAGATCGCGTATGGCCTGCGTGACGAGAGCTGGGGAGTCCGGCGGTTCATGCTGCGAGAGCCGGGCGGTACCGTTGTCAATGTCCTGTCGCATCGCTCGGACCGATGACCGTCCACGCACAAGCGAGCCGGGTCTTCCGGCACGAGTCCGAACAGGACCGTTGGGAGATGGTCCACGGGGCGCCCGACCCGCGGCTGCGGAGCCACGTGCTCTCGTACTGCTCCTACCACGAGCAGACCACCAGCTTCACGCGGCGACGCGAGCTTCCCTCCGAGCGCGCCGTGATGATCGTCAACCTCGGCCAGCCGATCCGGGTCTCAGCGCCCGGACCAGCCGTGGGATGGAGCGAGCAGCCGGCGGGCTTCGTCGCAGGACTCCACGACACCTATGCGCTCACCGAGACCGGCGGCTCGCAGGCCGGCGTGCAGGTCGATCTGACGCCGGTCGGGGCGCACCTGCTGCTCGGATTTCCCATGCACGAGCTCGCCCAGCGCGTGGTCACGCTCGAGGAGCTGTTCGGCCGCGGCGGCGTGCTGTTCCACGAGGCGGTCTCGGGGGCGTGCGGCTGGGCCGACCGCTTCGCGGTGGTCGACGAGTTCCTGCTCACTCTGCTGGACCGCGCGCGCTCGCCCGTGCCCAGCGTGACACGCGCCCTCGGCCGCCTGCGTGAGAGCGGCGGCACCGTGCCCGTCGGAGTGATCGCCGCCGAGATCGGCTGCAGCCGCCGGCACCTCATTTCCCGGTTCCGAGAGCAGGTCGGCGTGACGCCGAAGCTGCTCGCCCGGATCCTCCGCTTCGGGCGGGTGGTCTCGCTGGTCGACGCCCGCACGCAGATGGGCTGGGCCGAGATCGCACAGCTGTGCGGCTACTACGACCAGGCCCACATGATCCGGGACTTCAACCAGTTCGCCGGCAGCCCGCCCCGCGAGTTCGCGCGCCGGCGCCTGCCCGACGGCGGCGGCGTAATCGGCGACTGACCGGGCCGCCGTCCCTACCGGTCGCGGCCGCCCGTGCCCCCACCCTCGGCATCCGGGGTCGATAGCGTCTTGCGATCGGATCGCACGTCATCCAGCCACGGTCGATCGGCGAGGCGCTCCACGCCAGGCGTAACGCCCCAGAAGCGGTCGTCGTGGCGGGCGGCACCGAGGTGATGCCGCTCCGCAACCGGGGCGAGCGGCCCGGCCCGCTGCTTGACCTCTCGCGCGTGGCAGAGCTGCAGGCGGTCGAGGACGGCGACCCGGTCCGGCTCGGCGCGGCGGTCACGTACACGCGCCAGCTCGAGGAGCTGGGCGAGCCGCTGCCGGTTCTCGCGCTGGCGGCCCGCACGATCGCCTCGCGCCAGGTCCGCAACCGCGCCACCCTCGGCGGCGCGCTGGCGATCGCCGACCCGTCCGCGGACATCCTTGCCGCCCTCGTGGCGGTGGGGGCCGAGGTGGAGCTCGCCTCGGCGTCCGGCGTCAGGCGCCTGCCGGTGGCGGACTTCCTTACCGGGCCGTATGAGCGCGACCTGCGCAGTGCCGAGCTGATTGTGGCCGTGCGCGTCCCGCGTGCGGCTGGGCCCGCCGCGTACGCCAAGGTGGGGGCGCGCAACGCGATGGCGCGCGCCGCCTGCGCGGTCGCGGTCGTGCTCGACACCGAGCACCGGACGGCCGGAATCGGCGTCGCCGCGAGCGCGCCAACCCCGGTGCGCGCCGCTGCCGCCGAGGAGCTCGTGGCGGCCGAGGCGCCGTGGGGGTCGGGCGGGGAGCTTGACGCCGGCCTCGTGTCGCGGGTGGGGGCCCTTGTGGCCGAGGCCACGCGCCCGCGCTCGGACGGCCGCGGATCGGAGGCGTACAAGCGCCACGCCGCCGCGGTGCTGGGCGGCCGGGCGCTGGCGCGCGCCTGGCGCTCGGATGGCTCGCCGGCTGCGGCGGCGCCCCCACGCTCGCGCTCCGTGCAGCCGGAGCGGGCCGCGACGGGTCTGAGGCTCCGCGTGGACGGTGCCGAGCACGAGCTGACCGAAGAGCACTCCGCCCACAGCCTGCTGCGCGTGCTGCGCGACGAGCTGGGGGTCACGGCGCCGAAGAACGCCTGCGAGGAGGGCGAGTGCGGATCCTGCACGGTCGCGATCGACGGCGAGATCGCTTGCGCCTGCCTGGTCCCGGCAGCGCAGGCCGCCGGGTCCGAGGTGGAGACCGTCGCCGGCCTGGCATCGCAGGATGGGGCGCTCCACCCGGTGCAGGAGGCGTTCCTCCAGGCGGGCGGTGTGCAGTGCGGGTTCTGCACCCCGGGGTTCGTCATGGCCGCGCGCGACCTCCTGCGCCGCGTGCCGGAGCCGACGGCCGAGGAGATCCGAGAGGGACTGAACGGCAACCTCTGCCGCTGCACCGGCTACCAGAAGATCGTGGCCGCCGTGCGGCTCGCCGCCGGGCGATGAGCGGGGCGACTGTCGTGGAGGGCTGCGCGATCGCGACGGTGGACGACCGGCGTCGCGAGTACGAGGACGGGCATCTGGTCCTGGAGGGCGGGCGCATCACGGCGGTCGGGCCGGGCTCGGCGCCCCGAGGCGGGGACGACGTCCGGCGCATCGACGGCCACGGCCTGCTCGCCACCCCGGCGCTCGTGAACTGCCACCACCACCTCTATCAGTCCGCCACGCGGGGGATGGCGCAGCAGGCGACGCTGTTCGAGTGGCTCGCGGCGCTCTACCCGGTGTGGGCGCACATCGACGACCGGACCGTGGCGGCCGCTGCCGGGGCGGCGTTGGCGGCCCTCGCGCGGTCGGGTTGCGGCACGACCTCAGACCACCACTACATCTTCCCGCGCGACGCGGGGGACCTGCTCGCCGTCGAGATCGAGGCGGCGCGGCAGATCGGGCTGCGCTTCCACCCGTGCCGCGGCGCCATGGACCTCGGGAACAGCCACGGGGGCCTGCCGCCGGACAACATCGTGGAGGACCGCGACGCGATCCTGACGGCCTGCTCGGAGGCGATCGACCGCCACCACGATCCGGAGCCGGGCGCGATGGTGCGGATCGCGCTGGCGCCCACCTCGCCGTTCTCCGTCACCCGCGAGCTGATGGCCGAGACCGCCGAGCTGGCCCGCTCGCGCGGCGTGCGGATTCACACCCACCTGGCCGAGACCCGCGAGGAGGACGAGTTCTGCCTCGAGCGCTACGGCGTTCGGCCGCTCGAGTACCTCGAGGAGCTCGGCTGGCTGGGCGACGACGTCTGGCTCGCGCACTGTGTGCACCTGGACGACCACGAGGTTCGCCGGATGGGCGAGTCCGCGACCGGGGTGGCGCACTGCCCGATCTCGAACGCGCGGCTCGGCGCGGGCATCGCGCCGGTGCGCGGGCTGATCGTCGCCGGCGCCCCCGTGGGGCTCGGCGTGGACGGCGCGGCCTCGAACGAGTCGGGCGAGCTCACCGACGAGCTGCGCGGCGCGCTGCTGATGGCGCGGGTGCGCGGGGGACCGTCGGCGCTGACGGCGCGAGAGGCGCTGGAGCTCGCCACCCGGCACGGCGCGCGGTGCCTCGGGCGCGAGGACGAGCTCGGCAAGCTGGAGGTGGGTGCGCTCGCCGACGTGGCCCTCTGGCGGCTCGACGACGTGAGCCGGGCCGGGATCGCGGACCCGGTCGCGGCGCTCGTGCTCGGACCGCCGCGCCCGGTGCACACCCTGGTGGTGAACGGTGAGCCGGTGGTCGAGGAAGGGCTGCTCCGCACAGCCGACCCGGTGATGCTGGCGGCGGACCTCGCCGGCGAGAGCGCGCGGCTGCGGGAGCGCGCGGGATGACGGTCGGCGGCGTGCGCGAGCGGGTGCGCGGCGGCATCGGCGAGCGCCTTCGCCGGAGCGACGGCCGGGCCAAGGTCACTGGGCAGTTCGCCTACGCCTCGGACCTGCGCGCGGAGCGCATGCTCGTCGGGGTGACCCTGCGCAGCCCCCACGCCTCGGCGCGCATACTGGGGATCGAGACCGCCGCCGCGCGCGCCGTGCCGGGTGTTCGGGCGGTGCTGACGCACGCCGACGTGCCCGGCGCCAAGCGCGTCGGACTGGGCCGCCACAAGGACCAGCCCGTCCTCGCGTTCGACCGCGTGCGCTGCCACGGCGAGCCCGTGGCGGTGGTGGCCGCCGAGGACCTGGGGACGGCGCGCCGTGCGGCGGCGCAGGTGGCCGTGGACTACGAGCCGCTCCCGGTGCTGTCGGACCCCGCCGCGGCGCTCGCGCCGGGCGCGCCTCCGCTCCACCCCCACGGGAACGAGCTCCGCAGGGTGCGGATCGTCCACGGCGATCCCGCCACCACCGGTCCGGTCACAGTCCGCGGCACCTACGAGGTCGGCATGCAGGACCAGGCCTTCCTCGGTCCGGAGGCCGGACTGGCGCGGCCGCTGGAGGACGGCGGAGTGCAGCTCGAGGTCGCCACGCAGTGGCTCCATGTGGACCGCGAGCAGGTGGCCGCCGCGCTCGGCCTGCCCGAGGAGCGCGTGGAGCTCGTCCTCGCCGGCGTCGGCGGCGCCTTCGGCGGGCGGGAGGACCTCTCCGTCCACGTGCACGCGTGCATGCTCGCCCTCGCAACGCGCAGGCCCGTGAAGATGGTCTACGGGCGCCGCGAGTCCTTCGTCGGGCACGTGCACCGCCATCCGGCGAGGCTCGACTACGAGCACATCGCCGGCGAGGACGGGCGGCTTCTCTGCGTGCGCGCCCGCCTGCTGTTCGACGGGGGCGCGTACGCGTCGAGCTCCACGGCGGTGCTCGCCAACGCGGCCACTCAGGCCTGCGGCCCCTACTCCGTGCCGAACGCCGGGATCGACGCCGCCGTCGCCTACACCAACAACCCGCCGTGCGGGGCCATGCGCGGGTTCGGCGCCCCTCAGGTCGCCATCGCCTACGAGGCGCAGATGGACCGGCTGGCCGACCGTCTCGGTGTCGACCCGGTCGAGCTCCGGATCCGCAACGCGCTAGCCCCCGGCGACGAGATGCCGACCGGGCAGGCGGTGCCCGGCCCGCTCGACCCCGAGGCGCTGCTCCTCGGAGTGCGCGATCTGCCGCTGCCCGCGCCGCCCGGCGGCGAGGACCGCGGCTGGCCCGGGGGCGCCTTCGGGACCACGGAGGGGGAGGGGGTGCGCCGCGGCGTGGGCTTCGCCTTCGGCTACAAGAACGTGGCGTTCTCGGAGGGGTTCGACGACTACACGGTGGCGCGCATCCGCCTGTCCGCGCCCGGCGGCATCCCGCTGGCGGAAGTCCAGTGCGCCGCAGCGGAGGTGGGTCAGGGCGTGGTGGGCGTGCTCGAGCAGCTCGTGCGGACCGAGCTGGGCGTCGAGGAGGTGCGCGTCCTGTCCGCGGACACTCGGCTGGGATCGGCCGGCCCGGCGTCGGGCAGCCGGCTCACCTGGATGGTGGCCGGCGCCTTGGGGGCGGCGTGCGGGGCCCTTCGCGAGCGGCTCGGGACGGAGCCCGGGACGGACCCCGGCGAGCTTGCCGCGCTCCTGGGCGACGGCGAGGTCGAGGAGGAGGCGACCTACCGCCACGGGCCGACGGAGCCGATGGACCCCGAGACCGGCCGCGGCGACGTGCACGTGGGCTTCGCCTTCTCGGCCCACAGGGCCGTCGTGGACGTGGACGTGGAGCTGGGGGTGGCGCGGGTGGCGCAGCTCGCTTGCGCGGAGGACGTGGGCCGGGCGGTCAACCCGCTCGCGCTCGAGGGTCAGCTCGAGGGCGCCGGCGTGCAGGGGCTCGGGCTCGCGCTGATGGAGGAGATGGTCGTGGACGAGGGCGTCGTGACGAGCCGCTCGCTCGGCGAGTACCGCATCCCCACCATCGTCGACGCTCCCGAGCTGCCGTCGCTGGTGCTCGAGCTCGGCAACCCCGATGCGCCCCACGGGGTGACCGGAGTGGGCGAGCTCGCCACGATCTCCTCGACCCCGGCGGTCATGGCGGCCCTGCGGGCCGCCACGGGGCGCCCGCTCACGCGGGTGCCGGCGCGCCCAGAGGACCTGGCTGCCCTGGGAGGGTTGGAGCGGTGAGCCGGCCCTACACGATCCTGCGTCCGGAGAACCGCTACGCGAGTCGCCTCCCCAACCTGCGCGATGCGCTTCTGTACAAGCTGGTCACGCCGCGGCACGCGCCGGCCCGCCTGGGCCAGTACCTGGTGGCGCTCGATCCGGGCGGCGGCACCTCGGCGCCGGTGGAGCCGGGATTCGAGGACTTCCTGTATGTGCTCGAGGGCGAGGTGCCCGTCCGGGCCGACGGGATCGAGTTCGGGCTTCGGCCGGGCGGCTGGTGCTACCTGCCGCCGGACATGTCCTTCGATATCGAGGCAGGCGACGACCGGCCCGCCGAGGTGCTGTGGGTCAAGCGCAGGCTCGAGCCGTGGCCTGGCCTGGGAGCGCCCGAGGCGCGCTCGGGCCACCGCGACGACGAGCCCTTCGAGGAGACGCCCATGCCCGGCCTGCAGCGGCGCGAGCTGCTGGACCCGGCCGACCCCCGGCTCGACTTCAACATGAGCCTGCTCGCGTTCGACCCGGGAGTCGGGCTCGGACGGGTGGAGGTGCACGACGAGGAGCACGGCCTCTACATGACCGCTGGCGGCGGGCGCTACCACCTCGACGGAGCCGACCACGACGTGAGCGAGGGCGACTTCATCTACATGCCGCCGTACTGTCCGCAGTCGTTCGTGGCGGGGGACGACGGGCCTGCGGAGTACCTGCTCTACAAGGACGTCTACCGGGACGGGTTCTGAGCGGCGTCCCGGGCTGCGAGGCGCTCGACGAAGCGGGTCGTCACGTCGATCGCGACCTCCACGTCTTCGGGCCGGACCGACTCGTCCGGGTGGTGGCTCACCCCGCCGGCGCAGCGCACGAACAGCATCGCCACCGGCGTGACGGCCGCCATCATCGCCGCGTCGTGGCCGGCGCCGCTCGCAAGCCGGGGCGCGGCCTGGCCGGCGTCCGCCGCCGCCGCCGACAGCATCTCGGTCAGGACTAGGGAGCAGGGCACGGGCGGCGTGGACTGGATCTCGTCCCAGGCCACCTCCACGCCCCTCGTAGCGCCGATCCGGGCGGCCCCGCCGCGCAGCGCCGCGGTCGCCTCCAGGCGCGCCGTATTCTCGGGGTGGCGCACGTCGAGCGAGGCGGTGACCTGGCCGGGGATCACGTTGCCCGCACCGGGCGCGGCGGCTATCTCCCCTACCGTGGCCACCAGCCCCTCGCGTCCGCGCGCCTCGTTCTCCACGGCGCCGATCCACTCCGCGGCGGCGGCCAGGGCGTCGCGGCGTCCCTCCATAGGCGTGGTGCCGGCGTGCCCGGCCTGGCCCGTGAACGAGACGCGGGCGCGGGTCTGCCCGGCTATGCCGGTCACCACCCCCACCGGCAGCCCACGATCGTCCAGCACCGGGCCCTGTTCGATGTGAACCTCGATGTAGCCACGCAGCTCCTCCGGGCGCCGGCGGCCGCCGGCGATCGCCTTGGGATCCCCGCCCCACCCGCGCACGGCGTCCGCGAGCGCGGTGCCGTCCACGTCGACGAGCCCGAGCCAGGCCTGCTCGAAGCGGCCGGCCGGCACTGCGCTGCCGAGGTACCCGGTGCCGTACCGCACGCCCTCCTCGTCGGCGAACCCGATCACCTCGAACCCAAACGGGAGCTCTCGCCCCCCCAGGCGCTCGGCGCAGGCCAGGCCCACGAGCACGCCCAGCGCCCCGTCGTAGCGGCCGGCGTCCCTGACCGTGTCGAGGTGCGAGCCGAGCATGAGCGCGGGCCCGCCGTCCCCGGTACGGCGGCCGATCAGGTTGCCGAGCGGATCGCGGCGGGTGTGGAGGCCGGCGTCGCGCATCCATCCCTCGACGAGCGTCCGCGCCTCGTCGAGCGCGGGAGTGGCGAAGCGCCGCGTGAGGCGACCCGACTCCTCGCTGCAGCGAGCGAGCTGGTCGCAGCGCTCGAGGACGGCTCCGGCGTCGGACATGGCGCGATGATGCCGCAGCGGACGGGCGCATGGGCGCGGCACAGCGGGCGCGGGGTGCTCCACGCGGCCGCCGGGTACCCTGCGGCCGCATGGCGCTCAGCGCGCGGAACGTGAAGCCGTCGATCGCCGAAGTCGACGCGATGGACTCGGAGACGTTCGTCGCCAGCCTCGGATCCGCCGTCGAGCACTCGCCCTGGGTGGCGCTCGAGGCCTGGCGCCGGCGCCCGTTCGGGTCGGTGGCGGCGCTGCAGCTCGCCTTCGAGGCGGCCATTCGCGGTGCACCGCGCGAGCGCAGGCTCGAGCTGCTGCGCGCCCATCCCGAGCTGGCAGGCCGTGAGGCTGCGGCCGGCGAGCTGACCGGCGCCTCCGCGCGCGAGCAGCGCGCCGCGCGCCTCGACCGGCTTGCCGCGGACGAGCTGGCCGCCCTCACTGCGCTGAACGCCGACTACGGCGCCCGCTTCGGCTTCCCCTTCATCGTCTGCGTGCGCGAGCACTCGGTGGAATCGCTGCTCGCCTGGGGCCGGGCCCGGCTCGCGCGTGACCCGGACGCCGAGGCCGACACCGCGCTCGCCGAGGTTGGCAAGATCGTCGGCCTGCGGCTGCGCGAGCTGGTGGCGGATCGATGAGCCCAATCACAACGCACGTCCTCGACACGGCCCGCGGCATCCCCGCGGCGGGCGTGGCCGTGACGCTCGAGCAGGCCCCGGACTGGTCCGAGATCGGGAGTGGCCGCACCGGCGACGACGGCCGCATCGGCGAGCTCGGCTCGCCGGGCGCCCCGGGCCGCTATCGCCTGCGCTTCGATACCGCCGCCTACTTCGGAGCCGCCGGTACCACGGCGTTCTTCCCCGAGGTGACCGTTCAGTTCACGGTCGAGCGGCCGGAGGAGCACCATCACGTGCCGCTCCTCCTAAGCCCGTTCGGCTACTCGACGTACCGGGGTACCTGAGTGGGCCCCCGGCTCGGAGAGAACCGCTACGGCAAATCCGAGGTGCGGCTGGTCAAGCTGAGCCGTGGTCCGGAGCGGCACGAGCTGCGCGACCTGACCGTTGACGTGATGCTGGACGGCGACTTCGAGGCGGTTTACACGGGGGGCGACAACACGGGCCTGGTCGCCACGGACACCATGCGCAACGTCGTCTATGCGCTGGCCGCGGAGCACGGGCTCGACTCGGTGCCGGCCTTCGGCGCGACGCTCGTGGAGCACTTCCTTGGTTACTCGCGCGTGACCGGCGTATCGATCCGCATCCGCGAGCACGCCTGGGAGCGCCTGCCCGGGCAGGCCAATGGCCACTCGCACGCCTGGCAGCGCAGCGCCGGCGGCACGCGCGTCGAGGGGGTGACCGGCGGTGCCGGCGGGAGGCGCCACTCCGCCGGCATCGAGGACCTGCTCGTGCTCCGCTCGTCCCGCTCGGCGTTCGAGGGGTTCGACCGCGACCGCTTCACCACACTCCCCGAGACCGGCGACCGCATTCTCGCCACGGTCGTCACGGCCAGGTGGGAGTACGCCGACGGGGCCCGCGACCTCGAGGCCGCATGGGGAAGGGTGCGCGACCGGCTGCTCGAGGCGTTCACCGACCACCGCAGCCCGTCGGTCCAGTTCACGCTGTATCGCATGGGCGAGGCGGCGCTCGAGGCGCACCCGGAGATCGAGCGCATCCACCTGTCGCTGCCGAACCGCCACCACCTCCCGTTCGACGTGTCGCGCTTCGGGGTGGAGGACCGCGGCGAGGTGTTCCACGCCACGACCGAGCCGTACGGCCTGATCGAGGCCACGGTCGAGCGCGGGTTCGACGGTACCCTCGGCAAGGAGCACTAGATGGCGCGCCCGCAGGCCACCCCCCGGGCGATCGCCGTGGCGCGTGGCGAGGAGCCCGCGGACCTGCTCGTCACCGGCGGTCGCGTGTTCAGCCCGGCGACCAGAGAGTGGGTCGACACCGCCCTGGCCATGGCCGACGGCGTGGTGGCCGGCTGGGGCGAGCGCGACGCGCACGAGCGCGTGGACGTGGCGGGCAGCGCGCTCACGCCGGCCTTCGTGGACGCCCACATGCACCTCGAGTCCACGAAGCTCTGGATCGACGAGTTCGTGCGGACGGTGCTGCCGCACGGCACCACCGCGGTCGCCGCCGACCCGCACGAGATCGCGAACGTGCTCGGCGTGCCGGGCATCGTCGCGCTCGCCGAGGCCGCCGCGCCGCTCCCGTTCACATTCGGCGTCTACGCGTCCAGCTGTGTGCCCGCGTCGCCGTTCGAGAGCGCCGGCGCCAGCCTGGACGCCCGCGACGTCCGCGAGCTGATCGAGCGTCACGGCGCGCGCGGCGTCGCGGAGGTCATGAACTTCCCGGCGGTGATCGCCGGCGACCCGGAGATGCTCGCGCGCATCGCCGCCGCCGGCCACCGGCGCGTGGACGGGCACAGCCCCGGCGTGGCGGGCCGAGCGCTCGACGCCTACCTGGCCGCCGGCGCCGAGTCGGACCACGAGACCACCCGTCTCGAGGACGCCCACGAGCGGAGGCAGAAGGGCATGTGGCTGTTCATCCGCCAGGGATCGGCGAGCCAGAACCTCGACGCGCTGATTCCCGACGTGGTGCAGCACGGGCCCGAGCTGGCCGCGTTCTGCACGGACGACCGTGAGCCGGACACGCTTCTGCGGCTCGGGCACATCAACGACTGCGCGCGGCTGGCGGTGGCCGCGGGGGTGTCTGAGATCGATGCGCTGCTCCTGGCGAGCACCAACCCGGCCCGCTACCACCGCTTCGGGCACCTCGGCAGCCTCGGACCGGGCCACCAGGCAGACGTGCTCTGCTTCGACGAGCTCGGCAGCTGGCGGCCGGCGCGCGTGTGGCACGCCGGCAGGCTCGTGGCTGAGGGCGGGTCGGTGCTTGCGGATGCGGTGCCGTCGGCGCCCGTGCCCGAGTTGATGCGGGGCACGGTGAGACTCGGCAAGCCGCCGCCGGCCGACCGGCTCGCGCTGTCGCATCCGGACGGCGCGCGGGTGCGGGCCGTGGGCGTGGAGAGCCGCAGCCTCACGACGCTGAGGCGGGAGCTCACGCTCGGCGAGCCGGGCGCCGACGTGGCGCACGCCGCCGTGGTGGAGCGCCACCGCGGCAGCGGGCGGATCGGCCTCGGCTACGCCACGGGGTTCGGCCTCCGCCGCGGGGCGATGGCCTCGACGGTGGCGCACGACGCGCACAACTGCGTGGCGGTAGGGGCGCGTGCGCCCGGTGGACCGGACGACATGGCGGCGGCCGTCGCGCGGCTGGCGGAGCTGGGCGGCGGGCAGGTGGCGGTGCTCGACGGACGCATGGTGGCGGAGTTGCCGCTGCCGCTCGCGGGCCTGATGAGCGACCGCCCGGCGGGCGAGGTGGCCGCGCAGAGCCACGAGCTGAACCGCGCGGCTGCGGACACGCTGGGCGTGACGATCGAGGAGCCCTTCATGCAGCTCTCTTTCCTGGCGCTGTCGGTGATTCCCGAGCTGCGCCTCACCGACGGCGGCCTGGTCGACGTGGGCGAGTTCGCCTACGTGCCGGTCGAGGCGTGAGGGAGCTCACATGCCGGATCGGGCCTCACGCCGCAGCGAGGCCGGCAGGCGGGTGTCCGCTTGCTCACGCTGAGCGAAGGCGTGGATTGACAGGGCGGCGGCGATCGCCGCGGACATCGCGTCAGATGTGGGTCCGGGGCGACGGGCGGCCGCCGTCGCGAGTTGCGATGTGGCCGGGTCCGAAGATCGTTCGCCGATCGCCTTCGGGAGGGTCTGCACTGTCCGATCTAGGGGGTCCAGGAGGCCCACAAGTCGGGACAGTGACGTCGCTCCCCCAGCCGGGCCAGGGCGATGGCCGCAGAAGATACGAGAGAGACGGAAGTAGTCCGAAGATAATTCGGCCCAGCGAGCCCAAATCAAGTCTCTAGTCCGGCACGGTGAACGAGGCCGTGTCGAAGTGGAGCGCCCGGTCGTCGTACCGGGAGAGCAGGGCGAGTGCCTGAGGCTCGAGGACCGGCACTTCGTAGTCGTCTCCGGCAAACGCGCGGATGTCGTCGAGCGAGTCGAACCAGGTGAGGGTGACGAAGGCAACCGCGTCGCCGTCTTGACGCCGGAGAACCTCCGCGCCCCGGAAGCCGGGGATGCTCCGCATCGATGGAAACAGCTCGGTCACCAGGAAGCGCTCGTACGCGTCGGCGTTCTCGGTTGCCGTCCAGCCACGCCACAAGCGGGTGATCACGGCGGAAGTTCTACCGCCGGGCGGGCGGGTAGGCTCGCTTTGTGGCGGGCGGCGGCGATCTCGGCGAGCCTGGCCGAAGCCGGAGGATCCGTCCTGCGCTTGTGGCGCTGGTCCTGGCCGCGGGTGCGCTCGGCGTCATGAGCTCGAGGCTCGGCGATGACGCGACACCCCTTCGCGAACAGGCGCTCGCCGTCGAGCGACCGGACGGCCGGGTCCATCTGAACCGCGCCCACCCGAGGCGCATCCGGCCGAGGCCGCCCGCGGCGATGCCAAACGTGTCCGCCATGCGCAGGGCGTGGCGATTCGCCCGCCGCCGCGGTGGGCAGGTGTCGATCGCCGTCGTCGACACGAAGGGCCGAATGCGCACACGGCAGGGTGGCCGCCTTTACGTCTCGGCCAGCGTCGTCAAGGCGATGCTCCTCGTGGCGGAGCTTCGCCGGCTCCGGGAGCAGGGGCTTCCCCTCGATCCGCTTACCGAGGACCTCCTGGAGGCCATGATCACCTACAGCGACAACGACGCCGCGGACGCCATCTACGCGCGCGTCGGCGACCCGGGTCTCTTGGCCGTCGCCCAGTCGGCGCGCATGCGGCGCTTCACGGTGGCGGGGTACTGGGGCAACGCGCAGGTCACAGCGGCCGACCTGGCGCACTTCTTTTCACGCCTGCGCAGGCTGCTGCCGCGCCCGCACCGCCGCACCGGCCTGCGTTTGCTGGCGTCGGTCATCCCTGAGCAGAGCTGGGGGGTACCCCGGGCGGCTCGTGGGAGGTGGACCGTCTACTTCAAGGGCGGCTGGCGCGCCACCGACACCGGCGAGCTCGTTCACCAGGGCGCCTGGCTGAGAGGCCGGGATCGCGACCTCGCCATGGCGGTGCTGACCGACGCCCAGCCCTCGCAGCTGCACGCGATCCACACCGTGCGGGGAATCGCCGACCGCCTGCTCACGCAAACGCGCCGACGCCCGTGATGCCCCGGCCGACGATCAGCGCGCTGCGCGTCGAGAGCGACGGCCAGGGAATCGCCGATGCGCTCGATCCCCGGCGTGTGATCGCCTGAGGCGACCAGGGACGGGACTGCGGCTTTGCGAATTGGCCCGAGCGCCGGCCGGGCCTCGCCAGGAATGCGACCGCCGTGCGCGCGACGAACGCCGTTGGCCACCGCTTCCGGGAGCGGTCCGTCATCGATCCCCGGCGCACCCGCCATGCGGAGAAACGCCCGCAGCACCTCTGGATCGGCGTCGAGACCCTCCCCCAGTACGGCGTCCCCGATCCGCTCAAGGCGCTCAACCTCCGGATCGCCTGGGACCAAGTGGTAGAGCGGGGGCTCGATCAAGGTAAGAGAGCGCACGTCCTCCGGCCTTTGGGCCGCCGCGATCAGGGCTCCGAGAACTCCATAGGAGTGGGCGACGACGTGAGGACGCGAGCTGAGCAGGGGGAAGATGTCGGCGGCGTCGACCGCGAAGTCCTGGCGCCCATCCAAGGGCGGGCGTGGCGGGTAGCCGCGACGATGGACTGATGCAAGCGTCCACCGTGCACCCAGCGGCGCGAGTGCTGCCCAGGTGGCCTTCGGGCTTGCGCCTCCGTGCACCAGCAGGACCTCGGGGCCCTCTCCCTCGCGTGTGATCGAGATCGCGCTCACGCCGCGAGGGTATGCGTCTCGGCGCCCGCACCTGCTCAGGTAGGGAAAGCGGGCGCCGTGGTCCTGCTGTTGGCGACGAGCAGGGCCTCAGTGTTCCCGTGACACAGACCTGCTTCGCTGTCGCGGCGAGAGTCCGGTGCAGTCTGTTCTGGGCGAGCCTGCGCACGGTCGCAGAGCCGAAGCCTCATGGCGCCGCGATGACGATCGCCGAAGCGTTGCTGAGGTCATAAGAGCTCCTCACAGATTGATCCTGGAAGCTGATGGCTAAGCCGCAGTGGGCGGTCCGAACCACGTGGTCAGCGCTTCAGGGAGGCCCAGGTGGGTGCCCTCACCGACCCAGGCGACGTATCCGTCGGGCCGGATCAGCACTCCGGTGGGAGCGGTGACCGCGCCCAGCACCGGGAGCTCCCATGGGCCGGCATATTCAGCGTCGATCGGTTGGACCCCGTTGGCCCATGGAGTGAGGTCGAATCCGCCGGGCTCACCGAGGTTCAGCAGCACCGGCTTGGCATCGTGCAGCAGCTCGAAGACTCGCAGCGGGCCGTCGGCGGTCACGAGGTCGAGATCGGGCATGCGGCGTCCGAGCAGCGGATGTCCCTCGCCGTGGTCGTAGTGGATGTCCAGCCCGGACATGAACCCGCCGATCCGCTTGCGGGGCTCGTCCATGCTCACCAACTCCGACACGACATCGACCACGGCTTCCATGCGCTCGTCCCGGCGCTGGAGCGTCCCCTGAGCCAGCGTGTGCCGCAACACCAGTGCGCCGACCGGGTGGCGCTCGGCGTGGTAGGTGTCGAGCAGGCTTTCCGGGGATGTCCCCTTGACCACCTGAGCCAGCTTCCACCCGAGGTTCACCGCGTCCTGCACGCCCAGGCTGAGGCCCTGTCCGCCCGCCGGGTAATGCACGTGGGCCGCGTCGCCGGCGAGCAACACACGTCCCGCGCGGTAGGCGGCGGCCTGACGGGTCATGTCGGTGAACCTGGAGATCCACGTCGGGCTGTGGATCCCGAAGTCGGTGCCATACACCGTGATCAGCGCCTCGCTGAGATCGCGCAGAGTGGGCTCGCTGCTGGGCCCGAGCTGGCGCTCGGTCACGACGACCCGCACCGTCTCCCCGTCCTCCAGCCGGTGCATGCCATGAACGCCGATCGCGTCGTGGCGGACGCCCTGCGGCGGTTCCTCGGTGATCTCGACCTCGGCGATCAGGTTGCTCTTCGTCGCATCCAACCCCCCGAACTCGATGCCGGCTGCCCGACGGATGACGCTGCGCCCTCCGTCGCACCCGGCGAGATACCGCGCCCGTAGCGACAGGCCGTCGGACAGCTCGACGTCGACGCCAGTGTCGTCCTGCGCGAAGCCCGTCACCTCACGCCCGTAATAGATCCGCACCGGCAGCTCGGCGATCCAGGCGGCCATGATCCGCTCGATCCTGTTCTGAAAGATCGCGAGCCAATACGGATGACGCGTTGGGAACTCGCTCGTGTCCAAGGTGGTCGCGGCGAACATCGCGACCTGAGCCACCTGACCCTCCGCGAGGAACCGATCAGCGACCCCACGCTGATCCAGCACCTCGATCGTCCGCGAGTTGAAACCGCCGGCCCGTGAGTCGGCGAGCACGTGATCGGGACGCCGCTCGACGACCGCGACGTCGACCTTCGCCAACGCCAGCTCAGCCGCCAGCATCATCCCCGCCGGCCCTCCTCCGGCGATCACCACCGCATGCTCGGTCATAGCCGCCCTCCCGTCGAATACGTCGAGAAAAACGCCCGCATTTCGCTGCTCCATTTCCGTAGGTCCTGGCTTGCGCCGGGCGATTATGCGGCATGACCAAGGGCTTCATGAAGGCCCCGTGTGCGGTATAAATTGGAGGTGGAGAGGAGCGGGTGACCGCCTTTCCACGTCGTCCGCGTCGGCCGGGCGACCTCTTCGCGAAGCGGCGGCGTGGCCCGTTTGGCGATACCGTCGGCCCAGCAGATCTCCGACGCGTGACGCCGCGAACCTCGGCAAGTCTCGGCGGTCGGCCTAGCCAGCTAGACCGCTTCGGAGCGGGCCTAGCAGCTCAGCCGTGAGGCCCTGCTTTCGTTCGGCGACCAGCATTTCGCCCCCTGAAAACACAGGCCCTGCTCAGCGCGGAAGCAGGAACCGGGACGCCTGCGTTCCCCGCATCACCGCGAGCCAGTGTGGCCGGCGATGTGGCGCCTGCTTCGGGCGAGCGCGAGCGCGAACGTCAGGAGTGCTCCCCTTCGGCGAACGAGCAGTCTCCGGGTGCCCGTGGCGACGCTGCGCAGAGTCCCGCGACCCATGCGAGCGGTACTCTCGGCGATCGGCCGCAAGAGTGTGTCACTGCTGGGTAGAAGCAGGCGTCGCCGCCGATCTGGCGTTCGCTCTGTCAAGGCCGGTCGAAAACGCACCCAGTTGCGCCGGTTGAAAACGCACCCCCCTGTAGTGCACTATCTGCAAGACGACGTCGCCGTCCCGGACGAGGAACGTTTCAACGCCATCGTCGGCCTACGCCGCCGCCTTCGCCGTCCACTCGAGGAACGACACGTCGCCTTCCCGAGATCCGTGTGTGAACATTCCACTCTGCGTCGGGCAGATCCCCGAGCACCTTGGTGAAGCCTCTCGTATTCCGCCCTTGCCACGCAGCACGCCAGTCTGCGTGATGAAGACTGCGTCCTCGGCGTAATCGCTGACGATGCCCTCAATGTCACCGGCGATCATGACCTCATCGTGGCGCTGGAAGGCCTCCCGCGAGGTACGGCTGGGCTTTCGTCGCCAGTGCTGCTCTCTGCTCCTCTGCGTCGGCGTATCACCGCCGGGGCGCTCAGCGGCGCGCCACGTAGGTCTTTGTGCCCCTGAACACGTAGGTGCCGCGGGTTCCACGGTCGGTGACGTGGATACGGCCCGCACGGGACCGCACGACCGAGCTGCCGTTACAGCGGTCCGACAACGTGAACCTGGCCGGGACAAGACGGTTGCGGATCGCCAACGGAATAACCCGCATGCGAAGCGCCTCGAAGATGAAGCCGGTGGCGGTGACGCGGAGCTGCCGTCCCGGTCCGGCTCCGCCGCTGCACCCCGAGCCGCCGGCCAAAGCGATGGTGCCGAGGATCAACTGGCGCTGGCCGTTCGGCAGCTTCTGGGTCTTGCCGAGTTTGAACACCCCGCCGCTGAAACGGCCCCAGGTCACCCTGCGGGTGTAGTCGTCCGCGACCACATGCCGCACCCGCACGCCGCCTTGGCGCGCGTCGACGAGCACCGCTCGGGTCAGCTTGTAGCGGCCACCCAGATGGCGCCAGCGGCCGCCGACGCGGATCCGCACCGTGCCGCTCGTCTTCATCAATGTGTAGGTGTCGCGCCCATTCGAACGCGGCGGGGGGTCAAATGCCGGCCGGCAGCCCTTATCCTTCGTGCCGACCCAGATCGTGACCGTCGACTCGGTCTGGTGCTCTCCGTCCGTGACGACATAACGGTAGGAGAACATGCGGCCCCGGCCAGGCGGCTGGAATCGCAGCCTCCCGGTGTACTCGATCCCGGGCATGGGGAATTTCGGGGCGGAGCCGTACACATCCTGTGCGCGAAGAAGGAAGCCTTCGGGGTCTGTGTCGTTGGCCAGCACCCCCGGCCTGCGCACGTCGAGAATCTCGCCCGGCTTGACACTGTAGGAATCGCAGCGCGCCATCGGCGGCAGGTTCACCGGCGGGGGCGGTATCGGCGCACCGCCGACCTGGACCCTCAAGAAGCCTAGGGTGCGCTCGAAGATCGCGTTCTCGGCCCAGTAGTTGAAAACGACCTCGGTGTTGCTCGACGTCGCCCCAGGGGTGATCGTCGCCTGGTCACCCGCGACCGTGAACGTCCCGGACGGATTCCCGAACGGGAGGTAGCGGACGATCGGGTGCACCGGATCCGTGCAGGCGAGCGTCGTCGTGACCGGCGTCATGTACGGGGTTTGGACGGTTTGTACGGGGCAGCTAGGGGCCGCGCTCGAAGCCCCGGCGAAGACGAGCAGGCAAGCAGCCGACACCACCGCCGCAATGGCAAACCGGCTGGAGAGCCTTCGATGCAGGTCGCGAGTCGCATCACTTCGAGACGCCACCACGCGATCCACCCTAGACCGGCTATCCGAGGCAAGCAAGCGTCGGACAGTGGTTCCCTTGGCTGCGGGCGGACGCCGGCCTGGCCGGGTCAGCCTCTCCGGCGGACCCTTGCTTATGGGCGGAGACGATGCCGTCACAGGAGTCTGCCGAGTAGGAGCCCCGGCCGAGGCCCCGCCTGTGTTCGCGTCGCCGATGTCTTCAACGCCTCTGCCCGGGAACCCATTCGCCGCCGGCGCGCCCGAACGGTAGCTGCAAGCCACGCGCAGACCGGCAGAGGAGCGGGACAGCCTGGGCCGCTGCTCGACGCGCGGCTACCTCGTCCTCCTGGACGGCTCGGCCAAGTGTTGGGCCGGACCGACCCTGCTACCCGGCCCTATCCGCGTCTATGCGTGGCGGTGAACGTGGAAGCCAAGCGTGGGCTACCCAGTGGACCGTGGCCAGGCCGCCATAGCAGGGAGGCAGGTTTGGGCCTCCCACATCGCATCACCGCCGGAAGCGCAGCTTGGCCCGGAACGACGAGCGTTTCTCCTTGCACGCAGTAGTAGGGGTCCCGCGCTCACAGGCCCCCTTCTCCTCGCCCTTGATGGCGTAGCGAACCACCAGATACGTCTCCATCGGATCGTGGCGCTTCACGTAGCGGAGGCCGATACGCGACAGCTTGACGCTGATGGGGACGGTCTCGCCGGCTTTCGCGCTCAACCGGAACCGCCCCAGGATCGGGCTTCTCAGCTCCGTCCGGCCGACGACGCGCAAGGCTGAGAGGTAGCCGTAGGCGACGCACGGCCTGTCGTCCTGGACGATGGTGTCGAAGACACGCCGAACGGTGCCGCACGCCAAGGCCACATCCTTGTAGGCCACCACCCGATCGCGGCGCACGACGAGCCTGCGTCCTCCTGACAGAAACTCGCGCAGCACGGACAGCTTGGGCGGCCGTCGCGGCCCCTGACGCGGCAACGGCGGGTCCGGAGTTGCCTGGAAAACTTCGCTGGGGTCCACGGAGAACGGGATCTCCTCGGTCTTGCCGTCAGGCCGGTAGATCGTGGCCGTGCCGCTGACCCTCGCACCCAGCGGCGGCGGAGTTCCAGCCGAAGCGGAATGGGCGATGAAGTAGCTGTACGGGGCGGGCGGGCCGTCCACCTCCAGCGAGATCGTCTGGGCTCGCCCCTCGGCGTTCCAGTTGCTCTCCACCCAGCGTGCCGCCGGGTTACCGATGCGACACAGGACGCCGGACGGCAGACCGCATGGCCCGCCCTGACCGACTGGGCCCGAGTTGTACTGGGCGACAAGTGCCGCGGTGCGCGCCTCGAAGACGCTCAAGAGCGGAGCCGACATCCCGGCCTGAGGCAGGCTCACTTCGACTCGCAGACGCACGGCAGCCGCGGCGGGCGAAGGGAGGGTCATAAGGAAAGCCACGCCGACTGCAACCGCGGACGCTCGTTTCGAGACTGCTGGCCAGCTCACCGCTGGCACTCGCTCCCTCCTCTCGATTGGCCTCCACCCTAACCACGATGCACCGTTCCTCGCAAACGCGTTCAAGCGGCGCCATCCTGCGACCTTCGGGGCTCGGGACGCGATCGCGAAGTACCACCCGCAGCCGCTCGCACTCTTCAACCTGATCTGAAGGGCCGCGGCGGTGGGCGGCGCATCTGCTCCTGTGCCAATGCCTTGGTCGCGCAAGTCGTGGTCCCTGACCCTTCGACGTGGACCACCGTTCTCGTCAGCCGGTACATCGAGTGTGCCTGCCAGCCTTTCGCCGGCGAAGCGGACAGGACACTCAGAGGAGCAGTGATCGACGTCGGTCCGATCGGTCGTCGCGCTGCCCGGATTTGCGCGAGCCGAAAGCGGGCACTCGATGCGCCGAGTGGTCGATTTTCCCCGCTATAGGACGTAAAACCGACCAATCGAGGTCGGCTTGCGGCAGTGGCGCTTTCGCGTGAAGGGAGCGGCGCGACCGGGACCGGGGTCGCGCTGCTCCTTCCGCCTGGATGCGAGCGTCTGCGCGGACGACGACCAGACGCCTGCTGCGGACGAGTGCGCCGAGACTGCTCGGTGCCATGACGATAAGGAGTTCGACATGACATAACGAGCGACAAGTTCAGGGCGGCCTGCCGGTGCGAGTCCGGTCCGGGGAGATGCCTGGGTCCCTGGTAGCGAAGCCCCCGTGCGTGGTCGAGAGGCCGGGTGCGAAGCGGGGCGGGAGCGACCGCGCGGTCTGCAACGCGAGTGAAGCCCGAACGAGCGTCGTCAAGCAGACCCGCCCCGTCGGGCGGGAGAGAGGGAGCCGAGCCGGTTCGTCCACGGCGAAGGCCACGGAAGGCGCCCTTGGTCCAGGAGCGGGCGCCGAGGAACCCTCCGGCGTAGCGGGCGTTGAACGTGTGGATGGTCGTCCTGGGAACTCGGGAGAGCCGTTTCGGCCCCGGCGCCTGCGGGGTGTCGGGAAGCGATGCCCGCCTATAACCGGCGAACCCGGGAAGCGGCGGAGCGGCCGAGCGGCAGTCGGAGCGGGTCGTAGTACTCCGAGGCCGGGAGAGCCGGCCACATGGGGAAGGGCCCGCGCTTCATCGACGCACGGGAAGGAAGAGAGGGACTTGACGAGTGCCCGAAACAGGGCTAGGTCCGTCAGCCGCGCCCAGGGCGTGGACCAGGTTCGTGCTCTCCAACGCGTGCTCTACCGCTGTGCTAAGCAGGATCGGGATCGCCGCTTCCACGCCCTCTATGACAAGGTCGCCCGCAGCGACGTGCTTGAGAGGGCCTGGGGCGAGGTCCGTCAAAACCGCGGGGCCGCGGGCGTCGATGGCGTCACCATCGACGACATCGTGGCCTCCGGGGCGGGCGATTTCCTCGATCGGCTCGCCGCGGGCTGCGCGCCGGCCGATACCGGCCGCGGCCGCTGAGGCGAGCCCATATCCCGAAGCCGGGCAGGCGGGGCGAGACCCGACCGCTCGGCATCCCCACGGTGGCCGACCGGGTGGTGATGGCGGCGGCGAGGATCGTGTTTGAGCCGATCTTTGAAGCCGACTTCCTGCCCTCGAGCTACGGGTTTCGGCCCCGGCTCTCGGCCCACCACGCCAAGGAGACCGTCAGGCAGACGGCCACCTTCCAGGGCAAGCAGTGGGCGCTCGACGCCGACATCCAAAGTTGCTTTGACGAGATCGATCACGAGGCCCTTCTCGCTCAGGTCGAGCGGCGGGTCTCGGACCGGCGGATGTTGAAGCTGCTGCGGGGCTGGCTTCGGGCGGGGATCTTCGAGGGCGGGATCGTGTCCGCGCAAGAAGCGGGCACCCCGCAGGGATCGCCGCTCTCACCGCTGCTCGCAAACATCGCCCTCCATGTCCTCGATGAGGCGTGGCAGGCCGAGGGGCGGCGGCTGGGAGTGCTGGTCCGCTACGCAGATGACCTCGTCGTCCTCTGCGCCACCCGCAAGCAGGCCGAGGCGGCCCGCGAACTGGTGGCGGCGGTCCTGGAAACGCTCGGGCTGCGTCTTTCGTCCGAGAAGACCAGGATCGTGCATCTCGCCGGAGGCGCCGAGGGGTTCGACTTCCTCGGCTTCCACCACCGGATGGGGAGGTCGCGGAAGGACGGACGTTGGTATCTGCTGCAGTGGCCGTCGGCGCGGGCGATGGCCCGGATTAGGGCCAAGATCCGCGCGCTGACGGACCGCAGGCGGGCGAGGCTGCCGTTGGAGTGGGCGGTCGAGAACGTCAACCACGCCTTGCGTGGTTGGGGGAACTACTTTCGCTACGGAAACTCCGCGGCGAAGTTCTCCGCGATCGACAGCTACGCCAACGAGCGCCTCGCGATCCTCGCCAGCGCCAAGCACGGGCTCCGGGGCCGCAACTGGGTCAGCCGCTTCAACTACGAGTGGACGACGCAGATGGGCGTCTATCGCCTCAGCGGAACGGTCAGGTCCACGCGTGCGTTTGCCGGCGGTGAACGATGTCGGTGAGCCGTGTGCGGGAGAACCGCACGCACGGTTCGATGAGGGGGCGGGAGGCACTCCGGTGCCGCTGGCCGTCAAGGCCCAAAGGGCCGGCGAGCCTCCCGCCTACCCGAACCCGATGAAAATCAATGGTGGCCGGCGACGGTCCTGTCGGAATTTGCGGCGATTCCGGACGATGGATGGGTCGCGGAGGGTCGTCGGAGGGCCTTAGATCGGCCCCCGTGAGGCAGGCTCGGTCGCCGGCCGTCTCGATCGGGCCGATCGTGGTCGGTATTTGCGCTCGCGGTGTCGCCGCCGGGGTGGTCGACGTCGGTGAGCGGCGCTAGGTTGCGTTGTGGGCGCGAGCGATGACGTGTCGAAGTGCAGGCGTCTGGGGCTCGCGGGCCTGCCGCGCGACTTGCCCTTAGAGGGCCTTTTGAATTATGCGCGCCCCGCTGTCACGCTCGCGCCCGCTTCCTTTTTCTCGTCGGGTCCCCAGGCCTGCCAGTTGTGGACGGTGCGCTCGTAGGAGGCCTGCGCTTGGGCGGCGAGCCGCTGCTCGGCCCGGCGCAGCTTCTGGTTGGTGACCCAGACGCCGGAGGGCCTGCCTTTGCGGGCGGGGGCGCCGGCGGCGAGCTCCAGCCGCCGCAGCTTCTTGGCGGTCAGCGACGGCTGCTGGTGGGCGTAGTCCTGGCCGCGGCTGAGCATGCACCAGCACACCACCGCGAGCTTGCGCGCGGCGGCCACGATCGCCTTGCCATGCCCGCGGCGGGCCCTGACCCGGAGGTAGAAGGCGCGCAGCGGCCCGGGCTGCTCTACCGCCGACCAGGTCGCCTCAACCAGCGCCCAGCGCGCCGATACCGAGCCGCGCTTTGAGATGCTGCCCGAGCGGGCCGGCTGCTCGCCGGACTGCCTGACGCGGGGATCGAGACCGAGGTAGGCGACCAGCTTGCTCGAGTCGCGAAAGCGGGCGATGTCGCCGACCGCGGCCAGGAAGCTGGCGGCGGCGATCAGGTTCACGCCCGGCACGGTCATCAGCCGCTTGGCCTCGGGCCAGGTCAGCAGCCGCTCGGCGACCATGCGCTCAACCTGCTCGATCTCACGGTCCAGGAAGGCGATGTGGCGCAGCGCGGCCTGGATCGTCTCTGCCTCCTCGGGCGGCAGGCTCAGCCGGCCAAGCCACTTGCGGCCCTTGACCCGAACAGATCTGAGTACGGCGGCTTGCCCTGCAGGCGGCGCATCAAGACCGCGTGCACCTCGTTCTTTACCCGGTGCGCGTGCGGACCAGCTGCTCGCGGCGCGCCAACCGCCGCCTCAGCACGCGGGCGCGCTCGTCGGGCATCCACACCGACTCAAGCTCGCCCCTCCACAGAAGGCTCGCCAGCTTGCGGGCATCGAAGCGGTCGGTCTTGGTGCGCGCCTGCGCGATCCCGGTGTCGTCCGGTGAGACCACCACCACCCGCTCGACGTGCGGCTCGACAATGCGCGCCACCTCCCACGCCCCGCCCGAGACCTCCAGCGCCACCCGGTCGCTGGGCGCCAAACTGGCGGCCAGCGCCTCAAGCCCCTCCGGGGCCATCTCCACCCGGCCCGCCGAGCGCACCACACCGTCCTCGCAGATCGCGACCTCGCAGAAATCGCGGTGCAAATCCAGGCCCACCGCCCGACCCATCCATCTAGACACCTGCTGCAACTGATGCACGACCTAACCTCTGGGAGCGGCAGGCTGCAGTGGCCCCGGCGCGGCGGCCTGATGTGGCCCCAGTTCGCGTCGGTTGACTTGGTAGTGAGATGTTGCCCGAACGGTTGGTGTCGCAGCCGCGCGCCGGTCGTGGCGGAGCCGAGCCCGTAGGGCGAGGCGGAGCCGCGATCGGCGCGCGGGCGCGCCTCGGCGGCGGGGGTCATCGCTTGGCCTTGGTGCGCGCGAGGCCGTGGCGGAAGCGCCAGGACTCGGTGCCGGTGTCGATGATGTGGGCCTTGTGGGTGAGGCGGTCGACGACGGCCTTGGCCAGGCGGGGGTCGGGGAACACCTTGGTCCATTCGCCGAAGGGCAGGTTGGTCGTGACGATCAGGCTGCCACGTTCGTGGCGCTCGGAGAGGACTTGGAAGACGAGTTCGGCGGCGCCGTCCGGGAGGGCGAGGTAGCCGAGTTCATCAAGAACGACGAGCTCGGTGCGGGCGTAGCGGCCGACGACCCTGGCAAGCTCGCGGCGGCTCTGGGCTTGTTGGAGCTCGTTGGCGAGGCCGGCGAGGGTGGTGAAGCGGACGCGGCGGCCTTGCTGGCAGGCGCAGACGGCCAGCGCGGTTGCCAGGTGTGTCTTGCCGCTGCCGCTTTCGCCGACGAGGATGACGCTCTCGCGGTCGTCGATCCAGGTGCCTTCGGCGAGCGCGGCGATGGTGGCCTGCGGGACGTTGGGGTTGTCGGCGAAGCGGAAGTCCTCGAGGCGCTTGAGGAGCGGGAAGCGCGCGTCGATCAGCCGCCGCCGTTCGCGGCGTTCGGCACGTTCACGGACCTCGGCGTCCAGCAGCGCGGCGAGGTAGGCGACAGGGGTCTGCTGCTCGCGCGTGGCCTCGGCGGCGAACTGGCGGAAGCGGCGGCGCACCGTCGGCAGCTCGAGCTCGACGGCGTGCGCCTCGATCAGCGCCTCGATCGCGGCGGTCTTCGCGTTCGGGGTCATCGGCGGGTCTCCTTGAGCAGCTGGTCGTAGTCGGTCAGGTCGGGCGCCGGTCGCTCGTGGCCGGCCAACCGGGGTTCGAGGCCGCACAGCGGCGCGGCCGGCTCGCGGCGATCGGCCTTGACGGCCAGCACGGCGACGGCGCGCCCGTCGTGCGCGCCCGCAGCGAGCGCCCCGCGGACGGCGAGCTCGACGTGCTTGGGCCCGTGCTCGCGGACGAGCATGAGCACGTCGACCATCTGGCGCGCGGCCTCGGAGGCGCCCACCTTCGCGGCGATCGCCTGCCAGAGCTCGTCAAAGCAGCTGGGCCAGGCGCCGCGCTCGCGCTCTTGGTGCAGCGCCAGCGACCCGGCCAGCCCACCCGGCTTGCGCCGCAGCAGTTCGAGGTAGTGGTCTAAGCGCGCGCTGACCGCGAAGCGCTCGGCGAGCCGCTCGTGGCGGGCGACGACCCGCCCGTCGGTGACGATCGTGATCTCGCGCGCGCCGACCCGGGCCAGCACGCGCCGGCCGGCGAGCGCGACCGGGACCGAGTAGCGGTTCTACGCACCGTGACCAGCGCCTTGCTGTCGACCCTCACCGACGAAGGCTCATCGGTGTCCGCCGGCTCGGCCGGCAACGCCCGCAGCAGCGGCCGCTCCCTGGCCAGCGCCTGGCCGACCGCTTCGGATCGGCCGACGATCGTGCGTTGCAAGTCGGCCTCGCAGCCGGCGCGGATCAGCGCGTTGAGCTCGGCCAGGTCGGCCACCTCGGGCACTGGAACCAGGTGGTTGCGGCGAAAGCGGCCGACCTCGCCCTCGACGCCGCCCTTCTCGTGCGCGCCCTCCAGCCCCGCCAACGTGAACGCCGACTCGAACAGGTAGTGCGAGCGCAGCGCGACGAACCTATCGGTCTCCTCGCGCCGCCGCCCGCGCAGCACCAGCTTGACCGCTGCCGCCAGGTTGTCGTAGCGGACCAGCGCGAAGACGCCGCCGAACCACGCGAACGCCTCGACGTGCGCCTCCAGGAACGCCTGCTGGGTGCAGCGGCGAAAGGCCATGCAGAACGCCGCGCCCGAGAAGCACGCACGCAGGTAGAACAAGTGCACGTTCACCGGCCGCCCGGCGAGCACTACCTGCGCCTCGCCCCAGTCGGCCTCGGCCTCGACCCCCGCCTGGTGGATCTGCGGCACGAACACCTGGCCCGGCTCGCCCAGCTCGCGCCGCCGCGCGGCGACGTACTCGCGCACCGTGCGCTCTGCCACCTCCGCGCCGTGCTCGTCGACCAGTCGCCGCCAGATCCGCCGAGCCGTGTGACGCTGCTTGCGCGGCGCCGCCCGGTCGGCCTCAAGCCACTCGTCGATCAGCGCCCGAAACGAACCCAGCGCCGGCGCCGGCCGGCCCTCCGGCCGCTTCCTGGACGGCGGCAGCGGCGACGCAAGCGCCTGCCGCACCGTCCGTCGATGCACCCCATGGCGCGCAGCAAGCGCCCGGATCGACAGCCCCTCCCCGTCGTGATCCCTGCGGATCCGCTCAAACAGCTCCACCCTGGAACCCATCCCCTCTGCCGACCCCCCATGCGCGCGTTGACGCGCGCACGCTCAGCCGACAATCGGACGGAAGGTGGGGCCAAAACAAGCCGCCACAATGGGGCCAACTCAGGCCGCCGTTCCCAACCTCCTCACGAATCGCCAAGGCGGGAGAAGCAGCGGGCGAACGACACAGACCGATACGTGCTCGCAGCACAATCCGGGCGAGTCGCAGGGGCGGCCACCGATTAGCACGGGCTCACAGCCCATCGTCCAAAACGGCCTGCCGTCTGCGTTCTCCCAGAAGGCCCCTGTCCCGGATCACCCGACCGTACGCACGGGGCCGGACAGAGCCTCCACGACCCGAATTTTCATGCCCCGATGAGCAGGTGGCTCCGTGACGCCGACGTCGCTGCCGCAATTCGCGCATTGCAGAAGCGCGGGCATCACTCCCGCTTTTCCACAATTCCAGCAGTGGCGAGGGCGCCGAATCGCTCGGCCGCGGACGCCTGATTGTCCTCGAAGGCAGCCGCCTCGCAGTGACCTTGGAGACGGCTCCCTTTCGCGCGAGGCAGAAGTGCCCCTTCGCATGGAAGCGGCCTCTCGGCCAGTTAGGAGGGATACTGCCGCGGCGATGTCGCCGGAAAACAGGTCCTCCCAAGGCGCGGGCTGATTGTGACCGTCGCCGCCACCCTGCCCTTGGCGTTCGTGATGATCGCTGGCGCGCAGATCATCAGCTCCTTCTTTTTTCGCGACCAGCGAAAGGTGGAAGGCGGACTCGGCTGCCTATGTGCTCGGTGCGGGAGCCTCGATCCTCGGAGTAGTCACGATTGCCTACTTTGTCGCCAAAGGCATCAAGACCGGCGACGACCACAGCGGCTCGCAGTCGCAGACGATCGACTACGTGATCGTTGCCCTTCTCCTCGTCTTGATGGTCTACGTCTTCCACGGAAGGAAGAACGCCGAACCTCCGAAGTGGATGGGCAAGCTGGAGACCGCGTCTCCCAGGTTCAGCTTCACTCTCGGGTTCCTCCTACTGGGCTTCTTTCCCAGCGATCTCATCAGCTCGGTCGTCGTCGGCACCCACCTCGCGAATCACGGTGATCCCTGGTGGCACGCGCTTCCGTTCGTCTTCCTCACCGTTCTCCTCCTCGCCCTGCCCGCCCTGCTCGTCTTGGCGCTGGGCCGACGAGCCGAGACATTGCTGCCGAAGATCCGTGACTGGATGGGCGCGAACTCGTGGATCGTCAGCGAGATCGTTCTCGTGATCTTCATCGTCATCGTCCTTGCCGGCTAGAGGGGGCGAGATGCGCCTCCGCCCAGGGGTGGCCTTCGCGCATTGACCGGATCGCAATGCACGCGAGCGGGGGGAGTTGGACCATCGAAGCCGCCAGGTCGTTGGGCAGGTCACGGACGACCGCCTTGAACGACGAGCGAGCGCGAAGGCGAGCAGTGCTGCTCCTCAACGCGAGCAGGGAGCGGCGCAGGAGCCGATCGCGCGCCCACGGACGCCCCCCTTTCGTTCCCAGGCGAGCGCGCTGGAGGGCGGTCGAGTGTGGGCGCCGCCCGAATAATCACCCGTCTGGGCCGGTTGAAATCGCACCCGCTTGATGGGTAGTCGGTTTCGTCCGGGATGAAGTCGAGCCTCGCCGGGTCATGTGACTGGCGAGGAGGAAGGCTGTGCTCGAGGTGCAGCGCTGGGCGGAGATCAGGCGGATGAAGGAGGTCGAGGGGCTTTCGATCCACGAGATCGTCAGGCGCACCGGCCACGACCGCAACACTGTCCGCCGCGCGCTGCGGCGCGAGGGCCCGCCGCGCTATGTGCGCCCGCCGCGGCCGTCGAAGCTGGACCCTTTCAAGGACGAGGCCCGAAGACCTGCCGGGCTAAGAGCGCAAGCCGGCCTCGAACGATTCCGCGCCTCGGTCCGCTTGCGCCCGCCTTGCGAGGGAGCACTCCGGCCTCGAGTTGCGCCTTGCGCGATTTGCGGAA
>CAVTES010000006.1:0-594292 GCA_963733885.1 uncultured Thermoleophilaceae bacterium | reverse complement strand
GGCTGACGCCGAGAGCCCCGGTCGCTCCGGAGCGCAGCACGCCGGCGGTTTCGTCTCCCGAGCCGACATGCCGCTACCGCTCCTCGCGTTCGACAGGCACACCACTTGGATCCGTGAGGGCGGAACGCCGTCCGCCGTCGAACGGGCGTCGCGACCCCCTTCTCGTTCTGCGGCGCTCGACCAGTCGCCGCAGGCGGCGTCGACCCACGCGGTGCGGCGCCCGTGCCCGGGCCGGCGAAGTCATTGCTCGTCGCCCCCCGGCTGCTCGAACGCGGCCTCGACGTCGTAGCCGAGCGCCAGCGCCAGCTCGGGCGCGGCCGAGACCACGCGCGCCGTGCCGATGGTCGGAGCCACCGCGATCAGTGTCCCGACGATCTCGTCGACGCTGGCGCCGGCGGCGAGTGCCAGGTCGATGGTCGATTGGTAGGAGCTCGGCGCCGCGTCGATGGCCAAAGCGGCCCCGAGGCGGACGAGGGCGTGCGTTTTTTTATCGAGCCGGGAGACCTCGACGGTGTCGTGGCCCATGCCGAGCACCTCTTCCAGGAAGCCCTCGTCGTTCAGCGCCAGGCTGCGCAGCGTCTCTTGGTATGCGGCCATTTCCTCCTCGGCGGCATCCCGGGGGGTCACATCCCGGGACGGTCCGCGATCGTGCGAGCGGCCATCTCGCACTTCACACCCGCGGCGCGGCCACGTCATCACGCAGATTGCATGAAATGCCGCCGCATGCCGGCCTTGGCTAGATCAGACCGAGCTCGCGTGCGCGTTCGACGGCGCCGTTGCGGGAGGTGACGTTGAGCTTGCGGTAGACGGCCATCGCCTGTGATCGGACGGTGTTGTGCGATACGTAGAGGCGCTCGCCGATCTCGCGGAAGGAGAGGTGGGTGGTGAGGTAGGGGAGCAGGCGTAGCTCGGCCTCGGTCAGCGTCGATGCCCCGGGGGCGTCTGCGCGCATCGTCTTCAGGCTCGCGCGCAGCTCGTCCACCTCGGAGCGGAGGGTGCCGAGGTCTGGTTGTCGGCGCAACACGGCTTCGATCTCGCGCAGCATCGTCTCGGCGCCGCCGGCGTCGGCGATCGTCAGGTAGGCCCGGGCAAGCTCCAGGCGGGTCTGGATGGCCAGGGACGGCAGCGCGTAGGTGAGCCGGAGCCGCAGGCGCTGCGCCCGGGCGAGGAGCTCGTGCGCACGCTGGGCTTCCCCGCGGTGGAGTGCGACGCGGGCCGCCAGTGCGCAGATGAATGCGCTAGTGGGGTACTCGTCCATCCGCGCACGGCGGGCGACCGAAAGCGCCCGCTGCGCGAACTCCTCTGCCTCAACCCAATCCCCTCGTCCGATCGCGAGCGCGGCGCGCCCGCCGAGCGCCACCAACGCCAACTCGTGCGCTCCCAGCTCGAGGCCCTCCTCGGCAGCGTCGGCGAGCAGGTCGTCGGCCTGGTCGACGTCGCCGGCAAACCACTGCGACAGCGCGAGTACCAGCACGGCATTCGGGCGGAGGAAGCTCCCACGGGCGAGCGTTCGGACCGCGAACTCCGCATCTGCGCGCATCCCCGCCACCCCCCCGTGACAACGCTGGCCACGCAGCACGGCCAGCCAGGAGTCGATCGAAGGGCTGCCGTCAGGCAGGGTGCCGTCGTAGCCCGCGTGTTCGGCCGCCTCGGCCCAACGGTCCGCCTGTTTAGGCCGGCCCCACACCGAAGCGAGGATCGCGCCGAGGACGGCGAGCACTCCGTTCCGGTCGAATGCCCCGTGCGCTTCCAGCCAGTCGAACCAGCGCTCGGCCGTCGCCGCGCGACCGCTTTGGTAGGCGAAGACACCGAAAAGCCCGACCAGCTGTGCCACCCGGCCGACGTCGCCGGCCTCCTGGGCGTAGCGGATGGCCGTCTCCGGCTGCCCGTTCGCCTCGCACCATACGGATGCGCGCGTGAGCAACCGGGGTATGAGGTCCGGCTCGGCTAGCGTCAGCTCCCGCTGAAGTAGCTCCTGAAACAGATGGTGGTAGCGGTACCACTCCTCGTCGGCGTCCAGCGGTATTACAAAGAGGTTCGAGCGTGCGTCCGACTCTAGAATCGCCGCGGAGCCACTGATCTGGAGTACCTCATCGCAGAGCGGTCCGGACATCCGCTCGAGAACGGCGGTGCGCGTGAGGAAGCGAAGATCGTCCGCAGGCAGGTGGGTGAGCAACTCCGACCTCAGGTAGTCGGACACGAGCCGGTCACTCCCCGAAAACGTCGCCGCGCCCTTGCCCTTGAGTCCACGGGCCCTGATCGACAGCGCGGCGAGGTAGAGGCCCGCGGGCCAACCCTCGGTGTGCTCGGCGAGCTCCGCGACCTGGTCGTCCGCCAGGTCCAGTCCCCCAGCGCTCAGCACTTGGCGCGCCTCCGCTTCGTCCATGCGGAGGTCGTCCAGCCCGATCTCTAGCGCCAGGCTTCGCGCCCGCAACGCTGCCAGCGGGAGCGCCGGTGAGCCTCGCGACGAGAGGGCCATCTGCGACCCCTCCGAGACGTGTCGCGCGAGTGCGTCGACGGTGTCGAGGCAGGCAGGATTATCGAGCAAGTGGAGGTCGTCCAGGACCAAGACGATCTGCACGCCCATGTTCGCCAGAGCCGCTCCCAATCGCGGCACGACCGTCCCCTCGACCGACACGCCGCCCAACGCCAGCGCGTCGAACACGCTCGGGTCGAGCCGCGAGACGCGGTCGAGCGCCACTGCGACATAGGTCAGCAGGACGATCGGATCGTTGTCCTTTTCGTCGACGGATACCCATGCGAATGGTCGCCGCGACCGCGAGGCCCATTGAGCGAGCAGCGTCGTCTTCCCCCAGCCGGGGCCAGCGGACAGAAGAACGAGCGGAGGCGCGCGCGAGCCTTCCAGCGAGCTGATCAGCTCTCCGCGCGACACTGTGCCGCTGGGGCCCTGCGGTGGAAGCAGCTTCGATTCGAGCAGCTCGAACGGCGGCGCCGAGGGGGGTGCAGCACTCACTCTTCCTGGCGTTGTCTGGGGTCCCGTGCTGAGACCGGGGGGCCTCGATTGTGGGAGCCGGGTGGACATGTCTCTCGGGTCCCCTGCTTGGCCCAGAGAGGAAAGACTATTGCCCTGTCCCCACTCGATGTGAAAAATCTGCAAAGGCCTCGATCAGCGGTGCTCGCAGGGGCCTCGTCCGTGACGTCTGAACGAGCGCTCTAGATCGTCCGATTCGGATGATGAGCGGCGCGGCTCGGTGGCGTACGCTCGCTCGCATGTCTCAGGGCGGCGAGTCGGTGGACCTGCGCGCCGAGCACATACGCGAGTGGCGGGACGCCGGCGCTCGCGTGCTGAGCGCCTATAGGGCTTGGTGTGCTGCCACCCGGGGCGATCGCCACGAGCGGTACGTGTACTTGTTGGACTCGCTCCGGCGTGAGGAGCGCGCAGCGTGGCAAGTCGAGCAGGCCCAAGTTCATGTGGACCGGCGGCTGCCGAGAACGTAGGCGACGCCGAGGCTGACGACGAGACCATCAAAGCACTGTGTTCGCCCGCCCGGTGCATGCCGGCGGGCCGGGCCCGACGCAAGGCGTCTGGCGCATGCCGAGGCGAGGCAGGGGAGCACGGCGCGGTGCTGGAAGATGCCACCCCAGGGACCGGGGCCGGACGCGCCCCGCTACCGCGTTCCATGCGACTCGACACCCACTCGCCGCGGCTGACCGGATCGGATCAACGGCGCTGCTCCTTTCGCCTGCCTTCGAAACTCGGCCAGCGCGGTGCCTGAGTGCCGCTTTGCGCGACGATGAGCGGTCCGGCGATTCGCCTACAGCGCTTCGCGAGCGCGGCGACCTCCGCCTCGTCCGGCGCGGTCAGAGCGCGACGGTGTCGATCTCAAGGAAGTCGCCCACCTCCGTCTCCCACCGCTGCTGGACGAACGCCACGTGGTCGCGGTGCTCGTTGTACGCCCGGTACGCGGCGGCGTCGGCGAACTCCATCATGAGCCCGTAGCGGTAGTCGTTCTTCGGGCTCACCTCGCGCATGAGCTCGAACGCTTCGACGCCAGGGATCGCCGCGAGGCGCTGGATCGCCGCGAGCAGGTCGGCCTCCTTGGCGGAACCCTCAGCGTGGGTCGGCGTAAAGACGACGGAATGGCGGATGCGGCCGTTCGCGAGCGTGTTCATGCCCGGATGGTCACAGATCGCCCCGCGACCGGGGCGGGCGCCTTGATCGACTGGGGGGTACGGGGGAACGGTCCCGGCGGAGTGCTCGTTTGCGACCAGCAGCGTCCCCCTGCCAGGGGCCCCTCTCACCGGCGGTATCGCGCCTGCCTCGAAGCAGCAGTGCTCGACTCCGGTCCGATCCGTTATCCCGCCGCCGTTCGCGCTACGTCACGGACGTGCGGAACCGTTAGTCGCCGTCGTCGCTGGCGGGAAGCGGGCGATTTCGCCGCGGCGGGTCCTCTCGCAGGGAGACGCGCACGAACTGCGCGCAGAGCGCGACGCCGGCGATCGTCAGCACCCAGCTGGTGAACGGGCCGCCGACGCCCGGCGCGGCCGCGACGCAGCTGAGCGATCCCGCGGCGGGCACGACCTGCCGCCAGCTGGCCGGGCGCCAGCGCTCCTCGCGCTCAGCGTCGGGGTCGAAACCGTCCCCGTACCGGGGATCCCGCGTATCGACGAGCATGAACAGCATCGCTCGGCCCAGCCTACAAAGCCGGGGTCGTCAACTCGAGGGCAACAATCTCAGACCGACCGATGAACGGCTACGCCGCACTCAACCTCGACCTGCCAGAGCCCGACCGGCCTGGCGGCCGAGGAAAGCAGCTGATCGCACGAACCCCGCCGCCCCAGAAGGATGCTCCGCCCGGGGCGCGATGGCAACTCTCGACTCACTGCAGCTTGACGATTCGGCTGCCAGTAGCGATCACTGAGACGGCTCCTTTCGCCTGCCAGCGGCAGTGCCGCTCGTGCCTCCAAGCGAGAGCGCGGCGAAGGGTGGTCCGGCTGCTCGGCGGGCACATGAATCGCCCGTTCGGGGTGATGACACCGTGTGCAGCCCCGCTGGATCCTTTCGGCGTACTGCGAGACTGCGCCGGGTCCGACCCACATGGAGGTTTCGATTGGGCACGCCGAGCCGGGAGAACGCGCTGGATCACGTCGTTGTGGTGATGTTCGAGAACCGGTCGTTCGACAACCTGTTGGGTCGCTTGTATGAGCCGGGGGAGGTCGCTTCGTTTGAGGGCGTGATCGGCAAGGAGCTGTCAAACCGGGTCCCGGATTGGGCGGAGCACCGGCCGCAAGACGGGACCGTCTCCTACGGGGTGGCGGCGAACATGAACACGCCGAGTCCCGATTCGGGTGAGGAGCTTCCGCACATCAACACGCAGCTGTTCGGGATTCTGGATGAGGAGAACCGCTTCAACTTGCAGGCTGAGAAGTCCTTCAACGAGCCGCGCGATGGCCAGTCGCCGACGATGGACGGTTTCCTGGCCGACTACATCAGCGTGTTGACCGACGAGCTTGGGCGTCAGCCGACGGTCGAGGAGTACTCGCAGATCATGACCGGCTACACGCCCGAGCAGATGCCGGTGCTGTCAGCGATCGCGCGCGGCTTTGCGACGTTCGATCACTGGTTCTGCGACGTGCCGACGTGCACCTATCCCAACCGCTCCTTCTTTCACGCCGGGGCGTCGTCGGGCTTTGTGGTGAACACGTCGCCGCCGGGGTCGTTCCCGCGTAACAACGACGTGGAGACGCTGTTCGACCGGCTCGACGCGGCCGGGCTGACGTGGAAGGTCTACTGCGATCCGCCCTCGCACTACTCGCTGACCGGCGTCATCCACGCGCCGCGGCTCGCCAGCCGCTTCGCCACCAACTTCTTTTCCACGCGACAGTTCTTCCAGGATGCCGAGGAGGGGGAGCTGCCGACCTACTCGTTCATCGAGCCGCAGATCATCGGCTGGAACCACAACGACATGCACCCGCCGTTCGGCGGCGTCGTCGCCGCGCTCGGCAAGCAGCTCGGAGCCGACGACGCCGCGAGCCTGCATTTCGATCCTCCGTCCTCGCTGATCGGCGGCGAGGACCTGCTGGCGCGCATCTACGACGCGATCCGCCGCTCGTCCTCGGCGACCGGCTCCAACCACCTCAACACGACGCTGCTGGTGACCTTCGACGAGCACGGCGGCACCTACGACCACGTCCCGCCACCGCCAGCCGTCCCGCCCAACGGCACGGGCGCGCCCGGCCAGATGGGCTTCACCTTCAACCGCTCCGGCGTGCGCATCCCCACTGTGGCGATCTCCGCCTGGATCCCAGAGCGGACCATCGTCAACGACGAGTTCCGCGCGACCTCGCTGCTGGCCACGATGCGCCAGCGCTTCAACCTCGGCCAGCCGCTGAGCGCCCGCGACGCCAGCGCCCCCAGCTTCGCCGACATCTTCACCCTGACCTCGCCCAGGCCGCAGGAGGACTGGCCGCAGGTCACCCCACGCCCCGTCCCCGAAATGCACGAATCCCTCGCCCCCCTGGACGCGCCGCTCGGCCTGCTCGGCAAGTCGCTCCTGCTCGCCGTCCTAGCCTTCGCCCAGGGCCTCGGCAAAACCGTCCCCGACATCAAGCCCGAAGATACGATCACCGGCGCAAACGCCATCGCCATCGGCCACGAGATCCTCGGCGACATCTTCCCCGCAATGCGCGACTAAACCGCTGTTGCGTTCGATGACCAGCAGGAGCCCAGCCGGGCTGCGTCCAGACGCGCGCTTACCTGTGCGAGCGGCACTCTCGCCGATCGGCTGCTACGGAAGTCCGCCCCGCCAAGCCACCGACGGCGCCTACACCATCGCGGGTGGAGTGGTTGAGCAGCGGCAAAGCCGGAGCCGGCGGAGGGAAGCGGGCGTCGACGAAACACCTGTTTCCCTCCTTGTGTTTCCCTCCATCTGTTTCGCTCTATGGGTTTCTTCCTTGAGCGCAACAGGCCGCCGCCCCGCCGTTGGGTGTTTCGTTGGCGTCCCGCCTGGGCCCTTGGAGGAAGGGGAGTCCGCCGCTTCGCGCCGGACTCCCCTTCCTCGACCGTCCAGGTAAAGCTGGACGGGCCAGCCCAGGGCGGGACGCTTGGGTGGCGTGGGGCGGGGCGGCGGCAACGGGACCCGGAAGAGCAGGTCGGTGAGTCGTGCAGGGGGGTCGAGAGCTGGGATTGGGAGCGTGGCGTCGACACGCGGGAGGGGTTGGAGGGGTGGGGCGGGGGTAGCGAGTAGGTGAGGCGGCGGCCGGGATACAGGCTCGGGTGTCGGTGGGTCGAGCGGTTCTGTTATCTCGAGGGAGGTGGGGTCCGGGCGTGTGACGGGGCTGCTTTGCGGGGCAACTCGATGCCGCTGAAGTTGACGACGGGCCGCTGCTAACCGCTCGCCGCCTCGGACTGTCGCGTCTCCCGAAGTACCAGGCCCGTTGCCGGCCTCGCCCGAGCCGGTTCCCCGGCTTGGCGTTAAGCCCGGGGGCGGGCCACTCGCCGTGGCACGAGCTTCGAAGGGATAGTCTTGCGGCCTCGGCTTCCCGATCACCCGCTGGTCCGGTCGATCGCGGAGTGGGCGTCCGATCGGGTCTCTTAGGCGCCCGTAACATGGGCCATGTGAACCGCACGATCGTCGCCTTCGCCGCCGTAGTGCCACTGGCCATCGCGGCCGTCGCGATCGGCAAGGCGCTAGACGTCGGCTCCTGGGGCTACACGGCGCTCGCGACTGTCGCCGTTCTGCTGATTACGCTGATCGACCGCGAGGGGTTCTACGGCGGCACCCACGGGGACCACACCCGCGGCTCCTAGCGTCGAGAGCTGGGCCTCGCCCGCCGCTACCGGCAGGAGCCTACGGAGCATGTGCCGCGCCACGTAGTAGCTGGCGCCTGTTTGCTGAAGGTCCCACGTCAGCCGCAGCAGTCGTCGTGGCAGGCCGCGGGCGTGGCCATCGCCGGCGCCGCGCAGCAGCCCTCGCCTCGCCAGGTCTCGAGGCCTTCCTTGACGGCGACGCCCACGATGAAAAGCGCGGCGATGGGATCCAGCCACCATCAGCCGAACACGGCGTTACCAGCCAGCCCCAGGAAGACGGCGGCGGCGAGGTACGAGCAAAGCAGGTTCTGGGCGCCCTCGCCGTGGGTGGCGGAGGAGCCGAGCGTGTCCGCCAGACGCTGCTTGGCAACGCCGAGGAACGGCATCCCGATCAGGCTGGTCGCAGTCAAGGCCATGCCGAGGACACTCGTCTCGGCCTCACGGCCGATGACCAGGCGCCGAACGGCCTCGACGGCGACGTAAGGGGCGAGCAGGAAGAACTGCACCGCGACCAGCCTCTGCGCGCGCTCCTCAGCCACATGCGAGAGCACCCGGTGGCCAGTGAAGCGCCACGCGGGGCGGGCACGGGCGCTCTCCTGGCTGAGCCTGGACCTTTGGTGCTCGGAGACGACCCCGGGGGGCCGTTCCGAGGGGTAAGGGCCTCTCTAGGGGTAGAGGCGTATGTCTGCGCAACCCTCAACGCCGGGAAAGCCGTCCGACATGAGGCCCGCGGACCGGGTCGCCGTTGCTGGCGAGCTGTCCGAGGAGCGACTCGCGGAGGCTGTCGCCGCGCGGATCCTCGAGCTCCTACAGCCCGTCCTCGAGGCCCTCGCCGCCGGAGCACCATCCGGGGCGCTCGTTGACGCATCGACCCTCGCACAACAGTTAGGGGTTTCTCGCCAGTTCGTCTACGAGCACGCTGAGGAACTCGGTGTTCTTCGTCTCGGCGCTCAGGGCCGGCCGACGCTTCGCTTCGACCTCGAGGCCGCCCAGCGCACCCGGCAACGGACCGCGACGATCGCTCGCAACCGCAAGTCCGACCGACACCAACTGCCGAGAGGCGACCGCGGCTCTCGGCGCCAAGACTGCTTCCAGTGCGGAACGGACGCGTCCGGTGATCCGGGGACCCGATGCTGCGCCACTTGCAGACAGTTCTAGGCTGGACGACGGTGTAGTGGCCCGTCCATCGACAGGACAGCTCATCGAGCGCGTAGGCAAGAACGGCCGCACATTCTCGGCACGCATACGCGCGTACGGCGAGCGCCACTACGTGCGCTTCGGTCACAGCCGCGATGGCTGGACACGCGCCAAGGCTGAGGCCGAGCTGGCCAACACCCTCGCCGACGTCCGGCGTGGGCTCTGGGTCCCAGAGCCGGCGACATCAATCCCCGAGCCGCCGAAAAGCGAGCCGACCTTCCATGAGTTTGCATCCGAGTGGTTCGACCGCGCAAAGCTGGAACTCAAGGCAAACACGGTGTCGGCGTACGAGTATGAGATCACCCATCACCTGCTGCCGTTTTTCGCGGAGTACCGGCTGTCCGAGATCACGGTCGAGGAAGTCGACCGCTACCGGCATTTCAAGATCCGCGAGCGCGACGCATTGCGCGCCGCCCGCGAGCGCGGCGAGCCCGTCCGCCGGCGCCCGCTCGGGAACGAGATGATCAACAAGACGCTGACGCGGCTCGGCCAGATCCTGGAGGTGGCGGTCGAGTACGGCTATCTCGAGCGCAATCCCGCGAGAGGTCGACGAAGGCGCCTCCGAGTGGCTTCGCCTGAGCGCACCTATCTCGATCGCGCCATCCAGATCGGCGCGCTGATCGAGGGCGCCCGCAGGCTCGACGCCGAGGCGCGCGCCGGTGATCTCGGCCAACGGAAGACGATGGTGGCGAGCCTCGTGTTCGCGGGGCTGCGGCTCGGGGAACTGCTCGCGCTGCGCTGGGAGCATGTCGACCTCGCGGGCGGTCGCCTTCGAGTGGGTGAGGCAAAGACCGATGCCGGCGTCCGCTGGGTCGACCTCGTCCCTGCCCTCCGCGAGGAGCTGACGATCCACAGGGCGAGGATGGACAGCCCGGTCAGCAGAGCACTCGTCTTCCCCACCGCCACCGGCTGGCCCCAGAGCCCGAGCAACTTCCGCAACCGCACGATGACCCGAGCGCTGACCCAGGCCAATGCACTGCTCGCGGACAGGGACGAGATTCCCATCCCCGTCGGCCTAACGCCGCGCTCCCTGCGGCGTACGTTCGCCTCGCTGCTGTACGCGCTCGGGCACGACCCGGTCTACGTGATGCAGCAGATGGGCCACACCGACCCCAAGCTCGCGCTTCGCATCTACGCCCAGGCCATGCGCCGAGGCGAGGAGGAGAAGGCCGCCCTCAGGGCTCTCGTAGAGGGCATTGATTGGCACGATTGGGCACAAAACGCGATTCAGCATCCTCGCAACCGAAGTCGGGCGAGAGCACGGGAACGACCAAACCCCGCCATAGCAGGGCTTCTTCGAGTGGGCGCGGCTGGGTTCGAACCAGCGACCTCTCGCGTGTGAGGCGATCCGCCTCCGGCCAAGACTTCAGCTTGTTTGCAGGGCAAAAGCGGTGCTCCAAGGCCGCTGCGAGCGCCGCTGATTCGGAGCGTTTGCTGGGAGTTCGCCTGGATTTGGGCCAGAGACCTACGGCTCTGGCCCAATCGGGGGATCCGACAGGCGCAGCGCTACGCTCGCATGGGAAGCGCGGCCGCAGCGCCGTCGCCTTCCGCCAGGCAGGCGGCGAAGTGCTTCTCGAGATCTCCGGGGCCGATGGTGCCGGCCGCGCCGATCGCGACGATCCGCGTCCGCGGGGCCTGTCCGCCCCAGTCGCCGTCGAAGGAGACGTCCACCCTCTTCCCCACCACCTGCAGCACCGCGCGGCGCTCAGGTGCCTCGGAGGCGGCTACGACGCCCTTGGCCCGGTAGATGTCCGCGGGCAGCTTCGCCGCCGTCTTGCGCAGGGCGTCCAGTGAGAGCGGCCGGTCGGTTTCGTAGCTCCACGATTCGAAGCGATGGTCATGGCCGGTGTGCTCTGCGTGGTCGCAGCCGGGATCGGTGCATCCCGGGGAGTGGGCGGCTCGATCGGGCTCGAGGTAGCCGGGGTGGAACCTTCCGACGCCGAGCAGGACCTCGAGCGGGACGTCGCACCTGTTGGCCTCGAGCAGCCTGTAGCGGTGCAGGCGATCGTCGAGCCAGCCCCTGATCCGTTCGATCTGCTCCCGCCCGACGAGGTCGGTCTTGTTGAGGATCAGCATGTCGGCCGTCGCGACCTGCCAGATCTTCAGCTCCATCTGCTCGGGAGCCGCGAAGACCTGCTCGGCATCGACAACGCAGATGATGCTGTCGAGGCGGACCCGGTCTATCAGCGAGGGGTCGTCGGCGAAGGTGAGGGCGATTCCGGTCGGCTCGGCCACTCCGCTCGCCTCCAGCAGGATGTACTCGGGCCGCTCGGGCCGCTCGATGACCTGGATCACGGCCTCGGAGAGGTCGTCGCGGATCGAGCAGCAGACGCAGCCGTTGGCGAGGCTGATCACGTCGCTCTCGACATCGACGACGAGATCGGCGTCGATGTTGATCGAGCCGAAGTCGTTGACCAGGACGCCGACCTTCATCCCGTGGTCGCCGTTGAGGATGCGGTTGAGCAGGGTCGTCTTGCCGGCGCCGAGGAACCCGGTGAGCACCGTCACCGGGGTCCGCTCGGCCCCGCTGGAATCGTCGTCGTGATCGGGGCTCATCCCGCCCCCTAGTCGCGGCCGAAACGGCTCTTGATCTTGTCGCCGACCTTCTGGGCGACCATCTTCGGGATCTCGATCTTGAACCCCCTCGGGAAGACGCGCACGAGGTCGCGCTTGACGTCCTCGGGGTAGTAGAGGTCCGGATCGATCTCCTTCTCGCGGACGAACTCCTCCTGCACGTCGGTGACGTTGTGCACGGGGTCGGGGAAGTCGACGCTGAGATGCGTGGGGCCGAGGTCGAACAGCTCCTTGGCCTCGGATTTGCTCGGCCGTGCCGGGCTGGCCGCTTCGGAGAGCGCCGCGTTGCGTGTCCAGATCGCTTCCTTGGTGACGTTGACGACGACGCCGTCGGGAGCGCCGAACTGGAACAGGCCGTCCCAGTGGACCCTGATGCCGGCGAGGATCTCGGGCAGCAGATCCTCGTCGAAGGCGGTGTGGGTGACCATCGCCAACCGCGGGTTGACCTGCTTGGTCAGGTAGCCGACCGCGTAGTGGACCGTGTGCGCGGTGTCGACCGTGTTGTTGGTGATCACCGGCGGCAGCCCCATCTTCAACTGCTGCAGGTTCGCCAGGTCGGGCTGCACCTCGGTGACGAAGACGTCCACGCCCTTTGCGAACTCGGCGGTGAGCTCGTCCGGGCGGCCGTCGCCGGTCCAGACGAACGAGAGGCCGTTCCAGTCGAGCCGGTAGGCGGAGGCCCCGTCCTTGGTGTGGGAGCGGCGCCAGTGGCGAATCGTCACCCCGTCCTGGTCGTAACAGATGCCGTTGTCGTCGCGGAAGTCGAACTCGTTGACCTCGACCTCGTAGCCGTCGCCGATCGGTGAGGAGTTGAAGCTGTCGATGTGCCAGTGGGCCATCTTCTTCATTCCATCGACCATGGCGCTGGTTCCGTCCTCGGGTGTTCTGCCCGATGGCCCGTGCACCCGCAGCGGCTTCCAGCGGGCGGCCCAGGGGGCGAACGCAAACAGGTACGGCAGCTCGCCGTAGTGGTCGACGTGCAGGTGAGTGAGGAAGATGTCGTTGACCATCTGCAACGGCACCTGCATCGCGAGGATGTTGCGCAGGCAACCCGGCCCGAAGTCGAAGAAGAAGCGCTTGCCGTTGCCGAGCTCGACCATGATGCAGGTGGCGGCCTGGTTTCGCCGCGGCGGGAACGGGCAGCTGCCGACGAAGGTGATCCGCATCTCATCCTCGCCGAGCTCCTCCGAGGTCGGGTAGTAGGTCGCCCCGCTACCCATGCTCTCGGTCGGCTTGTAGTAGGGCGGCAGGGTGATCCCGCCTCCGCCTACTCCCCCGTACGGATTCATCGCCGGGACATGCCCGTTGTCGTCTGACATCACTTCCTCCTCGCGATTTCGCTTGCCACGGGATGTGGCTCCTTCAGTGACTTGAGCCGCGCTCTCAGCTCCGCGACCTCCCGGCGTAGCTCGGCGACCTTGCGGCGCACGGTCAGCTCACCATTTGAGCTCGATCTCGAGCTCCCTCTTATCGTCCTCGATCTCGATCTCGAGCTTGAAGTCGACCTCGTCGGGGACGTGCACTTTGAAGTGCATGCCGCCGCGGTCGAATTCGACGTCGTTGTGTTTGGCGAGCATGTCGGCGAGGGCGTGCAGGCGGGCGGCGGCGTCCTCGCGGCTGAGCCGTTCCTTCTCGGTGATCTCCATCAGGTCCATTCGGGCCTCCTTGTTGTTGACGTTGACGGTTGCTGGGGGCGGCCGCGGGCGATTCGCGTCAGCTCGACCAGGCCGGCCTTCATGCCCTCGGGAGCTTGGGCCGAGGGCGAGGCGCCCGGGTGCTTGCGCGCGATCCGCACGCGCAGGACGCCGGGCCGGATGCGGAAGCGCAGCGGCGGGTCGAGCTTGAGCGCCTCGCCGTCGATGCCGGCGGGAACGGGCCGGTCGGCGTCGACCTCGAAGCCGGGCGCCGACCACTCGCGCAAGGGCCGCTGCAACGACGGCCGCTCTCGCCGCGCCCGGAGGGCTCGCCGAGGACCGTGATCCCGAGCAGGCCGTCGTCGATCCGCGGCCGCGTGCCGGAGCCGACAGCGCGGCCGAGCCGGTATTTGTTGTTGGAGACGAGCACCATCGCCCCCGAGCGGTGTTCGTGCCCGCCCGGGCCGGTCCAGCGCATGTCGAGGTCTCCGCCGTCCGGGCCGAGCACATCCGGCACGGTGTCGAGCAGGGTGCGCAGCTTCGCGTCGCGATACCCCTCTCGCTGGACGGCCTCGGCGTAGAGCCCGAGCGAGACGTTGTTGACGAACACGCGACCGTTGACCTCGGCCAGGTCCACGACGCGCTCGCCGCCGTCGACGAACGCGTCGAGGGCGCCGACGACGTCGTCGCGGTCGACGCCGAGGTCGAGCGCGAAGTGGTTGCGTGTGCCGGCGGGCACGCAGGCGTAGGGGAGCCCGCGCTCGGCGGCGATCGCCGCGACGATCGCCTGCGACCCGTCGCCGCCGGCCATCGCGAGCGCGTCGGCGCCGCGCTCGACGGCCCCGCGGACGAGCTGCTCCAGGTCCCAGGGGGGCCCCAGCTCGATCGGCTCGATCCCGCGCGCGCGGGCCTCGTCGGCGAGCGCGAAGCGCTCGGCCTTGCCGCCACCCGAACGCGGGTTGAAGAACAGCACCGGTCGGCGCGGCGCGGGCGCGTCGGGCAGATCAACGTGCACGGCGAGCGTGGCACGCGCGGCCGCGAGCGACACCAGCAGCCCGGCCACGACCAGCAGATCGACGAACGGCGCCCCATTCGCAATGAGCACGACCAGCGCCCCCGCCAGCGCCAGCGCAGCGATGGTCAGCCCCGCCACGCGCGCAGCCCCCCGCCGCAGCACGCCGTACCAGGCCGCCGCGGCGGCCACCACCACACAGCCCAGCAGGACCAAGCCGCGCGGGAACTCGCTCACCGCCACGGCGATGCCGAGCACGATCGTGGCGGCCCCCACCACCAGCGCGACGATCGCCGCGAGCTGTCGTCGCCTCATAGGATCCCTCCTCCTTGGGTACCAACGCCGAACCCGCGACCCACCGGCCACGGCGGCCGCGCTGGGTCGAGGACGCCGAGCGCCTCGACCTCGCGATCTACGCCGCCATCGCCCGCACCCCGACCCCGACCCTCGACGTCGCGATGAGCCGGCTCTCGCGCGCCGCCGACTACTCGCGCCTCTCGCTGGCCTCCGCCGGGCTGCTCGCGCTCGGCGGCGGAAGCACCGGCCGCCGCGCCGCCGCCCAGCGGGCTTGCGGCCCTCGGGGTCACGGCGACCGTGGTCAACGTCGCCGTGAAGCCGCTCGCACGCCGGCGACGCCCCGAGCGCCTGGCGGGGGAGGTCCCGCTCGCACGCCACGTGCGAATGCCGAGCTCGCGCTCGTTCCCCTCCGGCCACTCCGCGAGCGCTTTCGCGTTCGCGACCGGGCTCGGCCACGTGTCGCCGGCGGCCGCAGTGCCGCTCCACGCGCTCGCGGCGCTCGTCGCGTACTCGCGCGTCCACACCGGCGTGCACTACCCGGCCGACGTGCTGGCCGGCGCGGTGATCGGCACCGCGCTGGCTCAGCTCACGACATACGCGGGCGACCGCCGCCGGCCTGCCCGCACGGCCTGAGGCCGGTTCGGCCATGCGATGGCAGGGCCACGACCGCCGTCTCAGCCGGTCCCGTTAGGACCCCTGCAGCGTGCTTCTGGACTCTGCGGCGGCCGCCTTCGCGGTGGGCTGCATCAGCGCGCCGAAGATCCAGAGGACGGGGAAGATGATCCCGAACCAGAACAGCGCGGTGTGCCCCTTGCGGAGCGTTGCGAGGCCGAGCGAGACGAGCGCCGTCAGATACAGGACCACGAGCAGGATCCAGAGAAACGTCGACATTGCTACCCCCTTGGGTTGGACCGAGTCGACGTCTGCGCCGCTCGGTATTGGGCTCTAGCTGCGGAAAGAGCGCGGAGCGCAGAGACATCCTCCAACGGCCACAACCGCCCGTCATCGTCCCGATGGCATGAACCGGCCAAGCACCCTCGCCGGCTGACCGACCGAGCGCCGGTTCATCCCGAAGGGACGATGTGCTCCCGGGCACCCGGGCCTAGGTTGCCGTTGATGAGCGAGGCACCCGCTCCCGCGCAGACGGCCGAAGATGCGGTGGACCCGACCGCAGAGGCATCCACCGGTCGTATGCCCACCTGGGTCTGGGTCACCTTGAGCGCGCTGGGCGTCGCGCTCGTCGCGGTGACGCTGGCACTGTTCGTCGAGGCTCGTGACACCTCGGAGAACGCGGAAGCCGCCTCGGCATCGGCCTCCCAGCTGCTGGACGACCTTGTCGGCAACGTTAAGACGACGAACGTGGAACTCGACGAGTTCAACGACCAGTTCGCGTCCGCCTCCGCCTCGGCTCAGGACAAGGCGTCGTCGGCCCAGGAGAAGAAGAACGAGCGCTCATCCTCGAAGGGACAGAGCCCGTGACGACGCCGCGGTCTCCGAAGGAAGCGGAGCCCGACGCCGCCGCTGACGTGGCCGACAGCGAGATGCCGGAGGACTCTCCGACCACGCCGCCCTCTGCGGAGGCGGAGCCGGACGCCGCCTCGGACGCGGCGGAGGTCGACCCTTCCGAGGCGCCGGCCGTCGACGCTGGGGACGAGCAAGCGCCGGCTGTCGAGGCTGGGGACGAGCAAGCGCCGGCCGTCGAGGCTGGGGACGAGCAAGTGCCGCCCGAGGAGCCACCGACCACTCGGCCTCCGGCCGGGCCGGCGCCCGCCTGGGCGTGGGTCGTGCTCGGGCTGATGGCACTGCTGCTCGCTATGGGTGTGACCACGCTGGCAGTCGCAAGCAACGCCGACCCGAGCACGCCGGAAGCCGTCGAGGACGCCAAGACGCTTGTTGCCGAGATGGAGAAGTTGAACAGCTCTCTGGCGACGACGAACGAGCTGATGTCGAACGCGATCGCGAACGCCGAGCAGCTGAGCGCGAAGGCGCAGGCCAAGCTGGCGGACCTGTCATCACAGCTCGCCGACGTCGATGGCGGGGTCGGACAGGTGCGCTCGCTGCTCGGCGATCAACTCTCCAAGCCGACGCGCTCCGAGCTCGGCAGCGATCAGGAGCGGCTTCAGTCGCTCAAGGGGACGCTCGCGGAGCGGAGCGGGCGGCTCACCGAGCAAGAGCTCGGGCGGGTCAGCCGGGATGTCGCGGCGATTGGGAACGAGGTCGGGGTCGCAACACGCAGGGGCTCCAGCCGCGCGAGCACCATTGAAGGTCGGATCGACGAGCTCGAGCGCACGCAGCGCGAGACCGACGGGTCCACGGCCGAGATCGCAGGGATCCGGGCCGAGACCGACGGGTTCAGGGCCCAGATCGCGGAGCTCCGGGCCGCGGCCGACGAGCTCAGGCAGTCCCTTCAGGCCCGCCGGCGGCGTGCGCGAAGCCTCGCCGGACAGCTCCGGGAGCTGAGGCGCGCCCAAGCTTTGCTGCAGAGACGCCTCGACAGCTTGGGCCCGAGGCGCTAGGTGTCGCTCGGTCTGCGGAACCATCCCATCGGGACGATGAGAGTCGCGACCGCGGAAGGTACGGTCGCTCAATCGTGATCTGGGCAATCCTCGCAGCGCTTGGGGTACCCCTCTGGCTCTGCGCCATCGGCATCTTCATGCTGCTTTTCAACAATCGGAGGCTGCGCAAGCGGTACGGCGACGTTCCGGTACGCGTCCGCCGGCCCGGGAAGAAGCGCTGGACCCGCGGTCACGCAATCTGGGTCTCCGACGTCTTCGCATGGCGAGGAAGTCCGGCGGCGTGGAACGAGGAACTGCTCTGGGTCAGCGACGCCACGCCACGAGCGGCAGACCCCGAGGAGCGCAAGAAGCTGCACCGCCTCGGTGACGAGCCCGCGATCGCCACGTTGGCGGCTGCGGACGGCGAAACCGTCGAGGTGGCTGCCGCCCCAGAGCAAGCCTCCGCGCTCCTCGGTCCGTTCGCGCGCGCGACAGAGACCGACCGGCGAAGCCGGGACGGTCGCCCGCTAGCGAGGGCTCCGAATGGACTGGTCCCTTGCCATCGTTGCGCTCACGCTGCTCGGCGTTGGAGCGATTTCGGGGCGGCTGTCGGGGACGCCGGTCACGTCGGCGATGCTGTTCGTCGTCGTCGGGTTGCTGGTCGGGCCCAAGGTGCTCGGCGAGATCGACGTCGACAGCTCGAGTTCGGCCGTGCGAACGCTGGCGGAGGCGACGTTGGCACTGGTGCTGTTCTGCGACGCCTCGCGCATCGATCTCGGGCAGCTTCGGCGTGAGGTCGGTGTGCCGCTGCGCCTCCTCGGCATCGGCCTCCCGCTGACGATCGCGCTCGGGGCCGTTGCGGCGGCCGGGATCTTCGGGCAGTTGTCCTGGGAGGAGGCAGTGATCCTCGCAATCGTGTTGGCTCCGACAGACGCTGCGCTTGGCCAGGCGGTCGTAACCGAGCCGCGGGTCCCAAAGCGAATTCGCCAGGGCCTGAACGTCGAGAGCGGGCTCAACGACGGGATCTGCGTGCCGCTGCTGTTCGCCGCCGTGGCCGTGGCCGATGTGGAGTCCGAGATCTCGCATGGGCGCAGCCCGGCCACCCTTCTGCTCGAGGAGATCGGCTACGGCCTGGTCGGAGGTGTTGCGGCCGGTCTGCTGATCGCGGCCGTCGTCATCCACGCCGGTCGGCGAGGTCTGATCGCGCCTCAGTGGCGGCAGGTCATCCCCGCTGCCGGCGCGGCTCTCGCATACGGGATCGCTGTCGGGCTCCACGGGTCGGGCTTCATCGCGGCGTTCGTCGGGGGCATGGTGTTTCGCGCGGCGCTCAAGCGTGACCCTGAGGACCTCAACGAGCTCAGCGAGGAAGTGGGGGACGTGCTCAACGGCGTGACCTTCGTGCTCTTCGGGGCCATTCTGCTCGGTCCCGCGCTCGGCGAGCTGACCTGGGAGCTCGCGCTGTACGCGCTCCTCAGCCTCACCGTCGTGCGGATGCTGCCGGTCGCGATCGCGATGTTGAGGTCGCGCGCCAGGGCGCCGACGGTCGGCTTCCTCGGCTGGTTCGGTCCGCGCGGCCTTGCGTCGATCGTGTTCGCGGTGATCGTGATCGAGGAGTCGGCACTCCCTCACGAGCACCTGATCGCGAATGCCATCTACGTAACGGTCGGGCTCTCGGTCTTGGCCCACGGCCTCAGCGCGGCGCCGCTCGCGGGGCGCTACGGCCGCTGGTTCGAGCAGCACCCGCGCGACAAGGCCCCGCCGATGGAGAGCACACCGACCGACGTGACACGAACCCGCGGACCCGCGACACAGCCCACCAAGGCCGCCACATGATCCGCGGCCGGCTGCGGCGCAATCAGGGCAGGGCTGACGACCAGGGCGAGGACACCGAGTTCCTTGAGATGGAGCCGGGCGAGCTCACCGGCGTGGTTGCTGCTCCCCGGTGGCTGCGAGACCTCGGCTTGATGTCGTGGCTGCTCGTCGGGGTGGCGGCATTCCTAGCCGGCGCGGTGTGGCTGCTCGCCCTCACCCAGACCATTGTCCTCCCGGTGGTCACCGCCGCGATCGTGGCGGTCGTGCTCTCGCCTGTGATGGCCTTTCTGGAGCGCCGGGGGGTGCGGCGGGGGCTCGGCACCGCGATCGTGTTCCTGCTGATGGTGGTGCTCGGCGTCTTCGTCTTCTTGATGGTGGTGGCCGGTATCTCGAGCCAGGCAGACGATCTGACCTCCAATCTCCAGGGCGCCGCGGACGAGATCCAGGGCTGGCTCGAGGACCTGGGCGTGAGCGCGAGCTCGGCCGAGAGCGCCAACAGCGAGGCGAGCGCGTCGGTGAGCGACGGTTTCCACGCCCTCATCGACGGCCTCAGCACCGGTCTCGACGCGCTCGCCTCGCTGGCGATGTTTCTCTCCTTCACCGCGCTCAGCCTTGTCTTCCTCCTGAAGGACGGTCCTGCGATCAGGGCGTGGGGGGAGCGCCACCTCGGCGTCCCGCCCCGGGTCGCACACACGATCACCGCACGCGTGATCACGTCCCTGCGGGGCTATTTCGCAGGAGTGTCCGTGGTGGCGGCCTTCAACGCGGTGGTGATCGGGTTCGCCGCAGTCGTGCTCGGCGTTCCCCTCGCGGGATCGATCGCGGTGATCAACTTCCTGGGCGCCTACATCCCGTACATCGGCGCCTGGACCGCCGGGATCTTCACGGTGCTGATCACACTCGGGGCGGAGGGGCCTGAGACCGCGGCCCTGATGGCGCTGGTCGTGCTACTGGCCAACGGAATCCTCCAGCAGATCGTCCAGCCGATCGCCTACGGGGCCACGCTGGGTCTCCACCCACTCGCGGTCCTGGTCGTCACGATCGCGGCAGGCAGCCTCTTCGGGACGATCGGCCTGGTCCTCGCGGCTCCGCTGACGGCGGCGGCCGTGAAGATCTCAGGCGACCTTGCCCGCACGCGCGCGCAGTCGGAGGCGACGGCCAAGCCGGCCGACCCGGCTCGCGAACCGGAACCGCACTCGCCGGCCTCGCCGGCATAGGCGGACGGAGGGAGCCTCCGTATAGCGCCTCAGGCCTTGAGCGCATCCAGCGCTTGCACGGCGAGCGGGCGGGATCGCTCGGGGCGCTGCTCCGGCAGCCCGAGATCGAGCCGCGGTCCGCGTCGCTCGACCAGGTGCCTCAGGCTGCGTCGCCCGACCCGGTGAGCAATGCGCCGTGCAGGGAGAGCGTTCACCGAGCGTCCTCCTCAGGCGCTTCGAACGCTGCCTCCACGTCGTAGCCGAGCGCCAGCGCCAGCTCAGGCGCAGCGGAAACCACACGAGTCAGCCCGACGGTAGGAGCCACCGCGATCAGGGTCCCGACGATCTCGTCGATGTCGGCCCCGGCAGCCAGTGCCCTCTCTGCGTTCGACTGGTAGGAGCTGGGCGCCGCGTCGATTGCAAGCGACGCCGCCAGCCGCACCAGGGCATGCGTCTTGGGATCCAGCCGGGAGACCTCGACGGTGTCGCGCCCCATCCCGAGCACCGATTCGACGAAGCTCTCGTCGTTGAGCGCGAGCCTGCGCAGGGTCTCCTCGTACTCGGCCATGTCCTCCTTCGCGGTTCTCTGGGGGCTCCGCGGGTCGTGCCCGCGGTGTACCTCGAACTAGACACGACGGGAGGGGGAGCCGTCATCGTCCCGATGGCATGAAGTCCGCGCGCGTCCCGCGCGCATCCGCGCTACGCCGACCGGGTAACCACCTAGAGCAGGCCGAGCTCGCGCGCACGTTCGACGGCGGCGTTGCGGGAGCTGACGTTGAGCTTGCGGTAGATGGCCATGGCGTGTGATTTCACCGTGTGGCGCGACAGGTACAGACGCTCGCCGAGCTCTCGGAACGAGAGGTGGGTCACGAGGTGGGGGAGCACGTGCAGCTCCGCCTCGGTCAAGGTCGAGGCCCCGGGCGCCTTGGCGTGCATGGTCTTGAGGCTGTCGCGCAGCCCCTCCACCTGGGCCGGAAGCGCTCCGAGGTCTGGTCGTCGGCGCAGGATCGCCTCGGTCTCGCGCAGCATCGTGGCGGCGCCGCCGGCGTCGGCGAGCGCCAGGAAGGCCCGCGCGAGCTCCACCCGAGTCTGGACGGCCAAGTACGGCACCGCGTAGGTGAGCCCCGGCCGTAGACGCTGTGCCCGCGCCAGGAGCTCTTGGGCGCCGCGCGCGTCCCCACGGTGGACCGCGACACGGGCCGCCACGGAATAGGCGAGCGCGCTGGTCGGGTACTGCTCCATGCGTGACTGGCGGATGAACCGGAGCGCCCGGTCCGCGAGCTCCTCTGCCTGGACCCAAGCCCCGCGACCGATCGCGATCGCGGCACGCTCGCCCAGAGCCACTGTGACCGCGTCGGTCGCTGCCGGCTCGAGGCCTTCCTCGGCCACGTCGGCGAACAGGTCGTCGGCCTGGTCGACCTCACCGGCCAGCCACAGCGAAACCGCGTGCAGCAGCATGGCGTTCGGCCGGAAGGGGCTCCCATTGGCGAGCGTCGCGACCGCGAGCTCCGCATCTGTGCGCATTCTTGCGGCCCCTCTACGGCATTGCACCGCACGCATGAGGGCCAGCCACGCGTCGATCGAAGCGGTGCCATCGGGCAGGGTGCCGTCATAGCTCGCGCGTTCGGCCGCATCGGCCCAACGCTCCGCTTCCGCCGACCGGCCCCAAAGCGCAGCCACCAGTGCGGCGAGCACAGCGACCGACGCATCCCTCTCGATTGCCCCCTGCGCGTCCAGCCAGCCAAGCCAGCGTTCGACGGTCGCAGCACGGCCGCCTTCGTACGTGGGGAGAGCACTACGCGCTACGAGTCTCGCGGTCCGGTCGACGTCGCCGGCCGCCTGCGTATACCCGATCGCGGCCTCTGGCTGCCCGTTCGCTTCGCACCAGTTGGCCGCACGTGCGAGCAACTGTGGCACGAGATCCGGCTCGACACGCCTGAGCTCCGAATGGAGCAGCTCTCTGAAGAGATGGTGGTACCGATACCACTCCCCGGTACGGTCGAGCGGCACAAGGAACAGGTTGGAGCGCGCCAGCGATTCAAGCACCGCCGCGGAGTCGCTCTCCTCGAGGATTGCGTCACACAAGGGACCCGTCATGGGCTCGAGGACGGCGGTCCGAGTCAGGAAGCGAAGCTCGTCGCGCGGTAGGCGCGAGAGGAGCTCGGATAGGAGATAGTCGGCCACGAAACGGTCGTCTCCCCGGAACTCGGTCGCGCTCATCACGCCCGCTCCGCTCGCGTTGGCAGAGAGCGCCGCGAGGTAGAGACCCGCGGACCAACCCTCGGTGTGCTCAGTGAGCTTCGCGACCTCGTGGTCCGCCAGGTCCAGGCCGGCTGCGCTGAGCAGCTGGTGCGCCTCGGTCTCGCCCATACGCAGCTCGTCTGGCCCGATCTCCAGCGCGAGGCCGCGCGCCCGCAGCGTCCCCAGCGGCAAAGCGGGCTGGCCCCGGGCCGAGAGCACCAGCTGCGAGCCCGCGGGCACATGCCTCGCGAGCGCGGCGATGGCGTCCAAGCACGGCTGGCTGTCGAGCAGATGGAGATCGTCGAAGACGAGGACGACCGCCTCGTCCATCGTCGCCAGGGCCATCCCGAGGCGCGGGACGACCGTTCCCTCGATCGAGGCGCCGGGTGACGTCAGTGCCTCGAACACGCTCGAATCGAGTCGCGAGACCCGGTCGAGAGCGGTCGCGACGTACGTCAGCAGGACGATCGGATCGTTGTCGTTCGCATCGACCGAAACCCATGCGAACGGTCGTTGTGACCCCTCGGCCCACTGAGTGAGCAGCGTCGTCTTGCCCCAACCGGGTCCTGCAGAGATGAATATGACGGGGACGGCGCCCGACTCCGGCTCCAGCAAATCGATCAGCCGGCTGCGCGGCACGGTCCCGGCTCGACCATGCGGCGGGCGCAGCTTCGACTCCAGCAGCTCGAACGCCGGGACGGGCCTGGCGAACCGCCCGGAGCGAGCCCGCGATGAGCCACGAAGCGGCGAACTCACTTCGGACATCACATCACCGGCCCGCCGAGGCGCACGCCACGACGTGCAGCCTCGCGGCACCGAGGGTGAGCCCACATCACCCCGGGCGGGTGAGCGCTTCGGTACTCCGCCGGGCCGCGAAGGAGCAACAGCGTCCGGACCACCTGGTGGAATCAGGATGCAACGACCGTGCCCTCGTCCGGCCCGTGCTTCAGGAGCGGATCGCCCGCGCGACCGGGGATCGCCACGGTTGCCGCGAGCGCGACCAAGGCGGCGATGAGCCCGAGGACGAACGCACCGGTGAACCCCCGTTCGGCCGGGAAGCCCAGGTCAACGACGCCGGCGCCGATGACTATCGCGGCGGCGACCTGAGCGCCGAGCGCGGACCCGGTAATGCGGCAAACCAGGGTCATCGCCACGAAGCCGGCCGTGCGCTGCTCGCTGACCGAGTGCGCGACCAGATTCACGAGTGCGGCGAACGCGAGTCCGATGCCGAACCCCAGCGGCAGGTTGGCGGCGACGACAGAGCCGACGGATCCGTGGTCGAGCGCGAGCCAGGCGTACCCGACGGCGGCCGCGACAGCGCCGGCGCCGACCAGGTTCCGCGCTCCGACCTTGCGTACCAGCGCGCCGCTCGCCCAACCACCGGCCATGATCCCGAGCGCGCCGGGCATGAGAACGAGGCCCGTCTCGGCGAACGTCAACCCGAGTCCGTAGCCGGACGCGGTTGGAAGCCTTGCGATCTGCGGCACGACGACCCCGGCGATGAACAGAGCGAACCCCATTGCGAACGCGACGAGGTTCGCGCTCCATACGGCCCGCTGGGCCATGAGCCGCATCTCGACGAGTGGTGCGGAGACCGCGCGCTCGACGACGACGAATCCGGCGAAGACGATCGCTGAGACGGCGACCAGGGACACGACTCGCGCGGAGCCCCACCCCCAGGTGTTGCCCTGCGAGACCGCCAGCAGCGCGGCTAGGAGCGCCGTCGCCAAGAGCAGAGCGCCTGCCCAGTCGGGTCGCACCGACTCGCGCACGGGCGTCTCCGGAACGAATACCAGGATGGCAAGGAACAGACCGACCGCGACCGCGAGCAAGAACCAGAAAACCGCAGCCACCGAAACGGCGTCGACAAGCACGCCGCCGAGCAGCAGGCCGACGGCGGCGCCGGTCCCGGCCGCGGCCACGAGCAACGCGATCCAGACCGGCGCCTGCTCCTTGGAAGCTCGATCACGGGCCAGCCCGATGGCCAGCGGTCCCAACGCCGCGCCCATGCCTTGCAGCACTCGGCCGGCGATCAGCGCGGTCATCGATCCAGCCAGGGCGCAGACGAGCGAGCCGATGGCGAACGCGCCGAGCGAGACGAGCAGAAGACGACGCTTTCCGTATATGTCCCCGAGACGGCCGACTATCGGTACCGCGACGACCGCTGCGAGCAGAAAACCGGTCAGCAGCCATGCGGCCGACGTGAGCGAGGCCGCGTACTGCTCTTGGACCGCCGGCAGGATCGGGATGACGATGAACTGCTCGAGCCCGAGGTCGAGCGCACCCACGGCCAGCACCCACATCACGGAGCGCTCACTCCGTGGGATCGGCCTGAGGCGCGTCGCGCCTGATGAGCGCTCGTGACGTAGCGATTCGGCGGATCCGTCAGGCATCCCGAACTAGAGCAATCCGAGCTCGCGGGAGCGTTCGACGGCGGCGTTTCGGGAGGTGACGCTGAGCTTGCGGTAGATGGCCATGGCGTGTGATTTCACCGTGTGGCGCGACAGGTACAGACGCTCGCCGATCTCTCGGAACGAGAGGTGCGTGGCGAGGTAGGGCAGCAGATGCAGCTCCGCCTCGGTCAGGGTCGAGGCGCCGGGGGCCTGTGTGTGCATCGTCTTCAGGCTGGCGCGCAACTCGTCCACCTGGACCAGGAGCGTCCCGAGGTCTGGTCGTCGGCGCAGGATCGACTCGATCTCGCGCAGCATCGTGGCGGCGCCGGCCGCGTCGGCGAGCGCCAGGTAGACGCGCGCGAGCTCCAAGCGGGTCTGGATCGCGAGGTGCGGCAGCGCGTATGTGAGCCGCGGCCGTAGGCGCTGCGCCCGCGTCAGGAGCTCCTCGGCGCCGGGGCGGTCTCCGCGGTGGAGCGCGACACGCGCCGCCGCGGAATAGGCAAGCGCGCTCGTGGGGTACTCCTCCATCAACGACCGCCGGATGTAGCGAAGCGCCCGGTCCGCGAGCTCCTCCGCGTGGACCCACGCGCCACGTTCGATCGCGATCGCGCCGCGCTCGCCCAGGGCGAAGGTCACCGGGGCCCGCGCCCCCAACGCGACACCCTCCTCGACGACGTCGGACAAGAGGTCGTCGGCCTGGTCGATGTCGCCGGCCAGCCAGTGCGAAATCGCGAGCAGCACCATGGCGCTCGGTCTCAACCGGCTCCCACGGGCAAGGGTCGCCACCGCGAGCTCCGCATCTGTGCGCATCCTCGCGACCCCACGCCGACAATGCTGCGCACGCATGAGGGCGTGCCACGAGTCGATCGAAGCGCTGCCGTCGTAAAGCGTGCCGTCGTAGCTCGCGCGTTCGGCGGCATCGGCGCAACGCTCCGCCTCCGCCGGCCGGCCCCAGAGCGCGGCGGTCAGTCCGCCGATCACGGCAACCGCCGCGTTCGTCTCGATTGCCCCATGCGCGTCCAGCCAGCCGAGCCAGCGTTCGACGGTCGCGGCACGGCCACTGTTGTACGTGTCGAGATATTTCCGCACGATCAGTCGCGCGGTCCGGTTGACGTCGTCGGCCGCCTGCGCGTACCCGATCGCGGTCTCCGGATGGCCGTTCGCCTCGCACCAGTCGGCCGCACGAGCGAGCAGCCGCGGCAGGAGGTCCGGTTCGACCCGCCCGAGCTCCGCCCGCAGCAGCTCCTGGAAGAGATGGTGGTAGCGATACCACTCGCCGGTGCGGTCAAGCGGCACCACGAACAGGTTGGAGCGCTCGAGCGACTCCAGCTCCGCCGCCGAGCCGCTCGTGTCGAGCACGGCGTCGCAGAGCGGGCCCGACATGCGCTCGAGAACCGAGGTCCGGGTCAGGAAGCGCAGCTCGTCGGGCGGCAGGCGCGAGAGGAGCTCCGAGCGGAGGTAGTCGGCCAAGAAACGGTCGTCCCCCCTGAATGCGGTCACGCCCTTGATCCCGGCGCCGCTCCCCTTGGCGGACAGCGCCGCCAGGTATAGACCGGCGGACCAGCCCTCCGTGTGCTCGGTGAGCTCGGCGACCTCGGCATCCGCCAGGTCCAGGCCGGCCGCCGTCAGGAGCTGGCGAGCCTCGGCCTCGTCCAGGCGCAGCTCGTCCGGTCCGATCTCCAGGGCCAGGCCCAGCGCCCGCAGCGCTCCCAGCGACAACGCGGGAGGCCCTCGCGCCGAGAGAGCCAGCTGCGAGCCCTCGGGAACGTGTCGCGTGAGCGTCGCGATCGCATCCAAGCACGCCTGGCTCTCGACCAGATGCAGGTCATCGAGGACGAGGACGACCGCCTCGTCCATCGTCGCCAGTGCCGCCCCTAGGCGGGGAACGACGTTTCCCTCTATGGAAGCGCCCGGCGACGCAAGTGCCTGGAACACGCCCGGGTCCAGCCGCGAGACCCGGTCGAGCGCGGCCGCGACGTACGTCAGCAGGACGATCGGATCGTTGTCGTTCGCATCGACCGACACCCAGGCGAACGGTCGTTGTGAGCGCGCGGCCCACTGAGTGAGCAGCGTCGTCTTGCCCCAACCGGGTCCTGCCGAGATGAATATGACGGGGACCGCGCCCGACTCGGGCTCCAGCAAATCGATCAGCTGGCTGCGTGGCACGGTCCCGGCTCGACCATGCGGCGGGCGCAGCTTCGACTCCAGCAGCTCGAACGCCGGCACGCGCATGGCGGATCCCTCCGCGCGAGCCCGCGTCGGCTCAGTCAGCGCCGAACTCACCACTTGGGCCATGACTTCGCTCGCGTTGCCGCGAGCCTGGGATCGGGCATGGGGTTCCCCTTCCCTACAGCGTGTCCAAGCCGCAACCGTACTGCGGCGAACGGAGCGGACGCAAGGACGGCGACCGGGGGGATCTCATGCCGATTGGACGATGACGCAGCGGCTGGGCCGCGGTTCCATGGACTCGACGGCACGTTCAGCCATTCGATATTCGCCCGGCTGCGAAGGAGCGACACCATGACGGACGTTCAGACCCCAGTCGATGGTTCGGAGGCGGTCGGGACACGCGAGCGCGAGGGTCGGCAACCCAAGCCGATGGCGGTAGCGCACCCCACACCCGGCGAGCGGGCGGCGAAGGGCAAGGCGGCGCGCGCGGTGGCGCCGCGCTCCGGGCATGGCGAATGGGAGCCGGCCTCTGACCGGCGTGATCCGGTCGAGATGCTCGAGGAGCAGGCCGCCTCACGGGTGCCCGAGCTGGTGCCGATCCGCTACGGGCGGATGCTGGTGTCGCCGTTCACGTTCTTCCGCGGGGCGGCCTACCCGATGGCGGCCGATCTGGCCGGTGCCCCCCGGACCGGTCTGGACGTGCAGCTCTGTGGCGATGCGCATCTGTCCAACTTCGGCGCTTTCGCAGGGCCCGATCGACGGCTGGTGTTCAGCATCAACGACTTCGACGAGACGCTGCCGGGGCCGTTCGAGTGGGACGTGAAGCGGCTGGTGGCCAGCTTCGCCGTGGCCGGCCGGGATCGAGGCTTCGCCGCCAAACAGCGGCAGTCGATCAATCAGGCTGTGACGCGTTCGTACCGGGAGGCGATCAGGGGCTTCGCCGCGATGTCCAACCTCGAGCTGTGGTACTCCCGCATCGACGTGGACCAGATCGCCGCGCTAGCGGCTCGGCAGGGAACCGGAAAGCAGCGGAAGCGGTTCGAGCGCAACGTAGCGAAGGCGCGCTCGAAGGACAGCATGAGGGCATTTGCGAAGCTCACCGAGATGGTCGATGGCGAGCCCAGGATCGTGAGCGACCCGCCGCTGATCGTCCCGTTCGAGGAGGTGGTGTCCGGCGTCGAACAGGCTGAGCTCGAGGAGTTCGTGCGGGGAGTCATCCGCTCCTACCGGCGCACGCTGAGCGCCGACCGCCGGCAGCTGCTGGAGCGGTTTCGCTACGTCCACGCCGCGCGCAAGGTCGTCGGCGTGGGCAGCGTCGGCACGCGCGCATGGATCCTGCTCATGCTCGGGCGCGACGAGAAGGATCCGCTGTTCCTGCAGCTCAAGGAGGCGCAGGCATCGGTGCTCCAGCCGTTCCTGAGCAAGAGCGCGTTCGCCAAGCACGGCCAGCGCGTCGTCGAGGGCCAGCGGCTGACGCAAGCCGCCAGCGACATCATGCTCGGCTGGATCCGGGTCACGGCCTATGACGGCGTGAGCCGGGACTTCTACATGCGCCAGCTCTGGGACGGCAAGGGCTCAGCGCTGGTCGAGCTGATGAACCCACAGGCGATGACGGTGTACGCGCAGCTCTGCGGCCACGCGCTCGCGAAGGCGCACGCCCGCTCCGGCGACGCGATCGCGATCGCGAGCTATCTCGGCGCGGGCGACAGCTTCGACCGCGCGCTGGCTTCGTTCGCGGAGGCATACGCCGACCAGAACGAGCGGGACTACGACGCCCTGCGAGAGGCCGTAACGTCCGGCCGCGTGGCGGCCGAGACCGGCCTCTGACGGTTCTGCGAACTACGCCGCGGCTCGAACTACGCCGCGGCTGTGAGTCGGTCCGCCCCGCCGCCGAGCACCAGCGGCGCAATCGCGTCTGCCGGAGGCGGACGCATTCCTGGCGCAATCGCGTCTGCCGGAGGCGGACGCATTCCTGGATCTGCTTCACGTCCGTCTCGAGGTGTTCGACGAGCGGACGTTCTTGCGGGACTGCGCAATGAGGTATTGAGGGAACCGGCGGCCCGCGCTCCGCTCGTAAATCGTCGCTCCGAGCCAGGCCTGGCCGGCCGCGCAGGGGGGAGCCACAGGCCGGCCCCGCTTGCCGGTGGTTGGGAGCCGTGACGAGAGAGGCGGCGACGAGCGGGGTGGCATCCGGCCCGCGGACCAGGTACGCGGCCCGACAGGCGCAGATCGCTCGAGTCCCCGCCCTCGAGCCGGCGCGCGGGAGCCCGGCCGCGGCCAGGGCTCCCGCGATCCCAAGCTCAGGCTCCCGCGACCCGGTCCTCTTCGCCGTAAACGAGGATGCCGTGCACGACGATCACGCAGAGGGCGAAAATGCCCAGCGACCACCACGGATAGCTCCCGCCGACCGACAGCAGAGCGCCGATCGCGCCGAGGCTACCGCCGATATGCCGATTACCCGGCCGAAGGTGTTACCGGCCAGCAGCGAGAACCCTCCCGCGAGCTGGATCACCCCGAGGATGATCAGAGCCCATCCCAGCGTGTTCAGGTTCGTGAGTACGAACCGCGTGTCGTTGACGAACGCATTCGCATTGTCGAGTGCGCCAATGCCATAGATGATGTTGAGCGTGCCCACAATCAGCAGCACGATCCCTGCGAAAACGACTCGACCTGCACCTCTCATCTGTCACTCCTTTTCTGCGCCCGCTCGACTCCGACTAGCGGGCGATCGCTGTGGCAAGTCCAAGGGCCTCAGCGATCGAGTTGCCGGCGCTCGCCACACGGGCGCTCCCCACCACCGGAGCGACAGCGATCAGCACGCCTTGCACCTGCTCGACCGTCAATCCGACCTCCGACGCCGCCTCGAGGTTCAGGAGATAGGAGGCCGGCGGAGCGCCGGTGGACGCCAAGGCGGCGATCCGCACGAGCATGAAGGTCGCGGCATCGAGACCAGAACGCTCCGGTATCCCCTCATTCATCTTCATGAGGGTGTCGAGGACGGGTGCATTCACTTCAGCCATGGGTGGCTCCTCTAGATAGACGTAGTTGGCGTCGCCGATGAGGACGGCGTGGCTCAGCCCGAACTGAGCAGCCTTGCCTTCTCGCGCTGGAACTCCTCGTCTGTCAGCACGTTCTGCTCGTGGAGCTCGCCCAGCTGTTTGAGCTCCTCCATCGCCTCGGGGGTCAGCCCGCCGCCTGTCGCGGCAGGCGGGGCGGCCTGGGCGGGCTCAGCGGGCGCAGCCTGCTGAGCCGCTGCGTCCTCCTCCTGCTGCTGCGCTTCCTTGGCGTCATGGTGCTTCTTGGCGGCCACGGCGGCCCCTCCAACGACCGCGGCGCGTCGCCTGCGCTGGCGTCTGTCTCTGGGTCCCATCTCGCATCCTCCTTGGCTTGAATTGCCCTGTTGGGCCTGTCAACAGCAAGAGGTCCAGCGCCCGATCCGCCTCACGACGGCGCCTCCCTCAACGGGTGCCCGCGCAGCCACGGCCCATTCGCGGGCAGACCCCGCCTCGCGAGACGCTGGCGCCGCCGGCGCCACTCGGTACATGTCACGCCCTCCGGAATGTCGGGCTCCTCCACGTAGAACGGGGAGTGACCCGAGGCGGGCCGAAATGGAGGCGCGGCCGTGGCAATGCCCGCCCTGCCCGACTGGGGGCGACCAACCTCGCGAAAGACGGTGTTGGAGGATGAGCGCGTCACGCGGATGCCTCTTCTCCGAGATTGACGCTCCCCGGGGATTTGGTCATCGCCCAGATGGGACGATCTCGACCAACTCGGCCTTCCTCGCTGACACACGGCCGAAGTTCATGCCGATTGGATGACGACGGGCGAAAGACGCGCCGGTACGTTGGCGAGCGGTGACCGTCCGTCAAACGCCCTTACTCTCCTCGACTCAAATGGGTCCAGGTTGGGGCTGGCCCGAGGCGCGCGAGGCCCGGCGTGGCTGACGCCGTCCCTTCACCGCACGATTCTGCTGCCGCGGTCGAGCCCTCGGTGCGGCGGCGGCGCCTGCCACTGGTCCTGATCACGCTCGCCTCGGTGCTGGCGTTGTTGGCGATCTTCGCGCTATGGGCGAATCGGCAGCTGCTCGACACCGAGAACTGGACCGAGACGAGCAGCGAGCTGCTCGAGGATGAGGCGATTCAGGGCCGGATCGCGGCCTTCCTGGCGGACCGGCTCTATGCGAATCGCGACGTGCAGGGCCAGCTGGAGCAGGCCCTGCCGCCGCGCGCGCAGCCGCTCGCCGGGCCCGCCGCCGTCGGACTGCAAGAGCTCGCCGTGAGGGGAGCCGAAGAGCTGCTTGGACGACCGCGGGCACAGGCGCTCTGGGAAGAGGCGAACGGCCGGGCGCACGGCCGCTTCATGGACCTGATCGAGGGCGGCGGCGAAAGCGTCTCGACCGAGGGTGGCGACGTGACGCTCGACCTGACGGCGCTGCTCGGAGAGACGGCCGAGCGGTTCGGTGTCGGCGGGCGGGCGGAGGCGCAAATACCTGACGACGCCGCTCAGATCACGATCCTGCACGCCGATCGGCTCGAGCTGGCCCAAGACGCGGTGCGCTTCCTACGTGCACTGGCGCTTGTGCTGCTGGTCCTGGCGCTCGGCCTCTTCGCGCTCGCCGTCTATGTCGCCAGGGGCTGGCGCCGGGAGGCGCTCAGAGCATGCGGGATCGGTTTCCTCTTCGCCGGCGCCGCGGCGCTAGTGGCACGCGCACTGGCCGGCGACGCGGTCGTCGACGCGCTCGCGACTACCGAGGCAGCCCGGCCCGCCGCCGATGCCGTCTGGTCGATCTCCACCGGGCTGCTGGTCGATGCCGCTGCCGCCGCGATCGCCTACGGCGTGGTCATCGTCGGCGCCGCCTGGCTCGCAGGTCCGACCAGCTGGGCAGTGGCGGCCCGGCGCCGCCTCGCCCCGTACCTGCGCGAGCCGCGCTATGCCTACGGTGCGCTGGCGGTCATCGTCCTGGCGCTTCTTGTCTGGGAACCGACCCCCGCGACTCGTCCCGTGATTCCGGCGCTGGTACTGGTCGCCCTGCTCGCGCTCGGACTCGAGGTCCTGAGGCGTCAGACCGCGCGCGAGTTCCCGGACGCGAGCCGCGCGGAGTCGACGCGACGCAGGCGCGGGCGGCTCGCGAGCCCGGGCCAGGGGGCGCGCGGCGGAACGCGTGCCCGCACCTCGCACGGGCCGGCGAACGGCTCGCTCGCAGCCGACCCGCTCGAGGGGCTCGAGCGCCTCGTCAGGCTGCGCGACAGGGGCGTGCTCGACGCGTCCGAGTTCGAGCGCGCGAAGGCGCAGATCCTCGCCGCTCCGCCCGCCACCGGGGGCGGACAGGCGTAGGGCAGTGACCCGATGGCAGAGCCTCAAGACAACTCCGAACTAGGGCTTATGCGGGTACCCGTCGGACCGGCGGGCCGGCGTCCCGAGCCGGTCGGCCGCGGCTGGCTGGTGTTCGCCGGCACGATGGTCTTGACCGCGGCAACAGCCGATGCCGTCTTCGGGATCGCAGCGCTCGCGAACGACGACTCCTTCTCCGCCGACGAGCTGCTCTTCGGCGACCTCACCACCTGGGGGGTCCTCTTCCTGATCGCCGCAGCGATCAAGGCCGTCGTTGCCCTGATGATCTTCGCCCGGAACCCCGTTGGCGCCCTCCTGGGCATCCTGATCGCGATGCTGAGTGGCACGCTGGCGTTGTTCTCGATCCTCGCCCATCCACTCTTGTCGATCCTCGTGATGACCATCAACGTGCTGGTCATCTTCAGTCTCTGGGCGTACGGCTTCAGAACGTGACCGGTCAAGCCACAACGCCGAGCGTGCAGCTCCTGGTCTACGGATTCGGACCGGACGCCAACTTCGAGGGCCGACTGCTGGGGGCGCTGGAACGGATCGAGAGCGGACGCACGGTGTGGATCCTGGACGCGCTATTCGTGCCAAACGATCCCGAAACCGGCGGAACTCGTGGCGGTCGACCTGAAGGGAGACGGCGCGGGCGGCGACGTCGCGCCCACTGCTGCTCTTTCGGCTCGACCCCGCCGAGCGGCGCCGCGCGACCGAGCGCACGCTGCGCCCTGACCGCAGCGGCGTCCCGGCTGAGACGCTGCGCGAGCTGGGCGGGATTCTGGAGCCGGGCGTGGCCCTCCTGCTCGAGCACGAGTGGGCCCGAGCGCTGGAGGATGCGGTCGCGCACACCGGCGGGACGGCGCTGACCAACGAGTTCGTGGACGCCACGGGGCTCGCTGAGCTCGCTCCGGATCTGCTGGCGGCCGCAACGCGCGCCAGCGATTCGACCAAACGCGGCTAGACGCCGGTGGACGTGGAACGGCTCGGGCCGCTACCGCCGGGGGGCGGCGCGCTACAGGACCTCGAGCCCGAGCTCGTAGGGGGGCGACCATCCGTCGCTCGGATCGGAGGGTTGCCGCGCCCGATCGACCAGGTCGGCGCGCTTGACGCTCCGGGCGACGCTGGCGCCCGCCCCTCTTGCCCGCGCGATCAGCTCGACATGGGCCAGATAGCGCGTATTCGACCGGGAATGCTTGTCGCGGGTGAGGAGCCTGAGCACGCGTAGCTCGTCGGTCGAGAGGCCTTCCGCGAGCAGGGCCTCCTCGGAGATCGGGGTGTGTTCGAGGACCTCGTGAAGCCAGGCGACGGGCGCGCGCCTCGCCGGGGAACGCCGCCGCGACCCTCCGAACATGGTCGATCAGCGGCGCCCCGGCAGAGTCGCGTTGCGTAGTAGCCTTCGGCTAACGCCCTGCGCGGACAGCGTCCATAGGCGCCGCCCTGACGCCGGCTTTGTCGATCAGGGTGCCGAGGTGTCCGCTTCCGCGGCCTGCAGGGCCTCGTCGCTGAGCTCGTGGGCCTCGGGGGTGCCGCCGAGCTGGGTCAGTAGGTCGGAGATCGCGGACGCAGTATCGATGTGGGCCAGCACACCGACGGCTGCCTTACCCTCGTTCAGTTCAACGGTGAGGCGCGCCTTGTCGGCATCGGTTAGCCCCAGGCTCTTGTGGTGCAGCGAGCCAGCTACCGCGCCGCCGAGGACACCGACCCCCAGGGCCGCCGGCCCCAGGAGAAGGAGGACGCCCCCGACAGCGGCGCCCGTGCCCGCGCTTCGTGCACCCACCTTGTCCTGCTTGAGCCTGCCCTCGGCATCGAGGACCAGGATGCCAATGGCGTCGCCTTCGGCAATCCCGGAGTCCTTCAGCGCCACCGCAGCGTTGTCGGCAGCGAGTTCATCCGGGAAGACGGCGAGTACGAGTTGACGATCTGCCATCGGTGGATCCCTTCTCTTGGGGTGTGTAGGCACGTGTGAGCCTGGACAGAACGATCCAGGAATCCGACCTGACGCGCATCGTCCACTTTGGGGGATTACGAGCCGGGCGATGGGTGCTGGCGGAAGCGAGCGCCAGGGGTGGGCGGGCTCGGCGCCCGGGGCCGCGGTTTCTGCGACCGCCTCCGTCCCGAGCAGGAGCCACTGACCGCGGACGTCGACAGGCCCCGCTGTGCGGGCCGGTCCTTTTCGCTCGAAGCAGCCCTAAGAGACGCTGACCGCGCACCGAACACTGTTTCCCTCCTTGTGTTTCCCTCCATCTGTTTCGTTCTATGGGTTTCTTCCCTGAGCGCAACAGGCCGCCGCCCCGCCTGTGGGTGTTTCCTTGGCTTCCCGCCTGGGCTTAGCGAGGAAGTGGGGTCCGCCGCTTCGCGCCGGACCCCACTTCCTCGACTGTCCAGGTAAAACCTGGACGGGCCAGCCCAGGCGGGAAGCTCGGGTGACCTGAGGCGGGGCGGCGGCAAGGTGGGTCGGGGTGCGCAGATCAGGTAAGCGGGGTGAGGGTGTGAGGCGAGCGGGGTGAGCTGTTCGAGGGGACGCGGGAGGAAGGCAGGTAGGGCGGGGGAGACGAGTGTTGGAAGCGTGGCGGGGTCGGGGCGTCGGTGGGGGCTCGAGCGGTTCTGGTGTCTCGGCTTGGGTGTGTGGTGGCGCGGCTGTCTGCTGCTGCCGGTTGTTGTGTAGGTGCCGCCGCTGAAGGTCCGTGTTGACGTCCGCAGCCCGATCCGCGCCTGAGTGGCCCGTCCGCGGTCCCCGGGGCGGCGACTCCGCGCCCGGCCCCCCTCCCCGGCGAACTCGCCGACCTCCCGCACCGTTCGGGTTGCCCCGAACCGCATGCTCGCAAGATGACGGTGAGCGCGCGCGGTGGCACGTTTGCGCGGCGGCCCCTGGGGCGGGTGGGGGGTCCGGTTTGCGAGGTCCGGGGCTCTCTGTAGTAGAGGCGCATGTCTCAACCAACCCTCACCAGGCCCGCCCCAGCTGTCGGTCGGCTGACCGGCGACGGTCAGCGGGCGCCCGGATTCTGTGCGGGGCAGGTGGGTGGCGCCGCTCGGGATGTCGTGGGTCCCGCGCGGCTCTTGGCGGGGACGGCGCCAACCCGCGGCTCGATAGTCGGCGCCAGCGGGGTGCGGTGCGTCGGCCGCCCGGGACGGCGCGGCGAGCTGGGCGAGACCCGGCGCGTACGGCAGCCCGGCCCAAGTTCCCCAGGCGAGCCGCCGACGGACTCGGCGCCGCAGAGGCGGCTCTCAGCGTCCGGAGAGGTCGGACCCTCGAGAACAGAGCTCAGATCCGGGTGAGCACCGCATCAGCACGATGACCGGCCTAGCCGAAACGGACGCGGGCGTCCAGGTCACCCCGGCCCTGATCGAAGCGATCGCCCGGCGCGTCGCCGACCTGATCCGCGGCGAGCTCGGCTTGCCATCGAGGCTGCTCACGCCGAGCGAGGTGGCGGCGCAGTTCGGGGTGTCGCGTACCTGGGTCTACGCGCACGCCGACGAACTCGGCGCCATGCGGCTCGGCACCGGACCCAAGGCTCGATTGCGCTTCGACGTGCGTCGCGTGACTAGCGCCATTTCTTTGCCAGCGTCGAATGGGGCAGCTCGTCTGCCGCGTAAGGAGGCCCAATGCGCAGCGGATCTGCTTCCGATCTATGGTCGCGGTCGGCCGGCGTAGTCGAACGACGAGGGGACGAAAGATGGGACGTGAGGCGGCAGGCGAGATCCGCATCTACGAGCGCCGCGACGGTCTGACCACGTTCATGCTGCGCTTCCGCGCGTACGGCCGGCGAGAACACGTGGCGCTGGGCACCGAAGCGGACGGCTGGTCCTACAAGCGCGCCGAGATCGAGCTCCAGAACACGCTCGCCAAGGTGCGGGCGGGCATCTGGCAACCCGAGGCGCGCGAGCCTGTCGACCAAGGGCCCGAGCCGAGCTTCCACCGGCTCGCCTCGGGCTGGCTCAAGCGCCGCCGGCACGAGCTGGCCGAGACGACCTTCAAGGACTACCGCTGGCGGCTCGTACGCCACCTCCTCCCGTTCTTCGCCAGGTTCCGCCCCTCCGAGATCACCCTCGACGTCGTCGACCGCTACATCGAGGAGCAGCTGCAGCAGCGCCAGGAGATCCTCGACGCGATGGCCGCAGGCGTCCGCTTGCGCGACCACAACGGCCGGTTGTTGAGGCCGCTCAGCAACGAGTCGATCAACAAGACCCTCGTCCTCCTCGCCGCAATCCTCAAGGAGGCGGTGCGGAAAGGCTGGCTCTCGTCGAACCCAGCCACCGAACGTCGCCTCAAGGCGCCACGGCCAACGCGCCCATTCCTCGAACCGGACGAGTTCCTGTCCCTGGTCGACGCAGCAAGCGATCTGGACAAGAGCAGGCTCCCCGCCACCCGTGAGCGTGCCCGCCAAGTCGCGCAGCTGCGCGAGCAGGGTCTCAAGATGCGCGAGGTAGCGAAGCGCCTCGGGATATCGATGGCCACCGTGAGCCGGATGGCCCGCATCGCCGAGGAAGAGCCTTCCCGGAGACCGCTCCCACGCCGCGCAATCGTGGCGACGCTCGGCGCCGCGGGCCTGCGCGTAGGCGAGCTCTGCGCGCTCAACTGGGCCGATCTCGACTTCGCACACACGAGGATCAAGGTGCGCGACGCCAAGACACCAGCCGGCGTCCGCGAGATCGAGATGAGCCCCTGGCTTCGGGACGAGCTGCTCAGCTATCGCCAGTCGCTGGGGAGCGTGACCGGGCAGGCGCCGGTCTTCCCGACCAGGACCGGCAAACGGCGCAAGCCGGACAACGTTCGCGCGCGGGTCATCGCTCCCACGGTGCGCCGCGCCAACGCGCTCCGTGAGGCCACGGGCGGATCGTCCCTACCGCCGGGCGTGACCCCCCACACGTTGCGCCATACGTTCATCTCCTTCCTGCTCGAGGCCGGAGCCTCTCCGCGCTACGTGATGGGTCAGGTGGGACACGCGGACCCCAAGACGACCCTTCGGATCTACGCGCACCTGCTGAAGCGCGATCGCAGCGGCATGGGCAAGGCCCTCGACGAACTCATCCACAGCAGCGCTGTTGCGGGCCCAAGAACGAAGACTTCAGCGGTTCAAATCGACGGCGGAGGCTCGCCGGTTGCCGGCGAAGCCACTGTTTTTGGGCCAGAGAACGGGCCAGAGAGCACCGATTGACCCCGAACGCGGGCGAGTGGACACACGGGCCTATAGGAAGAGCCCTCGCATTTGCAGGGACCTTCTAGATGGGCGCGGCTGGGTTCGAACCAGCGACCTCTCGCGTGTGAGGCGAGCGCTCTCCCGCTGAGCTACGCGCCCGGGGAGCGTCCGGAAGTGTAGAAGGGGAGCGGCTTGGAGCGGGATCCATAGCGCGCCGAAGCGCGGGGCCGGCGGGGCTTCGGGAGCCCGCTACTGCCCGGAGACTGTCCGATATCGGAGCCCGGGGCCGCGGCTGGAGCCCAAGCCCGCGCCAGCGTACGTCCGCCGGAAACGTCGAAGCCCCCCGCGCTGAGAGGCGGGGGGCTTCAAGGGAACGGCGAGAGTCCTGCTAGGCGGCGAGGGCGGCGACCTGCTCCGCCACGCCGTCCGGCAGCTTGTAGATGTTGCGGTGCGGGTGACCCGGATAACCGCGGTCGACCCACTCCAGCTGGATCGGGACCTGGGTGCCGGTGTTATCGCGCCACCTCCTGGCCGAGCGACCGGTCGTCCTGTGCAGCGAGCGAGCCGAGTCGTATCCGTGCTTCAGCTCGTCGCCTACCCTCGACGCGCCGGTCGATGACTACCTCGCCCGCCAGCAGCGCGCCCAGCGGGGGCTCGACGCGGAGCGCGAGCGGCGGGACGAGGAGCTGTATCGGCGCGTCGGGCTCCCGCCGTTCGCCTAGGATGAGCAGCCCGGCTGCGGGGGGCGCGGCAGCGTCAGCGGGGAGCCCTCCTCCGGCCTAACGAGTGCCCGTCGGCTGGTTCGCCTCGGAGTACGCCCACAGCGCTTTGTCGAGATCGCGAACGGACACGTCAGCGGCGGCGGCCAGTCGGCGGCAGCACTCGACGTAGGCCGACCAGAAGTCAAAGCTGTAGTAGCCGGGCTGCCCGGAGCCGAGGGACCAGAGGGCCCGGTAGTCGATGATCGGGTACTCGGGGCTGAGCCCGACGTGTAGCAGGACGCTGGCGACCGGTAGGTCAACTCCGTCGAGCGCACACAGTAGGGAGACACGCAGCTTCTCGTCCGTCTGGCGGAATGCGAGACCGGTGACCTCCGCAATCTCCTTCTCGGTGTATTTCTCCGCCCTCCCAGCCGTTCGCACCGTCTTCCAACGATACGTCTCCAAGAACTCGGCACGCAGGAAGTGGCCGCGCTCGCGGACCGCGGGGCCGATGGCGTCGATGACGTGCTGGTCGGCCGCGCGGTAGGCATAGCGGTCGGCCCACTCACCCACTTCCCCCACCGGGAAGCGGAGCTCACACCGATGGAGCGCGGCACGCGCGTCGGTGATCTTCATGACCGACATCGTGACCGAGAACCGCCGCCTACGGGCGCTCGACGGCATCGAGCAGCGCGGGGCGGGTGAGGGAGCCCTCCGGGGAGCAGCGATGGGCGGAGTGCTCGGCGCCGCCGCTTCCCGTCCCTTGCGGTAGTGGGCGAGGTCGGTCTGTCGGCGGGATGGAGTCTGTGCGTGGGTCGCGAGCCATCGGGGGCGGTGATCACCCGGTCTGGGTGTTGCCCGAGGCCCGTGGGTCGGCGAGACTGGTCTCGTCCGCTGGGGAGCCTCGCCCAGATTCGGTGGCAGTAAGCGGGAGGTGGCCTCACGGCAGATCGTGATGGCGGACCGCGCCGCTCACTGGGCGGTCCTTGAGAGAGAAAGAGGGAGAGGGCATGGCGAACGGACCCGACCAGGAGCGATCGGTTCTACCGCCGCCCGACCCGCCCTTCCGGGGCGAGATCAACGTGGCCTTGACGGACTCGACGGCCGATTTTCCCGAGCCGCTGCGAGCGCCGGAGGGCGCGCCCAACGTGCTGGTCGTCGTGGGCGACGACATCGGCTACGGGCACATGGGCGCGTTCGGCGGGCCGGCGCGTACCCCCACTTTCGACCGCTTGGCCGAGCAGGGCCTGAAGTACACCAACTACCACGTCACGGCCGTGTGCTCGGCGTCGCGTGCCTGCTTGCTCACCGGACGCAACTCCCACTCCGTCGGCATGGGCGTGATCCCGGAGAGCTCGACGGGGTTCCCGGGCTACAACGCCATGATCCCGCGCAGCGCCGCGACCGTGTTCGAGATCCTGCGCCAGAACGGATACGGCACCGCCTGGATCGGCAAGACCCACCTCACCCCGCTGCACGAGGCCACGGTTGCCGGACCGTTCGATCGCTGGCCGAGCGGCATGGGCGCCGAGTACTTCTACGGTTTCTTCGGCGCCGGCGTGAGCCAGTGGCATCCGCCGCTGTGGGAGAACACGACGCCGCTGGAGGCGCCGAGAACGCCGGAGGAGGGCTATCACCTCGAGGCCGACATGGCCGACAGGACGATCGCCTGGATCGAGCGGCAGAAGTCGATCCATCCCGACAAGCCGTGGATCGCGTACTTCGCGCCGAACGGGCACAAGCCGCCGGTCGGCGTGCCGAGCGAGTACATGGAGCGATACCGGGGCGAGTTCGACGACGGCTATGACCAGCTCCGTGAGCGCACCCTGGCGCGCCAGAAGGAACTCGGGATCGTCGCGCCCGACACCAAGCTCGCGCCACGCCCCGCGGGTCTCCCGCCGTGGGAGGAGCTGAGCGACACCGACAAGAAGGTCGGCGCCCGCTGGATGGAGATCTTCTGCGGCGCGCTCGAGCACACCGATCACCAAGCCGGCCGCCTCGTCGATGCGATCGAGCAGACGGGCGATCTCGACAACACGCTGATCATCTACATCGCCGGCGACAACGGCCCCTCGCCCGAGGGTGGCCTGCACGGCACCCTCAACAAGCTGAGCTACTTCAACGGCGTCGCGGAATCGCTGGAGGAGGTCGCCGGCCGAATCGACGACCTGGGCGGCCCGAAGTCGCACGGCGCCTATCCCACCGCCTGGGCCTACGCCACCGCCACGCCGTTCACCTACGGGAAGGGGGTGACCTCGGGCGGCGGCTGCAGCACCGCCGCCGTCGTCTCGTGGCCGGCGCGGATCAAGGACCACGGCGGCATCCGCCGCCAGTTCCATCACCACGTCGACATCACCCCGACCATCCTGGAGAGCGCCGGCGTGCCCGCGCCGACGCGCGTCAACGGCATCGACCAGAAGCCGATGGAGGGTGTGAGCATGCTCTACAGCTTCGACGACGCAGAGGCCCGAGACCGGCACACGACGCAGTACTTCGAGCTCACCGGCACCCGTGCCGTCTATCACGACGGCTGGTGGGCGGGCACACGCCACGGCCAGGACGGCCTAACCGCCTCGGCCGGCACGGTGCCGTTCGACGAGGACGTCTGGGAGCTCTACGACATGGCCACGGACTTCGGCCACGCCACCGACCTGGCTGCCGAGCACCCCGAGAGACTCGCCGGGCTACAAGCCATCTTCGACCGCGAAGCCCGGAAGTACAACGTCTACCCACTCGCTGACAACATCCTCGCGCTGCTGTCCGCCGAGCGCCCAGCGCTCGTCTCCGGCAACAAGGCCAGCTACCGCCCTGGCACCGTCCGGATCCCCGAAGACGCCGTCATCAACATCAAGAACCGCTCGTTCACGCTCACCGCGGAGCTCGAGAACCCGGGCGGCGACGCCGAAGGCATCCTCGTCACCGTCGGAGGCGAGACCGGCGGCTACGCGCTCGTCATACAGAACGCCAAGCCCACCTTCCACTACAACTGGCTCGGCCGCGAGCGCTACACGATCACCTCCACAGAGCCGCTGCCCAGCGGCCCCTGCACGATCCGCTTCGACTTCGCCTACGACGGCGGCGGCGCGGGCAAGGGCGCACCGGAACACTGTCCGTCAACGACACGCAGGTGGGCGAAGGGCGCATCGACAAGACCGTCCCCGTCGTCTTCTCGACCGACGACACCTTCGACGTCGGCGCGGACTGGGGCACACCGGTCTCGCCGACCTACCAACCGCCGTTCGAATTCACCGGCACCCTGAAGCAGGTCACCATCGAAGCCACGTGACCCCTAAACGACCGCGCCTAGCCGGGCGGTGACTGCCGATAGCTCGAGAACGCGCCCCTACCCGCCCCGCACCGCCCCTACCGGCGGTGATGCGCCGGAGACCCGCTGAGAGCCTGCCAGCCCAGGCGTAGAGCGGAGGAAGGGCGAAGGTCGGGAACGGCGCGCCGACGCGTGTGAGGAGAGCGCTCTCCCGCTGAGCTACGCGCCCGGGAGAGGGGAGCAAGTGTAGTTACCGGAGGGAGCGCGGAGCCGTGGCTGGAACCATCGGCTCGTGATACTCCCCACATCGAGCCACTGCGCCATGCCTACGGCGGGCGGCGGGACCAGTTCGGAGAGCTCACGCGGCCCGAAGGGCGCGAGGCGCCCTGGGCCGTCGCCGTCCTGATCCACGGCGGCTACTGGCGGGCCCGCTACGACCTTCGCCTGCAGGACCCGCTCGTCCCCGACCTCGCGGCGCGCGGCTTCGCCGTCTGGAATCTCGAGTACCGGCGGCTCGGCTGGCGGAGCCGGGGCGGCTGGCCCGCCACGTTCGAGGACGTGGCCGCCGGGGTCGACTGCCTCGGCCGGCTGGACGTGCCGCTCGACCTCGCGCGCGTGTTTGTCATCGGCCACTCCGCGGGCGGCCACCTGGCGCTGTGGGCAGCGGCGCGGCGCGGTCTGCCCGCCGGTGCGCCCGGGGCGGAGCCCGCCGTCCGTCCGGTGGGCGCGGTCGCCCAGGCGGGCGTCCTCGACCTGCGGGAGGCGTCTCGGCTCAGACTGTCGCGCGGCGCCGCCCTGAGCCTGCTCGGCGGGCCGCCCGGCAAGCTGGCCGGCCGCTATGACCTGGCCTCGCCGATCGAACGCCTCCCGCTCGGCGTGCCTCAGCTCCTGGTTCACGGCGACGCCGACGACTCCGTGCCCGTCGAGCTCTCCCGCCGCTACGCCGAGCGCGCCCGGGAGGCCGGCGATCCCTGCGAGCTCGTGGAGCTGCCAGGCTGCGGCCACTTTGAGCACCTCGATCCGAACAGTCATGCTTGGGGCGTCGTGACCGAATGGCTGGAGCACCGCTCCCGGTGATCGACCGCGCCCACGCCGAGCGCCTCGACGACGCCGATCCGCTCGCCGGGTTCCGCGAGCGCTTCGTGATCGACGACCCCGACACGCTCTACCTCGACGGCAATTCGCTCGGCCGCCTGCCGCTCGCCACGCGCGAGCGGCTGCGAGCCACGGTCGACCAGTGGGGCTCCGAGCTCGTCTCCGCCTGGCACGACTGGATCGAGCTGCCAGAGCGCGCCGGCGACCTCCTCGCCGCCGAGGTCCTGGGCGCCCGGCCGGGGGAGGTCATCGTGACCGACTCCACAACCGTGAACCTGTTCAAGCTCGCCTCGGCCGTGCTCGACACCCGACCCGGCGCCGTGGTCACGGACACGGGCAACTTCCCCACCGACCGCTACGTGCTCGACGGCGTGGCGCGCCGGCACGGCCGGGAGCTGCGTCTGTTCGACGCCGACCCGATCCATGGTCCCCAGCCCGAGGACGTCGAGAAGGCCTGCTCGGACGGCGACATCGCACTCGTCTCGCTCTCGCACGTCGCCTACCGGTCGGGCGCGCTGGCCGACCTGGAGGCGATCGGCGCCGCCGCGTCCGCGCCGGTGCTCTGGGACGTCTCGCACTCGGCCGGCGCCGTGCCGATCGAGGTCGAGCGGCGCGGCATCGTGCTGGCCGTCGGCTGTACCTACAAGTACCTGAACGCCGGGCCTGGCGCGCCCGCCTTTCTATACGTACGCGAGGAGCTCCAGCCGACGCTGCGCACCCCGATCCAGGGCTGGTTCGGCCAGCGCGACCAGTTCCAGATGGAGCGGGCCTACGACCCCGACCCCGGCGTGCGGCGCTTCCTCGCGGGCACTCCACCAATCCTCGCGCTCGCCGCGGTCGAGGAGGGCGCGCGGCTCGTGGGGCAGGCGGGGATCGGCGCGCTGCGCGAGAAGGCGGCCGCCCTGACCGGGCTCGCCGTCGAGTTTCACGACGCGCACCTCGCTCCGCTCGGGTTCGAGCTCGCCAGCCCGCGCGACGCCGCCCGCCGCGGCGGCCACGTGAGCCTCGCGCACCCCGAGGCTTGGCCGATCTGCCGCGCCCTGATCGAGCGCGCCCGCGTGATCCCGGACTTCCGCGGCCCGGACTCGATTCGCCTCGGCCTGCCGCCCCTGTACACGCGGTTCACCGACGTCTACGTCGCGCTCGAGCGCCTGCGGAGTCTGGTCGAGGGAGGCGAGCACCGGCTGGTCGAGGCGTCGAGCTTGCGCGTGACCTAGAGAGCGACGATCGCGTCGATCTCCACGTCGGCGCCCTTCGGCAGCCCCGCTGCGGCAACAGCCACCCGGGCGGGAGGATCTCCGTCCGAGAAGAACTCCGCGTAAACCTCGTTGACGCGCGTGAAGTCGTTCATGTCGCCGAGGTACACCGTGCAGCGCACGGCGTTCGAGAGCGACGCGCCGGCCGCCTCGCAGATCGCCTCGAGGTTCTGGAGGCAGCGCCGCGCCTGCCCCTCGATGTCCTCCTTGACCAGCTCGCCGCTGGACGGGTCGAGCGGGATCTGCCCCGAGCAGAAGAGCAGGTCGCCGACCCTCATTCCCTGCGAGTAGGGGCCGATGGCAGCGGGGGCGGACTCGGTGGACACGGCTTGGCGCTCGGGCATGCCGCAGACTCTATGGAGTGGAACCCCGAGTTTGGCCGGCGAGCGCGCAGGACGTCGAGGCAGTCAGCTCGCTGATTGCGGCCTTTCGGAGCTGGTGGGGCAACGACGAGCCCACGCTCGAGCAGATCCGGGAGACCGTGGGCGCACTGCTCGGGGATCCGAACACGGAGTTCCTGCTGGCCGTGCCGGATGGCGAGAGCGCGCCCGCCGGCGTCTGTCAGCTCCGCTACCGCCTGAGCGTCTGGACCGGCGCCGACGACTGCTGGCTCGAGGATCTCTATGTGATGGACGCCGCCCGCGGGACCGGGCTGGGCCGGGCGCTCGTGACGGCCGCCGCCGAGCGGGCCGCGGCGCGCGGCTGCCGGCGCATGGAGCTCGACGTGAACGAGCAGAACACCGCGGCGCTCGCCTTCTACGAGCAGCTCGGCTTCATGACCGAGCCGAAGCCGCCCGGCCGCACGCTCTTCATCGCCCGCAAGCTCTGACGCTGCTCTATCCTCCCGTGCGGACCGTGCTAGGCGGGGAGGTAGCGGTGCCCTGTCACCCGCAAGCCGCTCTAGCGGGGCTGAACTCCCGTCCGAGGGGTTTTGCCTTCGGGGCCAGTACGCCGGACAGAGGCGTCGATGGCCGGGTCCCGCGCGGCGAGCGCTTGCGAACCAGGTCAGATCCGGGAGGAAGCAGCCTTAAGCGATACCGCTCGTGCGCCGCGGACCAGCCTGGCCGGAGCCGAAGACCGGCGGGCACGCCCGGGGACGAACTTCGAAGGCGGGTGCACGGTCCGTTTTGGCCGAAGCACTCGGCTCGGCCGAGTGCGCACGGATCGCCTCCCTTGCCTCCATGGACGACGCCGACCTCATCCGCCAGCTTGCCGAGCGCTGGAACGCCGGCGACATCAACGGCGCCGTGGACCTCTACGCCGAGGACGCCGTGATGGTGAACGGCCCCGACTGGCCCGAGCAGGCCACCTTCGAGGGGCACGACGGCATCAGGCGGAGCATGGAGGAATGGGGCGCCGCCTGGGAGAGCGCGGTGGTCGAGATGGGCCCGACCGAGAGTTACGGCGACCGGATCGTGGCGACCGGCACGTGGAGGAACCGCGGATTGACGAGCGGCGTCGAGGGCTCGATGACCTTCTCGATCCTTTTCAGCTTCCGGGATGGGAAGATCGCGGTCCATGAGTGGTTCGAAGACCGCGATTCAGCCGTCGCCGCCGCCCGCGGCGCCTGATCTCGACACGCTGAGGGCCATCGAGCGCCGCGTGCTCTGGCTGTCGGCGGCGATCGTCCACCACGCCAACCGCGTGCGCGAGAACCGGTCCGGGGTGAAGGTCGGCGGCCACCAGGCCTCGAGCGCATCGATGGTGAGCCTGATGACCGCCCTCTGGTTCAGCGAGCTGCGCGCCGAGGACCGGGTCTCGGTCAAGCCGCACGCATCGCCGGTTCTCCACGCGATCAACTACCTGCTGGGCACGCTGGACCGCCCCTACCTCGAGACCCTGCGCGCCTTCGGCGGCCTCCAGAGCTACCCGAGCCGCACCAAGGACCCCGACCCCGTGGACTACTCCACCGGCTCCGTCGGCATCGGGGCCACGGCCCCGATCTGGGGGGCCATCGCGCGCCGGTACCTCGAGACCCACCGCTTCGACGCCCCGCCCATGGGCCGCCAGATCGCCCTGGTGGGCGACGCCGAGCTGGACGAGGGCGCCGTTTGGGAGGCGATCGCGGATCCCAGCGTGGCGAGGCTCGGCGAGGTGCTCTGGGTGGTCGACCTGAACCGGCAGTCGCTCGACCGGGTGGTGCCGGACATCGCTTTCGGTCGCTGGGCGCACATGTTCGAGGCCGCCGGCTGGCAGACGATCACCGTCAAGTACGGCCGTCGGCTGGATGAGCTGTTCGAGCGCTCGGGCGGCCCCGACCTGCGGCGCCGGATCGACGAGATGCCGAACGAGGAGTACCAGCGGTTGCTGCGCTCGACCCCGGAGGAGCTGCGCGAGCGGCTGCCAGACGGCAACGGCGCCCTGAAGGGCCTTGTCGGCGAGCTCGACGACGGCGAGCTGCGGGCGGGCCTGCGCGACCTCGGCGGCCATGACCTCGGCGCGCTGATCGAGGCCTACCGCCGCGTTGAGCACGACCGGCCGACGGTGGTGTTCGCCTACACGATCAAGGGCTGGTCGCTGCCGATCGAGGGCCACCCGGAGAACCACTCGGCGCTGCTGACCCGCGATCAGATGCTGGAGCTGGCGGACGCGCTCGAGGCCGACGCCGACGACCCCTGGGCCCCGTTCGCCCCGGCCAGCCCCGAGGGCGAGCTGTGCGCCGCGGCGGCCGCGGCCCTGGCGCGCGAGGAGCCGGAGCCGATCGCGCCGCCGGCCGTGCCCGCGAGCCTCGGGCGCCGCCACCGCGGGAAGGAGTCCACGCAGCAGGCCTTCGGGCGCTTCTTCGTCGACCTCGTGCACGACGCGCCCGGGGTGGCCGAGCGGGTCGTGACCGTCAGCCCGGATGTGGCCAGCTCCACCAACCTCGGCGGGTGGATCAACAAGTCGGCGATCTTCTCGGTGGGGGAGCGGCGCGACTGGTTCGCGGACGACCCGCAGACGCTCGTCCACTGGCACGAGACCGTCGGCGGTCGCCACATCGAGCTGGGCATCGCCGAGACCAACCTGGTCGGACTGCTCGGCGAGCTGGGCGCCACATGGAGCCGCTACGGCCAGCCGCTGCTCCCAATCGGCACGATCTATGACCCGTTCGTGGGGCGTGCGCTCGAGCCGTGGTCGTTCGGCATCTACGCGGGCGGGCAGTCGATCCTGGTGGGCACTCCGAGCGGCGTGTCCCTGGCGCCCGAGGGCGGAGCGCACCAGTCGATCGTCACGCCTTCGATCGGGATCGGGCAGCCCGGCTGCGCCGCCTGGGAGCCGGCGTTCGGCCAAGACCTCGAGTGGACCCTCCTCCACGCGCTCGGCCAGCTCGGCCGTCCGGGCGGCGAGTCCGCCTACTTCCGCCTCTCGACCCGCCCGATCGACCAAGGGGTCAGACCCCTCCCCCCGGGTGAGGGGTCTGACCCCTCCCCCCGGGGTGAGGAGGACTTCCGCCGGCTCGTGCTCGCCGGTGGCTACACGCTGCGCCGCGCTGGAAAGCGCCCGAGCGTCACTCTCGTCGGGATGGGCGCGGTGATGCCCGAGGTGATCGAGGCGGCCGAGGTGCTCGGAGACGACATAGACGTGATCTGCGTGACCAGCGCCGACCTCCTTTTCCGGGCGCTGCGGGCGCGCGCCGGCTTCGGCGAGCACGACGATGACGTGCTCAGCGTGCTCTTCCCGGCCGACCGTGCCGCCCCGCTCGTGACCGTGCTAGACGGGGACCCGCACGCACTCGCCTTCCTCGCCGCGGTCAACGCCACGCCGCTGACGCCGCTCGGCGTGACGCGGTTCGGACAGTCCGGCGATCTCGGCGACGTATACGAGCACCACGAGATCGACACCGAGACGATCGTCGGCGCGGCGCTCGACGCGAAGGACTCTTGAGGCTCGCGGCAGTCCTGGGCCTCGTCCTGGTGCTCGGGGCGGGGACGGCCGGCTCGTCCGCCGCCCAGGTGGTGGCCCTGGACGGCGGCGACCGCTCCGGCGACGGCGGCCCCGTGCTGGCCGGCGGGCGCGTGGTCTTCGGCGATTCCGCCGGCCGCGTGCTCCGTCTCTTCTCGGCCGCGCCCGACGGCACCGGCCGGCAATCACTCCCTCCGCTGTCGCTCGACGGCGATGTCGGCGGTTGGAACCTGGCGGCCGACGGGGAGCGGGTGGCGGTGCGGCTCACGCGCCGGCTGCGCGGCTCTCGCTACCGCACGGAGCTGTTCGCCGGCCGGCTCGGCGAGCCGCTCTCAGAGCTCGCCTCCCGCCTGCGGGAACACCGCCGGCTCGCCAACGAGCCGGCGGTCTGGGTCGGCCGGGACGAAGTGGTCACACTCGAACGGATTGGGGGCTCCGGCGGGCCCCAGGCAATCGCTCGGAGCGCAGCGGGGGCGCCTCGGACAGTCACCCTGCCGCCCGGCGCCGATCCGAGCCGGCTGGCCGTAGCCGGGGGCCTCGTGGCGGCGCCGGTCCCTCACAACCCGGCCCTCGACCGCGCGGTGGTCGTGGCCGACCTGGCCACGGGTGCCGAGCTTCGCCGCATCCCGATCCTCGGCACCGGCGCTCCGGTGCTCCGGCTTGCCCTCGGCGCCGACGGCTCGGTCGCCTTCGTCTCCGAGGTTCTCGGGGCCGGCCTGGTGCTGTTCTGGGCGCCCGCCGGCGCGAGCGGATTCGCGGTCTACCACCCGCCGGCCCTGCCCGACGGGCTCGTCGTTTCGGGCAACCGGGCCGCGATCGTGACACCGGCACCGGGGCCCGCCGGACAGCGCGTGGCCGTGGTGGAACTGCCCGGGGTGCTTCCGCCCGACCTCCGGAGCCTGCACCGCGCGCCGGTCGCCTTCAGGGGCCCGGTCCACGCATACGTGCGCTCGCTCGCGTTCGACGGCGCGCACGTCGCTTGGGCCTCCGACCACTGCCAGCTCGCCGCAGCCATGCGCTCGGCGTCGCGCCGATCGATTCCGCGCGGGCCCTGCCTGCGCACCGTGATCGCGACGGTCGAGTTCGGCGTCAGCACCATCGAGCGGTTCATACGCAGGCGCGTGATCCCGGTCGAGGTGCGCTGCATCTCCGGTCCAGGCCGGCTCTGCCGCGTGCGGGCCACCGCGTTCGGCAACGTGCCGATCGGCTCGCTCTCGGCCCGTGTCCGCCAGGGCCGCAGCCGGCGCCTGCTCGTGCCTGTTCGCGGGCAACGAGCCCTGCAAGCCGTGCGGCGCCAGCCCGACCTGGTCCTGTTCTGCTTCCGGACGCGTGACCCGTCCGGGCCAACGGGACGGACGGGCGTCTGTTGAGGAGCTAAGGCTAAGCCGCCAGGACCAGGCCCGGCGAGGCGGCCATGGCCACGTTCTCGAAGACCTCGACCAGCTCGGGGTCGAAGGCATCACCCGCCCCGGCGCGCAGCGCATCCACACCGTCGACCTGGGACGCGGTGCCCGTGAAGGCCTCGGCGAGCGCGGCGATGCGGGCGAACCGGGGGATCTCCGGGCCGGCGAGGCCGAAGGGGTACCCGGCGCCGTCCCAGCGCTCGTGGTGGAAGCAGATCGCGGCGCGGCCCTCCGGGCCGAGATCCTCGTCGCGCAGGAGGTCGAGACCGTATTGGGGGTGGCGTCGCATCAGCTCGCACTCGGCCTCGTCGAGCGGACCGGGCTTCTCCACGATCGCCGGCGGCAGGGCGAGCTTGCCGATGTCCATGAGGAAGAGCCCCAGTCCTAGCTCCAGCAGCGCGTCGTCCGGCAGCTCGAGGCGGCGTCCGGCGAGCAGCCCGACCACGGTCGCGTCGATCGGGCGGTTTCCTCGTCCGATCAAGTCGTAGGGCGCCTCGGGCAGGCGCTCGACCTCGGCCACGATGCGTCGCGCCGCGCCGGTGAGCTCGTCGAGGCGCTCATGGGGCAGCAGGTTGCCCGGCATGCTGCGTGCATCCGCGGAGGCGCGCTCGAGGGCGGCCATTGCCGTCCGGCGCGTGAGGTTCGACAGCGGCCTCATGCCCTGCGGGAGCGGTCTCATCCCTCTTGTGATCGGCAGCCGGCCGCGAGACTTCAATGCTCTCCACCCTCGGAGCTAGCATGGTCGATCCATGCTCTCCCTCTACCGCCGCCACCGCCCCAAGACGTTCGACCAGGTGGTGGGCCAGGAGCACATCGTGCGCACCTTGCGCAACGCGATCGAGCTCGACAAGGTCCACCACGCCTACCTGTTCGTCGGCTCGCGCGGAACTGGGAAGACCTCCATGGCCAAGCTGCTCGCTTGCGCGCTGAACGCGAGCGGCGGGCCGCGCGCCGACTTCGACCCGGAGGATCCCGCATGCCAGGCGATCATCGCCGGCACCTCGCTGGACGTGGTGGAGATGGACGCGGCCTCGAACAACTCGGTGGACGACATCCGCGAACTGCGCGAGAACGTGGCGCTCGCGCCGATGCAGGGCGGACGCCGGATCTACATCCTCGACGAGGCGCACATGCTCTCCGCGGCGGCCTGGAACGCGTTCCTGAAGACGCTCGAGGAGCCGCCCTCGCACGTGGTCTTCGTGCTCGCCACGACCGAATCCCACAAGGTGCCGGCCACGATCGTCGACCGCTGCCACCGCTTCGACTTCCAGCGCCCGTCGCTCGAGCAGATCGCAGGCGTGCTGCGGCGCGTCGCCGCCGAGGAGGAGATCGAGCTGCCCGACCCGGCCGTGGGCATGCTCGCCCGCGCGGCCACGGGCAGCTTCCGCGACGCGCTCGGAACGCTCGAGCAGCTCGTCACGTACGGCGGGAAGCAGGTCAAGCTCGAGGACGTGCGCGACATCCTCGGCGTGGCCGACGCCGAGCTGGTGCTCGACGCCGCGGAGGCGCTTGCCGATCGCGACCCGCGCGCGGCGCTCCTCACGGTGCAGCGGCTGTCCGACTCGGGGCGCGACTTCACGCAGTTCATGCGCGACCTGTCCGCTCACCTGCGCCACCTCTTCGTGGTGCAGACGCTCGGCGACGTGCCCGACTCGTTCTCCGTCACCGCCGAGCACACGGACCGCCTCGCGCAACAGGCCGACCGGCTGTCGCAGGGAGAGATCCTGCGCGCGATCGACTTCCTGGCCGCCGCGATCGCGGCCGTCAAGGACGGCTCCGAGCCCCGCATACAGCTCGAGATGGCGCTGCTGAAGGCGACCCAGCCGCAGGCCGACCTCTCGCTCCAGGCGCTGATGTTCCGCATCGAGCAGCTCGAGGCGCGGCTGGGCGGAGAGGCGCCGTCTTCCGCGCGGCAGGCCTCGGCGCCCGCGGACAGCGCGTCCGAGCGCCCCGCCGCGGCGCCGCCGGCGCCCACCCGCTCCGCCGCCGGCGGTCCGGTAGCGGCGGTGGCGGCGGAGCCGGAGGCGCAGGCCGACCCGGCGCCGGCCGGCTCGATCGAGCTCGAGCAGATCCTGACCGTCTGGCCCGCCGTGGCCGAGGCCGTGTGCGAGGAGAACCAGATGCTCGGCGCCGCGCTGGGCGCCGCCCGGCCGGTGAGCCTCGAGGGCGCCCGGCTCGCGGTCGCCTTTCCCACGGATGCCTCCTTCGTGAAGAAGAAGGTCGAGGCGAACCGCGACCTGGTCCAGCGGGCGCTGCACGGTCTCACCGGCAGGTCGCTGACGGTGGCCTACGAGCTTCGCGAGGACGCGGCGCCGGGCGGTCCCGTCCTGCTGGGCGAGGAGGAGCTGATCAAGCGCCTGCGAGCGGAGTTCGCGGCCGAGGAAGTCTTCGACGAGGAAGGAGGCTAGTAGTGGTCGCCTCCTCAAGTACGATCGTGTTCGGCGGCTGCGAACCTTCGCCTGGCCGCACCCGCGATGCTCGCCAATGCGCTGCATTGGCTGCGCTCGCGTGCACACCCAGGCTCGGTTCTCGCTCGCCGAGCCACGACCGTACTTTCGAAGGAGACCACTGACCAATGGCCGGCCAGCCCAACATGAACGCCATGATGAAGCAGGTCCAGAAGATGCAGGCCGACATGGTCAAGGCTCAGGAGGAGCTGAAGAACGAGGTCGTGGAGGCCAGCGCCGGCGGCGGAATGGTGACCGTGAAGATCACCGGCGACCTGGAGCTGCGGGAGGTGCGGATCGACCCCGAGGCGGTCGATCCCGACGATGTCGAGATGCTCCAGGACATGGTCCAAGCCGCCACGAACGAGGCGATCCGCTCCGCCCAGGAGCTGGCCGCGAGCAAGATGAACGCCGCGGCGGGGCGGGCTCGCAGGGCCGGGCGGCCTGGGCGGCCTGGGACTTCCGGGTTTCTAGTACACGCTCCCGCAACTTCCGGTCGCGTGTACTAGCCCGCCGCGCCGGCGGTCCGCAGGCTTCGTTTCGCCCTGCGCTCGCCGAGGGCGAAGCGGGGCTCCGGGTCGGCCGTGCCGGCCAGCACGGCCGCCACGTGCTCCGCCAGCGGCGGCCCGTGCTTGTAGCCATGCCCCGAGCCGCCGCCGAGCAGCCAGACGCGCTCGTGCTCCGGGTGGCGGGCGAAGACGAACTCGCCGTCGGGCGTGAGGCCGTAGTGGCAGCCGGGCGAGCCGGCGAGCGGCGCGCCGGCCAGGGCAGGGAAGCGCATGGCGAGGTACTCGCGCGCGGTCGCCACGGCCTCCGCGGTCGCCTCCAGCGGTCGCGTGTCGGGATCCACCTCGACGCCGTCCATGTCGGGGCCGACCTTGAAGCCGACGCCCTCCACGCGCGCGTGTCCATAGAAGGCGCTGTCGAAGTCGACCCAGCCGGGCGCGTTCCACTCTGGCGACGCCTCGAACAGGACGAGCTGCTGGAACGTGACCCGCATGGGCACGAGCTCCGGAAAGAGCCCGCGCAGCCAGGCGCCGCAGGCCCAGATGACGAAGTCGGCCTCGAGCGTCCGGCCATCGACCGCTGCCACGGAGCCAGACGGTTCCGCTTCGCCGATCACGAGCCGCGCGCCCGCCTCGCGCGCCCGCCGCACCAGCGCCCGCACGCCGTCCGCTGCACGCAGCACGCCCGCCTCCGGCTCGTGCAGGACGAAGGCGAGGTCATCCACGGCGAGGCTCGGGAAGAGGCGTGCGCCTTCCTCGGGCGACATCCGCTCGACCGGGATTTCGGCTGCGCGCAGCACCCGCTCGCTGTCCGCCTCCCAGCCGTCCTCGCGGCGGGCGAACCAGGCCACGCCCGACTCCACCAGCACACCCTCGCCCAGCTCGCGCCACAGCTCGAGCGCCCGGCGCGCCGAACGCGTGTAGAAGCCGTCGGGCGCCGTGGGAGCAGCGGATCAGACGCGTTTCGCCGCCGGACTCGGCACGCCGGTGACCGGGCTCGAAGCGGTCCACGAGCGTGACCTCCCAGCCCTCGCGGGCGAGCCGGTCGGCGAGCGACGCGCCGAAGACCCCGGCGCCGATGACGAGTGCGGAGGGCACGACCGACGCCAACATTAGGCTTCGTCGTTCGTGTTCGCGGCGCCGGTCAATCGTCTGATCACCGAGCTGGCGCGCCTGCCGGGCATCGGCCAGCGCACCGCCCAGCGGCTCGCCTTCCACATCCTCAGCACCCCGGAGGACGAGGCACTCGCGCTCGCCGACGCCATCCGCGAGGTCAAGGCGACGGTCGGCCACTGCGAGGTCTGCTTCAACCTCGCCACGGAGGCCACCTGCCGCATCTGCCAGGACGAGCGGCGCGAGGCGGCCATCATCTGCGTGGTCGAGCAGCCGAGCGACGTGATCCCGATCGAGCGCTCCGGCGAGTTCCACGGCCGCTACCACGTGCTGGGCGGGGCGCTGTCGCCGATCGACGGCGTCGATCCCGAGCACCTGCACGTTTCCGAGCTGCTCGGCCGGGTGGACAACGGCGCCGGCGTGCGCGAGGTCGTGATCGCCACCAACGCCACCACCACCGGCGAGGCCACCGCGCTCTACCTCGCCGACGTGGTGCGCGAGCGGGCCCCGGACGTGGCGGTGACCCGACTGGCCAGCGGCCTGCCGGTGGGCTCCGACCTCGAGTACGCGGACGAGATCACGCTGGGACGCGCCCTCCGGGGCCGGCACTCGTTGTAGCCTGGGCACATGGCCCCCCCGGTGGTGCGCGGCGCCTGCCCGCACGACTGTCCCGACACCTGCGCGATGCACACCACCGTCGAGGACGGGCGGGCGGTCAAGGTCGCCGGCGACCCCGATCATCCGATCACGGTCGGCTTTCTCTGCGGCAAGGTCTCGAACTACCTCGAGCGCGTGTACTCCGAGGACCGCATCCTGCACCCATTGGTGCGCGAGGACGGCTCCTTCCGCCGGGCGTCATGGGACGAGGCGCTCGACAGGGTCGCGACGGGCATCACCCGCGCCCGCGATGAGTTCGGGGGCGAATCGATCCTGCCCTACTCCTATATGGGCACCCAGGGCCTGATCCAGGGCAACACGATGAGCGCTCGGGTCATGAACGCGCTCGGGGCCTCCGCGCTCGAGCGGACCATCTGCGCCACGGCCGGCAACACCGGCACCGCGATGACGCACGGCGTCTCGCCCGAGGTCGATCCGGAGGAGTGGCCGCACGCCCGCTACTTGCTCGTCTGGGGCTGGAACCCGCTCTCCACGGCGCCGCACCTGTGGCGCAAGCTCCTCGATGCGCGCGCGGCGGGCGCCCGGCTCGTGGTGGTCGACCCGTTCCGCAGCCGCACCGCCCGGGTGGCCGACGAGCACCTGAGCCCGCTGCCCGGCACCGACGCCGCGCTGGCGATCGGCATGATGCGCGCGATCGTGGACGCCGAACTCCACGACGACGAGTGGTGCCGAGCGCACGCGGACGGCTATGACGAGCTGCTCACCGCCGTGCGGCGCTTTCCGGTCGAGCACTGGGCCCGGAAGTGCGGGGTGCCGGCCGCGGATGTGGAGCGGGCGGGACACGAGTTCGCCTCGACTCGTCCCGCGCTGCTGCGCCTCGGCGTCGGCGCCCAGCGCCACATGGGTGCGCCCATTGCCTACGCCACGATCGCCTCGCTGCCCGCGCTCACCGGAGCGTGGCGCGACAGGGGCGGCGGCTGCTCGTACCTCCCGCGGGCCACCGCCAGCGCGGTCAGCGCCGGCCCGCTTCGGCGCGAGGACCTGCGTCCCGGGCCGGTCCGCACGATCAACATGTCGCAGCTCGGCGCGGCGCTGACCGACCCGTCGCTCGACCCGCCGATCAAGGCGTTGGTCTGCTGGAGCTCGAACCCCGCGGCGATCGCCCCCGATCAGGCAAAGGTGCTTCAAGGCCTCCGCAGGCACGACCTCTTCAGCGTGGTGCTCGAGCAGTTCATGACGGACACGGCCTCCTACGCCGAGGTGGTGCTCCCCGTGACCACCCAGCTCGAGCACCTCGACATCGTTTTCTCCTGGGGCCACCACTACCTGACCTGGAACGAGCCGGCGATCGAGCCGCTGGGCGAGGCGAAGCCGAACACCGAGGCGTTCCGGCTCATCGCCGCGCGGCTCGGGCTGGACGACCCATGCTTCCGCGAGACCGACGCCGAGCTGGTCGACGCGGCGCTCGCCGGCTTCGACGAGGGCGAGCTGCGCACCCGCGGCTGGCAGAAGATCGACCTTGGCCAGGGTCCGGCCCCGCACGCCGAGGGCGGGTTCGCCACGGAGACCGGCCGCGTGGCGCTGCACGCGAGCTACGAGCCACCCGCCGAGGTGGCGGACGCGGCGCTGGCGGAGCGCTTTCCGCTGGCGATGATCACGCCGAAGACCCACCTCTTCCTCAATTCGACCTTCGCGAATCAGCGGCGCCAGCACTCGGCCCAGCCGGAGCCGCTGGTGGTGCTCCATCCGGCGGATGCGTCTCCTCGGGGCGTCAACGAGGGCAGCCAGGTAAGGGTGTTCAATGCGCGCGGCTCCTTCGTCTGCGCCGCCCGTGTCTCGGACGACACCCGTCCCGGGGTGCTCGTCGCCCCGATGGGGTGGTGGAACTGCGACTACCCGGAGGGCCGCAGCGGCCAGGCCACGACCTCGCAGCGCCTGACGGGACTGGGGAATGCCCCGACCTTCAACGACAACCGCGTGGAGGTCGAACTCACCTGATCAGCCCGTAGTCCTCCTTGGCCTCGAGCGCCCGCAGCAGCGCGTCGTTCAGGCGCCGGGGCGGGACGTCGCCGCTGCGCACGGCGCCCAGCACCGCGGCGTAGGCCGCCTGCTGATCGCCCGCCGGACCCGAGATGAAGAGCAGGTCGGCGCCGGCCTTGAGCGCCCGCACGCGCGGCGTCCGGCACCGAGTAGGACGAGGTGATGGCCGGATCTGCCAGGTCGTCCGTGATCGCCACGCCCTCGAAGCGGAGCTCGCCGCGCAACAGATCGGTGGCGATCGCCCGGGTTAGCGAGCCGGGCTGGGTGAAGTCGCTGACGGGGTAGAGCGCATGCGAGAGCAACACGCCCGGGGCGCCGGCCTCGATGGCGGCTCGGAACGGCCGCAGGTCGCGCTGGCGCAGTTGCTCAAGGTCGAGGCCGACGCTGGCGGGGCCCAGCTCGGTCGACTGGTTCGGCCGCGCCGAGCCCCGGGAAGTGCTTGACCGCCCCAAACAGGGGCTCCTGACGGTAGGCTGCGGACCATCGCCTCGGCGTAGGCGGAGACCTCCTCGGGGTCGTCGGAGTACACGCGCGCCCCGAGCGCGGAGCCGGACTCGAAGCCCACATCCACCACGGGGCCGAGCAGGCCGGTGATGTTGAGGTCGCGCAGGGTGCGGGCGGTTTCCGTTGCCTGGATGGCGGCCTCCTCCGTTGATGCAAGGTCGGCGCCTGCCAGCGCGGGTGGCAGGCCTTCGAGCTCGTTGAACTCCCCACCGTCTTGAACGGCGAGCACCCAGGGGGATACGTGGCCTTCCTGGCTGGCTATGACGGCGGCCTCGCCGCCGAGCTGGCCGAGCAGGCTCGGGTCGCCCGTGTAGTTCCGACCGGCGAGCACGATGCCGCCGAGGTCTTGGCGACGCAGGCGGCGGTAGATCTCGGCGGTCAGGTCCGTGCCCTCGAAGCCGAACAGGAAGAGCTGGGCGACCTTGCGCTCGAGGGGAAGCCGGCGTGCGAGGTCGGCGACGCTCCGGGGGACGGTGGGGCCGCGGACGGCGGGCCGCTCCTCTTGGCGCGCGGGGATGATGCGGGCCAGGAACGAGGTGCGGTCGAGGGGCTTTCCCGCACGGGCGGGCGGCGGGCCTTCGGTCTCCTCTTCGTTGCCCTGGTTGGCGCCCACGACCACGCCCGCGGCCGCCGCGACAAGCGCAACGACGGCAACCAAGGAGGATGGTCGGCCGTTGCGCTCGGCGCACTCTCGTAACGCTACTCCCGAGTGTGGGCCCTCAGGGTCACGCATATGGCGCCTTTGAGGGCCCACACTCCGGTCGCGGGCGCCGGGGCTATCGTTCGGCCCTTGGCCGAGACCGTCGTCATGAAGTTCGGTGGCACCTCCGTTGCCGATGCCGAGCGGATCCAGCGCGCGGCGCGGCGCATCGTGCAGCGGGCGGGGGAGGGGAACCACGTGGTGGCGGTGCTGTCGGCGCGCGGCAAGCACACGGACGAGCTGGTGGCGCTCGCGCACGAGGTGTCGCCGCGGCCCCATCCGCGCGAGATGGACATGCTGCTCTCGACCGGCGAGCGCGTCACGTGCGCACTTGCCGCCATGGTCATCAACGACCTGGGCCGCGAGGCGATCTCTCTGACCGGCTCGCAGGCCGGCATCGTCACGGACAGCGGCCACACCAAGGCGCGCATCCTGGAGGTCAAGGCCCACCGCATCCGCGACGCGCTCGACGGGGGCAAGGTCGTGCTGGTGGCCGGATTCCAGGGGGTCTCGCAGCGGTCGCTCGACGTAACGACCCTTGGCCGGGGTGGCTCCGACACCACGGCGGTGGCGCTCGCGGCCGCGCTGGGCGCCGAGGTCTGCGAGATCTTCACGGACGTCGCCGGGGTGTTCAGCGCCGACCCCCGCATCGTTCCCGACGCGCGCAAGCTGCCGGTGCTCACCTTCGAGGAGATGCTCGAGATGGCGGCCTCCGGCGCGGGCGTGCTGCAGCTGCGCTCGGTCGAGTACGCCCGCAACCACGGCGTCACGATCCACTGCCGGTCCAGTTTCGAGGATGGACCCGGTACCGTGGTTCAGGACGAGGAGCTGACCATGGAACGACCGCTGGTTACCGCCGTCACGCACTCCACCTCGGAGGCCCGCATCACCCTCATGGGCCTCCCCGACCGCCCCGGCATCGCCGGTCGCGTGCTCACGGCGCTCGCGGGCGCCAACGTGAACGTCGACATGATCATCCAGAACGAGCCCCTCAGCGACGGGCACCTGGCCGACATGTCGGTCACCGTTCCGCGCGACGACCTCGTGGACGCCTGCGAGGCGCTCGAGCCGCTCCAGGGAGAGCTCGGCTTCGGCGGCATCCAGACCGACGAGCACATGGGGAAGGTCTCGCTCGTCGGGGCGGGAATGAAGAGCCACCCCGGCGTGGCCGCCCGCGCGCTGACCGTGCTGGGCGAGGCCGAGGTCAACATCGAGATGATTTCGACCTCTCCGATCAAGATCTCCTGCGTGGTGCGCGAGGAGCACGTGGAGACCGCCGTGCGCCAGCTGCACACCGCCTTCGAGCTCGGCGCGGACGCGGTGCTGCCCGAGGACGTGGCCGGCGACCACCGGCCCAAGGTCGACCCCGGCGCACAGGACGCGGCATGAGGGTCGCGGTAGTGGGCGCCACCGGCGCCGTCGGTTCCACGATCCTGGGCGTCATGCGCGAGCGCTCGTTCGCCGCGGACGAGATCGTGCCGTTCGCGAGCGAGCGCTCAGAGGGCCGCAAGATCGACTATGGAGACACCGACCTGACCGTGGTCGCTCTCTCTGAGGACTCAATCCAAGGCTTCGATCTCGCGTTGTTCAGCGCCGGCTCGAGCACAAGCGCCGAGTGGGCCCCGCGCTTCGTCGAGGCCGGGGCCGTCGTCGTCGACAACTCCTCCCAGTGGCGCATGTCGGACGACGTGCCACTCGTGGTCGCTGAGGTGAACCCTGACGCGCTCCAGGAGCATCGCGGCATCGTCGCCAACCCCAACTGCACGACCATGCAGACGGTGATGGCGCTCGGGCCGATCCTCCGCAGCGTGGGGATCGAGCGGGTCATCATGTCCACGTACCAGGCCGTCTCCGGCACCGGCCAGCGCGCCGTGGACGAGCTGCACCGGCAGGCGGAGGCCGTGGTCGAAGCGCACGAGCTGCCGGCCCCCGCGGTGTACCCGCACCAGATCGCCTTCAACGTCCTCCCCCAGGTGGAGACCTTCAAGGACGGTGACGACTACACGACCGAAGAGCGCAAGTGCATGTTCGAGACGCGCAAGATCCTCGGCCGCTCCGACGTCGCGGTGTCGGCCACGTGCGCGCGCGTCCCGGTCTTCACGGGGCATTCGGTGTCGGCCAACGTCCAGACGCGCGCGCCGCTCTCGCCCGACGAGTGCCGCGAGCTGCTCGCTAAGGCGCCGGGCGTGGTGGTGGTGGACGACCCCGCCAACGCGATCTATCCGACCGCCGTCGACGTGGCGGGCCGCGACGACGTGCTCGTCGGGCGCGTGCGTCGCGACCCCTCGCACGAGCGCTGCCTGAACCTCTGGATCGTGGGCGACAACCTCCGCAAGGGCGCGGCCACCAACGCGGTCCAGGTGGCGGAGCTGCTGAGCGTCCGCGGCCTCGTCCGCGCCGCCCGGGCGTAGTAGCCCGGGCCTGGTAGTAAGGTCGCGCTCATGCCTGCGAAATGGACGTTCATGGTCTACATGGCCGGCTTCAACAACCTGTCCGACTTTGCCACCAAGGACCTGAAGGAGATGCGCAAGGTCGGCTCGTCGGACGACGTGAAGCTCGCGGCCTTCATCAAACGCCAGAACGGCAGGGGTGCCCAGCAGCTGATCGTGGCAAAGCGCCCCGCCGGCGACGTGAAGAAGAACCTCGGCAACGCGGACTCCGGCAGTCCCCAGACGATGCTCGACTTCATCCGCTGGGCGAAGCAGAAGGCGCCGGCCGAGCGCTACGCGCTGGTGGTGTGGAATCACGGGAGCGGCTGGCAGCCGGACGATCTCGAGGACCTCTACGAGCAGGTCCGCGGCAGGCGGGACGGGGGAGTCACCGCGCGGGAGCTCGCACTCCGCTCAAACCAGAAGATCGCCCGCTCCTTGTTCGGTACCTCCGTCCAGCAGGTCCTGGCGCTGGGCGACCAGGAGGAGCGCGGCATCGCGAGCGACGACGGCACCGGCCACTCGCTCGACACGATCGAGCTCGACCGGGTCCTGGCCAAGGCGCACGAGGAGCTCGGCCAGCCGTTCGACCTGCTCGGCATGGACGCGTGCCTGATGAGCACGCTGGAGGTGGCCTATCAGGCGCGCACGAACGCGCTCAACGTGGTCGGCTCAGAGGAGCTCGAGCCTGGCGACGGCTGGCCGTACACCGCCATCCTCAAGGACCTCGCGGCCAGGCCCACAATGGACGGCGCGAAGCTCGGGGAGGCCGTCGTCCGGCGCTACATCCAGTCCTACGCCAACCAGCGGGGCCAGTGGCCGGTCACCCAGTGCGCCATCGCAGCCGACGGCGTCAAGCCGTTCAGCACGGCGCTCGACGGGCTCGCCGGCGCGCTGACCACGCACATGCGCCAGAGCGGGGTCGGCCAGGTCCAGGCGGCCCACATGCGAACGGCCGGGTTCCAGGGCGACCTGTTCGACCTGCGCGACTTCGCCTCGGAGCTCCGCAGGCGCCGGGTCGGGACCGGGGTTAAGCGAGCGGCGAAGAACGTGGTCGACTCGCTCGCCCCGAACAGCTGGGTGCTGGCCGAGGGCCACCGCGGCGAGAAGGTCAAGCAATGCGGCGGGGTCACCGCCTACATGCCCCACCCGGGCTGGGGCATCTCGCCGTACTACAAGGACCTGCGCTTCGCGAAGCAGCACCGCTGGGACAACTTCCTGCGGAACTACCACCGCGCGGCGCGGTCCGGCTAGCGGTTCACGGGACGCCGATCGGCGTCCACCACGATCGGCTCCTGCCGCGCGAGGCGCGGCAGGTCGCGCCGCGAACCGATCCCGAGCTTGCGGTAGATGTTGCGCGCGTGGGTGCGCACGGTCTCGATTCCGATCGAGAGCCGCTGCGCGATCTGCGCGTTGGTCGCCCCGTCGTGCAGCTGCTCGAGCACCTCTACCTCGCGTGGCGTGAGCAGCTCCGCGCCGATGATGTCCAGGGTGCTCCCGCTGCCCGCCGCGGCTGAGCGGGGCAGCACGTGCATCCCGCGCGATGCCAGGTGGATCGCATTGATGATGTCCCGTGCCTCGGTCTCCTTCGAGAGGCAGGCCGTGGCGCCGAAGGAGAGCATCTGGTTGCACTCGGCCGCCGTCGGGCGGTTGGCGAGCACCACGATGCGCGTGTCCGGATAGGCCTGGTGCAGCTCGTACACGTCGCCGGGCGCCCGCAGCGTTCCGAAGTTGAGCAGCGCCACGGCGGGCCTGTGCTTCTCGATCGCGCTCCGGACCTCCTCCATCGGCACCCCGGCCGCGACAAGGTCGAGGTTGGGGTCCTCGGAGATCAGCACGCCTAGGCCGACCGCGACGAGGTCCTCGAACTTGGCGGAGACGACTGAGGGCATGGCGCCGCAGTGTACGCCGGGAGGGGGGAGAAGGGGGGAGGTTCGCCTCCCCCCAAGATCACACCTCGCCTCCCCTCGAAATCCCACCTCAGGGGTGGCGAGGACAAGGCTCCTGCCGGGCACCCTCTTCAGCAGACTTCAGAAATTCCAGGGCGGAAATGGGGTACGCCTAGCGAGAGGAAACCGGCCGGCATCTGGCCGGTTTCCTCGTTTTGGGGGAGTTTCAATCAGCCGTTCCGGGTATCTCCCGAGCCGAGGCGGTTATGAGGCGACGGCTGACAGTTCACCTTCGGCATGCGCGAACATCGCCGCGCGTGGCACGCGAGAGGCTCGCGGACTTCAATCACGGCCTGCCGGCCCGGCGCCTATGCGACGCCGAGCTGCTGGTCAGCGAGCTCGTGAGCAACGCCGTGAAGTACGGCGGCGACGGCGACATCAGCGTGACTTTCGAGCGCGCCGACGGCCGCTTCCGGACCGAGGTCGTCGATCAGGGCAAGGGCTTCCTCGCCGTCCTGCGCGACCGCGGCGAGGTCCATACGCCCGGTGGCTGGGGCCTGCCGCTGGTGCAGACGCTCTCGGACCGGTGGGGCGCCCACGAGGGCTCCACGCACGTCTGGTTCGAGTTCGCCCTGTAGCCGGCCGGCATCAGGCTCAGGCCGCGGCGAGCTGAGCGACCTTGCGCACCACGTCGCGCGTGGACACCACGTGCTTGCCCATGCCCAGCTCCTTCGGCTCAACCCCGAGAGCCAGGCCCACCATCTGCGGCAGGTGCAGGACCGGCAGGTCGAGGTCCCGCTCCACGAAGCTCGCCGCCGCCGGCTGCTGCAGGTCGAGGTTGAGGTGGCAGAGCGGGCAGGGCGTGACCATGCAGTCCGCCCCGGCGTCGATCGCGTCGGCCACGTGACGGCCGGCCTGGCGCAGCGAGGTGGTGCGGTTCATCGTGATGATCGGGAACCCGCAGCACTTGCGCGCGCCCGCGTACTCCACCGGCTCCGCGCCCAGGACCTCGATCAGGTCGCCCAGGTAATCGTCGCGCCCGGGGTGCTCGTCGAAGCCGAGCCGCTTGGTCGGCCGCACGATGTAGCAGCCGTAGAACGGCGCGATCCGGAGCCCTTCGAGCGGCCGCTTGACGCGGTCCCGCACGCGTGTCGAACCCGATCTCCTCGGCGAGGATCCATAGGAAGTTCTTGTTCCACCAGTAGTTGCCGGTCTCGTAGGAGAGGCCCTCGGGCTGGAGGTGGGTGTTCACCTCCGCGCGGTATTCGGACAAGGCGTCGAGCCGCTCCTGGCACTCCGACTGGGCGCCCTGGCAGGTGGAGCAGATGTTCATCATCCCCGCCGCGCCGTCCACCCGCTGAGCCATCGCGAACGTGCGCGCGTTGAGGGTGTCCACCAACTCCTGGTTGTGCTCGGCGATCACGCCGGCGCCGCAGCAGTTGGCGCGGTCGAGCTCGACAAGCTCGAGGTCGAGCAGGGGTGCGACCAGGGCCATCGAGCCGTGCAGCTCCGGGGTGAAGCCGCGGGACACGCACCCGGGCCAGTAGGCGAGCTTCACGATTCCTGGCTCCCTTCGGCGATCGCGGGCTCCTCCTCAATCGGCGTGGCGCCAGGCTCGCCGGCTTCCTCTCCCACGATGTAGAGGTTCAGCTCGAGGCGCTCGTCCTTGGACTCGATCTCCTTGAAGATGCGCCGCACCTGGCTCTGGTCCGGCAGCTTCGGGTGGATCAGGGCCTTCTTCGGCGAGACCTTCCCCGAGAGGACGCCGCGCGCGGCGGTGGGCAGCTCGCGGGTGAGCTGCTTCGCGCCGTTCGGGCTGAGCTGGCCCTTCACCAGCGACCCCTGGCCGAACGAGCGCGGCAGCAGCTGCGCCTCGTGGTGGGTGCCCCACTTCTCGACGATGTTCAGGAAGGCCTTCTCGTGGCCGTAGCCGTTATTTGAGTCCTTGATCTCGAAGTCGCCGGTGGCGCGGCGGCGCAGGCGCATGATCTGGTCCATCGGCGCCACGTCCTTGGGGCAGACCTCCACGCAGGCGAAGCAGTGGGTGCAGTCGTAGATGCCGTGCGGGTCCTCGGCCAGGTCCTTCAGCCGGGACTCGTGCTCGCCGTCGCGCGGGTCGCCCACGAAGCGGTAGGCCTTGGCGAGCGCGGCGGGCCCGATGAAGTCCGGGTCGACCTCCATCGAGAGGCAGGCGGACACGCACGCGCCGCAGTGGATGCAGGCCATGGCCTGGGTCACGTCCAGCATCGCCTCCGCCGGCACGATGTACTCCTGGTTCTCGGGCGGCTCCTCGGCCGGGAGCAGCCACGGCACCACGCGGCGCACCTTCTTCCAGTGGACCGCCTCCATGTCGGTGACCAGGTCCTTGAGCACCGGCATGTTGCCCATCGGCTCGACGGTGATCGCGCCGTCGCGGGCGCGCTCGGCGGCGTCCCCGAGCTTCGTGTTGCAGGCGAGCGCCGACTTCCCGTTGATGCGCACCCCGCAGGAGCCGCAGATCGCGGCGCGGCAGGAGCAGCGGATGGCGATCGACCCGTCCTCACGGTCCTTGACCTGTAGGATCGCCGTCGAGCACAGAGCGCTCCGGCGGAAGGTCCACGTCGTAGTCGGCCCAGTAGGCCGGCTCGGCGGACTCAGGTTCGAAGCGGCGGATTTTCAGCTTGAAGTCGGCCATTTAATACGTTCGTTCCTGGGGCTCCCACTGTGTCATCGTGACCTCCGAGTAGGAGATCTCGGGCTCGCCGCCGTTCGCCTCGACGTTGATGTGCTTGAGCCACTCGCCGTCGTTTCGCTTGGGGTAGTCGGTGCGGAACTGCGCCCCGCGGCTCTCCTTGCGCTCGATCGCCGACACCACGATCGCCTCGGCGTTGTCGAGCATGAAGTCGAGCTCGAGCGCCCCGAGCACGTCCTGGTTGAAGACCGTCCCCTTGTCGTCGATCGACACGTCGGTCGCCTCCTCCTTGAGGCGCCGGACGGTCTCGAGCGCGTCGCGCAGGCCGCCCTCGTCACGGAACACCGCCACGTACTTGTCCATGGTCCAGCCGAGCTCGGCCTTGAGCTCGGAGACCCGCCGGGGGCCGGAGTTGCGGCCCACGATCGCCGGCGATGCCGCGCTCCTCGTCGGTCACGTGCGCGTGGCTCGGCTCGGGCACCGCCATCCCCTTCACCGCGTCGCGGCGTGCTGCGCCCGAGCGGCGCCCGAACACCAGCGTGTCGAGCAGCGAGTTGGCGCCCAGGCGGTTGCCGCCGTGCACGGACACGCAGGCGCACTCGCCGGCGGCGTAGAGCCCCGGGATCGCCGTCTGGCCGTGGATGTCGGTCTTCACGCCGCCCATCACGTAGTGGTTGCCGGGCTTGATGTGGATCGGCTCGCGCGTGATGTCCACGCCGGCGAAGTCCCGGCCCACGTTCACGATCTCGCGCAGCGCCTCGTGGATGCGCTTGCGGGGAACGACGGTGATGTCGAGCGCCACCGTGCCGTCCGGGAAGCCGCGGCCCTCGTTGATCTCGGTCTGCTCGGCGCGCGAGACCACGTCGCGCGAGGCCAGCTCCATCTTGTTGGGCGCGTACTTCTCCATGAAGCGCTCGCCCTCGGCGTTGTAGAGGTGGGCGCCCTCGCCGCGCGCGCCCTCCGTGATCAGGAGGCCCAGCCCGGCCAGCGTGGTCGGGTGGTACTGGATCATCTCCATGTCCATCAGCGGGACGCCGATGCGATACGCCATGGCGATCCCGTCCCCGGTGCAGATCAGGGCATTCGTGGTCGGGTCGTAGAGCTGGCCGTTGCCCCCGGTGGCGAGGATCACGGCCTTGGCCGCGAACAGCTCCATCGACCCGTCGCGGATGTTGCGCGTGACCGCGCCGGCGATCCGGCCCTCCTCGTCCTGCACGAGCCCCGTGGTGAACCACTCCTCGTAGCGGTATACGTCGTCGAACTTCATAAGCTGCTCGTAGAGGACGTGGAGGATGGCCTGGCCGGTGATGTCGGCCACGTAGTAGGTGCGGGCGGCGGACGCCCCGCCGAAGGCGCGCTTGCCCAGCCGCCCCTCCTCGTTCCGGTGGAAGGTCACGCCCAGGTGCTCGAGCTCGAGCAGCTCCTCGGGCGCCTCCCGGCACATGATCTCGATGGCGTCCTGGTCGCCGAGGTAGTCGGAGCCCTTGACCGTGTCGAAGGCGTGCGACTCCCAGGAGTCCTGTGGGTCGAGCGCCGCGTTGATCCCGCCCTGGGCGGCGTTCGAGTGCGAGCGCACAGGATGGACCTTCGAGATGATCCCGACGGACGCGCCCTCAGCCGCGGCTGCGAGGGCGGCCCGCTGTCCGGCGAGGCCGGCTCCTATGACAAGTACGTCGTGGTGAGGCAAATGATTCCTTCCCCTGCGCAGCCGGCCAGCCGGCTGCTTCGGGCCTCGCCGATTCTATGCAGCCACGACCCCGCGCAACGCCCGCCGCACGCGCTCGATCGTGACGATCCCGCGGAGCACCCCGTCCCTGTCCACGGCCATCACGGCGCCGAGCCGCCCGAGGCTCTCCTGGCCGAGGAGCGACTCGAGCGGGTCCTCGACGCGTGCGCGCAGCCCGCTTTCGCCGTCGTCCCGAGCCATCACGGAGTCGATGGTGCGGCCCGCCCGCTCGCGGCTCGGGCGCGCTGCCCACGGCTTCGCGGGACACCACGCCCACCAGGCGCCCCAGCTCGTCCACCACCGGGAACCAGGGCCAGCCGTAGCGGAGGAAGTACTCGTTCTCGGCGCGGTCGAGGGTCAGGTCGCGCGGGATCGCGATCGGCTCGGCGTCCATCACGTCGCCCACGCGCAGGTGCTCGATTCGCCCGGCGAAGTCGGCCTGGGTCTGCGCCGAGCGGGCGGCCTGGGTGAGGAACCATCCGATCAGCGCGAGCCAGAGGCCGTTGAACGACTCGCCCCACGAGTTGCCCCGCAGCGCCAGGTACAGGCCGCCCGCGATCATCAGCCACCCGACCCCCCGGCCGAGCACGGCGGCGAAGCGGGTGGCCCGGTTGCGGTCGCCGGTGATCTTCCAGGTGATCGCCCGCGCGATGCGCCCGCCGTCGAGCGGGAAGCCCGGGATCAGGTTGAAGACCAGGACGATCACGTTGATCGACATGAGGTAGCCGAGCACGGCCGTCGCCTGGCTGCCCACGTTGGTCTCGTAGACGGCGCCGTCGACCACCTCCTCGGGGCTCGAGATGAGCACGCCGAGGCCGAAGCAGACCGCCGCGATCGCCAGCGTCACCAGCGGGCCGGCCACCGCCACGCGGAACTCCACGCCGGGCGAGTCGGTGTCGCGCCCGAGCTTCGCGACGCCGCCGAACAGCCACAGGTCGATTCCCAGGATCGGGATCCCGTTGCGGATGGCCACCACGGCGTGCCCGAGCTCGTGCAGCAGGATCGAGAGGAAGAACAGGAGGGCGCTGATCGTGGCAAGCAGGAAGGCGTCAGAGCCGGCGCCGACGTCCTGGTAGTAGTCGGTCAGCCAGTAGATGATGAGGAAGAGGACGAGGAACCAGCTGACGTCCACCCCGATGCGGATCCCGAAAACCCGCGCAAGTTGTATGGATCCGCCGCCGAACACCACCCTGGATGGTGGCAGGCCACGACCGACAGCACGCTGAAAGGGACGTTCCGCGTCCCGGGCGGCGGCCTTGGAAGAATGCGCCGCCCCACGCATTAAGACCGAAAGGACCGTCTTGACATACAGCGTCACCTTCATCCCGGGCGACGGCACGGGGCCGGAGCTGGCTGAGGCAACAAAGCGGGTGCTCGAGGCCACCGGAGTCGAGTTCGACTGGGACTTCCAGGACGCGGGCATCGACGTCTACGAGGAGGAGGGCAACCCGCTGCCCGACCGCACTCTCGACTCGATCCGCGAGCGCGGGATCGCTATCAAGGGCCCCACCACCACGCCGGTCGGCTCGGGCCACCGGTCGATCAACGTCGCGCTGCGCAAGGAGTTCGACCTCTACTCCTGCATCCGGCCCTGCAAGGCCTACGAGGGCGTGCGCACGCGCTTCCCGGAGACCGACCTGGTGATCGTGCGCGAGAACACCGAGGACCTCTACGCCGGCATCGAGTTCGAGAGGGGCTCGGAGGAGGTCGAGAAGCTCGCGCGGTTTCCTCGCGGACGAGCTCGACTCACCCACGCGCGATGAGGTCCGGCATCTCGATCAAGCCGATCTCGGTGTTCGGCTCCGAGCGGATCGTGGAATCCGCGTTCACGTACGCCGAGGAGAACGGGCGAAGAAGGTCACCGCCGCCCACAAGGCCAACATCATGAAGTTCTCCGACGGTCTCTTCCTCGAGGTCGCGCGCCAGGTGGCGGAGCGCCATCCCGACGTCGAGTTCGAGGACCGGATCATCGACAACCTGTGCAACCAGCTCGTGTCGCGGCCCGAGGAGTACGACGTGATCGTGCTGCCGAACCTCTACGGAGACATCGTGTCCGACCTCGGCGCCGGGATGATCGGCGGGCTCGGACTCGCGCCGGGCGCCAACATCGGCACCGACGGTGCGATCTTCGAGGCCACCCACGGCTCCGCGCCCAAGTACAAGGGCCAGAACAAGGTCAATCCGACCGCGTTGATGCTGTCAGGCGTGCTGATGCTGCGCCACCTGGGCGAGACGGACGCTGCCGACAGCATGGAGAACGGCATCGCCGAGGTGATCCGCAAGGGGGACAAGGTGACCTACGACCTGAAGCCGTCGCGTGACGATCCGTCAGCTGTGGGTACCAGTGACTTCGCAGACGCCGTCATCGAGGAGATGAACCGCTAAATGGCAACCACAGTCACCGTCACCGGCGCGGCCGGCCAGATCGGTTATGCCCTGCTGTTCCGAGTAGCCAGCGGACAGATGCTCGGGCCCGACGAGAAGATCGAGCTGCGGCTGCTCGAGATCCCCGACGCCGTGAAGGCCGCCGAAGGAACCGCGCTCGAGCTGCAGGACTGCGCCTTCCCGCTGCTCGCGTCCACCGAGATCTTCGACGACCCCAAGCAGGCCTTCGACGGGGTGAGTGTCGCGCTGCTGGTGGGCGCGCGGCCGCGGTCGAAGGGAATGGAACGCTCAGACTTGTTGGAAGCCAACGGTCAGATATTCAAGCCGCAGGGTGAGGCGCTCAACGCCGGCGCGGCCGACGACGTGAAGATCCTGGTCGTCGGCAATCCTGCAAATACCAATGCTCTGATCGCCATGAGCAATGCGCCCGACGTACCCCAGGAGCGCTTCACCGCGATGACCCGGCTCGACGAGAACCGCGCGGTGGCTCAGCTCGCCGACAAGGTGGGAGTGGGGGTCGAGGACGTGCAGGATCTCGTGGTGTGGGGCAACCACTCCCCGACCATGTTCCCCGACCTGTTCAACGCAAAGGTGAAGGGTGGGCGGGCGGTCGACAAGGTCGACCTGGACTGGTACGAGAACGAGTACATACCGCGCGTTGGGAAGCGCGGCGCCGAGATAATCGACGCGCGCGGGGCGTCCTCCGCGGCGAGCGCCGCCAACGCCGCGGTGGACCACATGCACGACTGGGTGCTCGGGGCCGACGGCCTGCGGTCGATGGCGGTGCGCTCAGACGGCTCCTACGACGTGGAGGAGGGCCTGATCTCGAGCTTCCCGGTGCGCGCCGGCGGCGGGAGCTACGAGATCGCGGAGGGCCTCGACGTGGACGACTTCGCGCGCACCAAGATCGACCGCTCGGTGGCGGAGCTCAAGGAGGAGCGCGATGCGGTGAAGGAACTTGGGTTGGTTTGACCGGGCGCTAGGCGGGGTGCCAGCCCTTGTCGCGCTTCACTACCTGTCCCTCCGACTCGAGCGTCGGCATGACCCGGTACAGGTAGTTCGGCTGGATCTTCATCGCACTCGCCATCTCCTTGATGGTGATGCCCGGACGGGTGCGCACCAGCTCGAGCGCCTGCTTGGCGCGGTTGCCGCTGCCGCGGGGTCGGCCGCGCCGCCTGCCACCCCCACCGCTGCCACCACGGCGGCGCCGGGGGGCGGTGGCGGCGCGCTGCGTGCCACCCACTCCCGATAGGGCGGCTGCCGCCTTCTCCAGCCGGTTGTACTCGTCAACCATTGGCCGGAGCTCACGCAGCCGTGCGTCTATCTCTTTCCGCTTCTCATCCAGGAAGTCAGCCATTAACGGTTACTCTACTAGCGACTTCAGCCGCTGCAAGGAACCTTCCAGCTCTTTTTGGGTCACTCGGGAGACGGCGCGGCTGGCGATGCGCCCCAGCGCGCCGCCCGGCAGGTCGTATTCGTTCAGGTAGGAGAACGTGGTCCCGTCGCCGTTCCCAACGAACTCGTACACCACGAGGGCGTGCGAGGCGACCGGTCCTCGCCCCTTCCACACCACCCGGATACAGGGGTCGTTCTCCACGACCGTCCAGCGCACCTTGAACTTCTTGCCGGCGAGCCTCAGGTACTGGGTCAGCTTCGAGCCTTTCTTCAGGGGGCCGTTCGGGGCGTCCTCGAGGTGGTGGTGAATCGTCACCCAGTCCTCGAGCCGCGCCGGATCCATGACCACGTCGTACACCCGCTCCGGCGGAGCGGCGATCTCGACGGTGCGTTCGACCTTCACCGAGCCCCCAGCGGCTCGCGCGACTCCCACTCGCGCAGCGCCCGCTCCACGGCGCGGTCGAAGCGCAGCGGGCGGATGCCGTACACGGGCGCGGCGTCGTGGCCCTCGCGCGGGAGAATGTCCGACTCGAGGCTCTCCATGAGCGGACGGACCAGCTCGAGCGGCTGGCCCGTCACGCCGGCCACGATCGCGCTGGCAGGCGGAGTGAGCGAGCGCCCGAAGCCGAGCGGGAGGCGGCCCACGCCCATCGATTCCGCGATCCGCTCGATCATCTCCCCGTAGGTCATCACCTCGGGGCCGACGGCGTCGAGCGAGCGCCCCGCCGCCCGCGGCACGGCGGGGGTGAGGGCGAGCAAGCTCGATCACGTCGCGCTCGGCGATCGGCTGGGTGCGGTTGCGGCGCCAGGCCGGCATCGGCAGCACCCGCAGCCGCTCCACCAGACGCACAAGCACGCGGAACGACGCGGACCCCGCCCCGACCACGATCGAGGCGCGCAGGGCGGTGGACCCCGGCACGGCGTCGAGCAGCGTCCCCTCCACCTCGAGGCGCGAGCGCAGGTGCGGAGAGCCGTCGCCCGCGGGCTCGATGCCGCCCAGATAGACGATCCGCTCGAGCCCCGCCCCCACGGCGGCGCCGGCGAACGTCTCCGCGGCGCGGCGGTCCCTGTCCGCGAAGCCCGCCCCGTTCGTGGTCGGCTCCATCGAGTGCACGAGGTAGTAGGCCGTGTGGCAGCCCTCGAGTGCCTCGGCGAGACCGCGTCCGTCGAGCAGGTCGCCGCGCACGGCCTCCACCCCCTCGAACGGCTCGACCGCGTCCGGCCGGCGGACGAGCGCGCGCACGGCTCGGCCCTCCTCCGCCAGGCGGCGGAGGAGCCGGCTGCCGACGTATCCCGTGGCTCCCGTGACGAGCTCCATCTCGCCCTGCATCCTGGCATTCGCCCCCATCGAAAACCCGCTAGGAGCGGGCATGCCCCCAAATACCCTGCAAATTGCAGCGATACGAAAAGGCACCGTTTTGCGGGTTCGGGGCTGGACCCGGCGCCGCGGCTCGGTCACGATGACCCCGATGCCGAAGACGAAGCCCGTCCGCTGCGAGGACTGCTACTTCCGTCAGAACATGCTCTGCGCGCTCAACCTCGACAAGCCGTGCACCACGTTCCGCCCGGCCGAGCGCGGGCTCGAGCCCGAGCGCCAGCTCGCCTTCGTCTTCCGCGCCGAGCGCACGACCGCCGCGTACGCGTTCCCGCATCCGAACGGCTAGGTGTTCGCTCCGGGCGGGGTAGGCTCCGCCCATGAAGTTGACGGTCCTCGGCAAGTCGCCGTCCTGGCAGGACGCCGGCGGCGCGTGCTCCGGATACCTGCTCGAGGAGAACGGCATCGCGGTCGTGATCGACTGCGGCAACGGCGTGTTCGGCAAGCTGCGCGAGCGGATCGACTACGTGGACGTGGACGCCGTGGTGATCTCCCACCTGCACGCCGACCACTTCCTCGACCTCGTTCCTTACTCCTACGCGCTCACGTACGCGCCGCGCCAGCAGCCGGTGCCCGTGGACCGCTGGCCCGGGACCGAATCGCCGGCCTGCCCCGAGCTCCACGTGCCCCCGGGTGCGCGTGACACCTTCCGCCGGGTGGTGGGGGCGTGGGGCAACGACGACCTGATCGAGAACGCCTTCGACCTTCGTGAGTACGAGCCGTCGAGCGAGCTCGAGATCGGGCCGGTGCGAGTGCGGTTCCAGCCGGTGCCCCACTTCACCGAGACGTTCGCGATGCTGATCAGCTCGACGAACGGCTCGGGGCGGATCGTCTACGGCGCCGACTCCAGCCCAACCGACGCGCTGACCGAGCTGGCAAGCGGCGCCGACCTGTTCCTGGTCGAGGCGACATTGCCGCGGCCGGAGCGCACCGGAGTGCGCGGCCACCTCACGCCGGGCGAGGCCGGCGAGCACGCCCGTGCCGCCGGCGCCAAGCGGCTCGTGCTGGTGCACATCTCGGACGAGCTCGACGCGGACTGGGCAAGGCGCGAGGCGGAGGAGTCGTTCGGCGGGCCGGTGGAGGTGGCGACCGAGGGCGCCTCGTACGAGGTCTGAGGCCGTGCCCGACGGGTAACGGCGCCGCCTTCCCGACGGCCTCCGGCGTGAACCCGATGGGCAGGATCGAGGCGACGCTGAGCTGACTACCGGTACACGAGCTCGACCCGGTTGCCATCGGGATCGAGCCGGACGCCGGCCACCGAGCCGCGGAAGGCCATGTGCAGGTTCTCGGTGGGGCGTCCGGCGAGGAGCGTGAACGAGCCGCCCTCCCCGGCGAACCGGGCCAGAGCCGGCGCCTCGTCCACGAGGCGGAGCCCCGCGTGCGCGGCGATGTCCGCGTAGAAGCGCTGCGAGGCGTCCACGTCGGCCACACGGATCCAGAGGTGGTCGATTGCGCCCTCGCCGCGCATGGCGCTGTGGTGGACCGCCTCGATGCTGTTGCCGTCCGGGTCGAGCAGGAACGACCCGTAGTAGTCCGGGGTGTACTGCGGCCGCGGTCCTGGCGCCCCGTCGTCCGGGTGGCCGGCGGCCGTGCCGGCGCGCCAGAACTCGTCCACCTCGGCGCGCGACGGCGCGCGGAAGCCGACATGGAGGCCGCGGGTGGCCGGATGCTCGCCGACCCGCGGTTCGAGCGAGAACTCGCTTCTCCATCTGTCGATGCCGATCGTGGGCAGGACCGTGTCGTAGAAGCGCTCCGACGCCCCCAGGTCCGCCACCCGGATGGTCACGCGCTCGAACACCGGCCCCGTTCTACCAACTGACGAGCTTCCAGATCTCCGGAAGCCGCGTCGCCTCGTCGGCGCCCACCTCGGAGAAGATCGCCACGGCGCGCTTCAAATGCTCCATGGACTCCTGGGGGCGGCCGGCGCTGTGGTGCAGGTCGGCCAGGTTGTTCTCGAGCGCGGCCTCGCGGTGGCGGTCGCCCTGCGCGGCGCACAGGGCCAAGGCCCGTTCGGTCAGCGCGAGCGCGCGCTCCGGCTCGCCTGCCTCGCGCGCCACCAGGGCGAGGTTGTTGAGGGCGGCCACCCGTGCCGGGGCGTCGTCCAGCTCGTCGGCGAGCGCGAGGCTGCGCTCGAGCTCGTCGCCGGCCGCACCGAATCTGCCCTCCGCGCGCGCGAGCACGCCGAGCATGTTGTGCGCCTGCGCCTGCGCGCGGCGGTCGGCCGCCGACTCGGCAAGCGCGCGAGCCTGCTCGGCGACCTCGGCCGCGCGCTGGGCGCGCCCGGACTGTTGCAGCGTCAGGGCGAGGTCGGCCAGGATCCGCGCGCGCAGGGCCTCGTCGGCGGGGTCGGCCGACTCGAGAGCGACTGCGAAGCGGGCCTCCGCCCGCTCCCACTCGCCCCGCCGCATGTGCACGCCGCCGAGCTTGTGCTCGATCCGGCCCACGGCCGCGGCGTCCGCGTGGGCGGCCGCGCTCTCGTAGCTCGCGAGCGCGCCCGCGTAGTCGCCCACGAGCGTGCGGAGCTCGCCGATGCGCTCGTGCAGCGCGGCGGTGTCGGGGTAGCCGAGCGCAAGCGCGGCGTCGAGGTGCTCGAGCGCGTCGGCGTGCGCGAGCAGCGAGGCGGCGTGCTCGCCGGCCGCGCGGTACCGCTCGGCCGCGCCCGCCTGGTCGCCCGCCAGGCGCAGGTGCTGCGCCACCGGCGCCGCCCCTTCGGGGCCGGGCGCGGCCCGGGCGAGCGCCTCGGCCACGCGGCGGTGGAGCAGCCTCCGGCGGGCCAGCCCGATCTCCTCGTAGACGAGCGCGCGGAGCTTGCCGTGCGTGAAGTCGTAACCGGGCTCCGGCCCATCGCCCGCCAGCTCTCGCACCAGGCCGCGGGCCACGAGCTCGTCCAGCCCCTCCACGGCCTCCTCGTCGCTCCGGCCGCTGGCGGCGCGCACGGTGTCGAGCCCAAACGAGCGGCCGATCACGGCCGCGGTCTCCACGAGCTGGCGTGCCATCGCGCCGAGGCCCGCGAGGCGCGCCTCGAGAAGACCGCGCATCTCGCTCGGGACCTGCCCGGCTGGATCGGTCCCGGCGGCCACGGTGGCGAGGTACTCCGCCACGAACAGAGGCAGGCCCTCGCTCTCGATGTATACGCGCTGCTCGAGGTCCGCGGCCCCGTCCGGGCGCACGGCGTGGACCAGCTTCGCCACCTCGGCGCGGTCGAGGCGTGTGAGGGCTATGACGGTCGCCTCCCCGGCGCGCGAGAGCTCGGTGGCGAGCCCGCGCAACCGATGGCCGGGCGGCACGGCCTCGCTGCGCCAGCCGACCGCCAGCAGCAGCGGCCTGCTGCGCAGCCGGCGGCCGAGGTAGGCGAGCACGTCGAGCGTGGCCGCGTCCGCGGCGTGCACGTCGTCCACGAAGATCAGTCCCGGACCGCGGCAGGCCGCGCCGAGCACCGCGGCCACGCCCTCGAGCAGGCGGGCCTGGGCGCCCGGCCCGGTGAGCGCGACGGGTGGGGGCAGGTCGGACCGCGCCGAGGCGAGCTCCGGGAGCAGGAGCGACGCGTCGGCCAGCCGCTGGGGCGGCACGTCGCGTGCGATGGCCTCCGGCGCGGCACGAAGCGCCTCGCCGAGCAGGGTCACGACCGGGCCGTATGGCAGGCCTGCCTCGTCCTCGTGGCATCGCGCGGCCAGCACCACCGCGCCCGCCGACGCGGCGCTCGCCATCAGCTCGCCAGCCAGCCGGGTCTTGCCGATGCCGGCCTCACCCTCGATCACGGCCAGCCGCCCGTGAGGATCGGCCGCCCGATGAGCCTCGAGCAGCGCGGCGAGCTCGTCGCGTCGCCCCACCAGCGGCAGCTCCGGGGGAGCGCCCGCGCGAGCGGCCGCCACTCCCTCGGAGGCGGCCGCCTCGCCCGAGGCAGCCGCGTCGCCGCCCGGCGCCGCCAGCGTGCCCTCGCTCACCTGCTCGAACAGCGCCGCCGTCTCCTCGACCGGTCCCACGCCCAGCTCCTGGCTGAGCGTCCGCACGCAGTCGCGGTACTGGCCAAGCGCGGCCGCCCGGTCCCCGTTCAGGGCGTAGAGGCGGATCAGCTCGCGGTGCGCCGGCTCGTGCAGCCGGTCGAGCTCGAGCCAGCGCCGGGCGTACGCGATGGCACGCGAGTACTCGCCACGACCGCCCACCAGCGCCAGGAGCCGCGCCAAGGCAGAGCCGAGCTCACGGCGCAGCTCGTCGGCCTCGTACACGTGCCAGGCATCGAACTCCGGGCTGTCCCGAAGGACGAACCCCTCGAGCAGCTCGCCGCGCGACAGCTCCACGGCCGCCGCCAGATCCTCCGGGGAGGCATTCTCGCCGGCGAGCGCCCGGAAGCGGTGGACATCGACGTCGAGGCCGTCGGCGGCGTTCAGGGCCACGCTGTCGCCGGCGGAGTCGATCCACTCCTCGCCGACCGCCTTGCGGAGGGCGGAGAGCGTCCGCCGGAGCGCTCCGCGCGCGTGCTCGGGATCCCGACTCGGCCACAGCAGCGTGCACAGCGACTCCCGCGAGCGCGGACGGTCGGCCAGCGCGAGGTGCGCGAGGAGCGCAGTGGCCTTGCGGGTGTCGAAGGTGACCGGCTGCCCCGCCCGCCGCACGCGGGGCGGCCCGAGCAGCCAGATCTCGAGACCGGGGGCGGCCACGGGCGCCACGGTAACGATTCCCGGACGCCTTCCGGCGAGGCTCGCCGCATGAACACTCGCATGACTCGAGCAATGGTGCTCGCGGCCGTGGCGGCGCTGGCCCTCACCGGCGCGGCTTGTGGCGGCGACGACGACGACGACGAGGCGGGCAGCCCGCCGAGACCCCGGCCGAGCCGAGCCGCCTGGCCATCGAGCTGAGCGGATCGGCGAAGAAGCCGACCTTCACCGTGCCGGACTCGGTCAAGGGCGGCGTGGTGGAGATCCAGTTCACCAGCTCGGTCGAGGGCGAGCACAGCGCGCAGCTGATCAGGGCCGAAGGCGGGCACACGCCCGAGGAGGCGCTCAGGGCCGCCAACGCCTGGGGCGAGAAGGGCAAGGCGCTCCCCGACTGGGCGATCGTCGCCGGCGGCACCGCCGACGTGAAGCAGGGCGAGTCGGCGACCGTCACCCAGGAGCTCGAGCCCGGCACCTACCTGGTCGCCGACCTGACCTCCGGAGCGAACGCCGGGTTCGAGGTGACGGGTGGCTCCGGCGGCGGCGAGGTCGCGGCCGAGGGTGGCAGGATCACCGCGACCGAGTACGCCTTCGAGTCCGAGGGGCTCACGGCCGGGCGGAACACCGTGCTCTTCGACAACGCCGGGCAGGAGCCGCACTTCATCGCCGCGGTCGGGCTCAAGGAGGGCGCCACGATCGAGCAGGCGCGCCGCTTCTTCGAGACCGAGAAAGGCCAGCCGCCGCTCGACGAGAGCCGAGGCTTCTCGACGGCGGTGATCGAGGGAGGCACGAAGCAGTCGATGGAGGTCGAGCTCGACGCGGGCCGCTACGTCCTGCTCTGCTTCGTGCCCGACCGGGCGGGCGGGCCTCCCCACGCCGTGAAGGGCATGATCTCCGAGGCCACGGTGGCCGAATGAGCACCTACACGCACACCGTGGAGATCCGGCGGCCGCCCGAGGAGGTGTTCGCTTTCGTCACCGATCCGGCCGGCTACCCCCGCTGGCAGCCGAGCCTGGTGAGCGTCGAGCCGAACGCCCCAGGGCCGCTTCGGCTCGGCAGCGGGGCCACCGAAGTGCGGCGCTTCCTGGGGCGCGAGCTCGAGACGACCTGGACCTGCGTGGAGCACAGTCCCAGCACGCGGTCGGCGATCGAATGCGACGACGGGCCGGTGCCCTTCCGCGGCACGTTCGAGCTCGAGCCGTCGGGCGCCGGCACGAGGTTCACCTGGACCGTCGAGACGTGGGGCACGGCCGCGCGCCTGGGCGGCCCGCTCGCCGGGCTGGCCACGAAGCGCGAGCTCGCCGCCAATGCCGGCCGTCTCAAGGCCCTGCTGGAAAAGGTGCCGGCCGCTTGCCCGAGTCGGTAGGTCGGCAGAGAATGGGCCACGTGGCAGCCGCCCGACTCGCCTGGTCCGCCTTCGGGCTGACGGCCGCCATCGCGGTTATGGCAGCCGTCGACGAGGTGGGGCTGGAGGCCCTGACGGAGGAGCTGCGCGGGGTCGTGCGCGAGACCGTGCAGCCGGCGCACGTTTCGTTGTGGATGCGTGCGGAGGCCGGCCGGTGAACGCGAAGCGAGCGCGGATTCTCGCGTGGTCGCTGTTCGCGCTGTTCATCGCCCTGATTCTCACCAATCTGCTGGTGGTCGCTCTCGGACCCGCCCCAGAGGACCCCTTCTTCGTCGGGGTCGTGGGGTACGCGTTCGTGGGCGCCCTTGTCGCGTCCCGCCAGCCGGACAACGCCGTGGGCTGGATTCTTCTGGTAACCGGGATCACGTTGATTCTCGGCACCCTCGCCGACGCCAACCTCCTCTCGCGGACGGCGCCCGCCCGCGGGCTGTCCGCCTGGCTGTCGGAGTGGGTCTGGTACGTCTGGCTGACGCTGGCCGGAGTGTTCCTGCCGCAGCTCTTCCCGACCGGACGACCCCTTTCGCGGCGCTGGCGGCCGGTCCTTTGGCTAGGCATCGTCGCCCTCCTCATGAGTGTCACGGCGGCCGCCTTCGACCCGGGGCGGCTCGACGTGGACTCGCCGGTCCCGGTGAACAACCCGCTCGGCATCGGCGGGCCGGTGGGCGACGCGCTCCCGGTGGTGGCGCGCGTGGGCGACGTCCTCGTCGCCTTCGCCTTCGTCCTTGCCGCCGCCTCGCTGGTGGTTCGCTTCCGGCGCTCCCGCGGAATCGAGCGGCAGCAGCTGAAGTGGTTCGCGTACGTCGGGATGCTGGCAGCGCTCGGGCTAACGCTCGCGATGGCAGAGGTCCTGTTCGGTGCCCAGCCCGGCGACGACGTCGATGGCGGCTGGCTCGAGATCGTCGGGGCCGTGGGTTGGTTCACCGCCCTGGGCGCGATCGTCCTGGGCATCCCGATCGCCACCGGTATGGCCATCTTGCGCCACCGCCTCTACGACATCGACGTGGTGATCAACCGCACGCTGGTCTACGGCGCGCTGACGGCCACGCTGGCCGCGGCGTACCTCGGCAGCGTGCTCCTGCTGCAGCTCGCGTTGAGCCCCCTGACCGAGGACAGCGGGCTGGCGATAGCGGGATCCACGCTCGCGGTGGCCGCGCTGTTCAGGCCGGCCCGCGCGCGCATCCAGGAGCTCGTCGACCGGCGCTTCTACCGCAGCAAGTACGACGCGACGCACACGATCGAGCGCTTCGGGGCGCATCTGCGCGACGAGGTCGAGCTGGACGCGCTGAGCGCCGAGCTGCGCGGCGTCGTGGCCGAGACGATGCAGCCCGCGCACGTGTCGCTGTGGCTGCGGGAGGCCGCGCCGTGAACCCGACCCGCCTCGCGCGGAGCCTGGCTGGGCTGGCCGCTCTGCTGCTCGTGACCGGCCTCGGCCTCTCCATCGCCGGCGGGGGACTCGGGGCCATCACGGTCATCGCGATCGCGATCGTCGCGGCGTGCGGCGTGCTGGGAGTCCTGATCGCGTCGAGCCAGCCACGGAACCCCATCGCGTGGCTCTTCTGCGGCATCGCCGTGACGGGGTCGCTCATGCCCCTCGCGCGAGGGGTGGCCGAGCTCTGGCTCGAGGGCAAAGGAGTGCCGACCGTCGTCGGCGAGACAGCGGCCTGGTACGGAGACGTCAGCTGGATCCTCGTCATCCTGCCCGCTGCCACCTTCCTCCTGCTGCTTTTCCCGGACGGGCGGCTGCCCTCGCCTCGCTGGCGGGCGGTGGCTTGGTGCGCGGGCGTGGGGATCGCGCTGCTCTTCGTGACGGACAGCCTCCGGCCCGGCCCTCTTGACGACTATCCGGAGGTCGTCAACCCGTACGGCGTAGACGGACCGGCGCGGGGGGTTGCCGAGGCGATCGCGGTCCTCGCGCTCGCGGTCGCGATCGTCGGCTCGCCGCTGGCGCCGATCGCGAGGTTCCGGCGGGCAGGGCGGGAGCAACGCCAGCAGATCAAGTGGCTCGCGCTGGCGGGGGCGGTGGCCGCCGTGACCTTCGTGGTAGCCCTCGTGAGCTACGACGTCCTGCCGGCGGGCGTCGCGGACGGCGCGATCATGCTCAGCATCCTGATGCTGCCGGTTGCTGCGGGCATGGCCATCCTGCGCTACCGGCTCTACGACATCGACGTGGTGATCAACCGCACGCTGGTCTACGGCGCGCTGACGGCCACATTGGCGGCGGCCTATTTGGGGAGCGTGCTGCTGCTGCAGTTGGCGCTGAGCCCGCTGACCGAGGAGTCGGACCTGGCGATCGCCGGGTCCACGCTGGCGGTGGCGGCGCTGTTCCGGCCTGCGCGAGCGCGGATCCAGTCCGCCGTGGACCGCCGTTTCTACCGCCGCCGCTACGACGCGGCGCGGACCCTCGAGGGCTTTGGCCTGCGCCTGCGCGACGAGGTCGAGCTCGAGACGCTCGGCGCCGAGCTACGCGGCGTGGTGCGCGAGACGATGGAGCCCGCGCACGTGTCGCTCTGGCTCCGGAGCGTGCCCTGATGAGCGCGAGCCGGCTTGCCTGGTCGTTCTGCGCCTTGACCGTTGTCGGGCTTGCCGTCGCGCTCGCCCTTCCGTCGGCCGAGGAGGACGAGGGGATCTGGTCGCTCGTGGCGGCCTTCGGATTCGCCCTGAGCTTCGCCATCGTCGGCGCGCTGGTGGCGTCGCGGCGCCCGGACAACCCGATCGGCTGGATCATGTGCGCCTCGGGCCTCGCGTACGCCGTGGGAGGCGTGTCCGTGAGCTACGTCGAGTCCACCCTGGCCGGCGGGGACGACGACGCACTCCGAAGCGCCGCCGACTGGGTGTCCGGCTGGGTTTGGATGCTTGGGATCGGGCCGGCCGCCACGTTCCTCCCGCTCCTATTCCCGGACGGCCATCTGCCGACGCGGCGGTGGCGGCCGGTCGCGTGGGCGGCGGCCATAGGGCTCGGCGTGATGGTGGTCGGGCTCGCGCTCCAGGACGCGTGGCGCGCGGCCGAGGTGGCGGCGGGGGTCGGCGGGTTGCTCCTCGTGCTCTCGGCCATCGCCTCCATCGCCTCGCTGGTCTTTCGCTTCCGGCGCGCGCACCGGGTGGAGCGAAGCCAGCTCAAGTGGCTCACCTACGCGGCAGCGCTGGTGGGCCTTGCGGTGTTGGCGCAGATCGTCGCCGAGGCCACGGTGGGCACCAGCGACGAGTTCAGCAACACGCTCATATCGGCGTCGGTCGCGACCCTGCCGATCTGCATCGGGATCGCGATCCTGCGCTACCGCCTCTACGACATCGACGTGGTCATCAACCGCACGCTGGTCTACGGCGCGCTGTCGGCCGCACTGGTCGGCGCCTACGTGAGCAGCGTGCTCCTGTTGCAGCTCGCGCTCAGCCCCCTCACCGAGGACTCGGGCCTCGCGATCGCCGGCTCCACGCTCGCCGTCGCGGCGCTGGTCGGGCCCCTGCGCGGCCGCATCCAGGGGCTGGTGGACCGCCGCTTCTACCGGCGCCGCTACGACGCGGTTCGCACGCTGGAGGACTTCGGTGCCCGGCTGCGCGACCAGGTCGAGCTGGACTCGCTCGGCGCCGAGCTGCGGGCGGTTGTGGGAGAGACGATGCAGCCCGCCCACGTCTCGCTCTGGCTGCGACAGGTGTCGCGATGACCGCCGCCCGGCTGGCCTGGACCCTTTGCGGCCTCTCGGTCGTGACCGTGCTGGCCATTGGCGTGATCAACGCGGTGAGCATCCAACACGACCTCTTGTTCGAAACCACGTTCGTCCTGTTCGTGCTCGCGTTTGCCACCGTCGGAGCTCTCGTGGCCGCGCGGCAGCCCCGCAACCCGATCGGATGGCTCATGTGTTTGGCCGCCCTGTCCTACGCGTTGATGGGGTCCGCCGATACCTACGCGACCGGCCTGCGCGACGGCAGTGACGTGCGCCCGGGCAGTATCTTCGCCGCCTGGATAGCGAGCTGGGGCTGGGTGGTTGCCGTCGGGCTCGCCAACACGTTCCTCCTGCTCCTGTATCCCACAGGCCGGCTTCCCTCGCGTCGCTGGCGTCCCGTCGCCTGGCTGGCCGCCGCGGGGCTCGCTCTGTCAGTGCCGGGACAAGCGCTGTCGCAGGGTGGCCTGGAGGGCTTTCCCGACGTCGAGAACCCACTCGGCATTCCGGGAGCCGCCGCGGTCGCCGGGCTGGGGCTGATGCTGCTCCTGCTGGCGATGCTCGCGTCGATCGTGTCGCTCTTCGTGCGCTACCGGCGCGCGGGCTGGACCGAGCGCCAGCAGCTGAAGTGGCTGCTGTACGCGGTCGCCGTGGTAGGCGCTGCGTTCGTCGTAGTCGGCGTGCTGGAGTCGACCGTCGCGTCCCTGAGCGACGACGTGATCAACGCGACGGTCACGGGGGCGGCCACGGCGATCCCGTTCGCCATGGGCATCGCGATCCTGCGCCACGGGCTGTTCGACATCGACTTGGTGATCAACCGGACACTGGTCTACGTCGGGTTGACCGCCGCGCTGGTAGGTGCCTACGTGGGTGCGGTGCTGCTGTTGCAGCTGGCGCTGAGTCCGTTGACAGAGGACTCCGACCTGGCGATTGCGGGCTCCACGCTCGCAGTCGCCGCATTGGTCCGACCGCTCCGCGCTCGCATCCAGGGCATCGTCGACCGGCGCTTCTACCGGCGCCGCTACGACGCGGCACGCACGCTCCAGAGCTTCGGCGCGCGGTTGCGCGACCAGGTTGAGCTCGACACCCTGAGCCTCGAGCTCCGTGGCGTCGTCTCGGAGACGATGCAGCCGGCTCACGTCTCGCTCTGGCTCAGGGACGCGCCGTGAGCGAGCGCGTCGAGCCCGAGTGGGCGATGGTGACGGTCGTGTTCGTGGACATCCGCGGCTTCACCACCTTCGCCGACCGTTCCACGGCGCGCGAGGCCGTCGACTACCTGAACGGGTTCTTCGAGCTGGCCGTGCCGGCCGTCGAGCGCCACAGCGGCGCGGTCAACAAGCTGCTGGGCGACGGGCTGCTGGCCGTCTTCCACACGCCCGACCACGCTGACCGCGCGCTGGCGTCCTCGTTCGAGATCCTCGCTGCCGTCGAGGGCCGCTACCGGATCGGCATCGGCCTCAACTCGGGCTTGGTGCTGGTCGGGACGATCGGCGGCGGCGGCCACTGCGAAGTCGGCGTGGTCGGCGACCCGGTCAACGTCTCCGCCCGCGTACAGGACGCGACACGCGAGCTGGCCGAGCCGTTGCTGTTGACCGAGGCCACCCGCTCGCTGCTCGAGAGCACCAAGGTCGAACTGAAGGCGCGCGGGGAGCTGTCGCTGAGGGGTAAGCGCGATCCCGTCGCCGTGTACGCACCCTCCGTAACGCTTCCCGGACGCCGCGCGCGTAGAAAGGAACCTGCATGGCGGCATTGACCAGACCCTTCAGGCGCAGGCTCCTCCGGCGCAGCCGCGACGCGGCCGCCGGGCGGGCCGAGCAGCGCCCGGCGCAGCCGGATCCGGCCCCCGAGCAGGCCCCGATCGAGATCGCCCCGAACGACCCCCTGCTCGCCTACTTCCAGGCCGCCGGCGAGGCCGTGGACGTCCAGGAGCTCGAGCTCGACTCCCCGGCGCTGCGCGAGTTGAAGGAGGCGGGCGTGAAGCTGGCCGTACCTCTCGTCAGCCAGGGCGAGCTGATCGGCGTGCTCAACCTCGGCCCGCGGATGTCCGAGCAGGAGTACTCCTCGGACGACCGCAAGCTCCTCGACAACCTCGCCGGGCAGGCCGCGCCGGCGCTGCGGGTGGGCCAGCTCGTGCGCGAGCAGGAGGCCGAGGCCGCCACCCGACAGCGCTTCGAGCAGGAGCTCGAGGTGGCCCGCCTGATCCAGCAGAACTTCCTGCCCAAGGAGCTGCCCGATCTGCCCGGCTGGCAGGTGGCCGCGTACTACCGCCCGGCCCGCGAGGTGGGCGGCGACTTCTACGACGTGATCCCGCTGCCCGACGGGCGCGTGGCGTTCGTGGTCGGCGACGTGACCGACAAGGGCGTGCCCGCCGCGCTCGTGATGTCGGCCACCCGCAGCGTCCTGAGGGCGTCGGCCACCCGGCTGATAGAGCCCGGCCTGGTGCTCGAGCGGGTCAACGAGCACCTCTGCCCCGACATGCCGGCGAAGATGTTCGTGACCTGCTTGTACGGCGTGCTCGACCCCGCGAGCGGGCTGCTCCGCTTTGCAAACGCGGGTCACGACCTGCCCTACGTGAAGACCGCCGAGGGCGTGATCGAGCTGCGCGCGCGCGGCATGCCGCTCGGCCTGATGCCGGGCATGGACTACGAGGAGAAGGAGGCTGTGCTCGAGCCCGGCGACAGCGTGCTGCTCCACTCCGACGGAATCGTCGAGGCGCACGACCCGGATCGCGAGATGTTCGGCTTCCCACGCCTCAAGGCCACCATGGCGGAGAGCCCCGGCGGGCAGGAGCTGATCGACACGGTGAACGCCGTGCTCGAGACATTCACCGGGCCGGGCGCGGAGCAGGAGGACGACATCACGATGGTCACCCTCCAGCGCTCGGCCGGCGGCGCCATCGTCGCGGGCTCGGAGAACGGCACCGTGCTGGCCGAGTTCGAGCTGGCGAGCGAGCCCGGCAACGAGCGCGAGGCGATCGAACGGGTTGAGGCCGCCGTGACCGGCGCCGGGCTCGACGAGGCCCGTCTCGACCGCCTCAAGACCGCCGTGGGCGAGGCGACGATGAACGCGATGGAGCACGGGAACGAGTACCGGGCCGACCGGCCCGTCTCGATCCGCGTGCTGGGCTCCGCGGACTCGGTGCGCGTGCAGGTGAGCGACCTGGGCGGCGTCGTCGAGCTTTCGGAGCGTGAGGCCCCCGACATCGAGGCCAAGCTGGCGGGACGCCAGAAGCCGCGCGGCTGGGGCCTGTTCTTGATCGAGCAGATGGTTGACGAAGCGCACGTGACCGGCGACGAGGGCCGACGCACCCTCGAGCTGGTCGTGCGCCTGCGAGGAGGCGACGATGGCGACGACACGTGAGCTCGAGGTGGCGGTGCGCCGGCGCGACGGCGCCGGCGTGATCGACCTGGCGGGCGACATCGATTCCGGGGCGGAGGCCACCCTCCAAGGGGGCTACGAAGAGGCGGCGCGCGACGGCGGCCCGGTCGTACTGAACTTCAGCGATGCCGGCTACATCAACAGCACGGGCATCGCGCTGATCGTGGGCCTGCTGGCCCAGGCGCGTTCGCATGGGGTCGAGGTCAAGGCCTACGGGCTGTCTGACCACTACCGCGAGATCTTCGAGATCACGCGGCTGGCCGACTTCATGACGATCGCTGACAACGAGGACGGCGCCGCCCGCGGCGCGGAAGGAGGACACCATGCCTGAGGCGGCGACCACATTCGAGGTCCGCGAGGTCTCCGATGGCGCCTGCGTGATCGAGATCAAGGGCGACATCACGGCGGCGAGCGAAGACGTGTTGATGGACGCCTACGGGCGCGCGAGCAACTCCGGCGCGCGGGCGATCGTGCTCAGCTTTACGGAGCTCGACTACATGAACAGCGGTGGCATCGGGCTGCTGGTGACGCTGCTCGTCCGGGCCCAGCGCCAGCGCCAGCGGGTGCTCGCCTTCGGCCTGTCCGACCACTACCGCCAGATCTTCGAGCTGACGCGGCTCGACGAGGCGGTCGGCATCCACGACAGCGAGCACGATGCCCTGGCCGAGGTGCGGCGATGAGGAGCGAGGAGAGTTGGGCGAAGTCGGTTTCGCGGCTCGAGGTCTCCGACGTGCCGGACGGCGCGGTCAACCTGAACGTGGACGGCCGCAGGCTGGCGTCGCCGATCCAGGGCTTCGGCAAGATGTGGCAGAAGACCTACCAGGTGCGGGTGCCCTCCGAGCGCGTCTCGGCCACGGAGCTGATCGCCGCGTGGAAGGAGAACTTCCCGGAGTTCTGGCCCGAGGGCAACCACTTCTACGGCGCCCTGACGGGGATCGCGCCCGGCGACGTGGCGCTCCTCAACATGACAATGCCGGGCCGGATGAAGCTCTCGACCGGCGTGATGGTGCTCTACGCCGACGACGAGTCGTTCACCCTGATGACCCCGCAGGGCCACATGTTCGCCGGCTGGATCACGTTCAGCGCCGCGGAGGCCGGCGACCACACCATGGCCCAGGCCCAGGTGCTGATGCGCGCGAGCGACCCGATCTTCGAGATGGGCCTCGCGATGGGCGGCCACAAGCAGGAGGACCGCTTCTGGCAGCAGACTCTGACCGCGCTCGCCGCCCACTTCGGTCACGAGGGCGAGGTGGACACGCGCGTGGTGTGCGTGGACAAGCGGCGCCAGTGGGCGAAGTGGAGCAACGTGTGGCACAGTGCCGCCATCCGCTCGACGCTGTACACGATGGGCGCGCCCGGGCGCGGCGTGAAGCGCCTCTTCAAGCGCGACGCGGTTGCCTGAAGGAGACGATCGCTCCGGCGCGGGCCAGCCCGCGCCCTCGCGCACGGAGGCCGTCGTAGTCGGCGCCGGACCGAACGGGCTGGCGGCGGCGATCGTCCTCGCCCGCGCCGGGCGCCGGGTGGTCGTGCTCGAGGGCGAGGAGACGGCCGGCGGCGGCTGCCGCTCGGCCGAGCTGACGCTCCCGGGCTTCGTGCACGACGTCTGCTCGACCGTGCAGGCGCTGGCGATCGCGTCGCCTTTCCTGCGCGGCTTGCGGCTGGATCGGCGCGGGCTCGAGCTCGCCCATCCGGACATACCTCTTGCACACCCGCTCGACGACGGCACCGCGGTGGTGCTGCACCGCTCTATGCAGGAGACCGCCCGCGGGCTCGGCCCCGACGGAGAGGCCTGGCGGCGCCTGTTCGAGCCGCTCGTGCGCGACTGGGAGGGCCTGTTCGGCGACCTGCTCGCCCCGCTTCGCCCGCCGCGGCACCCGCTCCTGATGGCCCGCTTCGGCCTGCGCGGGGTGCGCTCGTGCCGAGGGCTGGCACGCTCCCGGTTCGAGGGCGCCCGCGCTCGCGCTCTGCTCGCCGGCTGCTGCGCGCACTCGATGCTGTCCCTGCGAGCGCCGGTGAGCGCCGCCTTCGGGATCGTGCTGGCGCTGAGCGCCCACGCCGTCGGCTGGCCGGTGGCCCGCGGCGGCTCGCAGCGTCTCACCGAAGCGCTTGTGGCAGAGCTCCGGTCGCTGGGCGGCACGGTGGAAACGGGCCGCCGGGTGGAGTCGCTCGACGAGCTTCCCGCGGGGGCCGATCCCATCCTGCTCGACGTCACCCCGCGGCAGCTCCTTCGAATCGCCGGCGGGCGGCTCCCGGACGGCTACCGGCGCCGGCTCTCGCGGTACCGGTATGGCCCGGGCATCTTCAAGCTGGACTGGGCGCTCGACGGGCCGATCCCGTGGACCGCCCCCGAGGCGGCGCGGGCCGGAACGGTGCACCTGGGCGGAACGCTCGACGAGATCGTCGCGTCCGAGCAGGCCGCCACGCGCGGGGAGCACCACGAGCGGCCCTACGTCCTGCTCGTGCAGCCGAGCCTGTTCGACCCCACGCGGGCGCCCGAGGGCAAGCACACCGCCTGGGCCTACTGCCATGTCCCGAGCGGCTCGACGCGCGACATGACCGACGCGATCGAGTCGCAGGTGGAGCGCTTCGCGCCGGGCTTTCGCGACGTGGTCGCCGCCCGCTCGGCGATGGACAGCGCCGAGGTGGAGCGTCGCAACCCCAACTACGTGGGCGGTGACATCAACGGCGGCGTACAGGACCTGCGCCAGCTCTTCACGCGCCCCGTTGCCCGGCCGGTGCCGTACTCCACGCCCGTGCCGGGCCTCTTCATCTGCTCCTCGTCCACCCCTCCCGGGGGCGCCGTGCACGGGATGTGCGGATACTGGGCCGCGCGGGCCGCGCTGCGCCGCCGAGCTCCGAGCGCAGGCTCTCGAGCAGCCGCACGTAGGAGCCGCTGAACGACTCCACGCCTTCCCGCTCGAGCTCGGTCGTGATGCGGTCGAGGTCGATCCCCGCCTCGGCCGCCTCCGCCAGCACCCGCCGGGGCCACTCGGAGGCAGGGTCGATCGGGTCGCGCACCTGTCCGTGGTCGGCGAACGCGAGCAGCGTTCGCTCGGGCATCGTGTCGACCGTCTGCGGGGCGATGAGCCGCTCCACATAGTGGACGTCGGACAGCGCCGGATCCTTCGTCCCCGTGCTCGCCCAGAGGGGACGCTGCTCGCGGGCGCCGGCGGCGCGGAGGCGTGCCCAGCGAGCTCCGGCGAAAAGCTCGCGCCCGCGCGCATACGCACGATGGGCGTTCGCGACGGCGATCCGGCCGCGGAGCGGAGAGCCCACCGGGAGCAGCGGATCGGCCTTGGCGTCGATGCGGGAGACGAAAAACGAGGCGACGGAGGTGATCCCCGCGAGCGGCCGGCCCGCCTCGAGCCGCCGCTCGAGCCCGCGCAGATGGGCCTCGATCACCTGTTCGTAGCGGCCGAGCGAGAAGAGCAGGGTTACGTTCACGTTCACGCCGAACGAGGTGAGCCGCTCGATGGCCGACAGGCCCGCCGCCGTGGCGGGCACCTTGATCATCACGTTTGGCAGGTCAAGCCGACGCCAGAGCGCCAGCGCCTGATCGATCGTCCCGGCCGAGTCGTGCGCCAGGTCGGGCGTGACCTCGAACGAGACGAAACCGTCCTGGCCTCCGCTCTTGTCGTGCGCGGGGCGCAGCACCTCCGCCGCCCGGCGCACGTCCTCGAGCGCGAGCTCGAAGAAGGCCGTCTTCGCGCTCGTCCCCAGGGCAGCGAGCCGCCGGAGCTCCACGTCGTAGGCGGAGGAGCCCGCGAGCGCACGTTCCAGGATCGTCGGGTTCGCGGTCACACCGGTCACCCCGTGTTCGCGGACGTGGCCCTCGAAGCGGCCGCTGTCGAGCAGGTCGCGCGAGAGCGTGTCGAGCCAGATCGACACGCCCGCGGCCCGCAGGCGCTCCAGCCGGCTCATGCGCCCATCCCAGCGGCACTCCGGCGCAGGGGCGGGTCGTAGACCGCGGCGAGCCGCCCCAGCGCGAGCGCCCCGATCAGCAGGCCGAAGTCGCGCAGCGCGATGTCGTAGTAGCCCGAGTGGGTCAGCAGGTTGACGATGATGCCGCCGAGCCAGGCCGCCACCAGGTAGGCGCCGTAGCGCGGCTTCAAGGCCACCACCAGCCCGGCCACGATCTCGACCGCGCCCACGAGGTACATGAAGTCCTGGGCGCTGCCCGGCGCGATGTCGTTCACCCACGGCGCCAGGTAGATCGGCCAATCCACGAGGACCTCGAAGAACTTGTCGAGCCCGAACAGGATCGGCGCGACGGCAAACCCCGTCCGCAGGAGGGCATAGGCCTGGAAGCGGGCATCACCCCACTGCGTGGCCTGGGAGACGGTGCTCCCTCCAACGCTTCTCTGCTCCGTCGTCGCAGCGGTGCTCATCGAGCGCTCCTTTCTAAAACCAACAGAAGTTGACGAGAACATATCTCCGCTCCAAGGATTTGTCAATATTCATTGGTGTTAGACTCGGCCCCGGACATGACGCCGCCACGTGAGGACGAGCTCGCCCGGCTGGCCGCCCTCGACGAGCCGGTCCGCCGGCGGCTGTTCGCCTTCGTACGGAGCAGCTCCGAGCCGGTCAGCCGCGAGGATGCCGCCGAGGCGGTCGGGATCAGCCGTTCCCTTGCCGCATACCACCTCGACAAGCTCGCCGAGCAGGACCTCCTCACTATCAGCTATCGGCGCCCCGAGGGGCGCACCGGGCCGGGCGCCGGGCGTCCCGCCAAGCTCTACGTGGCGCAGGGCGAGGTGTCCGTGTCGGTCCCGCCTCGCGACTACGAGCTCGCCGCCGACCTGCTTGCCGAGGCGGCGGAGACGAGCGACGAGGCCCGCGCGGCGCTCGACGCCGTGGCCGCCCGTGCCGGCAGGCGGATGGGCGAAGGCCGAGAAAGCTCCCTAGAGGAGGCCCTCGCCACCCGGGGATACGAGCCGTTCGAGGACGAGGCCGGCGTCATCCGGCTGAGGAACTGCCCGTTTCACCGACTGGCCGAGCAGCACCGCGACGTCGTATGCGGGATGAACCAGGCGTACCTCGAGGGCCTGCTAGACGGTCTTGGCCGCACGGATGTCAGGGCCGGCCTCGAGCCCGAGCCCGGCCGCTGCTGCGTCGCGATCCGGGCTCGAGCGCGGGACTGACGGTTTCTCCAATCCGTATCCTCGGGACCGTGGCGTCGTCCCGCGACTTGTTCGCAAACTTCGAGCGCATGCGGCGCGAGATCGACGAGCTCTTCGGCGACGTCTTCGAGCGCCAGACCGGGCTCCGGGGCCGGGGATTCTCGCCTTCCGTGGACGTCTTCTACGCAGACGACCCGCCCCGCGCCGTGGTCAAGGCCGACCTCGCCGGCATCGAGATCACCGACGTGGCGCTCGAGATCCGGGGCCGGCAGCTCGTGATCGCGGGCGAGCGCCGCCCGGCAGAGTCCGCCGGGCGCCTCTATCAGCAGATCGAGATCGAGCACGGTCCCTTCCGCCGCGTCGTCGAGCTGGGCGCCGAGGTGGTGGCCGGTGAGGCCCACGCCTCCTACGAGGACGGCATCCTCGAGGTGGAGATCCCGCTCGCCCGGCCCGAGCAGGCGGTCCGCCGCGTGCCCATCGAAGAGCGCGAGGCGTGAGCATCCACATCCCCTCGGCCGAAGGCGAGGCCGCGACCGCGGAGGTCCGCTCGAACCTGCCGGAGACGCTCCCCGTCCTGCCGCTTCGTGAGTCGGTCCCGTTTCCCGAGGCGCTGATGCCGCTCGCCATCGGCCAGGAGCGCTCGATCAGGCTGGTGAACGACGTGCTGGCGGGCAGCCGGATGCTGGTGATGGTCGCGCAGCAAGTGGAGGACAACGAGGAACCCGGGCCGGACGACCTTTACCGAGTCGGGGTGGCCGGCGTGGTGGCACGCATGCTGAAGGTCCCGGACGGGACGCTCCGCATCCTGGTGCACGGCGCCCAGCGGGTCGTACTGACCGGCTTTCCGGCCACCGACCCCTATCTCGTGGCTGGCATCGAGGACGCGCCCGACGAGCTCGTGCCGTCGCCCGAGCTCGAGGCGCTCCACCGCAACGTGCAGGCCACCTTCTCTCGGATCATCGAGGAGCTTCCGTACCTGCCGGAGGAGCTCCTGGTCGCGGTCGCGAACCTCCACGACCCGTCCGAGCTGGCCCACATGATCGGCGGGGCGCTGCGCCTCAAGACCGAGGAGAAACAGGCGCTGCTCGAGGAGCGCAACGTCACGAAGCGATTGCGCATGCTCTCGGAGCTACTCGCCCGCGAGCTGGAGCTGGTCGAGATCGGCACGCGGATCCAGTCGCAGGTGCAGTCGGAGATGGACAAGGGCCAGCGCGAGTGGTTCCTGCGCCAGCAGCTGAAGGCGATCCAGGAGGAGCTGGGCGAGGTTGACGAGAGCCAGGCCGAGGCGTCGGAGCTGCGGGAGCGGCTCGAGGCCGCGGGCCTGCCCGAGCACGCCTGGAAGCAGGCCGAGCGCGAGCTGCAGCGTTTCGAGCGGCTCCCTCCGCAGTCGGTCGAGCACGGCGTGATCCGCACGTACCTCGAGTGGTTGGCCGACCTCCCCTGGTCGGAGTCGACCGAGGAGGTGCTGGACCTGCAGGAGGCGCGCACGGTGCTCGACAAGGACCACTACGACATGGAGTCGGTCAAGGATCGCATCCTCGAGTTCCTCGCCGTACGCAAGCTGAAGCCGGACGCGCGTGCGGCGATTCTCTGCTTCGTCGGTCCGCCCGGCGTCGGGAAGACCTCGCTGGGCCGCTCGATCGCCGCCGCGATGGGGCGGAAGTTCGAGCGTCTGTCGGTGGGCGGCGTGCGCGACGAGTCGGAGATCCGCGGCCACCGCCGCACCTACATCGGGGCGCTGCCGGGCACGATCCTGCGCGCGATGCGCGACGCCGGGTCGAACAACCCGGTGCTCATGATCGACGAGATCGACAAGATGGGCGCGGACTTCCGCGGCGACCCCGCCAGCGCCATGCTCGAGGTGCTCGACCCCGAGCAGAACTCGACCTTCCGCGACCACTACCTCGACCTGCCCTTCGACCTGTCGAGCGTGTTCTTCATCTGCACGGCCAACCAGCTAGACACGGTGCCGCCCGCGCTGCGCGACCGGATGGAGATCATCGAGCTCTCGGGCTACACGCACGAGGAGAAGCGCGAGATCGCGAAGCGCTTCCTTGTGCCGCGGCAGATGGAGCGGAACGGCGTAGGACGGTCGCGGATCGAGGTCACGCCCGAGGCGCTCGACGTGATCATCGACGGCTACACGCGCGAGGCGGGCGTCCGCGGGCTCGAGCGGCAGATCGGGTCGGTGTGCCGCAAGGTCGCGCGCGAGTTCGCCGAGGGGACCCGGAGGTCGAAGCGCGTGGTGCGGGCGAAGACGGTCCGCGAGCTGCTCGGAAAGCCGCGCTTCCAGCCCGACGTGCAGCGCCGCACCGGCGAGCCCGGGGTCGCGACCGGGCTGGCGTGGACGCCGGCGGGCGGCGACGTCCTGTTTGTGGAGGCCACGGCCTTCCCCGGCGACGGCAAGCTCCAGATCACCGGGCAGCTAGGCGACGTGATGAAGGAGTCGGCGGCGGCCGCGCTGTCCTATGTCAAGTCGACCGACGGCGAGATCCCGAGCGACTACTTCCGCGACAACGACGTGCACGTGCACGTGCCGGCGGGCGCGATCCCCAAGGACGGGCCGAGCGCCGGCATCACGATGGCCACGGCGCTGGCGTCCCGGGCGACCGGGCGGGCCGTGCGGGCGGACACCGCGATGACGGGCGAAATCACGCTCACGGGCCAGGTGCTGCCGATCGGGGGCCTGAAGGAGAAGGCGCTCGCGGCGCAGCGCGCCGGAATCAACCGGCTGATCATCCCGCGGCGCAACGAGGCTGATATCGACGATATCCCCGAGCACCTGCGCAAGCGGATGAGGTTCGTCCTGGTGGACGACGTGGGCGAGGTGCTGGACGCGGCGCTCGAGAAGAAGCGTCGGCGGCGCGACGCCGGGTAGAGTGTCCGCAGCGAAAAGCGGATCGAGGAGAGCAATGGCAGCGAAGAAGAAGGCCGTAAAGGCGGGCGCCGGGGCATACGCCGCGGGCAAGGCGGTTCGCGACAACCAGTATGTCCAGCGCTTCATGGAGGACGAAGAGCTGCGCGACAACCTCCGAAACGCCTTCACTTCCGCCAAGAAGGCCTACGGGCGGATCAACGGCAAGGGCCCGGCGAAGGCGCTGGACGACAAGAAGGTCCAGCGCGAGTTGAAGGACGCCGCGAGCTCGCTCAAGGACGCGGCCGACTCGCTGCGCCACGGCAAGAAGAAGAAGCACCGCTTCGGCCGCTTGCTCCTGATCGGCGTCGTAGGCGCCGGCCTGGCGCTCGCGCTGAGCGAGGACCTGCGCAAGAAGGTGCTCGACGCGCTGTTTGGCGCCGAGGAGGAGTTCGAGTACACCGCGAGCACCACCCCGGACTCGGCCGCGAGCAGCAGCGAGCCGGTCGGCACGAGCTAACCCGGTCTGGACCCGACCCATCCGAAAGGGCGCCCCGCGGGGCGCCCTTTTTTGTGTGATTTACGACGACCCGGGTACGGCCTGCTCTGTTCCCCCGGGAAGGAGAGCACGTGAGCTTCGAGGTGAGAGGCAAGCGAGTCAGGGTCCGCACCATCGTGATCTGGACGGGTGTGGCCCTGCTCGGCGCGGTTGCGTGGGGCATCCTGGCGCTGTCGCGCGGCGAGGAGGTCGGCGCGATCTGGCTGCTATTCGCGGCGCTCTGCTCGTACGCGATCGCGTACCGCTTCTACGCGCGCTTCATCGCGAAGAAGGTCCTGGGTTCAGACGACAACCGGGCCACCCCCGCCGAGCGGCTCGACAACGGGCACGACTACCAGCCCACCGACCGGCGCGTCCTGTTCGGCCACCACTTCGCGGCGATCGCGGGCGCCGGCCCCCTGGTCGGGCCCGTCCTGGCCGCCCAGATGGGTTTCCTTCCGGGCACGATCTGGATCATCGTCGGCGTCATCTTCGCCGGCGCGGTGCAGGACATGGTGATCCTGTTCTTCTCGATGCGCCGCGACGGCAAGAGCCTCGGGCAGATGGCGCGCGACGAGATCGGACCAGTCGGCGGCGCGGCCGCCCTGATCGCGGTCTTCTCGATCATGATCATCCTGCTCGCGGTCCTCGCGCTGGTCGTGGTGCAGGCGCTTGCGGCCTCGCCCTGGGGCACGTTCTCGATCGCGATGACGATTCCCATCGCGCTCTTCATGGGCTTCTACATGCGCGTGCTGCGGCCCGGGCGCGTGATCGAGACGACGGCGATCGGTGTCGCCCTGCTGATGCTCGCGATCGTGGCCGGCGGCTGGGTCCAGGAGGCGGACGGCGCGCTCGCCGACTTCTTCACGCTCTCGCCCGAGACGCTCGTCATCTGCCTGATCGTCTATGGCTTCGCCGCGTCGGTGCTGCCGGTCTGGATGCTGCTGGCCCCACGCGACTACCTGTCCACCTTCATGAAGATCGGGACGATCGCCCTGCTGGCGCTCGGCATCCTGTTCACGCTCCCGGTGCTTCAGAACGAGAGCGTCTCGGAGTTCGCCTCCAGCGGCGAGGGCCCCGTCTTCGCCGGCTCGCTGTTCCCGTTCGTGTTCATCATCATCGCGTGCGGCGCGCTGTCGGGCTTCCACTCGCTGATTGCCTCGGGCACCACGCCCAAGATGATCGAGAAGGAGTCGCAGGTCCGGACGATCGGCTACGGCGCGATGCTGATGGAGTCGTTCGTGGCGGTGATGGCGATCACTGCCGCCTCGATCCTCGACCCCGGGCTCTACTTCGCGATGAACGCCCCCGCGGGGGTGGTCGGGGACACCGTGCAGTCGGCCTCCACGGCCGTGCGCGACCTCGGCTTCACTGTCAGCCCCGACCAGCTGCAGTCGGCCGCCAGCTCCGTCGAGGAAGAGACCCTCGTGGCGCGCACCGGCGGCGCGCCCACACTGGCCGTCGGGATGTCCGAGATCTTCTCGGGCGTCATAGGCGGAAGCAGCCTCAAGGCCTTCTGGTACCACTTCGCGATCATGTTCGAGGCCCTGTTCATCCTCACCACGGTGGACGCTGGCACTCGGGTCGGGCGCTTCATGCTGCAGGACACGCTCGGCAACGTCTGGAAGCCGATCGGGCGCGTGTCCTGGAAGCCCGGGCTGTGGGCCACGAGCGCGGTGGTCGTGGGCGCCTGGGGCTACTTCCTCTACACGGGCGCGACCGATCCGCTCGGGGGCATCAACCAGCTCTTCCCGCTGTTCGGCATCGCGAACCAGCTGCTGGCGGCGGTGGCGCTGACGGTGGCCACTACGATCCTGATCAAGTCCGGCAAGCTGAAATGGGCGTGGGTCACGCTCGTGCCGCTCGCATGGGACGCCACCGTCACGCTCACGGCGAGCTGGCAGAAGGTGTTCTCGGACGACCCGAAGCTCGGCTTCTTCGCCCAGCGTGACACGTTCCAGGAGGCGCTCGACGACGGCGAGGTGCTCGCGCCCGCCGAGAGCCTCGGCGACATGGAGCAGATCGTGACCAACTCCACGGTCGATGGCGTGCTGGCGGCGCTCTTCGCGGTGCTGATCATCCTGGTCATCGCCGACGCCGCAAGGGTCTGGATCGCGACGATCCGCGGCACGCGGCCGGTCGAGCTGAAGGAGGTTCCGGCGCAGCCGTCCCGCCTGGTCGCGCCGTCGGGCCTGATCGCGACGCCGGCCGAGCGGGCGGCGATGGCGACCGCCGGTGGCGGCACCGGGCGCTTCGTGCGCGGCCGCGAACGCGAGGAGGAGCGTGTGGAAGCGGAGAGCCGCTGATGGGCCGCCCCGGCATGCTGCGCGGCGCCGCCCGAGGTCTCTTTGGATATCTGCGCGAGGTCTCGGGCGAAACCGCGTACGACCGGTACGTGGAGCACAGGCGCCGCGATCACCCGGACGATCCGGTCATGAGCCGGCGCGACTTCGAGCGCTGGCGGATGGACCAGCGCGACGAGAAGCCCGGCGCGCGCTGCTGCTGAGCGGCGCGGCTCGGTCTCTACATTTCCGGCCGTGCCCGATCCACAGCATCCCGTGCTCGAGGTGCTCCGTGAGCGCGCGCAGAATGGCAGCAAACCGGGCCGGCGCCACGACCCCCACCGCGTCGCGCTCGTGGTCGAGGGCGGGGGCATGCGGGGTGTCGTGTCGGCCGGGATGACTGCGGCGCTGGAGCGCCTCGGGCTCACGGGCTGCTTCGACATGGTCGTTGGCGCGTCGGCCGGGGCGATCAACGGAGCCGCCCTGATCGCCGGCGTGGCACGGGAGGGCGCGGCCGCCTACCACGGGCCGCTGGCCTCGCGGAAGTTCGTCAACCCCGCCCGGGCGCTGCGCGGCAGGCCCGTGATCGACGTCAGCTACGTGCTCGAGTACGCCTCGGCTGGGCTGGACGCCGGCCGCCACGAGCGCGTGCTCGCGAGCCCGATCGCCCTGCACTGCGTGGCGGTCAGCGTGGAGACCGCCGAGACCGTGACGTTCTCCGGGATGCGCTCGAAGACCGAGCTTTACGACGTCGTGCTTGCCTCCAGCCGCATGCCGTGGGCCGGCGGGCCGCCGGTCGAGATCGGGGGACGGCGCTACGTGGACGGCGGCCTGGGGTCGGCGATCCCGGTCGCCGAGGCGCTCGCGGCCGGGGCGACGCACGTGCTCGCCCTGCAGACGCGACCGTACGGCGTGCCGCGCAGAAGCGCCTCGCGGATAGCCGACGTGCTGATCGTGCGGCATCTGCGCACGCTCAACCCGGCGCTCGCCACCCTGTATCGCGAGCGGGTCGGGTGGTACGAGCGCGTCGTTGAGGACATCGCACGGCGGTCGCTCGGTTGGGACGGCGGACCGCCCTACGTGCTCGGCCTGCGGCCACCGGCGGGGACGCCCGTGGTTTCGCAGCTCGAGCGGCGCTCGGCGGTCCTGGCCGCCGCGGCCCGCCACTCCGAGCGCCTGGTCGACGAGGCCCTGCCGCTCGGTGGCGAGAAGCGCGCGGCGGCGGCGGGCTGAAGTCAGCCGTCCAACAGCGTCCGGACGCGCTCGGCCTCCTCGTCCGGCGCCGTCACCAGCACGAGCACGCGGCCCTCCCGAAGCGCGTTCATGTCGCCCTCCGCCATGGCCTCGTCGAGGCCGGCGTCGGTCAGGACCTTCTTGACGTCGTGGGGGCCGGCGTAGGTCGCATGCTCGACCCCGCCCGGGTAGCTGACGATCTCCTCACTGTCGGTGTCGGCGAAGCTGCCGCCGCGCTGCTCGCCGCCGGCAAAGTGGCCCTTCTCCTGCGCGCGCGGATGGGCGCCGCCCGCGAACTCCCCGACCGGCGCATCCGGCGTGATCGGCCCACCGAATTCGCCCACCGGCTCCTCGTGGGTGTCGCGCTGCGGCTCACCGGTGAGAACCCGCACGCCTTCACCGGGGATTCCCGCACCAAGCGCCGCGTTGACGGCATCAAGAGCCTCGGCGTGCGAGGCGTACGAACGGCACAGAGCAGCCACGGCTCCTCCTTCGTAGTTGATGTGACGACGATACCGTCTCGAAGGGGAGCGCCCGGCGTTACTTCCCGAGCCCTGATCTACTCGCTGGTGGGGTTGCGCTCGACGCCCTCGCTGAAGCGGCGTTCGACGTGCTTCTCGGGCGAATCGGGCAACTCCTCGGCGCCCTCGCTGAAGCGGCCCTCCTCGCCCGGCTCACCGGCGCGCACACCGCGCGCGAAGTCCGGCTCGAGGTTCTCCTCCGGCGAATCGGTCTCTTGGGCGATGCCCTTCGCGAAGCTGTCGCCCTGTTTCGGCTTGGCTGGGTGCTTGGAATGCTCCATATGTTTCGTGTACCCGCTGCCCGGCTGTTTAGTCAGCCTGAACCGGGCGCCGCAGGAGGCCCTCGCGCGCCGCCCACTCGATGGTGCGCCGGAAGGTCTCCACGACGGGCGTGTAGCGCAGGCCCAGCTCCCGCTGCGCGCGCGAGCCGTCGTAGCGGTGGCCGTGCGCGAGCGTTCGCACCATCTCCCGGCAGACCGGCGGCTTTCGCCCGCGCACGCGAAAGGCCGCCTCAACCAGCGCCGCCGCGGCGGCGGCCATGCGCTGCGGAACGAAGCGCACGTCGCGCCGGACGCCCGACAGCTCGGAGACGATTGCCAGCGCCTCGCGCGAGGTCAGCGTCGCGCCGCTCAGCACGTAGCGCCCGCCCGGCACGCCGCGCTCGGCGCCGAGCAGGTGGCCCTCCACGCAGTCGGCGATGTCGACCAGGCTGATCTGCGTGTCGAGGAACGCCGGCAGCCGCCCGTTCAGGTAAGCGATCAAGATCCGCCCGGTGCCGCTCGCGCGGCCGGGGCCCTGGACCGAGGACGGGTTGACCGAGACCAGCTCGACGCCGGCGCGGCGCGCGGCCTCGAACGCGGCTCGCTCTCCCTCGTGCTTGGAGCGCTCGTAGTACGAGAGGTAGCTGCCGCGGTGCGCCGAGGCCTCGCTGCCCACCGTGCCGGATGCCTCACCCAGCGACGCCGCCGACGAGGTGAGCACCACCCTCGGCACGCCGGCCCGGGCGGCGGCACGCACCGCGGCCTCCGCACCGCGCACGTTGACGTGGAAGAGCGCGGCCGGGTCGGTGGGGCACATCGTGTTGATGCCCGCCACGTGATAGACGAGCGCGCACCCGGCCATGCCGGCGGCCATCGCGTCCTCGTCGAGGACGTCGCCGCGCACGACGCGCGCGCCGCGGGCGGCGAGCGTGCGCTCCGCCCCGTCCGAACGTGCCATCGCCACCACCTCGTTGTTGCGCTCGATCAAGCGAGCGGCTAGCGCGCCGCCGATCAGGCCGCTGCCCCCTGTCAGGAAGACGCGCGTCACGTACGGGCGTCCCCGCGCACCACCAGCGGGATCGCCCGCACCAGGTAGTCGGCCGCCGACGCCACGGTGATCACGGCTGCGGCCAGCATCGCCCATTGGTCGAGGTAGAGGCCGGCCAGCGGCTCGCCGGGTCGCAGGATCGCCAGCGCGATCGCGACGAACTGAACGCTGGTCTTCAGCTTGCCGAGTATCGAGGGCGACATGACCTCGCCCTCCGAGGCGATCACCCCGCGCAGGGCCATCAGGACCAGCTCGCGGCCGATGATGAGCCCGACGATCCACGGCGAGGCCCGGTTGACGGCGAGCAGGGCGATCAGCACGCCCGAGACGAGCAGCTTGTCGGCGGTCGTGTCGAGGAACGAGCCCAGCTTGGTGGTCACGCCCCAGCGCCGCGCCAGCCGTCCGTCGATCCAGTCGGTTGCGGCCGCCACGCAGAAGAGCACGGTCGCCGCCAGCTCCGCGCCGTCCCCGTCCCCCTCGAGCACGAGCCACATCACGACCGGCGTGAGGACGATGCGCATCGCGCTGCTCGCGGCGATCACTGGGGCGGAGCGCAGTCCGTCCCGGGGCATGGTGAAGATCGCCATGAGGCGAGCGGATCCTAGTGCTACCGCGCGCCGGTCGGGAGGGAGCCGGGCACCGGGGCCTCGGGGAGCGGGGGCAGCGCGGCGCGCGCGGCCGCCTGGGCGGCCGCCCAGTCGACTTCTCGGAGCGCCTTTTTCACGGCCGGGATCCGGCTCCCCGCCATGCTGAGCTCCCGCACGCCGAGTCCGGCGAGCAGGACCGCGGCGCGCGGGTCACCGGCGAGCTCCCCGCACACCCCGACCCAGCGGTCGTGCGCCGCGGCGGCCGCGGTCACCGCCGCGACCAGCGCGAGCACCGGGGTCAGCGAGCCGCTCAGCAGATCCGCCATGGCCGCGTTGCCGCGGTCGGCGGCCATCACGTACTGGGCGAGGTCGTTGGTCCCGACCGAGAAGAAGTCGACCTCGGGCGCGAAGCGCGTCGCCTCGAGCGCGAGCGCCGGCACCTCGACCATCACGCCTACCTCGAGCTCGGCGCCGCTGCCGAGCTCCGCGCGCACCTCGTCGAGCAGCGCCCGCGCGGCCCGCAGCTCCTCCAGCGTCGCCACCATCGGGAACATCACCTTCAGCGGGTGCTCCGCCGCGACGCGAAGGATCGCGCGGAGCTGCGTCCGCAGAAGGTCCGGACTGGAGAGCGACAGCCGGATGCCGCGGCGCCCGAGGAATGGGTTCGGCTCCGGGTCCTGGCGCAGGAACGGCAGCGGCTTGTCCGCCCCGGTGTCGAGCGTGCGCACCACCACCGGGCGGCCGTCCAGCGCGTGCGGCGATCTCGTGCAGGACGTCCACCTGCTCCTCCTCGCCGGGCGGCTCCGCACGGTCCAGGAAGAGGAACTCGGTGCGCAGCAGGCCGATGCCCTCGGCGCCCTTGTCCACCGCGAGGCGCGCCTCGGCCGGGCTGCCGACGTTGGCGAAGACCTCGACCCGGCGGCCGTCGCGCAGCGCGCCCGGCTCGGCGGCGAGCGCAAGCGCGGCGCGCCGCTCGGCCTCCCCCGCCGCGCGCCGGCGCTCGTGCTCGGCGATCGTCTCGGCGTCGGGATCGACGTGGATCACGCCCGCCTCCCCGTCCACGACCAGCGGCGTGTCCTCGGCGATCGCGAGCAGCGAGCCGCCGGCCCCGACCACCGCGGGGATGCCGAGCGCGCGCGCGAGGATCGCCGCGTGCGCGGTGGCGCCTCCGCGCGCGGTCGCGATAGCCCAGGCATCGGCGGGATCGAGACCGGCCGCCTCGCGTGGTGTCAGCTCGTCGGCGACGACGATTCCCGGAGCCTCCAACACCGCGCCCGGCGACACCCCTGCGAGCCGGGCCAGCACTCGTGACGAGACGTCCTCCACGTCCACTGCCCGCTCGCGCAGGTACGGGTCGTCGAGCGCCCGGAATGCCGATGCGGCCTCCCGCGACGCCGCCCGCCACGCCCGGCCGGCCGGCTCGCCCTCGTCGATGCTGCGCAGCGCGGGTTCGACGATGGCGGCGTCGTCGAGGAGGAGAGCGTGTGCGGCGAAGATTTCCGCCTCCGCGGCTCCCGCACGCGCCGTGACCGCGGCGCGCGCGTCCTCGAGGTCGTCGCGTACCGCCGCGCGCGCCGCCTCGAGCCGCGCCCGCTCTTCGGCGGGGGTGCCGCCGGGGCCGTCCTCGACCGGAGGCTCCCGCGGCCGCAGCGGCCGAGCGGGGCCGATCGCGATCCCCGCCGAGGCCGGAACACCGCTCAGCCGCGTTCCCGGTCGCGGGGGTAAAGCGGGCTCCGCCGCCCCGGACGAGCCGTCCACGGCCGGAACGGCAGCGGGCCCGTCGTCTTCCTCCGCATCGCCGAAGTTCTCGGACGCGAGCGCGCCGAGGGCGGCGAGGGCGTCGGCGGCCCCGGCGCCGGTGGCCGTAACCAGGATCTCGTCACCCTGGCGCGCGGCCAGCGTGGCCAGGCCGGTCAGGCTGCGCCCGTCGGCCGGGCCTCGTCCGCGGCTCTCGTTCACGACCTCGACGCGCCCCTCGGTCCCGGCGAGAGCGCCGACGAAGCGGGCCGCCGGCCGGGCGTGAAGGCCCAGCCGGTTGTTCACGACCAGACGCAGCTCGTGGACATCGTCACCCTCGCGCGCCGGCCGCTCCGAGGCCTGCTCTGGCTCGTCGCCCCCGAGCTGTGTGCTCTTCATTGCGAGCGCGCCGCGCGCCTCGCGGGCGACCTCGTCGAGCGAGCCGCCGCCGCGTGCGCGCGCCGCGGCGGCCACGGCGCCCTCCACGAGCGGCGCCTCCGACAGCAGGATCGGCCCGCCCTCCGGATCGGCCATCTCGGCCGCCATCTCCGCGCTCATCAGCGCGCTGCCGAGGTCCATCAGGACGAGCACGCCGTCGGGCGAGCGCACGCGCTCCACGGCTTCCTGCACGCGCGCGGCGTCGGTGCCGATCGCTCCGTCCTCCATCCCGCCGGCCGCCTCGATCTGAACCTCGCCGGCGCCCATCTCGCGCGCGAGCTCCACGACGCCGTCGGCAAGCGCCGCGCTGTGGGACACGATTACGAGGCCGACCACGACGCGCTCAGGCGAGGCCCGACGCCCGGTGGAGCATCTCGACGGGGTGCACGGTCCGCACCCCGGTGGCCTGCTCGATCTGCCAGCGGCACGTCTCCGAGTCGCACACCGCCCGCTCGGGGGCGGCGTCGGCGATCTGCGCGAACAGGCCGGCCCCCACCTTCATCGCGATGTCGTACTTCTCGCGCTTCAGACCGTAGGTACCGGCGATGCCGCAGCAGGTGGCGTCCAGCTCGATCGTGCGCAGCTCGGGCACGAGCGCGAGCAGGTCCAGCGCCGGCTTGCCGATGCCGTGACCCTGCTGCTGGCAGGGGGCGTGGTAGGTGACGGTCTCGGGCAGTGACCGGAACTCGGTCCGCAGCTCGCCGCGCTCGTGCATGGCGAGCAGGTACTCGCAGATGTCGAAGGTCCGCTCGGAGACGGCCCTCAGGTCGGGGTCGTCGTCCATCCCCAGGATCTCGAGCGCCTCGCGCTTGAGCATCAGAGTGCAGCTGGTCGAGGTGCCGACGATGTCGACTCCCGCGCGCGCGTAGGGCGCGAGCCGGGCTGCCAGCCGGTGGACGTAGCGGCGGGCGTCGTCGAACAGGCCGTTCGACTGCAGGGGCAGCCCGCAGCAGTCCTGCTTGGGTACCTCCACGGCGAGCCCGTTGTGCTCGAGCAGCGCGACTGTCATCTCGCCCAGCCGGGGCTCGTAGTAGTTCGTGCCGCAGTTGTGGAAGTAGGCGACGCGGCGCTGCGCTGGCGGCGAGGTGTGTCGCCGCGCCCAGCGTTGGAACGTACGGCCGGCGAAGCGCGGCAGCGGCGCGCGGCGGTCGAGGTCCAGGATCCGCTCCGCCGCGGCTCGGAGCGGCCGGTTGCGGAGACTCCAGTTGGCGAGCGGCGCGACCGGCGTGCCGAGCCGTCCCGCGAGGGTCGGACGGGCCAGCAGGCGGTCGCGCAGCGACACGCCGTTCGTCTCCTTCATCTTCGCGCGCGCCTGCGTGTTGATCTCCGCGATGTGGACGCCCTGGGGACAGACCTGGGTGCATATCCCGCACCCCGAGCAGTAGTCGAGCGAGGCGTCGAAGGACGGCTCGTCGCCGACGCGGAAGCGCTCGGCCTGCGGCCCGACGTACTTCGGGCCCGGGAACAGCGGCGTGACGTTGGAGACCGGGCAGAAGGTCTCGCAGATCGTGCACTTCACGCAGTGGTCGAGGGAATCGCGCATGAGCTCGCCGAGCACGTCCACGGTCAGTTCCCCGCCGCGGCCGGCTGACGGACGCTGCCAAGGACGAGCTCAGCCGCCCGGTGGCCGGTCGCCAGGCTGATGCCGTCGCCGGACTTCTCTCGCCACGGCTCTGCGCCGGCCAGCGTGGCGCCGGCGACCAAGACGTTTTCGTGGCCCTCCGGGCGCAGATCCGAGCCCACAGCCACGCCCGCCCGCGCGATCGGGTGGTCGTCGAAGTAGTCCGGGCGGAAGCGCTCCTCGCCGGGTGCGGGCATCCCGGCCACCGGCAGGCCGAGCGCGGTCTCCCTCGCGGTCCAGCGCGAGTCGAGCTCGAGGCCCCCGGACGCGAACCCGCCCGTGGCCATCACGACCCAGTCGCAGCCGCGGCGCTCCTCGCGCAGCCCTACGCGCACGCGCAGTGCGCTGACCCGGTCGCCCTCCCGCTCAGCGCCGCTCACGACGGCGTTCAGGATCATGCGCCCGCCCGCCCGTCGCAAGGCATCGCGCAGGATTGCGAACAGCCGCATGCCGGGCACCGAGGGCGGCAGGGTCGGGACCTCGAACACGGGGTGTGCCAGCCGGCGCTCGAGCTCCGACCAAGCGCCGTGGGGGTCGGCGATGCCAAGCACGGCGGGGAATGCCACGCGCTCATCTGCCCTTAGGCGCCCGACCAGCTGAGCGCTGACCTCGGCGCGGAAGGACGGATCGTCGAAGGCGCGTGCATAGCCCAGCGAGTTGACGTCGACGCGGCCCTCGGGGACGAGGTCGAGCTCGGCCGCTCGCGCGGGCGTGCCCGTGCGCCGCAGCGTCTCGGCGAGCAGCGCCGGATGGAAGTCCTTGAACGCCCGAAAGCCGACCACGAGGACCGGGGCCTCCCGACGAAGGTCGCCGCCCGCCATTGTCTCGGGGACAACCGCGGAGGGGCGCGGCACGCCGAGCGCGGTCGGCAGCAGCAGGTTCTCCTCCAGGCCGCCCTCGTACGCGTAAGGCGCCAGCGAGCCGGCCGCCACGCGCGCCTTGAGCCACTCGACCGATGCTGCCACGGCGCCGGCCCCGAGCAGGCCGTATGGATGGCCGTCGCCGAGGCGGGACAGGGCCTCGCCGGGACGCTCGACGCGCTCAGGGTCATACCCGAGCACGTCGATCGTGCCCGCGCTCAGGTGCGTGGCGCCAACGCCCTTGGCGAGCACCAGCACTCGCGCGCCGCCCTCCGCGAGGCGCACCGCTGCGGCAAGGCCGGCCAGCCCGGCGCCGATCACCACGACATCGTGGTGGCTCATGCCTCTTGCGCCTCCCCGTCGGGCAGATGGTCGACGTCGAGCAGCCCCTGGAAGATCCAGTCGTCGAGGCGCGCCTGGCGCAGCTGGTCGCCGTAGAGGATCGGCCACACGCCCTTCCAGCGCTCCTGGAGGAAGTTGCGCAGGGAGGCCGCGGCCTGGTCCCCGTCGAGATCGCCGACCCCGTGCAGGATGCCGGTCGCGCGGTAGATGCAGAAGCCTCCCTGACAGGGCCCCATCCCGAGGCGGAGGGTGCGGCGGATGTCGTCGAGGTTCGCCGTGCCGCGCCGGCGCATCGCCTCCTCGAGCTTCCGGCGGCCGATCAGCTCGCACTCGCAGATGAGCTGCTCCTCCTGCATCGTCTCCTCGCGCCGGCGAAGGCGCGAGCCGAGGTGGTACGGCTCGTCGTTCTCGTCGATCGGCGGGCTGACCTCCGCGGTTCGGCACGGCCGGTCGGTGCCGATCTGCGCGCACATGGCGTCGACGATGTCCTCCGCCATCAGGCGCAGCGTGGTCAGCTTCCCGCCGGACATCGTGAGGAGGCCCTTGACGCCGTCGCGCTCGAGATGGTCGACGACTGCGTGCGTCCGGCTGACGTCGCGGGTGTCCTTCACCTCGCCCACCTTGGCGTCCTGGAACAGCGGGCGCACGCCGGCCCACACCCGCAGCGCCCGGGCCTCGCGGAAGCCCGGCACGAGGCGCTCACCGTCGTCCAGCATCTGGTCGACCTCGTCCTGGGTGACTGGGATCTCGTCGGGGTCGGCGGCTCGGATGTCGGTCGTGCCGATCACGCTGACCGTGCGAATGGGGACCAGGATGTCTCCGTCGGCCGGCATCGTGCAGCGGTTGATCACCGTGTTCACGAGCCGGTGGTTCATGGCGATCATGATCCCCTTGCCGGGGACTACGTCCACGCCCTCGACCCCGGCCATCCGCGCGACCTGTGCGGCCCATGCGCCGGCCGCGTTGAGGGTGAAGGCGGCCTCCACGTCGAGCTCGTCGCCCGCCAGCTCGTTGCGCAGCCGCGCACCCGTGACCGCGTCGCCGTCGCGGTGCAGGTCGATCACGCGGTGGTAGGGCAGCACGCGCGCACCGTGCGCGGAGGCGCCGCGGGCGAACGCCCAAACTGTCTTCCACGCGTCGATGGAGGCGTCGGGCACCGTGAACGCCCGCCGGATCCCGGGGTTCAGCCGCGGCTCGCGCTGCAGCGCCTCGGCCACGTCGATCTCCTCGGCAGGCAGTTCGCACGCGCGGCAGCCCTCCAGGAACCGGTCGCCGTACGCGGGGTCGTCGTCGGGCGTCGTCACGAACAGCCCGCCCGTGTCCTCGATGCAGTCGGGGATTACGCGCCGCAGGATCGCGTTCTCGGCCACGCATTCGGCCGCGGCCACGGGGTCCTTCACCACGTAGCGGCCGCCCGAATGCAGCAGCCCGTGGAAGCGCCCGCTCGTGCCCTCCGCCAGGTCGGCGCGATCGACGAGGACCACGTCGAACCCCCGCAGCGCCGCGTCCCACGCGACGCCGGTGCCGGTCGCACCGCCGCCGACCACCAGCACATCCGCCTGAAGGTTCGGCACGTACTGAATCCTACGGGGGGTCAGACCCTCGCCCCGGGGGGAGGATCTGACCCACTACGCAATCTCAGCTCTCGTCGGCTTCGAACCAGTCGAAGGTCCGCGTGACGGCCTTCTTCCAGAACTTGTAGTACTCGTCCCGCTTCGCGGAGTCCATCTGGGGCTCCCACCGCTTGTCCTCGACCCAGTTCTCGCGCAGGTCCTCGACCTCGTTCCAGAAGCCCGTCGCGAGACCGGCCGCGTAGGCGGCGCCCAGCGAGGTCGTCTCCGCCACCTGTGGGCGGATGACCGGCACGCCGAGCAGGTCGGCCTGGAACTGCATCAGCAGGTCGTTGGCCACCATGCCGCCGTCGACCTTGAGCGACTCGAGCTTGACGCCCGAGTCGGCGTCCATCGCCTCCACTACCTCTCGGCTCTGGTACGCCGTCGCCTCCAGCGTCGCCCGCGCGATGTGGCCCGCGTTGACGTAGCGCGTCAGCCCCGCGAAAACCCCGCGGGCGTTCGACTTCCAGTACGGAGCAAACAGCCCGGAGAAGGCCGGCACGATGTAGCAGCCGCCGTTGTCGTCGACCGACTTGGCGAGGTCCTCGACCTCCGGCGCCGCTTGGATCATCTTCAGGTTGTCCCGCAGCCACTGGACCAGCGCGCCGGTGATGGCGATCGAGCCCTCGAGGCAGTACACGCAGTCCTCGTCGCCGATCTTGTAGCCGGCCGTCGTGATCAGCCCGGACTTCGACTGCACCGGCTCGGTGCCGGTGTTGAGCAGCAGGAAGTTGCCCGTGCCGTACGTGTTCTTCGCCTCGCCGGGCGAGAAGCACGTCTGACCGAACGTCGCCGCCTGCTGGTCGCCGAGGTCGCCGGCGATCTGAACGCCCTGGAAGCCGCCGCCCGAGCGCACCTCGCCGTACGGAGCGCTCGACGGGCGCACCTCAGGCAACATCGACATCGGAACGCCCATCGTCGACGCGATGCCCTCGTCCCAGTCGAGCGTCTTGAGGTCCATCAGCATCGTTCGGCTGGCGTTCGACACGTCCGTGATGTGGATCCCGCCGTCGGGACCGCCTGTCAGGTTCCAGATGCACCACGTGTCGATGTTCCCGAACAGCAGGTCGCCGGCCTCCGCGCGATCGGCGGCGCCGTCCACGTTGTCGAGGACCCAGCGCACCTTCGGGCCCGAGAAGTAGGTCGCCAGCGGCAGGCCGACCTGCTCGCGGAACCGATCCTGCCCGCCGTCGCGCGAGAACTCATCGACCAGCCGGTCGGTACGCGTGTCCTGCCACACGATCGCGTTCATCACCGGCTCGCCGGTGTTGCGATCCCATACCACCGTCGTCTCGCGCTGGTTGGTGATCCCGAGGCCGGCGATGTCGTCGGCGCTCGCGCCCGCTGCGTCGAGCGCCTCCTGCATCACCTCCTGGCAGCGCTGCCAGATCTCCATCGGGTCGTGCTCGACCCAGCCCGGCTTCGGGTAGATCTGCTCGTGCTCCTTCTGGACCACGCTCACGACCTTGCCGCCGTGGTCGAAGACCATGCAGCGCGAGCTGGTCGTGCCCTGGTCGAGTGCTGCCGCGTACTCAGCCATCTAGCCCCTCTCGTGTCGTTCTCGAAGATGTGGCGCCGTCAGAGTGTCGGCCACCACCAGTCGTACGCCAGCGCTCCGAGGACGCCGCCGATGATCGGGCCAACCACGGGGATCCAGGAGTAGCTCCAGTCGGACGGCCCTTTGCCGGCGATTGGCAGGATCGCGTGCATGATGCGCGGCCCGAGGTCGCGCGCCGGGTTGATCGCATAGCCCGTCGGCCCCCCGAGCGATAGCCCGATCCCGAACACCAGCAGGCCCACCAGCAGGGCGTTCAGGCCTGACTCGCCGGTCGCCGCGTTGGCGATGATGGCGAGAATCCCGAAGACGAGAATGAAGGTCCCGATGATCTCGGTGATGAGGTTGGCCGCGGGGTTGCGAATGGCCGGCGCCGTGCTATAGCAGGCCAGCTTGAGCCCCGGATCCTCGGTCGCGCCCCAGTGATTCAAGTAGGCCAACCACACTAGCGTCGCTCCAATGAAGGCGCCGACGAACTCGCCCGCAAGGTATTCCGGTACGTCGCTCCAGTCGGTGAAGCCCGCGAACGCGAATCCGAGCGTGACCGCCGGGTTCAGGTGGGCGCCGCTGAACTGACCCACCGCATAAGCGCCCACCATGACGCCTATGCCCCAGCCGAACGTGATGACGATCCAGCCGCTGTTCTGCGCCTTGGACTGGCTTAGCAGCACTCCTGCCACGACCCCGTTGCCCAACAGGATCAGGATCCCTGTGCCGATCACCTCTGCTCCGAAGATGCTCAAAGCTCCTCCACTCCCTCGAGTTGCCGGACCTAGCGCGGCGCAACACTAATGCGGATCGATGCTTGGAAGCAACCTGCGCAAGCCGCGGTTCAGCCGTCACCCCCGAAAGTGCGGGCGGCGACCGCCAGCAACAGCTGCGCCGACGTCGCCCCAGGGTCCTGGTGGCCGACGCTGCGCGGGCCGAGGTAGCTGGCGCGCCCCCGGCGGGCCTCGAGCGGGATCGTCGCCCGCATGCCCTCCTCGGCCGCGTCCGCCGAGCGGCCCAGCGCGTCGGCCAGCCCGCTGCCGTCGCCGGCGGCGGCGCGCAGCGCGTCCACCGCCGGCACGAGCGCGTCGATCATCGTCTTGTCGCCGGGCTCGGCCTTGCCGCGCGCCTGGACCCCCTTGACGCCGGACTCGAGCGCCGCGGTCCAGCCGGCGAGGTCGAGCTCCCCGCGACCGTCGGACGCCGTTCCCATTTGCAGGAACAGCGTCCCGTACAGCGGGCCGGCGGCTCCACCCACACTCGAGACCAGCGCCATCCCGACGGCCTTGAGCAGCGCGCCGATGTCCTCGCCCTCGGTGGCATCGACCTTCTCGACGGCCTTTCGCATGCCGCGCTCCATGTTCGTGCCGTGGTCGCCGTCGCCGATCGCCGTGTCCAGCCTGACCAGCTCGGCGCGATGCTCGGCGACTGTGGCGGCGTAGGCACGGATCCACTCGCGGACCTGTGTCGAGGTGATGCTCAACGGGCCGCCCTCAGCAGACGCGCAGCGCGGGTGTGTCGGCGGGCGCGTCCCACAGTCGCGTGAGCTCGTCGTCGAGCCTGAGCAACGTGATCGAGCAGCCGGCCATCTCGAGAGAGGTGATGTAGTTCCCGATCAGCCTGCGCTCGATCGTGATGCCGCGTCCCTGCAGGAAGCGATCCAGCTCGCGGTAGACGATGTAGAGCTCGATCAGCGGCGTCCCGCCCATCCCGTTCACGAACGCCAGCACGCGGTCGCCGGACTCGTACGGCAGGTCCTCGACGATCGCGGTCGCCAGGCGCTCGACGACGTGCGCGGCCGACGCCAACGGCTCGCGGAACCGGCCCGGCTCTCCGTGGATGCCGATCCCGATCTCCATCTCGTCGTCGCCCAGCTCGAAGCTGGGCTCGCCGGAGCCGGGGGTTACGCAGGGTGTCAGCGCCATGCCCATGCTGCGACCCTGGCCGTTGACGGTCCGGCATAGCTCGGCCACCTCGGCGAGCGACTTGCCCTCCTCGGCGGCCGCCCCGCAGATCTTCTCGGCGATCACGGTGATGCCGACGCCGCGGCGGCCGGCCGTGTAGAGGCTGTCCTGGACAGCGACGTCGTCGTTGGTGACCACCGCCTCGACCTCGACGCCCTCGCCCTTGGCGAGATCCGCCGCCATCTCGAAGTTCAGCACGTCGCCTGTGTAGTTCTTGACGATGTGCAGCACGCCCGCGCCGCCGTCGACCGCCTTGGTCGCCTCGAGCATCTGGTCGGGCGTCGGCGACGTGAACACCTCGCCGGGGCACGCCGCGTCGAGCATGCCGCGGCCGACGAAGCCGCCGTGCATCGGCTCGTGGCCCGAGCCGCCGCCCGAGACGATGCCGACCTTGCCCTGGACCGGCGCGTCGGCGCGCACGATCACATACGGGTCGTAGCTCACGCGAACCAGGTCGCTATGCGCCGCCTCGACGCCCTCGAGCGCCTCGCGCACCACGGCGTCCGGCTCATTGATCAGCTTCTTCATACACCCTCCTGGAGTCGCTCGCTTGTCGAACCCCGCCTCGTCCGAGACCGTATACGGGGCGGTCGCCGCCCGCAACGGCGGCGGAGCGGACTCTTTCAGGCGGGGGTGGTGGAGCGATCCCGGGCGGGCTCCCGCGGGGCGGCCGTGGCTCGCCCGAAGCGCGAGGGCGCCGCGGCTGTGGGCGGCGCCGGCAGGCCCTTCCGCTCCCAGAACTCGCGCACTGCGTCCATGGCCTCGTGCCGGTGCTCGACGTCACGCGGGCGAATCGGCTCGCCGAAGCGCACCTCGACCTCGTGGCGGCGCGAGAGAAAGCGGTTCGGGACTCGCCGCGGCCAGTTCTGGCCCGGCGGCATCGCCTCGTGGGTGCCGCTGAGATAGATCGGCACGATGTCGATGTTGTGGTTGGCCGCGATCACCGCGGCCCCCGAGCGCAGCTGGCCGATCTGGCCGTCGCGCGAGCGCGTGCCCTCCGGGAACATCACGAGGTTCCAGCCTTCGTCGATCAGGCGGTCGACGTGGTCGGTCGCGCCGTTGCCCAGCCCGCCGCCCTGGCGTCCGAGCGGCACCGTGTTGAACAGGAGCGCGACGCCGCGGGCCTTCCAGCGGCTGTCGTAGAAGTAGTCGGCCGCCGCGGCCACCGCCGTGCGAGCGCGCCACTTGCGCGGCATGGCGCGCAGGATGGTGGGGGTGTCGAGGTGGCTCGAGTGATTGGCGACAAAGACCACGGGGTGCTCGAGAGTGTCGAAGACCTCGCGGCCGACGGCGCGGTTGCGCACGTAGAAGTCGATCAGTGGGCCGAGCCCAAAGCTGATCAGCCCCTCGCGCGCGGCCTTCGCAGCGTCGCACCGCGCCCAGGAGACGTCCATCTCGGCGTACTGGCGAGCCAGCTCGGTGCCCTTGGTGCGCAGCTCGCTGCCGCGGCTACGCAGCTCGTCGCTCAGATCGGGGATCCGTCCCCTGAAATCCGGAACGCGCTCCCGCAGATTGGGCACGCGGGACTTGGCTTTCTCCTCGCCCATGCCCCAAGTACTCCGCCGGTCGGGAACGGTTTCTCGGCACTCTTGGTACACGCTTAGGCTTGCGGAATGCCGACCGACCGGACCGCGGAGATCGGGCTTGGCCTCGCCGCCCTCGGGCGCCCGGGTTACATCAACCTCGGCCACAGCGGCGACGTGGAGGACGTGGCCGTCGAGCGGATGGAGCGCGCGGCCCACGACGTGCTCGATGCCGCGTACGAGGAGGGCGTGCGCGCGTTCGACGCGGCGCGGTCATACGGGCGCGCGGAGGAGTTCCTGGCCTCTTGGCTCGAGCGGCGCGGGTTGGCGCCCGGCGAGGTGCAGGTGAGCTCGAAGTGGGGCTACACCTACACCGCCGGCTGGCGCGTAGCCGCCGACGAGCACGAGGTCAAGGACCTCACGGTCGCGCAGCTTCGGCGCCAGTGGCGGGAGACGAGCGAGCTGCTCGGCGACCACGTGGGTCTGTATCAGATCCACTCGGCCACCATCGAAAGCGGAGTGCTGGAAGACCGGGAGGTCCGCGCCGAGCTGGCGGCGCTGCGCGAAAGCGGCGTGCGGATCGGGCTCACGGTCACAGGTCCCCGCCAGGCCGAGACGATCGAGCGCGCCGTAGCGACCGGCGGCTTCGACACCGTGCAGGCGACGTGGAATCTGCACGAGCGCGCGGCAGCGAGAGCGCTCGCAAGCGCACGCGAGGCCGGCCTGTACGTCATGGTCAAGGAGGCGCTCGCGAACGGGCGGCTGACGGCCCGTGGCGCGGACCGAGCACTGACGCGTGCGGCCCGCGACCGGGGCACGACGGAGGATGCGCTCGCGCTCGCGGCGGCGCTCGCGCAGCCGTGGGTGGACCTGGTGCTCAGCGGGGCGGCGACGGTGGGGCAGCTGCGCAGCAACCTCGCGGCGCGTGAGCTCCCCTGGGATGACGAGCTCGAACGCCGGCTCGCCGGGCTGGTCGAGGAGCCGGACGCTTACTGGGCCACGCGCGCGGAGCTGCCCTGGAACTGAGGCGCCGGCTAGCGGGTTCGGATCTCGCCCGTGCGGCCATAGAGCACGCGGTCGTCCGGCGGGTCGGTGGCGATCAGGAGCCCCACCACCACGAGCGCGGTCACCACGGCCGCGGCGGCGAACCGGAGCGCGCCGACGCGGAGCCTCGCGCGCCGCGCCCGCCGCCGCTTCTCGACCTCACCCGGCCCGAGCAGCTCGGCCACCACCGGGGCGGAGAGCCCGAGCTCACGCTCGCGGCACCAGCGCAGCACTGCGTCCGGTCCGCCCCCAGCGTCCACCACCGGCACGTGATACGCCTCCGCGAGCCGGTGCACGAGTCCGGCGTTGCGCCCTGGCGCCAGCAGAAGCGCGTAAGGCCGTGCCCGCTCCGCGCGGAAGCCGTCCTCGTGGACCTCGATCACGCCGGAGGCCTCGACGATGCCGGGTACCTGGCGGCGGCCGGCGAAGATCCGCCGCGCCGCGCGCCGGCGGGGATGCAACGCATGGACGCCGCAGCTGCACTGCGGGGCCGGCGCGGCGTGTCCCTCTTGGCAGGAGGCCTCGAGCCACGCGCCGCCGGCGGGCCACGGCGTCGCGTCCCGGTAGGCCGCGGCCAGCCGCTCGTCCGGGCGCTCGCCGCTCACGGTCCACGTGCGCAGGCCGTAGACCGGGGTTGGGACCAGCGGCTCGTCGCTCATCCAGGTCTCGCGGGCTCAAGCTTCGGCTGCGGCTCCCGGCCGGGAGAGGGGGGCTCCCGGGCGGGTTCCGGCACCGGCGGATGCGCGGGCAGGGGCGGCGGCGCCGGGGTCTCGCTCGGCTCCGAGATGATGCGCCTCGAAGGACCATCCACACACATATGACAAATGATGCCACCCCGAGGTGCGCGCTCTGGCTGGCTGGCCAGATACGATCCCAGTGGGGATGGAAGCTTCTGTAGCCGCGCCGCGGCGACTAGACGGCGACAAAGCCCAGCGCATCATCGAGGCGATGCGTTCGAGCGTCGGCGCGCGCGGCGCCGCCGCCTCCACGTTCGACCACGTCGCGCGCGAGGCCGGCGTATCGCGCGGGCTGCTGCACTACTACTTCGGCTCGAAGGAGCAGCTGCTCATCGAGGTCGTGCGCCACGACTGCGAGGTGAGGATCGAGGCGATGGACGAGCGCATCGCCCGCGCCGGCACCGTGGACGAGATCATGGAGGCGCTCGTGGCGAGCCTCCAGGAGTTCATGGAGGGCGAGCCGAGCAGCCAGGCCGTGATCTACGAGATGCTCTCGGCGTCGCGGCGCTCGGCGGACATCCGCGCCGAGCTGGCCGAGCTGTACCGCCGCTGGCGCGCCCACCTCGCCGAGTCGCTGCGCGCGAAGGAGCGCGACGGCGTCGTGCGGCTGAAGGGCGACCCCGAGGCGGTCGCCTCGATGATGTTCGCGCTGGGCGACGGCTTTGGCATCCAGGTGGTCTCGGATCCCGACTGGGACCGGGACGCTGCCTTCGGCCTGGGCCTCCTGATCGCCCGCGGCCTGCTCGGGGACTGAGCGGGCGCCGGCGCGGGCATAGGCTTCCGCGGCAATGGAGCCGCTTCCGCGCTGGGAGCGCGGGACCCCTGCCGTGCTGTGCGTCGCGGGCCCGCATCCGATTCCAGTCACGGCCTTTCTGCGGATGGGCGACGACCGCGTGCTGCTGGCGCTGGGAAGGCGGCGGGAGACGCTGCGCCGCCTGCGCGAGGACCCGGCGGTGGCGCTTCTCCTCATGGGCTCCGGGCTGGCCTTCACCGCCCACGGGCGTGCCCGCGTGATCGCCGAGAAGCTCGAGTCGACGGACACGGTTGTGGCGGTGGAGCTGCTCGCGGAGGGCGTGCAGGACCACCTCGCCGACGGGCGCACGGAGATGATCGACGGGGCTCGCTGGCGCTGGTGCGCCGCCGAGCACGGCGAGGCGGAGGACGCGATCCTCGCGGAACTCGAGCGGCTTTAGATGACTGATTCCACGACCCCGCGCTGCTCGCGGGGCCGCGGAATCATCATCTAGATCATCCGGCCGTGGACCCCGCCGGCCGGCCGGCCAGCCGCCGCTCGAGCTCGTCGCCGAGCTCCGCGATCGGCACGCGCTCCTGGTCCAGGGTGTCGCGGTCGCGGAGGGTCACCGTGGCGTCCTCCGTGGACTGGCCGTCGACCGTCACCCCGAAGGGCGTGCCGATCTCGTCCTGGCGCCGGTAGCGCTTGCCGATCGAGCCGCCGGCGTCGTACTCCGCCGGCATGCGAGGGCGGAGGTCCTCGTAGATCTCGCGCGCCAGCTCCGGCATCCCGGCCTTATTCACCAGCGGGAGCACCGCCACCTTGATGGGCGCCATCGAGGGGTGGAGCCGCAGCACGGTGCGGCGCTCGCCGCCGATCTCGTCCTCGTCATAGGCGTCGCAGAGCAGCGCGAGCACGGTCCGCCCGACCCCGGCGGCGGGCTCCACCACGTGCGGGACATAGCGCTCTCCGGTGGCGCTGTCCACGTACTCCAGCTTCTGGCCGGAGAACTCGGCGTGCTGGGTCAGGTCGAAGTCCCCGCGGTTGGCGATGCCCTCGAGCTCGGACCAGCCGATCGGGTAGAGGTACTCGATGTCGCTCGTTGCCGAGGAGTAGTGCGACAGCTCGTCGGGGCCGTGCGGGCGGAGGCGCAGGCGCTCGCGCTCGATCCCGAGCGCGACGTACCACTCGAGCCGCTGCTCCATCCAGTAGTCGTGCCAGCGCTCGGCGTCGTCCGGCGGCACGAAGAACTCCATCTCCATCTGCTCGAACTCGAGCGTGCGGAAGATGAAGTTGCCGGGGGTGATCTCGTTGCGGAAGGACTTGCCGACCTGTGCGATCCCGAACGGCGGCTTGCGTCGCGCGTACTGCAGGGTGGTCTTGAAGTCGAGGAAGATCCCCTGCGCGGTCTCCGGGCGGAGGAAGACGGTCGAGCCCGCCTCCTTCACCGGCCCGATCGTGGTCTCGAACATCAGGTTGAACTCACGCGGGTCCGTGAGCTCGCAGTCCTTGTGGTCACCCGGCAGCTTGGACGGGGCGTGACCGCAGCGCACGTCGGGGTGCTCGGCCGTGCCGGCGCGCGCCTCCTCGATGTGGTCGGCGCGGAATCGCAGGTTGCAGGCCTTGCAGTCCACAAGCGGGTCGGTGAACCCCTCGAGGTGCCCCGACGCCTCCCACGTGCGCGGGTGCTGGATGATCGCCGAGTCGAGCGCGACGATGTCGTCGCGCTCCTGGATCATCGCCTTCCACCAGGTGTTCACCACGTTGTTCTTCAGCAGGACGCCGTAGTGCCCGTAGTCGTAGGTGTTCGCGATGCCGCCGTAGATCTCGGAGGCCGGGAAGATGAGCCCGCGGCGCTTGCAGAGCGCGACGATCTTGTCCATGGTCACCATCCGCTCGAGCACCCTATCCATCCGCCGGAAAACGCTGGAGGTTCCGGCCTTCTATTCCATCATCGGGGCGGTGCCGCCCCGAGTTTGGGTAGCGTGGCGGGGTGATGGGGACGGCTCTCCGCCCGATCAGCCATCTCACCGCGTGGCTTGTGTGGCACGCGATGCGCATCTCGCTGCTCGACGACCTGGAGCAGCCGCGTCCTCCGCACAGCGTCTGAGGCTTCCTTGGCACTCCTATACTGAGAGTGCCATGCCCATCTACGAGTACCGCTGCGACCAGGGCCACACCTTCGAGGTGATGCAGCGGATGACCGACGACCCTCTGACGAGCTGCTCGACCTGCGAGGCGCCCGTCCAGCGCGTGTTCCACCCGGTGGCCGTGCACTTCAAGGGCTCGGGCTTCTACACCACCGACTACGGCAAGAAGAAGGGCGGTGGGTCCTCGTCATCGGAGGCGGGCTCCGGCGCCAAGTCCGACTCCGGCTCGAAGAGCGAGTCGAAGGACTCGAAGAGCTCCTCGTCCTCCTCCGACTAGCTGCCGTTCAGCAGCTTGTCGACGGCGTCCCGCTTGGCGCCGTCGGAGACAAACAGGTTGCTCCCGTTCACGCAGCAGCCGGCCTCTAGGACCGCGGTCTCGTCCGAGTTGCCGGTGGCCATGTCGGCGAACAGGGCCATCAGCGCGGGGCCCTTCATGTCGGTCTTGAGCGCCTTGGGCGCCCGCCAGCTTATGAGCGGCAGGCGGACGAAGGCGCTCGGGGAGGTGGCCGCGTCGCCGATCGCGCGTAGCACCTCCTGCTGGCGGGCGGCGCGGTCGCGGTCGTCCTCGGCCGGCGCGCACGGGTTCTTCCGCACCCGGGCGTAGCCGAGCGCGCGCTGTCCGTCCAGCTCCTGCTCGCCCTTGCGCAGGCGGAACCCCCTCCAGAAGTTGTCGAAGGGCGGCGCGCATATCCGCGACTTGTTCTGCACGGTCACGCCGCCCAGCGCGTCGATCAGCTCCGGGAAGTCCTCGAAGTCGACCTCGACCAGGTGGCTGATCTGGAGCCCGTTGCCGAGAAAGCCCTCGATCGTCTCGATCGTCAGCGCCGGGCCGCCGAGGGCATAGGCGGCGTTGATCTTGTTGGTGCCGTGGCCGGGGATGTCGACCTCGATGTCCCGCGGGATCGACAGCTTGCGGACGCTGCCGAGCGCGGCGTGGACGAGCATGATCGAGTCCGCGCGGGAGGGGCCGCTCTGGGTCTCGTCGATTGACTCCCCGGTGCGGGCGTCGGAGCCCAGCACGAGGATGGTGCTGCCGGTCAAGAGGTTCCCGTCGTCCGAGAGAGCGCGCTCGGCCTCGGGGGAGACCCCGTCCTGGAGCTGTGCGGAGATGAGGAAGAGGACGGCCGAAAGCAGGATCCAGCCGAGCAGGCCGAGCGCGATCCACTTCAGCACCCGCCCGGGGGTGATCCGGCCCTTGTCGCGGGTCGGCGACGGCTCCTCGTTTCGGGCACGGCTGAGCCGGCGCTTGAGGCCTTCGAGGTCGGTGCCGCCGGAAAGTCGCTGCAGAAAGCGCTTCCGCGAGCGGTAGACCTTGTACTCCGGGGGACGGCCCGGGTTGGGATCGTTCACACCCCTCTGTATATCGTCCGGCCATGGCGCCAAGGCGGGTTATCGGGGTCGACGCCGGGGGGACGAAGCTCCTGGGCGGGGTCGTCGACGAGGGTCTCGTGGTGCACCATCGGGTCCATCGGACGTGGCGCGGGGGCGACCGGGCGGAGACGCTCGACATCTTCGTGGAGGCGGTGGAGGAGGTGCGCGCCGCGGCTCCGGACGTGGAGGCCGTGGGGTTCGGGATTCCGGCTCTGGTGGACTGGGAGCTGGGTGTATCGCGCTGGTCGACGCACCTCCCGCTGGCCGGCGTGCCGTTCCGCGACCTGATGAGCGAGCGGCTCGGCCTGCCCGTGGTGGTGGACAACGACGCGAACGCGGCGCTGCTGGCCGAGACGCGCTTCGGGGCCGCGCGCGACTGCGCTCACGCCGTGCTCGTGGCCCTGGGGACGGGGATCGGGAGCGGCCTGCTGCTCGATGGCCGGATCTACCGCGGCTCGCGCGGGCTGGGAGCGGAGATCGGGCACACGGTGGTGGACCTGCACGGCCCGGCTTGCCAGGGCGCCTGTCCCGGGCGGGGCTGCCTGGAGGTGATGGCGTCGGGGTCGGCGATCGGGCGCGAGGGACTGGCGGCGGCGCAGCGGACGCCCTCGTCGGCGTTGGGGCGACGGCTCGCGGCCGGGCGGGAGATCACTGGCGGGATCGTCACCGAGCTGGCACACGACGGCGACGAGACGGCCCAATCCGTGCTCGCCGAGATCGGGCGCCGGCTGGGCTACGGGCTGGTTGGGGTGGTGAACGTGTTCAACCCGGAGGCGATCGTCATCGGCGGCGGGGCGATCGCGGCGGGCGAGCTGCTGCTGGTGCCGGCTCGGTCCGTCGTGATGGAACGCGCACTGCCCCCGGCCCGGGAAGCGGTCCGAATCGTGCCGGCCCACTTCGGCGACGAGTCCGGCATGCTGGGGGCGGCGCTGCTCGCGCTGGATTCGCTGATCCCGGCCGCGTCGTGGGGAGGCGGCTCGCCCTGCGCCCGAGCCGGGTCGGGTTTGCCCGGCTCGTCCTGCGCGGGACGCCGATCCGGTTTGTCGAGGGCGCGCGGTGAGCGGCCGGCTGGTCGTCTGCCCGACGCCGATCGGGAACCTCGAGGACGTGACGCTGCGCGTGCTCGCTGCCCTGCGCGAGGCCAACGTCGTGGCGTGTGAGGACACGCGCCGGACACGGGTCCTGCTCGACCGTTACGGGGTGAAGGCCCGGCTGGTGTCGTACCACGAGCACAACGAGCGTGCCCGCGCCGGGGCGCTGGTGGACCGGATGCGAGCGGGCGAGACGGTCGCGCTTGTGTCCGACGCCGGCATGCCGCTGGTCTCGGACCCCGGCTACGTTCTCGTGAGGGCCTGCGTGGCCGCCGGGCTGCCGGTGGAGGTGCTGCCGGGGCCGTCGGCGGCGATCACGGCGCTGGTCGCGTCGGGGCTGCCGGCGGACGAGTGGCACTTCCACGGCTTCCTACCGCGGAAGAAGGGCGAGCTGCGCCGGGTGCTCTCGGACCCGGGGGGACGCTCGTGGCGTTCGAGTCGCCGCGCCGCGTGCCGGCGACGCTGGCGCTGTTGGCCTCCATGGACCCGGATCGCCCGGTGGCCGTTTGCCGGGAGCTCACGAAGGCACACGAGGAAATCGTGCGGGGAACCGCTTCCGAGCTGGCGGAGCGGTACTCGGAGTCGCCGCCGAGGGGGGAGGTGGTGCTGGTGCTGGGGGCCGCGGAGGGCTCTGAAGCCGCGCCTGGCTCGTCAGACCCCGCCGGCCTGGAGGCGCTGCGCCGCCTGGTGGAGGCCGGGGCGAAGCCCCGGCCCGCGGCGACGATCGTTGCGGAGCTGACGGGCGGCAAGGCCAACGAGCTGTACCGGGCGCTGACGCGGGAGTCCTGAGCGCCCGAGCGGTTGGCCGTTCCGCGCCCACCTGCGGGCGCTCGGCCCATGCGCCCTTCGGAATGCTCGGCGAGCTATCCCCGTTGTCCGCGAGTAACTCGACACGAACCCACCGGCACGCCTCGCGACTGGCGACCAGTGCAACAGCTCCGTGACCGTCCCTCACAACTCCGTCAAGCACCGCCACAACTCGCCGCACCCCGGCCCCCGGTGGCCGTTTCCCCTCGTACGGTCGCCGCCATGCGCCGCGTCTTCCTCACCTCCGCCACCACCCTGCTCGCCTTCCTCGTGCTCGCCCCGCCCGCGTGGGCGGAGTGGGTCTGGCCGCTCCGTGGCGAGGTGATCACGCCGTACCGGAACGGCTCGGACCCGTATGCCTCGGGCCAGCACCGCGGCATCGACATCGCCGGCGCGCCGGGTGCGCCTGTTGTGGCCGCTGCCGGCGGCGAGGTCCGGTTTGCGGGCACGGCTGGCTCGTCGGGACTGACGGTGAGCGTGCGCACCGCGGACGGGCGCTACGACACCGCCTACCTGCACTTGTCGTCGACCGCCGTCCGCGAAGGCGACCGGGTCGCGGCCGGGCAACGGCTCGGCGCCGTTGGGACCACCGGCGCCCGGTCAGTCGCGGAGCCGCACCTCCACTTCGGCATACGCGACGCCGGAAGCAGTCACGCCTACCACGACCCGCTCGGCTTCCTGCCGCCGCCGACCGCGACCCAGCCGCCTCCAGGAACGCATGCCCCACAACCGTCGCCGGTACCCGTCGGCCCAGCGCCGGCGCCTGTGCACGCACCGGAACCGAGCCCTCGCCGCGTGCCGGCCGGAGCGCCGCGCCGCGTGCCGGTACCCGCGCCGAGCCCGGTTCGCGTGCCCGCCGGAGCGCCGCGCCACGCACCGGCCGGAGCCCCGCGCGGCGTGCGGCACCCCGCCCCGGGTCCGGGCCACGTGCCCGCCGGAGCGCGGCGCCAGGTCCCCGCGGGGGCGCCACGCTCCATCCCGGCTACCACCCCTGGGCCCGTCTCCGCAGGAGCGCCAGGCCTGATCGAGGCGACCACACAAGCGCCGGGCCTCCACGAGTCACCGGCCGGAGCACCAAGCCAACCGCGGGCCCACGGACTAGCCCCAGGCGCCGATCCCGCACCGGCAAACACCTCCCCGGGCGGGGCGCCCGAACGAGTTGGGCCGGCTGCCCGCGCCCAGCTCGCTGCTTCTTCCAACGCCACGCCCGCGCCAACCGGCGTGCCGGGCGACGACCAACTCCATCCCGAGCCCGCTTCCCCGCCCGGCCCGGACCTCGGCCTGCTGCTCGCCTGCCTCGGTCTCGTCGCTGCCGCCTCCGTCCTCGGGCTCACCCGCGACGGGCAGAAGGCCACCCGTGCGACCCGACACCGCATCGCGCGCGTGCTGCAGCCGATGCTCGGGCGGAGGTAGCGCCCGCACCGTGGCACTCTCGCGTGGGTAGCATCGGCTGTCCATGCCGTACTACGTCACCACGCCGATCTATTACGTGAACGGCGAGCCGCATCTCGGGCACGCCTACACGACGATCGCCGCCGACGTCCTGGCGCGTCACATGCGGCAGCGGGGCGAGGAGGTCTTCTTCCTCACCGGCACCGACGAGCACGGCGAGCCCGTCACCCAGGCGGCGGAGAGGCTTGGCATCACCCCCCGGGAGCTCGGCGACCGCAACGCGGTCCGCTTCAAGGAGCTCGCGGGCACGCTCGAAGTGACCAACGACTTCTTCATCCGCACCACCGACCCCGAGCACATGGCCCGGGTCGCCGAGGTCGTCCAGCGCATCTACGACAACGGGCACGTGTACGCCGGCACCTACGAGGGCTGGTACTGCCCCCGCTGCGCCGACTTCAAGACCGAGTCCGAGCTCGAGGACGGAAACCGCTGCCCCATCCACAAGATCGAGCTCGAGATCGAGAAGGAGGACAACTGGTTCTTCCGGCTGTCCGCCTTTCAGGAGCCGTTGGAGCGCCTCTACGCAGACCGCCCGGGATTCGTCATCCCTCAGAACCGCTACAACGAGGCGCTTTCGTTCATCAAGAGCGGTCTCCGCGACCTCTCGCTCAGCCGCGCCAGACTGAAGTGGGGCGTACCCGTGCCGTGGGACGAGTCCCAGGTCATCTACGTCTGGATCGATGCCCTCCTCAACTACTACACGGCGCTGTCATACGCCCGCGAGGGCGAGGACCTGACCGGTCGCTTCTGGCCCGCCACCGTCCACCTGATCGGAAAGGACATCCTCAAGTTCCACGCCGTGATCTGGCCGGCGATGCTGATGGCGGCCGAGATCGAGGTTCCGCGACGGGTGGGGATCCACGGCTTTCTCCTCCTCGGCGAGCACAAGATGTCCAAGTCGCTCGGCAACGTGATCGAGCCCTTCCAGGTCGCCGACCTGTACGGCGCCGACGCGCTGCGCTTCTACGTCCTGCGCGAGGTCAGCTTCGGCTCGGACGGCGAGGTCTCGCCGGAGGGCTTCGAGACCCGTTACACCACCGAGCTGGCCAACGAATACGGCAACCTGGCCAGCCGTACGCTCGCGATGATCGGCCGCTATCGCGACGGCACCGTGCCCGATGCAGAGCCGGACGGCGCCCTGACGGCGGACTTCGATGGCCTCTCCGAGGCGGTGCACCGCGGCATCGACGAGGTCGAGCTCACCGCGGCCCTCGACGAGATCTGGCAGCGCATCAAGCGCCTCAACCGCTACGTGCAGGACGAGCAGCCGTGGCAGCTCGCCAAGGACGAGGCCCAGGCCGAGCGTCTCGACCAAGCGCTCTACTCGCTGGCCGAGGGGCTCCGCGTCGTCTCCGTCCTCCTGCACCCCTTCATGCCGACCTCCGCCGGGCGGCTGCTCCGGGCGCTGGGGCAGGAGGACCTCTCGCTCGAGACCGCCCGGCTCGGCGCGGTCGGAGGCGGCGCGCAAATCGGCGAGCTCGGACAGCTTTTCCCGCGGGTGGAGACACCCGAGCCGTCCGCGGCGTGATGATCGCGCCCGCCCCGCGGCCGTGATCGACACCCACTGCCACCTCGACCACTGCGACCCGCCGGACGACGAGCTGGTCGACCGGGCGCGCGCGGCGGGCCTCGTCCGCTTGGCCACCGTCGGCACGAATCCCGCCTCGGTCGAACGGGCACTCGAGGCGGCAGGGACGCATGAGGACGTGTTCGCGATCGTCGGCCTCCACCCCCACAACACGGAAGGCTTCGGCTCCGCCGACCTCGAGGAGATCGAGCGCGTCGCCACCGATCCGACCGTCAGGGCCCTCGGGGAGACAGGTCTCGACTACTACCGCGACTACGCCCCGCACGCCGACCAGCGCCGCGCATTCGAAGCCCAGCTCGAGCTTGCCGCCCGCCTGAACCTGCCGGTGGCGATCCACACCCGCGCGGCGGAGGACGACACCTTCTCGATCCTGCGCGACCACGCAGCGGATCTTCCGGCGGTGATCCTGCACTGCTTCTCGGCGCCGGACCGCCTCGACGAGGCCGTAGAGCGCGGATACCTCTGCTCGTTCGCCGGCAACGTCACCTACCCGAAGGCCACGCACCTCCAGCGCGCCGCCACGGAGGTGCCGGCCGAGCTCCTGCTCGTGGAGACCGACGCCCCCTTCCTCTCGCCCCAGCCGCTCCGCGGCACGGCGAACGAACCGGCCAACGTGGTGCACACCGCTCACCACGTGGCCGGCCTGCGCGGCCTCTCCTACGAGGAGCTCGAGCGGACCGTGGAGCGCAACGCCGCCAGGGTGTTCGGGTGGTGAGAAACGAGCCGCGCCAGGCGAGCCTGCGCCGCCTGCGGCGCTTCGAGGTGCGGCCAAACCGCGAGCTCGGCCAGAACTTCCTCATCGACGACAACATCCTCGGCGTGATCGGCCGCGCCGCCGAGCTCACGCCCGACGACGTGGTCCTCGAAGTCGGCGGCGGGCTCGGGGTGCTGAGCGAGTATCTCGCGCCCCAGGTGCGTCACCTGCACGTCGTGGAGGTGGACCGATCGCTCGAGCCGCCGCTCGCCGAGGCGCTCGCCCCGTTCGCGAACGCCACCCTCCACCTGGCCGACGCAGTCAAGCTCGACCTCGCCGCGCTCGACCCGGCTCCCGGCAAGGTCGTCGCCAACCTGCCCTACGGCGTCGCGGCGACCGTCCTCCTGAAATCGATCGCCGAACTGCCGGAGGCGACGGTCTGGGTGGCGATGGTGCAGCGCGAGGTGGGCGACCGGCTGGCCGCCGCTCCGGGCGGCAAGTCCTACGGCGCAACGTCCGTGCTGGCCCAGCTCGCCTGCGACGTCCGCCTTCTGCGCAAGGTGCCGCGTACGGTCTTCCACCCCGAGCCGAACGTCGAGTCGGCGCTGGTGCTCATGCGCCGCCGCGCGCCGGCGCCGCCCCCGGAGCTGACCGCGCTCGTGCACGCCGCGTTCGCCCACCGCCGCAAGGCGCTGGCGGGATCGCTGGCGCTCGCGCCCGGTGCGTGGCCGGAGCTGCGCGACGCGGCCCGGGACGCGCTCGACGCGCTCGGCCGCCCGGCCGACGCCCGCGCCGAGCAGCTTGCTCCCGATGAGTGGCCCCGCCTGGCGGCCGCGATCGGCCCGGAGCGCCTGGCCGGCCTGCGACCGCGGGCATGACATCGCGCCACCACCTGGCGCCCCTCGCCGAGCGGGCATGAGCGCGTCGAAAGAGCCGGCTACGCCAGAGGTCCGAGAGCGGGCATACGCGAAGCTCAACCTGGTCCTGCACGTCGGCCGGCCGCAACCCGACGGGCTCCACCCGATCTGCTCGATCTTCGCGTCGCTCGACCTCGCCGATGAGCTCCACGCCCGCCCGGGCAGCACCACCGCGGACCAGGTCGAGTGCGAGGGCGTGGAGGAGCCCAACCTCGCCGCCGCCGCCCTGGCCGCCTTCAGAGCGGTGGTCCCGTCGCTGCCGCCGCTCCACCTCACGATCGACAAGCGCATCCCGATTGCCGCCGGCCTGGGTGGTGGCAGCACCGACGCCGCCGCCGCCCTGCGGGCCGCCAACCGGATCGCGGGCGAGCCGCTCGACGCAGGCCGCCTCCGCGAGATCGCCGCGACGCTGGGTTCCGACGTGCCGAGCCAGATCGCCCCCGGGCATGCGCTCGTGTCGGGCACCGGCGAGCTGGTCGAGCCGGTCGGCCTCCCCGCGCTCGCCGCCGTGCTTGTCCCGCAGCCGGAGGGTCTCTCGACCGCGGAGGTGTACGCACAGCTCGACCGCATGGGGGGCTGGCGCGAGCGCCTCGACCTCGATGCCCTCCGGGCCGTTCTCGACTCGCACCCGTCGACCTGGGCGGCCGCGTCCGAGAACGACCTGCAGCCGGCCGCTCTCGCGTTGAGACCCGAACTGGCCGCGGTAATCGACGGCCTGCGCGCCGCTGGCGCCCTCGCCGCCGGGGTCAGCGGCTCCGGCCCCACCTGCTTCGGCCTGTTTGCCCACCGGAACATCGCCGAGGCCACGGCCGAGGCGATCCCCGCCGCGCTCCTGACAAGCCTGCGGGAGCGCTGAGCGCCGGCACGGCCCTTCCCTAGAGTGCCAGCGTGTCCGCGCTGCAGATCGCCGCTGTCGTCGTGGCCCTGCTGATCGCGGGGGGCGCCCTGTGGCGCCGCGAGCGGCTGAGCGGCGAGCGCAAGCTGATCGCCGCCGGCCTCGTCCTGGTGCTCGGCATCTACGCCAGCGGCGTGCTGTCCGCGCTTCCCGACCCTAAGGCGATCATCGAGGACATCGCCGAGGCGCTCGGCCCATGGACCTATGCGCTGGTGGGGGTGTTGGCGTTCCTCGAGACGGGCGCTTTCGTCGGCCTGGTGGCGCCGGGGGAGACCGTGGTGATCGCGGGAGGCGTGATCGCCGGGCAGGGCGAGATCGACCTCGTCCCGCTGATAGGGCTCGTGTGGACCTGCGCCGTCCTGGGCGACACCACGAGCTTCTACCTAGGCCGGAGGCTGGGCCGCCGCTTCCTCGAGCGCCACGGACCCAGGGTCAAGATCACCCCCGAGCGGCTGGCAATGGTGGAGGGCTACTTCGACCGCCACGGCGGCAAGACCATCCTGATAGGCCGCTTCATCGGGCTGGTGCGGGCGCTGGCGCCGTTCATCGCCGGCACGTCCGGCATGCCCTACCGCCGCTTCATCCCGTACAGCATCGTCGGGACCGGCCTGTGGTCCACCGCCTTCTGCGTGCTCGGCTACATCTTCTGGCGCTCGTTCGACCGGGTCGCGCACATCGCCGGGCAGGCCATCTTCGGCTTCGGGGTCACCGTCGGCGTGATCGTGGGGGTCGTGTTGGCCTACAAGCGCCGGGCGGAGATCCACGCCTGGCTCCTGGCCCACGAGCGCCACCCGCTGGTACGTCCGCTCCTCGCCGTGTGGCGTCCGCTCCACCGCCGTGTCGTCGCGCCGGTCGCGCGGGCGGTGCTCCCCGAGCTCCGCTTCCTGTGGGAGCGCCTCACGCCGGGCGGGCTCGGTCTCGAGCTGACCACTGCGCTGGCCGTAGGGGGCGTCGGCCTCTACGTGTTCGGGCTGTACGTGATGCTCCTGTCCGGCGACCCCGGGCCCACGCCGCTCGACCGCGAGCTGCTCGACCTCGGGGACCGGATGCGCTCGGACATGGCAGTCGACGTCGCCGAGATGGTGACCGGCTTCGGCTCATTCTCCGTATGCGCCACGGTCATCGCCGCCACGGCCGTGGTGCTGGCCGTGCGCAGGCGCCCGGCCGAGATCGTGGTGCTGGTGGCGGGGTTCGCGCTGATCTACGCCGGCGTGCATCTGACGAAGGCCGGCATCGATCGCCCGCGCCCGGCGGCCCCGCTGACCGAGTCCATGCAGTCCTCGTTCCCGAGCGGGCACGCCGCGTACGCCACCGCCTGGATCGCCGCGGCGGTGGTGTTCACCCGCAGGCTCGGGCTGGCTAGCGCGGCTCTGGTGACCGGCGCGATCGTTCTCGCAGCCGCGGTTGGCCTGACGCGCATCTACCTTCGCGTGCACTATTGGTCCGACGTGGCCGGCGGCTGGGGGCTCGGCGTCGGGATCTTCGCGACGCTGGCCGCAATGGCGATGCTCGTCCAGCACATGCGCCACAATGACGGCGAGCGCGCGCCGCGTCCGATCGCGCGCGCCCGTCGATGACCCTCGACTTCTCCTCGACAGAGATCGCGATCGCACTCGCCGCAGGCGTGGTGATCTCGTGCTACGTCGCCCTGATCCTGATACCGGCGTGGCGCTGCTATGGCCGGGTCTGGGAACGGCTCGCGGCAAGCTTCATGACCCTGTTCATCCTGGGGACGCTGCTCGGGATCGGGGTCGCAGCGGGGCTCGCGGTCGTCTGGACCTACGACACCTACGCCTGATGCGCGAGGCGCCTCGCCACCACGGCGGCCCCGCCACCGCGGCCGCCGATTCGAGTTCGTTCCTGGAGGCTCTCGACGAGGTCTCGGAGGCCGTCGAGTCAGGCGCGGGGCTGCCGGCCGTGGCCCGGGCGGCGGGCCGGGCGCTCGACGCGAGCGTGATCGTGCTCGACGCGTCGAGCGCGGTCCTGGCGGTGGCGTGCGAGTCGAGCGAGGACGAGCGCGCCGTCATGGCCGGCGAGCGAGGAGCCGAGCGGATCGACCTTCGCGTGGCCGAGCTGCCCGTGGGGCAGCTTCGCTTCCGCCCGCGCGGCGCGCCGCCGGCGTCCGCGCTGCAGCGCCTGGTGGCGAACCTGATCGCCCTCGAGGTCGATCGGGCCAAGGCGCCGGCACGGGCGACCGAGGCGGCCGTGGGGGATTTCCTCGAGGATCTGCTGGCGCGACGGATCACCGACCGCGAGAACATCGTCGCCCGGGCGGGCGAGCTCGGCTGTGACCTCTCCGGCGGCGCGGGGGTGATCGTCGTCCGGGCGCGGCCGCACCAGCCAGAGGAGGGCGACTGGCGCGCCCGCGTGCTCACCGTCGCCGAGCGGGGGGCGCGGGCCGTGGAACGGGCCTCGCTCGCGGCGGCGGCCGAGACCGGCTGGACCCGTCACGGCAATGGCCCTAACGACGAGGCCGGTCCCCATGCCGAGCGCGAGCTCGTGGTTGTCATCCCCTCGCCCGACCCCGCCACACCGGGGCGCGTCGCAGCGGCCATCCTGCGCGAGCTGGAGGCGGGCCTGCCGGAGTTCACCCTCGTCGTGGCGCGCAGCCGGCACGCCGCCGATCCGGCCGATCTCCATCGAGCCGGTGCCGAGGCGCTGCTCGCAGCCAACGTGGCCGAGGCCCGCGGCCTCACCGAGCTCTCGTTCGAGGAGACGGGCGCGTACCGGCTGCTGCTGCCGGCGATGAGCGAGGACCCCACCGAGCTGCAGGGGTTCTACGACGAGACGGTCGCGCCGCTCGTCGCATACGACGAGCAGTACGAGACCGAGCTGGTCCGCACCCTCGAGACCTTCCTCGACGCGGACGGCAATGTGGCGGGCGCGTCCGAGCGGCTCTTCACCCACCGCCACACGGTGCGTTACCGGCTCGAGCGGGTGAGGGAGCTGACCGATCTCGACGTGGGCTCGACCGACGGCCGCGAGCGGCTGTCGCTCGGGCTGAAGGCGATGCGCGTGCTGGGCATCCTGCCGCCGGGCGGGCCGGCGCATGAGAAGGGCGCCGAGGCCGGCCGGGTACCGCAGGAGAGGAAGGACCGGTAACCGGCGCCCTGCGCGTGGCCTATTGCTCGGGTGGCGGACCAGGGTGATCAGGCCGCATCGCTGAGTTCGCTGCCTGATTCCCGCTCCCGCTCGTACGCCCGAATCCACTTGCGGATGGCGTTGTCCGAGACCCCGTAGCGGCGCCCCGTCGCGCTGTAGCCGAGCGCGTGGACCTCGCGTACAAGTTGCGGATACGGCGGTCGCTCGACGCGCCGGGCGCCGGGGCGCGGAATTCCCTTGCGGTCCCAACGCGTCCCACACTCACGTGAGCAGTAGCGTTGCCTCCCGTGTCGCGGGCTGAAGGGCCGGCCGCACCGAAGGCACGGCCGCTCCGCCCGGATGACTGTGCGGCTCCGCGCGCAGTGGGTGTCGAGCGTCGCCGCGCAGTTCGGACACACGATGCGAAGGTTTTCGAGCCGGTTGTCATTGGACACGCCGTTAACGTGGTCGAGGATCAGACCCATCCTGCGCCCGTGCCAGAGCTCGCCCTGCCCGCAGAGCTCGCAGATGCGTTGCTTGAGGCCGGCCTCGTAAAGGCGTTCCTTCAGGTGGTTCCGGGCGAAGCTGGAGTGCTCTATGAGGATCTCCTCGAGCGGCCGGCGCGGCCGCTTCCCAGATCCGCGCACGCCGGCGTACGGATCGAAGTGGTCGGCCGCGATCCCCCAGAGCTTCGCGTACTTCCGGAGAACGAGGTGGGCGCCGCCGCTGTGGCACATGCCGAGCCGACGCAGAGCCTCGGACCAGGAGAAGGAGGCGGCGATCGCCTCTCTCGCCTCCTCCTCGCTGTATCTGGGTCCTCGAGGCACGAACACATGTTCCCAGAGCGCCCGGACCGAAAGGCTGGGGAGGGGGGATTCGAACCCAAAGTCCGCCTGAGCATCCAAAGTGCCCCGTGCTGCCGATTACACCACTCCCCAGTGGCACTGCGAGCATAGGCGTTGGGCGGGCTCGCCGGTACCCTCCCAAGCCCATGCCCGACCCCTTCACGGTCCTCATCATGGCCGCCGGCCGGGGCACGCGGATGCGGTCGGAGATCCCCAAGGCCCTCCACCGGATCTGCGGGAAGCCCATGGTCGAGTGGGTCGTCGACGCCGCGCGAGCGGCGGGGGCCGCTCGGGTCGTCTGCGTCGTGCGGCCGGACGACGGGGTTGCCGAAGGCCTGCCCGACTCGGTCGCCGTCGCCGAGCAGCGCGACGGGGAGGGCACCGGCGCCGCCGTCCTCGCCGCGCGGGACAGCGCCGGGCAGGGGCCCGTGGTCGTCCTGTCCAGCGACCATCCGCTCGTCACCCCGGAGCAGATCGCCGGGCTCGTCGCGGAGCACCGGACGCAGGGCGCCGGCGTGACCGTGCTCACCACCGAGGAGCTCGATCCCGCCGGGTACGGGCGGGTCGTTCGAAGCGGTGCCGGTGAGGTCGAGCGCATCGTCGAGACCAAGTACACGGAGGGAGTACCGCCCGCGGAGCTGGCGATCCGCGAGATCAACCTGGGCACCTACGTCTTCGACGCCCCCCGGCTGTTCGAGGCGCTCGACGAGGTCGCGCTGGAGAACGGCGAGCGCTACCTGACGGGCGTCCTGCCGATCCTGAAAGGCGACGGCGCCCGGGTGGTCGCGTACCGGACCGACGACGCGTCCGTCGCGCTCGGCATCAACGACCGCGTCGCCCTCATGCAGGCCGAGGCGCTCGCCCAGCTCCGCATCCTCGAGCGGCACGCGCGCCAAGGTGTGACGTTCCTCCAGCCGGGCACCGTGCGGGTGGAGGCGCCTGTGACGATCGGCCCGGACACCACGATCGGGCTCGGAGTCAGTCTCGTCGGCGACACGAGCGTGGGCGGCGGCTCCGAGATCGGTCCCCACACGACGCTCGTGGACTGCCGTGTCGGCGCGCGCGCGACCGTGCTGCACTCGTACGCCGTCGAGGCGGAGTTCCACGACGGCGTGATCATCGGTCCGTTCGCCTACCTCCGCCCGGGGACCGTGGTGCGCGCCGGCGCCAAGGTGGGCACCTTCGTCGAGGTCAAGAACTCGGATATCGGCGAGCGCGCCAAGGTCCCGCATCTCTCATACCTCGGCGACACCGACGTCGGCGAGCGCAGCAACCTCGGCGCGAGCACGATCACCGCCAATTACGACGGCCGGAAGAAGCACCGCACGAAGCTCGGAAAGAGCGTGAAGACCGGTGTTCACACCTCGCTGGTGGCGCCGTTGGACGTCGGCGAACGGGCGTACACTGGTGCCGGCTCGGTGATCACCGGCGACGTCCCGGAGGGGGCACTCGGGATCTCCCGGTCGGAACAGAAGAACGTCGAGGGCTACGCGGACCGGGTGGAGGAGGACTCGAAATGACTACGTCCCTCGAGGCGGCGACGGAGCTGATGACCAGCACCAGCATCGGTGCGCGCTACGAGAAGCGACTCATGGTCACCGCCGGCCGTGCCAGCCGCGAGCTCGGCGGCAAGATCGCCGAGAAGCTCGGTGTGGAACTCATCGACGCGGGCCTGAAGACCTTCGCCGACGGCGAGGTCTACTGTCGCTACCAGGAGTCGATCCGCGGCGCCGACCTGTTCATCGTGCAGTCGATCTGCGGCTCGGAGCGCGAGGGGCTCACAGTCAACGACGCGCTATGGGAACTCCTCCTCATGATCGACGCGGCCAAGCACGCCTCGGCCCACCGGATCGTCGCGGTCTCGCCCTGGTACGGCTACTCGCGTCAGGACAAGAAGTCGGCGCCGCGTGAGCCGATCTCGGCGCGGCTCGTTGCGAACGTGCTCGAGACCGCCGGTATCGACCGGCTCGTGACGATGGACCTTCACGCCGGTCAGATCCAGGGCTTCTTCTCGAAGCCCGTCGACCACATGACCGCGATGCCGATCCTCACCCAGTTCGTCCAGGACCGTCTGGCCGGCCGCGAGCTCGTTATCGTCGCCCCGGACGCGGGGCGGGTGAAGCTGGTGCGGAAGTTCGCGCAGAAGGTGGGGGCGCCCTACGCCCTGATGGAGAAGGAGCGGCCCGCTCAGCAGGTGGCCGAGATCGGCTACGTAATCGGCGAGGTGAAGAACCGGACCGCCGTGATCGCCGACGACATCATCGCCACCGGCGGCACCCTCAACGCCGCCGCGCAGACCGTCCTCGACGAGGGCGCCGACGAGGTCTTCGCCGTCGCCACGCACGGCCTCTTCTCGGGCCAGGCCTTCGAGATCCTGAGCGGCGGCCCGCTGGCAGGCATCGTCGTGACCGACACGATCCCGCTGCGCGAGGGCGCCCCGCCGGACCTGGTTACCCAGCTGACCTGCGCCGACGTCCTCGAGGACTCGATCCGGCGCATCTTCACCGACGACTCGGTCTCCGAGATCTTCGCCGGTGAGAATCAGCTGTTCTAGCGACTGTCGCTCTACAGGCGGGTTTGCGGCCGATTTGCTAGCGAGACGCTAACCGGCGAGAAGCGCTGCCACGCGCTCGGCCGCCAGCTCGTCCGAACTCGGCAGCAAGTGCGCGTAGGTGTCGAGCACGGTCTTCGGATCGTCGCCGGGTCGTGCCACGACGATATGGAGCGGGATACCGCTCGTGAGTGCCAGGGTGGCATGGGTGTGGCGCAACGTCTTCAGATTGCCGGGAGCGCGGCTCGGCGTGCGATGTGGCGCTGAGGATGGCGCATGAGGACGCCGGTCCGAAGGCTGCCGGGAAGGTGACCGGGCCGTTGCCGCAACGTCAGCCTCGACGGTCATGCCGTGAGGGCAGCCGGTAGAAGGGCACATGGCGGGACGCTACTTCGGTGTCGCCCCAGGGCTACGAGGCTCCGCGAATGGGCGGCCGCGCGCTCAGGCCGTGCTTCCGGGCGCCGGTGCAGGGCGGCTTGGCCAGAGCCGCCACGCGACCTCGCCAAACGCGAGCCCGAGCAGGATTCCGAGCGCGCTGTTGGCCAGGCGCTCGAGTCCGATGTCGTCGCCCTGGAACTCGACGGTGCTCAGCATGAACAGGACTGTGGGCGTGATCAGCACCACGAGCCAGAAGTAGCCGCGCGCGTCGAGTGCGAACAGGCCGAAGGCGGCCACGGCTGCCCCGGCGGCGAGCGCCCAGGGCTCGTGGGTGAGCAGGGTGATCGCGATGATCAGCGCCGCGCCGGCGATGGTGCCGAGTGCACGCTGGAGGCTGCGCACGCGTGTGGCATGTTCTCCCGGCTGGAGGATCGCGAGGGTGGTGAGCGGGATCCAGTAGCCGTGCTCCAGACCGATCGCGAGGTAGAAGAGCGTGCCTGCGGCCACGGCGAGCCCGAGCCGCGCCGCGTGCCCCCGGAGCGCGGCATCGGGGCCGGTGGCCGCCTCGCGCACCGCCCGCAGCGAGTCTCTCACGACCTGCTCCGAGAGCTCAGGGCCCCTGCGCGCCGCGACCATCAGGACGAGGCCCACCAATGCTCCGAGCGAGAACCAGAGCATACGTTCACCGAACGGCTCGGGGCTCGTCGGAATGCCGGCCAGGACGACGAACACCGCCGCGGTGGCAAAGCCCAAAATGGCGCCGGCCCGCCCGGCGGCGCGGGCGAAGGCCCACGCACCGACCCACAGGAGCGTCGCCACCACCAGGGCCCAATCGTGATCGCGAACGAGGTTGGCGAGCGCGAAGGCCGCCACCTCGCCCAGGGCCCCGAGCGAGCCGAACCAGAGCCGGGAGCGGAGCCCCGCGGCCGGTACGCAGAGCGACGCGTTCAGGCCCCCGATCCCGGCGATCAGGCCCAACCTGCTCTCGCCGGAGGCGAGCCCGATCGCCAGCGGTGCGATCGTGGCGATACCCCCGGCCAGCCCCGCCCGCCACTCGAGCCCGTGCTCCTCTGTGCGAAACGCCTCCCTGACGAGATCCCGCGCAGCGGACATCGGGCCCGATCTTCTCCGATTCGGGTGGCGGACCGGGGGGCGAACTTCTCTCGCCCACCCCTTTGTGCAGGTAGCGGCTTCCCCTTGGTGTGGCGGGCAGCGGGGAGCGGCACGACCGCTACGCGCGCCCCGCTGAAACTCAGTCGCTGGCGAGCGCGAGCTCGGTCGCTGCCTCAACCAAGGCGGCCGCCTCTGACCTCCGTAGCGGCCGATCCTCCTCCCACGCCGTCCGCCTCGCCCTCGCGGACCTAAAGCCCTGGCCATGCGCCCAAACGAGCCGCTCGGCCAAGTCGTCCCAGTTCCGAGAGCGGTATGTCTTTTCGTCGGCTAGGAGCAGGTACGCCACGGCCGGCCGGATCCTACGTTCCCTATCAACGCGCCCGGGCTCTCACCTTCAGACGGAATCCCGGTCGCACGGCATGGCGCTACCGCCGATCGTGGTCGCCCGCCCGTCCGAGAAACCGATTCCAAACGAACCTCTGACGCCCGCGAGACCCTCAAGCGCTGAGCACGCGCATCGTTGCGCTAGGTGAGCTCCTCGATCACGTCCTTCGAGTGCGTGATCGGCAGGCGCATGCCCTCGAGCTCGATGCGCGAACCGCTCTCCGTATCGATCAGCTCCAGCACTCGCACGTTCACGCGCTGGTGGACCTTCGCCTCGAGCCCCTCGCGCGGCACGCGGAAGGCGAGAGCCTTCGGGTGGGCGCGGTTGCCCGCGAATCCGTAGATCGTCGTCTCCGACACGGCCACGACCATTCGCTCGGGCAGGCCGCTGGCGGCGTCGTGAGCCCGTGTGCCCGCCACGTAGCCGCCGACCGTCCCGATGCTGTCGCCCAGCGACCCGATCGAGCCGCCGATGTCGCCGCCGATCCAACCACCCGCGAACCCGGCACCCGAATGCCCGCGGGGATTGAACTCTCCCGCCGCCATCACAGTGTCCTGGACCCCGGCCGCAGCGAGCGCCTGGTTAACGACTTCGACGATCTTCTCCTCGGACATACCCCCCTTGTTAGCGCACACGGGCCGTTGCGGTCAAACCCGTCGCCGGGCTCGCCCCGACGGTGTGCCTCGGCTCCGCAGGGCCTTTGTACGCTGGGCCAGTGGCGAGCGCTGAGCAAAGCCGCCGCGTCGGCAAGGTCGTCGGCTACCCGCGTCCCGATCGGCGTCGCCTGGATCATCGCTTCGTGGCTGCTCGCGCTCCCAACGCCGGAGTGGGCCACGTGGCTGCTGTTGCCGGTCGTTCTGCGGCTGCTACTCGCGTGGCCGATAATCGAGTCGATCGTCGGCCCCGGTGCCGAACTTCGCTGGGGACCTGGGCATTACTACATGGGACTGGCTGATGATCGCCACCTCGGCGCTGATAAGAACCAGCTGTTCTAGACGCATTACGATCGGCGGCATGATCGCCGGAGCGCACACCATCATCTTCGCCGAGGACGCCGGGCGGGCCCGGGAGTTCCTTCACGACGTGCTGGGGTTCGAGGGGGTGGATGCGGGTGACGGCTGGCTGATCTTCGCGCTCCCACCAGGCGAGCTCGCGGTCCATCCGGGCACAGGCTGGGGCCGCGGGCCGGGTCATCACGCCCTGTTCTTCATGTGCCACGACATCGAGCAGGCCGTTGAGCAGCTCGAGGGCAAGGGCGTCGAGTTCGTGACCCCGATCGAGGACGAGGGGTGGGGCCGGATGGCACAGTTCAACATCCCCGGCGCGGGGGAGATCGGTTTGTACGAACCCAGGCACCCGAGCCCTCTCCCAGAGTTCGGCGGCGGCTGAGGCCCGTCCGGGCGCAACGGGTCGGCGAACGCTAGGTCGGCTTTGCCGACATGGCCCAGATGGCCACCACGTACGCGACGATGGTGATCCCCACGAGCACGACCGTCGCGGTGCGGAGGCCGCCGCCGCGTCCGCGGCGCGCGGCGATCCCCGCGCACACGGTCGCCGCGATGAGAACGAGGAAGCTCCCCTCGGACGTCATGAAGCCGATGTCGACCCAAGCGGGCGTGTCGACGCCCTCGTCGAGGAGGTTTTCCTTCGACGCGATCCACTGCGCGGACAGGCGCATCACGATCCATGCGGGAATGGCGCCGATGAGGAGGGAGCGGAAGCCGAGCCGAAGGCCGCCCTGAGAGTTGCCTGCCACGGTCACCGCCGCGAGCACGACCGCGCCGAACAGCACCATCGCGCTCAGGACATGGAGAAACAGCGCGAAGTTCCAGTCGTCCGGCCGAATGGCACCGAGCACGGTCATGCGCCCGGCTTCCAGATCATGAGGACGAGGAGGCCGACCACGGCGACTGTGCGAAGCCAGTGCATCAGCGCCACGCGACTCTCGACCATGGTTACCCCGCCCGCGGCCGGCGCGCCCGGCTCCGCGTCAGCGAGCCCCCTGCGAACGCTGTCGCCCAACCCGGTGGCGACCAGCCATAGCACGATCGCTCCGATGATCCACCCGTCCCAGATCTCGTACTGGTCGAGGTATAGCGCGAGCCACACGCCGAGGATCAGCGTGCCTAGGCCGCCGACGTCCCAGCACCGGTCCGCCACGAAGATGGTGCGCCCGCCTGCCGGGGCGCCGAGCGCCACGGCGCTGTAGGTCACGGCCGTGACCGACAGCAGGAAGGCGGCGAGGAGGTGGAAGAAGAGGAGCCAGTCGTACACGCGCGGCGGAACCTACAGACACGCTCGGAGGTAGCGCCGCGAGAGGGCGAGCCGTCTCTTGCGAGCAACGCCCCTAGGTCGCGCGCGCCGCGAACCTCCGCACGCGCCTCTCGCCGCGCGACTCGAAGTAGTGCCACTCCTCCCGCCCGAGCTCGGTGGAAGGCGGGTCCGCGAACCACCATTCGCGCCCGATCCGACACCAGTTGCGCGTGGCCTCGAGCTGGCCGAGCACGGCCAGCACGCCCGACTCCATGCGCCGGCCCATCAGCTCGTTCGCGGGAATGTTCTCGCGCCGCATCAGGCGATAGAACTCGGAGCGCGGGTCTGAGACAGCCGCGATCGCGTCCATCACCCGGCGGGAGTCGACGGTCACGTCGCGGTCCTCCATGTACCAGCCGCCGACAACCTTGACGTGCTCCATCAGCTGCTCCGCGTCGATCTTCTGAGGATTGTTCAGGAAGCCGAGGTCGTGGAGCGCCACTCGGAGCCGCTCGGGATCGTCATCGAAGATCGCCTCGAGCGCGGTGATCTCGAGCTCGATCTGATCCTTGTCGAGGTGCTTCGTCATCCCGAAGTCGAGGAAGGCGACCTTGCCGTCCTCCATCAGCAGGTAGTTGCCGGGGTGGGCGTCGGCGTTGAAGTGCTGGAGGTGGTAGATCGATCCGAAGCAGAAGCGGAAGACGATCTCGCCGAACCGGTCGCGCCCGGGCTGGGGGAGCTGCTTGACCTCCTCGAATCCGGCGCCGTCCACCCACTCGGTCACGAGCACGCGGGTGGTGGAGAGCCGGGTGACAACGTCCGGCACGTGGATGAACGGGTGCCCGCGGTAGCCGCGCGCGAACGAGCGCTGCTTCTGCGCCTCGAGCTCATAGTCGAGCTCCTCCAGCACGCGCTCCTTCAACTCCTCGGCCGCCGCCTTGGCGTCGAGCCCGGGCGCGAGCGCCTTCGCCATGCGGAGGATCATGCCGGCGTTCTGCATGTCGGCGGCGATCGCATCGGCCACCCCTGGGTACTGGATCTTCACCGCAACCCGCCGGCCGTCCGGCAGCACGGCCCGGTGCACCTGGCCGATCGAAGCGGCCGCCGCGGCCTCGTGCTCGAAGTGCTCGAACAGTTCCTCGCAGGGTTCCTCCCACTCCTCGTCGAGCACCTTTCGCACCTTCTCCCACGGCATGCTTGGCGCCTGCGTGCGCAGCGAGGCGAGCTGCTTCTGGTAGAGCTCGCGGTACTCGGGAGGCAGGAACTCCGTGTCGATGAACGAGGCAAGCTGGCCGATCTTCATCGCGGCGCCCTTCATGCGCCCGAGCGTCTCGACCATCCGCTCGGCGGCCTCGAGATGGCGCCGCTCCAGTGCTCCGGCGGCCTCCTCCTCCGAGCGCGCGATGTTGGCCGCCCGGGTGCGGGCGTAGCGGGCGCCTTCCGACCCCACCACAGAGCCCACCTGGGCCGTCCGCCGGATCCTGCCTGAGGGAATCGAGCTGTCGTCCTTGGGCGCCACCTCGTCCGAGAATAGGCCGGAGTGCCGCTAGACTCGCCGCCGGTATGGCTGATGGAACGCGACCGACACTGAACGCCGAGGAGCGCCCTGAACGCGGGACCCGCGCGACCAGGCGGCTGCGCCGCGAGGGCCTCGTGCCCGGCGTCGTCTACGGGAGCGGGGACTCCGTCTCCTTCAAGGTCCACTCGCGCGTGTTGCGCCAGGTGCTCGTGGACGGCTCGGCGTTGATCGACCTCGAGGTCGGCGGACAGACGCGACCGGTCATCGTGAAGGATCAGCAGCTCCATCCGGTGCGCGACGAGGTCATTCACATCGACCTTCTCGAGGTGCGGCTGGACGAGAAGATCCAGACCACCGTCGGCGTGCAGGTCGAGGGCGCTGAGGAGGCGCCCGGCATCAAGGAGGGCGGCGTGCTCGAGCACGTGACCCACCAGCTGAACATCGAGGCACTGCCGACGTCGATCCCCGACTCGATCGTGGTGGACGTGAGCGGCATGGAGATCGCCGCGACCATGCACCTGTCCGAGGTCCCAGTCCCCGAGGGTGTGACCTTCCTCGACGACCCGGAGGAGACGATCATCGCCACGGTGGTCGTGCCGACCGAGGTCGAGGAGCCCGAGGAGATCGAGGAGGAGACCGAGCTGGTCGGTGAGGAGGCCGAGGCCGCGGAGGCCGAGGCCGCCGAGGAGGGCGAGCGGCCCGAAGCCCCCGAAGGGGAAGCCGAAGGCGAGGAGTCCTGAGCCTCCTCCGCCGGCGGAGCGGCGGGGGTAAGGCCGACTGGCTGATCGTGGGCCTCGGGAACCCGGGCGACCGCTACGCCCGCACCCGCCACAACGTCGGGTTCGAGGTGGCCGCCGTGGCCGCCGGTCGCTGGGGCCTGCCGCGGGCCAAGAAGAAGTACGCCGGCCTCTTCACGGACGGCCGTACGGGCCCGGGCGGCCCGCGCGTGGGCGTGCTCCTGCCCCAGACGTACATGAACGACTCCGGCAAGTCGGTCGGGCCCGCGCGCGGAGCGCTCGGCGTGGACCCCGATCACGTGGTCGTGGTGCACGACGAGATAGACCTGCCCTTCGGCCGGATCGAGACGCGCCTCGGAGGCGGGCTGGCCGGGCACAACGGCCTCAAGGCGGTCAGGGAGGGACTCGGAACCCCGGACTTCCGGCGGGTGCGCGTCGGCGTGGGCCGACCCGACACCACCGACCCCGAGATCGTCTCCGCGCACGTGCTGGGCCGCTTCAGCGAGCCGAAGGACGAGGTGCGGGCGCTCGTGGAGCGGGCCGCGGACGAGCTCGAGCGCGTCGTCAGTGGGGCGAACGGCGGCGATTGAGGGATGGTCAGTCCCGCGCTGTCTACGGCGCAACAGCCTGCGGGGCGCTGGTGGGGCCGTCCACCGCCACGTTCGACTCGGTGATGAAGCGCAGCCGGTCGATCCGCAGCTCGCGCGCATTCGCGTAGCTGCCGCGTCGACCGTGATAGACGAGCCAGGAGCCGCCCTTCGGGCCGGTGGCGAGCATGCCCCCGCCCGGGCTGAGCACGCCCGCGGCCTCCGCGAGGACCGGGTTGCCGGCGGACTTCACGAACGGGCCGGTGGGCGAGCTCGACGTGGCGTACCCCATGCCGTATGCGCGTGTATAGGCGCCGCCCGAGTAGAGCAGCACGTAGGTCGAGCCGCTCTTGACCGGCCACGGGTTCTCGACGACCGGTCCGAAGGGGGCCACCTCCCAACCCGCGGTATTGGCGTCGAAGAGCGGCTGGCGCGGCCCCGACGCGGTGAGGAGGTCGGCGGCCAGCGGGATCACCGAGATCGCCCGGTGCGGGGGACACTCCACGTTGGGCGAGGGCGGGTCGCAGAGACGACCGGTCGACAGGTAGAGGTAAGCGCGGCCGTCGCCGTCCACGAACGGCGCCGGGTCGATGTTGCTGTAGCCGTCGTCGTCACCGCAGCCGGGTGGGCGACCGCTCTGGTCCACGCCGCCGTCGGTGAACGTCAGCGGCCCGAGCGTCCGGTAAGGGCCTTCGGGCCGAGGAGACACGGCCACCCCGATGCAATTTGTCGGCGGCACGAGCGTCCCGTGCCTCGAGACGTGGAACAGAATGAAGCAGCGCGGGGCGCTCGAGGCGGGGCAGGGGCCGTCGCGCTCGATCACGCTCGGCGCCCACGGGTTCCAGTCGGTCGAGGCGGCCCAGTCCGGCCGGGCCTGCAAGGCAGTCCCGGCGGGCGTCCAGTTGACGAGATCCGGCGAGCGCAGCATGGGGAACCGGTTGCCGGTGCTGAAGACGAAATAGTCCGAGTGCGTGGACCCGACGTCGAGCACGCCCGGGTCGGGCGCGCCGGGTGCGGCGAACACGGGGTTGACGAAGCCGCCCTCGGGGACGGGCGGCGCGGCGCCAGGAAGCACAGCGGGCGCCGCGGCGGGCGATGGCGAGAGAGGCGGAGAGGTCTGCCGCAGCGGGCGGCGGCCCACGACGCGCAGGGAATCGAACACCACGGTGCGCCTACAGGACGGCCCCCGGCCGGGGTTGGCCAAGCGCAGCGCCGCCACGAGCGGTCCCGGTGGCGCCGCGGCGCTAAAGCGCAAACCCGCGAACCGCGTCGAGCGCACCACACGCAAGCCGACCCGGCGTCCGTCCAGGCGGAGGACGACTCTCGGGCGTGTGCGCGTGCAGGGAAGCGCCCGGGCCCTAAGCACGAGCGCGGAGGCGCCGCGGAGGGTGGTGAACCGGCGCCGGACCTCGCCCCGGCCGAGCACGGCGACCGCCCGCCCGCCGCCGGCGGCGCGATCCTCGATCACCCTCACCGCCCCGGCGAGACGGCCGCGCTCGAGCTCGAGCGTCTGCCCACCGGCCTCGGCCGGGAGGCCCAGCAGGACCACCGCCACGAGAAGCTTCGCCCATTTCGGCACCCTTGCAACCTAGTACACGCTCCCGGAATTTCGCCCGGTTTCGGCGGCGCCTGGACGCGCCTGACGGCGTCCACGGGGATCGCCGATGCTTCGGCATCGACTCACCCCGCGTCCACCGTCAGCCACGCCCAGTCGCTCGCCGATTCCCGGCCGAAATTCCGGTCGCGTGTACTAGCCGCGAAACCGCGATTCGTGCGCGAGTGGACCGACTAACCTCGGGGGCAGGCCGCGCGGGCCCCCGGGCGGCCGCTGCGCATGCTCAGACCGCTCTTGAAATACGCACACGAGGACGCCGGCGTGGCCGCGCTGGCCGAGGCCGCGCGCGCAGCGCCGCAGCGCGCGTTCGTATCCGCCAGCCTGCGCCCGTACCTGCTGGCGGGGCTGCTCGACGCAGAGCCGGAGCGCCCCGCGCTCGTGGTGGCCGGGGACGACCGCGCGGCGCGCGACCTCGCCGCCGACCTCAGGGCCTTCCTGAGCCCGCGGCCGGTTCGTTTCTATCCGGCCCGCGGCATGCGCTACGAGTCGCACCTGGCGCCACCGCCGCACCTGGTCGGCCTGCGCATCGCCGCGCTCGACCTTTTGCTCGGGGAGCAGCCGGCGGTGGTGGTCGCGAGCGCTGCGGCGCTCGCCGAGAAGGTCCCGGACCCGGACCTCCGTCCCCACGGCTTCGCGATCGAGAAGGGCGGGCTGCTCGACCTCGACGAGGTCTCGGGCCAGCTCGTGGCCTGCGGATACGAACGCGTCGACCAGGTCGAGGAGCGCGGCCAGTTCGCCGTGCGCGGCGACATCGTCGACATCTATCCGGCCACCGAGGAGCGCGCCGTCCGCTGCGAGCTGTTTGACATCGAGGTGGAGCGGCTCACCTGGTTCTCCACCTTCACCCAGCGCTCGCTCGAGGAAGCTGAGCGGGTGGAGATCGCCCCGGCGGCCGAGCTCGGCCCGGAGCACAGGGAGCTGGCCGAGATCGCCGCCAACAGCGAGGAGGGCGACCGCCCCGACGTGGCGGATGTCCTTCCGCTTGACCGCTTCCGCGAGCTGCTCGACCTCGTGCCGGCGCAGGCGATCGTGACGGTAGCGGCCGAGGAGGAGCTCGCCCCGGCCCTGCGTGACCTCTGGCAGGACGTGACCACGAGCTTCCACGACCAGGACGCCCACGACCTCTACGTGCACCCCGACCGGCTCAGTGAGAAGCTCGACCGCCGCGCGGTGCTGCGGCTGTCGAGCATCTCCCAGGACCAGCCTCACGAGTTCCGCGCCCAGAGCGCCGACACGGCGGCGCGCTCCCTTCGCGAGGCCGAGCCTGAGCTCGAAAAGCTCGTCCGGTCGGGCTACCGGACGATCGTGGCGTGGTCCCGCCGCGGCGAGGCGGAGCGTGCCCGGATCAACCTGGCGCGCGTGCAGGCGGGATTCCTCGACGGCCAGCCGGCGCCCGCCGAACCGGGCGTCCTGTTCGCCCACGCCGGTCTCAGGGAGGGCTTCCTCGCCCCGCAGCTGAAGCTGGCGGTTGTGCCCGAGCACCGCCTGTTGCGGCGCCGCCGCGCGACCCGCCCGGAGGGGCCGCGACAGGGCGCGCTGGCCTCGTTCACCGACCTCCGCGCCGGGTCTCCCGTTGTGCACGAGGATCACGGCATCGCCCGCTTCGCGGGCTTCGAGACGAAGACGGTCGGGGGCGTCACCCGTGACTACCTGGAGCTCGAGTTCAGGGACGGCGACCGCGTCTTCGTGCCGAGCGACCAGCTTCACAAGATCAGCCGCTACGTGGGCGCCGACGCCGGAGACCCGCCGCTCTCGAAGCTCGGCGGCAAGCAGTGGGACCAGCAGAAGCTGCGCGCCCGCCGCGCCGCCGAGGCGCTCGCCGGCGAGCTGATCACGCTCTACGCGGAGCGCAAGCGCCGCGCCGGCTACGGCTTCCCGCACGACGGCGAGTGGCTCATGGAGTTCGAGCAGCGCTTTCCCTACCGCGAGACGCCCGACCAGATGGAAGCGATCGAGGCGGTGCGCGCCGACATGGAGGAGGCGCGCCCGATGGACCGTCTCATCTGCGGCGACGTGGGCTACGGCAAGACCGAGGTCGCCCTGCGGGCGGCATTCAAGGCGGCCGAGGACGGCAAGCAAGTGATGTTCCTGGTGCCGACGACGGTGCTCGCCCAGCAGCACCTCGGCACCTTCACCGAGCGGCTTCGGGACTACCCCTTCACGATCGAGATGGTCTCTCGCTTCCGCTCGCCGAAGGACGCGCGCGAGGCGGTCGCGGCATTCGGACGGGGGGAGGTCGACATTCTCATCGGCACCCACCGCCTGCTCTCGCGCGACGTGCGCCCGAAGGACCTCGGCCTCTTGATCGTGGACGAGGAACAGCGCTTCGGGGTGAAGCAGAAGGAGCTGCTGCGCCAGCTCAAGCTGCGCGTGGACGTGCTGAGCCTGTCGGCCACGCCGATCCCGCGCACGCTCCAGATGTCCCTGGCGGGGCTGCGCGACATAACGGTGATCGAGACGCCGCCGGAGGGCCGCCGCCCGGTCCGCACCTACGTCGGCGAGTACGACGAGGAGCTGGTGGCTTCAGCGATCAAGCGCGAGTTGGCGCGCGAGGGCCAAACCTTCTTCCTGCACAACCGCGTCGAGACGATCGACGAGACGGCCGAGCGGATCCGCGCCCTCATCCCGGAGGCACGCGTGCTCGTGGCGCACGGGCAGATGGCCGAGGGTGTGCTCGAGCGGACGATGCTCGAGTTCCTGCGCGGCGATGGCGACGTGCTCGTCTGCACGAGCATCGTGGAGTCGGGCCTCGACATCCCCACCGCCAACACGCTGATCGTCGAGCGCGCCGACACGTTCGGGCTCGCCCAGCTCTACCAGATCCGTGGCCGGGTGGGCCGCTCGAGCGAGCGCGCCTACGCCTACCTCCTGTACCCGAGCGCGGCCGCGCTGTCCGAGGACGCGAGCCGGCGCCTGGCCACGCTGTCCGACTACACCGAGCTCGGCTCCGGCTTCAAGATCGCGATGCGCGACCTCGAGATCCGCGGCGCCGGCAACCTGCTCGGCCAGGAGCAGTCCGGTCACGTCGCGGCGGTCGGCTTCGAGCTGTACGTGGGGATGCTGGACGAGGCCGTGCGGCTCCTGGCGGGGGACTCCGCCGAGGAGGCGATCGAGCCGGTGCGGCTCGACCTGCCCGTGGACGCCTACGTGCCGGGCGACTACGTCCCCTACGAGGCGGCCAAGATCGAGGTGCACCGGCGCGTGGCGGGAGCGCGGGAAGTTGCCCAGCTGATCGTGCTCCGGGAGGAGCTCGAGGACCGCTTCGGCCCGGTGCCCGAGCCGCTCGACAACCTCATCCGGCTCCAGGACGCACGGATCAAGCTCGGCCGGGCCGGGGCCCGCTCGGTCGACTTCCGGCAGGGCAGGATGTCCGTCACCCCGATCGAGCTCGACTCGAGCGGCTCGCGGACGCTGCGCGAGCGGGTGCCCGAGGCGGTCTACGAGTCGGGGCGCTCGACCGTGCGGGTGCGGCTGCCCGACGAGGCGTCGGAGCGCTTCAGGGCGGTCGTCGCGGCCGCGGAGGCGATACTCGAGGTCGCCACAGAGCCCGAGTAACCGTCCGCTACCCTTCGCCGCCCTTCGGCCGCGGGACATCCTTAAGCGGCCTTTACGTTCCACTACTACAGATGGGCATGATGAACCACGCCTCGCTCAAGTCACTGCTCTCTGCCGCGCTTCTCACCCTCGGTGCCGCCGCCGTCGTTGCGTGTGGCTCGGAGGGGGTTCCATCGGACTCGGTCGCCAAGGTCGGCGACGAGGAGATCACTCAGGAGGAGTTCGACAAGTGGCTCAAGGTCGGCCTCAGCGGCCAGGCGCAAGGCGCCGCCGTGGTGATGCCGGATCCGCCCGAGTTCACGAAGTGCGTCGCGGCCAAGAAGAAGGTGCCCCTCCCGCAAGGCCAGAAGCAGCAGTCGGACGCCGCGCTCAAGAAGCAGTGCGAGCAGGAGTACGACACGCTCAAGCGCGAGACCATGTTGTTCCTGATCCAGGCCGCGTGGGTCGAGCAGGAGGCCGAGGAGCAGGGCGTCGAGGTCACCGACGCTTCCGTCAAGAAGTCCTTCGAGGATCAGAAGAAGCAGGCCTTTCCGACCGACAAGGCCTACCAGGAGTTCATCAAGACCTCGGGCATGAGCGAGGCGGACATCCTCTTCCGCGTCAAGCTCAACGAGCTGCAGCAGAAGCTCACGCAGAAGATCACCGAGGAAGCCTCCAAGGTCACCGACAAGGACCTCCAGGAGTACTACGAGAAGAACAAGAGCCGTTTCGCGCAGCCGGAGCGCCGCGACCTGCGCGTCGTGCTCACCAAGACCGAGGCGAAGGCCGAGCAGGCGCGGAACGCGCTCAACGACGGGCAGCCCTGGAAGCAGGTCGTCAAGGAGTACTCGATCGACGAAGCGTCCAAGGCGCAGGGCGGACTGCTCCCCGCCGTGGCCAAGGGCCAGCAGGACAAGGCGCTCGACGACGCGGTGTTCGACGCCAAGAAGGGTGAGCTCGAGGGCCCCGTGAAGACCCAGTTCGGCTGGTATGTTTTCGAGGTCGACAAGGTGGCGCCGGCGTCGCAGCAGTCGCTCGAGCAGTCGAAGGACACGATCAGGAACCTGCTTCGGTCCGAGCGCCAGCAGAAGACGCTCGACGAGTGGATCAAGGACTTCCGCGAGAACTACCGCGAGAAGACCGAGTGCGCCGACGATTTCCGCATCGAGGAATGCTCGAACGCTCCGAAGAAGAGCGACACCGGGCCGGCGTCGGGCGGCAGCCCGGGCGGCCAGCCCCAGCCCCAGCCCCAGCCCGCGCCGCAGCCCGCTCCCGAGCAGTAGTGGCCGGCGATCTCTCGGCCGCGCTCCTGCGGCTGGACGAGATCACCCGCCTGCTCAGGCGCGAATGCCCGTGGGACCGCGAGCAGGACGAGCGCTCGATCGTCCCCCACACGGTCGAGGAGGCGTATGAGCTGGCGGACGCCGCGCACTTGGGTGACGATGCGAAGCTGCTGGACGAGCTCGGCGACGTCCTGTTCCAGGTCTACTTCCTGTCCCTTCTGCTGGAGGAGAGGGGCCGGGGGAGCCTGGCCGAGGTGGCCGAGCACTGCCGCGCGAAGCTGATCCGGCGCCACCCGCACGTCTTTGGCGACCGCGCGGCCGAGACGGCCGGCGACGTGGTGCGGAACTGGGACGAGATCAAGCGTGACCAGGAGGGCGGCGGCGAGGTCTTCGGATCGATCCCCGAGACGCTCCCCTCGACCCTGTACGCGAAGAAGGTCCTGCGGCGCGCCAAGGGCGCCGGGCATGAATGGCACGGCCCCGGGGACGACCCGGGGGAGCGCCTGCTGGCGGCGGTCCAGGCCGCGGTGGATGCGGGTGCCGACCCGGAGCTCGCCCTGCGCCGGGCGGCGGATCGATTCAGGGACGAGGTGGACGAGGCGTGAGCCAGATCGAGAAGGTGCATGCACGGCAGATCGTCGACAGCCGCGGAAACCCCACGGTCGAGGTCGACGTGGTGCTGAAGTCCGCCGCGGCGGGACGCGCCGCCGTGCCCTCCGGCGCCTCGACCGGTGAGTTCGAGGCGGTCGAGCTGCGCGACGGCGGCGAGGCATGGGCCGGAAAGGGCGTCTCGAAGGCGGTCGCCAACGTGAACGGCGAGCTCGCCGACGCCGTGCGCGGGCTCGACCCGGCCGACCAGGAGGGGCTCGACCGGGCGATGTTGGACCTCGACGGGACGCCGAACAAGGGGCGCCTCGGCGCCAACGCGATCCTCGGTGTGTCGCTGGGCGCGGCCAAGGCCGCCGCCGCCGAGGCCGGGCTGCCGCTGTGGCGCTATCTCGGGGGCGAGGCGGCGCACGTGCTGCCGGTGCCGATGATGAACGTGCTGAACGGCGGCGCCCACGCCGACAACAAGGTCGATTTCCAGGAGTTCATGGTGGTGCCGGTGGGCGCGCCGAGCTACGCCGAGGCGCTCCGTACCGGTGCCGAGGTGTTCCACGCGCTGAAGCGGACGCTCCACGAGCGCGGGCTGTCCACGGCGGTGGGCGACGAGGGCGGCTTCGCGCCGGACCTCGAGTCGAACGAGGCCGCCCTCCAGGCGGTGGTCGCCGGCATCGAGGCCGCCGGCTACCGGCTCGGCGAGGACGTTGCCATCGCCCTCGACCCGGCCACGAGCGAGATCCACGAGGACGGGGCCTACGTCCTCGAGCACGAGGGCCGTACGCTGAGCTCCGCGGAGCTCGTCTCCTATTGGGCGGACCTCGCCTCCCGCTATCCGATTCTCTCGATCGAGGACGGCCTCGACGAGGAGGATTGGGACGGTTGGAAGCTGCTGACGGAGCGCATCGGCGACCGCGTGCAACTTGTCGGCGACGACCTCTTCGTGACGAACACCGAGCGGCTGAAGCGCGGTATCGCGCTCGGCGTGGGCAACTCCATCCTGGTCAAGGTGAACCAGATCGGGACTTTGACCGAGACGCTCGAGGCGGTGAGCGCGGCGCAGGAGGCCGGCTATACCGCGGTGATGTCGCACCGCTCCGGCGAGACCGAGGACACCACCATCGCCGACCTCGCCGTCGCCACCGGCTGCGGCCAGATCAAGACGGGAGCGCCGTCGCGCTCCGATCGCGTCGCGAAGTACAACCAGCTGCTGCGGATCGAGGAGGCGCTCGGAAGCGACGCCGAGTACCCCGGCCGCGCCGCCTACCGCTAGGCATCAGGGGGGCCCCGGGGCGTGACCCCCTGGATCGCCTACCTTGGCAGTCCCTTGATCACGTAGGCGCGCTCGCCCTGGCGCACCATGCCCAGCCGCCGCGCCTCGCGCTCCAGCGCGCCCGGGTCGCGCAGCGCCCTAACGCGATGCTTCAGGTTGCGGTTCTCCCTGTCGAGCTGCTCGAGCTCCTCGCGCTGCGCGGCGGCCGTGCGCGACTGCTCCCACCAGTGCTTGGCCGGGGAGAGGTACAGCAGCAGGATCACGATCAGGGTGCCGAGCAGGGCGAGGCGGCCCAGCCGGTCCCAGCGGATGCTCGTGCGGCGGCGAGGCCCGAAGCGGCCGGCTCGGCCGGCTGCGCCGGGTGCGGTGTCCTGCATCCGGGCCTCCTTCGCCATGTTCCGCGGGTCTCCTCTACATTCGGGCCCGGGATGGCGTACTCGCTCGACAACGCGCTGTACCAGTGGTGGGAGGGAGAGCGCCGCGTGGCGGAGTCGCCCGAGCCCGCTCGCGCCGACCTGGAGCGGGCCGTGGCCGCCGTGGTCGACGAGCTCCGCAGGCGGCTCGGCTCCAGCTTCGTGCTCGACGAGCTCGCAGACCTCTACGGCGAGGGCACCGACTGGGCGACCGAGCTGGCCGACCGCCGCGGCGCGAGCACGGACGCCGCGATCGTGGCGGACGCCGCGTTCGCCCGCTACGCGCGCGAGGCGTCCAACTTCGCGGGGGGAGGGCGCGAGAGCGCCACGCGCGCCCGTGACGGCCCCTAATCGTTCGTGTCGTCGTCCTCGTCCGGCTCTTCGCCGGCACGCCTGATCACGATCTGCTCGGCCTCGACCGTCACGGTCACGGGCCTGTGCCCCGCCCAGTGCTCGGCGTAGACCGGGTCGTCCTGGATGGCCGGGTCGAGCCAGAGGCCGTAGCCCTCGTCGCCGTGGTCGAAGGTGCCCTCGAGCTCGCTCGGCCTTCGGCGACGGCCACGCCCGCCGCGCCGTCCGCGGCGGCGGCGCTTCGGCTTGTCCTCGTCCTCATCCTCGTCCTCGTCGGCGTCCTCGTCCTCGTCCTCCTCCTGCTCGGCCTCGAGCGCCGCGGCGACCAGCGCGTCGTCCTCCGCGCGCAGGTCGAGCTCCTCGCTGCCCGAACCGGGGGCGACCGCCTCGTCGCCGTCTCCGCCTGAATCGTCGGGCACGAGCTCGTGCTCGCGCTTGAAGGCGCGGATGTCGCTGACGGAGACCTCAAGCTGGTGGGCGATCCAGGCGTCGGTGCGACCCTGGCGGACCCAGGTCCGGATCTGATTCAGCTGTGGTTTGAGCGATCTGCGTGCCAAGCGGCGGCGGACACTACCAACGAGGGAACGCGCGTTGCGCAAGGGCTAAGGATCCCAGTTGCGCCAGCCCGTCGGGCTTGCTTTAGTGGGGGGTGGCATCGCTGTCCAGGCAGGGGAGGCGCAGGCCATTGCTGGTCCTTACGCGCAAGGCTAGTCAGAGCATCATGATCGGGAACGAGATCGTGGTCTCGGTCCTCGCCATCATGGGTGAAAAGGTGAGAATCGGGATCGAGGCGCCCCGCGAGGTGCCCGTTTTCCGCGAAGAGGTGTACGTCGAGATCCAGCAGGATCAGGAGGGCGCCGCGGCGCAGCGCTGCGTCTCCTAAAGCGCCAGCTCAACCCACTGCGCCCGGATAGTCATCCGGCGATCATCGCGAGCGTCTCGAACATGACGATCGTCACGATCACCGCGGTGACGACGATCGAGAGCGCCAGCATGGTGAAGCGGAGCTTGCCCTGCTTTCGACGCCGCTCGACTCTGCGGCTGCGCGCACGGTGCACGGCCTGCTTGCGCAGGCTCTCCCGGCGTTCGATCGACTCCGCGGCCTCCTCGCGGAAGGCTTCCTCGAACTGGGCCAGGGACTGACGCATCCGCATGGAATCGGGAAGGCTACCAGCGTTATTTGGCCGCGGCGGGCGGCGAAAAGTCGTCCCGGGAGTGGGAACGCTCACGCGGCTGCGGTCTCCCGTGCAGCCTCGTCGTACACGCGCACGAAGCGCATGTAGTTGTTTGCGATCTGCTCCGAAGCGGCGTCGCGCTCGAGGTCCCCGTCGATGAACCCCTTGAGGGCGTCCCACCAGATCGTGCGGCCGATCGCGAAGCCGGCGTAGCCGTCCACGGGGGCGCCCTGTCGCAGCCAGTGCTCCACCTTCTCGTCGTCCGCCCCGCGGCCGAGAACCACGCAGATCACGCCGTCGCGGCCGTCGCGGCGGGCAGTGTCGGCGATCCGCCGGCAGTCCTCCTGCGTGTCGATCCCCTCGATCTTCCAGATGTCCGCCTCGACCCCGGCGTCCTGGAAATCCACGATCGTTCTGCGCATCAGGTCGGGGCGCAGCTCGGCGTCGTAGCGGTCGCTGTCCCCTCCCACCTTCTCGAGCTGGTGGTCCTCGGCCGGCACCAGCAGCTCGAAGAGGAACTTGCGGTCGTTCTCATGGAGCCAGTCGCCGAGTCGCTTGAGGCGCTGCGTCTGGCGCGCGTTCATCTCGGCGTCGCCCTCCGGGTTGTAGCGCACGAGCACCTTTGAGAAGTCGGGGTCGAACCGCTCGATGTGGGCGCCGAAGTCGTCGCCGTAGTCGAAGTCGAACTCGTTCTGGCCGGACTTCTCCACCGGCATCGCCAGCAGGAGGCCGCGCTCCTTCGCGCCGCCCGGGATGTCCTTGGGGGCGCCGAACTGCTCGTCCACGAGCACGCCCGTCACGCCGGGCTCGGCGCCCTGGTCGACGGCCTTCAGCATCCCCTCGAAGATCAGGTGCTTGGCGTCCGAGATCGTGGCGGTCTCCTCATCGGACGGATCGCCCTCGATCCCGAACATCTTCTTCTGGAACGAGCCGCGGTGGTCGAACGCGAGGATGTAGAGCTTGCCGTCGTAGCCGAGTGTCATGGGGTCTCCTGGTCGAGTCGACAAGGGTTATACCCCTTACGGGCCCGCGTTTGCCCTCCACTCGCCTGGATACGATGCCCGCGTGGAGCACCGTTTCACGGGGCCCTCGTACACCCTTGGGATCGAGGAGGAGCTCATGATCGTCGATCAGGAGACCCTCGATCTCACAAGCTCGATCGAGGGCCTGCTCGAGGCGCTCGGCGACATCGAGAAGGACGGCGAGGTCAAGCCCGAGCTGATGGAGTCCGTGTGCGAGATCGCGACCGAGCCGTGCCAGAACGCGCGGGAGGCGGGGTACCAGCTGCGCGCCCTGCGGCGGCTCGTGCAGCAGGTCGCGAGCGAGCGGGGCGCCGCGATCGGCTCGGCGGGAACGCACCCGTTTGCGCTGTGGGAGGACCAACGGATCGTGTCGCGCTCGCGCTACCGCGACCTGATCGCCGGCCTGCAGTTCGTGGCGCGCCAGGAGATCATCTTCGGCATTCACGTCCACATCGGGCTCGACGACCCCGATAAGGCGGTGCACGTGGCCAATGGGATGCGCGTGCACGTGCCGATCCTGCTCGCGCTGTCCTCCAACTCGCCCTTCTGGCGCGGCCAGCACACCGGGCTCCACTCCACCCGCACCCCGATCTTCCGCGCCTTCCCGAGGGTCGGGATCCCGCCCCGCTACGAAGACTACGAGGACTGGTCTCGGCGCATCGAGTTCATGACCACGGCGAAGGTGATCCGCGACTACACCTACCTCTGGTACGACGTCCGCCCGCACCCGAACTTCGGCACCGTCGAGATCAGGGCGATGGACTCCCAAACCCGGGTGGAGCACACGCTTGCGATCGCGGCGCTGATCCAGGCGATGGTCAAGGAGCTCGCCGAGCACTACGACGAGGGCAAGTCGTTGTCGCGCTATCCGTACGAGATGCTTGACGAGAACAAGTGGCTTGCCGCCCGCCACGGGCTCGAGGGGGAGCTGGTGGACCTGCCGAAGACCGACCGGGTGGGCGCCGCCGAGCTGGTCCGCCGGCTGATGACGCGGCTGCGCCCGCACGCCGAGGAGCTCGGCTCCGCCGATGAGTTCGACGGGCTGGAGGACATCCTCGAGAACGGCACCGGCTCGGCGCGCCAGATCGTCGTCTTCGACGCCAACCACGACCTCCAGGAGGTCGTTCGCGAGGTCGTCGAGGCCAGCGTGCCCGAGGCCGCGGAGGCCGCCGGCGAGTAGCCGGCGGCCGGACTGCTCCGACCGACCTCGGCCGACGGGTACCCTGAGGGGGCGTGTCCCAGCCGGACCTGTTCGTGGTTTGCCGTAACTGCGGCTCGGAGGTGAGTCCGTACGTCACCGAGTGCCCGTATTGCGGCCAGCGGGTCCGCAAGCGCGCCCCGAAGCTGGACCGCTCCGGCGGCGAGCCCCAGCCCAAGCGGAAGGTCCGCCGGCGCCCGACGCTCCCTCGGCTGCGCGCCGACGAGATCGCGGGCGTGGCGCCCGACACGCGGCCCTACGCGACCCTCGCGCTGATGCTCGCCTGCGTGGCCTCGGCCCTGGTTTGGCAGGCCGACCCGGGTCTCGACCTCGGCTACATCGTCGTCCCCGTGGTGGAGGACGTGTGGCGCTTCTTCGCCGCACCGTTCCTGTTCCAGGACCAGATCGGCTACGCGTTCGTGACGCTGGTCGCCGTCGGGATCTTCGGCACCTTGCTCGAGCGGCGCTTCGGAGCGCTGCCCGTACTCGTTGCGTTCGTCCTCTCAGGGGCGGCCGGGATGGCGCTGGTGACGTACGCGGAGACGCCGCCCCTGTTCACCGACGCCGATGTCTTCCTCGTGTTCGGCGCCAACGGCGCGGCGCTCGGGCTGCTGTGCGCCTGGCTCGTTGACGACCGCATGGCGGCGCGGCGCGGGGAGGACAGGGAGAACGACCTGCTCGGCGTCTACGTGGTGGCGATCGTGCTGGTGATGCTCTCGCTCGCCGAGCCGGCCGCAAACATCGGCGCCGCGGTGGGCGGCGGCCTGGCCGGGGCCCTGCTCGGGCTGGTCCTGCCGGTCTTCACGCGCAAGTCCACCTACTGATGTTCAGCGACGAGCAGGTGGAGTCGGCCGTGCGCGCGCTCTCCGATCCCGAGCGCTTCGCGGGGGCCGAGCGCAGGCTGGCGGAGCTTGCCCCTCAGCTCCAGCGGGTGCTTGCTCACGCGCTCGAGGAGGGGGGTTGGTTCGGCGACGCCCACCGCTCCCAGGTACGCTCCGCCGTCGCCGAGCCGGACGACGCCGTCCGGACGCAGCGCATCGAGACCCTGCTTGCGGAGGAGACGCGGATGGGCATGCTCGTCGGCGTTGCCGTGGGATGGGAGCTCGCCCGTGAGCTCGACGTGAACAAGAACGACCCCCAAGGAGACTGAAACGTGGAGATCCGCTTCCTAGGCCACGCCTGCTTCGAGCTCGTCGAGGGCGACACCCGAGTGATCATCGACCCCTTCCTGACCGGCAACCCCAAAGCCGCGGTGAGCGCGCACGAGGTGGAGCCCACGCACATCCTCCTGACCCACGGCCACGCGGACCATTACGGCGACATCGAGGACATCGCCAAGCGCACGGGCGCCCCGGTCGTCGCCATCACCGAGATCGCGAACGAGCTGACTGAGGCGGGCATCGAGAACGTCTCGGATCCGAACCTCGGCGGCACCGTCAAGTTCGACTGGGGCTGGGTGAAGCTGGTGCCGGCCTGGCACACGTCCACGACCCCGAAGGGTGCGGTCAACACGCCCGCCGGCCTCCTGATCGGCATCGGAGGCAAGACCGTCTACCACCTCGGCGACACGGCGCTCTTCTCGGATCTCAAGCTGATTGCGGGCGGCGGCGACCCGATCGACGTGGCGCTCATGTGCATCGGCGGCCACTACACGATGGACCGCATCGACGCTGTCACCGCTGCCGAGTTCGTCGGCGCGGGCACGGTGATCCCCTGCCACTACGACACCTTCCCGCCGGTCGAAACCGACGTTCAGACGTTCAAGTCCGAAGTCGAGTCGCGGACGTCGTCGAAGGTGGAGGTGCTGGAGCCGGGCGAGACCTTCAGCGCGTGAGGCCGGCGGGGCCGCGAAAGGCGTTCGCTGCGCTCGCCCTGGCGCTGCTGTTCGCGGCGGTCGGCTGCGGCGGGGACGACGAGGAGTCCGCCGCGACGACCGACGCGCAGCCCCCGCCGGCCGCGGAGCCCGCACCCACCCCCACCGAGGAGACGGAGGCCGCGACCGCGGAGACCCAGGCGGAGGAGCCGGAGCAGCAGCCCGAGCCGGCCGAGCCCGAATCTCCTGAGACCGAGCCTCCCGTCTCCCCCGAGGACCAGCCCGGGGGCGCGGGCGACGAGGAGCCGGCCCGCTCGCTCGCGCTCTTCACCGGCGAGGGCGGGCGGATCACGCCGCGGACGATCCGCGTGCCGGCGTTCATCTCGATCCGCGTCGAGCTGCGCTCCGAGGACGGGCGGGAGTACGGGCTGCGTTTCGGCGGCGACACGATCATGGTGAGCGGCGGTCTCAGCTCGGCGTCCTCGACGATCGCCGGGCTGCGTCCCACCGAGGCGATCGCGGGCACGCCCACGGGACCCGGAAACCCGGTCCGGATCGAGGCCACGGCCGAGCCCGGCCCCTGACTGGCTGGCCAGCCAGGCGTCCGCTAGGGTGCCTCTCCGAGGTACGTAACCCAGAGGAGAGAGAACTGCCGTGAGCGAGACCGTCAGCCAGCGGACCGAGCGCGAGGACTTCCAGGCCACCAGCGACCCGGCGGTCTTGGAGTCTGCCGATCGCGGCGAGGTGAACCTGCTCAGCTACGAACAGCTCTACAACCTCTGGGAGCGCCAGCAGTGGGCCACCCAGGACCTCGACTTCACGCAGGACCGCATCGACTGGCACGAGCGGATCCCCGAGGACGAGCGCTTCCAGCGCATGTACGGCCTCTCCTCCTTCTTCATCGGCGAGCAGAAGGTGGCCGAGGAGCTGGGGCCGATGATGCGGGCGGCGCCCACCGAGGAGATGCGTGTGTTCCTCTGCACGCAGATCGCCGACGAGGCGCGCCACGTGCGCTTCTTCAACCGCTTCTATGACGAGGTGGGGATCCTCGAGGCGGACACGCTCCAGGGCCGGCTCGTCGAAACGAGCGAGCACGTGAACCCCGAGTTCAACGAGCTCTTCGACGTGATGCTGAAGAGCCGGGTGGACGGCCTGGCACGCCGCCCCGAGGACCTCGAGCTGCTGGTGGAGGCGATCACGCTCTACCACATGGTGATCGAGGGGATGCTCGCGCTCACCGGTCAGCACTTCATCCTCCAGTACAACGAGGAGGTCGGCACCCTGCCGGCCTTCTGCCAGGGCTTCAACAAGATCGCTCGCGACGAGCACCGGCACGTGGCCTTCGGGGCGCGCTTCCTGCGGGAGATGGCCCAGGCGGACTCGAGGTACGGCGACGCGATCACGCGCACCATGACCGAGGTCGCCCCGATCGCCGATGCCGTGCTCCAGCCCAAGTGGTACGTCGAGGGCGAGACCGAGGTGCTCGGCGCGACGATGGAGGAGACGCGGGCATTCGCGATGAAGTGCCTGGAGCGCCGGCTGAAGGTGATCGGGCTCGCGCCAGTCGCATAGTTCAGGCCAGCCACTCGACGAAGTCGCCGTAGAGGGGGGAGCCGAGGTATCGGCAGGCCCCTGCCTGGAAGCGGAGCCGGCCGGCCAGCGTCCGGCGCGCCTCGGCGCTCAGAACATCCGCCCGCCGAGGGGCACGTCGGAGGTCGGCCGCAGCAGGATCACCCGGCCGTCCTCGTCCGGCACGCCGAGCACGAGCACCTCGGACCTGACCGGCCCGATCTGGCGCGCCGGGAAGTTCACGACGGCGACCACCAGGCTGCCCTCGAGCTCCTCGCGCGCGTAGTTGGTGATCCGCGCGGAGGACCGCTTCTCGCCGATCTCCGGCCCGAAGTCGATACGGAGCTTCCAGGCCGGCTTGCGGGCCTCGGGGAACTCCTCGACCTGCGTGATGCGTCCCACGCGGATATCGACCTTGAGGAAGTCGTCGAAGTCGATCACGGACGGCGGGAGCCTACCCGGGCCGCGCGGGACCGAAGCCGGAGCCTCATGGTGCCTCTCCGGAGCGGGCAAGTGTCGGCTTAGGGGCCCGTATGGGGCCACAATCCACGACACTCGACTCGTCCAGCGCCGGGCGCGGAAGGCGTCTAGCCGCCGGGAGGCGGAGGCGGCGGCGGAGGCGGCGGGGTACCGCTGCCGGTGCCGGCTCCGGGCTCGCCCGCGGGCGGCGCGGGCGGCGGCTGATCCGGCGTCGTGGTGACCCCGCGGGGCGGGGTCGTAGCCTCGGTGGGCTCGCCTGCGGGCGGGCCCGTGGTCGGCTCCTCCTGCTCGCGCGGCGGCAGGATCACGGTCGATCCCTCCTCCTGCACCGGCGCCGGCTCGACCGGGACCGGCTCCTCAGCCGGCACGGGCTCGACCGGCGGGGCCGGGGGCGCCACGACTGCCGGGGGCTCCGGCTTGGGCTTGGGCTCGGCCACGACCTTCTCCACCTTGGCCGGCTTCGCCACCGGCGGGGCCGGTCTCACCGGGACGGGCGGGGCGGCCACGACGGGCGCCACCGGCTGCGTGACCGCGATCTGGGCCGGGGCCGGCTCGGGCGCAGTGGTGGGCTCGGTGGCGTGCTTCATCTCCACAGCGCCGGCGGTGACGAGAGCGGCGGCGGCCATCCCGGCGGCGGCCTTCGACGCCACGGTCGAGATGCCCGCGGAGACGGCGCCGCCGGCGGTGATCCCGCCCGCGGCCGCCGCGGTGGCTCCGGCCATCCCGGCTCCGGCGGCTGCGCCGCCGCCCGAGCCGGCGGCCGCACTCGCGCCGGCGCCCGCGCCGAGCTTGGCCACCCACAGCTTCTTCATGAACAGCAGCGGCCCGATCGGGTAGAGCGCGGCGAGTGCCTTGGAGGTCTTTCGGAGCTCGCCCTTGAAGGTGCGGCAGCGCTCACATCGCTTCAGGTGGCGGCGGACCGGCGCCGAGCTGCGCGCGATGCCCTCCGCCACCTGGCCCAGCTCGAGCCGGACCTCCGAGCAGGTGAGAAGCCGCGCCTCGGCCGCCTCGGCCAGCGCCACGCGCGCGCGCACGAGGAGCGACTTGACGCTGGGCACTGTCGTGTCCATCGCCTCGGCGATCTGCTCGTAGGAGAGGGCGTCGATCTCGCGCAGGAGCAGCGCGGTGCGCTGCGTCTCGGGAAGCTCCTGGACGTCGGCCACGATGTGGCGGAACTCCTCGCGCTTGTGGACGGTGTCGGCGGTCGTAGTGCCGCCGTCACGCTCGAACACGTCCATCGAATCCTGGCCGGCCGGCTGGGGCCGGCGGAGGTGGTTCAGGCAGCGGTTGCGGGCAATCCGGTAGAGCCAGGGCCGGGCGTTGATCGGCCGGTCGTCGGCGCAGATCGCGTTAAAGGACGCGGCGAAGACTTCCTGGAGCACGTCCTCGGCGTCCTCCTGCGAGCCGAGCATGTGGCGGCAGAAGGCAAGCAGCCTCGGCTGGTAGCGCTGCACGAGTGCCTCGAACGCCCCGTGATGACCGCGCCGGATGAGCGCGACCAGTCGCTCGTCCGTCTGAAGCCGGAGCAGGGGCGATCGCCCTGCGAGCGCGGGAAGACGTGCGGAATGTTGAAGTGCGGAAGCTTCCAACGAGGTACCCGCCCGATGGACACCGTAGCAGCGCATAAGTTGCGCGCCAGCGGGCCATAAACTGATACGGGCCCGGGTGGCGGAACACGGTGAGACGCAGTCGGCTTAAACCCGACTGCCCGCAAGGGCGTGTGGGTTCGAATCCCACCCCGGGCACTTCCCGAGCCTGAAAGCATGCGGGCACCCCGGGCGGGTATACACCCGGCATGGCCAAGCTGCTCTTCATCCCCGTCAGCATCATCGGCGGCCTGATCGCCGGCGCGATCTCGAGGAAGATCCTGGACGAGATCTGGGGGCTGTTCGACGAGGAGGAGCCGCCGGACTCCAAGCACCGCGACATCGACTGGGGCAAGCTGCTGATCGCCGCGGCGCTTCAGGGCGCCATCTTCAGAGTGATGAAGGAGGCCGCGGACCACTACAGCCGGCGTGCGTTCTACAAGACAACCGGCACCTGGCCTGGTGAGGAGAAACCGGAGCCCGAGTAAGGACTTGAGTCTAGGACGGGCCCGGACGTCTTCTCAGGCGTTCGCCAGGTCATGAGGCAGGTCACCTAGCCTAGGGAGCCCGCCACGGGAGGCGGGAGGCGCGGCCGGCAGGAGGAGCAAGGCGGGGAATGCCATCGTTCAGCAGGATTGGACGCTTCGCCGCGCTTGGCGCGGTGATTGATCCAGTGGACTGACGGGCAGGATCAGGCCATGCCGTTCCTGGGAGTTCGCGTGATCGGCGAACGCGGTGAACGTGGCGGCCCGGGTTCAGGCCCTCGCGCGAATTGGGCGATGTCTTGCGCTGACCGAGGCCACGCTTAGCGCAATGAAAAATGAGAGATAGTGGCGTATACGCGCGTTGTAAGGCAGAGTTGAGGGGAATCACCGAGTCCGTGCACCTGTACAGCATGGACAGCGCCCTAGACGAACGTTCGACCCTTCGGAGCAAATTGCTAATCACGTACGCGTGATCTGCCGAGATTATTAACGTGGCCCCCTTCCACCCCCTGCGCGAGGATGCGCGGGCGTTTACGGCCCGCGCCGGGGCGGCACTCGCCGTCTTCGTCACGATTGCTGTCGTGCTCCTGGCGGGCGGAGGGGATCAGCCGCTAGCCACTGCCGAGGCCAACAAGGGGGACACCGGCGCGGGCGATGCGGCTGTAGTGGGCCAGACGACCAGCGCTCCGGCTGACGTACCGGCCACCGAGCCGGTTCTGGGCGAGGCGCCCCCGGAGGCGCCGCCGGTCCAGGCAGCTCCTGCCGAGGTGCCGCCTGCCCAGGCCCAACCCGCCGAGGCGCAGCCTGCCGAGGCAGCGCCCCTCGAGGCGCCGCCTGCCGAGGCCCCGCCTGCGGCGAAGCCTCCCGCAGTCTCGAACTCGGCCGCCGGCGGGCAGCCGCCCGCCGAATCTCGCGCCCTGGGCGGCGGCGACGCCGACAGCAAGCGCAGCATCCCCGATAAGGACGACGGCGGGGGGAGCGGCGGCGGCAAGGACGGCGGCGACGACGACGATGACGGCTGGCACGGCGGCGGCGGTGGCGGCGGGGGAAACGGCGGCGGCAAGGACGGCGACGATGACGGCTGGCACGGCGGCGGCGGCGGTGGCGGCGTCGGGCACGGCGACGACGATGACGACGACGGCTGGCACGGCGGCGGCGGTGGCCGCGACGACGATGACGACGACGGCTGGCACGGCGGCGGCGGCGACGATGACGGCAAGCCGGGCGGCGGCAACTCCCCGCCGAGCGGTGGCGGCAAGGGCGAGGACGACAATAACGGTGGCGATGACGAGCCCGCTCCGAGCGGTCGCCCGCAGGTCACCCCGCCCCCGACCCCGGCCCAGCTCTCCGGCGGCGACTCGGGCGGCTCAGGCGGGAGCTCGCCGGGGACGCCCGCGACCGCGCCCGAGCCCGGCGACGGCACGTTCGTACTGGCCGACACCGGCGGTCGGGGAGGCGAGCAACCGTCTGAGACGAGCAACCAAAACATTCAGGCGACAGGCGGCGGCACCGCCGCGGGCCAGGACATCACCGGCACTGGCGGCGTGCCCGCGGGCGACACCGGGGACACCGGTTCCGATTCGGCCCCTGGCGGCACCGGCGGTGCGGCCACCTCCGGCAGCGCCGGCGGCTCAGGCGCCGGCGGCGATGATGCTGGCGGCGCTGACGGCGCCGGCGGTAGTGGTGGTGGCGACGGCGAGAGCGACGGCGACCAGGGTTCCGATCAGAACGCCGACGAGGGGCTGGGCCCACTGCCGCCGGCGGTCACAGAGTTCGTGACTGAACTCGATGTCCCGGAGTCGCTCAAGGCCGCTCTCGCCGCGCTCGCGGCGCTGTCGGTCCTCCTCGGGGTCGGCTACCTGCTGTCCGCGCTGAGGGCGCGACGGCTTGCGCGCCAGCGGCGCGAACTCCTCCAGGAGGTCGGCCTGCTCCAGACCGCACTGCTTCCCCCGGTTCCCGACAAGGTCGGCGCGCTGCTCACCTCGGTCGCCTACCGGCCCGCGGACGGCCCCGGCGCGGGCGGCGACTTCTACGACGTGATCCCGCTGGCCGGCGGCAGCGTCGGCTTCATCCTCGGCGACGTGTCCGGCCACGGCCGCGGCGCGCTTGCCCGTACTGCCTTCATGCGCTACACGCTGCGCGCATACCTCGAGGCTGGACTCGAGCCCCGCGTGGCGCTCCAGGTCGCCGGTCGCGTGATCGACGAGAACCTGGGCGGAGACTTCGCAACCGTGCTTCTGGCCGTACACGATCCGGAAACGGGCTCGCTGACGTACGCGACCGCCGGGCACCCGTCGCCCATCGTGGTCGGACCAGAAACCCATGTGCCGGTGACGGCCGGCTCCTCGCCCCCGATCGGCGTCGGGGTGCGCACGGGTCTGCGCCAAACGACGGTGCCGCTGGTGTCCGGCTCGGTCGCAGCGCTCTTCACCGACGGCCTCCTGGAGGCCCGCACGGAGAACGGCATCCTCGGCCGCGAGCGGCTCGAGGAGCTGCTCACGGAGATAGAGGACGACCCGAGCGCCCACCGTCTCATCGACCGAGTCGCGAACGAGTCGACGTTGCTGTCCGACGACATGGCCGCGGTGGTCGTCACGCCGACCGCCGGAGTGACCGCAGGCCTGTTCCGCACCGAGCAGCTCGAACTGTCGGCGTCTGAGCTGGACGGCCCGATCGCCCGCCGCTTCCTCGAGGCCACGGGACTCCCGGAGGCCGAGGTGGCCGAGGCCGAGCGCGAGGCCCGCGAGCTGGCCGGCCGGTTCGGTGGCGTCGTGCTCCACGTGGTGTACGGGAACCGGCTCAGCGTCGACGTGCTCCCACGCAACGTGGAGAGCATCGAGGCCGCGTCGCGCCGGGTCAGCGCAGGAACCGCTCAATAGCGCCGATCACGGCGTCCGGGCGGTCCTCAACCACGTAGTGCGAGGCGTCCTCGAGCTCGGCGCTCTCGGCACGCGGGAACAGCTCGCGCCACTGGTCGAGGAAGACGGGCTGAAAGACGGGGTCGCGCATGCCCCACACCAGCAGCACGGGCACATCGAGCTGCGGAAGCCGCTCGTGGATCGACGAGATCAGCGGCGCGCTGCCGTCGCGCTCGGTGAGCGGGATGTCCCGCTGGAAGGCGAGGGTGCCGGCACGTGACCAGTAGTCCGGGAACGGCGCCCGGTAGGCCTCCATCATCATCGGGTCCAGGTCGCGGCGGGCCATCCCGCCCGGGATCGCCGACTCCACGAACAGGTTGCCGCCGAGCGCGAGGATCTCGCCGAGCCCCTCCGTCCGGAACTCGCGGATGAACGGCGGCAGCCAGCTTGGCAACTCCCAGGCCCAGGTGTTCATCAGGACCACGGCGCGCAACTGCTCGGCGCGTTCGAGCATCGCGCCCAGGCCGATCGGGCCGCCCCAGTCGTGGGCGACGAGGGTGACGTCCTGCAGGTCCAGCTCGTCGATCACCGCGAGCGCGTTCTCGACGTGCCGCTCGAGCGTGTAGGCGGACAGGCGCGGGGGCTTCTCGGACCTTCCGAACCCCATGTGGTCGAAGGCGATGCAGCGGTGGCCCCTCTCGCTCAGCTCGCCGACAGGGCGCCGCCAGAGGTAGCTCCAGGTCGGGTTGCCGTGGAGGAACAGCAGCGGGCGGGCGTCGGGGGGCCCCTCGTCCAGGTAGTGGAGGCTCGTCTTCCCCGCCCGGAGGTAGCGCGCCTCGTAAGGAAAGGTGCCCCCGAAGTCGCCGTCGAGCCGGTCCGTCATCGACGCCCCCTGTATATCTCATCGGGTAACGTCGCGGCCCTCATGACGACCGAGCAGAGCACCGGGCTCCACGGCGGGCGGCTCGTCGCGAAGCGCCTCAAGGCGCACGGGGTGTCGAAGCTGTTCACGCTGTCGGGCGGGCATCTGTTCTCGATCTACGACGGCTGCCGCGACGAGGGCGTCGAAATCGTGGACGTGCGCCACGAGCAGTCCGCCGCATTTGCCGCGGAGGGCTGGGCAAAGGCCACCCGCTTACCCGGGGTCTGCGCGCTGACCGCCGGACCGGGAGTGACCAATGGGATGAGCGCGATGGCGTCGGCGCTCCAGAACGCCTCGCCGATGCTGGTGCTGGGAGGCCGCGCCCCCGCCTTCCGGTGGGGGCAGGGTTCGCTCCAGGAAATCGACCACATCCCGTTTGTGGAGGCGGTTACGAAGCAGGCACGGACGGCGGCGACCACCGCCGAAATCCCCGGCCTCGTGGACGAGGCGCTTCGTGTCGCGGCCGAGGCGCCGACCGGCCCGGCGTTCGTCGACTTTCCACTCGACCAGGTCTTCATGGAGGCGGAGGCCGACGCGGACGGCGAGACGTCGCTGCCTGACCCGGTGGCGGCGCCGGCTGCCGGCGGCGAGGCGCTCGACCGCGCGGTGGAGCTGCTTCGCGGAGCCGAGCGCCCCGTCGTGATGGCGGGCACCGGCCTGTACTGGGCGCGCGGCGAGCAGGCGCTCGTCCGCCTGTGCGACGAGCTGTCGGTGCCGGTCTTCCTGAACGGCCTGGCGCGCGGCTGCGTGCCGGCCGACCACCCGCTGTTCTTCTCCCGCGCGCGGAGCACCGGGCTGAAGGGCGCCGACGTGGCGCTCGTGATCGGCGTCCCGATGGACTTCCGGCTCGGTTTCGGGGGGTCGTTCGGGGATGACACCGGCGTGGTCGTGATCGGCTCGTCCCGCCCCGACCGCCCGCACCCGCGCGAGGTCACGGCCGAGCTGTACGGCGGAGTGGCGGCCACCCTCGACGCACTGCGCGCAGGGGCCGGCGGCGGGCCGGACCGGAGCGCGTGGGCGGCGTCGCTGCGCGAGGTCGAGAACGAGAAGCGCGCGGGTGAGCAGGACGACATGACCGACGCGCGTGCGCCGCTCCACCCGATGCGGGTCTATCACGAGCTCGGCCAGGTGCTCGACCGCGACGCCATCGTGATCGGTGACGGCGGCGACTTCGTCTCCTTCGCCGGCCGCGTGATCGAGACCTACGAGCCCGGATGCTGGATGGACCCGGGGCCCTACGGCTGCCTCGGCTCCGGACCCGGCTACGCGCTCGCCGCGAAGCTCGCCCATCCCGACCGGCAGGTCTGCCTCCTCCTGGGCGACGGAGCCTTCGGTTTCGCCGGCCTCGAGTTCGACACCTTCGTCCGCCACGGCCTGCCGATCGTGGGCGTGATGGGGAACAACGGCATCTGGGCGCTCGAGAAGCACCCGATGGAGTTCCTCTACGGGTACTCGGTCGCAGCCGAGCTGCAGCCCGGCTGCCGATACGACGAGGTGGTCCGCGCGCTGGGCGGCTACGGCGAGCTCGTCACGACCCCGGACGAGCTGCGGCCCGCGCTGGAGCGTGCTTTCGCCTCCGGACAGCCGGCGCTGGTAAACGTGCTGACGGACCCGGACGTGGTGTATCCGCGGAGGGCGAATCTGGCCTAAACCGTGCACGGCTTGCGGCGGCTTGGCGCCGGGAGGTAGCGTCGCTCTGTGTCGGAGCGGCCGAAGGCTCGGAGGCCCGATCGACTAGGTGAGTTGCGCGCCGCCGGCTGGCTCGTGGTTCTTGCCACTGCCGTGCGCCGGATGTGGATGCCCAGCCGGAGGAGGGCGGCTCGCGAGGTATCCGCCGTGGGTCCGGCACTCCCGCTCGAGGGTCCCACCTCCGCCGCCTGGCGGGAGGAGGCCCTCACGAGAGCGCAGGAGCTCGAGGCCCTGGCCGTCTGGATCGCCACGACGAGCAGTGAGAAGAACAACCCGGCGGAGGAATTCAGTGAGCGCATCGCCAGGCATCTCGAGGCAGCGCGCGCCACGGCCGGCGGCTCCAAAAACCAGCGCACGGGCGGGGACGAGCGAGGAACAAACTCGGCAGGCGATTCCCAGGGCCGGTTGAAGCGATGGCTGTCGTTGTGGGGAGGGTCGTACTTCCAGCGGACCATGGGGAACCTGGACGCCGTCGAAGCGCACCTGCTGCGCCTGGCTCCCGCCGACTACGTGTGTGGGGAGATGCCGAGCGTCGCCGCTTACGTATGCCGCTACTTGAAGAAGGACGATCCGCGTCGGGTGCGGATTGAGCAGCTGGCAGCGGTGGCCGAGACGCGGGAGCTGACGACCGCGGAGCCGGCCGACGAGCTCGGATCAAACTCCGTAGGGCCGGATCGCCAACGCTTTGTAACGGCTGAGATGACCGGGGGGACGCAGGCCAAGGACGCAGGTCCGAAGACGTGCTGAGCGCGTCGAGGACCGAGGACGCCGGCATGCGTCCCCCCGGTCCCTCAGGCGTCACAAAGCAGAACCGCCGGCATCATGCCGGCGGTTCCGAATTACGGCCCTATCAGGACGGGCAGGGGTACGTGCCATGAAAGGGCCTTGCGGTTCGGACGGCGGGAGGCGCCGATACGATGCGGCTTCGCCCGAACCTATGTACCGAGTGGAGACCGACGGGTTGGCCGCACGGAAACCCCACCCAGCGCGGGTCATCATAGACCAACTACATGCCGTTGGCTAGGGGTTCCCCCCAATCGGGGGGCCAAGGGCCCTTATTGGTTTTGCGATGCTCCGGGAGCGCCGGCGGCAAGGGCCGCGCCGTGGAGGATGTCGGCTTCGCTGACCTCGATCTCGTCGAGCTCGAAGCAGCGCATCGACTCGAGCAGGATCACCGCGCCGGCCACGATCGACGGGGCGCGGTCGGGATGCAGCCCGGTGACGCGGCGGCGCGCGTCGACGCTGAGGGCGGCGAGCTGGGCGACGATCCGCTCGCACGTCCCACGTCCGAGGCGGAAGCCGTGGACCTTCTCGGGGTCGTAGGGGTCGAGTTCCTGGGCAATGGCCGCGAGCGTCGTTGCGGTGCCGGCCACGGCGATGCCTTCTTCCACGCGCTCGCGCACGTCGTCGGGCACGTCCGCTTCCACGATCGCGCGAGCGTCCTCCGCGAGGGAGGCCATCTGCTCTGAGGTCGGCGGGTCGTCATGCAGGTGCCGTTCGGTGTGGCGCACCGATCCCATGCGCGTCGAGACGTGGAAGCCGGGGTTGCTGGCGGCCTGTCCGGTGACGTACTCGGTGCTGCCGCCGCCGATGTCGATCACGAGCGTCTCGGCGCCGGCCCGGCGGCCTGAAGTTGCGCCGAGGAAGGTGAGGCGGGCCTCTTCGTCGCCGGAGATCGTACGGGCGTCGATGCCGAAGCGCCCGCGAATCTCGTCGCGGAACGCCGGCCCGTTCTCGGCGTCCCGCATGGCGCTGGTGGCCACGGCGACGACCTCGTCGGCACCGAGTTGATCGAGCAGCTCGCGGTACACGGCCAGCGCCTCGCAGACGCGCCCGACCGCGGCGTCCGAGAGCCTGCCGGTCGCCTCGACGCCCTCGCCAAGCCGGGTAACGACGGTGCGCCGCTCGAGCTCGGCCACCTTGCCGTCCTGGACCTCGGCCACGAGCAGCCGGGTGGAGTTGGTGCCGAGGTCGACCACGCCGACGCGCCGGCCACCGTCGCCCTCGACGGCGGCGGTGGTGTCGTCGCGGCTGGTGTCGGGTGCGGCTCTGGGATCCTCGGCCACCCGTGCACCGTACACTCCACGCCGTGATCGGCATCTCGAGGGAGCGCCAGCGGACTCACCCGCCCGACCGGGCGGACGCGCTGGCCGAGATCGCGCTGCTGGACGACGACGGGAACGAGGTGCGGCTGGGCGACCTCTGGGGCGACCGCCCCGTGGCACTCGTGTGGCTGCGCCATTACGGCTGAGTGCACTGTCGCCATCACGCGGTGCAGTTGCATCGCGCCCGCTCAGACTTCGAGGCCGCCGGCGTCTATCTGGTGCTGATTGGCCAGGCGACACCGCGCCACGCGGCGCACTTCCGCCGCCGGCAGGAGATCGACCTCCCCGTGCTCGCGGACGAGGAGCGCGAGAGCTACCGCGCCGCCGGAGCCAAGGTGGCGACCGCGGGCGAGCTGCTCGGGCCGAAGAGCGTGAGCCGAGGACTGATGAAAACGGTGGGCTCGGGCGGGAAGGTCCGCCAGGGCAAGGTGATCGGCCACGCCGCCCAGCTCGGCGGAGCGATGGTGATAGCCCCGGACGGCCGGGTCATTTGGTCCCACATGTCTGAGGACGCCAGCGACAACGCCTCTCCCGAGGAGATCCTGGCGGCAGCGCGCCAGGCCTCGTCCCCGAGTTGACGCTCCCGTCCAGGTTGCTAGATTCGTGAGTCCACGCCGCGGGGTGGAGCAGTCAGGTAGCTCGTCGGGCTCATAACCCGAAGGTCGCGGGTTCGAATCCCGCCCCCGCTATTGAGGAAAGGCCCTGCAAACAGGGCCTTTCGTCGTGGAGGAGGATGTCGGTAGAGAGCGGCCCGACGGTCCAATGACTCGGCGTACTTGCGTCTTCCGGGGTGCTAGGAACGGAGGCCTTATGGTCGCCATTGCGGCGGGACTCACTATGTCCTGCCATGGGCTTGAACAAGCCGCTTAGGGCGGGCGCCGCGGCCCGGCCGGCGCCTCTGACGCCGCGCTAGCTGCTCTTCCGTCCGCCTTTGCGGCCCGTGGCCTGCTTCTGCGCGCGGTTGCCGCCGCTGCCGGAGCCGCTGCTCTTGCTGCTCTGGCTCGACCCGCCCCGGTGGCTGCGCTTCCCGCCCTTCTCCGAGGCGTTCGAGGTGTTGGCGATCTTGGCCGCGCGCTCCTTGCTCATCCCCTTCTTGCGGAGGCCCTCGTACTGCTTGTCGTCCTTGACGCTCGGGCCGTGATCCTTTGCCATGTTGGTCTCCTCTCGGTCGCTGGCCCGCAGATACCCGCCAGGTGGGCTGCCGAATCCGCGCGGTTGCTCCGACGCGGCCTGGGTAGCCGCGGCCTGTGCGCGTAGTCGTGGTCGGGGCAAGTGGCAACGTCGGGACGAGTGTTCTGCGCGAGCTGGCGGACGAGCCGGCGGTCGACTCGGTGGTCGGCGTCTGCCGGCGGATGCCCTCACTCCAGTTTCCGAAGGTCGAGTTGCGCGCCGCGGATGTTGCGGTCTCGCCGCTCGAGCCGCTGTTTCGGGGTGCCGACGCCGTCGTACACCTCGCGTGGCTGATCCAGCCGGGACGCGACCGCGAGCAGACCCGGCGAGTCAACGTCGCCGGTAGCGAGCGCGTGTTCCAAGCGGTGGCGCGAGCGGGAGTGCGGGCGCTCGTCTACGCCTCATCGGTCGGTACCTATGCACCGGGGCCCAAGGACCGGCGCGTGGACGAGACGTGGCCCGTGACCGGAGTCGAGACTTCCTTCTACTCCCGGGACAAGGCGGCGGTTGAGGCCCTGCTCGACCGCTTCGAAGGTCGAGCACCCGACCGTGCGGGTGGTGCGGCTCCGGCCGGGGCTGATCTTCTCGCGAGACGCGGCATCCGAGATCCGGCGGTTGTTCGCCGGACCGCTGCTGCCGGGCGCGCTCCTGCGCCCGCGCTTCGTCCCGTTCGTTCCACGCGTCGATCGCCTGGAGTTCCAGGCGCTTCACTCCAGGGACGTGGCGCGCGCCTATCGGCTGGCGCTGACGGGCGAAGCCCGCGGAGCCTTCAACCTCGCCGCGGAGCCCGTCATCGCGACCGACCAGCTGCGTCAGCTCTTCCGGGCCCCGTCGGTGCCGCTTCCCGCACGTGTGCTTCGAAGGGCTGCCGAGGCTAGTTTCCGCTTGCACCTCCAGCCGTCGGAGCCGGGCTGGCTTGACATGGCCCTGGGCGTCCCGCTCATGGACACCTCGCGCGCCCGGGCGGAGCTGGGATGGAGCGAGACGCGCAGCTCGCTGGCAGCGTTCGCCGAGCTGCTCGACGGGCTTCGTGAGGGCGCGGGCCTCGAGACGCCGCCACTCGAGCCCGGCGGCGCCGGGCCCCTGCGCCTGCAGGAGCTGCTCAGCGGCGTCGGGTCACGTCTCGGATGATCGTTTCGGCAACGGCCGTCGGGGTAGCGGCTCCCGGAACGCTTCCGGCGACCAAGGAGAGATTCGAGGATGAAGGCCGTTACTTGGCAGGGCCGGCGCGACGTGCAGGTCACGTCGGTACCGGACCCGGTCATCGAGCAGCCCACCGACGCGCTGGTCCGGATCACCTCCTCCGGCATCTGCGGATCCGACCTTCACCTCTACGAGGTGCTCGGACCGTTCATCGATCCCGGCGACGTGCTCGGCCACGAGCCGATGGGCGTGGTCGAGGAGGTTGGTGCCGACGTCGAGCACATCGCCAAAGGTGACCGCGTGGTCATCCCGTTCAACATCTCCTGCGGCGCATGCTGGATGTGCGACCACGGCCTGCAATCCCAGTGCGAGACGACCCAGGTCCGCGACCAGGGCACCGGGGCCGCCCTCTTCGGCTACACAAAGCTCTACGGCCAGGTCCCGGGTGGCCAGGCCGAGTACCTGCGCGTGCCGCAGGCCCACTACGGCCCTATCAAGGTGCCGGAAGGGCCGCCCGACGATCGCTTCGTCTACCTGTCCGACGTGCTGCCGACCGCGTGGCAGGCCGTCGAGTACGCCGAGGTGCCGGAGGCGGGCAGCGTCGCCGTGTTCGGCCTCGGCCCGATCGGCGAGATGTGCACGCGGGTGGCCCAGCATCGCGGCGTCGCGCAGGTCATCGCTGTCGACCTGGTGCCAGAACGGCTGGCGAGGGCCAGCGAGCACGGCGTTGAGACGGTGGACATCACGCGGACGGACGACATCGCAGAGCGGCTCCGCGAGATGACCGGGGGACGCGGGCCCGACAGCGTGATCGACGCGGTCGGGATGGAGGCCCACGGAGCACCCGCCGGCAAGCTGGCCCAGTCGGTCGCCGCACTGCTGCCGGATGCGATCGCCCAGAAGCTGGCCCAGACCGTCGGGGTAGACCGGATGTCAGTGCTGTACGCGGCGATCGAGTCTTGTCGCCGTGGCGGCACCATCTCGCTCTCGGGCGTCTACGGCGGCGCGATCGACCCGCTGCCGATGCTCCAGATCTTCGATAAGCAGCTGACCCTGCGCATGGGGCAGGCGAACGTCCGGCGTTGGATCGACGACCTGCTTCCGTTGGTAAGTGACGACGACGACCCGCTCGGTGTCGATGACTACGCCACCCACCGCGTGCCGCTGGACGCGGCGCCGCGCGCCTACGAGCTCTTCCAGAAGAAAGAGGACAACGCTTTCAAGATCCTGCTGCAGCCTTAAGCACGCCGGGTCCGAAGCACAGCGCCCGCGCTTGGGGCGCGTCGGCGTGGGAACGCAGGCAGGTGGCGCAACCGACGTCCGTGATGGCGCTCCGGTGAGGCTCGCCGCAGCGTTTCTTGGCCTCGGGCGGAAGGCGGCAAGAGGCGTCCCGTCCAGCAGATCGACGGCGGCCACGAAGCCTTCTTTGGACGCCTACGCGCGGCATGCCGATCTGCGGCGAGGATGACCGGCTCAAGGGGATGCTCACCGACCGCGACATCGTGGTGAAGGTGCTCGCTCAGGGGAAGGACCCGTCGAGCACAACGGCCGGCGAGCTCGGCGAGGGGAAGCCGGTGACGATCGGCGCCGACGATTCGGTCGACGAGGCGCTTCAGACCATGAAGGAGCACAAGGTCCGCCGGCTGCCCGTGATCGACGGCCACGATCTCGTCGGGATCGTGAGTCAGGCGGACCTCGCCAAGGTAATCGACGAGGAGAAGGTGGGCGACCTCGTCGAGGCGATCTCGGCGGCCCCATAGGCGACCGCCGCCGGCCGCTAGTCCTCGGTCTCGTTCGGGTCCTCCTCGGCGGCGAGCTTGAGCGAGCCGTCGAGCACCTGCTGGAAGTGCCGCTGCTGGATCGGGAGCGCCCCGTCGACGAACTCACGGACGCGAGCGTCGCCGGCACGCTCGTTCAGCTTGCCGACGATCGACCAGTGGCCGACCTCGCCGGCCTCGGCCATGGTCAGGAACTCGAAGCCGTCGAGCGGGTCCGACTCAGGCGACCCTGCGGCAAGCTCGTAAACGAGCGTCCTGTCCTACGTAGGAGGGTTGGTACCGCGGCTTCGATCAGCCAAACCGCGGTAGGACATCCTTGGCGTACGCATCGAAGAAGGCGTCGTGCCCGCCGCCGATCTGCTGCACGAACAGCTCGTCGACACCGGCGTTCGCGTATTCCTCGATGGACGCGACGTGCTCGTCGAGCTCGGGCCCGAGCGGCAGCCCCGCCTCGCGTACCGCGTCCTCGGTCACCAGTTCGGAAGCCTGCTGGAAGTGCTCGGGCGTCGGCAGGATCTGGGCCAGCTCGCCGGGCAGGTGGTCGTTCGGCCAGATGCGGTGGGCCGTCTTGACGGCCTCCTCCTCGGTGGGCGCGAAGCAGACCTTCGCGCCAGCCTGCACCGGCTTGTCGCCGCCTCGGCGGAAGCGGTCGACGGCGTCCTTGTCCGGGGACGTCGTGACGAAGCCGTCCCCGATGCGCGCTGCCATGTCGATCGCCTTCGGCCCGAAGCCCGAGACGAAGATCGGCGGCGGTGCGTCGGGGACCGTGAAGATGCGAGCGTTCTCAACGGTGTAATGGGTGCCGCGGTGGCTGACCGAATCGCCGCCCCAGAGAGCGCGCATGATCTCGACCGCCTCCTCGAGCATCTCCAGCCGCACGTCGGCCTCTGGCCAGCGGTCGCCGAGGATGTGCTCGTTGAGCGCCTCGCCGCTGCCGACGCCGAGGGTGAAGTGGCCGTCGAGCAGGACCTGCGAGGTGGCCGCGGCCTGGGCGATCACCGCGGGGTGGACGCGGACGGTCGGGCACGTGACGGCCGTCGTCACCGGCAGGCTGACGCCGGCGCCGGCGAGAGCGCCGATGACGCTCCAGACGAACGGCGACTGGCCCTGCTCGTGGTTCCAGGGGTGGTAGTGGTCGGAGATCCAGAGCCCGTGGAAACCGGCCCGTTCGGCGGTGCGCGCCTGAGCGATCAGCTCTGCGGGTCCATATTCCTCACACGACAGGAAGAAGCCCAGTCTCATCCCGTGCCCGTACCCGCGTTTCCCGTGCCGAAGCGACTCCGAGCTCGTGCGCGCAGCAGCAGGTAGGAGATGGAGGCCGGCTGGAAGTCGTCGGCCCGGCCTCGAAGGAGCGGAGCTCACACAGCTCGCCCCCACCGGGACGGTCAGCGTGAGCTCCTGGCCTGACGAAGAGCCGTGCACACCCCTACTACGCCGCGGGAGGCGGGAGGTGTTTCAGATGCGTGTCCAGCGGACCAGCGGGGGGACCCCCGGGCGGCGGCGCAGAGGGAGCGGTGGCCGCCGCCCAGGGGTGGTGGGGGGCCTAGTGCATCGCCATGATGGCCCGGCCCCCCGACCGTGTGCGAGTCCGGTCTTCGCCCGCTGCGCCTGTTCCGTGGCGCACTCCTTGCCGACATCCATGTCACTGCTGACGCGACCGCGCTCCTCTTGGCCCTTCCGGTAGGCCTCGTCAAGCAGACGGCCAGCCACGAAGATCATCGCCGCCAGGGTGTCCGGCGGCGTCGCGCTACCGCGTCTCTCCGACGTCGCCGTCGGCCTCGATCTGCTCCCGGCGGACCTCCTCGGACACCTGCGCGTCCTCGGTGCGGGTGTCCTTGCCCATGCGGACGCGCTCCTTCGGCACGACGCGCTTCTCCACGACCGGCTCCTCCTCGTGGAGCACCACCTCGTGCTCCTCCTCGGAGATCTCCGGCCCGTCCAGCGCCTGATCCACGTTGGCATCCGTGATCGGCTCACGCTCGATCCGGACCTCCTCGCGCTGCACCGGGACCGTCTGCTGAACCTCCTCGGTGACGACGTACTTGCGCAGCCGGGCGCGTCCTCGCTCACGCTTGGCGGTGCCGACGCGCAGCTCCTCCTCGGAGCGGGTCATCGCGTCGTCAGTGGTGGGGCCGCTCACGTCGCGGCCGACCGGCTGCTCCGAGCCGCCGATGCCGTAGTGGTCGTAGAGCCGGTCCTCCTCCTCGTGCGACAGCTGGCCGTCCGAGTCGACGGACGGGGCGTCCTTGACCCGGTCCTTGCTGTATGGGAGCACGACCTCACCGCGCCGGTGGTCCACCTCGACCAGGGGGACGAAGGTGTGCTGTGCGCCGAACAGCCCCGTCCTGACCGTCGCCCACTCCGGCTCGCCGGTGTCCGCGTCGAGGTAGATTTCCTCGAGCGTGCCGATCTTGTCGCCGTCGCTCGTCACGACGTTGCGACCTCTCCATTCATATGCCTCGGTTACCTGTGGCATTTCGCCTTTCCAGCGTCGGGTGTTAGGTCGTCAGTGCCCGGCCGTGAAGCACCCAACCAGCCGGCCCGTCGCGACGGGCCGAAGTGACACGTCGGTCCGTGGGACGCTGTGTCACTTGGGACAAGACGGCGCGATGATGTCGCGATGCCGAAGAGTCAGCAGGCAGTTCTGAGCCGAGCAGACGCGCTGCGAAACCGCGAGCGGATCCTCGATGCCGCCGGCCGGATGCTCACGCGCTCCCCGTCCGCGACGATGTCGGACATCGCCGCGGCCGCGGGGGTGTCGCGCTCGACGCTCCATCGCCGGTTCCAGAACCGCGACCAGCTCGTGGCGGCCGTTCTGCAGCGCCCTCACGACCCGGTGCACGAGCGCTCGGACACTCCCCTTCCCACTGGGCGTCTGGGCCGGGGGCGTCCCGTGAGTCTGGACGCGATCCAGGTCTTCGACGTCGTGCCACCCGCGGTCCTCCCCGAGCAGCTCGTGGCCGAGGCACAGCGCCTCGCGCGGGTCCCGGTCGCGCTGTACGTCCTCGACATCGACGGCACACATTTGCTGCACATGGCCGGTCCGCAGCGGCTCGGCGAGCGGATTCCCGCGCCGCTGGCGGTGGGACCCGAGCTTGACGCCGACGGGCTATCGGAGCTGCGGGACAACGTGGACTTCGAGGTCTACGCGCTGTGGCTGCGCGGTCGCGCCAACGGGGTGCTCGTGGCCTTCGGCCATCCGGCGGAGCCGCTGACCGACCTCGCCCGCCAGGCGAGCGCCGCGATCACGCTCGCCGACCGCTACACGGACGTGTTTGCCAGGGCCCAGCGGCGCAAGCAGCCCGAGGCCGCCGCAGAGATCCAGCAGAGCCTCCTCCCTCCCCGGATAGTCCGGATCACAGGCGGCGAGGTCGCCGGCAACGTCCTCCCCAGCTACGAGGTCGCCGGGGACTGGTTCGACGTCGTGGAGAACCCGGACGGGATCTGGCTGACGCTGGCGGACGGCCTCGGCGGGTCGACGCCCGCCGCGGCGAGCAGCGCGGTGGCGCTCGGCGCGCTCAGGGCGAGCCGCCGAGGCGGCGCCCGGCCCAGCGAGGCACTCGTGGTCATGCACCAGACACTCCGCCAGATGCCGGGGCCGCGCGCCGAGATGACCGCCCTCGCAGTGCACTGGGATCCCGCTACGGACGAGCTGCTCGTCGCCAACTGCGGCCATGTGCCGCCGGTCGTCATCCGCGGCGACGGGAGAGTGGACCACTTCGAATTCGGGCCTGGCCACGGCCTCGGTGGACGGGCGACCCCGAAGCCGGATCGACGATCGGGATCGCTCGCGTCGGGAGATCGCCTCGTACTGGTGTCGGACGGGGTCGTCCGGTCCGGCGAGGGCCAAGCCAGGCTCGGCTTTGAGGGCATGGTCCGGGCCGCCGCCGGAGTCGAACGGGCGACCGCAGCGGAGACCGTCCGCGAGATCCACCGCGCGGTACTGGCGGTGAGCGGCGGCGACCTCGGCGACGACGCCACGGCGGTCTGTCTGGCCGTAACCTGACCGCGTGTTCCACAGGGTGACGTCGTCGGGCTCGTCTGCGCCCAGGAGGACGAGGAGCAAGGCAGCTTCCTAGCCACCCAGCTGGTGGACGAGGTCCGGCATATGCAGTTCTACGTGCGCTTCCAGAACGAGGTCGTCGCCGACCCGGCGGCGATCGCGGACCATGTGGCCCGCGCTCGCGAGGTCCTCGCCGAGCCGTTCCGGATCGTCTTCGACGACGCCCTCGGCAGCGCCCACGCCCGTCTGATCGCCGAGCCCCGCAACCGCGAGGCCAAGGTCGACTTCATGACGATCTACCACATGGCGATGGAGGGCACTCTCGGCATGACGACGTTGCACTTCCTGCTCGACTACCTGTCCGACCACGACCTCTTGCCGGGCTTCGTGGAGATGGGCTCATCGCCGCGGACGAGCAGCGCCACGTCGCCTATGGGACCGAGTTCCTGTGCCGCGCCGTCGCCGAAGAACCGGCCATGGGCGACGTAGTGCGAACGCACCTCTACAACCTGCTGCCGGCGATGCAGGACCCCTTGGCGCCGCCGGGAGTCGGCGCCGCCGAGATCCTCGGGGTCGACGAAAGCGCACTGGCCGAGTACGGGCTCGGCGCGCTGACCAGACGACTGAAGCTGATCGGCGTCTCCCTGTAGGCACGACTCGATGAATCCAGCGCTATCGAGCCGAGTGGCCTATCCCCTGGTTCTCGCGCTCGGCGCGCTCGACGCCGCCGGATACAGCATCATCGTTCCGGTCGCCCCCGCGATCGCGGACGCCACCGGAGCCGGCCCGGCAACCATCGGCCTCCTGGTGGCGTCGTTCCCCGCCGGCATGGTCGCCGGTTTCGCGCTAGCAGGCTGGGCGGTCCGCCGTCTCGGCTCGAGAGCGCTCCTGACGGGCTCACTAGTCCTGGTCGCGCTCGGCGCGCTCGGCTTCGTGCTGGGCGACTCGCTCGGCAGCTACTTCGCATCCCGGGCGCTGATGGGATTGGGATCCGGCGGGATCTGGATCGGGGTCACGTTCGACACGCTCGAGCGCTGGCCTGGCCAGGAGTACCTGTGCATGAGCCGCGTGTTCGCCGCGTACTCGGTCGGCGGGCTGATCGGACCGGCGCTGGGCGCGTTCGGCGGCATCCACGGCCCCTTCCTGGCTTACCTGGTCCTGCTCATGCTCGCCCTACCGGTCGTCCTCTTGGTCGACGCACCCCCAACGCGACGCGACTTCGCCGCCGACCGGGGCGCGCTGCGCACACGAGCGTTCTGGGTCGCGTCGGCAGCGATCCTGTTCGCGGTGCTCGCGCTCGGCGTGCTCGAAGGCGTGCTGCCGCTCCACTTGGCCGAGCGCCTGACCCAAGCGCAGATCGGCGGGCTCTACGTCGGCGCCTCCCTGGTCGTCGCGCTGAGCGCCACGGCCGCCGGCGGCCGAGGCCCCCGCCCGCTCATGTTCGCGGCCGTCGTGCTCATCGTCGCCGGCATCTCCCTCGCGGGGATGATCGCCAACGTCCCGCTCTGGCTGCTCTCGATACTGCTTGCCTCGATCGGGATCGGACTGGCCAACACCGGCTCTCTGGGACTGCTGATCGAGGCGGTGCCCGTCGAACGGATCGTCACCGCGATGGTGGTCTGGTCGCAGATCGGCATCGCGGGCTACCTACTCGGTCCGCTCGCGGGCGGCCTCATCGCCGCCGGCGCGGGCTACGCCTTCGTCGCGCTCGTCCCCGCAGCCGCGGGTCTAGTGGTACTCGCGCTGCTCCGCAACCGCCCCACACCACGAAGCCACTAAGGGCAATCCCGTCCTGGGCCATGCGACTCACAGCCCAGCCGCCAAGCCTCGGAGACCGCTTCGGCGCAGTACTCCTCGCTCTTCAGGAGGAGATTGGACCCCAAATGGACCCCGCCGCGAGCCTATAAATTGTCGCCGAACCGCACGAAACCGCCGCAAGTGCTGCGGTTCCGCTTAGATCGGGGCGACTGGATTTGAACCAGCGACCTTCGGCCCCCAGGCCGAACAGCGTCCGGATCCGGGGCCGTACGAGGCGAGAGCAACTGGACCGCCTAGCACGTGATCACTTTCGGACTCGCCGGCCGCTGATCTCGCGCCTCCACGGCGGTCCCGCTGCGATCTACAGCAGCTGACGTTCTCGCAGCGCCGTCCGAACGCGACGGCGGCGCCACGGCCGAGACGGGGTTCCCGGTCTCGAGCACCACGAGCGTGTTCGGGTTCGCTTCCGCGACGGCGTCGATGACGGCGTCCTGGCCCCACGGCAGCGAGAGGTCGGCCATGTCGAACCCCTCGCCCTCGACGCGAATCCCGAAGGCGATTACGACATCGGACCGCTTCGCCACCAGCGCCGCCTCCGCCGGAGTGATGCCCGGATCGAACTCGATCTGCGCATTCGGGAGGAGCTTCTCCAGCTCCGCGAAGGGGGGTGAGGGGAGGAGGAAGAGGTTTCGGGCCCCTTCCCAGGGGCCCGTGCCGCCGATCTTGATCACGCCCGCGTAACCCTCCACCGGAAGCACGGCGGTCGGCACCCCTTCCCGGGGCGTGGCCGCCGATGATCGCGACCTTCAACGATTGTCGGCCGCAAGCGGCAGGACGCCGTCATTCTTGAGCAGCGATGCCCTGGCGCGCCGTCTCCAGCGCGATCTGGTTGCCCTGCCCGGCCCATTAGCGCGTCAGCGGGTCTTCGTGAGCGGCAACCCGGTCAGCCGGTCCCTGTGGGGCCAGGGGCGTCCGAGTGCTGATCGGTATCCCAGGTCGTGCTGGCGGTCCCGTCCTGTTCCGGCGCCTTTGGCTTGCCCTCCGACTTCGCCGCCGCTTGCTTGTCCCGCTCTTCCTCTACCTGCTTGTCCTCGTCGCGATCCATGGCCGGCTTCTACCCGGGCGCCGGAGGGATACGCCGCGCCAGGCAAACCCTGCGAGGGCTGGCCCTTCCTCGCGCTGCAGCGTGTCACCGATCAGCCAGAACATCGGCGGCCACAGCCCGACGAACAGCGCACGCCGCTCCGCGTTGCCGCGCTCCTGTTGGTCGACGGTCTTGGCGCGGATCCATAAGGTGATGCAGAGGTAGATTGCGCCGAGTGAGGCGGTGTGCAGGTGCCAGCCGCGCAGCCCCGCGTCTCTCAAGGTCGTTGTGAGCATGCCGGGCTGGTACCCGCCGGCGTCCGGCATACCCCATGGCATCACGGGTAGTCGGGGTGCGTGGCCCGCCCCAGGACGCTGCCTCGCCTTCGGACTGCGAGGCTGCCCATCACACGCTCAATGGCGACCGCCGCCCGCTGGCCTGTCGGGGTGCTGCTCACGTCGTGGCGCTACATGTGGCGGACCACGCCCACGTCTCGCTGGGAGGAACCCGGCTCCTGGCCAGAGGATGCTCCGCCCCCGCTGCTCGACCGCTTCGTGGACGAGGAGGTGCAGGGCGTGCGTGACGGAGCGGGTCCGCTTTTCCACCGGCGGTATCTGGCGCGCATCCGGGACCCGGCTGGCTCGCCCGAGGAGCTCATGGCACGCCTGCAGCGGGATCCCGACTGCGCGGCGCCGAGCGAGTTCGCCACGTTTCGAAAGGTGGCGGGCAGCAAGGATGGCATGCGGCCGGGTGACGAGTACGTCGTTCGCATGCCGGGGCCATGGGATGGGCCGGTGCGCGTGGTCGAGGTCTCTCCCCGGTGCTTCCGCCTGATGACGCTAAGGGGTCACCTCGAGGCTGGCCAGATCCTCTTCCGCGCTGACGGCGACGGCAATCGGATCGAGTTCGAGATCGAGTCCTGGGCGCGGGGCGGCGACCGCCTGTCCGACCTACTGTACGACCGCCTGCGGATGTCGAAGGAGATCCAGGTCCACATGTGGATCTCGTTCCTGGAGCGGGTGATCCGCCTTTCGGGCGGGACACGCGAGGGCGCACTGCGCATTGACACCCGCCGTCTCGAGGAAGTGCCCGTTGCTGGTTGAGCGGTTGCTGGGACAGCCGAGCGACCTGCGTCGGGCGCTCGCCGAGCTTCGGGGCCGGCAGCTGAACTTCGCCCTCTCGCCAACGAAGAAGTACACGCCCGAGAATGGCTGGTACGCGGACGACGTGCGCCGACCCCTCGCGAACGAGCCGCCCGGTCCCCCAGTGCCTCGCGGGAGCTGGGACACAGCCCGCCGGATCGCCCGCAACTACGACTTCGCCGATCCGTCGATCGTGCAGGGCATCTTCGATCGTGACGAGCCGCTCGAGAACCGCACCATGCTTCTGATCCTCCACTTCCACGGGGTGCGCGTCCCCGTCGGCGTGCGCGTGGGGGAGGTCTACGACGAGGAACGCATCTTGGACGGGCGGCGCGGGAGGGTCTTCGGCTGGAACTACCGGACGCTGGAGGGGCATGTGGAGAAGGGTCAGATGGACTGGCAGGTCTGGAAGTTCCCCGACACCGGCGAGGTGCTGTTTCGCATCTACGCGTTCTCGCGCCCTGCCGGCGGCGGCAACGTCATCCTGCGATTCGGGTTCAGGCTGTTCGGGCGGCGGGAGCAACTGCGCTTCCTGGACCTGACCGCGGAACGAATGGCGAAGTTGACGGAGGAGCGGAGGGGCCGCCAGGTGCCCCGTTCGGGAGCAGAGGTCGGCGAGGCGGCCTCAGCGCCTGGTTGAGCGCCGCCCAGGTCGGCGAGGTGGGCCCCGCCGCCTGATTGAGCCCTGCGCGACAGTCGGCCCGGTCGGCCTATGGTTTCGCTGCGGGATCACGGCAGCGTGTCATCGCTCGCTTCTCTCCGCTCGAATAGGTTCAGCCGGGCTACATTGCCCATCGCTTCCTCCTGGGCTAGGTGCCCAGGCGCCATTACCCATCGCCCGTGGAGAAAAGGGGCGGTACTCGGCGGTCGATCGTCGGCAAGGTCCCCGGCCGCACGCGCCCGGTTGGGCGCCTGTCGTTCGGGGAGAGCGACTGATCCCGAACCGCTGCACTCGTCGGCGAATGGATCGCCGCGCTCTGATCACCCACGCGGCGACGGCGTGCCCCGATGAAGCTGACCCTCACTCCCCTGGGACTATGCGGGCCTCGAGCGCCGAGTGGTCGCTCAGGCCCGCGTCGCGCCAGGCGTGGTGGTAGAGACAGGCGGCTGGCCACAGCTCGGCCGAGGTGAACAGGTGGTCGAGGCGCCAGCCGCCGTCATGCCCACCGATGCGTTGCCACGTCCAGCTCGGCTCGCGCGGTCCGTAGCCGTGGAGGGAGCGATAGGCGTCCCGGTAGCCGAGGTCTCGCAGCCCCGGAACGACACCAAGCTCGGCCTCGTCCCACACGGGTCCGCGCTCGGGCCGCAGCCGCCCGCGTGAGTCTCTGGCGAACGAGACCACCTCGCCGCTCTCGAGCTCGCGGCGCGGGGTATTGAGATCCCCGCACACCACGCGGGGGATCCTCGGCGCGAGCTGAAGCCCGGCGCGAATGGCCTGAAGCGTCTGCGCCTTCACCCAGCCGTTGGCTGCATTGGGGACGTGCAGGCAATGGATCTCGACGGGGCCGGTGGCGGCGTCCGCGACCGCGGCCACCGCGGTCTCGACCCAGGGAACGGGTAGCGTCGCGGACGGGCCCCGCAGCGCGGCTCTCGATCCGAGCAGCACGCCGGTGCGACGGCGCGACGCCGGGGCGCGGGAGGGGTCGGCGGCATCCAGCGATGCCCGGACGTGGGGAAGCCCGATCCGCTCCAGCGCGGTCCGCCAGAGAGGAAGCGTCGCAGCGGTGACCTCCTGAAGCGCCACGACGTCCGGCTCACGACTCGCTAGCGCGGCGGCCTGCTCGGCCAGCCGGGAAGTGCGGCGAGCCACGTTCCACGTGATCACCCTCATCGCGCGACCGTCAGGAGTCCCTCCCTGTTCGAAACGGCCGCGGGAGCAGAACGCCGCCGAAGAAGCCGCCGACCCACGCGACCCCCCGCTCAGCGCTGCCGCGTCTCGCGGGTCGCGGCCGCGATTGTCTTGACGACGTACAACACCGAGAGCACGAAGAAGACAGCCCCAAGCACGGCACGCACCTGGTCCGAGTCCAGCGGTGCGCGCCGTGCCACCGGCTCCGCTATCCCGTCCGCTACCTTCGCGCGCCAGCCCTGCAGGCCCGCCTGCCCCAACCTTGTCGCCGTGGCCATGTTGGTCGCCTCTCTTTCTCGCTGTCCTCGCCTGGATCCCCAATACCCATTTGTCACCACGCTCGAGCTGGGCGGGGGCGGGTCGGCATCGCGGATTCCCGCCTGCCTCCGCGCCTTCCCGGTGAGGTACCAAGTGCTTCCATCAACGCGACCTTGGAGCGTTACGGCCCGTGGGCGCCGCCGTCCGCCGCCTAGTGCCAGCCGCTCCTTCGTCAAGGTCGCGCGCCTCGCCCGGATGGTGTGGTCGGGAAGAAGGGGGCCGCTCGCGGCCCCCTTTTCCCTTGGCTCGAATGGATCCTCAGGCGTTGCTTGGCTCGCGTTCGGTCGCCTGGATGACTCCGGCGCGGGCCTTGTGCTTGCGCTCGTAGGCGCGCACGTCCTTGACTCGCTGCTCGTCGCCCTCCGAGAGCACGGCACGGACTTCGTCCACGCCCAGCTCGTCGTAGCCGGGCCACGGCTCGTCGCCCTGTAGGGCGTCGATCCTGCTTGTGACGGTGGAGCGATTCTGGTTCTTGCGCTCGTAGGCGTCGACCTTGGCCAGGTCGATCTGGGAGAGCTCGGCGAGCTTGTCCTGAACTTCGTCGGCGCTGAGCGCGTCGTAGTTCGGGATGGCCAGGTCCGACTCGGAGGCCACGGCCCCCTTGACGGTGCCCTCGGCTCGGGCCACGCCGGGCACCTTGCGCGCCTGGCGCGCCGTGCGCTTGGCCTGTCCGGCGCCCTGGCGGGCGGTTCGCTTGGCGGTGCCGCCGACCTTACGGGCGGTGTCGGCGGCGCCCGTCTCGGTCACGTCGTAGCTGCCGTCGCCGTCAAACTCCGCCCGTGCCACGGCGTCGGTGAGGCGCGGAATCTCCTTGAGCAGCCGGTCCAGCATGCGCTGTTCGTCTCCCAGCACCGACTTGGCCAGCCGCTCGGTCTTGCCGTCGCCGGCAATGCGTGCGAGCCGGGCCAGCGCGGTGTAGGTGGCGATCTCCAGTGCCTCGGCCGCGCACGAGTCCTTGGCGTTCTTGAGCACCTTCTCCTCGCCACCACTGCCCCGAACCAGATCGAGCGGGGTCTTGGTCAGCGCCACGGCTTGGCCGATGACGGACTGGACCGCTCCCAGCCCGGCCTGCAGCGGGTTCGAGCCATGCCCCAGCTCGCCCAGGCGGTCCTCGACACGGTCGGCGTGCCGGCGCGTCTCCTGCAGATGGGTCTCCAGCCGGTCGCGGTAGCTGCCCCGCGGGGTCATCGCGATCTGCGCCTGCAGCTGGCGCACCAACGCCAGCTCCGAGCCATGGGCCTCGTTCAGGTACTGCACGATCTTCTGCTTCTGCTGCTTACTCACGAGTCACTCCAAATGTCGAAATCGTTCCGGAGCGCCCGGGCCGCGAACAGCCTGCCGTCCGCGGCACCGGGCCGGGGGAGCACAGGGCTAGCGATCGCTCGTGCGGTCGCTTGCCTCGTCCGTGTAGGGCTCGCGGCTGCCGGACTTGGCGAGCCCACGCGAGATGAAGTAGCCCGCGCCGAGAATCGAGACGTACAACCAGGCCTGCCGGGCGATGAACTCATCCGTGCCGTTGTCGCCGCCATTGATGACGGCGGCGCTGACCAGGATGGCCAAGACGAGCCCGACCATCGCCCAGAACTCGCTGGTCTTGAAGGCCTGCTTGGTCTCGGTCGCGAGCCGGCGAGCGGCCCTCCCAACCGACGATCCATTTCCATCCGCGCGCACGCTGCCGCGGGTTACGTCTGTTGCTGCCATCAGGGGGAACTCCTCTTGGTGGTCGCCAGAGCGCCTCGCGTTCGCGAGGGATCGGGCGGGACGTCAGGTAATAGGCAGAGCGGAATGACCAGTCACCCTTGCCTGAGTCACCTGTACCCCAAGGTGTAACACGCAAACCCTTTCGGGGCATACGCCGTGGCACGGCTTCTACGGAGCGGCCCTCGGTCATGCCGAGCGGATGAGGCACTCGCCAACCGATCGGCGGCGAACTCACCGACGCGCGGGGCACGCGCGTCGGCTGGGGCGACGGGCGCGACCTTTGGCTCGATCCCGACGCTTCATGACTGACCCCGCCCAGACCACCAGCACCGAAGGCAGCAATAGGGCCGGCGAGAAGGCGCAGGACAAACGCCAAAGAGGTGACCTCCGAGGCATAGGACAAGGCGCGCGAAGCGGCTCGTCAGGCGGGCTCGGCCCGACCATCCCGCGACCACGGCGCTCCGCTGCTGATTACCTCCAGGATGCCTCGGAGCGGCTCCGCTCGTTCCGTAGACGTGCGTGTCACGCGGCTTTTGGTCACCAGCTCGGTCGTGCTCGAGGCGCTCGCGCACCTCGAGCACGAGCGCACTAGCTGTCGCTGCGAACAAGCCTCTACGCCCACGCTCAAGCCGATCTGCGCGAACTCGAGAGCGCCTGCGCGAGCGGCGCCTGCACCGCAGCGTGGCGATCCGCGTGACGCCACAGCTGGCCGCCATGCTCGATCCGGGCAGCTACCACCTCGAGGCGCTCGAGCGCAGTACCGGCATTGGATCAAGCGGCTTGGCTCGCCGTCGGGCGAACGGCTCGTCTGATGCGCGGTCGCCCGTAGCGGCTCCGGCTGCTCGGGCGGGCCGTCGCTGGCTGCCCCGTTGTCGAAAAGCAGCAGCCGCGGACCGCTCGAAACGATGCTGCTTCTCGTCACCGCGATGCGGCAGGGCGCCACGCCGGGCGCAACGCGGCGTTCCGAACGCGAGGAGGCCGGTAGAGGCGCTGGGCGGGCCGTGGACGATGTTGCCGGGGAGATGCGCCGAAAGCGTCGAGGGACGGTGTGGCGCGACGGCAACCTACGGAGCGAGCGGCCGAAGGGCGTTCCCGCGGGAGGAAGGCCGATTCTTCCAGCGCTCTGCGAAGAGCTCACGCAGCCGGCGTGACCGTCGACCCGAGGAGGAGTGATGGCGGCCGACCGTGGACGCGAGGCGGACGTGGAGATCGTCGCAAGTGCAGCCGCAGACGAGCTTCGCTTCGACGCTGAGCCGAGGTGCAAGTCCGCTTTCACGGGCCAGGGGAGCGCGATTCGCACCAGGTGACCGAGCGGCAGAACATCGACTCGCCCGTCCGGCCGGGGAAGAGGTACCGCCGAGTGTTCGCTCGGACGCGCATCACCAGTCGCCTACTCGAGGAGGGGCTCGACTAGCGTCGGCCGGCTAGGTTCGGGAGGGTTCGCTCGGCGGAGCTTCCCCGTAGATCGTGACTACCGACTCCAGCAGCATGTGGTTGGGAACCCGCACGCGCCCGTCGCTGGTGCGGATCACTGTTGCGTCTGTGTCGATCACGACGATCTGACCGCTCAGGTCGCCCACACGGATCGTGTCGCCGACGGTGAAGGCGGCGCGGACAAAGCGACCCGCGTTGAGCGCGCGGGCCACCTCGCGGCCACCGAGCCCAAAGGCGATCGCAAACGTTGCGGCCACCGCCGCCAGCACGATCGCGATGACGAGGGTGAGCACGTCAGCCGAGACGCCCACTTGCGCGGCGGCCGTGATCGCGAACAGCGCGAGCGTTGCAGCCTGTGCGAGCTGACCCAGGGGCACGGGAAAGTCCATCTGATAGGTCAGCCGGTCCACCCGCTCCCGGACGAGCCCGGCAAGGATCACCCCGGCCAGCATCAAGGTGAGCGCCACCAGGACGTTCGGGAGGAAGAGCACGGCCTCGTTGAGCGACTCGCTCAGCGGCTCGAGGCCCAGGAGCGTGAGCGCCGCGAAGACGACGATCACGCTCAGGATGATGGTGACGGCCGTGCCGATGACCTGGGCCAAGGAGGGAGAGACACCGGCGCGAGCCAGGGTGTCGCCGACCCGCCAGCGCGCTCCAAGATCATCGACGCCGGCGGCCCTTAGTGCACGGCGCACGAGTCGCCCGAGCAGACGGGCTAGCAGCAGCCCCACCAAGAGCAGCGCGACAGCGCCTGCCAGCTGGGGAAGGAAGTTGCCGAGGGTCTCGCCGGCCTGCTCCAAGATGCTCGTCGCCAGTGTCATTGCGTCCTCCGGTGTTCCAGCAGCACTTGCATGGCCGTCACGACGGCTTGGCCGAAACCGCCGGCTACGTCGAGGTATGGCCGCGCGGCTGCCTGCCAGCGGGCCGTGCGAACGACGCCGCCCGCGAAGCCCTGAGGCGCCCGCGGAGGGTGCGTTCGCAGTGAGTCGAGGTGGACAAGAAGGCGTCGCTCGACTGGAGTCTGGGTGTCGCCGCCGGAGTCGTCCGTCATTCGGGCAGCTCCCAGTCGTATGTGTTCCTACGCAGCAAGTCGATCATCTCGCCCCGCGCACGGTGGAGCCGCCCCTTCACGCTGCCCAGCGGCGTCTCGGTTACCGCAGCGATGTCCTCGTAGGTCAAACCCTCGATATCGCGGAGCACGAGCACAACGCGGTGAGGCGTGGCGAGCATCCGCAGCTTCGCCTCCAGCCGCTGCCGCCGTTCGTGTCCCTCCAGCACGTCCGCGGGCGTGCGTTCCCGCTCTGCATCGCGCGCCTCGACCATAGGGTCGAGCACTTCGACCGGCTCCGGGCGCCGTCGCGCCGCCTGATTCAGCGCCGCGTTGTGTGTGATTCGCAGTAGCCACGCGCGAAACGGTGCGTCTCCGCGAAATCCACGAAGCCGGTGGAAGGCGCGAAGGAACGCGTCCTGGCTCACGTCCTCGGCCTCGGCGGGACCGACCGTGCGGGCCGCGACGCGATAGACCACATCTCGGTGGCGCTCGACAAGCGTCTCGAAAGCCGTGAGGTCGCCCGCCATCGTGCGATCGACCAACTCCCGGTCGGGGTCCATCGCGCTGCCATTACCCACGCGGGCCAGCTCTCGACACACCCATTCTTGGATATGACCGAGCCCGGTCGAGCTCGGTTACAGCCCACGCCTCAGAAGTTTGTAACCCGCCGGCCGCTCGTCCTGTCTTGAAGGGTTGCAGCAGACAACCTGACGCCCACCAGGAGGGAGATCCGCAGTGCTCACAGCAGCAGTCGAGATATCGGACAGCATCCAGCGAGGGCTCGATGACCTGATTGGCTTCCTACCGAGGCTCATCGGCTTCCTACTCATCCTGCTGGTGGGCTATCTGATCGCCAAGGCGCTTCAGAAGGTCATCACCATGGGTCTCGAGAAAATCGGAACCGATCGAGCCCTGACGTCGGGAGCGAGCGGGACCTACGTCGAGCGAGTGATGCCGGATGCCTCGCCCTCTCGGGTGATCGGGAGGGTCGTCTTTTGGTTCGTGCTGCTCGGCGCGCTCTCGATCGCGATCACCTCGCTGGGCATCAACGCACTCAACGACTTCTTGGCCGATGTCTTCGGCTACCTGCCGAACATCGTGGCGGCGATCCTGATCTTCGTCGTCGCCAGCGCGCTCGCGGCTTGGCTGGGCCGAACGGCGTCCAGCATCCTGGGCGACACGCCCACGGGGAAGCTCGCCGCAACAGCATTGCCCGTCCTTGTCATGGCGATTGCGGTGTTCATGATCCTGAACCAGCTGAAAATCGCGACCGACATCGTGATCATCACCTATGCAGCGCTCATGGGGGCAGTGGCGCTCGGCATGGCGCTGGCCTTCGGATTGGGCGGCCGCGACGTGGCCTCGCGGATGTTGGAGGACGCTTACAGAAGCGGCCAGGAGGCGCGGGACGCTTACAGAAGCGGCCAGGAGGCGCGGGCCCAGTACCGCGGCACGCGCTACCAGCGAAGCGCAGGTTCGACGGCTGTCCGGCCCGACGGAGAACGGCGGCCGGCGAGCACATAGCGGGTCGAGGGAACCCACGAAAGAAGCAGTAGACACCCGAGCGATCGACTGACGATATGGGAATCCTCCGAGGCCTACTGACGTCGGGCGGCTGTCGCCGTCTTCTTGCGCCGAGGCCCGGCGTGCCGCGCCGGTGGGAGCCGCCGGCCGGCAGCAGACCAATGAAACATAGGCGGGAAGCGCATAAATCGTAAGCACCGACAGAAGGGAGACCTGCATGGCCGGCCGGACACAGAAGGCCCGCGGACGCATCACAGAAGCAATGGGTGCGCTCAGGGGCAACAGCAAGGCGAAGGACAAGGGGCGCCTCCACCAGCTCATGGGCACCGGTAAGAAGACGGGACGGAAGGCGAGACGCAAAGCAAAGTAATCAGGTCGCAGCGCACGCCGTTAATGACGGTTCCGCCCGGATCGCAGGACCATCAGCGGAGGGGGAGGGACTCGAATCCTCGGTCGACCGCGAGCCGACGACGGTTTTCGAGCCCTCCACGTCCGGGCCGAAAGGCGTAGAGCCAAGCCGCGACGACGGGGGAACAAAACCGGTCTTTGCCCATGCCTTATGTGGCGGCCAAGTGGGTCTCGCTGAGCTCCCGCGAGAGCAGTAGTGCCCTATGGCCTCTCGTCGTGGGGAGCGTAGTGCCGGTTCCCAACTGAGCAGTCGGCGCTCGACTGCCGCTTTAGGACTAGTACTTCCCGATGATCTCGGTATGCGCCTCGCGCGGCGGACGCCTGTAGTCCTCGCGCTTCGGGCGGGGTGGCAGCTCGATCGGATCCGGCAGCACGTCCTCGTACTCGATGGTGTCGAGGATGTGCGAGATGCAGTTAAGGCGCGCTCGGCGCTTGTCATCCGACTCGACGGTGTACCAGGGCGCCTCCGCCGTGTGCGTGTAGCGGAACATCTCGTCCTTGGCACGGGAGTACGCGACCCACATATCGCGTGACTTCAGATCCATGGGGCTGAGCTTCCAGCGGCGCTTGGGATCGGACGAGCGCTTCTGGAAGCGCCGCTCCTGTTCCGCATCGCTGACCGAGAACCAGTACTTGCGCAGGATGATCCCGTCGCGGACGAGCATGCGCTCGAACTCGGGACAGGTGTGCATGAACTCCCAGTACTCCTCGTCGGTGCAGAAGCCCATGACCCGCTCCACGCCGGCGCGGTTGTACCAGGAGCGGTCGAACAGGACGAGCTCGCCCGCGGCCGGGAGGTGCGCGATGTAGCGCTGGAAGTACCACTGCGTCTTCTCCCTGTCACTCGGCGTACCGAGCGCGACGATCGTCGCGCCACGCGGGTTCAACGGCTCGACGATGCGCTGGATGACTCCGCCCTTGCCGGCGGCGTCACGGCCCTCGAAGAGCAGGACGATCCTCAGGCCGGTGTGCTTGACCCAGTGCTGCAGCTTGACGAGTTCGAGCTGCAGCCTGGCGACCTCCCGCTCGTAGTCCTTGCGCTTCAGCTTTGAAGGAGTGGCGTCAACGTCGTCCATGTCGACAGGAGCGCCTGCATCCTCTTTCACGGTGCACCTCTCCTCGCCGGGGTTGCACTGGACCTTTTCCCGGCTCCACACCTCCCCATGCAGCGCACGACGCAGGCCCGACCGGTCTCAATACCCCGCCCGCTCCTGCATCGAAGCGGCAGCGCGACACCCGCGGTTTCGGATCATCGCGGCGTTGTGCGAGGCCCACGGCCTCAGGCGGGAGGTTCAGTTGCTGGAGGCTTGGCTTGGCGCTCGCGCAGCATGATGCCGCGGGGGCGCGGGCCATCGGCGAAAAGCACCTCAAAAGAGTCGGCGCAGCAGGCTGCCGACGCCTTGAAGGACGCCGCGCAGCAACCCGAAGACGCCGGCCAAGAGACCACCTACTGCACGGCCGAGGCCGCGGAGAACTCCCATCTTCAACTCCTCTTCGAACTCCCGCGGTTCCAGTACCCAAGACATCGGACCGGAACTCCCGAGAATTGCACCGTGACGAGACGTAGGCCTACTCGACACTGAGCCACCGCTGCGCCTTGCGGCGGTCGGTAGGAGCGCAAACCTGCGTGGATCCTCTGCCGTCGGCGGAGTTCCGCTCCTGCACCCGGGAAATAGGGGGCTTGGAGTCGTCACGATGCCAGCTATCGCACACATTGTCTGCCAGAGCTGCGGCGCTCACAGCCAGGGCCCGGCCTTCCGAGCCGGGTCTTTTGCAAGTCGCTGTCGGTGCGGTGGCATTCGTCAAGTCGTCCGGATCGTTCGGCACGCGGGAAGAACACCGTCGGTGCCTCTTCAAGAGCTCGAGCGCAGCGTTCAAGAGCGGGCAAGCGATGAGACGTTGACCCCCACCCGCAAGGGGCCCTAAACCGGGCCTTCGATGGTCCGCGACTAGTCGCCGCCGGCAGGCCGTAGCTTCGGTCGATTTTGCTCAGCTTTGAGGATGGCCGCCTGCCACTTACCGGGCAGATCTTTCGAACGCACCCGCCTCAAGCGGCGCCTCGTGGAACTCTCGGCGCTGGCGTTCGTCCATCTCGCAGAGCAGCGGGCAGCTGACGACCTTCTCGACGCGGCGGCTTGGGCCGCACCCCCGCGTGTGAGAAGCCGTTGCGCTTTTCTGTGTCGTCGCACCGGGTACCCACTGTGAAACGCGGACGCGCATGGAGGAGAGGACATGGCCAAGCAGCGCACGGGGGAGCAGGAGCAGGGCGGGGACGGCAGCGACAAAGAGCTCGCCCAGTACGAGAAGCAGCTCGCGAGCTACCTACAGGATCGCATCAAACCAGGTCTCAGTCCCGGCGCGATCCCGCTGCTCGCCCGTTCGATCGCCAAGGAGATCAGCCGGCAGGAGCCGCCCGAGCAGAGCACGGGGACGGATGCCCCAGCTCCGGACTTCGAGGCAGACATGCACGAACTCCAAGCGGAACTCGGCGACGACTGGATTCTGAGCTTTTCGGTCCACGGCGAGCACGGTTGGCTGATCGCTGAGAAACAGGACTCAAACAAGCGCATCGAGGCGGATACCGCCGACGAGCTTTTGAAGATCTACGACGACAACGCGATGGACTCCGAAGAGCACTAGCGGGCTTTCGCGCCTTCGCGGTCACATACCCTCCTCCAGAGCCCAGACGAGCCCCGCCGCGAGATCGTCCCAAGTGCGGCACACGAACTTGTGCGAGTCCGCGAGCAGCAGATAGCTCACGGATAGGGCATGTCTCGGTGGGGCGAGGGGCGCGCGCCCCATCACACGTCCCTACCGGACTGTTCGCATCAGTGCCGGGTAGACGAGCCGCATGAACGAATCCACGCAGGACCAGCCCGGCGAGCCGGACACGGAGACCGAGGGCGGCTTTCCGAAGGAGGCGCCCGAGTCCAAGGACGGCGAGCAGCAATCGAAGCAGGACCAGCCCGGCGAGCCGGACACGGAGACCGAGGGCGGCTTTCCGAAGGAGGCGCCCGAGTCCAAAGACGGCTAGGAGCAATCGAAGCAGGACGAGTAGTCGGATAGCTCCCCGGACGCCGCGAGCCGGGGCTGACTCGGGGTAGCGGGGCGCCGTCCGAAGCCCGCGACATCGGACGCAGTCGGCGTCGCGGCATTACAGCCGCGACGCCGCCCGTTCGCGCTTCGCGGAGTGGCGGGCCACGCCCGCGGGCGAGCCGCTGAACGGCCCGACGGGCGGGCCGATGTGCCCAGATTGTGGACAGGCGCCACTCTCAGCGGGCAGTCCGCGCTCTCGCATGCGCGGTGAGCGGGGCGCCGCGAGCGCGCGGCAATGCGTGTCTGCTCCGGAGGAGGGTCGCGAACGCCAGTGACGGTCGGCTCCCGCCTACTCGTGCCCGGGCCGGGCCGCGCTGGTGTGCTGGGTGTGTTCCCGCTGCGCCGAACAGCCGCACCAAGCTAGGTAGCAGTTCTGCTACCGTGCGGGTGTGACCGTGATCCCCCAGAAGGAGCTGCGCAACAACGTCGCCGACGTACTCCGGCGTGCCGAGGCCGGCGAGGAGTTCACGATCACCGTCGCCGGACGGCCCGTCGCGCAGCTCGGCCCGGCGCGTCGCCGCCAATGGGTCACCGGACCCGAGCTCGGCAAGGTCTGGGACACGCCCGCGCCGCACACGCTCGCCGAGGACCTCGAGCGCCTCCCCGCGGAGCTCGCGGACCCGTTCACGCACTAGATGCGGGCGCTCCTGGACACGTCAGTGCTGATCGGCGCCGAGCATCCCGGCGACCTCGAGGGCGCCATCAGCGCCGCCTCGCTGGCCGAGCTGCACTTCGGCGTTCTGATCGCCACCGACGACGACGAGCGCGCCCGCCGCGCCCTGCGCCTGGGCGTCATCGAGTCCACCTTCGAGCCGCTGCCGATCGACGACGCTGTGGCACGCGAATGGGGACGACTCGCCGCCGCCGTACGTACACGCGGAGGACAACCCCGCCGGCGCGCACTCGACCTTGCCGTCGCAGCCAGCGCCAACATCCACAACGTCCTACTGCTTACCCACAACACGGGCGACTTCCAGCTGATCGACGACCTCGTCGACATCCGCTCGCCTCAGTAATCCGCCGCACTGCAGACCAGGGCCGGCCCCGACGCCGCACACCCGGACGACTAGGGCGCCAGCCGCGGCGGCGCCAGCTCGGACCGCGAGCGCGACTGCGAGACTGATCGCTCCGGCGCGGGCCCATCGCTTGCGCCCCGAGTTCGCACGACCCGGCGAACCGCGGTCCGCCGCGCGCCGTATATCCCTCGGAACCACGGTCAATCAGGAGGGTGCGACGTGATCAGTCGACCTCGGGCCGCCGCGACGGCGGTGGCCGCCCTAGCCGTTGTCTCGCTCGTGTTCGCGTCGCCGGCGGCCGCCGTGCCTGACCGCAAGGCGCCCACGACGCCGGGCAACTTCCGCGTCACCGGCGTGACGCCGTACTTCGCGCACCTCGCCTGGAACCCGTCGACCGACAACTCGGGCACCGTGCGCTACCAGATCACCGTGAGCAACGGTGAGAGCCGCAGCCTGCCGAACGGCACTACCACCACGTCCTGGTTCCTGGTGGGCGGCCACCGCTACACGTTTACGATCCGCGCCATCGATCCCTCCGGGAATCGATCGGGGTCCGCCTCAACGTCGGCGACGCTCCCGCTGGACCGGACCGCGCCGACCGCGCCGGTCCTGAGCGTGGTGGGCGCGGGCGCGACGCACGTATCGCTGAGCTGGACCGCCTCGGTTGAGGATGGCCCGTACGCCGTCAAGTACACGCTCTACGTCGACGGCGGGCCGATCGACGTCGGCACCGTGACCTCCTACGCGGTCGACGAACTCTCACCCGAGACGACGCACACGTTCAGGGTCGAGGCGCGCGACTTCCCGCAGCAGAACGTCTCGCCGTCGAGCAACACCGTGACCGCGACGACCTCGGCGGTCGACCCGAACGACACGACGCCCCCGACGATGCCGGGGAACCTCCACACCGGCGGCATGGTGTTCCAGGACGGCGAGACCTGGCTGCGCTGGATCGCGTCCACCGACAACAACACGCCGGCCTCGCGCATCGTCTACCGCGTGATCGTCAACGGCGTCCTCGACCACGCGCTGCTCGGGCACACGCGCGCCATCGTCTACGTGCCCGTCGGCCAGACGAGCCGGATCGACGTCGTAGCCGTGGACGAGGCGGGCAACGAATCGGCACCCGCCACGATATTCGTGACGCCTTAGCGATCCACCTGGCGCGGCGGCACGGTCCGCGGTGCGCAGGTCGACCGCGTCCTCGGTGGCGGGCTCGGCCGAGCCGGTATGCGCCCGGTCCCGGCGCCCGCGCCGCGTACCGTTCAGCGCATGGCCCGGACCGGACCGAACGCCGACCACCGCGTGATCGCGCCCGCCGCAGCGACATCACACTCGGCGACATCCTCGAAGCCCGCGACGTGCTGATCGGTGACGCCAACGCGGCCGCGATCGGAGCCGAGAACGCCAACGCGTGCATGCACTTCGTGCTGCGCATGCTCCAACGGACGCGGGAACCGACCTCCGAGGTCGTGCTTGGGAGTTGGCCCGTTTTCGAGTGGTCGGCTGAGCCGAGCACCCGGGCCGCAGCAGCCCGGGCGCTCGTGCCGTCGTCCTAGTCGCGCGCGGTGATGTCCGGGGCGCGCGCGGTCTTCCACACCGTGGCGCCGCCGTTGTTCGCGTTCACCGCACAGTGGATGACCTTGCCGATGTCATCCGCGGTGGGCGTGTAGCGCCTGGCCTGCCCGACCACGAGCGAATCGGTCCAGGTCAGGTTCTGGGTGCCGAACTCAGGCTCGGCCGGGGTGGTGAAGTTCCCGAGGTCGAGCTGGCTCGGGGCGCGGAAGCGCGGATGCTCCGGCCCGATCGGGTTCGAGCGGTACCAGGTGACCCAGAAATCGGCGCCCGGGGTGTTCTCCCACTCGCCGCGCCCGCAGGTGAGCGGCAGTCCCACGCGTCCCGGACCGCCCACCTCGGGGGACTCGATGTTGACCGGGATGTCGTCCTGGCTGAGGTCCTTGACCTGGATCTCGCGGTAGGAGATGCGGTCGTTGCCGCCGTGGGTCTGCAGGCCCAGGTAGCCCTCGGCGAGCTGGCGCGCCATCGTCGGCGGGTCGCCGTTGCGCGAGGCGATCTTGGGTACCGAGTTGTCGAACTGGTTGATCAGCTCGCCGTCGATCAGCACCGTGTACTGCTGGCCGACCGTGCGGATCTCCATGTCGTGCCAAACGCCCTTGGTGAGCCGCTCGTTGGTCCTTGACTGCTTGGCGTTCAGGTTGCGGAACCCGTACACCGCGCCGGTCTTGATCGGGTCGCCCGACGGCTGCGGGCCGCCGCCGGTGAGCGTCTCGTTGATCTGGATCTCGTGCCCGCAGTACACCTGCGTCCAGTGCTGGTGGTTGTTGGCGTTGGAGTTGGTCGTCAGCGGGCCGGTGCCGGCCAGGTTGGTGACGTTGTGGGTGCCGTTGCGGGCGCAGTAGGCGCCCGAGTACAGGAACGGCGGGTCCGAGGCGTCCGAGGCCGGCGGGAACGGACCATCGGCGCCCGCCCACGAGTAAGTCGTCGACTCCGCCGGGGTGAGCAGCCCGCACACCGGGAGCGCCCCCGGGCAAAGGTCGAAGTTGTAGCCGGTCGGCTTCTGGGCCAGCACGTCGGTCGTGGTGGCGCCGGTGTACCGGATCTCCGGGGCGCGGATCATCACGCCGCCGTTCCGCGTCGACGTCGGCGTGTCCTGCACGGTGTACTGGAGCCTGATCACAGCGTCGCCGAGCGGGCGCACCGGATACCAGTAGGCGCCGAACGGCGAAGCGCCCATCAGAAACGACCCCTCGACAGGGTCGAGCGTCGCCTGCCCCTGCGTTGCCGACGCCGCCGCCGTGCTGCTAGCGAACACCCACTTGTCAAACGACGCGTCCGAGCCGGTGGGCGAGCCGTCGAAGATGTACTCAAATCCCGGGTCGGGCGGCGGCGCCACGTACTGCGCTTCCGAAGCCGGGGCGAACGCGATGGCGACCATCGCAATGCACCCCGTCAGGAGCACGATCCGCCGGGTGATCCTGCCTTGCATCCCGTCCTCCTCCCTGGCGTCCCTCGGCACTCCCGCTTTTTCCCGAGGACTAGGCGAACCTAAACCGGACGCCGGTACAACCGCGCTCTCACGTTCGCTTCCAGCTTGATGCCGCTGGCCAAGACGTGGCGGGCCGAGCCGACGAGCTCGATGGCCGCCGGTGCCCGCGGGAGATCCCTGGCTTCCGCGGCGCCGACATTCTGCGCCGTTTGGAGCACGACGAGGTCGCCTTCATAACGCTCACGCGCTTCGACTCGTCGCTGCCATCCAAGCCTTCGCCGGTGACGATGACGAGACCCCGGTCCTCGACCTCAAGCGCCCGCGCTCCTCGCGCGCTACGAGCGGCGAGCGCGTCACTTCGATACGGCACTTTCACGGCGTGACGCCCCACGGCTTGACGCGGCGGACCACGCCCGAGCGACCACGCGCGTGGCACGCGACTCGCGAAAGCCCCATCGAACCGTGCTGACGCCCCGGCGCCGGCCTTGTGGTTCTCACGGGCGACTTTGACGAGGGCCGGTCTGTCTGCCGAGGACGCCCTCGCCTCCCGCCGGAGCGGGCCACCGGACGCGGTGCCAAGCGCCGCGCTGACCGCCGGTTTTCCGGGCGCGGTCAGCGAGACGTCAGCGAAACGTCAGCGAAATGTCAGCGGGCTTTGGTCTGCTGCACGCATCCCGAATGTGCGCTGGCGGGACGAAATAGGCGGCGGCTCCCCGGCCGCCACCGCGAACGCGGCGCGAATCAGCCCTGCAGCCGCATCGGCGCCGGGTGCTCGAGCAGGTCCGAGACGCTGCCGTGGATCTGATCGCCGTCGCGCGGCCGCGACAACTCGCCAACCGCGAACTTCGCCCCGTTGGGCGCGATCACGAGCACCGAGCCCGACAGCGGCTCGAGGCTCTCGGGGTCGAAGGCGCCGACCATCGCCCCGGTCCAGCCCTCGAGCGGCTCGCCGGCCACGGCGACCTCGGCAGCGGCCGGCAGTTGCACGGTGGCCGTTAGCTCGGCATCCGGGCCGTGCTCGGCCTCGAGCGCGGCGACCGCCCCGCGGTGTTTCGTTGTGACGATCTTCACGCCTCGGAGCCTACGCCGCCGCCTCGACGGCTTCCCCCGGCCGTCACCTCGTGGGAGTGCCGCTTCTTGTCCAAGGCGGCGGTGCGGAGACAGCACCGGCGCTCTCGCTTCTGCCTCGAAGCGACAGTCGGGCCGCGAGCGGACCGGCGAGCCGGAACGCTGAGGACGGCGGGCCTCAGCGGCTGACGTCGTAGACCAGGTGCGTGACCCGGTCGCCGCGCACGATCGTGGTCGGGTTCTCCAGCCGCAGCGGCTCGGCTAGGCCGCCCGTGGCGAAGAACGGACGGCCGGAGCCGAAGACCACCGGGACCAGGTTGACCACCACCTGATCGATCAGCCCGAGCCTGAGCGCCTGGCCGCCGATCTGACCGGCGGCCACGTCGACGACCCGGTCGCCCGCGAACTCCCGGGCGGCCGCAATCGCCTTCTCGACGCCGTCGACGAACGTGAACGGCGCGGTGTCGGCGTACTCCCAGTCCGTCGGCGGCCGGTGGGTGACGACGAAGACGTGCTCGCCGGCGGCCGGCTTGCCGTTCCAGCCGTTGGTCATGTCGAACACCCGCCGTCCGATCACGTTCGCAGCCATGTCGGCGTACAGGTCCAGCATGAAGTCGGCCGAGGCCTGGGTGCTGCGGGCCTCGTAGTCGGCGCCCGGGAAGCGCCAGGCGACATCGCCGTTGCCTAACCAGTCGAACAGCGGCCCGACGCCGTCGCTGTCGTCGGCGATGAACCCGTCCAGGGAAACCGCCGCCGCGCCCATGATCGTCTTGCCCATGATTTCGCCCCTTTCGCCTGCCATCTTGCACCACAACCGATCGATTCGACGGCCGCCGCGTCTCAAGTATCGCTGTCCTGTCGACGACTACTGCCTTCGCCTGACTGCGCAAGTCCGGGCCGAGCGGAGTCTGCTCAGGCGGCGTTCATCACCGCGAACGGATAGCGCGTTCCGCCGGCCGTCAGCGTCACCGGGACGGCGACCTGGAAGGCGAAGCGTCCGGTTGCCCGCAGCGCCGCCGAGTCCTGCTGCATCAGGTTCAGGATCACCTTGCCGGTGTCATCGCTGATGACGCCCTCGCGGAAGACCTCGACGCGCATGTCCTGGCGCACGCCGATCACGGCCATGCTCCAGTCCCCGGCGACCGCCAGTGAGTCGCGGGCGGGTCGCATCCCCACGGTGGCGCTCGGTCGTTACATCGAGCCTCGTTCGCCACGCCGCTACTGCAGCGCCCGGCTGGAGCTTGGCGGGGACGTGGTGATCCACAGTCTGACCAGAGGAGGCCGCCGTGGTCTTTGGGATCGTCGTTGACGACGTAGGCAACCGCTCAACCTTGCCTTAGGCGTCTTTTCGAATCCTGCGCCCCCGCCGCCGACGAAGGTCAGCTGGCCGGTGTTCATCAAGGTCCAGGCCGCTCCCGCGACAGTCAACCGCATCGACGCTAGCCGGTCTCGCGATCGTGCTTCCGGCGGGTGTTGTCGCAGCGAGGGGCCTCCGCTCCCGCGCCGAGCCGCGGGTGGCCTCGGCCGCTGACTGACGGGACAGCCACCAACGGCTGCGCCACGGACAGCTTTACGAGGGCCATCGCTCGCGCACCGCGATGCCGGGGTAGTCGAGCACCTATTCGGCCCTGTGCGCGCGCTCGAGGATGGCGCTGTTCCCCCTCTGCCAACGCGTGTCGAGCTTGATCGCGGCGATGCGCCATCGCCGCTCCCGACGACGGAGGGCGAAGCGATAGGTGCCGCCGACCACCCAGGGGCTGCCGGGGTCGCCCTCGAGGACGTGCGTGCCGACGACATGAACGTCGGCGGACGCCTTCTCGCCGTCGACGTCGACCACTGGCGGACCGGTCAGGTGCTGATGGGCATCCAGGCCGGTGAGCAGGTCTCGCCACTCGGCTGCCAGGGCTGCACGCGCGATCACGTCCGGCTCCCCGCCGAACAGCGAGCTGTAGTCGCGGCTCACGGTCTCGTCGAGCGCCGCCTCGACCCGATCCCACTGATGGTCGTCGAGAGCGAGGAGAAAACGGGCGACCGCTTCGGCGATCTCGCCGTTCATCGGCGCTCTGCCTCGAGGCCCACCCCGGCGAGCCAGCCCAGGACATGGCCGACCGCCTCGCTCACGTACGGGTCCTGGTCGTAGAGCTCGATGTGGTTGTGGGTCTCGATCCAGATGAGTTCCTTGGGCTCGGATGCCGCGTCGAACGCCGCCTGCGCCTTCTCGGGCAGGAGCGTCGTGTCGCCCGTGCCGTGGACGATCAGAAGCGGCGTCGGCGCGACCAGCGCCGCCTCCGAGATCGCGTTGAAAGTGAGATACGGCTCGAGCGATGCGGCCGTCATGCGCCACGACCAGTTCGGCGCGGCTTCGCGCGAGGTGCGCTCGTAGTAGCTGTAGGCCTCCTGCGAGGGCATCGCGGCGAGGGGCTCGGTCTCGGTGAGCTCGTGCGCGATCGTCGGGATGTACACGGTCTCGCCGGTCTGGCGTTCGCGATCGCGTGCTTCGTTGACGAGCCGTAGATACGAGGCGAATCCGTCAGCACCCATCGCCTGCAGGAAGGTGCCGCCGATGTCGTATCCGCCGGCGACGCTCGCGCAGGCCGCCAGGCGCCGCTCGCGCGCGGCCGTGACCAGCGCGTAGCCGCCGCCCATGCACACGCCGACGGCCGCGACGCGGTCCGAGTCGACGTCGTCGCGGCTCATCATGTAGGCGCTCGCGTCGACGTAGTCGGAGATCACCTGCCACGGGTCGTAGTGGAAGCGCGGCTCGCCTTCGCTCTCGCCGAACCCGCTCGGGTCGAATGCGAGCACGGTGTAGCCGGCGTCGGCGAAGCGCTCGGCGTAATGCGGGAGCGTCTGCTCCTTGACGCTCGATATCGGGCCGACCATGACGATCCCGGGCGTCGTCTCGCCCGGACGGGAGCCCGGTGGCCGGTAGAGGTGGCCGGCGAGGCGGTGGCCACTCGCGTCGAAGGCCACCGGATCGCGCCGCGCAGGGTCGGCGACGAGGAGGTTCGAGGGGTCGTCCGGCAGGAACGGATCGCTCTGCGTCATAGGGGCATCATCGGTGGCTCCCGGCCGCCTATCCAGTGTGGCTCGTTCCTGGTATCGCTAATACCACCCTGCGGATATGGAGGACAATCGCGCCATGAGGCGCGCTGATGAGTTCGGCCGGTTCGTCCGCTCGCGCCGCGCCCGCGTCGAGCCCGAGATGGTCGGTCTGCCGCGCGGTGATCGCCGCCGCGTCGATGGGCTTCGACGCGAGGAGCTCGCCCACCTCGCCAACGTCAGCGTCGACTACCTGATCCGCCTCGAGCAGGGCCGGATCGAGCGGCCGTCGCCGGAGGTCGTCGAGGCCCTCGCGCGCTCGCTGTTGCTCGACCTTTCCGAGCGCCGTCACCTCTTTCGCCTCGCCGCGGCGAGCGAGCCGACCGCCGGGCACGGCGACGGGACCTCGGTGCGAGCGGGCATCCGGCTGCTAATCGACAGCCTCGGCCATATGCCGGCCGTGCTGCTCAGCCGCCGCCTCGACCTTCTGGACTGGAACCCGACGGCCGAGGCGCTCATCGGCCCGTTCCCCGAGCACCGCAACTACGCGCACATGGTCTTTCAAGAACCGGCGCAGCGCGCGCTGCACGCCGACTGGGAGGAGGCCGCACGGCAAACGGCGGCCCTGCTGCGGTACGCCACGGCGCGCCACCCCGAAGACGACCGGCTCCAAGCACTCGTCGCCGATCTCGACGCTGCCGACCCCCATTTCTCCGTATGGTGGAACGCCCACGACGTAGAAGAGAAGCGCCACGGCACCAAGACGTATCTTCACCCCACCGTCGGCGAGCTCACGCTCACGTACGAGGCGTTGCCGATGCCCGACGACGGCGACCAGATCCTCACGATTTACACCGCGGAGCCAGATACGGTCGACGCCGAGCGTCTGGCGGCGTTGGCGCTTTCAAGCGCGCGTCCTGGCGTTTGACGGTGCCGGGGTCGAGAGTGTCGTCTAAGTCGCGCGACTGATTCACGCGCATGGGGATCGCAGTGGTCGCGATCCAGCTCGAGCGCGCGTGCTGAAGAATCTAGCTCCGCTCGCGCAGCAGCGCGGCCAGGTCGGCCACCGGCCCCAGGTGCCGCAGCTTGTCCGGATTGACGATCGAGTTCACGCCCTGGATCTGGCCGTCGGCGACGTCGAGGCTCACCACGGCGACCAGCCTGCCCTCGCGGTCGAGGAACAGCGCACCTGGTTGCCCGTTGACCTCCTCGCGGCGCGAGATCAAGCCGAAGCGGGCGCCGGCTCGCAGCCCCGCGACCAGCGCGCGTGCCACCCTGGCGCGGCCGTGGATCGCGCGTGCGGCGGCGGGTGCCTTGCCGCCGCCGTCGCCGCGGAGCACCACGTCGTGGGCCAGCAGCTCCTCCAGCCCTTCGAGATCGCCCTCCTCGGTCGCCGCGAAGAAGCGCGTCGCGAGCTCCTCCCGCTGCTCGCGCGAGGCCTCGAACCGGGGGCGGCGCTCCTCCACGTGGCGGCGGGCCCGTGCGGCGAGCTGGCGGGCGTTCTGCTCGCTCGTCCCGACGATCTCGGCGATCCGGTCGTAGGGCTCGTCGAACACCTCGCGCAGCAGGAACGCGGCGCGCTGCTCGGGCGACAGGCTCTCGAGCAGAACGAGGAAGGCGAGCGACAGCGAGTCAGCCATCTCGGCCTTGCGGGCGGGATCGTCGTCGGCGCTCGCCACCAGCGGCTCGGGCAGCCACTCGCCCACGTAGCTCTCGCGCCGCACCCGTGCCGAGCGGAGGTGGTCGAGGGAGAGCCGCGAGACCACCGTCGACAGGTAGGCACGCGGCGACTCGATCCGCTCGCCGCCCTCGCGCGCCCGGTGCAGGCGCAAGAATCCCTCCTGCACCACGTCCTCCGCCTCGCTGACGCTGCCGAGCATCCGGTAGGCGATCGCGAACGCCGACGGGCGCAGCTCGTCGAACTCCTCCTCGGTCATCGCTCAGCCGAGTCCCTGCGCAAAGCCCTGCCGCCAGCTCGCATAGCGCGGCTTCCAGCCGAGCTCGCGCTTGGCCTTCTGGTTCGAGGCACCCCGCACGTCGGTCATCATGAGCGTTGCCGTCTCACCGGCAGCCAGCCGCGCCAGCCAGCGCGGGACACGCCTTGGTGGCTTGGCGTCCAGCGCGCTCGCCAGCGCCGGCAGCCACTCCCGCACCGGCGCGGGCTCGTCGTCCACCACGTTGTAGATACCCGGCTGTCCGCGCTCGACCGCAATTGCGGTCGCCGTAGCGGCGTCTTCGATGTGGACGTGCGACCAGACGCCACCACCGTCGCCGACGATTGGGAAACGACGCTTGCGGATCGGCGCCGCCATCAACGCATCCGCAGCCAGGCTGATGCCGGTCCCCGGACCGTAGAAACTGCCGTAGCGCAACGCGAGACCCTCGCCCCACTCGATCGTCGTCACCGACCGCTCCAGATAGAGGATCGCCGCTTGCCCTGTCCGCAGCGCGGCCGGCGGGTTGGGATCGAGGGGATCGGCCTCGGTCTGGGCCGGCCCGTCCGTGCGGCCGAATTGGAAGGCCGCAATGCTCTGCGCCACGAAGCGCCGTGCCCCCACGGCGCGACCGGCGGCCAAGAGATGGTCAGTCGCCTCGGTACGCAGCCGGTTGGTCGTGGTCACCGCGAGGGCGCGGTCGGGGTGTCGCATGTCCCTCGCGGACATCTTCCCGGACAGCGCCGTGAGCTGATGCACGATCACCTCCGGCCCGGCGGACGCCACCGCCTGGGTGACCGCGTCGGGGTCAAGAGCGTCGGCCACGACCGGCCGCGCTCCCAGGCTGCGCACCAGATCCTGCTTCGACGCGCTCCTGGTCATCCCGACCACCTCGTGGCCTCGCGCCACGAGCTGCGGGACGAGCGCTCTGCCGAGAACGCCCGTGGCGCCGGCCACGAAGACCTTCATCACTGCTCCGCTCGTCTCATCTGCCCTATGAGACGGGATAGAGGCGCCGTCCGTGACAGCGCCCAACGCTCGATGCTCAGCGCGGCGCGCGCAGCCCGCGCCTTCGCACCGCACACACCCTCCGGCAGCCGGCTAGAGAGTTCACCGGGCCTGAAGCCCTCGACTCCGCCCGGCTCTTCTTTCAGCTTCTCGTTTCGTTGGGTTATCTGACGCCGTTAGGCCGCCGAGCGGAGGGCGCTCAGGTCGGGGAGTGGGTCCTCTTGGCGGTGGTGTGGGACGTGGTTCCGTGCGTCGGTGCCGTTGACGCGTAGGCGGCCGCGAAGCCCTGTCGCCAGCTGGGGTGGCGCAGGGTCCAGCCGAGCTCGCGCTTGGCCTTCGCGTTGGAGGCGCCGCGGGATTCAGTTCCAATCATTACCGCCGCCTCGCCCGCGAACAGCCTCGCGAGCCAGCGGGGAAAGTGGCGGGGGGGCTTGGCGCCGAGCGCCTGCGCGAGCACCGGCAGCCACTCGCGTACCGGCGCGGGATCGTCGTCGACGATGTTGTAGATGCCGGCTCGGTCGTGCTCGAGCGCGAGCACGGTCGCGCCGGCGGCGTCGTCGAGGTGGATGAACGAGGAGACGCCGCCGCCCTCGCCGATGATCGGGAACTGCCGCTTGCGCACCGGATCGACCAGCCCGTCGTTGTGAGCGCCATAGAAGCCGCCGTAGCGCAGCGCGATCCCGCCGGCATCTGTGACCACCTTGTCGAGATGACGCATCGCATCGTTGGTCTCGCGCGTCGTCGCTACCGGGGTGGGGTCGAGGGGGTCGTCCTCGGCCTTCACCGGGCCGCCCTCGCGCGCGTAGCGGAAGCTGGCGAAGCTCTGGGCGACGAAGCGGCGCACGCCGGCCTCGCGCGCGGCGGCCAGCAGCGCGTCGGTGCCCTCGGTCCGAAGCCGGTTGGTCTGAGCGAAGGTGCGGTCGAGCTTCCTCGAGAAGCGCACGTCCGCCAGCGCGGTCGCCTGGTGGGCGATGGCCTCGGGCTCGCTCTCGAGCACGGCCTTGCGCACGGCGCGAGCGTCGAGCAGGTCGAGCTGCACCGGCTCGGCGCCGAGCGCCCGTATGCGGTCGGCATTCCCGGGGGACCTGAAGGTGCCGATCACCTCGTGCCCTCGATCGATCGACTGGGGGACAAGCCGGGTGCCGATAGCACCGCTTGCCCCTGCGACGAAAACTCTCACTGTCTTGTCCCTTCGGAATTCATTACCCGTTGAACTCTACACCAGATGAATTAGTTATTCAACCCGCGATGATTTAGAATCAGGGCATCGCTTCGAGACGACAGCCGGGACGGCCCCCCGGCGAGAGCCGAACGCGGGAGTCGATTGCCGCGGCGGCGCGCCGCCAGTTCGCGGAACTCGGCTACGGGCGGACGACGATCCGCGGCGTCGCCACCGAGGCGGGCGTGGACCCGGCCTTGGTCCACCACTTCTTCGGTTCCAAGCAGAGGCTCTTCTTGTCAGTCACCGAGCTCCCCCTACAGCCCGAGGAGGTCCTGCCCGGCATCCTCGCCGGACGGCGCTCCGAGGCCGGCATGCGGCTCGCCCGCTTCAGCGTCGAGCTGTGGGAGAACCCCGAGGCGCGTGAGCGCCTGGCAGGAATCCTGCGCGCCGCCGTCTCCGAGCCCGAAGCGGCCCAGATGGCGCGCGAGCTCGCCACCGAGCACTTCGTCGGCGCGATCTCCGAGAGCCTGGGCGTCGACGACGCGCCCCTGCGCGCGAGCCTGATTTCCTCGCACGGCATCGGGATCGCCATGGCCCGCTACATCCTTCGCGTCGAGCCGCTCGCCTCGATGGCCCCCGAAGCCCTGATCCAAGCCATCGCTCCGACCTTCCAGCACTACCTCACGAGGCCACTCGCTCCAAAAGCGTGATGCCGCCCAGGGCGCACCCCACTCCGCGAACGAGTGGGTTGCCCAGTGCTTGAACGGCTCGTCGACGTCGGTGGTGTACGCGTTGATCCGGACGACCTTGGCGAGAGTCATGTTGGGCGTCAGTGAGAACCGCTTCGAGTTGTCGAGCGCTAGTCCGAGCTGGGCAGCCAGGTCGCGCGGATGCCGGGGGGTAGGGTCGGCGTCGACCGCGTCTTGTCCGCTGCAAATGAGTTCTCGGCGGTGGCCCTCGACGAGCTTGGCCTGGTCGAAGCACAACCTCACCGACGACGACCACGGGTTGACGGCTGTTCGTTCCATTGCCGCTTCTGCTTCGGCGTCGTAGTCCCCCTATGCGATTCCGTAGATCAGGCTCACCAGCCCGTCGTGAGGCTGCTGAACCTTTCGAAGCTCAAGCCCACGACGGGCTTCCGTCGTCGCGAAGAGCGCCTTCCCCTCACCGGCAATCAGGGGATGAACGGTGAGCCGGAGCTCATCCACAAGCCCGGCGTCGAGCAGGCTCGCGAGAGTTCGAGCACCCCCGACGAGATAGATGTCCTTGCCGGGCTGCTGCTTTAGGGCGGCGATCTCGTCGAGCCCCCGGACGAAACTCGTCTGTGGCCACTGAGCCGAGGTCAGGGTGCTCGAGAGCACGTAGTGCGGGGTCCGCGCAGCGAAGCGGGCGTACTTGACCTCATCGGGCGTCGGTACCTTCCCGGTCCTCGGGAGAGGCTTGTCCGGCCCATTCTGTACCGCGGTCCAATACTGCTCGTAGCGGGGGTACATACCCGCCCCGAGCAGGCACGCGTCGACCTGCGGCATCACGTCGTAGTTGTCAGACCACGCCTCCACCCAGTCCGCGTAACCCTCGGGCCCATCGATCTTCCCGTCGAGAGAGCTCTGCATCCCAGCGATCACGTTCCGCATCTCGTGTCTCCTTTGTCTGGTCGTTGTCCGGATGCCTTTGGTTGCGCAAATATATCAATAAGTCCTAACTAGCTACTTATGAGGCCAGACTCAGGACTAGACGCTATGATCGTGACCATGACGACGAGGAAAACCAGGCGCACATACGGCGACGGCTGCGCGATCGCCCACGGCCTCGACCTGGTCGGCGAGCGCTGGGCGCTGCTCGTGGTCCGCGAACTGCTGCTCGGGCCGAAGCGCTTCACCGACCTGAAGCAAGGTCTCCCCAACGCGAGCCCCAACGTCATCTCCGAGCGCCTGCGCGAGCTCGAGCAGGCCGGCGTCATCAAGCGAGACAAGCTCCCCCCGCCGGCCAGCTCGCGCGTCTACGAGCTGACCGATTGGGGGCGCGATCTCGAGGAGACGGTGGTTTCGCTCGGGCGCTGGGCCACACGCTCGCCATCGCAGCCGCGCGCCCCGGTCGGCATCGACTCGATCATGCTCGCGCTCAAGACGCTGTTCGATGCCGACGCCGGCAAGGGACTGCGGGCCAGCTACGAGCTGCGAATCGGCGAGCACCGCTTCCGGATCGAAGTGTCAGACGATGAGATCGAGGTCGCCCGCGGGGGCACCGATCAACCCGACGCGAGGATTGACACCGACCCCAGCACGTTCCAAGCGGTGCTGTGGGGCGACCGGTCGCTCGCCGACGCGCAGTGCGCAGAGGAGATCAGAATCGAGGGCGACGAGGCGGCCGTGCAGCGCCTCGTTCGGCTCTTCCCCATGCCTGAGCCCGCCGCCGCTGGCGCCGCGGCGTAGCGATCGGTCGCCGAACTGAGCCTGGTAGCGGACCGCGCCTCGTTCCGGGCGAGATGCGCCGGAGGGCCCACCCGGATGACCGACGCCGTGGTCTTCGTGCTTGCAGCGCACGGGCGCATCCGTCGCATACTCCCCCAACCGCGTCCCTGGCTCACCGTGACGCCTCGTGGGCGTGGTTGGCCCGAAGGTCGGGCCGGTAGCCCGCCGTGGTGCGGCGCGCGCCGTGCCCGGAGGCCGGCTGACTGCATCCGCGCCCACCGGGTTGAGGACGAACGCTGTGTCTTGTGCGGCCCGAGTCGAAAGGATTCCCCCGATGGCGGAACAAGAGGCGCTCCGCTGCGGTCGCGCCTCGGAGTGAGGTCGAGCGCGGGCCGGTGATCGTCGAATCTGTGACCGGGCTCACAGAGAGAGCTCGATTCGCAAGTAGCGTTCGTCGCAAGCATGGACTTCATCACCTTCTTCTTCATCGCCATGGTTGGGGCGACGATCGCGCTGGCCCCGGTGTTTGGCGCGGAATCTCGCCGGGGTTTCGTCGGGCCAGATCAGGGCGTCCGCGCCGGCTGGTCACCGGCACGGCCCTGGGGCTTGGACCGCTAGCGGCGCCTGTAGCCGGTCAGTCGGGCTGCACGGTAGCTTCGCCGGTTGCGGCGACTTGCTCCATACGGGTTCGGCGTGCTAGACGACCGGGCGGGCGGGTCTACGGCTAGCCGTACAGCCGACCCAGACTTGACGAGCGACAATTCGCGGGGAGCCGCGAGGAAGCGAGCGCGCTCATATCGAGGAAGTCACGTGAGGTTAAGCCGCCGGTTGCTGTGGACGTTCGCCGCGTTATCCGCGGCGGTCGCACTCACGCTGGTCGTGCTGCTGGCCACGTCCGATTTTGTAATCGACCGCGCGCTATGGATCGTGCTCGACCTGGTGATCGGGGGCGGCTTTACGGGGGTGGGTCTGTTTGCCTGGTACCGCCGCCCGGACAACCGGGTCGGCGGGCTGATGGTGGCCACCGCCTTCGCCTGGTACGCCGTGGTCGCCGGCAACACGGGCCCGCCCTTCCTGTTCACGCTCGGCCTGTTGTTCAGCAATCTGTTTGTTGCCACCGCGATCCATCTGCTGCTCGCGTTCCCGTCGGGGCGCCTCCAGGCGACCGGGGACCGCGTCTTGGTCGCAATCGGCTACGTGGCCACGACGGTCCTGTGGCTCCCGGTCGTGCTCTTTACATCTCCGGTCGAGTTCGGCTGCACGGACTGTCCTGAGAACCTGCTGCTGATCGACGTGAACGTGGCCTTCGTGGATCCCTGGCTCGACGGCCTTGGCGTGATCGGCGTCGCGCTGGCGCTGGGCGTGATCGCGCGGCTCGTTCAACGCAGGCATGAGGCGAGCGCGCCGCTGCGCCGGGCCGTCACGCCGGTGTTCATCACGGGCGCGGCGCTGATGGTCGCCCTCGCAACGCTGCTCGTAGCGGGGCTGCTGGAGCCGTTCGACCACAGCGTGACGATGAACCTGTCCTACGCCTGTGCGTTTGCCTTCGGGCTCGTTCCCTACGTCTTCCTTGCCGGTCTCGTGCGCGGGCGTTGGATTCGCGGCCGGGGTCTCGGAACGCTCGTGAGGCGCCTCGGCCAGGCTCCATCGGCCGGCGGGCTGCGGGAGGAGCTGGCGCGCGCGCTCGGCGACCCTTCGGTTGAGCTGGCCTACTGGTTGCCCGACTCGGGACAGTACGTGGACCCGAGCGGGAGCGCGGTCGCGTTGCCTTCGCCCGGTGAGGGGCGCAGCGCTACCGAGGTCGAGCGTGACGGACGGCGGATCGCCGCGATCATCCACGACCCCGCGTTGCTCGACGACGCCGAGCAGGTCAGCGCCGCCGGCGCCGCTGCCGCGCTGGCACTCGAAAACGAGCGTCTCGAAGCGGAGCTGCGGGCGAAGGTGGAGGAGCTGAGCGCGTCGCGTGAACGGATCGTCGAGTCCGGCTACGCGGCCCGGCGGCGGCTCGAGCGTGACCTCCACGACGGCGCCCAGCAGCGCCTCGTCTCGCTTGCCCTCGCCATGCGGATGCTGCGCCGCAGGTTGGCGCGGGATCCCGACGCGCTCCGGGATCTGGACGGGGCTCGCCGCGAGCTTGACCATGCGCTCGCTGAGCTGCGCGAGCTCGCGCGCGGCATCCATCCGTCGGTGCTCACCGATCGCGGCCTCGATGCGGCCCTGGACGGACTGGCCCGGCGCGCGCCGGTGCCGGTCGCGTTACAGGGGACGCCGGCCGACCGCCTGCCGAATGGCCTCGAGTCAGTGGCCTACTTCGTCGTCGCCGAGGCGCTGACAAACGTGGCCAAGTACGCGCGGGCCACGCACGCCAGCGTCAACGTGCGCCGTCAGGACGGACAGGTCCTGGTTGAGGTCACGGACGACGGCGTCGGCGGCGCCGATCCCGCCACGGGCTCCGGGCTTCGCGGCCTGCTGGACCGGGTCGCAGCGGTCGGCGGGCGACTCGAGCTCGACTCGCCGCCCGGACAGGGGACGACAGTGCGGGCGGCGATTCCGCTGTGAGCTCCCACGATGCCGGGCCGCATCGCCAAGCTTGCCGGCGGGAGGAGCGGACGGTCATCGGCCACGCCTCGCTTCCGATATATTTACGATATATCGCGTTAGCTCACAAGGGTCGAGAAGGACAGCCATGTTCGGTAACGCAATGCATTTCCACAGCGGTTTGAGAGGCGGGCCGCGCGGCGGCTGGCAGCGCGGGCCATGGGGTGGCTTTGGGTCGTGGGGCCCGCCGTTCGGCGCACGCGGCGGCGGTCCGCGGGTGCGGCGCGGAAACGTGCGCGCCGCGATCCTCGCGCTGCTCGCTGAGCGGCCGATGCACGGCTACGAGATGATCCAGGAGCTCGAAGCGCGCACCAACGGCCTGTGGCGGCCGAGCGCCGGCTCCATTTACCCGACGCTCCAGCTACTCGAAGACGAGGGGCTCGTCACCGGCGAGGAGTCGGACGGCAAGCGGCGCTTCTCCCTGACCGACGCCGGCCGCGCGGAGGCGGAGGAGCTCGAGCGTCCGCCGTGGGAGGAGGTCACCGACCAGGGCGAGGGCCATACGTCGAGCCTGCGCAACTCGGCGTTCCAGCTCGGAGCCGCAATCATGCAGGTCGCCCACGCCGGCTCCGAGGATCAGATCACCAAGACGCGGGAGATCCTCAATGACGCGCGTCGGCGGGTCTACACCGTGCTCGGAGAGGACGGCGAGGCGTGATGCGCCGCCCCTACATCGATCCGTCGGACCTCTCGCTGCTGCGGACGCTCGGGCTGCCGGGAGCGGGGTCGGGGACACGGGCATCAGATGCCGAGCGTGACCGCGTCGCGGACGCCTTGCGTCGGCACCATGCCGACGGCCGGCTGAGCACGGACGAGTTCGAGGAGCGCACGGGCCGCGCGTACGCCGCGACGGCGCCAGGGTGACCTGCTCGCCGCGACGGGAGCGGGTGTAGCACGGCGGTTCCGGAGCGGGCCCAGCGGCGGAAGGAGGCGCGGGCGGATCCGTGTGCGCTCTCGCGTCCACGCGCGAGCGGAACTCCTGCCGGCCGGGTCGCGAGGATGCGGCGCGGCGGGGGCCGATCGTGGGCCGCTCAGCCGATACGGGCGGAGTGCAGGCGCGAGGCGTGCACGCTTCCGAGGCCCTTGAGCCGCTTGTGTCCGTGTGGCTCGATATCCAGCGCCGAGTTGTGGGCGATCGCCTCGACGAAGCGGTCATCGGCGAGGACGGTGTCGGGAGGGGCGACATCCACAAGCCGACTCGCCAGGCTGACCGCGCGCCCGAAGTAGTCGCCTCCGCGCGCGAGGACCGGGCCCAGCGACAGGCCGGCGCGGGCGGAGGGGAGGTCGCCTGCGGCGCAGGCATCCACGAGCTCGATCGCGCCTTGAGCAGCCCCTTCGGGCGTGGGGAAGACCAGCATTGCCTCGTCACCGATGAGCTTCACGACCCTGCCGCCGGCCTCGGTGATGATGTCGGACGCGAGCCCCTCGAAACGGCCGAGCAGGCGACCAAGCTCGTCCGTCGGCATGGAACCGCTCGTGCGGGTGAAGTCGACGAGGTCCACGAACCCGACGGCCAGCGTCGGCTGCTCGCCTGCCTCCATGGTTGTGCGGCGCCGGAGTCCCTCCTCGAGCCGGCGACGGAATGCGTAGAGGAGAACCCAACCGAGGTCCGAGTGCTCCACGCCTCGCTGCGACGCCTCGGCGAGGACCCGCTCGCGCAACCCGAGCGCGCTCACCTCCGCCATCGACTCGATCTCGATTTCCGCGATCCGCGTCATGTGAGAGCTGACCATGCGCGCCTCGCGGACGATCGCGTCGAGCGCGGCGCGGCGGTGATCACCGCGGAGCGATTCGATGCCCTCGGCCGCGATTCGCAGCGCCCGTACGTCGTCGCCGGTGTACGCCCGCTCGTCGGGAGGGATGTCGGGAAAGCCGAGCGCCCGCCAGAGCCGATCCGCCACCTCGTGGCTGATCTCCGCCCGGGCGCACACCTCCGGCCAGGTCAGCTCCCTCGGGCCCAGGCGCACGAGCCGCTCAACGTCGTCGGCATCAAGGGGCGGTTCCTCGCGATCAGGCACTCGGGGTCGACTCCGACTTTACGCGCCCGCGATCCGGACGAAAGTGCCAGAATCGTCAGCGGCTGCTCCGAGCGAAAGCAGTCTCGATCGTGGCCACGTCACGCCCCCCGCGAAGCGATCACGAGCCGGCTCACCGTAGACGCCGCGCCCACGGGATCGGCTGGGACCGCCGCGACCCAGCACGGGACGCCCGATTCACAGCCGTTGGCCATTTCTCTCTTCCTCGTAAGTGGACAGCCCTCGGAAGCTCGATCAGCGCAGCGAGCCCAGACGCCCGTCGAGGTACGGCTGGCGATGTCCAAATCGCGCGGCGTGGTGCGACGTAGTGGTGAGGGCCGCGTAGGGTGCGGCGAAGACCACGAACGCTGGAGGCGCGATGTCTCAATACGTGTTGCTGGTGTATCAGCAGGAGGTCGACGCGGCGGAGCAGGCCGAGCGCGAGCGGGAGATGCCGGTGTTCGTGGAGCTGCACCGCAGCCTGCGTGAGGCGGGGCTGCTGGTGGGCGTCCAGCGCCTGCGCTCGACGGAGAGCGCGACGTCGGTCCGCGTGCGCGACGGGGAGGCGGAGATCACTGACGGTCCGTTCGCGGTGACCAAGGAGGTCCTGGCTGGCTACTACATCCTGGAGTGTGCCGACCTCGACGAGGCGCTCAAGCAGGCCGCGCGGCTGCCGAGCGCGCGCTTCGGGACAGTGGAGGTGCGCCCGGTCATGCCGCCGGACGAGTGGTTGAACGCTTCGCGCGAGGCCGGCGCCGAGCTGCCGGACGAGGCGGTGAAGGACTTGGCGTGAGCGGCGGCGCTCAGCCCGCCGACCCGGTCTCGGCTGCGGTCGCGGGCGCGTTTCGCGACGAGCGCGCAATTGTGCTGGCCACGCTGATTCGGCAAGCCGGCGACTTCCAGTTGGCAGAGGACGCGGTGCAGGACGCGTTCGAGGCGGCGGTCACGGCGTGGCGGCGCGACGGTGTTCCGGCCAATCCGGGCGCGTGGATCACGACGGCGGCGCGGCGGCGGGCGATCGATCGGCTGCGCCGTGACCGGTCGGTGGCGGATCGCGCCGAGCGGCTGGCCGAGTTGACGCGCCTGGATGCCCGGCACGAGGACGAGCCATCCACTGGAAGACGAGAGCTCCATCGTTGACGACCGGCTGCGGCTGATCTTCACGTGCTGCCATCCGGCGCTTGCGATGCCGGCGCGCGTGGCGCTCACGCTGCGGGCGCTCGGCGGGATGACCACCGGCGAGATCGCCCGAGCGTTCCTGGTCGCCGAGCCGACGATGGGCAAGCGGATCGTGCGCGCGAAGCGCAAGATCGCCGACGCGCACATCCCCTATCGGGTGCCGGCCGACGATGAGCTGCCGGACCGCCTCCGTGGCGTGCTGCGGGTGGTGTACCTGATCTTCAACGAGGGCTACACGGCCACCGAGGGCGACCGCCTGGTCCGCGGTGAGCTCTGCGACGAGGCGATCCGGCTCGGCGAGCTGCTGTGCCGGCTGATGCCCGACGACGGCGAGGTCTGGGGGCTGTCGGCCCTGATGCTGCTGCACGACGCGCGCCGCGCCGCCCGCGTGGACTCGAGCGGAAGGTACGTCGCGCTCGACGAGCAAGACCGGGCGCTGTGGGATCAGGACCGAATCAATGAGGGTCTCGCGAGGCTCGAGCGGGCGGTGCGCCTGCGGCGTCCCGGCGAGTACCAGCTGCAGGCCGCGATCACCGCCCTGCAGATCCAGGCCCCGGACGCCGAAGCCACCGACTGGGCGCAGATCGCCGAGCTGTTCGGCGCTCTGGCCAGCCTCAACCCGTCGCCGGTGATCGAGCTCAACCGCGCGGTCGCGGTCGGCCTGGCCTCGGGGCCCGCCGCCGGCCTGGCGCTGCTCGAGCCGCTGCTCGGCGATTCGACGCTCGAGCGCTACCAGCCACTGCACGCGGCGCACGCCGAGCTGCTCAGCCGCGCCGGCGACGCCGCGGGCGCCGCCCCCGCCTACGAGCGCGCCATCGCGCTCACCGCCAACGCCGTCGAGCGCGCGGAACTCGAACGGCGCCTCGGCGCGCTGCGCTGACCCGATCTTCCCAGGGCCGTCCAAATCGCCCTCCCTGCTGCGACGTCTTGTCAATACCGCCGATACGGGCGGCGACATGGCACTGACAGGTACACGATGGGAGGCAGACGCGATGACGGACCACAAGATCGGCAGCCGTGAGGAGTACGAAGCGGCCCGCGAGGAGCTGCTACGGCGGGAGAAGGAGCACACCCGGCTGGGCGACGAGCTCGCAGAGCAACGGCGCCAGCTGCCGTGGGTGCCGATGGAGAAGGAGTACCGCTTCGACACCGACGAGGGCACGCGGACCCTTGGCGAGCTCTTCGACGGTCGCTCCCAGCTCCTGGTCTACCACTTCATGTTCGGGCCGAGCTACAAGGCAGGCGATCCCGTCAACTCGTCGATGATCGACGGCTTCGACGGCCTCCTCCCGCACCTTCACGCCCGCGACGCGACCATGCTTCTCGTTTCGCGCGCGCCGCTGGCCAAGCTTCAGGCCTATAAGGAGAGAATGGGCTGGGAGATTCCCTGGGTCTCGGCGGCAAACAGCGATTTCAACTTCGACTTCGGCGCCTCCAGCACCGAGGAGCAGATGCGCGAGGTGCTCACCGCGGGCGGCAAGAACATCACCCCCGCCAACCTGGATGCGGCGCTCGAGGAACTGCCACCGATCGCGCGTCAGAACGCGGCAGCATGCGGGGTCGACGTCCTCGAGTACATCTCGGAGGCGCCGGTGATGAGCGCCTTCGCACTCGTGGACGGCACCGTCCACCAGACCTATACGACCACCTGGCGGGGATTGGAGTTCATCATGGGCTATTACCCGATCCTCGACCGCGCGCCGGAGGGGCGCGACGAGCACGATGCGTGGCAGACCTGGATTCGCCGCCATGACGAGTACGCCTGAGGACCGAAACCCGGTCGTCCATCTCGAGCTCCACACGGTTGACCTGCCGCAGGCTCGCTCTTTCGCAGTCGCACCATTCCCCAGCTCACGAGAACCGAGCCAAGACATGAACTTCGACATGATCGGCGCCGGCAGGCTCGCCCCAGCTCAAGACGAACCCATGTCCGAGCCAGTATCTCACTAGCGATGGTGTTCACGATTCCGGAGACGATGGAGGCCATTCGGCTGCACGCGCCCGGCGTCGAGGGGCTCCGTCACGAGACGATCAATACGCCCTCGCCGCAGCCGGGCGAGGCGCTCGTACATGTGCACGCGGCCGCGATCACCCGCGACGAACTGGACTGGCCGACCGACCGGCTGCCCGCGATTCCCTCATACGAGCTCTCCGGCGAGGTCGTCGCGGTCGCCGACGACGTCAACTCGATCTCCCTCGGAGAGGCGGTGTACGGCCTCACACCGTTCGATCGTGACGGCGCAGCGGCTTCGTATGCCGCAGTCCCTGCATCGATCCTGGCCCCGAAGCCCACATCCGTCGACCACGTCCAAAGCGCGGCGATTCCCCTGCCCGCTCTCAGCGCATGGCAGGGCCTGTTCGACCACGGCGACCTACAGGCTGGCGAGCGTCTCCTAATACACGGGGCCGTCGGCGGTGTCGGGCAGTTCGCCACACAGCTTGGGCACTGGCGCGGCGCCTACGTGATCGCGACCGCATCGCCACACAGGCTCGACGCCGCGCGCGATCTCGGCGCCGACGAGGCAATCGATCGTCGGAGCGGGCGAATCGAAGGGACGGTCGCGCCCGTCGACCTCGTCTTTGACACCGTCGGCGGCGAGGTACTCTCTCGCGCGCACGAGCTCATCAAGAAGGACGGGCGCATCGTCTCCGTCGCCGCAGAGCCGCCGGGAGACGGGACGTACTTCGTCGTCGAGCCGAACCGCGAGCAGCTCATCGAGCTCGCTCGGCTCGTCGATGCCGCCCGGCTTCGCGTCGCGATCGACTCGACGTTCGCCCTGTCGGAGCCGGCGGCTGCGTTCCAGCGCAGCCTCGCTGCAGCGAAGCGCGGCAAGGTCGTCATCCGCGTCGCGGACCAGGCCGAGTCCTCGTGACCGCCTTCGGCGCGCGAAGAAGTTGCCACCGATGTTGGCGCCGGGCGCTGATCCACCGCCATCGCGGACGTTTGGCCCGGTCGGGCGCGGGAGCGCCCTCAGCCGCATCTCGTCTCAGGCTCAGTCGATCCAGCCCACGACCTTCGACTCGGTGTCGAGCACTCCCGGCAACTCGGCGATCCGGTCGATGACCGAATCCATCTCGGCGAGGTCGTCACCCTCAACGATCACGATCACGTCCGGTGTGACCGCAATGGACGGCGCGACGCGAGGTGGCACGCAACGAGCGAACGCAAGATTGGAGGTTCGGCTGATGTCGTAGAGCGTTGTCTTCGGTCCGTGCTCGACGGCCCGTCCCCGCCCTTGGCGCGAGTAGTTCTAAGAGCCGTCCGACGGGAACATTGGCTCTTCCGCCTCGCGCGCCGAGACATGTGTTCGTCGCTGAATCAAGCTGTGCAAAGCCAGCGATGCGACGAGGGTCACTCCGCCTGTCAGGACCGACACGGCCAGCGACGCGCCCAGCACGCCGACGGCAAGCGCCACGGTCGTTCCGCCGACGACGGAGTTGACGACGGCGACCATCGTGCCGAGCGTGAGATAGAGCTGCCACCGCGAGGGCTTGCCGATGCCCATATTCGCCAGCACGCCATAGACGTCGTCGTGGCCGCCGAGCATGAAGTAGCGAGCCTCGCTGCCCGCCAGCTGCCGATAGACGCCGCGGATCCGATTGATCGCACGGCCATAGAAGATGTCCTCGATCGAGCTCTGCACCACCCGGACATGGGTGAACAGGCCGAGCAGATAAACGGTGGGCAGCACCACCAGAGCGAAGATGTCGAACGCTGTGTCGAACTCGGACGCCTGGCCGAGGAACCCCAATGCGATCAGCGAGCTCGAAAGCGCCCCGACGTAGAGCGCGGCGCGCGACGAGCTCTCGCTTATCGTCGAGGCCCTCGAGCCCTGGAGAGTGAAGTGCTCCGTCGTCAAGAGCGTGACGAGGGCGCCGCGATCGAGCTCCGCGGAGGAGGGCTCGTTGACGTTTGATTCTGCGCCCTCCATCGCCTAGCCGAACTCGCCGGCGTGCTGCTGAGCCCACTCGCGGAAGGTCCGCGGTGGTTGTCCCGTGACCGCCTCGACGGTCGGCAGGACCGTCGTCTCGTCGAGCGATCCCTCGACGAAGAAGTCGAAGAACGCGTCCACGTACGCGTCCGGCATGCTCGCGCTCATCTGCTGCCGCGCCTCCTCGTTCGAGAGCGGTTCGAAGGGGAGCTCGCGCCCGAGAACCTCGCTCAGGATCGCGACCCGTTGGGCCGCCCGCAGCGCCTCGGGCCCGGTGATCCGATACGCACGGGACTCCGGCTCGTCGGCGAGCAAGCCCACCGCACCGACTGCGGCGATGTCACGGGGATCGTTGGTGGCGATGGGGAGGTCGGAGAACGCCTCTCTGATTGGCGCGCCCGACTGGATCTGCGGGAGCCACCGAAGCGCGTTCGACATGAAGCTGTTCGGCCGCAGGAGGGTTACCGGGATTCCAGACTGCTCCAGGGCCCGTTCCGACCTCACGTGATACGCCGCGACCGCGTTCGACACGTCGCCGCTCGGAGCCGCGCTGCTCGACAACAACGCCACCCGCGACACCCCGGCGGACCGCAGCTCTCGAACCAGGCCGGCGTCGTCGTACCCGCTCAGGAGGAAGACCCCGTCGACGCCGGCGAGCGCGGGGCGAAGGGTCTCCGCAGCGTTGAGATCGCTGACGAAGGCCTCGACGTTCCGATCGAGCGGTGCCGCACGGTCCCGGACGACCGCACGCACCGCATGACCACGCTCGAGCAGAATCGAGATCAGCTCGGGTCCGACATGGCCGGTCGCGCCGGTGACCAGGAATCTCATTTGTTAGGGAACGATACCTAACATCACTGGCTGCTGCCATACTGCGCTCGGAGATGCCCTCCACGAACGAGCGCCGATCCTCGGCGCAGACCCGTGAGCGCGTGCTTGACGTGACCCACGAGCTCTTCTACTGGCACGGCATCCACGCCACCGGAGTCGACGCGGTCGCGAGCGCGGCCGAGGTCGCGCCGACCACGCTCTACCGCCTCTTCGGGTCAAAGGACGGCCTCGTCGCCGCCTACGTCGAACGGGCGGGAGCCCTCTACAGGGGATGGTTCGACCAATCCCTCGGAAGCGCGGATCGCCCGGCGCGCGAGCGCCTGCTGGGCCTGTTCGGAGCCCTCGACGAGCAGCTGCAGCCAGAGAACTGCCGCGGGTGTCCGTTCCTGATGGCGCTCGCGGAGATCCCCGATGAGAGCGATCCGGCGCATCGGCACGCGGTCGCCCTGAAGGCGTGGGTCAACAAGCGATTCGGTGAGCTCGTCCGGGGGCTGACCCCGCCGGTCGCCGACCCCGATCAGCTCGCCGACGCCTTGACCCTCATCTTCGAGGGTTCCTACGCGTCGGCCCAGGCGCTCGGAGCCGGCGGACCGGCCCGGCGTAGTCCCGACGTCGTCGCAGCCATGCTCGAGCCGGTCGGCTGACGGACCGGCGCGCTCCGAGTCCGCCCTACTTCGTCTGGAGGGCGAGGTTGTAGCCGTCCGGATCGTGGAGCACGAACTCCCGGTTCCCGGTGCGCCCGACCTACTGCCGGCGGGATCGCCGATCGCGGCCCATCGAACGCTGCCCGTCAGGCTCCTACCTCTACGCGCTGACGCCCGACGGCGATGACGTGGAGCCCGACCTGCCGGTGGCTATCGCGGTCACCGAGGAGGAGACGGCATCGCCGGCCCGCTCTGGGTCACGGGCGGCATCCCAGTCCGCCGCGCCGACGGCCGGCGGTTCGAGACACGGAACCGGGTCACGCTCTGTCGCTGCGGTCAGTCCGAGGCCAGGCCACTGTGCGACGGGACGCACCGGGTGATCGGCTTTCGCGAGTCAGCCCCGGCACACCAACAGGCGGGTCAGATCGCAACCCTGAGCGCCCTGGTCGAGCCGCGTCGACGTGTGGCGCTCTCCGGATCACTGATGATGCCTAGGGTGGCGGCGAGGGGAAGAGGATCTCGAGCTCACCAACCCCGGCCCGCAGGTAGCGGGTCTCGAAGCGGCGCAACGCCGCCAGAGAGACGATCGCCACCAAGCCCCCTATGGTCGCGGCCACGCCGAGCGGCGGATCGCCAATCGCCCCGAGCGCGATCGCGACCGCGCTGCCGCCGACGACGCTGTTGATCACTGCGACCATGCTCGGAGCCGTGAAGTAGGCCTGCCGGGCGGACTGCTTGATTCCCATGTTGGCGAGCACCCCGGGCGCGTCGTCGTGAGCCGACATCATGAACAAGTGGGCTTTGTCGCCCGCGAGCTCGAGATAATGGTGCCTGATCCGGTTTATCGCCCGCCCGTATCGGAAGTCCTCGTTGACGCTCTGCACGAGGCGCACAAAGGTGAAGAGGCCGAGCACGTAGAGAGTTGGCAAGACAGTGAGTGCGAATACCTTGAAGGTGTCGCCGACCATCGAGATCTGACCGATGAACCCGAGCGCGACCAAGGTGCTCGAGACCGAGAAGAGGTAGAGCGAGGCCCGCGAGGCGCTCTCACTGACCGTCTGCGAGCGCGCGCCCTGGAGGGTGAAGTGCTCGGTGGTCAGGGCGGTGAGCAGCTGGTGGGGATCGGGCCCGGCAGCCATGCTGGGCGCGAGTTGATCGTCTGGGGGCTCGTGCTCGGTCATGGGTAGCTGATTTGCTCGTCCCAGTCGGGGCGCCCCTCCGGCGTCAGGTCGAACAGGTTCCAGAGCGGCTCGAGCGTGCCGACGCTGCGGTGGTCCTGCCCAGGGTCGCTCGGCCCGTAGGTGAGCTCGGCGCCCCAGAAGTGACGAACGGTTTCGCTGTCGCGGTGGAACACGTTGAGCATCGGCATCTGCGCTCCGTCCGCGGTCTCGCCGAAGTAGTCGCGGTTGTAGCTGTTGGCGGCCGAGGACAGGAGCTGCAGGTGCCGCCAGCCACGCTCATCGGCCCAAGTGAGGAGCCGGGGCAGCGGCGTCTTCGCGACCACTGCGAAGTTGATCCATTGAGTGGCGTGCTCCGCGGCGCCGTCGAGTTGATCGAGCAATGCCACGCAGGACGGGCATGGGCCCTCCTCCAGCGGCAGGAGCGCCGTTTGGCCGCTGGAGGGTCCTGGGCGGTCGCCGCCGTAGCTGCGAGGGAACATGAAGTTGTAGATCACGACCGAGTCCTTGCCGGGTGCGAACAGCTCCGACAACCTCACCTCGGTGGACGCGTCGTCGGCGCCGGCGCCGTCGAAGATGTAGTCCTCGGGAACCGCTCCCCCGGGCGGCAGGTAGCGCCGGGCGGCGGCCGCCGCCTCCGTCGCGCGACGCAGCTCGATCTCCTGCTCGAGCAGCCGGTCGCGGGCCGACCTGTATTCCGCCGACTCCCCCGGAAATGTGAGGCTCACGGTGTCATCTCCTCTTCGATCGCGAAGGTGCTGCTGAGAGACGCATGACCCGGCGTTCGATCAGCGCCAGGCCGACAAGCGTCGGCACGACCCAGGCGAGGACCACCGGCGGTCCCGCTGTGGCAACGACGAGTAAGGCGGTTACAGGCGCGATGGGACTCACTGGAGGTAACGACTTCGGAGCGTGGCGAAACTGATCGCCAATTGCCCGCAGGCATCGTCAAACGACCGCGCCTGGTCCCTCGGGGATCAGGTAGCGGATGTACTCGACGATCATGAAGGGGCGGTGTCGTGAGCGAGCTCCGCGGCGACGGCCGAGGCGCCTGCCCCAACGAGCCAGCTGAGCGGAGCGCCCGGCAGGTAGCGCTCCATCAGGGTCGCCACCTGGTTGGACTCGTCTTCATCCAGCTCGGCCCGGCCGGCCGCCGCCCGCGCGATCGCCTCACGCGCCATGAGCAGGTAGCGCCGCTGCTCGGCGAGCATGGCTGGCACCGTGGGGGCGCCGTGGCCGACGTAGCTACCGCCGTGTCGGGGATGCCGAGCGGCCCGCCTGGCGCGGCCCCGCCCTCCGGGGGGTATGGGAGGGCCGGGGTAAGCCCGACCGCTACCCGATCAGCCGAGCGCGGCCAGGGCCTCGCCGAGCGTGCGAATCGAGCGCTCAGTTATTGGGCTGACGACGAGGATCGCCTCGTCCGCGTCGGCCTCGGCGAGCTCGTGCAGGCCCGCCGCGATCCGATCGGCTGAGCCCTCGAGCGGCGCGACACCGTCCGGCACCGGCCGCTCGCCAGCGGTGCGGTCAAGTGCGACAAGCACGCAGGCGCTGCGTGCGATTGCGCGTGGATCGCGGCCGGCGGCGCGCGCCGCCGCGTCGATCTTCCGGTTCGCGGCGGCGAACCCCTCTGGCGTGTTGCCGTAGCGGTCGAACCAGGCGTTCCAGCCATCGACGTGGGGAAGCGTCGCGGCGAGGAGCCGCGGCCCGGTGCCCCCGACCACGAGCGGCGGCCGGCGCGCTGGCTTTGGCAGCAGCACGGCGTCGGCGACCGTCTCGTAGGTACCGGCGAATGTCACACGCTCGCCGGCGAGCAGGCGGCGGACGATCTCGAAGGCCTCGGCGAAGCGTGCGATGCGGTCGTCGAACGGGATGCCGTGGGCGCGGAACTCGACCTCGTTCCAGCCCGCGCCGAGCGCAAGCACGAGCCGCCCGCCCGAGACCTCGTCGACCGTCGCGGCCAGGTGCGCGAGGATGCCCGGTCGATGAAACGCCGTGCAGGCGACGAGCGGCCCGAGGGTAACGCGCTCGGTCGCGCCGGCGAGCGCGGCGAGCAGGCCCCAGGCATTCCACGGCCCCCGCTCCGGGCGGCCATCGCCGCGGTACAGCAGGTGGTCGCCGACCCAGATCGAGTCGAAGCCGACCTCCTCCGCGGCGCGGGCCATCGCGACATACTCGCCCCAGCGCACCTCGCGCTCGACCTCGGGGAGCTGGACTCCGATGCGAAGTGGGCGCAAAATGAACTCCTCGGTGCGATCGTCGCTGAATGTCGACGCCTCACCGGATCTGTAGCACGGGCGCGAGTGGGTCGCGCTGCGCGCCCGCTTGCCGCCCGATTCAAACGGTGTGACGTGCTGAACAGCGCAGAGGTCCCGGTGGCGGCCATCTGCGGCGCCACGGCGGGCCTCGCGCGGGCTGGGCTGCTCGACGATCGCAACCACACGAGCGTCTCCGCGATCTCGCGTCCCTGCGGCGTGAGCGCGTCGCGGCCCGGCGGCTGGTGGGCGACCGGTGAATCGGCCGGCCTCGCGCAGTCGTACTCAGTATGCGACGTCTCGGCCTGGTCGTCCTCGCCCTCCTAGTCCTCGTCGGAGCGCTGTACGGCGCGGCCCACCTGCTGACCGGGTCGTCGGGCTTCGCGCGGGCGGTTGTCTGGGGTGAGTCGGACATCGAGGATCGCCACCGCTTCCCCGCGCGGGAGATCCAAGCCGGCGGACACACCTGGCCGCTCCTGCGAGCCCCTGCGCGCATCGGGCTGGACAGGTTTCTCGAGGAACGCTCGACCCGTGCGTTCATCGTGCTTCACCGCGGGCGCCTGGTCTACGAGCGTTACTTCAACGGCGGCTCGCGCGAGGAGCCTGAGACGAGCTTCTCGGTCGCGAAGTCCTTCCTCTCGACTCTGGTTGGCATTGCCATCGAGGAGGGCGCAATCAGTGGGCTCGACGAGCCGATTACGCGCCGGCTTCCCGAGCTCGCCGATCGCGACCCGCGATTCGCCCGGATACGCACGCGCGACCTGCTGTCGATGTCGTCAGGGATCCGGTACGAGGAGGGGGGAATGCCGTGGAGCGACGACGCGATGACCTACTACGGCACGGATCTGCGCGAGGTGGCGCTGGAGGACACCGAGATCGAGCGGGCGCCCGGGCTGGGCTGGCACTACAACAACTTCAACCCGCTCCTGCTCGGCCTGATCCTCGAGCGCGCCACGGGCATGGCGGTCGCCGAATACATGGAAACGAGGCTGTGGCGTCCGATGGGAGCGGAGGCGGACGCCTCGTGGAGCCTCGATTCCGAGGACAGCGGCTTCGAGAAGATGGAGAGCGGCGTCAACGCCCGCGCTCGGGACTTCGCGCGCTTCGGCCTGCTGATGCTCCGGGGCGGACGTGCCGAGACGGGGCGCGTTGTGGCGCCCGGCTGGGTGAGGGCGGCGACGGCCGATCACAGCGGCTATTTCGGCTACGGCCTGGGCTGGTGGGTCGAGGCGGGCTCGCGCGGCGGGCAGCGCCCCTTCCTGGCCAGGGGAAAGTATGGGCAGGTCGTCGTCGTCGACCCCGCACATGACGTGGTCGTCGTCAGGCTGGGCAGCGACGACGCCGGCGTCGACTGGAGGACCGTGGCGCTTGACGTCGCCGGACGCGTCAGTAGATAGATCAATTCGCTGCCGACCGCGACTGGTCATTGGGGGATGCCCCCGCGGTCTTCTGTCCGTCGACAGACAGCCATGTCGGAAACGTTCAAGACATCGGCGCGCTGGTGGCCAATGATCAGCACCGTGGTTGACATCGAGAGAGCTTCCGAGTTCATGCGAACTCACGCGCGCCTGCTCGACCGGCGCCGCTTCGAGCTGCTGTTCGGCGACGGGTCCGCGGGGGCCGCGCTTGCGGCCCTGTCGGGATACCGCAACCCGGACGGCGGCTTCGGCAGCGCCGTCCGCGGCGCGGCGCATCGCGTCGCCGAGCACGATCCGGCGGTCGCCGGCCATCCGTGGCTCGAAGCCGCAAGCGACTACTGCATGAAGCAGATAGCGACGCTCCGGGAGGCGCCGTTCGCGATCGCGTTCCGCTACGTGCTCCAGTTCCTCGACGCCGTCCACGGCAAGCGCAAGCAGGCGTCTGACGAGCTGGCTCGCCTGGGTGAGCTGCTCCCCGAGTCCGGGACGCTGCCGGTGCCGGGAGGAGCCGAGGGCGAGCGGATGACGCCGCTAGACATCTCTCCCCGGCCGGGTCGGCCGCTGCGCGCCCTCCTCTCCGCGGAGGCGATCGCCGCGGACCTCGACCGGCTCGCCGCGGGGCAGACGGCCGACGGCGGCTGGGAGGTCGACTTCAACGCCTTCTCGCCAGCAGCGAGGCTCGAGTGGCGTGGCTACATGACCGTCTGGGCGCTGACGGCGCTGAGAGCGAATGGGCGCCTGGCCGACTAGGCGACGTCGCGACCATCACGGGCCGGGCCCTCCCGGGCCCGGCCTCGAGTTTGGAGCGCGTCAGGCGGCGATCTGCTCCGGCTGCGGCTGGGGCTCGACCCGTTCGCCCGCCGGCAGCACACCGCGGCCCGGCACGAGGACGGCGACCACGAACGCGGCGGCGAGCGCCACGCCCGCGACGACGAGGTAGCCGGTTTGGTAGCCCTCGGTCAGCGCGATCGGTAGGGCGTCGCCGGTCGCAAGGGCGTCGGTGGTCTGCGCGGTTGCGATCGCTGCGATCGCCGCGATGCCGATCGCGCCGCCGACCTGCTGCGAGGTGTTGAGCAGGCCTGACGCGAGGCCGGCGTCCTCCTCGGCGGCGCCGGTCGTCGCTGCGATCGTGCCCGCGATGAACGCCAGCGCGGCGCCGATGCCGGCCAGGACGGACGGACCGAGGATGTCCTCGAGGAAGGAGCCGCCGGCCGACACCTGCGAGAACCAGAACAGGCCGCCCGCGACGAGCACGAGACCGGCTGCGAACGGGATTCGCGGCCCGATGCGGGTCACGAGCTGTTGGGTCGGCGCAGCGGCGAACACGATGAGCAGCGCGATCGGCAGCTGCGCGAGCCCGGCCTCGAGCGGCGTGTATCCGAGCACCTGCTGGGTGTAGAGCGTCAGCAGGAACCACATTGGGAACAGCGCCGCCGTCGTCAGCACGGCGCCGAGGTTGGCCGAGCGCAGCGTGCGGTTGCGGAACGTGCGCAGCGGCAGCAGCGGTCGCTTGGCCGAGGCCTCGATGGCCACGAACGCTGCAATGAGCGCGAGCGCGATCGCCCCGAGCACGAGCGTCTGCGTCGATCCCCAGCCGGCGTCGGGAGCGTCGACGACGGCGTAGATCAGCAGCGCGAGGCCGGCGGTGACGGAGACGGCCCCGGCGAGGTCGAACGAGCGGATGCCGCCGAGGTCGCGGCCCTGGGGAAGCAGGCGCGGCGCGAGCGCCACGGCGGCGATGCCGACCGGGATGTTCACGTAGAGCACGGCCTGCCACGCGAGGACGTCGGTGAGGATGCCGCCGAGGATCGCGCCTGCCGCGCCGCCGCTGCCGGCGACGGCACCCCAGATGCCGAGCGCCTTGTTGCGCTCGGCGCCCTCCGGGAACAGCGTCATGACCAGCGACAGCGCCGCGGGCGAGACGAGCGCCGCGCCCAGGCCTTGCGTGCCGCGCGCGATTACGAGCCACAGCGCCGACTGCGCGAGCGCGCCGGCGAGCGAGGCAGCGGTGAAGATGATCAGCCCCGCCATGAACATCCGGCGGCGGCCGATGAGGTCGGACATGCGCCCGCCGAGCAGCAGGAAGCCGCCGAACATGAGCGCGTAGGCGTTGATGACCCAAGACAGGTCGGCGGATGCGAAGTCGAGGTCGGTGCCGATCGAAGGCAGCGCCACTGTGACGATCGCGATATCGAGGATGAGCACGAACTGCGTCGTCGCCAGCAGGGCGAGCGCGAGGCCTCGCGACGAGGAGCTTTCGATGCGACGCTTGACCGCTTCGGTCATGACCGGCCTCCAGTCGGAATAGGAATTCAGATTCCGGTTCTGCCAACAAGATACGGAATTCCACTTCCGTTTGTCAAGAGAAGAGGCTAAGCTAGGCGGAAGATGGCCGCCTCGACCTCGCCGTCCACGACGCCCCGCCCGCTGCGCGCGGACGCCCGCCGCAACCGCGGGCGGATCCTCGCCGCGGCCCACCAGGTGTTCGCGGAAGCCGGCCGCGAGGTGCAGATGCCCGACGTCGCCCGCGCCGCAGGCGTTGGGGTGGGGACGCTCTACCGCCACTTCCCCGCCAAGGAGGACCTCGTCCGCGCGCTCGTGCGCGACAAGGTCCAGGCAGGCATCGACACCACCCGCCAAGCGCTGACGCGCGATGACCCGTGGGAGGCCATCGAGTGGCTCGTCCACCAGAACGCCGCGAAGATGGCCGCCAGCCGCGGCCTGCGCGACGCGATGAGCGTCATCGACTTCGGCGACCACAACCCGTGGAACACCGACGAGGCGCGCCGCCACGCCGCCGCCGTCCTGGACCGCGCCCGCGAGGTTTCGGCAATCCGCCCCGACCTGACCGTCGACGACTGGCAGGCCCTGATGTGCGGCCTGTCCGCAGCGATCGCCACCGGAGCCGACCCCGCCCGCCAGGCGGAATTCGTCCTGAGCGCCGTCCGCAGCCGCTCCGGGACAAACACGCGCATTCCTAGCGTGTGACGGTCAAACAGGTCGCGGTACGCGATCCCGACCGGCGCCGCACGGCCGCGACGAGGGCGATGGGTTCGAGCTTTGGATCCGTCGCCACGACGAATACGGCAACGCGTGACGCGCGGAAGGAGTCGCCACCAATCTAGGCGCCGGGCTCTGATCGACCGCCACCGATGCATGGTGCTGCCGCCGAACGTCCGGTCCGCGGTCGCCGACAGCCTAACCTGGACCAATGCCCGGTGTCGCGAGGGACTACTCCGACCTCGCCCATGAGCTCGAGGACGTGCGCGAGCAGCATCGCGCGATCAGCAGCGTGCTGCGCGCTGTCGCTCGCCGTGCCGGCGTGCAACCGGTTCTCGAGGAGGTCGCCGAGGAGTGCAGGCGTCTGTGCCATGCCGACCACGGAGCGCTCTGGCTCCTCGACGAAGGTCTCCTGCACGTGGGGGCACACCATGGCGAGCCCGAGGGCGAGAAATACGACCTCGACCATCCCCATCCCATCGACCGGACGACGGCGGCCGGCCGTGCAGCAATGGAGCGAAAGCCCGTCCAGATTCCGGACGTCTTGGCGGATCCCGAATACACCTATCCCGGACCCCGCTTCTTCCGAGCGCTGCTCGGCGTCCCGATCATGGTCGAGGACGACCTGATTGGCGTCGTCGTCGTCGTGCGCCGTGAGCCGGAGCCGTTCACGGACGACCACATCGAGCTCGTTCAGACCTTCGCCGACCAGGCCGCTATCGCGCTGACCAACGCCAGGCTCCTCGACGCAGTCGAGCGCCAGCGCACGGAGCTCTCTCGCTTCGTCTCGCCGCAGGTCGCAGATCTGATCTCGAGCGAAGACGGCGAACGGCTGTTGGCCGGACATCGGGCATACATCTCGTCGCTCTTCACCGACCTGCGTGGTTTCACCGCCTTTGCCGAAACCGCTGCGCCAGAGGACCTTTTCGACGTGCTGCGGGAGTACCACGCCGTACTCGGCGAGCTCATGCCCGCGTACCAAGGCACCCTCGAGCACTTCGCAGGCGATGGAGTCATGGTGTTCTTCAACGATCCGCTGCCTGTCGACGAGCACGAGCTTCAAGCAGTCCGGCTGGCGCTCGCCGCTCAGGCACGATTCGGCGAGCTGGCGGCCGGCTGGCGCAAGCGCGGCATCGACCTGTCGCTCGGAATCGGGATCGAGGCCGGGTACGCGACGCTGGGCCGGATCGGCTTTGAGGGTCGATTCGACGACGCCGCTGTCGGGTCGGCGACGAACCTCGCGGCGCGGCTCTGCGCACGTGCTTCCCCAGGCCAGACGCTCATCGGTCAGCGCGTCTTCGCGGCGACGGAGGAGGCGGTGGAGACGAGGCCCGTCGGCGGCCTCGAGCTCAAGGGGTTCGGACGACCGGTGATCGCCTACGAGGTGCTGCGGTTGCGCTAGGGGCGGGCTGTGCGCACCGCTATGGCGAGTCGTTGCCAGCAGCGCTGGGGGGCTTGCCGCCGAGCACGGAACGCCGTTCGAGGAAGTCCTCGCGGGTGATCTCGCCACGCGCGTAACGCTCGTCGAGCAGGCGAACGGCCGATTCTCCGGAGGGGGGCTCGGTACGTCGGATCCCCCGAGCAACGAGCACAATCAGCGCGATCAGCAGGATCCATAAGGCGATCCCCACGAAGCCGCCGACGATCGCCAGGCCGCCCCAGCCTATGAGAGCGAGCGGAGGCGCCGTCATGGCGTCGCCTGGAGGCCGCTTTTGATCCGCTCGAGCTCCGCGGCTGTGATCTCACCGCGCGCGAAGCGCTCCTCGGCGATTCGAGTAGGGGTGATATGCGCCGTGCCGTTCGGCAGCACTATCCAGAGGACGAGGTAGGCCAGGATGCCGAAGCCGCCGAAGAACGCGGACAACAGCCACGCCAGCCGTACGAGCGTCGAATTGATGCCGAGCCGCTGCGCGATCCCGCCGGCGACACCCCCGATCACCCGATTGCTTTCCGATCTCGTGAGCATGGCGGGAGGATGGCGAGGCGGAGCCCCAGACAGAATGTGGCCAGCTGGCGTCCCCCGGTTCGGATCGCTGCCCGGCGCAGTGCGGCTAGCCGTACTGGCCCGACTAAGTGGGCGTCGGCGCATGCTCAATGGCTTCTCGGGCAAGGGGCCCAGACTCGAGAAAGTCGGGGCGGTTCGGCGAGGGAGGGCCGTTATGCGGGCAGTCTCACAACCATTCTTGGCTGATGTCTTGGCTTTCGGGCACGGGTCGAACGCGCACGGCGTGGCTGGGCAAGTCACGCCCATCCTGCCGCGGCTACAGCCTCGGCCTCGCTCCAGTAGAACTTCGACCAGACGATCTTCGAGTCGCGGAACTTGAAGACAAAGGCAACCGGGTCGTCCAGGACGAAGCTGCTTCGGCGCGCGTGCACGCGCCCGACTGCCACTGCGTAGACACCGTCGGCACGACTATCCGCGATCGTCAAGTCGAATTCGTCCCACGTCTCGTCCAGGTCTCGGAGATAGCGCCTGAGACCGCTGACCCCCAGGTACGGAGTGCGCCGCACGACCGGATTGGAGGGCGGCTCGATCATCACCCCGCGGTCGACCAGCTGCACTGTGCGCGCCACGTCGCGCGCGGCGAACGCGTCGAAGAGCTCGTGGACCACGCGGAGGTTGTGCCCGGCCGCGGCAGGGTCGGCTTGGCGCGGCGCGGGCGGTGTTTCCGGCAGACGCTTCGCGAGCCGGAGGACGGTCTTGCCGGGACTCGCTTCGAGCCGCACGTCGTCCATCAGCAGGTTCATGAAGGCGAAGCCGCGACCGCGCTCGGCCACCGGGTCCGGTGTCACCGCAGCGGCATGCTCGTACTCGCCGCAGTCCCTGACGGAGAACACGAAGGAGCCGTGTTCTACCGTCGCTGTGAGGTGAATGTCGCCGTCGTCGCATGGGACGCCGTGCTCCATTGCGTTTGAGACCGCCTCGTTGGTCGCTACCGTGACTTGGTAACGCGTACCCGCGTCAAAGCCCGCCGCCGAGAGGGTGCGGTCGATAAAGCCACGGCCTTCGGATAGGCCGCCCGGGCCGGGGGAGATAGCGAGGACCTCCGGGTGCAGGCTAGGCACGTTAGAACCGTGAGCCCTCGCAATGCGTTCCGGTTGTTGGTCGCCGCTCGTGCGACTCCTCCCGACCCGGCGAGGTCTCCAAGGCATCGCGGGCGCCGACCGGTCGACCCTGCGCACCTGGTGCCGTGCCTGGCTGGGCGGCTGCGACCAGCCCGACTGCCGCGTGCCGCTCTGCCGCGAGCACCACCGCCGCCACTACCGCGGGGAGTTCGACCGGTCGCCGTGGCTCCACGTTTCCGTCCCGAGCTCTCCCACGGGCGATGACATGCGGGGGTTGACCGGGGAGCACATCAACCGGTCTCGCCTCTCCATGTGTTTTTCCTCGCGGGAAGCTGACCGCCTGAGAAGGGAGGGCAGCGACGCGTTGCGGTGCTGAGTGAGGACGACCTGCTCGCCCATGTCGAGGAGGGTTTGAGCCGTTTGGGCGCTGCGACGGAGGGGGTGACTGTTTTTTGGAAGAGCGGTACCCGTCGCCGAGCATTACCGGCACTTGGTGCAGATGACTTTGCCGCCGAGACCGAGTGGTCGCTCGGGTGATGGTCGGGGCCGGTGATGAACCCATCGACCGAGGTTGCGAGTGCGGTGAAGATGAGGGCTCCTCGGCGATCACCGTGCGTCGGGGCGTCGAGTCGGTGCGTGTTGGGGACAGTCATTGTGTGCCGCCGAGGGCGCTCGGCAGTCGGGTCTGGAAGTCCAGGAGACCGACCCAAGTCGGACGGACCGCGATGCGCGCCATGCGCGTGACCGGGTGGTCGATCTGCGCGAGGTAGGCCGTCGCCTGCTCTGAGCCAAGGTAGCGATGGGAGGCCTGGGCGTATTCGGGGACGATCCCGTCGGTCTCGGTGATCTCGGCCTTGCCCCGGATGTTGAGCACCTCGGGTGGGAACGTCTCGGTGTCGATGGTGACCGCGAGGTCGGGATTCGCGCGTAGCGTGCGTACCCGGTACGCGGCGTGGCTGACGTGTGGCGCCGAGATGAACGTCGGCATTACGAGCTCCTCGCCTGTCCAGGTGAACCAGCTCCCCACGATGCGCGGCGTGCCGTCCAGGGCGGTGTACGCACAGCGGGCCGGGATCGTCGAAGCGAGCAGTCTTTTGGCTAGGTCGCTCTCCAGCAGCCTGAGATCGCCTTGATCGAGCGTCATCGCTGCGTCCCGTATGCCTTGTGTGCGCGCCGAGTTTCGTTCCTGCTGACCATCGGCAATAGCTCCATGCGGCGCACCGTATCAGACTTAGTTCCCTAAAGGAACTTATGTAGGCTCTATCCATGCAGCGGACGGATTTCTCCGAGATGACGTGCTCGATCGCCCGCAGCCTCGCCGTCGCCGGCGAGCCCTGGTCGCCGCTGGTGCTGCGTGACGTCTGGGTGGGCATCAAGCGCTTCGACGACATTCAGCGCGATCTCGGCATCTCGCGCAAGGTCCTCGCTGAGCGGCTCAGGCACCTCGTCGAGGCTGGGATGCTCGAGCGCCGCCCCTACTCCGAGCGCCCCGTGCGGTACGAGTACATCCTGACCCGCAAGGGCTTCGAATTCGTTGACGTGCTGATGGCGATGGCCGCTTGGGGCGATCGCTGGACGGCGGACGTCGCCGGCCCACCCGTGCTCCGGCGCCACCGCACATGCGGCCAGATCACCCAGGTCGAGATGCATTGCGCGGCGTGCGGCGAGATCCTGGAGTCGGCCGACGTGGACGTCGAGCCCGGCCCAGGGGCCGCCGCCTCGGAAAAAACGCCGAAGGGGTGATGGGCGGAAATTAGGGGTGGCTCGGTTTCGAGGTGCGAGCCGAGCCTGCCCCATGTCTTCTTCCGTCGGGCCTAATGCGGTCCTGGACGGGGCCGGCTCGAGCGGCGGATACTTTGCGGGCGATGTCGCAGCAGAACGTCGAAATCGTCCAGCGCATGTTGGAGGCGTCCGACCGCCGGGACGGGGCGGCCGTTTTCGCCGTGTACGACTCGGAGATCGAATGGGATTTCAGCGAAGGGCGCAGCGACGATCCCTGGAAAGTCGTCTTTTTGGATGGAGGTGTCCTTCGCGGGCATGACGCGGTACGGGCCTGGTTGCGCGACTGGGTCACGGCCTGGGAGGCGACCGAGTACGAGCATGAGCAACTCATCGACGCCGGTGATGAGGTCGTGCATTTCCTCCGGTTGCGTGTGCGGGGGCGTCGGAGCGGAATCGAATTCGAACCCCCGCCATATGCGCAGGTATGGACTCTGCGGGACCGCAGGATCACGCGCATGAAGTTCTTCCCGGACCGTGGCAAGGCCCTCGAAGCCGTGGGGCTGGCGGGAGTAGAACGCCCGGGCAGCAGGCGCCTAGCGCCCCGACCACTGCCAGGTCCGTGGCGCTGATCATCGAAGCATGAGCACATTGCCTTCTGAACGCGTCCGAAGTCGCCTCGATGCTCGGCCTGCCCCCCCGCTGAGAAACTTTTCATGCAGCTCACGATGTGAGGTCAACGCGTGGTGAGTCGTGAGGGAAGCGCTCCTACAATCCGGCGCGCCGTGGCCCGCGCTGTCCTAACCGTGGCTTCACTCTCTGTGGCGCTCGCCTCGTGCGGCGGCTCCGATGACTCCGAGCCCGCTTCGGGCGCGACGCGTCCGGAGCCGACGACGCAGCGCTCCGCGTCGCCCTCGCCGTCGCCCGACGCCGGCATCGCGGAGGGGCACGCCGCCGCCGACGCTCGGGCGCGGCGTTGTCGCGCGGCGCGTCCCCCGCGCTCGCGCTCCTGGCGCCGATGCGCCAGGTACGTAACCGTTCAGTTCTGGGCTACATAACCAGGAGTCCGTTGGTCTGTCGCCGAATGTGTCGGTGTGGACCGTGCCGAGGCGGAGGCGATCTACGGCGGCGGGCGTGAGCTGTGTGTGGAGTTCATTCTGGAGTTGGCCGCCGCGGTCGAGCGGCTGGCTTGTGCTGGTGAGCGGCTCGAGGAGCGTGTCCGTCGGCTGGAGTCTGAGGCGCGGCGGGACTCGCGCACGAGCTCGGCGCCGCCGTCGCAGGATCCGCCGAAGACGCGCCAGCAGCGGCGGGCGGAGGCGCGTGCGAGGGCGAAGGAGTTGTTGGCCCGGGAGGGCGCCGAGCGCAAGGCGGGCGCGCAGGAGGGCCATCGAGGCGCGGGCCGCAAGCTCGCGCCGGAGGATCAGGTCGATGAGATCGTCGAGCACTACCCGGACAGCTGCCGCGGTTGTGGTCACGAGTTCAGCGAGGCTGAGCGCCGGCCGGATGGCCGGTTCGGGCGCCACCAGGTGGCGGAGCTGCCGCCGATCAGTGTGCTTTGGTCGAGCATCGCACGCAGCGGCTGCGTTGCCCGGACTGCCGTGCCGAGACGACGGCCGCGTTGCCGGCTGCGATCGGGTCGTCGGCGTTCGGGCCGCGGCTGCGGGCGGCGATCGTGACGTTGACCGCGCGCAACCGGATCTCGCGCCGCGGCGCCAGCGAGCTCGCGGCCGAGCTGTTCGGCGCTCGGCTGTGCAGCGGCAGCGTGGACGCGATCTGCCGGCACGCCTCAGACGCGCTCGCCGGCCCGTATGACGGGCTGCGGGACTGGGTCCTCGGCCAGGCCGCGCTACACGTCGACGAGACGGGCTGGCGGACCGCCGGCGATTCGCGTGCGCTGTGGGCCGCGACCACCGCAGGCGCGTCGCTTTTTGAGATCGCCGAGCACTGCAACCGCGAGCAGTTCGACGAGCTGATCGGCGCGTTCTCGGGCATCATCGTCTCCGACCGCTGGCCCGGCTATGAGCACCTCGATCCGCACCAACGGCAGGTCTGCTGGTCACACCTGCAGCGCGACTTCCGTCGCCACAGCGAAGGACTCGCCGAGCAGCAGACCTTCGGCGAGCGCGGACTCGAGCTGACCGGCCGCGTGTTCGCCGCCTGGCGCGCCTACCAGCACCAGCACCACGACCACGCACGCCTCCAAGCCGACGTGGCGCCGATCCAGTCAGAGCTGCGCACGCTGCTCCAAGACGCCGCTCGCAACAGCAAGCGCACGCGGCCGCACCGCCGCTTTGCCAACAACCTGCTCAAGGTCTGGCCCGCGCTGTGGACCTTCACCAGCCACCCCACCGTCGAGCCGACCAACAACCCCGCCGAGCGCGCCCTGCGCGGCCCGGTCATCCACCGAAAACTCTCGCACGGCACCCGCACAAACGACGGCGAACGATTCGCCGAGCGTGCGCTCTCCGCCGCCGCGACCCGCCGCCAACAGAGACGCTCGCTGTTCGACTACCTAACCCAACTGCTCACCGCCCACAGCCGCGGCGACCCACTCCCCACGCTCACCTGACCCAGGCTGAACGGTTACCCAGGTACGCGCGCTAGCAGGGGTTTTTAGGGCAGCACCTCGTCCGCTCGGCGGTTGCACTCAAGTCGCTCAGGCTCCGTAGCGGCTGCCGGAGAGCTGTCCTCCTCCTCGAAGTAGTCGTCGGCAGGTGTTTCTGCCTCCTCGACGCACTCCGCATAGATCTCGCCCCATTCCTCGGCCAGCCGTTCTCGATCCTCGGACCGGAAGCTGGGGGTGGATTCATCCGTGGCCGCCTGTACACCAAGCGTGCCCCCGATGCCGAGCGCAAGCCCGAGCAGAAGGATGCCTACGAATCCCATCGTTCGCTTCATCGTCCCCTAGTGATCTGCCGGTTCGGCTTACGAAGCACCGAAACGAGGCCAGACCCTAGCGCGGCCCGAAGTACCGACGAGGGGAGAGAAGCACCCGGTCCGCCGCCGCTCAGACCGCGTCCGGGTGCTCGTGTGCCGGCAGCGCAGCGAGCTCAGGGAGGTCGACCCGGCCCTTGCTGTCTACGGCGACGGCTCGCCTGCGCCGGCAAGGAGGCGCCTCACGTTCTGCTCGGAGAAGAAGTCCGCCGGGGACGTGACCGCGCCGCCGACGCGCGCGAATCCATCCATCGCCTCCTGGTTGCCCTGCACCGCGGCCAGTACCTGCTCGAGTTCCTGCGGCAGCGGCTCGAGTGTGGCGAGCTGCGCCGTGAGCTCGTAGAACGGAAGCGAGCGCCGATCGCGCTCGGAGTGATAGTCGGCCATCGCGGCCTCGAACGGACGCGCGCCGGAGAAGGCTTCGTCGAGGGCGGTGGCGCTCAGCTCGGCGTCGCGGAAGGCGTCACTGATCCCGAGCGCCGTGATGAAGTCCTTGGTGTAGCCGGCGTCGCCCACGAGGGCCCAGCCCGGTCCGAAGGGCTTGCGCAGGAAGTTCGCCAAGGACATGCCGACGAAGCGCGTCGCGCGCGTTCCACCGCGAAAGCGGGCGGCAAAGTCGGGCACCATCTCGAGCGTCGCGAGGAGGTTGCCTTCGATGTCCTTCCGGTTCATGGCCAGCTCCGACCGCGGCCAGCCGCCGATGACCACCGTCAAGTCGTCGTTCGTGGGCCAGGCTGCGAACCCTCGGTCGGGACGAAGGTGGACCTCGTATCGCCCGTCCATCGGCAAACCGCTCAGGTAGGTGTAGTAGCTGACCTGAAGCGGCGGCTTCTCGTTGTACTGCTCTGGATTGACGGAGCGTGCCACGAGCGAGTGATGACCGTCGGCGCCGACGACCACCCGGGCACCCTCGGTGATGGCCGGTTCGCCCCTCCGGTGCCCACGAATGCCGGTTACGCGGCCATCCTCGGACACGACATCCGCGACCGTGAACCCCTCCCGGACCTCGGCCCCCGCCTCTGACGCGGCATCCACCAGCAGCTTGTCGAGCACCGTGCGTCGCGGGGCGTAGGCCAGCGGGGTCTCGTCGGTTCCAGGGGCGCCCGAGATCGTGAACGGCCCGAAGTCAAACGAATACGTGTCGATGCCCGGGCACCCGGTGGCGACCAGCCGGTCCAGCAAGCCCCAGTCCTTCAGGGCGGCCACGCCCGGGGGGTGGATGAGGTGGGTCGAAATCGTGTCGGAGGGAAACCTGGCCCGGTCGACGACGAGCACCTTGTAGCCCTTCCGGGCGAGCAGCATCGCGGTTGGAGAGCCGGCGCAGCGCGCGCCCACGACGATCGCGTCGTACTCGTTCTCGTGCATGTCGAGGCGAAGCTACGGCGCATGCGCGCGCGTTTCATCGCATTCTCGTGCCAGATTTCGGCAGACGGCGAAGTGGTACGTTCGTACCAGGCTCAGACCAGTTCGTGCCGGAAGGCGAACGCGGTGGCCGCGGCACGTGAGGACACGCCGAGCTTGGCGAAGATGTTTTGCACGTGCCGGCGAACCGTGTGCTCGCTGATCACGAGCGCCGCGGCGATCTCGCGGTTGCTCTTCCCGGTGGCGAGCGCGCGAAGTACCTGAAGCTCGCGCGCCGTCAGCCCATGTGAATCCCGATTCTCTGGAAGGCGAATGAGTGAGTCGACCTGCGCGAGATCCAGAGCCGCCCCCAGGTTCGCGAAGGTCTCTCGGGCGGCCTCGAGCTCCATGGCGGCGGTGTCCGCGTCGCCCAGCGCCGCGCAGGCCTGCCCGACCAACACGCGGGTGCGGGCGCTCTCGCACCGGGCCCCGAGCTCCTGCCAGGCCTCGCAGGCGTGGCGCAGCGCGACCAGGGCAGTCCGGGCATCGCCTTCGGCCAGGTCGACCGCTCCGCGAGCGTAGTCCGACATCGCGGCGAGCGCGCGGCTGCCTTGGAGCTCGGCGACGTCCTCCAGATCGCGGCAGGCACCGCGCGCCTGCTCGAGGTCGCCGATGGCAAGCATGATCTCGATGTAGGCGGGGAGAAGCGCCGCGCGCCTCAGCGGCTGGGTGACCTCGCACAGCGCCCGCCGCAGCGCGGCTCCGGCTGCCTCGCCCTCGCCCTGCGCCAGGCGCAGGAGCGCAAGGCCCGGCTGCGGCTCCCGCCCGCGCCGGCTGGCCTCACGGAAGGCCTCCTCGGCGGGACCGAGCTCACCCTGCAGGAAGTGGACCTCGCCGCGCCTGTACGCCGCATGGCCGGCGATCCGCTCGTTCAAGACACCCTGGGTGTATCCCTCGGCCCGGCGGACCTCCACCATCGCATCCGACCAGTCACCGGCCAACGTCATGGTCTCGGCGCGGTGCACGAGGCAGACGCCCATGTAGGCCACCATGTCGGGCTGGCGCTCGCACCACTCCGTATGGGCCTCCGTCCACTCCCGGGCACGACCAAGCTCGAACACGGTCTGGCAGAACGCGATCGTGGTGCAGTAGACGGTGCCGGCGATGATCGGCGACAGCTCCTCAGTGGTGACAGCCACCAGCGTCTCGTCCACGAGTCGCAGGCCCTCGGTGACCTGGCCTTGCCGGACCAGGGCGTGGCCCTGCTCCATCATGGCGAGCGCGATCAGGTCTCGATCGCCAAACCGCTCGCCGATCTCGCCGGCCTCCATGGCGACCGCGAACACGGCCTCATCGTCGCCGGCCGACGCGTAGTCGTGGACGGCCGGCATCAGCAGATAGCCGCGCGCGACGCAGTCGTCTCCCACCTGATCGAGCAGCCGATGCCCGCGCGAGAACCACCCGGTCGCGCGGGCACCGTACCCGCGGAACCGCAGATAATCGCCGATCCACCACGTGCAGAGCACGGCGCGCGCCGAATCCCCTGACCTCAGGTGGGCGTGGTAGGCGAACTCCCACGCGTCGAGGTAGGCGTCGTCGCGGCCCACCATCCATGCCGAGGTCGCGAGCAACTCGAGGTCCCCGGCGCTCAGGCACGCCGAATCGGCGGCCGAGAGCGAATCGAAGGCGGCCGCCCAATCCCGCCTCGCGTAGAGGGCGCGGCCCCGTTCGACATCCGACATGACAGCCACCGCCGGGATTATTGCCACCCGCCTCCTGCCGCAGCCGCTGCCGAGACCGTCCAGGAGTTTGGCCTCCGCCAAGACGTCCGTGGCCGGAGTGCCGGGCCCGCCGGCGTGCGGCGGGCCCGGCGGCCGGTCAGCGCGAGATGCGGCCGATCAGGGTCATGCGGTCCCGGTCGCCGACGTCCTCGAGGGACAGGGCGATGCCGCTGCCGGATGCCCTCGAGTAGCTGCCGGTTCCCTTGACGACAACGAAATGCGAGAGGCCCGTGAACGACGTCGTGGTGGGGTCGCCGGCGCCGTCCTGGCACGAGTCGCCCCAGAGCGCGAGCACGAGCCGGTTGGGGGTGCCGGAGCCGAGCTCGATGCGTCCCTGGATCGGAGCGCAGCCGCCGCCCTCGCCGTTGGAGAACGTCTCGGTGAAGTCCAGCCTAAAGGTCCCTGAGAACAGGCCGGTGCCGACCGGCGTCCCGCTGAACTGTCCGCCATTGAGCTGGAGGTCGCATCCGCTCGCGTCACAGTCGTCGGTCACCGTGGAGTCGCCTCGGACGACGAGCCGCTCGCTCGTGCGGTGGTTCGATGGCCGCGAGTCATCGCCGTGGGCGCCGGCGGCGGCCACGACGAGCGTGAGGCTGAGGACCGCCAGCGCGGCGACGGCGAGCGCACGGCGGAGGGGCTTGGGGGATTGCATGGATGCCTCCTTGGGCATGGGTGGTTGTCGCGGCCACGGCGTGGCCGCGCTTGCTGCGGTGAGCTGTGTGGGTCTGGTTCGGCCGCGCCGCTATGCGCGCGCGGTCACTTGCTGGACGGAGATGGGGCGGCGGATGCCGGACGACATGGCGGCGACGACGGCGCGGCGGCTGGCAAGAGCTCGAGGGGGTCGAAGCGCTCGGCCTTGAGGATCGGCTTGCCGTCGGCGCCGAACCACTCGGCGCGCGGGCGGTCGTAGTAGAGCTCGACGCCGTTGCCGTCCGGGTCTTCGAGGTAGACCGAGACGGTGCCGCCATGGTCTGAGCCGTGGTCGACCGGGTAGCCGTGATCGTGCAGCCGGCTCACTGCGCGGCCGAGCTCGCGCCGGTCGGGGTACAGCAATGCGACGTGGTAGAGGCCGGTGTGGCCGGGCGGCGGCGCCGGCGCGCCTGCGCTGTCGAACGTGTTCAGGCCTATGTGGTGGTGGTAGTCGCCGGCGGCGAGCAGGACCATGTCAAGACCGGCCGGGCGCGCGTCGGCGGTCACGCCGAAGCCGAGCGCGTCGCGATAGAACGCGAGTGCGCGGTCGAGATCGGCCACGCACAGGTGCACGTGCCCGACACGCACGGCCGGGTGGATGGCTTCGTTGTGCATGCGTGCAGTTTCCCGCCCGGCCGCGCGCACTTCCATCGGTGGAATCACCTAACCGAGCCACGCAGCTCACCGGCGGTGCGGGACAATCGGCGTCGTGGACGACGCGTCGCGAACCGCGCTGGTCGGACGGGCCCCCGAGCGCGAGGCGATCGCGCAAGCGCTCCACGCTATGCCCGATCGGCCGGGCAGCGTGGTGATGCTCGAGGGGGAGCCGGGGATCGGCAAGTCGCGGCTGCTCGGCCATCTGGCGGCGAGCGCGGCCGCCGCCGGCGCGACCGTGCTCGGGGCGCGCGCATCGGAGTACGAGAGCGATCTCCCTTACGCGCTGTGGACGGAGGCACTCGACGGTCATCTCGCTGAGATGGGTGAGCGCCGGGTGTCGCGGCTGGGGCTCGCCGACCTCGCGGCGCTCGCGGCCCTGCTGCCCGCGCTCGCCGGCGTCGCGGCCGAGGCCGCGCCGGGCGATCGGCATCGCACCCACCGGGCCCTGCGGGACCTGCTCGAGCGGCTGGCCGCGGTGCGCCCGCTGGTTCTCTGGATGGACGACGTGCACTGGGCCGACCCGGCGTCACTCGACGCCCTGGTGGCGCTGGTGACCCGGCCACCCACCGCGCCCGTGCTGTTGGGGCTTGCGGCGCGCGAAGGTCAGCTACCCGACCGGCTGGCGCTGGCGCTCGCCGGGATGCGGCGGGAAGACCGCGTGCTTGCGCTGAGGCTTGCCCCGTTGAGTGAGACGGAAGCTGCCGAGCTCGTCGGCGAAGCGGCCAGCGCGATCTATCCGCTGACCGGCGGCAATCCTTTCTACCTCGAACAGGTAGCGCGAGTGAGCGGCGCGGAACGGCTCGCTCCGCGCGCTCCGGACGAGTCGGTGCCGCCGGCCGTCGGGGCAGCGCTGGCCGCCGAGCTGTCGGCGCTGGCCCCGGACGCGCGCCGGCTGCTCGACGGGGCGGCAGTTGCCGGCGACCCGTTCGAGCCCGCGCTCGCCGCCGCGGTGGCGGAACTCGACGAGCGAGCCGCGCTGAAAGCGCTCGACGAGTTATTCGTCTGCGCGCTCGTCCGGCCCTCGGAGGGGGCACGCCGGTTCGCGTTTCGCCACCCGGTCGTGCGCCACGCCGTCTACACGGCGACCCCTGCGGGGTGGCGGCTCGGCGCCCACGCACGCGCGGCCGAGGAGCTGGAGCGCCGCGGCGCGGGGCCGGTGGAGCGCGCGCACCACGTCGAGCACGCTGCCCACCCCGGTGACGAGGAGGCGATCGAGCTGCTGAGCCGCGCGGCAGCGGAGCTGCAGCCCCGCGCGCCCAGGATCGCGGCACGCTGCCACGCCGCCGCGCTGCAAGTGCTGCCCGGCGGTCCCGCTCAGCGGCAACGACGGAGCCGGATGCAGCGGCTGCTCGCCGACGCGCAGGCCGCCGCGGGCGATCCCGAGGCAGCGCGCCAGACGCTTGTCGACGCGCTGCAGACCGCCGGCCCGGAAGAGCGGCTGGTGCTGACTGTCGCGCTCGCCAACCAGGAGTGGTGGCTCGGGGGGCACGAGGACGCTCGGCGCCGTCTACACGTCGCGCTCGGTGACCTGCCGGCGCAGGCCTCACCGGACCGGGTTCGCCTGCGCCTCGCGCTCGCCCTGATGGCGCTGCTCGCCTGCGACCTGGCAGAGGCGCAGGCGCAGGCCAGCGACGCGTGCGCGGATTCACGCACCATCGGCGATCCGGTGTTCGAGCTCGCGGCGCTGGCCGGCGGCGCGCTCGCGAGCGCGTCAGCCGCGGAGGGCGCGGCCGCTGCTGATCGCCTCGATGAGTCAGCCGCCGCACTCGAAAGGCTGACCCCGGAGCAGCTCGCGACACGCCTACCGGCGCTCTGGATGCACGGGCGAGGGCGCCGCGCGCTCGGCGAGCTCGACGTTTCCCTTGCCGACCTCACCCGAGGCGCCGCGATCGCCGCGGAAACGGGACGTGAGCGCATCCTGCTCATCCTCACCGTGGAGTCGGTGGCAACCCTGATCGAGCTCGGCCGCCTCACCGAGGCGGGCGCGGCAGCCGAGGAGGGCCTGGAACGGGCCCGCCTCGCCGGCAGCCCTCGCATGGTCCTCTGGGCGCAGAGCGCGCTCGCGGCGGCGCGGCTAGCCGCCGGCGACGTTGGGGCTGCGCTGCGCGAGGCCGAGGCGGCCGCCGAGGCCGGGACCGAACCGGATTTCCACGCGGCCGGGCAACCCGGCTGGTGCCTGGGCGCGGCGCTGACCGCGGCCGGTCGTGCGGACCGTGCCGTGCCCGTGCTGCTCGAGGCATTCGGTCCCGCGCTGGCACGTGTGCTGCCGGCAGACCGTCCCGCCGCCGCGGCGGACCTCGTCGAAGCCCAGATCGCACAGGGGGACATTCACGCGGCAGAGGCAAGCGCGCGGCAGGCGGAGGCCGCGGCTGGCGCCGGCCCGGCGCGAGCGATCGCCGGGATTGCCCGCTCCGCCGTCCTGCTGGCCGGAGCCGACCCGGCCGAGGCCGCTGTCGCCGCGGCCGAGGCGTACGAGGCGGCCGCCGGCTCACCGCTGGTCTCGGCGCGCGCGATGCTCGCCGAGGGAAAGGCACACGCCGCAGCGGGCGACCGTGAGGCTGCCGTCTCCGCGCTCATGACGGCCCAGTCCGCGTTCGCCGGCTTCGCGGCAGAGCGCCGGCGCAACGAGGCAGTGCGCGAGCTGCGCCAGCTCGGCCGCCGCGTCCAGCGCCCGGCCCGCGCCACCGATGGCGATCCCCTGACGGCTCGGGAGCGCGAGATCGCTGAACTCGCCGCCAGCGGCCGCACGAACCGCGAGATCGCCGAGCAACTCGTCCTCAGCCCGCGCACCATAGAAGCCCACCTGCGCAGCATCTACGGCAAGCTCGAGGTCCGCTCCCGCGTCGAGCTCACCCGCGCCATCAGCGCCTGACCATGCGCGACGCGGAGCCGGATGGACGCAGGCGAACCCGCCCCCGCCAGCGCCTCGACGGGCTGGTGTGGGGAGCGGCGCTGGGCGCCGCTTCCGGCGCCGTGCTCGGCGACGCGATCGAGGGGATCGGCACTGGGGTAGGCGCCGTGATCGGCGCGGTGCTGTACGCGCCCGCCGAGGTGCTCACCACGATGAGGCGGGGCGCTGCCGAGCCGAAGCCGCTCTGGTATCGCATCGTGAGCAGCGTCATGCTGATGTCGCTGTTCGGCTGGCTGCTCGGCGTGGTCTTCGGCACGGATGCGACGCTGCTCACGGCCATCCTCAGTGGCGCCGTTCTCGGCCTGCTGGGCCTGCGACCGCTGAAGGTTGCCCTCGGATTGGTCGTGGGCGCCGCGATAGGTGCCGTCTTCTTGGCGACCGATACGAGTCCGAAGCCCGCCCTCGTCGCGGCGGCGGTGACCCTCGTCTACCGCATCACCGCCGCGATCGCCTACCGCCGCCGACCGCTGGTCCGAGTCATGGCGGAGGAGGTGCCGGCGTCCGAGCTGCGCTACGTGGTGCCGTTCGAAGCCCGCTCCCGCTACGTCGGCGCCGACTACGTCGAACAGCTCGCCAAGTTCCGCGGCGGCACCTTCCGACGCAATCCACCCGATGTGGGGATCCTGGCTTCGCTCGACACCCTTGACGGCCCGAGCTTCGACTCAAGGCTGGTGCACCCGTTCATTCGCGAGTTCTACGAGCACACGAGCCGCTTCAAGCTCTCCATCGTCCCCGAGTGGCGGAACTGGATGAAGCCCGGCTACGAGGTCTTCAAGCGGATGGTGGCGGAGCCGCTCGGCCAGGCCGCGATCCCCTCGAACATCGAGGAGGCCCAGCGGGGGATGGTCAGCACGATCGACACGATCGACCTCGACGACGACGAGGAGATCGACATCCGCGGCTGGATCCGAACGTTCGCGGACTCGGGCAAGCCGATCTACGTCGGGATCTACACGAGCTTCCGGCACGACGACCGCGGCTACGTGAGCGTCGGCTTCCCGATCCCTAGCGCGAACTTCACGGCGACCCTCGAGCCCCGGAACGCCGGGGAGAACGACCTGGTGCTGACGTCGCGATCCGAGCTCGCCTTCCCGGGCCACTACCTCAGCTCGGTTGACAGCGAGCGCGACGCTCTGACAGTGCTCAAGCTGCTCGCATTCCAAGAGCAGATCCACGTCTACGTTGCGGACGACGACCTGAAAACCGACCACAGCTTCTATCTCGCAGGACAGCGGTTCCTTACCCTCAACTACGAGATCGAACGTCTTTGAACCATGTTCACCATGCGCGTATCCGTGCTCATAGCCCGGCCGATAGAGGATGTGTTCGAGTTCATCGAAGACGCCCGAAACCGGCCTCAGTGGGATGACAGCGTGGACAGCGAGGAGCTCACCTCACCGGAGCCGATCGGTGTGGGGACCACCGTCCGCACGACGCTGCGCTCGATGGGTCGCGAGTACGTGTACACCTGGGAGGTCACCGAGCATGAGCGCCCAATCCGGATGACGATCCAGAGCACAACGGGCCCGTTCCCCACCACCCTCGCCTACGAGCTCAGCGAACGCCGCGGTAAGACCGCGGTTGACTTCTCGGTGACAGGCCGGCCCTCCGGACCGCTTCGCCTTCTCCAGCCGATGATCGCTCGCAATGCACAGAAGAACCTCGATCGGGGTTTCACGCGTCTGAAGCAGGTGCTGGAGACCGGCGCAGCCTCCTGAGTGATCACCGGTCCCCGGCTCAGGTCGTCAGATCCCGGCTGATTCCTGAGCGCGAGTGAACCGTCCGTCGGCTCAAGATGGCCGCATCGGCTGCCACAGCTGGATGCCGTTTCCCTCGGGGTCGCGAAGCTCGGCGAAGCGACCATTCGGGTAACGCTCCGGATCGACCTCGACCTCTTCCCCCGCCGCGCGTAGCTGATCGACGATTGCGTCGAGGTCGGCGACGCGGAAGTTGATCATCCAGGTGTGCTCAGGCGGGCCGATCATCTCCGAGTCCAGCTCGAAGGGGGCGAACACCGTCTCCCCCTCCTGCTGCCGCCAGGGCTCCTCCTCGTAGCTCTCGGGCACGGTCTTCACGCCGAGCCGCTCTAGGTACCAGACCTTCAGGGCCTCGGGATCTCGGGCGCGAAAGAAGAAGCCGCCGATGCCAGTGACTCGCTCCACGAGCGAGGACCATAGGAGAATCGAGCGCTTCATCACGTGCTGAAGTCTTCGAACGTCCTGTGGAGGAGCGAGAGAACATGAGTCAGGAGATGACCACCGGGCTGGATCTCAGCCGCAGCCTCGGCGAGCTGAGCGAGCTCGGCTCGCGTGTCGTGCGGGTGCAGTACGCCGACCTGCACGGCATCTGCCGCGGCAAGGACATCCCGGCCGGCGCCTTTGCCGACGTCGCGGAAGACGGAATCTCGTTCGTGGAGGCGATCATGACCGTAGACCTCCGCCACAACGTCATCGCCGGCTCCGAGAAGGGCTTCCCCGACCTCCATGGGCGCCCCGACCTCGCGACGCTGGTGCGGCTGCCCTGGCAGCCCGATATCGCGACCTGCATCGTCGACCTCGAGGACCCCAGGACCCACGAGCCGCATCCGCTCGACGGGCGCGGCGCCCTCAAGCGCGTGCTGGCCAGGTACGCAGACCTCGGGCTCTCGCCGGTGGTCGGCCCCGAGCTCGAGTTCTACCTCTGCGAGCCGGACTCCGACTCACCCTCGGGGTTCCGGGGCTACGCCAGCCAGGACAGCCCCGTGTACACGGTGGGCGACCGGGGCGATCCGAAGGGCGTGGTCTCGCGGATGCTGGACGCGGCGGTGGCGCTTGGCCTCGGCGCGATCGCGGCCTCGCACGAGTACGGCCGCGGCCAGTTCGAGCTCAACCTGCGCCACACGACGGCGCTCGACTCGGCAGACCGCGCCTTCCGTTTCAAGGAGATGGTGAAGGAGCTCGCCGCCCACGACGGCCTGCGCGCAACCTTCATGGGGAAGCCGTGGAATGACGACGAGGGGTCGGGGTTACACCTACACGTGTCGCTGCGCGACGCGGAGGGGGCGAACATATGCGCCGATCCCGAGGGCGAGGCGGGGCTGGCCCCCGTGAGCCGCCACTTCATCGCAGGCGTGCTGGAGCACGCGCCGGCCATGATGGCGTTCTTCAACCCGACTGTGAACTCGTACCGGCGACTGAACACCGAGGCGCTGGTGCCGACGCGCGTCTGCTGGGGGCACGACAACCGTTTTGTCCTCGTCCGCGTGCCGCAGGAGCGCGGCGGTGCCACGCGGATCGAGGTCCGCCTGGGCGATGGCACCGCCAACCCGTACCTGGCCTACACGGCAGCCCTCGCGGCAGGGCTCGACGGCATCTTGCGCGACCTCGAGCCCCCGAAGCCCCTGGAGGGCCTGATCTACGAGTTGCCCGAGGAGCAGCAGGGGGTGCCGCTGCCGACCAGCCTCGGCGACGCCCTCGACGTCCTCGCCTCCGACAAGGTGATCGGCGAGGCGATGGGGGAGGAGCTCGTGAACACGTTCGAGACGATCAAGGGGGCGGAGCTCGAGCGCTTCAGGGCCTGGGTCACGGACTGGGAGTTCGCGGAGTATTCCCCGCGCCTGTGATGCTTGGCTTCAGCAGGCCGGCGAGTCGCCGTCAATCCCGGGGCGCCTGCTCCGGAGGCGGCCCTACCACCTGTAGGCCGTACTTCCCGTAGATCTCCGCCATCCGGCCCATGTCCGGCGGCCCGGGGGGCATGCTCGCCATCAGCTCGGCGAAATCGGCGAAGAACGTCTCGAAACCGGACGGAGCGGGAAAAGCCAACAACCTGACCGGCGCGGCGGTGGCGTTCCAATGGGTATGGACCATGCCCTTGGGAATGTGGACGAAGGTTCCCCCCGGCGCTTCGACGGTGCGCTGGTCCAGCCGAAAGGTAAGCGTCCCTTCGATCACGTAGTAGTTCTCGTCCTCCCGCGTGTTGACGTGGAGTGGCGTCCCGCCGCTGTGGGGAGCAAGGTCAGCCTCGATCACCGCGAGCGTCCCCCCGGTTTCTTCTCCGGACGCCTTGACCGCATAGCTGTCGCCGAAGAGAGACGTGGTCGCGCCTTCCGCGCGCAGCCGGACAATGCCGCCACCGGTTGATTCACTCACGACTACAGCTCCCTTCCGTTTCCCCGATGAGGCCGGTTGAGCCCCGGAGTATCCCCAAGCCGGCGCCCGAAGTCAGTCGCGGACGCGTATCGCGCGTTTAACGGTGCGCCGGGTCCGCCGCTTGAGGGGTGTGAGGGTCATGCGTTCGATGTGGTAGTCGACGTACGGGCGCGGGCTCGCCCCGAAGCGCGTCTTGAACTGGGCCAGCGACGCGGAAGATCCGGAGTCCCCCATGTCGTAGAAGCGGCAGCCCGCCTCGGAGGCGTCCTCGATCGCGAGCTGGTGCAGCAGGTAATTGGCCCGCGTCGGGCCGGCCAACTCCTTGTCCATCATCCCGCGCGTGTAGCTCGCGTTGGCGCCCTGCAGCACGACGATGGCAGCCGCGGGCTGCCCGCCGCGCGAGGCGAGCCAGATCCGGCACGCCCCGCCGATGGTTCTGGCGATGTGCGCGAACTTGCGGCGCGGGTCACGGCAACGGCCGCGCAGGCGGGCGAGCGCGCGCGGCTCGTTCTGCGCGCGCGCCCAGCGGTCGATCGATCGCTCGAAGAGCTCGTAGACCGCGGGCACGAGCCTGCCCGTGGTATCGCGCTCGATCGTCAGCCCAGAACGCCAGGCTTTGCGCACCGCCGTACGCGCGCTCCCGGTGAAGCGCCGTTCCCAGACCCGGCTGAAGCCGCCCTCGAGCTCGAGCACATGCGCCAGGCGGGGGACCTTGGCGGCGGTCGGGCGCGCGGCAACCCACTGCGGCGCGTCGCGCGGGCTCGGCCGCAAGGACGTGCGGATGACGGCCCGCCCGCTCAGGTCCCTGACGACAGCGGCGACGTCGCTCGGCCGTACGCCACCGGACGCCACGATGCCCCCGGCCTCCCAGTTCGGTGGCATCGACTCCTCCCAGGCAAGCGGCCCGGGCAGGTTGCGGCGTCGCACCATCGGCAGCACGAGCCGTCTTCCGCTTGCCAGCTCGTAGAGGCGGCTCGCGTCCTCGTAGCCACCGTACGAGCAGATGCAGTCGATCCAAGCCGGCGTTTGCGACGCGAGCGCGTTGGGGTCGCAGTCCAGGGCGGCGTCCCACAGCTCACGCGGCGCCGGGCTCGTGACGTGCATCGCCTCCATCAGCGACTTGCCGTCCGGAAGGATCCGCCCACCATCGCATTGGCCCAGATCAGTGCCGCGAGCAGCCAGAGGTGGCGCCAGTGCAGCGAGTCCACCACGAGGCTGTTGACGAGCGCCCCGCACCACGCCGCCAGCAGCGCGAGCGAGCTGATCCCGTGCAGATCGACCCGGCGCAACGCGTTGCGCGCGGCGAGGACCAGCGTCCCCCCGGCCAGCGCCAGCAGCACGGCGAGCCCGAGGATCCCCTGCTCGGCCAGCACGCGCACGTAGAGCGAGTGCGCCGAGACCGGTACCAGCACGTCGAACTGGCCCGGACCGACGCCGAGCGGGTGCTCGAGCGCCAGCTCGACGCCCGTCCGTTGCGCGCTGAAGCGCTCGATGTCGTAGGCCTGGTAGTGGGCCCGCTCGTCCAGGAAGTCAGCGGAGCCGGTGGCCTGGACGAGCGCCACGGCGGCGGCCGCGGCCAGAATCCCCGCCGCGGCAAGACGCATCGAGCGGGCGGCGCCACCCCGGCCGCGCGCACCGAGCACGGCGAGCACCCCCAGGGCGACGGCGAGGTTGAGCCAGGCGCCGCGCGAGTAGGAGAACAGGATGCCGGCGCCCAGCACGATCAGGCAGACGGACGTGAGCGTCGGATGGCGGGAGAACAGACGAGGTCGAAGCCGTTCCTCGAGGAGAATCACGGCCGCGGGGACGAGGAATGGTCCGAACACGTTCGGGTCCTCGAAGAACGCCCGTGCCCTGTACCCGTCCCCAGCCAACGCAGTGCTGCCCGGGAAGCGGACGAAAAGCGCAAGGCTTCCCAGCAGCGCCGAGCCGACCGCCGCGGCCAGGTAGGCGCCCACGGCCAGCCGCGCCCGGCGACGGCAGTCGACGTACCCGGCGAGCCAGACGCCGAGCACGACGAGGTACAGCGTGATGGCGAGGTAGCGCGCGCCGGCCCCGATGTCGACCACCTCGATCGCGGACAGCAGGTTGAGGGCCACGAGAACGCCGAGCAGGTGTCGCACCGAGCGCGGCACGGCACTCAGGCGGAAGCGCCCGGTCACCACCGCGACGGCCATGACGACACCGAAGACGGCGTCCGGCAGGGCGGGCTCCGTCCTCACGACGCCGAGCAGCAGCAGGCCTAGCACGACGGCGGCGTCGTAGCTGACCAACGCGAGTATCAGGAGGCCGAGCAGCGCGAAGCCGGCCCCGAGCGCCATGCCCGGCGACGTGGGGGCGCTCTGGCTGAGCACCGGAGCGGCCGCCGCCACCACCAACAGGGCGCCGGCACCCGCGGCGGTGCCGGGGAGCGAGCGCGTGCGCGCGAGCATGGACGCTCCGGGGCGCGCACCCACGGACGGGCGCGGTGGGTGCAGCGCCTGGCCGCTGGCGCCCGAAGTCACCGGTCGCCCCGGAGGTCACGCAGCACGACCCCGCTCGCCGCCCGCAGGGCTACGGAGCTACGCCGCCGTCCCGCCAGGTCGCGGTAGCTCCGCCCGAGCCCGCGAGCCCGGCGTGGCGCATCGGGCGGGTTGACGAGCACGAGGCCGCGTTCGAAGTCCCTGCGCAGCAGCCCGCGCCAGCGGTGGCGGCGGCCGCGCGGCGCGCCGAGCGAGGTCTCATAGCCTCGCCACCAGTGCCCTGGACGGCCGAAGCTGCTCGAGATGGCGTCGCGCCCCGAGTTGACCAACATGTAGGCGGCCAGGGCGTACTCGCGCCCGGCGCCGTTACGTGGGACGCCACCGAGCACCACGCCCGCCCCTTGCCGCTGGCGCCGGTCGGCGTAGGCCAGCAGCGTCCCGAACCCGTACCGGCCGCGGCCTCCGTGCAGCCCCGGGTCGGTGACGCCGTGCTCAATGTTCAGGAGGTCCGCGGCTGCGAGCTGGCGGCGGACGGCGGGATCGCGATCGCCGGCGAACCAGAGCACGTTGTGCACCAGCTCGGCCTGCGGGAAGGCCGCCCTGACCTCCGCGGTGAAGTCCGATACATAGCGGCGCCAGTCGGCGAGTGACATGGGGGATCCGGTTCGCGGGTCGACCGGCGCGACCTGGCGCCCGCGACCGTCGGCCACGCGCAGCAGCATGTTGACGTCGTCAACGAAGATGCCTCGGTAGCCGCGGCCGAGAGCGGCCTGGGCGCGCCGGATCCAGTGCGACCTGAAGCCACGGTTGCCGACGTCGCCCGCGTACTGGGGGCAGCTCCCGCCGCTGCAATGGAACGGTATGTAGAGCCGGCGCCCGCGCTCGTCTCTCAGGATCCATTCAGGGTGCCTGCGCGCCAGCCGGCCGCCGCGATAGATCGCGTACAGATCTCTGTACACCCAAGCGTTGCCGTACCAGCGCAGGCGCGAATCGAAGTACGGCGAGTACGTTGTCATGCGCCAGAAGCGCCGCTGCATCCAGCGCGCATGGCGGGCGTCGCGCGTGAAGCGGTCGAAGGCCGGCTCCGTGTGCTTGACGAAGCGGACGGCGCCGGCGGCGGGGCCGGGGGGAGGCCCCGCCGCGCCGGTCGCCGCCGGCGAGCGACGGTCGCCGTCCGAGCCGAGCCCGACCGAGGCCACGGCGGCGGCGAGCACGGCCATCCATGACAGCCGTCGCCGGCGCCCGGCTCGGTCGGTGGTGTGTCGGCGTGCGAGCGCGTCGCTCATCCGATCATTGGAGGAGCCACGACTCCGCCCATGCGCCATGGGCGGGACCGTCGGCACGCGGCTCCGCAGGCTCTAGCTGGGATGGCGGCTTGCCGTCGTAGACGGCGTCCTCGACGGGCGAGCCGACCACGACCACGCCCAGGGGCCCGACCTCGAGCCGGTCGAGTTCGTCGCGCTCGGCGAGCAGCTGGTCGACGGTGACGACCTCGAGGCGCGACACGAGCAGCAGCGCGTCGGCGGCCCCCGCGAACACCCGGGCGTCGACAGCCCCGAGCAGTGGTGGAGCGTCGACCAGCACCCACTCGTAGTCGAGCTCGCCGATTTCGCCGAACAGGGACGAGACGAGATCGCTGGTGAGCAGGGGGGCGGGATCGTCCGGAGGCTCGCCGCTCGCGAGCACGGCGAGTCTTCCCCCGCGGCGGCTTACCGGGTCGCTCGGCGAGACGATCCGCGTCGCACGCGCCAGAGCGTCCCTCGATACGGCGCGCCGACCCGACGCGGCGCGGGAAAGCAGGTCGCTGAGGCCTGGACCGGTCGGGAGTCCCAGGCGCTCCTGCAGCGCCGGACGGCGCAGGTCGCCCGAGACCAGCAGGGCGCTCTGACCGGCGGTCACGAGGCTCCTGGCGAGTCGGCATGCGACCGTCGTCTTGCCCTCGCCCACCGTCGCGCTCGTCACCACGATCAGCTTCTGCTGCCCTGGTGGCGTGGCCAGCTCGATCGCGTTGCGGAGCGAGTCGAAGGCGCCGCGCTCGGCGGCAAGCAGGCTACCCGGCCTGTTCGCGGGCAGGCGCCTCAGCTCGGGGACGCCGGCGAGCACCGGAACACCGAGGATGCGGCCGACGTCGCGTGCGCGGCTCGCCCGCGGGGCGAGGTGCTCCCGCGCGAGCGCCACGAGGACCGCGATCACCAGGGAGGCGAACAGCGCGAGGACGGTCGCAAGCAGCGGCCGCGGCGAGCTTGGGCGAAGCGGCGCGGTCGCGGGCTCGACCAGCCTCATGTCGGCCCCGGCGGTGGCCTCCCCGATCGCGAGCTCGTCGACGCGTTGCTCGAGCGCGCTCAGCTCGTCCCCCGGGGACGCGCCCGTGTCACGGCTCTCCGGCGCCAGCCGGATCTGCTGCTGCAGGAGGGAGCGCTGCCGGGCCAGGCTCTCCCGCTGCAGGCGGCTGCGCTCGCCGAGGAAAGACTGCGCGACGGCGTTTGCGATGGCGGCCGCCTGCCCCCCTCGCCCAGCCGTCCCCGTGATCTCGATCAGGTTGGCCCCGGCGCTTACGTCGGCGCTGATCCGATCGCCGAGCTCCTGCGGCGTCATCCCCGGCAGGCGGTCTGCCGCGCGCCGCAGCACCGTGCGCGACGTGACGAGCTCCTTGGCCGTGGCCAGCTGACGCTGGGTCGTCTCCGAGTCGAGCGCGCTGCCGTCCTCTTGGAGCATGAGACGAGCGGTGGCGCGGTAGCTGTCCGGCATGAGCAGCGAGAGCAGCAGCGCCCCGAGCGTCACCGTCGCGACGATCGCGACTGCGAGCTTCGCGCTGCGCCGCACCGCGTGGACGTGGCGCCGGAGCTGCCCGCGACCGTCGTCGAGCTCATACCCGTTCGGATGTTCCCCTTCTTGATTGCTCACAACCCACCTTCGATCGATGCGTGTACAAGCCCTCGCCGGTCCTTCGATGGCGAACTGCGACGGCGGCACGCAGCCGCTACGGCAGCACGCGCCGGCGGGCGGGCGGCCGTTTCGACTCCGCGCCGCCCGAGGTAGATCGCGCGCGCCAGGAGCGGGGCCGCGTCCCTCGCCTCGTAGTGGGCCCACACCACGTCATGGCCGGCGCGGGCGATCGCCGCGGCCGTCCCGAGCTCGCGGCGGGCGAGCGCTCGCAGCAGGGAGAACAGCTCGCCGTCCTCCCAGCGGTAGCGCACGCCGGCGGCCGGCCGGCTGTCGATCAGCTCCCGGTGGAGCAGATAGCGGCACCAGATCGCGGGCAGGTTGGAGCCCGCGTGCACCGCGAGCGCAAGCGACCCGTACAGGCGCGTGTTGAAGTCGATTACAGCCGGCGCGCCGTCGACTCGTTCGAGCAGCTCGATCTCGAAGACGCCGTTCCAGCCGAGCGAGGCGACAAGCCGCTCGACGCGAGCGTGGAGTGCCGCCGGCGGAGCGAAGGTCTCGGAGCACGCCACCGAGCCGCGCGCGGGCGGCCAGACGCGCTCGTAGCGGGAGGTCACAAATCCGAGCAGCCGCCCGTCGGCGGCGACTCCCGCGCACGAGACGATCGGCGCCTCGCCCAGGAACTCCTGGACGAGGAAAGGCGTGCCGAACTGCTCGGCGGCTGCCGCCAGCGCGCGGTCGTCCGCGGCCACGACCGGCTTGCGCTCGGTGCCCCGCTCCACGCAGAACGACCGCGGCGGCTTGACGACCACGGGGTAGCCCAGCGATCCGGCGGCCGTGCGGCCGTCGTCGAGGGTCAGGCACCGTGTCGTGACCGGCGGGGCAAACCCGGCCTCCCGCGCCCGCGTGACGAGCAGGTCCTTGTCGAGACAGGCCTCGACAACGTGGTGAGCCGGCAGCCCAAGGCGAACCAGCGGCTCGAGGCCCGCGCGGTGCGCGGATAGCGCCAACAGCGAGGCGTCGCCGCCGGGCAGGACGACGTCGTAGCGTCTGTGCTCGAGCTCGCGGCGCAGCCGCTCGGCGAACCGGATGGGATCGCGCCGCGGATCGGGGACGCTGATCCGGTGGCTGCACCAGCGTGACCACTTGGCGGCCGCGGGTTGGTGAGCGCTCGCGGCCCCGACCTCGTAACCCACCGCCGCAAGCGCGCGGCACGCGGCGAGCGCGCATCGCTGCTCACCGTCCGTGACGAGCACGCGCGGCGTCCCGGTGTGCCGCGCCGCGCTAGCCACGGTGGAAGGCGAAGGTCAGGGCGCCCCGCCCGCGACCGGCAATGCCCGCCGCGACGGCTGCCGCCGTGAACCAGGTTCCGGTGACGAAGCGCATGATCGGGCCGAACGAGCGCGCCGCGCTCGCTCCGACGAAGTAGAGGCCCGGCACCGAGGACTGCATGTCGCCTCCCAGCAGCGGCGACCCACGGACCGTGCGGATCGCGCCGAGCAGCGGCTCAGACAGGATGCCGCAGCGGGCGATGTCCACGTGGTAGCCGGTCGCCAGCAGCACGTGGTCGGCGGCGAGTTCCGTGCCGTCGTCCAGCCGGACCGACACGTGGCCGTTCACGCGGGCCGCCTCGACCGGCTCGGTGCCGAGCCGGATCGGCACGTCCGTGAGCCGCTGCCGGAGCCATGCGGCTCCGGCGGGCGGCGCGGCCGTGGCGAGGATCCGTTCCCTCAGGCCGCGTGACAGCCGGCGGTAGACGTCGGGCGCCGCGACGATCCAGTTCGTTCCGAGCGATCCGACATCGGTGGGCGGATAGAGCAGCCGGTCGATGCGGTGCGGCAGGGCGCGCGGGCGCAGCCAGCGGATCCGGGGCGCGCGCACGACCAGCTCCGGCTCAGCCCCGCCCTCCTTCAGCAGCGCGGCGGACTCGAGCGCGCTCTGGCCGCCGCCGACGACGAGAACGCGCCGTCCCGCCAGAGGCGCGAAGTCACGCTGCTCGAAGGAGTGCGAGACGAGTCTCGGGGACAGCCCCGCGAAGGAGCTCGGGCGGCGCGCGAAGGGGCACATGCCCGTTGCCACCACGACGTTTCGCGCTTCGACCACCTCGCCGTCGCCGGCGATCAGCGCGAAGTGGTCCCGCACGCGCTCGATCGCCTCGACGCGGCGTTCGTCGAGGTCGGGCACTGCCTGGCGCGCGTACCACTCGCCGTAGCCGATGTAGTCCTCGATCGGAATCGGCGACTCGAACCACGCGCCGCACTGCTCCCGGTAGCGCGCCAGGGTCAGCTCGTGGCGCGGGTCGGCGATCTCCGACGCCACCCACGATGAGCGCAGCAGCATCCCGCGCGGCATGTTCTCGCGCCAGAACTGCATCGCCCGGCCGAAAACCTTCGTCCGGACCCGCGCCTCCCTGAGGTGTCGAGCCGCGGCCAGGCCGCTCGGGCCCGCTCCGATCACTACTGCATCCCACATGGGCTCGGCCTCCTTCATGTCGTGCTTCCCTCCGCGCCGTAGCGCAGGCGCTGGTACAGCGCCCGGCCCGGAAGCGGCTTGTCATGGATCCCGGCGAGCTTGGCTCTGAAGTCGCTCAGGCTGTCGTGGCGTTGGACCGCGGTGCGCGGCAGCGCGAACGGGTTCGCCCCGGGACCCGCCACTCCCGGCTCGCAGGTGGTCGCGAGCCGCAGCCCGGAGTCGCGCACCAGCACCTGCTCGCGTTGTCCGCCGAGGCCGCCGGGGTAGCAGAAGACCCCCGCCGGCTGGCCCAGCTTGGACTCGAGGACCAGCCGCGACGAGCGGATCTCGCAGGCGGCGCTCATGGTGTCAAGCGCCGTCAGGTTGGGATGGTTGATCGAGTGTGGCTCGAAGCGGACGTGATCGCCGTCGAGCGCGGCGATCGCATCCCAGGACAGAAGCGCTGGCGGATCCCGGTACCACGGCATCGGCGCGGTGCCGTCGATCAGTCCAGGGCAGACGAACACGGTCGCCGTGAAGCCGTGGCGGCGAAGCACGGGCAGCGCCTCCGTGGCGAAGTCGCCGTAGCCGTCGTCGAAGCTGAGCGCGATCAGCCGGCCGGAGCGGTCGCCGGCCGTGAACCGGTCCCAGGCGGTCGCGACGTCGAGCACCGTATACCCCTCGCGCGCGAGCAGGTCCATCTGTCGCTCGAACTCGACGGGCTTCACCGCGAGCAGGTCGCGATCGGCGGCGATGCGGTGGTAGAAGAGGATTCGCAGCCCCCCTGCGCCGTCCGGCGACCGCGCACCCCGCGCCAGCGACCTCGTGCGCGTCAGCGCGGCCCGCGCGTAGGACGGCAGCCACCGCGGCGGCTTGAGGGCGGCGACGTCGACTCGGGAGCGTGACGACTGGCCGGTCGGCGCGGGCGCGCGTCGTGCGGACCCGGCTCGGGTCGGCGGCGAGGTTGCGCCGCCCCAGCCGGCCAGCCCCGTCAGGTAGGCGCCGGCTCCCAGCGGCAGCCGTCCCGGATAGCCGGGCCCGCCGGCGGGCACGAGCGCCGCCCGGGGCGGATGCCGGCGCAGGCCACGCGCGCGCGAGCGGCGGCCGGGCGATCCGGCCATACGCGCCGTGGCGCCGCCGTCCCGCGTCCACCGCGCCCGCAGGCGATTGTGATTCGAAGCAAGGAGCCCGGCGGCCGACACGCCGAGCAGCAGCGTGAGCAACACGACGCGCAGGGACGGCTCGAAGGTCGCAACCAAGCCGACCACGGCCCCGGCGGTGGCGCGCAACACCAGGTCGCCGCCGCTCGCTCCACCGAGCAGCGCTGCGGTCTGGGGAGCCATATGGATCGCCATGGCGACCTGCGCGGCGACCAGGGCGACGGCCATCTCCGCGGGCGCCGCTCCGAAGCCGAGAAGCACGATCCCGGCGCCGGTCGCCATCACCGCGGCACCGACCGCGTAGGTGGTCCCGAGCGCCGCCTCCTCCCCGCGCGCAGTCAGCGGGATCGTCAGCGCGGCCACGAACCCGGCCGCCGGTATGGCGGACAGCACGGCCATGATGGTCGCGACGGTCGTCGCGCTCGCGTCGTCGAGCAGCACCACGGACAGCACGGGCGCCGCCAGAGCCAGGGCGGACATCAGCGCGAGCGAGAGCCACGAGAGGGTGGTCACCATCGCGGGCAGCCCGGTGCGCGGCCGCTCCACGTCGCCCGCGCCGGTGCGCACCTGCCGTGCCAGGCCGCGGAAGCAGTCGAGCGCAGCGCTTCCCACGAGCGTGGTGAAGCCCCCGAGGATCTTGATGCCGGCGGCGAGCATGCCGGCGCTCGCGGCCGCGCCGACAAGCGACAGCGTCAGGGTGCCGGTGGCGAACACCACCTGCGCCCCGATCTGCGGCAGCGAGACCCTGAGGATGCCTGCGCGCGGTCCGGATCGCGTGACGAACAGGCGCCGGACATGGCGAAGCGGGATGAGCCGGAACACTGCCGACGCCATCAGGATCGTCGCGCACTCGGCGAGGCCGGGCACCAGCACCGGCTGGGAGGCGCCCGCGAGCAGCAGTGCCGAGGCGGCCAGCGCCGGCACTACCGAGCGGAAGGCGATGTAGGCCAGGTACGGCTTACGCCGGCCGCTGCCGAAGGGCTCCCAGGTGTTCATCAGGGCGAACATGAGCAGCGCCACGGCATACGGCAGGACGGCCAGCGCCATCATTCCGCCGGCCACCGCAGCGAACGCAGCCGAGACGACCGCCCCCAGCAGTGCCAGCTCGAACCGCACCCGCGTGGTCTGCGCTCGCGCGTCGTCCGACAGCTCCTCGTGCGCCGCGACGCGCGCTCCATAGAGCCAGGAGCCCGCGTTGACCAGGATCTGAAGCGCCATGTAGAGCGCCTGCGCGCCCAGAACCGTCCCGAACGCCTCCGCCGTCATCGTGCGGCTGCTCGCCACGAGCCATAGCAGCTGCGCCACCTGCCCGAGCGCCGGGGCGGCGACGAGCACGACCCACGGCGGGATGGCGGCCGCCCCGGTTCCCCACCCGCCCGGGGCAGCGCCAGCGTTTCTCACGTCGTCACCTCGACGGCAGCCACGGGCGCGGGTCGCGCCCGGCGTGGTCGTTCCGGGATGGACGTCCGCGAGCGCCCGAGGGCGTCCCGGTAGATGCGGTCGATCGAACGCATCATCGCCGTGTAGCTGAACTCAGCGTCGAGCCTCCGGCGTCCGGCGGCGCCGAGCGCCGCCCGCAGCGCCGGGTCCTCGACCAGAACCGTCGCCCGCCTGGCGAGCTCGGCGACGTCGAACGGGCGCACGAGGAACCCGGTTTCGCCGTCGATCACCTGCGCGCGCAGGTCGCCAACGTCGTAGGCCACCACGGGGAGGCTCGCCTGCATCGCTTCGAGCACGCAGAGCGGAAGCGCTTCCCAGGCCGAGGTGAGCACGAGCAGATCGGCTGCGCGGAGCAACAAGCGAGCGTCGGCGCCCTCCAGCACGCGTCCGCCCACCAGTCGCAGCGCCGCTCCCGCGGGGCTGCCCGTGAGGTTCTGCCCGAGTGCCACGAGCTGCGCCTTTCCCCGCAGCCGGCCGGCCAGGGGCGCGAGGTCCTGTGGGCGCTTGGCGCGATGCAGGCGCCCAAGCCACGCGACGACTGGCACCTCCGGGTCGAGCGCGAGCCGGCGGCGGGCCTCGGCGCGCGGCGGCGGCGTCGGCGCGGGCGGCAGCCCGCTGCGCACGACCCGCACGGCGTCGCAGCCGACCACGCGCCAGTGCGAGGCTGAAGTCGCCTCGCTGTCGGAGACCGCGACGATGTGCCGATGGCAGCGTCGCGCGAGCACCGCCTCGATGGCCGCGTACGGCGCGCCGGCCAGGGGGTTGCCGGAGCGTTGGAACGCCCAGGTGTGTGGCGTATACACCGACACCAGGCCGGCGCGGCGGGCGGCGAGCCCCGCGAGCAGCGACGCCTTGCTGCTGTGCCCGTGGATCAGGTCGACGCTCTCCCGGCGGGTGAAGTCAACCAGCGCCCGCAACGCCCGGGCGTCGGCCCCGGGGCTCCACCCGCTGGCGCTCTCGATCGCGAGCCGTCCCTCGGCCACGCGCTCGAGCCGCGCGGCGGCCGAGTGCCGCGCCGGCGCCGCCACGGACACGCGCCACCCGAGTTCGCGCAGGCCCTCGGCGAGGTTGGCGACGTACGCCGGGACGCCGCCGATCCCGGGCTGGAAGATCTGCAGGACGTGCGGTCCGCGAGCCACTGTCAGAACGCCCCCCGGCCGGCGACCAACGCCCGCAACGTGTTCGCGATGATCTTGCAGTCGAGCTTCAGCGACCACGACCCGACGTAGGCGCTGTCGAGCCGGACGCGGTCGTCGTAGTCCAGGCCGGCGCGGCCGTTGATCTGCCAGTAGCCGGTTATGCCGGGCTTGACGGCCAGCACCGCGCTCGCCCTCGAGCCGTAGCGGGCGATCTCGTCCGCCGTCACGGGCCGCGGCCCGACCAGGCTCATGTGTCCGAGCAGCACGTTCAGCAGCTGCGGGAGCTCGTCGAGGGAGGTGCGGCGCAGCCACCCGCCGACGCGTGTGACACGCGGGTCGTCACGGAGCTTGTAGCTCAGCTCGAACTCGCGCCGGCGCGCCTCGTCCTGCATCAGCCGGCGGAACTCCTCCTCGGCCGCCGCGGCGCCATACCGCTCGCCGCGGCAGCAATTCAGGTGCATGGTGCGGAACTTGAAGAGCAGCAGCCGCCCGCCGTTCCGGCCGAGGCGCTCGTGCCGGTAGAAGACCGGCCCCCTCGAGTCGAGCTTCAGCATGAGCGCGATGGCGGCGAACAGGGGTCCGAGCAGCAGCAGCGCCACGGCCGAGCCGACAACGTCGATCAGGCGCTTGAGCGCGAGCGAGGATCGGCTGGGGCCGGCGGGCGGCAGGCTCATCAAGGGAACCCCCTCGATCGTGTGGATCGAGGCGCTTGGACCGACGACCTCGAAGAGCCGCGGCACGATGTCCACCTGGACGTCGAGCTCCTTCATCGCCTGGGCGAGCTCCCGCGTCGAGGTCTCCGGCGCACTGGAGAAGGCGAAGATCACCCGCTCCACGTCGAACAGCCGGACGATGGCCGGCAGGTCCTCGGGTCGGCCGAGTACCCGCAGGGTCGCCAGCTCGGGGCGCAGCGACCTCGGCTCACCGTCGACGAAGCCGAGCAGGTTCACGCCATACTCGGTGTGCTGGAGCAGCTTCCGGGCGACGAACTGCCCCACCTCTCCGGCGCCAACGATGACGACGTTCTGGAGGTAGGTGATCCGCCTTCGGCAGAAAGCGCGAGCGAGGCCCCGAGTGAGCGCGATCAGCGCAATGGCGAGCGCCCAGAAAGCCACCAGTCGCCACAGGTGCGGCTGGGCGAAGCCGGCCACGCGCGACCCGACGAAGAGCACCCAGGTGCCCACCGTGACGAGGTGGAAGACGCCGACGAGATCGTCGGCGGTGGAGTGGTCCGTGCGCTCGTCGTCGTTGTCGTAGAGGCCGTACACCTTCGCCGCGACCGTCCAGAGCGGCAGCGTCGCGACGAACACCCCGAGCTCGGCGAGGGCCGACATGTCACCCGGTTTGCCTGTGCTGCCGAGGATCATGTCGGCCAGTACGAACGCGAGCACGAGGCCGAGCCAGTCCGCCAGCAGCAGCATCCGCGCGACCAGGAAGCCGCGCCGCTTCGCTGCCGCCGCCCGGCGGCGAAGCTCGAGGATCGCCAGCGTCCGCTTGTCCGAGTCCGCCAGCAGCGCGCCGAGGTTGGCGGAGCCGGCGAGCGCCCGGGAGGGGAGCGGGAGCGTCGCCGGCTCGCCGTTGGTCACGCCGTTGCCAACGGTCTTGACGTGCCCGTTGCTCGCCACGGGCTCCGCCACCATGGTTCTCATTGCGTCGTCCTCGACGAGTTTGTGCTGGACGTTCCGTGTCAGCGTGATCACCCCCAGGCGCTCCGGCCGGGCCAGTTGCGCCAGTGATTACCTCGCTTTCACCGCGCTAACCCCGTTCGGCCAAATACGCCCGCACTCGGGCGCGTACAGGGGGGCGTACGCAATCGGACCCCCGCTGCGTACACGCGGGGCGCCGCGTCAGGCCGTGATGACGCCTGCAAGGCTCATGGCCAGCCCGCTGCGGCGAGAGCCTCCTCCTCGGTCCTGTAGACCTTCGCCCAGACGACCTTCGCGTCGCGGAGTTTCAAGGCGAAGCCAACACGGTCGTCCGTCACGAGGCTCTGTTGACGCGCGCGGATGCGGCCGAGCGCCACTACGTATGCGCCATGCGCGCGCAGGTCGTCGATCGTGACGTCGAACTCGTCCCAGGTCTCGTCCAGGTCACGGAGGTAGCGCCGCAGGCCGCCGACTCCGAGGTAGGGAGTGCGCCGCTCGACCGGGGTGGACAGCGGCTCCATCATCACCCCGCGATCGACCAGTCCCATCGTGAGCGCCAAGTCGCGCGCTGCGAACGCGTCGAAGAGCTCGCGAACCACGCGGACGTTGTGCTCGGTCACCGCGGGATCGGTCTCCTGGGGCGGAGGCGGGGTCCCGGGGAGCCGCTTCGCGAGCCGGAGAACCGTCTCGCCCGGACGCGCGTCGAGCCGCACGTCGTCCATGAGCAGGTTCATGCAGGCAAAGCCGCGACCGCGCTCGGCCACCGGGTCCACGGCCGGCGGAGCAGCTTGCTCGAACTCGCCGCAGTCTCGAACGGAGAACACGAAGGATCCGTCTGTCACGGTCGCCGCCAAGTGGAATTGGCCGTCCTCGCAGGGCGCGCCGTGCTCCATGGCGTTCGAGACCGCCTCGTTGCTGGCGACCGTGATCTGGTACCGCGTTCCTGCGTCGAAGCCCGCCTCCGAGAGAGCGCGGTCGATGAAGCTACGGCCTTCGGAAAGGCCTTGCGGACCGGGGCGTATGGCGAGGGCGTGCGGGTGCACGGCTGGGCACGTTAGAGCTGTCCGCGCTCGCGGTGCTCTGCTCGCGGGTCAGGGGATCGCGACCGGCTGCAGCACCACCGGGGTGTGCACCGTGTAGTCCAGCTCGTCGGCCTGGCTCGTGCCGGGCGGCGTCAGCACGTCCATCGCCTTGGGCACCGTGCTCGGGTTGACATTGCAGCGCGGATCGCTGCTGGGGGCCGTCGCGCATACTCCGAACTGGAATTCCTGCGGCAACGCCTGGAAGCCGCGGGCCTGGTCCGGGCTGAATCCGTCCTGGCCGGTCAGCACGACGGTGAACGCCCAGCCTGCTCCGGGAGTGCCGAGGCTCGCCTTCGTGACGCTGAAGGTGATGTAGCGCGAGATCGCGTTGCCGCTGATGTTCACGGTCCCCAGCGTGTTGCCGCCGGCGTCGACGTAGCGCTGCCCGAACCCCTGGACCTGGATCAGCCGGCTCCACGCGCCGGCCGGGGCGATCTCGAAGGTTCGCAGCGGGTGTGCCGCCGCGATGGACGTCTGCGCAGCTCCCGGAACGTGGACGTAGACGTCCACGAGCTGCGCGCCGAGCGGGCTGCCGAAGGTCGGCGACAGGTTGCGCGTGCGCAGCCGGAAGATAACCCGGTCGCCGGCGTCGAAGACCTGGAACTGCTGGATGTCGAAGGCGCCCGGGTTGAAGTTGGTGCTGGTGGGATAGGCGTAGTTGCCGGGCCCGTTGTCATCGCCGTCGGGGTCGTCGACCGCGAACAGCAGCGTGCCGGGGACGAAGTCGAACACCACCGTGCGCACCTCGCGCCCGGTCGCGCCCGAGGGGCTGGTCGCCACGATGTTGAGCACCGAGGTCCCGCCCGTGAGCGGCACCGTGAGGCTGAACGCCCCGCCCGGCCCGGCCGTGGTGGTGTGGACCGTGGTCCGGGTGTTGTCGTCCAGGTTGGAGGCGGCGACCGCGATCGCGTTGCCGGGGGCGGAGGTGCCCGCGACCTCGACCGTGTCCTCGACGGCCGAGTTGTCGGCCGGCGAGGTGACCGTCAGCGGGGTCTCCTGCTGCGTACGCCTGACGTAGCGCCGCAGCGTGTAGCGCGGCCGGTCGAGCACCCTGCCGGCCGACACGTCGAGCATCAGCCGCACGAACTGCCCGGCCGACCACGTCAGCGCCGAGGCCGAGCCGGCGGGCTTGCCGTCCTCGAATCCGATCGAAGCCAGTGTCGGATCGGTCCCGAACAGCGACCGCGCGAGATCGGGCAGCTCCCAAGCCTGCTCCGCGATCAGCCCCACGCCCGACGACATGTTGCGCATCGACTCGAGCCGCTCGACGGCCGCGTCGAGGTCGCCGGTGTCGAGCTCCCACTGGCCGCGCTCGCCCGCGAGCACCGGCCACAGGTGCCCGTTGCCTTGGCCGGTCGGCGCCCACGGCCGCCCGTCGCTCGAGCGATCGCCGTAGCCGTCCCCGTTGTAGCGGAAGAAACCCACGCCGCTCGCGGTCTCGCGCCGGATCTTCGCGTCCACGACGGGAATCGAACGCACCAGATCCGGGTCGCGCCGCGACAGCACGCCGAGTCGCGCCAGCTCCATGAAGCCGGCGTCGATCACCTCGCGCTGATCGAGCGTATCGCCGCCGTTGCCGAGGTTGTACGAGATCGCCGCGTTGGGGTCGCCCGTCTTCGACAGGCGGATGAAGTACGGCTCGGGGCTCAGCGGGCCGCTGGAGGTGACCGTCCAGTCCTTGATGCGGCGCTGGAACTCGTCCGCCACGCCGCGCCAGATCGCTGCGGCGACGGCGTCCCCGTTGAGATCGGCGATGCGCGCCGCGGCGATCAGTCCGGCGATCTCCGCGGCGATGGTCGAGGGCGAGAAGCCGCTCTGCTCCTCCCAGCGCTCCGTTCCGAACGCGGGCCCGCGGCTGATCACGAAGTTGGCGGCCGGCTTGATGTGTTCCTCGTAGAAGTCCGGACCGGTGAGGCCGACGTCGAGCGCCATGATCAGCGGGTACGAGCACTCGTCGAGCTGCGTGCCGAAGGAGTCGGGCGCGAGCGCGCCGTTCGTGAGGCTGTTGCGCGGCATCGACCCGTCAGGCTGTTGCTGGCGTTCGAACAGGAAGCGGGTCATATCGCGGGCGGTGCGGCGATCCCCGGCCAGCAGGAGGGGTGACCACGCCTCGTATAGGTCGCGCGCGAACACCTCCCGGTACGAGCCGAAGTACGTGATCGCCGGGTCGCCAGCAGCGACGGCCTGGCCCCAGGGCGAGGCCAGCGCGGCGGCCACCGCGCCGGGGAAGGTCTTGTCCTCCGCCGCCTTCACGTAGTTGGCGCTCAGGTAGTACGTCTCCAGCAGGTCGCTCCAGCGCCGCGCCGAGACCCCCTTGGGGCGCCGCGGCTTCTTCAGGCGCGCGTCGTAGGCGTGCCAGCCGCGAGCGTACTCGCGTTCGATGCTGTGGAAGCGCTCGTCGAGGGTGCGACGCGCCGCGGCCACGGCGGCGGCGCGGTGGTCGCCGAAGCCGAGCGCGAGCTCGAACTCGCCGTCACGGGCGAGGTCGACGCGGGCCGTCTGCACCAGGTTGCCCTGGGCTGCCTGCGCGAACCGCTCCGTCAGCCGCCGGTCGGCGTCGAGCTGGGTGAGGCCGTCGCTGCCAGCGCCCGCGAAGCCGTTGGAGACCTCGAGAAACGGACGCGAGGCGTCCAGCGCGCTGTGCACCGGCACGGCGTAGTCGCGGTTGGCTGCGTTGGTCGCCGTGACCGGATCGGAGCCGACCAGCAGCGTGTGACCGCCGGTTCGCGCGATGTCGCCGCTGTCCGCGCCGCCGTTCCCGGAACCGCCGCCGCCGTTGCCGTTAAGAGTCGGGTCGAACCGGACGTAGAGCCGGTAGTTGCCGCCGTCCCGCTTGCCGAGGCGCTCGAACCGGGACCGCATCAGGACCGTCGCCCGGTCGGGGTCGGCGACGTAGTCGGTCACGATGCGGTAGCGACCGCTCTTGGCCGTAGAGGTCACGCGGCAGGTGAGCGCGCGTTCGTCGAGCGCGCGCACCGTGTAGGTCATGTCGCGCGTCTGCAGGTCGGCGAACGTCGCGCCGTCCGTCACGACGAACTGGAGCGTCTCGTTGTTGGTCGTGTCGTTCGTGGGGAAGTAGACGTCGCTGAGCACGCCGTCGGCGACGGTGAACCAGACCTTGGAGCGACGGTTGCGCGCGGTCCCCACGCAGTCCTTGCGAGCCAGATCGAAATGCGACAGCGCGCCCGGCCCGTCCGCGGCGGCGCCCATCGGGTTACCCGGCGGCGGCTGCGCGACGGAGGCGCCCGGCAAAGCGAGGGCGGCGATGATCGGGAACGCGAGCAGACGACCCCTCATGAGTCCTCCTCCCGGACGACGCGCAGAACCATACCGGTCGACCTCAGCTGAACGTCACGAGCGCCGCTTCCATGGTCGCCGCCCCGGCCCGGCACTGTCGCCGCGCGCTCGCCGGGTCGAGCCGCGGACAGCCGACCCGGGCGAACTCGCCGTCCGTCAGGACCGCGAGCGTCTTGCCGAGCCAGCGGTAGCACTCGCCGCGCGCGCCGGCGTCGAGTCGCGCGCACCGCTCGATCAGCGCGACGTAGGTGGCGTTCGGGGCGTCGAGAAGGTTCTGCACCTTGGTCCCGCGGACGCAGTTGGCGGCGTCGGACGGATCGCGCAGTCGCGCGCAGAGATCGAGCTGCTCCGCCGGGTCGGGCGGCCCGATGAGCGACGCGCCCGTGATGCATGCCTCGCGCTGGAGCTGCTCGAGCCCGTCACAGAGCGACTCCAGGTCGCCCACGGTCTCCACCTGGAAGCCCTGCGGGCGGTTCTCGAGGAACGCCCGGTACCAGCACGGGCGCACGAACTCCTCCGGCTGGGCGCCGCAAAGGCGGTACGGGTCGGTGGTCGCGCCCTCCGGCCGGCTCGTGTCGTCGGCGCCGACCACGGCGAACCAGTAATCGTGGTACGCGCCCTGCGCGCAGTCGGGCGCGGCGTCGCGCCCGAGCGCCGCGCACAGCTCGAGCGCGGGCTCGAGCTTGTCGTCGTAGAGCCGCATGAACGCGTGCCCGAACCCGTGGATGCAGCTGTAGCGCTGGAAGCGCGTGCCGGCGTCCGCGCACGCCGCCGCCGACTCGGCTGGCTCCGACGGGTCGATGTCGGGCGCGACGCCGGTCACGAGCCCGTGCGCGAATCCCGCGGTGCAGCCCGGGTCGTTGGCCTGCGGCAGGTAGTCCATCAGCGTCGCGAGCGTCACGCCGGCGTCGCGGGCGTAGCTGCGGCCGACCGTGTGCATGACGACGTGGCAGTTCTCCAGCAGGAAGCCGCCCTCGCTCCAGGCCGAGTCGGCGATCCGCTCGACCGCGTGCCGCGGGTCTTCCTGCCCGTCGACGAGCGCCACGAACTCGCGCTCATAGCAGGCGCGGGTCTCGTCGTCGCCGAGCCCGCGGCACTGCTCGATGCTGACCGCGCGCAGCGCGGGCGGGCGCTCCCCTCCTTCGGTCCCGAGCAGGACGACGCCCGCCACGAGGGCCGCCGCGAGCAGCCCGGCCGCCGCCGCGACGAAGATGAGAAGCGATCGCCGGCTCAAGGTCCTTCAGAGACGCCGGGCGGCTCGCCGGCGCGAGCCGACCGGCGCGGCGTCATCAGTCGTCGTCGTCCTCGTCGTCGTCGTCGTCATCGTCGTCGTCGCGGCCGATCCGGAAGGTCTGGCTCCCGTTGCCGACGTTGCCCTTGATGTCCTCCGCACGCCACCGGAACCTGGTCGTCTCGGTTAGATGGAACGTCTGACCCGGCTCGCGGGGGCCGGTGGAATCCCAGAGCGGGGACGAGTCGTTCGGCTTTGACCCGTCCATCGTGTAGCGGATCACCGACGGCTCGTTCACGAACTCGAACGTCGTGGTGACCGGCTCCAGCGAGCGCTTCGGCCCGGTCATCCGGACCTGCGGCGGCTTGCGGTCGCGCGAGTAGTCGAGCGCCGACTCGAGCAGCCCGATGTTGCCGCGGGTGAACTCGAGCGCCTCGTGCTTGCCCTCGGTCGCGTAGTCGGGCTGGAAGCCGACGCCGGACTGGAGCGTGCCGCCCTGGATGATCTCGCCCTGCGCGTGTGCCCGCTGCAGCGCAGCGGTGAGGATCACGTTCGGGGCCGGGCTCGGCGGGTTCTGGCCGCCGGGGTTGACGACCGAGGCGACCGTCGCGGTCTCCTCGTTCGCGGTGCCGAAACCGATCCGGATCTGGTCGCCGGCGTCGTAGAAACGGTTGCCGACGCGGATGCGGTCGGCGCCCGCAGGAGCCGCGAGGCTCAGCGTCGTGTTCGCGTAGCGGTCGGCACCCGTCTCGAAGCTGTAGGCGATCGTGCCGCGCTCGTACCAGTGCTCGTCGGCGCTGTTACCGCCGGCCGAGTACAGGACGTCGGCGATCGGGCCCGTCCGCTGCGGCAGGATGACCGTGTTGCGCTCCTCCTTGATCCGGTTCAGGATCCGCTCGCCGGCCTCGAAGAAGTACTTCTCGACGCCGATGTTCGCGTGCGGGAGATCGCCCTCCGAGCGATCCGACAGGTATGCGCCCGGCGCCCACATGAAGTAGCCGCCGAAGCTGTGGATGTTGTTCGAGAACTTGATGTTGTCGAACGTGTCCGCGATCCACAGCTCGTTCTGGATCTCCGGCTCGGACGCCTCGGACGGACCCGCGTACACCTCGCTGGTGCACGAGTGCGAGGCGCCGATGTAGCCGAGGCCGCCGAACGTGTCGAAGATCGTCCCGACGGTGTTGTTGCGGTTCATGTCGACGCCCCACGCCGTGCGCGCGCCGGGGTCGATCGCCGTGTACGGCAGCTGGTTCGCCGGGCTGATCCGGGCCTGCCAGAAGCTCGCCGCGAACGGGTCGTCGGTCTCCTTCCCGCCCACGACGCAGTGGTTGGTCATGTTCTTCCGCTGCTGCGCGAAGTTGTGGATCGAGTAGTGCGACCCGTCCGGGTTCGAGGACGGCAGGATGAAGATGTCGAGGTTGTCGACCAGCTCCCGCGTCCGCTTGTTGATCGCGTAGTTGCGCAGCAGCTGCTCGGCCGTCTCCAGGCACGTCAGCGGCGTCGCCCACTCGCGGGCGTGCTGCTGGCAGTACAGGTAGACGCCGACCTTCGAGCCGTCGCGCTTCTTGCCGATCCGCATCACCTGGTACTCGAACGGCCCGCGCGGCACGTGGGCGTTCGAGCCCGTGGTGAGGAAGTCGGACAGCAGCACCCGCGCGCGCGGCTGCACGATCCCGGTACCCGGGACGATCGGCGGGTTCGCGTTGCTGACGCGCGTGAACACGCTCGCGACGACGAGCTGGCTCGCGCCAGCGTGCGCGTTGATCGCGTCCACGACCTGCTGGGCGGTGCTCGTGAGCACGCCGTCCTCGTTCGTGCCGAGGCTGACGAGGATCTCGTTGCCGGTGCGCGACACCATCAGCGGCGAGTTGGACGCCATCGGGTTGAGGAACTCGGCGGCGATGTCATTGCCGCCCTCGTGGCCCCAGGCGCGCGAGGTGAGCACGACCGCGCTCTCCTGACCCAGACGCGTGTTGGGCGTCACACCCGTGTCGAATGTGCCCGACATCAGGGCCTGCGCGCGGCGCTGGTAGCCGTTGGTCTTGTTCGGCAGCGTGATCAGCTCGCTGATGTTCGAGAACTCGGCCTGCAGCTCGCGAAAGCGCGTGTAGACCTCGGTCGGGTCCATGTAGCGCGTCGTGAAGTCCCGCAGGTAGTTCTCGCCGCCGATCGGCGGGAGGCCGCCGCCGAGCCACACCTCGACCGGAGCCTCCTTGATCGCTCCGGAGCTTGCGCCGATGCGGATCCGGGTCGGGGCCGGCGGGTCGTTCGTGCCGGTGTCGCCGATTCGGACCAGCTCGCGGTGCTCGATGTACGTGTCCGGCGTGGTGTCCGGATCGATGTTCACGTTCATCACGCGCGGCGGCGAGTCGATCGGCGTGTTGCCGCCGCGGTTGAAGGAAAGCGACATCTCGGGACCGATATAGACCGAGCCGGAGGGCGCGGCGGTGCCGTCGCGGTTCTTCGCCTCGACCGACAGGAAGCGGCCGGCGTAGTTCTCGAAGTAGTCCACGCGCAGGACGACGATCTCGTCCGCGTGCGACTGGACGCCGACATCGGTCAGCGCGGCGGCATCGGCGCGCTTCTCCTGCCGCACGTCGGCCTGGCGGGCCGCGATCCGGGCCTCCCAGATCTTCGGGCCCTCGATCGTGGTCCCGAGGTCGAAGCCGGCCGCGGCCAGTTTGTCGAGCTCGTCCTCGCTGGCGAAGACCGTGGCGGTGACCGTCCCGTTGCTGTTCGTGCGCAGGTAGTGGTCGTTGAACTCGACGCCGTAGCTCTCAGCCTGGAGCTGCAGGCGAATTGCCGCGCCCTTGCTGGCGAGGTTGACCTCGACCAGGCTGTCGCCCTGGTTGGGGTCGATGCCCCGTTCGTCGCCGGCTGCGGGCCCTGTGAGCGCGATCCATGCCAGCACGCAAAGCGATACGGCGACGAGCACTCGGCGCCGGGCCTTGAAAGTCATTCTGAGTCTCTCCCTCTCACCTGTCGATGGCCCCCGGAGGTACAACGAGCCCGATTTGGCGGGGTGACGCAGGCGGCGTCCCCGCCGGCTAGCGCCGGAGACCTACCCAGATCTGGGTAGGCCAAACGTCGGATGTCAGCCGTGCAGAGGCTCGGGACGCGGAGCCGCCAAACCGCGGATACTCAGGAGGCCATGTCGCAGCAGAACCTTGAGCTGGTCGAGCGCGTGCTCGGGGAGGCGCAGCACAACCCGGCCGCCCTCTGGGAGATCCTCGACGACGAGGTCCTCTGGGAGGCGAGGGATCTCGACCTTCCCGACGCAGCGCCGGCGCAGTGGCACGGACCGGCAGGCGTCCAGGAGTTCTTTCGCCGCTGGATCGGCCCGTTCGACGCATGGGGCTACGAGGTCGGCGAGATGATCGATGCCGGGGACTCGGTCGTCGCCCACATCCACCAGTGGGGACGCGGCAAGGGCAGCGGCGCCAAGGTCGAATCGCATTTCTGGCTCGCCTGGACCATCCGCGACGGCAAGCTCGTCCGAGGGTCCCACCACGCCGAGAGAGCCGATGCGCTCAAGGCCGCGGGGTGCCAGGAGGCGGCCGGGTCGCGCGAAGACCGCGAGGCCTGCCCTACGTGGCCGGCGGACCTGCGCCGCGAGGACGTGATGCGGCGCAGATTCGGCTGAGGGATGACCCTGCTCGCCGATGTCGTCACCGCGTCGCGGGACGTGACGGACACGAGCTCGCGCTCCGAGAAGGTCGCGATCCTCGCCGAGCTCTTGCGGCGGCTCGATCCGGACGAGGTCGCGGCCGCCGTCGGCTTCCTGGCGGGTGCGCCTCGGCAGGGCCGGGTCGGTGTGGGCTACTCGACGATCTACGGCATCGAGCGGGCCCCCGCCGGGGAGGCCTCGCTCACGATCGGGGAGCTCGATCGCGCGATCGCCGCGGTCCAGGCGACGACGGGAGGCGGATCGGCGGCCGGGCGCCGGCAGATGCTCGGCGAGCTTCTCGGGCGGGCCACCGAGCAGGAGGCCGATTTCGTCAAGCGGCTCTTCACCGGCGGGCTGAGGCAGGGCGCGCTCGGCGGGCTGATGGTCGACGCGATCGCCAAGGCGGCCGGGGTCTCCGGCGCGATCACGCGTCGTGCGCTGATGCTCTCGGGCGATCTCTCGCGCACCGCAGAGCTTGCGATGACGCATGGCGAGGGAGGGCTTCGGGACGTTGGGTTCGAGCTGTTCCGGCCGATCCTGCCGATGCTCGCCTCGACCGCGGCGAGCGTGTCCGAAGCGGTCGACAGCTTCGATCGCTCCTCGGTGGAGTGGAAGCTCGACGGGATCCGGATCCAGATCCACCGCCGCGGCGACGAGGTCCGCATCTACACCCGCAATCTGAACGAGATCACCGAGACGCTCCCGGGGATCGTCCAGGCGGTGCGTGGCCTGTCCGTGGATCAAGCAGTGTTCGACGGCGAGGCGCTCTGGATGCTCGACGCCGGCCCCGCTGCGTTTCAGGAAACGGTGTCGCAGATCGACAGCGACGCGCCGCCGGAGGGGATCGTGACGTTCCTCTTCGACATCCTCCACGCCGACGGCGACGACCTGCTCGACAGGCCGCTCGAGGCGCGCGCCGCCCGCCTCGAGGAGATCGCCGCTCACCTGAGGATCCCGAGCGTGGTGACGTCGGACCCCGCAATCGCACAGCGCGCCCTCGACGAGGCGCTGGGCGCGGGACACGAGGGCATCGTGGTCAAGGACGCCGCATCCGTGTACAAGGCGGGCCGGCGCGGCAAGGCGTGGCGCAAGGTGAAGCCGGTGCGGACCTACGACCTGGTGGTGCTCGGCGCCGAGTGGGGCCACGGCCGCCGTCAGGGCTGGCTGTCGAACCTCCACCTCGGCGCCCGCGACCCGCGCACCGGCGAGTTCCTGATGGTGGGGAAGACGTTCAAGGGAATGACCGACGAGCTTCTCGAATGGCAGACGAAGGAGCTGCTGGCGCGCGAGACCGGCCGGCAGGGGATAGCGGTGATGGTGCGCCCGGAGCTCGTGGTCGAGATCGCGCTGGACGGGGTGCAGTCATCGACGCGTTACCCGGGCGGCGTGGCGCTGCGCTTCGCGCGCGTCAAGCGCTATCGCCCGGACAAGGGCGCCGGGGAGACAGACACCATCGACGACCTGCGCGCGCTCCTCTCGGCTTAGCGGCGAAGCACGACCGCCTTGCGCACGGTGGTCGTGCCCTCGGCCGTCCTGATCTTCAGGACGAGCGTGGCCCGCAGGTTGCGCAGCTTCGCCTTCCGCATCGCGGAGACGAGGTTGCGGACCTTGCGGTCGAGCCGCAACACGAAGGCGCGCGAGGAGCCGGCCGCGATGCTGCGGGCGGCGTCCTTCCCGAGCCGCTGGTTGTCGGCGCCCGCGATTCGCAGCGTCGACGTCACGCGGCACGCCGCCTCGCAGGCGACCGTGTAGCGCAGGCCGCGCTTGATCACGCGAGCCACCTTGTGGCGCTTGGTCACGCGCACCAGCGCGGCGGCCTCCGTCTCGCCCGCCACGTCGCCGCCCTGCGGTGCCACGGTCGCCGGCGGTGAGCCCAGCGGTGCCACGTTCGTGAGCGGTGAGCCGCCGGCGCCCGTCACCGTCACCTGCACCGTCGCGGTGTCGGTCAGGCCGCCCTGGTCGCGCACCGTCACCACGGCGTTGTAGACGCCCGGCGTGGTGTAGGTGTGGGCTACGGCCGCGCCGGCCCCGCCCGTCTGGTCGCCGAAGTTCCAGCTGATCAGGACGTGGTCACCGTCGGGATCGGTCGCGGCCGCGGAGAACTGCACCCGTAGCGGGGCGGTTCCGGACGTCGGATCCGCGGCGGCCTCGACGTTCGGTGCCACGTTTCCGGGCGGGTTCTCGACCGTGATCGTGATCGGATCGCTGGTCGTGCTGGCACCGGCCGCATCGGTGACCGTCACCGTCGCGTTGTACGTCCCCGGCGTCATGTACGTGTGCTTCGGGTTCTGGGCGAACGAGCTGCCCGCGCCGTCGCCGAAGTTCCAGAGGTAGACGAGCTTGCTCTCGTCGCCGTCCGGATCGGTTGCGGCGGCCTGGAACTGCACCTCGAGCGGCGCCACGCCCCTGCCGGGGTCGGCCGCCACATCGACGACCGGCGCCTGCGTCCCGGCCGGGTTGACCGTGATCTCGACCGTGCGGCTGGTCTGCAGACCCTCCGCGTCGGTAACCGTCAGCACGGCCTCGTAGGCGCCGGGCTGCGTGTACGTGTGCACCGGGTTCGGCCCGAGCGCGCTCGAGTCGTCCCCGAACTCCCAGCGGTAGCGGAGGCCCGAGCCGGGCCCGTTCGGGTCGAGCGCCGACGAGCTGAACTCCACCGTCAGCGGGGCCGTCCCCGACGTCGGCTCGCCGAACGCCTCGACGATCGGGGCGTTCGAGTCGGCCGCGCCGCACTCGGCGGAGTCGGCCGCCCCGGCACTCACCTCGATGCCGCCGAGGATGTGCGAGCGGATGTTGCCGGTGGCGGTGCCGAACGACTCCGCCGTGTGGCCCAGACCCGTGTACCACGAGCGGCCACCCTCGTAGCGCTGGCACCACGAGATCGGATGGTCGTCATCCGTTGTGTTGCCGTCCTGCTCGTCGTAGGTCGACTCATCGAGCCTAAGGAGGACGTGGACGCCGCTGTTGCGCGGGCTGTAGTCGCTCGGGTCGGTCTCGAAGTCGACGCGCTTGTAGTTGTACCACTCGTCGGTCCGCGTCCACGTCAGCGGCAGGCCCTGCGTGGTGTGGTCGTCGGTGTCCTCCACGATCACGTTCGCGGTGGGCGTCCCGGGCGGGTGGCTGTGGAAGTACGCGCCGATCATGCGGCCGTACCACTTCCAGTCGTACTCGGTGTCGGCCGCGGCATGGATGCCGGTGAAGCCGCCACCGCCCTGGATGTAGTTCTCGAACGCGGTCTGCTGCGCCGCGTTGAGGACGTCACCGGTCGTGGACAGGAAGACCACGGTGTCGTAGTTGGCGAGCGCGGCGGCGTTGAAGATCGCCGCGTCCTCGGTGTGGTCGACCTGGAAGTCGTTCTCCTCACCGAGCTGCTCGATCGCTGCGTGGCCCTCGTCGATCGAATCGTGCCGGAAGCCGGCCGTCTTCGAGAAGACGAGGACGCGGAACCGCGCCTGCGGATCGGTGGGCCCGAACACCTGGACGTCGACCGTACGGGTGGTCTCGTCCTCGCCGTCGGACACGGTGACCTCGGCGTCGTAGTCGCCGGCCTGAGCGTAGGTGTACGTCGGGTCCTCGACCGTCGAGTCGGTGTCACCGTCGCCGTCGAAGTCCCACGCGTACGTGAGCGGGTCATCGTCGGGGTCGCTCGCCTCGACCGAGAAGTCGACCTCCAGCGGTGCGAAGCCGGCCTGCGGGGTGGCCGTGACGTCAGCGATCACCGGCGCCCGGTTCTCAGGCTCCGTCGGCGGGCAGCCGGTGGCGTCGCCGTCGAGCGAGAAGTACTCGAAGTTGACGGTCGCGCCGCCGCTGGACCCGCCCTGTGTGAACAGGCCGAAGCTCGGCGACGCCATCGCGTTTGGCACCGCCGCGCCGAGCGACGTCCACGTCTCCCCGTCGAACGAGTAGTCCGCGGAGTACATCGTGCCGTTCTTGGTCAGCCGCAGCGAGACCGTTTCCGTGCCCGCCGGCAGCGGAGTGAGCTGCGGTTGCGGGTTCTGGATCTCGCTCCCGACCTCCGAGCGCAACTCGATCCGGTTCGGGATCGTGTTCCCTGCGTCGGAGATAATGTTGTACTTGACGTAGTTGTCGTCGTCGACCCGCGCGAGCAGGCCGGCGTGCTCGTAGCCGTCGCTCAGCTCGCCGCCGTCGACGCGGGTCTCGATCACCCAGTTCTCGCCGGCGTGGTCGGCCGTCTGCAGGAAGAAGTTCCGCGTCGGAGCCGGATCGCCGCCGGTGTAGATGTCGCCGTTGACGGTGGTGACGTTGAGCGTGCCGTTCTGGATGTCGTACAGGTCCTCCTGCTCGCGGATGATGTTGTTCCAGCGCGTCCGGTTGAGGGTCCCGGCCTCGAAGTCGTCGCCGAAGCCCTCGCAGACGCACGGATCGCCACCAGGCTGCTCGCCGTTGAGCAGGAAGTAGTCGAACGCCACCGTGTCGCCCTGACCGTCGGGCTGCGGGCCGAAGGCGTAGATGCCGAAGTCGGGGCTCGCCATCGCGTTCGTGACCGAGCCCATCGCCGTCCACGTCACGCCGTCGAACGAGTACTCGCCCGAGTACGTCGTCCCGGCCTTCGTCAGCCGGACCCAGTAGTCCGTGGTGCCGACCGGCACCACCGGGTCTGGCGTGCCCGCCGGGCCGACCGGCGTGCCGGCGACCTCGGAGCGCAGCTCGATGCGGTTGATCCTCGTGTTGCCCGCGTCCGAGATCGGGTTGAGCTTGACCCAGTTGTCGCCGTTCGAGTACGCGAGCAGGCCACCCTGGCCGTACCCGCCGTTGATCGTGCCGGACAGCTTCGTCTCGATCGTCCAGTCCGCGTCCGCGTGGCCCGCGTCCTGGAGGATGAAGTTGTTCGGCGGCGGGTTGGTGTCGACCGTGTAGATGTCGCCCGGCTCGGTGGTGATCGTCAGCGCGCCGCTGCCGACTGTGTACGAGGCCGGGTTGTCGCGGACGATCGCGTCCCAGCGATTCGTGTCCAGTGACGTGCCGTCGAACGCGTCGCTGAACTCCGAGCCGCCGCCGCCGCCGACCTCGTCACCGGTGAGGGTGAACGAGTCGAACGCCGCCACCGGGTTGCCCGGCGCCGTCGTTGCTGAACGCGAACAGGCCGAGCTTCGCGTTCGCGGGCAGCGGCGCCGGGCGCCCGACCGGCGTCCATGCGTTGCCGTCGGTCGAGTACGCGCCGGTGATGCTGTCGCCGGTCTTGGTGATCCGGACATAGAAGTCGTCCGGGAAGTCGGCCGGGATGTTGGCCGTCGAGTCCGCGGCGTCGTTGCGCGGCGTGCCCGCGTTCTCGTAGATGAACTCGAACTTCTCTTCGCTGTTCGTCGCGGCCGTGTGGGCGATGCGGCCGAACTTCGTGAAGTTCGCGTCGTCGCCGTAGACCATGATGCCGGCCTGCTGGTACTGGGCGGTGCCCTCGAAGTTGAGCTTCGCGGTCGCCACCCAGTCGCCGCCCGGCATGGCGCGTGTAACGAGGTTGGCTGCGTCGTTGCGGCCGCCGTAGATGTCGCCCGGCGGCGGCGGGGATGTTCAGCGTGCCGCCGCCCACCGTCAGGTCCTGGTTCTGGCGCACGACGGTCCACGCGCTGCCGAGCGCGGTCCCGTCGAAGTTGTCGACGATCCCGCCACCGCCACCGCCACCGCCGGTGGTGCCGTCCGGGTTGAAGCGGATCCAGTCGAACCGCGCGACCGGGTACGAGGGCGCCTGGTCGGACAGCGCCACCGGGCCGATCTGCGGGTTCTGGAACGTGGCCAGCGAGCCGGGCCGCCCGACGGGCAGGAAGTCCACGCCGTTGAAGGAGTAGAACGCCGTCAGCTGCTGCCCGTCGGAGACCAGCCGCACCCAGTAGTCGTGGCGGCGAGCTCGGGTCGGATGCCGCCGAGCTTGTCCGCGCCTCGTTGCGCGGAGTGCCGTTCGACTCCCAGATGAACTCGAAGTCGCGCGACGCCGCCCGCGTGGATCATGTGCACCGACGCCCAGTTGTTGTCGTCGGAGTACACCCGCAGGCCGGCCTGCTGGTAGTTCTCGACCAGCGGGTCGGTGCTGATCTTCGCCGTCACCTGGACGTCGCCCTCCGGCAGCGGCTGGACCACGATGTTCCGGGCGCTCGTGCCCGGGCCGTAGAGCGAGCCGTTGTCGATCGGGAAGTTCAGGTTCCCGCCGGAGACGGTCGGCGGACGGGTGGCGTCCGGCCGGATCACGGTCCAGCGGTTGGTGTCCAGCGCGTCGCCCTCGAACTCGTCGGAGCGCACCGGCCCAGTCGGGCACTGGTCGGACGACGTGACGCGGACCTCGACCGTCGCGGTGCCCTCGGCGCCTGCGGGGTCGGTGACGGTCACACGCGCGGTGTAGGTGCCGGGCTGCTGGTAGGTGTAGGTCGGGTCCTCCATGGTCGAGGTGTCGTCGTTCGTGCCGGCGACGCCGAAGTCCCACGCGTACGTGAGCGCGCCGCCCTCGGCATCGGTGCCCTCGGCGTCGAACTGGACCTCGAGCGGCGCCGTGCCGGTCGCCGGGTCGGCGGTTGCCGTCACCTCCGGGGCGGCCGTGGTGGCCGCGCCCTTGCCGACGAACTGGATGTAGTTGACGTTCATCAGGCCGCCCTGGTCCGTCGGGTGACGGAACACGAAGAACAGCGCGTGCGTGCCCGCGGGCGGGCTCGTCAGCGCTAGCTCGACGGTCTTGTAGACCTGCCAGCCGCCGGTCGGCGTGATGAACTCGGTCGTCGCGACGAGCGGGCCGTCGGGCGCGCCGGTGCGCACCTCGATCGTGCCGCCCGCGCCCGCGGACGCCACTCGGAACCGCAGCGAGGTGATGTCCTTCAGGTTCATCGGCTCGTACGACACGTAGTCGCCGTTCTCGATGAAGCCGATATTCAGGCCACCGCCCTCGGTGTCGCCCGTGGTCTCGGTCTGGACGCCGGGGTCGCCGCCGCCGACTGCGCCGGGTGCGCGTCCGGTCGTATCGAAGAACTCGGCCTGCTGGCGCTTGCGCGGCAGGATCGCCTCGTCGCGGCCGGTCAGCGCGGCCGCGCCGCCCGGCTGGGCCTCGTCGGTGTAGACGGCCTCGATCGTCGTGAACGTGTTCGCCGACTCGCCGTGGCCGCCCGCGTTCAGGGTCTCGAACGTGCCCTCGCAGCCCGTGCTGCTCCGACACCTCGTGCGCGTGCTGGTCGTGGCCCAGCGAGATGTTCAGCGTGACGTCGTCGCAGCTGATCGACCCGTCCGCCGTTGTGCCGTCCTCGGCGTCGGTGACGGTGATCTCGTACGGCACCTCGTCGCCGAACTCGGCGAACTGGCCGTTCTCCGGGATCGTGATCGTCACGACCGGCGCGGTGTTGCCGACCACGATCTGGACGCTGTCGACGCCGGTGGCGCCGGACTGGTCGGTGACGCGCAGGGTCGCCGTGTAGGTGCCGGGGGTCGCGTAGGTGTGCGTCGGGTTCGGATCGGTCGATGGCGCCGAGCCGTCGCCGAAGTTCCACTCATAGGTGAGCGACGTGCCGTCCGGATCGTTCGAGCCCGCGCTCGAGAAGTCGACCTCGAGCGGCTCCTGGCCGCTGGTCGGCTCGGCGGAGGCCATGCGCGATCGGTCGCCGCCCGGCGCCGACGTAGTCGATCCGGTAGATGCCCGGAGTCGGCGTTGTTACCGCCGAAGCCGGAGCCCCACTCGATCAGGTACAGGGAGCCGTCGGGACCGAAGTCCATGTCCATCGGCCGCTTGTAGCAGCCGTGCGCGCTGGCGTTCTGCTGGCAGCCCGGTGCGCCGAGGTAGGGGAACGGCCGCACGTCGGTCGCGTTGCCCTGGGCATCGAGCGTCGCGTGCTTGAGCCAGCCGTTGTTCCACTCGCCGATGAACCACTCGCCGTCGTAGTACTCGGGGAACTTCGTGACGGACGGGTTGGCCGGGTCGAAGTGGTACCTGGGGCCGCCGGTCGGCGCGCCGCCGGTGCCGAGGCCGGGGAACCGCGTGTCCATCTCGGTGTAGCCCATCCACATCGTGGCGGGCCGGGCGGGCGGCAGGTTCGTCAGGCCGGTGTTGTTCGGCGAGTTGTTGACCGGCGCCGCGCAGTTGAACAGCGGCCCGGACGGTCCGGTCGGGAACGTGTAGTCGTTGTAGGCGACGTTCTGGCGGATGCAGTAGGGCCAGCCGTAGTTGCCGGCGCTGGTGACCGCGTTGAACTCGACGCTGCCCTGCGGGCCGCGGCCGGCCACGGTGGCGCCGGCGTCGGGTCCGTAGTCGCCCATCAGCAGCCAGCCGGTCTCGGGGTCGATCGTGAACCGGAACGGGTTGCGGAAGCCCATCGCGAAGATCTCGGGCCGCGTCTGGGCGGTGTCAAGCGGGAACAGGTTGCCCACCGGGATCGTGTAGGTGGTGCCGATGCCGGGCGTGGTGCCCGGGGCGATGTTCGCCATCGGCAGGATGCGCATGAACTTGCCGTTGAGGTCGTTCGTGTTCGCCGCAGTGCGCTGGGCGTCCCATGGCTCGCGGCCGGGCCGCTCGTCGATCGGGGTGAAGCCGTCGGACGCGAACGGGTTCGTGTTGTCGCCGGCGGAGATGTAGAGGCTGCCGTCAGGCCCGAAGTCGAGCGCGCCGGAGGAGTGGCAACACTCGTCGCGCTGGTGCTGCCAGGTGAGGATGATCCGCTCCGAGCCCGCCACCAGGGCGTCGCCCTCCACCTGGAAGCGCGACACGCGCTGCTGGTTGGTGGACTCCGGCAAAGCCGAGTAGGTCAGGTAGATGTAGCCGCTCTGCTCGAAGTCGGGCGCGAGCTGGAGGCCCATCAGGCCGTTCTCCTCGCCGGTGTAGACCGGGATGTTGCCCGCGACGACCGTCTGCTCGGTGTCGGGCTTCCAGATGTTCACCTCGCCGTTGCGCTCGATGTAGAAGACGCGCCCGTCTTCAGCGACGTCGAGCTCGAACGGGTTCTCGGTGTCGTCGTCGAGCGTGACCTTCTCGAAGTCCGCTGCGCTCGGGGTGGCCTGGCGGGGCTCGCCGCAGTCGGCCTCCTCGGCGCCGGTGACCGTCTCCAGGCCACCGAGGATGTGCTGGCGGATGTTGCCCGCCGCGGTGCCGAACGACTCGGCCGTGTGGCCCATGCCCGTGTACCAGACGTTCCCGCCGTCGAACTCGGAGCACCACGCGATCGGATGATCGTCGTTGACCTCGTCGGTGCCGTCGTCCTCGTCGTAGGTCCCCTCGTTCATGGTGGCGAGGACCTTGACCCCGCTGTCGCGCACCGAGTAGTCGTCGCCGCCGCCGTTGACGCTCGGGGTCTCGAAGGACTGGTAGTTGTACCACTCGTCCGTTCGCGTCCAGGGGTTGGGGAGGCCCTCGGTGGACGGCTCGTCACCGTCCTCGATGTTGATTTGCGCGGTGGGGGTTCCGGGCGGGTGATTGCGGAAGTAGCCGCCGATCATCTCGCCGTACCACGGCCACGTGTACTCGGTGTCTGCCGCGGCGTGGATGCCGACGAAGCCGCCGCCGGCCCGCATGTAGGCCTCGAACGCCTCCTGCTGGTCGTTGGTCAGGACGTCGCCGGTCGTGGAGAGGAAGACGACCGCGTCGTACTGCGCGAGGTTTGCGCTGTTGAACTGCGTCGAGTCCTCGGTCGCGTCGACTTCGAAGTCGTTGGTCGCGCCGAGCGCCTGGATCGCCGCGATGCCCTCGTCGATCGAGTCGTGCCGGAACCCGGCCGTCTCGGAGAAGACGAGCACGTTCTCGAGCGGGTCCGTGCCCGCGCCCTCGACCGTGACGGTGCCGGACATGATCGAGCCGTGGACGTCGCAGAGGAACGTGTAGACACCCGGCGCCGTGAACGTGTAGTCGACCGCGGCCTGGCCCGTCCCGATGGTCGACTGCAGAGGCGGGTTCCAGTCGGCTTGATCGTTCGTCCCGTGGACGTTGTGCGGCAACGTCGAGCCCGTGAACGACCATCGAACGGTCTGGCCGGTGGTCACCGTGACGTTCGGGGGCGACCACGTTGTCTCGCTGCCCGTGACGCTGATCGTGGCGGCTGGAGCCTGCGCTCCGGCGACGCTCGCGGTGAACAGTCCAGTGAACAGCGCGGTCGCCAGCACCAGCACCGCAAACGCCATCCGACGCATGAAGCTCCCCCTCATCCCTCTATTTGCCCGCAAAAGGCGCGGAGCCCAACCACAAGCACGGCCAATAGACACGGCGTCTGCCCATGCAACTTCTGTTACTTCCCAGGTGCGCCCTGGACCAAACCCCACGTAGGTTCGATGCAGGTTCGGCGCCGAAATTTGTCTAGGACGCGAGCGGCGAGTACGTGATGGGCTTCGTTCTGCTGGTGGCGTTCGCCTGGCTCTGTGCGGGCCAGGCGCTCGCCGTGAGAGAGCCGCGCCGCCGTAGGCGCCGGCCGGGCCGGCCGGGCCGGTGCGGCAGTGACCGACGGGGAAGTCCGCTAGCTACGTCGAGCGTCGCGAACTGCGCCGCTGGGTGTCGGCGTGGCGATGCGCGGACACCGGTTCCAGGAGAGCCAGGAAGTCCGGGCGTGGGATGACCAGCGCGTCCACCGGTTCGAGCGTCGTAACCGTTGTCGAGCCGTCAGGATCGGTGGCCCCAGGCATAGGTGGAGGCCGGCGCCTGGCCTCGGGAGCCAGGCGCCCGTCTTGCCTCTGGATCGCGTTCGTCAGCGAGATGTCAGCGGAATGTCAGCGGGTCGTGATCTGCTGCGCGCAGCCAGATCACGTAGAGAGGGGAACCAGTTGACCATGACCAAGACCATCACCCTGCTCGCTCTCGCCGTCGGCGTGGCGGCGGCCGGAGGCGCGGGCGGCGCCGCGGGCGATCCGGCGGAGGGATCCAGCACCCGGATCGTCACCGTGGTCAAGCTGCGCGGACTCGAGTGGTTTGACCGCATGGGCGAGGGGATCAGGCAGTTCGCCGCCCGGACCGGTGTCGACGCCCGGATGACGGCCGCCGGCGACGCGAGCCCCGGCAAGCAGGTCGCGCTTGTGCGGCGCCTGATCGCCGAGAAGCCTGCCGCGATCACGGTCGTGCCCAACTCACCCCGCTCCCTGGAAGGCGTGCTGGCGCGGGCCAAGCGAGCCGGGATCGTTGTCGTGACCCACGAGGCGAGCAACCAACGCAACACGCACGTGGACATCGAGCCGTTCGACAACACCCGCTACGGGGCCCATCTGATGGACAACCTGGCGAGCTGCATGGGAGGCAGCGGCACGTACGTCGCGTTCGTCGGTCACCGCTCGGCGCAGAGCCACATGGAGTGGGTGCGGGGCGCCTCCGCCGCAGCCAAGGCGAGATTTCCCGGCATCCGGCGGATCGGCGGTCCCATCCAGAGCCTCGAGAACGCCGGGGTCGCCTATCGCAAGGCTAGGGCTTTGCTCGCAAAGCATCCCGACATCAAGGGCTTCCAGGGCAGCTCGGCCGTGGATGTGGTCGGCATCGGCCACGCGATCCGCGAAGCAGGCCGCCAAGGCACGACCTGCGTCACGGGGACCTCTTCGCCGGCGACGGTGGGCAGCTACCTCGAGGACGGGTCCGTCGACGAGATCTCGCTCTGGGATCCCGCCGTCGCGGGCAAAGCGCAGCTCAAGCTGGCGCTGATGCTCATCGACGGCCGCAAGGTCGGCCCCGGCCTGGACCTCCGCCTCCCGGGTTACAGAAACCTCAAGCGAATCGCCGGAAGCCCGCACGGCCTGCACGGCTCGGCTTGGATCGACGTCGACCGCTCAAACGCAGGGAAGTTCCCCTTCTGACGCTCACCGCGCCGGCTAAAGCTAAACCCGCGCGTCAAGCGCCCCTCCAGAAGGGCCCTGCCGGCGAGCGCGCGGGCGTCCTCCCGGGCGGGCCCTCCCCGACCCGCTCCGGCCGAGCCAGAAAGATGGTCACGGACGGAGCTGGAACGGCGGGTACCGGTCGGTGACCAGCACCAAGGCGTAGCCGGCCACGCGGTTGTGCCAGCGGGCCACGCCGACGACGAAGTCGAACAGGCCGCGCGGGTAGCGCCCGGTGAACAGGATCGCGAACCAGGCGGCGACAACCGCAAAAAACGCTCCGATGTAGAGGAAGAAGAGCACGATGTAGTGCGGGATCGCGAGCAGCCATTTCACGAGCGGCAGCCAGCGGTTCAGGTCGGTCCGCGCGTCCGGGTACGGCATGTCCAGCGAGACCGCCTGGTGCTCGTCGGTGGACGGGTAGCGGTCGTCGAGCAGCGCCCCGTAGACCCCCACGCGGTTCATGAAGCGCAGGAGCTCGAGGTTCCAGTCGAACCACCAGCGCGGGTACTTCTGGCGAAACAGGATCATCAGGAGCGGCGGGATCGTGAGCAGCCCGGTCCCGCCCACGACCACCGTGCCCGCCGGGTCGCCGCCGGTGTCATAGGAGGTCGACCAGCCCACGATGCTGCCGAGCACGATCGCGATCGGGATGATCGTGAAGATGCGGAAGGCCGTGGTGAGACGGTTGAGGTCGCGGTCGGGATAGTCCACCGCGAAGCTGACGGGATGTTCGTCCATGAGGTGCAGCCTGCCAGCTTTTGGCGGCTCACTTGTTCTCCAGTGCGCCATGGCGGCGGACTGCCTCGAGCTCGCTCGCCGTCGGCATCCCGGCGCGGGCGCCGGACTTGGTGACCGACAGCGCGGCCGCGGCGGCCGCCCAGCGGGCCGCCCGTTCGAGCTCCCATCCACGAGCGAGCCCGGCCGCGAGCACCCCGCTGAACGTATCGCCGGCCCCCGTGGTGTCGTGCACCGAGACCGCGGGGGCCTCGACTCGGCCGACGTGCCCCCCCGCCGCCACGAACACCCCCTGCGCTCCCACGGTGACCAGTGCCGCCGCGGCGCCCGCGCGCACCAGAGCCGCGGCGGCGGCCGCGGGCTCGTGGCTGCCGGTCAGCTCCGCGGCCTCTCCCTCGTTGGGGGTCAAGATGGGGCCCTGCGCGAGCAGCTCGGGTGGAAGCCGCCGCGCCGGCGCCGGGTTCACCACTACGGTCATGCCGCGTGCCGCGGCGCGGTCGGCGGCCTCCACGACCACCTCGTCCTCGACCTCCAGGCTCAGCAGCGCGCACCCGACCTTTGTGAGGTCGAGCTCCCGAAAGGCCCGCGCCACGTCGCTCGCGCGCAACGAGTGGTTCGCGCCGGAGGCGACGGCGATCTGGTTCTCGCCCTGCTCGTCCACCACGATCCCTGCCACCCCCGTCGCGGCATCCTGAAGCCGCGCCACTCCCGCCACGCTCACGCCCTCGCCGGCGAGCTCCTCGATCAGCCGCGCTCCGAACTCGTCCGCCCCGACAGCTCCCACGAGCGCGACGGAGGCTCCGGCGCGTGCAGCGGCGACAGCCTGGTTGGCGCCCTTGCCGCCGCCCGCCATCTCGAAGGAGCCGCCGGTGATCGTCTCGCCCGGCCGGGGCAGAGACCCGACGCGCACGAGCAGGTCGGTATTGAGCGAGCCGACCACCACGAGCTGCGGCGCTTCGCTCACCGCGGCGCCCCGAGCCGGTCCACGGCCGAGATCACGAGCTCCCAGAACCCTTCGACCTGAAGCTCGACGGCCACGTTGGCGTTCGGGGTGCGGCCGGTCAGGCCGGACCGGTCGCAGACCGTCGCCCCGCGCGTCCAGGTCCCGTGGAGCTCCACGGCCACGTGCGCCTCCTCGCAGCGCACCAGCTCGGGATCGATCACCCGCGCGACCGCGACGGGGTCGTGCACCGGCGGCGCGGGCAAGCCGAAGAGATCGCGGTAGCGGTCCCGGAAGAAGCTCAGCAGCCGCACGACCGTGTCGGCCAGCGGCGTGCCGAGCCCGAGCAGGCGCTCCAGCACCGGCTCGGTCGCCAGCGCCTGGTGCGTCACGTTGAGACCGCACATCGTGACCGGCAGCCCGCTCGAGAACACCACGTCAGCCGCCTCCGGGTCGACGTGGATGTTGAACTCGCCGAGCGGCTCGACGTTCCCCGCGCCGGTCGATCCGCCCATCAGCACGATCTCCCGCACGCGCTCCACCAGGTCGTGATGCCTTCGTAGCAGCAGGGCGATGTTCGTGAGCGGCCCGGTCGGTACGAGCGTTACCGGCTCGGCTGCCTCGCGCAGGAGCCGGGCCGTGAGGTCCACGGCGTGCTCGGCTGCCAGCGGCACGTCCGGGCTGGGCAGCGCGGCCCCCTCGAGCCCGGACTCCCCGTGCACGTGCGCAGCCGTGCGCAGCGTCCCCACGAGCGGACCGGGGGCGCCGGCGGCGATGGGGACGTCGCGGATGCCCGCCAGCGTGCAGACGGCCCGGGCGTTGTGGGTGGTCCGCTCGAGCGTGCCGTTGCCGGCCACCGTGGTGATGGCGAGCAGGTCGATCCTCGGGTGTGCCGCGGCGAGGAGGATCGCGACCATGTCGTCGTGGCCGGGATCGCAGTCCAGGATCGTCGGGACTGAGCCCTCGGGGGGATTCATCGCGAAAGCGACAGCCTAGGTTGCGGCGGCTCACCGCCGCCGCTTCGCCCGCTCCGCCGCCCTGATCTGTCGGCTTAGAGCGCGAGCGCTGCGCTTGCTCTCCCGGACCGCCGCATTGCGGTCGTCGAGCCGGACCTGTTCTCGTGCCACCTTGCGCCATCCGGCCAGCCGATCGGGATCGACTGCCTCGCGCACCGCGCAGCCGGGCTCGCTCTCGTGCCGGCAGTCGGCGAAGCGGCAGCCGGCGGCGAGGCGCTCAATGTCGGCGAAGGCCGTGCCCGGTCCGTCCCAGAGGCCAATCGACGGAGTCCCGGGGTGTCGACGACCATCGCGCCGCCGGGCAGCGGGATCAGCCCGCGGGTGACCGTGGTGTGCCGCCCGCGGCGCAAGCGGTTTGCGTGCATGCACCGCGACTGCGATCGGGTCTTCGAGCAAGCGGACGCGACCTGCCCGGACCACCCGGGCGCACGCGTGCGCAAGGTGTGGATCGAGGAGGAGGTGCGGCCGGGCAAGGTCGACTGGCCCGCGGTCCAGGCTCGCATGCGCGAGCGGGGAATCGTGCTCGTCGGCGGCGGTGCGGACGAGGCCCCGGAGGCGTACAAGCGCCTGCCGGAGGTGCTCGGCGCGCACGGCGGCACGATTCGCGTGAAGAACACGCTCACGCCGTTGGGCGTGGCGATGGCCGGCCGCGACGTCTTCGACCCATACAAGGACTAACAGTTACGCGCCGAAGCTCAGCGGCAGGTTCACCATTCCCCGCAGGTACGGGTCGGTCTGCCACTGGGCGAGCCCATCCACGGCGAGCTGGTCGAGCTCTATCAGCTTGCCGATCGCTGCGGGCGCGACGAGCCGCACCAGTGGCGCGCCGATGCAGTGGTGGATGCCGGCGCCGAAGCTCACCTGATCCTTGTCGTCGCGGTCGATCCTGAACTCGTCGGGATTCGCGAAAGCGTCGGGATCGCGGTCGGCCGAGCCGAGCACGGCGGTGACCCTGTCGCCGGCCGTCAGGGTGACGCCTCCCAGCTCGGTGTCCGCCGCTACGACGCGGTCGACCAGCTGCGCCGGCGCGTCGAAGCGCAGCATCTCCTCGACCGCGTTGCCGATCAGCCCGCGGTTGTCGCGGAGTGCCTCGGCCTGCTTCGGGTTGGCCAGCAGGTTGCGCGTGCCGGTGCAGATCAGGAACGTGGTCGACAGGTAGCCGGCGACGAGGAAGTCGGAACAGCACGCCTGGACGTCGGCGGCGGTGAAGTCGTCGGTGATCGCATTGCACATCGCGCCCAGCAGGCCCGGCTGGGGCTCCTCGGCCCACACTGGCAGGAGGGACGTCGCCTGCGGATCCCCGACCAGGCCGAGCGGCGGCCGGCGATGGTCGCCGGCGCGTAGATGCTTCATGTGGGTTCGCCGGCCGAATCATCTTCGGTCTAGTGCCGTCTGTCTCGTATCTTCTGCGGCGATCGCCCTGCCCGGGCTACGGGAACGACGTCACTGTCCCGACTTTTGGGCCTCCTGGACCCCCTAGATAGGACAGTGCAGACCCTCCCGAGGGCGGTGGGCGAATGATCTTCGGACCCGGCGGCCGCGCGGCGCCGCGCTGCAATGCGACCTCCCCGGGCTCGACCGGGACAGTGGCCACCTCGCAGCGCTCGACGGCGCCCGCCCGTCGCCCCCGAACTCACTCCAGCGAGCCACTCGACCGAGGCGGCGCGCGCCTCTTCGCGCGCCTGTGCGGTGTCCCATGTGGGACGTGGGCGCCTACCGGCGGGACGCGTACCGGCCGACGGGCTCATGGCGCGATCGACGGGGCGAGCCCAAGGAAACGCGCCTTGCGTTCGCCGTCTATACCGAGTATAGTACCCAGTATGTTCACTCTCTGGAGCCCCTCGTGAGCGTTCCCCATGCCCTCCTCGCGCTACTGAGTGAAGGGCCGAAGTACGGCTTGCGGCTGCAGAACGAGTTCGAGGCTCGGACCGGCGAGGTCTGGCCGCTCAACGTCGGGCAGGTCTACACGACCCTCCAGCGCCTCGAGCGGGACGGACTCGTCGAAACCGACGACGGGGAGAGCGAGCGCTCGCGGAAGCGCTACAGGATCACGTCCACGGGCGAGCGCGAGCTGACCGAGTGGCTTCGCACCCCGCCCGACCTCGTCCCTCCCCCGCGCGACGAGCTCGTGATCAAGGTGCTCGTTGCGCTGCAGATACCGGCGATCGACATCCATGAGCTCCTGCAGGTGCACCGCCGGCACGTGATCGAGATCATGCAGCGCTACACGCAGGTCAAGGGGGGGCGGGGGAGGACGACATCGCGTTGGCGCTCGTCGCCGACGCCGAGCTCTTCCGCCTCGAAGCGATCATCCGCTGGCTCGATACCGCCGACGTCCGCCTGAAGCAGCGACCGGCGCTCGCACCGGCCCCAGAGGCCGACATGCCACTCGAAGCAACGGACCAGATGGAGGTCTCGCAATGACCAACGCGCTCGAACTGCGCCAGGTATCCAAGGTCTACGGCGCCGGGCCGACGGAGGTGCACGCGCTGTGCGACGTCGACCTCTCGGTCGAGCGTGGAGAGCTTGTCGCGATCATGGGGCCGAGCGGCTCCGGCAAGAGCACGCTCTTGACGATCGCGGGGAGCCTCGAGGAGGCGACGAGCGGCCAAGTGCTCGTGGACGGCGTCGACCTCGCGAGCATCTCGCGCTCCGATCGGGCGAGGATGCGACGCCGTTCGATCGGCTACGTCTTCCAGGACTTCAACCTGCTCGCGGGGCTGACGGCAATCGAGAACGTGACCCTGCCCCTCGAGCTCGACGGCATCGGCGCGAAAGCAGCACGCGCGACGGGGCTCGAGGCGATGGAGCAACTCGATATCGCTAACCACGCCGATCGCTACGCCGACGAGCTGTCAGGCGGCGAGCGCCAGCGAGTTGCGATCACGCGGGCGATCGTCGGCGAGCGCGGACTGCTGCTCGCCGACGAGCCCACCGGCGCCCTCGACTCCGTGAACGGCGAGGCGGTGATGCGCCTCCTGCGGTCGGCGACGCGGCGGGGGGTGGCCGGTGTCGTCGTAACCCACGAGGCGCACCTGGCTTCGTGGGCCGACCGCGTGGTCTTCCTGCGCGATGGCCATGTGGTCGACCAGACGGTCGCGCCGCCAGGCGCGGAGTCGCTCCTGGCAGCCCGGTGACCGGCGATGACGGCGCTTGCTCACCGCTCCAGGCTGCGACGGCCGGCGAACGGCGGCGTTGCCGCGCGCCGGGCGGTCGTCAGGTGGGCCTGGCGCATGTTCCGCCGCGAGTGGCGCCAGCAGATCCTGGTGATCGCGCTCCTCGTCGTCGCGGTCGCAGCCGCGATCGCCAGTGTCACGATCGCCTACAACTCGGGTGCCGCGGACGATGCCGAGTTCGGCTCGGCAAATCATCTGCTCCGCCTGGACGGCGCCGATCCGAGCCGGCTAGAGGCGGGTCTCGCCGCTACCCGGGAACGGTTCGGGACGATCGACGTCATCGGCCATCGCTCGCTGGCCGTCCCCGGCAGCGTCGACCCGGTCGATTTCCGCTCCCAGGACCCGCGCGGCCCCTACGGGGGCACACGGCTTGCGCTCGTCCGAGGCAGCTACCCCGCAGGCCCGGGCCAGGTCGCCGTCACCGACGGCGTGGCCACGCTCCTCGGAGTCGAGACCGGGGATCCGCTGGCCCTGGACGGCCATCGCCGGACAGTCGTCGGCACGGTCGAGAACCCACGTGATTTAGACGACGAGTTCGCGCTCGTCTCTCCGTCGTCGGCCGCAGCACCGGACCAGGTCACGGTTCTGCTCGACGCCGACCCCGACGCAGTCGGCGCCTTCATGGACGGGCCCGCCGACAGTACCCGGTTCGGCTTCGCGGGGTCCGAGACTCGGCCGAACGATCAGTCGGCAAACGCGCTGGCGATGTTTTCGGTGGCCACCGTCTTCCTGCTCCTGGCCACGCTGGTCGCCGCGGCCGGCTTTGCCGTCATCGCGCAGCGACGGCTCCGCCAGCTCGGCGCGCTCGCGGCGATCGGCGCGACCGAGAAGCACCTCCGGCTCGTGTTGCTCACGGGCGGCGCGGTCGTCGGCGCGATCGGCGCACTGGTCGGAGCGATTCTGGGTCTCGCAATCTGGCTTGTGCTGGTCCCGGCGCTCGAGCCCGCGGTCGGCCATCGCATCGACCCGCTGAGTTTGCCCTGGGCCCTGCTCGCGGCGATCGTCTTCGTTGCAGTCCTCGGGGCAACCGCTGCCGCCTGGTGGCCGGGGCGAGTGGTCGCCCGCATCCCCGTCACCCTCGCTCTCTCGGCGCGACCACCGCGGCCGAGGGCCACACACCACTCGACGATCGTCGCCGCCCTGTTGATCGCCGCGGGAATCGGCGCCCTTGCGGTCTCCAAGCGAGGCAGCGACGCGCTCATCGTCGCCGGGATCGTGGCGACGATCCTCGGCACCCTGCTCCTGGGTCCATTGGCGATCCGCCTCTTCGCCCGCGCTGCGCGGCACACCTCGATCGCTCCGCGCCTTGCGCTGCGAGACCTTGCTCGCTATCAGGCCCGCTCCGGGGCGGCACTCGCCGCGATCACCCTCGCCCTCGGGATCGCAGCGGCGGTCGTGATCGTCGCGGCGGCCGAGGAGAGGAAGTCGGTCGCCGAAGGGCCCAACCTGTCAGACAGGCAGATCCGCGTGTACACCGGAGCGACGGAGGAGAGTGCGGATTTCGTCGCGATCCAGACGCCCGCCGAGCTCGAACGCATGGCTGCTCGCGTCCGCGAGCTCGCGGCAGGTCTCGACGACGCGGCGGTGATCCCGCTCCGAAGCGCCTTCCAAGCGGGCTCCCCGCCCGGCATCATCGACGGCGTCCGAGTCCGTGACGCGGAAGCGCTCCGACGGCCGATCGATGACGCTGAGAGCGACCGCTGGTCAAGGAGGCCGATTCTCTGCCTGGACGAGCGACGCTGCTGGGTCACCGAAGCGCGCCTCCACGTCGCCACGCCCGCGCTGCTCAGGTACGCCGGAGTCGACCCCGCCGCGGTCGAACCGAGCACGGACTTCCTGGCCCACCCGAGCGTCCCGGCCAACGAGCTCGTCACCGTCAGGGCAGACGTGGGGAGCGGACGACCAAAGGCGACCGAAGTTCCCGTCACGAACGTCCAGAGGATCGACAGCCGGAAGCTCTTCGGCTCTCCGAAGGGTGAAGCCGCCCTTGCGCCGACCTCGTTCATCACGCTCGACGGTCTTCGCCGCCGCGGCTGGAGACAGATCCCGTCGGGCTGGGTCGTCGAGTCGACCCGGCCCCTGACGAGCGAGCAGATCGCCGACGCCCGCGAGCTCGCGGCCGACGCCGGCCTGACGATCGAGACACAGCGCGAGCCCACCTCCCAGGCGAAGCTCAGCGCCATCGCGACGGCCGCGGGCGCCCTCCTGGCGCTCGCGATCCTCGCCATGACCGTCGGGCTGATCCGCAGCGAGACCGCCGGCGACCTCCGCACCCTGACCGCGGCCGGGGCCACGAGCAGGATCCGCCGCACGCTGACGGCCGTCACCGCCGGCTCGCTCGCCCTCCTCGGCGCGCTCCTCGGCGTCGCCGGCGCCTATGTCGTTGTCGCCGCGATCTACCTCGACGATCTCGGCTACCTCAGTCGGATACCGGTGCTCTATCTCGTCCTCATGGTCATTGGCATCCCATGGGCGGCCATCGCGGCTGGTTGGTTGCTCGCCGGCCGCGAGCCGCCCGCCATCGCCCGGCCTGCGATCGAGTGACCACTCGATCGCCTCGTCCATAGAGCCAGCCTTTCCGCGTAGCCTCGGGGCATGCAGCTGCCGCCCGGCCCGCGTGCTCCCGCCGCCTGGCAGACCGTGGGGTGGACCGTTCGGCCCGCCGCGTTCCTTCGGCGCGTTCACGAGCGCTTCGGCGACCCGGTCACCGATCCGGACCTATTGGATGGACGAGCCGCTCGTGCTCTTCTCCGCACCCCGACGCGGTGCGCGAGGTCTTCCGGCTCGACCCGGCGGTTGCGCCCGCTGGGCAGAGCTGGGAGTTCCTGCGTCCCTTCGCCGGTCCGCACTCGATCCTCGTGCTCGACGGTGAGGAGCACCTGCGCGAGCGGCGGCTCATCCAGACCCCGTTCCACGGGGAGCGCATGCGCGCGTACAGGCCCGCGGTCGCGGAGCTCGCGCGCGCGGAGCTGAGCACCTGGAGTGGCCGCGTGGTCACGCTCGAACGCATGAAGCACCTCACGCTCGAGACCATCCTGCGGATCGTCTTCGGGGCCCACGGCGAGCGGGAGGCGGCGCAGCTGCGCGACGCCGTCCACGGCACGCTCGACACGGTTCGCTCCATGCCGCGGATGCTCGCCATGTCGCTCGTGCAGCGCGACCTCGGGCCGCGCAGCCCCTGGGGCCGCTTCCGGATCGCGGTCGAGCGCTTCGACGAGCTGCTGCTCGGCGTCGTGGCGCGCCGGCGGGCCGAGCCTGGGCGGCGACTCGATGCTCGCCGTGCTGCTCGAGCAGCGCGACGAGCACGGCAACCCGCCGACCGACCGGCACCTGCGCGACCAGCTTGTCGCGCTGCTCGCGGCCGGGCACGACACCTCGGCCGCCTCGCTGGCCTGGGCGTTCGAGCGGCTCGCGCGCCACCCCGGGTACACGCGCGCCTGCGCGAGGACGATCCCGCCTACCTCGACGCCGTCGTGAAGGAGGTCTTGCGCGTGCGCCCCGCCCTGACCGATCGCGCCGCGCCGGCTGTTGGAGCCGGTCCGGATCGCGGGGTGGACGCTGCCCGCCGGCGTCCACGTAGCCGCCTGCCTTTGGCTCGCGCTGCGCCGCGAGGACCTCTGGCCGCGCGCCTCGGCATTCCGGCCCGAGCGCTGGCTCGAGGGCCCGCCGCCCGACCCGATGTCGTGGATCCCCTTCGGCGGAGGCGTGCGCCGCTGCGCGGGGGCGCCGTTCGCCGAGATGGAGATGCGCGAGGTGCTGCGCGCGGCGGCGGACCTGGCGATCCGGCCGGTCCGGCCCGAGCCCGAGCGCGCGCGGCGAAGCGCGCTGGTGGTCACGCCGCACCGGGGCGGCGAGGTGCTGGTGGGGTGAGCACGTCTTCCGGCAGGGAAGCCCCGCCCGCCCCCGAAGCCGGTGGCATGCCGCGGGTCTACCTGCTTCGGTGCGCCGACGGCAGCCTCTACTGCGGCTGGACCACCGACGTCGAGCGGCGCCTGGCGGCCCACCGCGCCGGCACCGCGAGCCGCTATACGCGCAGCCGCCTCCCGGTCGAGGTGGCGGCGGTCATCGCGGTCCCAGATCGCTCGGCCGCGCTTCGCGAGGAGGCCCGCATCAAGCGGCTGCCGCGGGCGGCGAAGCTCCGCCTGATCGGTGAGCGCGGGTCCAGCGGCCTGCCTCGCTAAGTTGTTCGGCCGGTGTCCGCGCTCGCCTCCTTCGTCTCCGGCCGTCGCACCAAATGGGTGGTCGTCCTGCTCTGGCTCGTCGCGGGCCGGGGTGATCGGATCGGTCGGATCCAAGCTCGCCGACGTGACCACCGACGAGACCGCGAGCTTCCTCCCCGACGAGGCGGAATCCACCGAGGTCCAGAGGCTCCTGAAGGAGCGCTTCCCCGGCGGCGAGACGACGATCGGGTTGATCGTCTACCAGCGCCCGGGAGGCCTCACCGAGGCCGACGAGGAGAAGATCGCCGAGGACGCGCGAAAGGTCGACGACGCGATCCCGGTCACCCAGCCCGCGTCAGGTGCCCTTCGCGCCGAACGCCCCGCCGGGGCTCGTGTCCGAGAACGGCGACGCGGCCTACACCGTCGTCACGATCCCCCTCGACTTCGACAGGGTCGCCGACTGGGGCGAGGAGACCGCGCGACCTGATCGGGGGCGGCGGCCAGCGGGCTCGAGGTCTACGTCACCGGCGACCTCGGGCTCTGGGTCGACTTCGAGGAGGTCTTCGGCGAGCTCGACACCAAGCTGCTGCTCGCCGACCGTCCTGCTCGTGCTGGTCCTCCTCGGGGCGATCTACCGCGCGCCGCTGATCGCCCTCATCCCGATCTTCGTGGTCGGCTTCGCCTACGTCGTCGCGACCGGCTTCATCTACCTGTACGCCGAGGCCGGCAACTCCGTCAACTCGAACTCGACCGGGATCCTGGTGGTGCTCATGTTCGGCGTGGGCACCGACTACTGCCTGTTACTCGTCAGCCGCTACCGCGAGGAGCTGCACCGGATCGAGGACAAGCACGAGGCGATGTCCCGCGCGCTCCGACGCGCCGGTCCCGCCGTGCTGGCGAGCGGCTGCACGGTCGATCGCCGCGATGCTGGTGCTGCTCCTCGCCGACACGGGCTCGACCAACGCGCTCGGGCCCGGTGTCGGCGATCGGCGTGGCAGCCGCTCTGCTCGCCGGCCTGACGCTGCTGCCCGCCCTCCTCACCGATCGTCGGGCGGCGCGGCTTCTGGCCGCGCAGCAAGGCCGTCGCCTGGCGGCCGCAGGAGGAGCTCGAGCGCCGCGAGGGGATCTGGCGCCGCTGTCGGCGACCGGGTGCTCAAGCGCCCGCGGCCTCGCGCTGCTTGCGACCACCGCGCTGTTCGGGGTGTTCTCCCTTGGCCTCCTTTCGTACAAGGAGGACTACTCGATCGGCGGGTTCTTCAAGAAGGAGGTCGAGAGTGTCGAGGGCTTCGAGGTTCTCAGCGAGTCGTTCCCGCAGGGCGCGCTCGCGCCCACCTCGATTCTCGTGCAGCGCGAGGGCGGAGAGGCCGACCGAGGCGGACATCGCGGCCGTGCGGGAACGCCTCGAGGGGATCGACGGCGTTGCCTCGGTCGGCGAGCCGCAGCGGTCCGAGGACGGCGCGATCGCAAAGTTCGACGTGAACTTCGAGGACGACCCGTACTCGGACGCCGCGCTCGCGCGCGTGGAAACCCTGCGCGAGACCGTGAACGACCTGCCCGGCGGAGCTGTGGCGCTCGTGGGCGCGGGCAGCGCGATCCAGCAGGACTTCAACGACGCCGCCGCGCGCGACATGCGCGTGATCGTGCCAGTCACCCTGCTTGTAATCACGATCATCCTGGGGATCCTGCTCCAGGCGATCGTCGCGCCGCTCGTGCTCATCGCGACGGTGATGGCGTCGTTCTTCGGCACGCTCGGGCTCTCGATCTTCTTCTTCATCGAGGTCCAGGGCAGTGCGGGTGTCGACGCGTCGCTGCCCACCTTCGCCTTCATTTTCCTCGTGGCGCTCGGTGTCGACTACACGATCTTCCTGATGAGCCGGGTTCGCGAGGAGGCGGCTGTGCACGGCACGCGCGAGGGCGTGCTGCGCGCCCTTGCGGCCACCGGACCGGTGATCACCAGTGCGGGGCTGATCCTCGCGGGCACGTTCTCCGTGCTGATGACGCTGCCGATCACGTTCACCTTCAACATCGGGTTCATGGTCGCCGTCGGCATCCTGCTCGACACCTTCATCGTGCGGACGATCATGGTGCCCGCTGCGGTCGAGCTGCTCGGGGACCGCGTCTGGTGGCCGTCCACGGCCCGCGGCGGCGGCCACGCGCTGCGCGAGCACGTCGAGGCCGAGCAGGAGGGAGTGCCCGAGCCCGCTCGGGGCTGAGGCGAGGCCCCGGCTTGCTTGACGCTAGGCCGCGAGGGCCTGCGCGCCCGCGAGGACCTCACGGCGCAGCGGGCCGATCTCGCGCGGGCGGTTGGCCACGAGCGCGCCCAGAAGGTTGCGCCGCCGGTCGTGGAAGCGCACGCAGAACGAGCTCTCGTCACCCTCCACCTCGCTCGTCTCCCAGCCGTGGGGGTGCCCCACGTGCTGCAGGCGCAGGCCGAACTGGTCCGACCAGAAGTACGGCAGGTCGTCGTAAGGGCGCGAGCGGCCGAGGATGGCGTGCGCCACGGCGGAGGCCTGCCCGGCGGCCGAGGTCCAGTGCTCCACCCGCACGTGCGCGCCCATCGACGGGCGCCAGGCGGATGCCACGTCGCCGCAAGCGAACACGCCGTTATAGGCGGTCCGCCCGCAGGCGTCGGTCTCGATCCCGGCGGCGTCGCCGCCGAGCAGCTCGGACGCCGGCATCGCGCCGATGGCTATCAGCGCGACGTCGCACGCGACCACCGAGCCGTCGGCAAGCTCGAGCGCCTGGACGCGCCCATCTCCTGCAGTGCGGATCCGGCTCAGGCCCACGCGCATCCGGAGGTCCACGCCATGCGCGCGGTAGCGCCTCGCGAGCACCTCGCCGGCGGCCTCGCCGAGCACCCGGGCGAGCGGGGCGGGCGTCAGGTCGACGAGGGTCACCTCCACGCCGAGCTCCCGCGCCGTCGACGCCACCTCGGCGCCCACGAACCCGGCGCCCACGATGGCCAGGCGGCGGGCGCCTGACAGCTCGCCGCGCAGGCGGTTGGCGTCGGCGGCGGTCCTCAGCGTGAGCACGCCCGGCGGAGTGGGACCGGGCAGCTCACGCGCGCGGGCGCCGGTGGCGATCACGAGCGCATCGGCCGAAGGCCCGCCTGCGTAGGTGCGCCGGGCAAGGTCGAGCCGATCGACGCGCCGGCCGAGCACCAGCTCGATCTCCCGCGCGCCCCAGTGCGCGCGCGGACGCAGCTCGAGTCTGTCGCGCTCGCCGGCGAGGTACTCCTTGGACAGCGCCGGCCGCTCGTAGGGCGGCAGCGCCTCGTCCCCGACGAGGACGATTCGCCCGTCGAAGCCCTCCGCCCGCAGGGTCTCGGCGCAGCGCGAGCCGGCGAGGCCCGCACCGACGATCACCACCGACCGCGCGTTCATGCCGCCTGCTCCCCGGTCTCGTCGTAGACCGCGATCGCGCCCATCGGGCAGGCCGCGGCGACGTCGAGCACGCCCGGGTCGCCGGTGGTGCCCTGCCGCGTTGCGGCGACTCCGTCGGGGCCGATGTCGAACAGATCCGGCGCCATCTCGGCGCAGGTGCCGAAGCCGCTGCAGAGGCTCCGGTCGATGACGATGCGATGCTCGCTCATGATGCTCCTTCGCTCGTGGCGGGCCGCGGTTGCGGCCGGCCCGGTTCGCTCTTGGCAGGCCGCGGCTGAGCCCGGCCTGATTCGCTTTGCGCCGGCCGCGTCTGCGGTCGGGTCGGGGTCGGGGGTGGGACGAGCGCGCGCCATGCGGTGGCGGCCACCACCGCGCCGACGGCGCCGATGTACAGGCCGAGGGCCCACGGGGCGCCCGAGTCGGTTCCGGCCATGAGGCCGTGGGCGGTGGCGCCCGCGAAGGCCCCGTAGGTTGTCCAGTGCAGCCGCCGCCAGTTGCGCACGCCGATGCGCTTGCGCAGGCCGAAGGACACGTAGACGAGGAGCATCAGCTCGCCCGCCAGCACGCCGAGGCCGGTCCAGAACGGGCGGTACGGCGCCGTGCCCGGCACCAGAAGGTCGAGTAGCCCGATCTCCACGGTGTGGTCGAGCAGCAGCGCGAGGCCGTGGCCGGCGAGCGCCGTGAGGGACAGGACCGCGAGGGTGCGGTGCAGGTCAACCGCGACCGCGGGCTTGATCTTCGTGCCGAACGGCCGCGACTTGACCAGCAGCCCCGCGAGCACCGAGACCGTAAGAAGGACGTACGCCGCGATTCCCGTGGCCCGGGCGAGCAGCCAGAACGTGGCGTCGGACTTCACGCGAGCCCGCCGACCAGCCGCGTGCGGCCATCGCCGCCAACGATCACCGCGGGTGTGCCGAGCAGCTCGGCCTCTCGCTCCGCCCGTGGCCCGGCCAGGAAGATCGCCTTCGAGGCCACCTCGGCCTCGGTCGCGCTCGCTGCGGCGACCGTCACCGTCAGCGGGCCGCCCACCGCCGGCCGGCACGTGGCCGGATCGATCAGGTGGTGCCGCTCCTCGCCGCGCTGTCGCCAGCGCCGCCGGTCGCGGCCCGACGTGGCGAGGCCGCCCTCGGCCACGGCAAGCGTCAGCCGTCCGTTCGGGATGTCCACGGCCACGGGCCAGGGCCCCTCGGAGCGGGTTCCCGCCACCGCGAGGTCGCCACCGGCGTTCACGAGACACGGCCCGAGCGGCGCTAGGAGCCGGGCGCAGCGGTCGGCGGCGTAGCCCTTGACGATGCCCCCGAGGTCGAGGCGCACGCCGGGGCCGAGCGCTATCCGGCGGCCCCGCACGACCACGTCGCGCGCAGCGCCGGGGTCCGGGGCGGGCCGCGCGGCCGCGTTCTCGTCCAGCTCGTGGAAGGTGCGGTCGTAGCCGGCCGCTACGAGGGCGTCGTGCAGCGTGGGGTCGAAGCGGCCCGCAGTGCGTTCCCGCGCGGCGAGCGCGAGCTCGACCACCGCCCGCATCTCGCGGCCGGCATCGATCGATCCGGCCTCGTTGAGGAGCGACAGCTCCGAGTCGCGGCGGAAGCGCGAGAAGATGCGCTCGAGGCGTTCGAACTCCGCGCGCACGCGCGCGAGGGCGACCCGGGCGGCTCGCGACCGCGGGGCCTCGACAAGCGCCTCCACGCGGGTGCCCATCGCTCCGAAGGTGAGCCGTTCCATCACGAGCTTCCCGTGGCGGTCACCGGCGCCGACGTGGTGACCGCCACGGGCGGCGGTGCCGCCGCGGGCGCCGACGGGCTCGGTGCCGCCGAGGCCGGCGCTGCGGACACGGCCTGCGCTGCGGGCACCGCCGCCGCAGCGGCCTCGGCGGCGGCGATCTCCTTGCGCCGCCGGGCGAGCCTGCGCCGGTACACGGCGAAGCGCCGCTCCACCACGCGGTTTACGCGGCGCGACTCGCGCGCCAGGCGCTGCTCGCGCCGCTCGAGCGCCTTCATGCGAGGGTCGGTCTCGCCCGTGTCGGCCCAGGGTCGCGCTGCCACTACGGCCCAGACGAGGAAGAACACGAGCAGCGCGAGCGCGCCGGCGTAGAGCCGTGCGAGGTGATCAGTCATCGAGCGTCCTCGAGTGCGTCGGCGCGCTCGTCCGCCCGGTCCTCGGCGGCGTCGGCGCGTTCGTCGGCGAGGTCCTCGAGCTCGTCGGCCCGGTCCTCCATCATGTCCTCGTAGTCGTCGTCGTGACCGCCGTGGCTCGAGGAAACGGGCGCCGCCGGGATCGGGGCGGGGGCGGCCGCGGCCGCCGGCGCGGCGGCCGGAGCCGGAGCCGAAGCCGGGGCGGCCCCGCCGCCGGCGGCGGCCGGAGCCGCCTCGGGCACCTTCGGGAGCTTGGGCGGGCGCCGCTTCGCGGCGCGCCGGATCTTCGCCTCCTGGCGGTCGAGCCTCATGTCGGCCTTCGCGATCTCCTGCTCCGAGGCCGACTTCGCGTCAGCGCCGAGGCTGACCGTCTGGAGCATGGCCGACGTGCCGGCCACGGCCGCGGCCCCTAGGACGACTGCGATCAGGAATCCGTGTCTGCGCTTCACCTGGATGCCTCCGTTTCGGATAGCGGGGCAAGCTAGGCGGGGGCTTGCAAGGCGCTGGTACAGCGCGGGTTAGGGGTTGGTGAGAGTTCGCCAACCGGCCCTTTGAAGGGCATCGATCATCATCACGGCATGAGCAACCTGCGCCCGACCCTGACCGTCGTCGGCCGGCGGCTCGCGCCCGAGCACCACCGGCTGCGCGACTTCCTGACCCGGGTTGCCCAGCCCTTCGAGTGGTTGGAGGCCGGGACGTCCGAGGCCGACCGGAGGCTCGGAGAGCGTGGCATGTCAGAGGCCGAGCTTCCGGTGGTGATCGACCGGGACGAGAGCGTGACGGGGGCCACGGTCGAGCGGCTCGTGGAGGAGTGGCGCCTGACCGACCCTCCGAAGCGGAAGGCCTAGGACCTGGCGGTGGTAGGGGCCGGGCCGGCCGGACTCGCCGCGGCCGTCTACTCGGCGTCGCACGGCCTGTCGACGATCGTGGTGGAGCGCGACGTGCCGGGTGGGCAGGCGTCGCACACGTCGCTGATCGAGAACTTCTTCGGCTTTCCGGATGGGATCGGCGGCGCGGCGACTCGCTCGGACGCTCGATGTCCGCCTACCTCGTGGAGCGCATCAGGGCGCACCCGCTCATCGACGTTTGCCTGCGAACAGAGGTCGAGGCCGTGGAGACCGACGGCGACCTGCTCTCGGGCGTCACCGTGCGGAACGGCGACGGAACGACGGAGCGGCTGACGGCTCGCGCCCTGTTCCTGTGCCTCGGAGGGCAGCCCCGCACGGGGTGGGCGGCCGACATCGGCGTGGCCACCGATCGTGCGGGATTCGTTCTCACTGGCCCGGACCTGCTGGACGCCGGCCGGCGGCCGACCGGCTGGCCGCTCGCGCGCGACCCGCTGGCACTCGAGACGTCGGCGCCCGGGCTGTTCGTGGCGGGGGACGCCCGGCACGGCTCCACCAAGCGCGTCGGCGGCGCGGTGGGGGAGGGCGCGATGGCCGCGGCCCTTGTGCACCGCAGGCTAGACGAGCTAAGCGGGCTGCAGCCCTGAACCGACGCGTGTACTAGCTCGCCGCGCCGTGCAGCGTGCCCACGCGCTCCGCCGAGCCCATCAGCTGGTGCACCTGCTCGATCACCACGGATCCCTCGCCTACGGCCGACGCCACCCGCTTGGTCGAGCCGCGGCGGGCGTCACCCACGGCGAAGACGCCGGGCAGGCTCGTCTCGAGCATCAGCCGCGAGCGCTCGGCCGGCCAGTCGTCGTCGGAGACGTCGGAGCCGGTGAGCAGGTAGCCCCACTTGTCGCGGCAGACGGCGTCCGGGAGCCAGGAGGTGTGAGGCTGGGCGCCGATCATGACGAAGAGGGCTGCGGCCGGCACCGTCTCGGTCTCGCCGGTGCGGCAGTCGCGGAGCTCGAGCGCCTCCATGGTGCCGTCACCGCGCCCGCCGCAGACCTCGGTATGGGGCCGGACCCCGATGTTGTCGGACTGATCGATCTCGTCGATGAGGTAGCGCGACATCGTCTCGGTGAGGTCGGCGCGCCGCACCAAGATCGTCACACGGGCGGCGTAGCGGGCCAGGTGCACGGCGGCCTGTCCGGCCGAGTTGCCGCCGCCGACCACGTAGACCTCCTGCCCTCCGTGGGCGCGGGCCTCGGACACCGAGGCACCGTAGAAGACACCCGTCCCGACGAGGGCCTCGAGCTCCGGGATCCCCAGCCGCTTGTAGGCGATGCCGGTGGCGAGCACGACCGCGGTGGCCCTGGCCTCGCTGCCGTCGGAGAGCTCGAGCACGTGCCGGCCGCCCTCGGGGCGGAGGCCCGTGACGGACCGGGTGTGCAGGAAGTAGGCCCCGAAGACCCAGGCCTGCTGGTAGGCGCGCTGCGCGAGCTCGGCCCCGCTCACCCCGCGCGCGAACCCGAGGTAGTTGCGGATCCGCGAGCTGGAGCCTGCCTGCCCTCCGATCGACTCGCGCTCCACGACCAGGGTGCCGAGCCCTTCCGACGACGCGTACACCGCCGCGGCCAGGCCGGCTGGGCCGGCGCCGACCACCACCACGTCGAAGTCGGACCGGTCCTCGAGGCTGGTGCTCACGCCGTACGAGCCGGCAAGCTCGGCGTTTGTGGGGTCCACGAGAACGGCATCCCCGCCCACCAGCACCACGACCGGCTCGCGCGTGCCCTCCAGGTTCACCTCGGCGAGGATCCGCCGGCCCTCGGGCGAGTCGGTGTCATGGGCCACGTGGGGCACGCCGTTGCGGGCTAGCAGCTGGCGCAGCTGGTGCGAGCGCGGAGAGCGCCACTCGCAGACGAGGGCCAGCTCCTGGGGCGAGGCCGAGGTCGCGCGTTCCCACTCCTGCAGGAACTCGGTGATCGTGCGGTGGAAGTACTCGTCGGCCCTCCGCCACGGCTTCAGGACGTAGTAGTCGATGTTGCCGCGCGCCATCGCGCGGAGCATCGCGTCGGCCGTCTCCCGGTGACCCCATGCGCCGAACTTCACGAGCAGGGCTCGCTTCGCGTCGGGGTACAGCGTCCTCGCCTCGGCAAGAAAGTCCTCGCCCTTCATGCCCGGCATCCACTGGTCCGCGAGCACGAGCGCCACGCGGTCACCGGCGTCGCGCCAGCGCCTGAGCCTGGCCAGGGCGTCCTCCGCCGACCCCACGCACCGGACGCGATAGTCCTCGCCGTACCGCCGGTCGAGCTCGCCCCGGATGCGAGCCCGTACCTCGCTCTCGTCCTCGACGACGAGGACTCGGGGCTTGGCCGCCTGGGGATCGGGCATATGCCCGAGCCTACCGACGGGCTACATCATCCGAGTCCGAGCGGAGCAGGCCGGCGCGGTTCCGTGGCCGGCGGGGACGGAGCCGCGAGGAAGAGCGAGCTGAGCTCCGCGCCGATCGCGGGCAGTCCGCGTTCGCTCGCGAGCGCACGCTGCCGCTCGGCGCCCGGACGCCGCGCGAGCTCGCCGACGGCGGCCAGCTCGGCGACGCAGTCCAGGTCGTGGGCATGGGGCCGGGCGCGCGCCAGCAGCTCCTTTAGGGAACGCTCCACCGGAATGCGCGTCTCCTCCACGGGGTCGATCAGCCGGGCCGCCATACCGTCGCGCGAAGCGAGGAAGCGGTTCTCCGCCAACACCTCGGGCGCGTCCAGCAGCTCGTCGGTGGCGAGTGGCTCGGTGGCCTCGAGGCGCACGAGCGCCTGGATCAGGGCGGCAAGCGCGGCCACCTCGCCGACGGTCGTCTGGGCGTCCGCGATCCGTACCTCGAGGGTCCCCAGCCGCGGTTGCAGCCGCGCGTCCCACCAGACGAAGGTCGGGTCGGGGAAGGCACCGGCGCGCAACAGCACGTCGATGGACTCGACGTAGGCGGCATAGCTGCCGAAGCGGCGCGGGATGCCGGCGCGTGGGAAGGCCTGGAACAGCGGAGTTCGGAACGACGCCATCCCGCTGTCGCGCCCGCGCCAGAAGGGAGAGTTCCCGGACAGGGCGAGGAAGAGGGGAAGGTGGGCGCGGACCCGGTCGAGGGCCGCGATCGCAAGCTCAGGCAGAGGGACGCCCACGTGCACGTGCAGCGCGAACGTCGGCTCGCGGCGCGCCAGGTCGCGAAGGCCGCTCTCGAGGACCTGGTAGCGCGCGCCGCCGGACACGCGCGTGTCCTCGGAGGCGGCGAGCGGGTGCGTGCCGGCCACGGCGACGCGCAGACCGAGCGGGGAGAGCTGCTCGGCGAGCTCCCGGCGGAGGCCGAGGAGCTCGGCGGTCGCACCCGCCACAGTCCGGTGGACCCCGGTGAAGAGCTCGAGGGTGCAGGCGTGCGTCTCGGCGGCCACGTGCGCGGCGAGCTCGGGGGAGAGCATCGGCAGCAGGTCGTCGATCCGGTGGGCAAGCATCCAGTCGTCGGGATCGAGCAGCATCACCTCCTCCTCGAGCCCGATCGTCCAAGCGGACCGTTCGGGATCCGCGTCCCAGCTCGCCCAGGCCGGCAGCTCGCCGAGCGCCGTCACGCCGCCTCCGCCACGTCCCGGGCCCGCAACTCGGCGGCGCGAACCAGCGCCTCGAAGAGCGCGAGCTGCTCGGGACGCTCCACGAGCAGCTCGGCGTGCCACTGCACGCCGAACGCGAAGCCCGCGCCGTCAACCTGCACCGCCTCGACGGTGCCGTCGTCTGCGTGCCCGACGGCGCGCACACCCCGCCCCAGGCCGGCGAGGCCCTGATGATGGAAGGAGTTGACCGGCACGCGCGTACCGCGCATGAGCTGGGCGAGCCGGGTGCCGGGGACGAGCTCGACGTCGTGCGTCGCCGTCGCCCCAGGCGTCGCCCGGCGGTGCTCGACCTCGAGATTCAGGTCGGGAAGGTGCTGGTGGAGCGTGCCCCCGCGCGCCACGTTGATGACTTGCATGCCCCGGCAGATCGCCAGCACCGGGATGCGGCGGGCCATCGCGCGCCGGGCGAGAGCGAGCTCGAAGCGATCCAGCTCCGGCTCCGTCGGCCCCAGCTCCGGATGCTCGGTCGCGCCGTAGTGGGCCGGGGCGAGGTCGGGGCCGCCGGAGAGGCAGAGCGCGTCGAGCCGGTCGAGCAGCGCGTCGACCGCGCTGGTGCGAACGGGGGCGAGGATGACGGGCAGGGCGCCGCCAATGCGTACCGCCTCGAGGTAGCGCTCGCCGAGAGCGAGCTCGCTGCGCGGCGGCTCCCCCTGTGGCACGAGCGCGTGGTCGCCGGGGCGCCGGACCTCGGACGTCGAGACGCCGATCAGCGGCGGACTCGTCACGCCATCACCCAGGTGTCCTTGGCGCCGCCGCGCTGCGAGGCGTTGACCACCAGCGCGCCGCGGTCGAGCGCCACGCGGGTGATGCCGCCCGGAGCGGCCTCGTAGTCGTCGCCGCCGAAGGCGAACGGGCGCAGGTCGACGTGGCGCGGCTCCAGCCGGCCGTCGACGGACGTGGGGTGCGTCGAGAGCATCACGAGCTCCTGCGCGACGAAGTCCTCCGGGCGCTCGGCGAGTGCCCGGGCGGCCGAGCGGATGTCGCCGGGCTCGGCGTGCGGCCCGACGACCACGCCGTGGCCGCCGAAGCCACTGCGCGGCTTCACCACGAGCTCGTCGATCCGATCGAGGATCTCCGTGCGCCGGGCAGCGTCGCACGGGTCGTATGTGCGCACGGACCGCAGCAGCGGCTCCTCGCCCAGGTAGAAACGCACCATGTCCTCGACATACGCATGGATCAGCTTGTCATCCGCGATACCCGCTCCGAACGCGTTGACGCAGCTAAGCGTGCCATTGGACAGCGGCTCGATGAGCTTCGCGCCGATGTCGGTGAGCTCGCCGTCCCCCTTAGTGAGGCGATCCTCGTCGGTGCGCCGGTAGACGACGTCGACCGGGTGCGTGTGCCCGGTGCGGGTTATCAGGCGCCCGCCGCGCACCGAGAGGTCGTCGAGCTCCACAAGCGGTATCTCGAGCATCCGGGCGAGGCGCGCGTGCTCGTACCACGCGCTGTTGCTGCGTCCGTCCGTGAGCAGGGCGATCGAGGGGTCGTCGACGCCCTCGGGCGCCGCGGCACGCAGCGAGCGCGCCAGCAGGTCGATCGCGGGCTCGAACGACACACGGCCGTCGGCCAGCCAGGGGGGCAGGTGGCGGTCGAGGAGCTCGCGGGCCGCGAGCGCGTAGGCAAAGCCCGAGGGCGTCCGCACGTTGTCCTCGAGCACCCGGAAGTGGCCGTCCGGGCCGCGTACCACGTCGAGGCCCGCGACCGCGACTCGCACGGGCGCGGGCGGGAGCTCGGCCACGCGCGGCTCGTGGTGGTCGCAGGTCTCGACGGCCCGGGCCGGCACCACGCCCGCCGAGACGATCTCCTGTTCGCCGTACACGTCGGCGACGAAGCGGTCGAGCGCCCGAGCGCGCTGGGCCAGCCCGGCTGCGAGCGGCGCCCACTCCTCCCAATCGATGAGGCGGGGGACCGGGTCGAGCCGGAAGTGCTCGTCCTCGCCATCGAGCCCGAAGGTCACGCCCGCAGCGGTCGCCTCCTCGGCGAGCGTTTCGCGCAGGGAGGCCACGTCGAGGCGCGCGAGCGCGCCGAGCAGCTCCCCGTAGCGGGAGCGTGGAGCGCCCCCCGGTCCGAACGCCTCGTCGAACGCGTCGGAGATCAGATCCGCTTCGGGTGGCTGCACCAGGGCATTCCGTACACCCCCGGTGGCCCGCTACCGCGGCTCGAGCCGGACCGTGGTGGGCGCGATCTCGTCCCGGATCATCGAGTCGAGGTAGGGAGAGTCCCCGTACTTGCTGTGGAAGCCCTGGGTGGCGCGCGCGACGGACTCGGGGTCGGCGCCCGGGACGGCGCGCACGGGAATCGCAGCCCCCTCCACGTGGAGGACCGCTTCCGGGTTGGCCATCAGCTCCCGGTACCAGCGCCCGTCCTCGCCGTTCAGCGAGCGGACAAAGGCCTGGCTGTCCCCCACGACGACCCAGATGGTGGTCTGGTGCACGGGAGCACCAGCGCCGCGGCTGGTCTCGATGTCCACCTCTTCAACCGACTCGAGCCGCCCGGGCCATTCCATTGCCAGTGGACGTTAGCCGCCCAGCCCCCGGTAGGCCCTGACGGACAGCGGGAAGAAGACCGCGACGATCAGGAGCGGCCAGACGATGGCCATCAGCTCGCCGTGCTGGGCGATCCAGGAATCCCCGCCGAATCCCGGGTTGCCGAACAGCTCTCGCGTCGCGTTCAGCGTGGCCGACAGCGGGTTCCAGTCGGCGATCGTGCCCAGCCAGTCCGGCATGTGCTCGGTCGAGGTGAACGTGCTCGACAGCGCCGCGAAGGGCCACACGAGCACCTGCACCATCGCGACGCCCTCCTGGCCCTTCACCACCAGGCCGAGGTAGATACCCACCCAGATGAACGCGAAGCGGAGGAGCAGCAGCAGAGCGAACGCATGCAGCGCCTTGCCGAGACCCTCGTGCCACTCCCAGCCGACCAGCAGCCCGGCGCCGACCAGCACCGCGAGGCTCACCACTGAGAACAGCATGTCGGCCGCGCTCCGCCCCGCCACCACCGCCGACGGCGCCATCGGCATCGACCGGAAGCGCTCCGTCACGCCGCGGGCGGCGTCGGCGTTCACCGACGTCATCGTCGCCTCGAGCCCGAAGAACATCGTCACCGCGAACAGGCCTGGCACGAGGAACTCGCGGTAGTCGCCCCCGCCCGGCACCGTCATGCCGCCGCCGAAGATGTAGGCGAACATCACGAGCAGGAGCAGGGGGAAGGTCAGGCCCATGGTCACGAGCCCGGGCTGGCGCGCCCAGTGGGACAGGGCGCGCAGGGTGATCGTCCAGCTGTCGGCGAGCGCCCATCTCAGGGTCATGCCGCCACCTCCTCGGTGTCGCGCCGGGGGGCGCCCGTCAGGTGCAGGAAGACCTCGTCGAGCGTGGGCCGGCGCAGAGCGATGTCCTCGGCTGCGATGCCGGCGTCGCCGAGCGCCCGCACCACCTCGCTCAGCGCTGCCATCGGCTCGTGGACGGGGGCGCTTACCAGCCGGCTGTCGGGGTCGCGCTCCGCCTCGGCGCTCGCCACGCGCGCGACGATCTCCGCCGCCGCGGCCAGCTGCTCGGCGTCACGGACGACCACGTCGATGTGGTCACCGCCCAGCCGCGACTTGAGCTCGGCCGGGCTCCCGTCCGCGATTACGCGGCCCTTGTCGATCACGGAGATCTGGTCGGCGAGCTGATCCGCCTCCTCCAGGTACTGGGTGGTGAGGAGCACCGTGGTGCCGCCCGTGACCAGCTCGCGGATCGACTGCCAGACCTCGTTCCGCCCGCGCGGGTCGAGCCCGGTGGTGGGCTCGTCGAGGAACAGAACGGGCGGCGCAAGGATCAGGCTGGCGGCGAGGTCGAGCCGGCGGCGCATGCCGCCCGAGTACTGGCGCACCGGCTTGTCGCCCGCATCGGCGAGCGCGAACTGGTCGAGTAGCTCGCCCGCGCGCCGCTTCGCCGAGCGGGGGGGAAGGTGGTAGAGGCGGCCGAACATCGTGAGGCTCTGGCGTCCGCTCAGCACCTCGTCGACCGCCGTGCTCTGACCGACGAGGCCCATCCGGGCCCGCACCCGTGCGGGCTCGCGCCGGACGTCCGCGCCCGCGACCGTGGCCTCCCCGCCCTCGAGGCGGGCGAGGGTGGTGAGGACGCGGACGGTGGTGGTCTTGCCGGCGCCGTTTGGGCCGAGGAGGCCGCAGACGCCGCCTCGCGGGACCGCCAGGTCGACCCCCGCGAGCGCCTCGGTGCCGCCGTAGCGCTTGCGCAGACCCTGGGCGTGGACGGCGAGGTCAGGGTCAGTTTCGGTACGCTGTACGGAAATCATGAATCAAGAGTACCGTACGATGTACGGAATAGCAACGAGAGGGGACCTGTTCAGAGTGTGGGCTGTGAAAGTCACGCATATGGCGCCTTTGACAGCCCACACTCGGGTGAGGGCTTCATGAGTCCCGAGTTCACCGGCGGCGGGGATCCCGCTCGCAGCATCGCCCTGCTCTGGCGGCGCGGCGATGCGCGTCCCGCCCGGGGCCGCAAGCCGACCCTCACCGTGGACGCCATCGTGGCCGCCGCCATCGACATGTCGGACGAAGCGGGGCTCGGCGCGCTCTCCATGCGTGCCCTGGCGGAGCGCCTCGACGTCGGCACGATGTCCCTCTACACGCACGTGCCAGGCAAGGCGGAGCTGATCGACCTCATGCTCGACACCGTGCTTGGCGAGACCGCCCGCCCCGACGAGCTCCCGGAGGGCTGGCGGGCCCGCCTCGAGCTCGTGGCGCGCGAGAACGCCGCGCTCTTCCACCGCCATCCGTGGATGCTCGAGATCGTCACCTTCCGGCCCCCGATGGGCCCGGGGGTGATCGCCAAGTACGACTTCGAGCTTCGCGCCCTCGAGGGCATCGGCCTGAGCGATGTGGAGATGGACTCCGTGCTCTCGCTCGTGCTCGGCTACGTCCAGTCGTCGGCGCGGCAGGCCCTCGAGGCCACGCTGGTCGAGCAGCGCACCGGACTCACCGACGACGAGTGGTGGGCCGCCCAGGCGCCTCTGCTCGAGGAGGTGCTGGATCCGGACCGCTTCCCCGTCGCCGGCCGCGTCGGGACCGCAGCGTCGGAGGAGTACCAGGGCCTCTGGGATCCCGAGCACACCTTCGAGTTCGGCCTCCAGCGGGTGCTCGACGGGATCGAGGTGCTGGTGGAGTCGCGCTCCGAGAGCTCTACGCGCGCAGGCGGTCGCCGGTCGTGAAGAGGCGGTAGTTGACCGCGAACAGCGCCGACGCTGCGGCGGCGAGGAACACCAGCGAGACCGCGATGTTCGTCTCCGAGTAGCCGATGAAGCCGTAGCGGACCAGGCCGATCATGTAGTAGACCGGGTCGAACCGGGTCAGGGTGTCGAACGGCTCCGGCAGCAGCGACGCCGAGTAGAAGACCCCGCCCAGGAAGATCAGCGGGGTGAGGATGAACGTCTGGTAGAAGGAGACGTCGTCGAACTGCTCGGCCCGTACGCCCACCAGCACGCCGAGCTGCGCGAAGAAGAACCCCACGAGCAGCAGCCCCGGGATCAGGACGTGCGGATTCTCGATCGGGATGCCGATCAGCACAGCCGCGACCGCGAAGGTGAGCAGCGCCACGAGCATCCCGCGCAGGAAGCCGCCGAGCGAGAAGCCGAGCAGCAGCTCCATGGGCGACGCGGGAGAGGAGAGCTGGTCGTCGATCGCGCGCTGGAACTTCTGCTGGAGGATCGACGACGAGTTGTTGGAGAACGCGTTCATCGCCCAGGCCATCATGATCAGCCCGGGGACGATGAACACGACGTAGTCCACGCCGTGCAGCTCGTCGATCCGCGTCCCGAGGGCCGCGCCGAAGACCGAGATGTAGAGGAAGGTCTCTAGCAGCGGCGCGGCCACCGTCTGGCGCTTGATCTTCATGAAGCGGTTCACCTCGCGCCGCACCAGGGCGAGGAACCGGATCTGCCGCGCCGTCACGCCGCCTCGCCTCCGATGTGCGCACGCGACAGCTCCTTGCGTCCTACCAGCGCGAGGTACGCGTCCTCGAGGCTCCCCACGCCGAACTGGGCCGCCAGCTCGGCGTTCGTACCGCGCGCCACGATCTCGCCTTGCTTGATGAAGGCGACCCTGTCGCACAGCTGCTCGGCCTCCTCCAGGTAGTGGGTGGTGAGCAGGATCGTGGTGCCGTCCCGGTTGATCCGCTGCACGTAGTGCCACAGCTCGAGCCGGAGCTCCACGTCCACGCCGGCGGTCGGCTCGTCAAGGATGAGCAGCCGCGGGCGATGCATCAGCGCGCGGGCCAGCACGAGCCGGCGCTTCATGCCGCCGGAGAGGGTGCGGGTCCGCTCGTCGCGCTTGTCCGTCAGCGAGAACGTGTCGAGCAACTCCTCGGCGCGCTCCACCCGCTCGCGCTTCGGCATCCCGAAGTAGGCGCCGTGGTAGTCGAGCGTCTCCGCGACGGTGAGGAACCAGTCGAGGTTCAGCTCCTGCGGGGCGAGGCCGACCGCCAGCCGTGCGTCCTCGTAGTGGACGATCGCATCGTGGCCGAACACCTCGATCTCCCCCGAGGTGGGCCGTGCGAGCCCGGTCGTGCAATGGATGAGCGTCGACTTTCCGGCGCCGTTCGGGCCCAGGAGGCCCCAGAACTCGCCCTGCTCGATGTCGAGGGAGACGCCCTTCAGCGCCTCCGTCCCGGTGGGATAGCGCTTGACGAGGTCGGTGATCTGGAGGGCCCTCACGTGGATAGTGTGGCTTGCGGGCGCCATGTTGCCCTCGAGAGGAGCACAACATGACCGCACCGATCGCCTGAGCGTCGCCGGGAACCCCGGGGCGGAGCGTGATGCCGGGCAGCTCAGTGGAGCTGCGCGCTTCGGCGGCGCTCACGCTTCGAGGATTGCAGACGGGCCGCTACTGTCCGGCCGGCCCCGCCCGTTCGTGATACGTTCGCCACCGGGGTGGCCGACTACTCACCGAACGGCGACGGGGAGCTGCAGCGCGAGTTCGTCGAGCGGTGGCGGAACAACGCCTACGGCTGCTTCTCGTCGGGACACAAGTTCTGCCGCGAGGTGTGTCCCGTCATGCAGGTCACCCGCAACGAGAACCACACGCCGACGGCGTTCCACGCACACATCGTCGCGATGGAGAAGGGGATCCTGTCGGTCGAGGACGTGGCCGACGACTTCGTCCACTGCACGCAGTGCGGCGCCTGCGAGCTGCGCTGCCCCAACACCCTCTTCACAGGGGACTTCTACCGGCACCGCACCCGGACGGTGGACGTGGTGAAGGCCATGCGCGCGCTGATGGTGGCCACGGGCAACGAGCGCGAGGGCTGGAAGCTGTGGAACGAGCGCCTGGTCGAGGCCCACAACGAGCCGGTGCTGGGCGACACGCCGGTCAGCCAGGAGCACGTGCGCGACTGGGCCGACGGGCTCGACCTGCCGACCGGCGGCGAGGCCGTGCTGTTCGTGGACTGCGAGGCGGCCTTCTACCGCACCTCGTACTCGCGCGCGTTCGCCCTGCTGCTGCAGAAAGCGGGCGTGGAGTTCGGCCTCATGCGCGAGCAGTGGTGCTGCGGCGGGCCCGCGGCGGAGATGGGCTATGCGGATCTCGCCCGCAAGCACGCAGAGCACAACGTGGCCGACTGGCGCGCCGTGGGGGCTAAGCGCATCCTGGCGCCCGACCCGCACGACTACATCGCTTTCACAGAGGACTACCCGGCCATGTTCGGCGAGGACTACGAGTTCGAGATCGTGCTCGGCGTCGAGCTGATCGCAGAGCTGGTGCGGGACGGCCGCCTCGAGCTGACCGAGCCGGTCGAGCGCACCGTCACCTACCACGACCCCTGCCGGCTCAACAAGCGCAAGGGCGTGCACGAGGCGCCGCGTGAGCTGCTCCGTGCCATCCCCGGGCTCGAGTTCAAGGATGTGGACCACGTGACGCAGTGGTCCTACTGCTCGGGCGGCGGCGGCGGCCTCCCGATCGAGAAGCCGGAGATCACGGCCGAGATCAGCAGGCGGCGCGTGGCCCGGGCGGAGGGGCTCGAGGTCGATGCGCTGATAAGCGCCTGCCCGTGGTCGGAGCGCCCGCTCACCGAGGCCGCGGACGGCCGGCTCGAGGTGATGGACCTGTTCGAGCTCGTCGCGGTCTCGGCGGGCATCGAGGTCGGCGTTCGGCCGTGAGCGTTGCGTTCAAGAGCGCCGTCGACGACGCGGTGGTCGACGAGCTGCGCGCAATCCTCGGCGACGACGACCGGGTGCTGCCGAACGTGTCCTCGCGCGCGAGCCGCACGCGTGTGCCGGCGCCGTTCCCGGTTCACCGCTGGTCCGAGTTCATGCCCGACGTTGCCGTGCTGCCTGTGAGCGCCGAGGAGGTCTCCGGGGTGGTGAAGCTCGCCAACCGGCTGCGCATCCCGGTCGTGCCGCGCGCCGGCGGCACAGGGCTCTCGGATGGGGCCGTCCCGCTCAAGGGTGGCATCTGCGTGGACGTGAAGCTGATGAACAAGATCCACGAGGTCGATCTCGAGGACCGCACGGTCACGGTCGGGCCCGGCATCAACATGCTCAAGCTGAACGAGGAGCTGCGGCCGCACGGCGTGTTCTATCCCGACGACCCCGCCTCGTATCCGTGCTCGCTGGTCGGCGGCCGGATCGGCACGGGCGGCTGGTCGCTGCTCGGGTCCCGCTTCGGCCACACACGCGACCTCGTGATCTCGATGCAGGTGGTGCTGCCGACCGGCGAGATCGCGGAGATCGGCGATGGCGGCGGGCGCAAGCTGCGAAAGTCGTCCACCGGCCTGACGCTGAAGCAGCTGTTCACCGGCCACCAGGGCACGCTCGGCATCACGACTGAGGCGACGCTCGAGCTGGTGCCGCGCCCCGAGCTCGAGTTCGCGGCCTTCTTCGCCTTCGACGACTACATGAAGGCCCACCGGACGACCGGCGCGCTGACCCGCTCGGGCCTGGCCACGCTGGCCGGCGTGGTGCTCTTCGACGAGTGGAAGCTGCGCTATCTGCGCCGCGACGACGAGGCCTACATCCCCCAGCCGCCCTGGGTCCAGGCCGTGGTGGCGGTGGCGATGTACGGCAGGCGGGCGGAGGTGGAGCCGGCCTCGAAGATCGTCATGGAGCTGGGCCGGGCCGACGGCGGCAAGTACCTCGGCGACGAGATCTCCGAGGGCGACTGGGCCTCGCGCCACGACCGCTACGCGACCCCGCTGCACGGCCGCACCAGGGAGGGGCAGGTCGTGCCGATGTCCTGGCACTGCGAGGACGCGGCGCTCAACTACTCCGTCCTGCCGAAGGTGCGCGAGGAGTGGCACGCCATCGTCGAGCGGTACATCCAGCAGTACGGCATCTTCGACGACTGGGGCATGTTCTGTTACACGAACGGCGCCTACAAGCCCTGGGCGGACTACCTGGTGGAGATCGACGTGGGGATCTGGGAGCAGGAGCTGAACGACGAGAACTGGGCCGGCTGGGTGGCGTGCAAGCGTGAGATCGCCGAGGTGGCGCTCAAGCACGGCGGCTCGATCACGGCCTGCCACGGCGCCACGCGGGAGGGCGACGCCGAGCTCGTGCCGACCGAGATGGGCAGCGCGTGGCCGGTGGTGAAGCGCATCAAGCGCGCGCTGGACCCGAACAACATCATGAATCCCGGCAAGCAGATGCTCGACGAGGCCTATAAGTGAGCATCTTCCGGCTCGGCGACCAGAAGCCGCCGGAGCCGCGGCGCGTCACGGATGACGTCGTCGAGCGCTTCGAGCACGTCTACGAGGTCGATCCGGAGAAGATGCAGACCTTCCCGCAGCAGGACCTGCCGGCCTGGGACACCCACCGCATCGTGGCCGCGCGCTGGGACCACCTGAGCTGGATGCACGACCACTTCGCCGACGACGTGCTCGTTGCCGGGCTGCCGTCGGAGACCATGCCGGAGGAAGAGGAGGCCGGATGAAGTTCAGCTACTGCATGCTGCCGGACTACCCGCTGTCGGACTCGCTCGAGATGATCAAGACCGCCGACGAGCTCGGCTACCACGCCTGCTACGCGGTCGACGAGACCTGGCACAAGGACCTCTGGACGCTGTTCGCCGCCGCCGCGGACAAGACGCAGAACATCCGCTTCGGCCCAAATGTGACGCACGTCTTCCTGCGCGAGCCGACGCTGATCTGCCAGCAGCTTGCGACGCTCGACGAGATCACCGGCGGACGCACGGAGTGCGTGGTCTCCACCGGCAACTTCGGCCTGATGGCGCAGTACCACCTCGACTGGGAGCACCAGAAGCCTCTCTCGCGCCTGCGCGAGGCGCTCCACGTGATGCGCACGTTTCTCGACGAGGGCAAGATCGACTTCGAGGGCGACTTCTTCAAGTACACCGGCCTGTTCACCGCCGCCCGGCCGGTGCAGGAGCGGATCCCGCTGCTGATGGGCGGGATGAAGGGGCCGCGCTCCTTCCGCACCGCCGGCGAAATGGCCGACGGCCTGCACCAGGCGCTGGCGTACTCGCGCGAGGCCTACGACTACCAGGTCGACAACATGCGAGAGGGCGCGGAGAAAGCCGGGCGCTCGTTCGACGACCTCGACGTGGGCGCCTGGGTGGTCACGGTCGTGTCAGACGACTCCGCCGCCGCCAAACACGCCGCGCGGCTCCTCGTGGCGTTCTACATCTCGTCGATGCCGGCGGAGCAGCTCGCGCGGCACGGGATCGACGCCGCGGATCTTCAGCCGGTCGTCGACGCGCTCGGCGCCGGCGACATCAAGGGCGCGTACGAGGCGTTCACGCCCGACTACGTGGAGAAGCTGTCGCTGGCCGGAACGCCGGAGGAGGTCGTCGAGAAGATCCGCTCCGACATCGAGCCGGCCGGCGTGAACCACATGATCCTCACGCTCTCCGACCCTCACCTGGTCAAGTTCTTCACGAACGAGGACGTGGAGAACGTGCCCGATATCCGCGGGCAGCTGAAGCTGGTGGCCGACCGCGTCATGCCCGCGTTCGCCTGAGCGCCTCGACCACCGCCGCCGTGGAGGGGCGGGCGCGGTCACTTGCCCTGACGGCCACGAATATCGCGCGGCTCACGGTGTCACCCGCAATCCGGCGCGCCTCCACCCGGGGGTCGCGTTCCGGCTGTCCCAGGGCCGGGACGATCGCCGCGTAGCCGCGTGCCACCAGGTCGAGCAGCAGCCCCATGTCGTAGGCGCGGTGCCGGATGTCCGGCTCGAAGCCGCCGAGTGAGCGGCAGACCCGGTCGCACATGTCGGCATAGGCCGTGCCGGACCGCGCCGAGGCCCAGGCGTGCTCGCGCAGCGAGGCCAGCCGGAGCGGGCCGCCCCCCTCGAGCGCCTCATGGCCACGGGGCAGCGCGAGAACCATCTCGTCGTCCGGGAGGTACTCGCGGTGGAGCTGGGGGAGCCGTGGCCGCGGGGCGTGCTCGTACTCCTCGGCGATCGCCACCTCGAGCCCCCCGCCGGTGAGCAGCGGCAGGGACTCCTCGGCCTCGAGCTCGCGCAGCTCCACGCGGAGCTCCGAGTGGACGTCCGCCAGCCGGTCGAACGCCGGAAGCACGACGGTTTGCGCGGCCGTCTGGAAGGCGCCCACCCGGACTGTGCCGCGCAACCGGCCGGAGAACGCGGCGAGCTCGGCCTCGATCCCCTCGACGTGGGCGAGCAGCCCATCCGCGCGCGACACCAGCATCCGGCCCGCATCGGTCAGCTCGAGGCGGCGCCCGACCTTGCGGAACAGCTCGACGCCGGCCTCGCGCTGGAGCTGCGCGAGCTGTTGCGACACCGCCGAGGGCGTGAACGCAAGCGCCGCGGCCGCCCGCGCGACGGTTCCCTGGGCGGCGAACTCGCGCAGCACCTCGAGCCGGCGAGGGTCGAGCATCGTGTAAGCATAACTGCACGGTACGGCGCAGGAACGATCGCTTGATCTACAACATGCGGAGGAGCAGGATGCTTCCCATGGAACCGTTCTTCAGCTTTCTCGCCGTCGCCGTCGTCGCCGTGGTGGTCCCCGGGCCCGACACGTTCGTCGTGCTGCGCACAGCCCTCGCGGACGGGCGGCGGGCCGGCACGTGGGCGGCCGCCGGGTCGGCCGCGGGGAACTTGGTTTGGGGCTCGGCCTCGGTGCTCGGCATCTCAGCCCTCCTTGCGGCGTCTGGTTCGGCATTCGCGATGCTGAAGCTCGCCGGGGCGGCCTACCTCGTGGTCCTGGGCGTCCAAGCGCTGCTTGCGGCAGCGCGCGGCGAACGCCTCGCCGAGGACGGGCGGAGCGAGCGGGCACTCTCCTCGCGGGCGGCGTTCCGCCGCGGCCTCGTGAGCGACCTGCTGAACGTGAAGGTCGGCCTGTTCTGGACCGCCCTGGTGCCGCAGTTCGTGACCGCCGACAGCAGCGCGCTGCTTCCACCGGCCATGGTCCTCGCCATGGGCTCGATGGCCTTCGGCTGGTTCACGGCGTACGCGTACCTCGCGGCTCGCATGAGCCGCACGCTCCAGCGGCGCGGAAGCTCGATGGCCGTGAACGGAACGGTCGGCGCCGTGCTGGTCGCGCTGGGCGCGCGGCTGGCCTACTGAGGCTGGCTCGGGGCCTGCGGGCCCTGGGGCGCCTCCGGGCCCTGTGCGGGCGCTTCCGCCCCCCGAGCCGGCGCCTCGGGGGCGGGCGGCGGCGGGGGCGGGGGCGGTGTGCCCGCGGGCTCTCCGGCCGCCTCCGGCTGCGGCAGGGCGCCGCCGGCTCCGGAGCGGTCCGCTTCCCAGACCTTGTTGAGCTCGCTCTGGGCGTACCAGAGGCCCACCGGCCCGATCAGCAGGAGCAGGATGAAGATGATCGGCCCGCTCGCGCGCCGGTCGATGCCCACGGCCTCCTGGCTGCTCTCGATGCGGCCGCTCGTGGTCCACAGAGTCACGATCGCCGGGACGATGATCAGCGCGCCCAACGTGATGGCGAGCACCGAGTTGGTCGGGTTCTGGCCAAGATCGGTGTTGCGGGCCCTGCCGAGGTCGCGCATCTCGCGGTTGATGAAGTACCACCAGAAGACGTAGTAGATGCCGATGGTGATGATGCTGAGTCCGACGACCCCGAGCGGATTCCTGATCTTCGCGGTCGAGCCAGTCCCGCCGATCTGGATCTCTTCGGCCATTGGCCACCTCCGAGTTGGGTGCGTGTCGGATTATCCCGTGGAATCGGCGAGAAACTCGAACTTGCACGGCGGCGCCCTGCGCCGGACGTCTCCGTGGTGCACGGCGCGCGGGCGGTGGCCGGGCGGGCGATGACCTACGCGCGACTCTCCCCGTGCGTGCGGCCGCCCTCGTGTACGGCTGGGCTTCACGGTCCGCGGCGGGAAGATCGCGGAGGTCCACGCGCTGGCCGACCCCGAGCGCCTTCGTGACCTCGATCTCACAGTCCTCGACAACTGACCCCTATCGTCTGTCTCGGAGTCGAGCAAGGAGGCACCAAGACAATGAGCTCCTCCCAGACCCGATGGGGCCCCGAGCCGAACGCCGAGGCGATACATGCCTGGGACGGCCCCCTGTTCGACCGGTTCGTCCGCTTTCGCGAGATCCTGACGAGCGGCCTCGCCGCGCACGGAGAAGAGGCGCTGCGGCTGTTTCCGCTGAATAGCGGGCAGCGGGCCCTCGACATCGGCTGCGGGTTCGGCGATACGACCCGGCGCATCGCCGGCCTCGTCGGGCCGACCGGGGAGGCCCTGGGCGTGGACGCCGCGGCCAACTTCATCGAGACCGCCCGCGGCGAAGCGGCGCAGGCGGGCGTGTCGAACGCCCGGTTCATGGTGGCCGACGTGCAGGTGACGCCATTCGAGGAGACCTTCGACCTCGCCTTCTCCCGCTTCGGGACGATGTTCTTCACCAGCCCGGTGGCGGCGCTGCGCAACGTGCGCACTGCGCTCAGGCCCGGCGGCAGGCTCGTCATGGTCGTCTGGCGCCGACGGATCGACAACGACTGGCTCTACCGCGCGCAGACGATCGTCGAGCAGATCGTCAGCCGCCCAAAGGAGTACGACGAACCGACCTGCGGTCCGGGTCCGTTCTCGATGGCGGACGCCGACACGACGACCGAGATCCTCGTCCAGGCCGGGTACACCGAGATCGCGCTGCACCGCTGCGACATCCCGATTCTGATCGGGCACGACGTGGAGGAGGCCATCGACCTGGTGATGGCGCTGGGGCCGGCGGGCGAGATCCTGCGGCTCCTCGGCGACCGGGCGGCGCACCTGCACGGCGAGGTTCACGACGCGCTGCGCGAAGGCCTCTCCGACTTCGTCGTCGAGGACGGCCTACGGGCGCCCGCCTCCACGTGGATCGTCACGGGGCTGGCGCCTTCGCCCGGCTGACCGATCACCGAGCCTTCAAGTGTCCGACCTAGCTGTTCGTATGGAACAGCTACTTGGGACACTTGCTCAGGCGGGCGCGGCGCGTGCTGAGCCCCCGGCCTCCCGGAGCACGGCCTCGTAGTCATCCCACGTGTCGACGTCTAGCGGTACGGGGCCGTTCATGGGAACGTCGACCGCCTCGCCGGCGTGGCGATCGAGCAGCTTCCACACGCCCTTGTCGCCGTGTAGCGCCCCCAGCTCGCCGAACAGGTCGCGGGAGAACGCGAGCGGATGCCCGCGGCCGTCGGTGTAGCCACACGCGGCGATGGGCGCCTGGCCGCGGCCCGCGAGCAGTTTCTCGACGGCCGCGGCGCTCACCCCGGGCTGGTCGCCCAGCATGAGCACGAGCACCTCGGTTCGTGCATCCACGGCTCCCAGCGCCGCCCCGATCGAGGACGAGCAGCCGTCCCCGAACCCCGGATTCACGACCACGTCAACGCCTTCGAGCGACACGCCGGCGCGCACGTCGTCGGCAGCGCCCCCGATGACGCACAGCAGTTGGTCGAACCGGCACGCCCGCGCCGTGTCGAGCACGTGGTCCAGCAGCGTCGCCGAGCCGTACGGCAGGAGCTGCTTGGGCCGGCCAAGGCGCTGCGACCCGCCCGCCGCCAGAACGAGCCCGGTGACCACGGAGCGGGGAGCGGTCACTGCCGCGCCCGCCGGCTCATCTCCACCGGCACCTCGGCGGACACGTTCACCGTGCGGCAGCGGCCGCAGCGGATGCGAACCCGCTTCGTCATGTAGCCGGCGTCCATTCCTGCCGCGAGCAGGTTGCCGCACTCCGCGCAGACGTAGTCGTCGGCTCCGTTGCCGCGGAAGACCGGGCGGTCGGGGTCGTCCTGCACGGCGGTCCCGCCGTCGTATGGAACCTCGCCCTCACGTACCTCTCGCATCGTCCTGCGCGGCATGGGCCCTCAGATGTTCGCAAGCTTCCCGCTGAAGTCCTTGATCAGCGCATCGAGCACGCTGACCACCACGCCCTCGCCCATCGACGCCGCCTTGCCGGTGATCTGCGCCGCGGTGTGGATCGACCCGCCGCCGTCCGAGAGGGCAAACGTGACGTCCGCGTTGGCGTGGCCCTGCCCGCCCGCCTCCTTCGACTTCACCTGCATCACGGCGCGGTGCTCGGCGTCGTCCTGCTCGATGACGGTGACGGTTCCCGTGAACGTCATCGACATCGCCCCCATCTTGACCTTGATCTCGGCCCTGGCCGCGTCCGGAGCGGTGCGGTCGATGACGCGTCCTCCCTCCACGCAGGGGATCAGCCGCTCGAGATCGAGTATCGCCTCCCACGTCTCCTCGATCGGCTTTGCGTTCGAGAAGGAGTGGTCGAGCTCAACCATGTGGGTCTCTCCTTGTGTCTAGGGTTGCGCTCGTGCACACGTTCGGGCCCGAGAACGCGAGGCTCACCGTGAGGACGAGGCGGGTGGGTGCGGCGTCCAAGGCCGGGCACGACCTGCTCATTGAGGTCACGTCCTGGTCGGCCACGCTCGACCTCGGCGAGGTTCCGGCGGCCACCCTCACGGCGGATGCCTCGTCGCTGCGCGTACTCGAGGGCACGGGCGGCGTGATGGCGTTGGACGACGATGACAGGGCGGGAATCGCGAAGACGATCGACGACGAGGTCCTCAAGGGCACGCCGATCGAGTTCCGGTCGAACACGGTCGAGCTGACACAGGACGGTGCGCCCGGGCGGGTGACCGGCGAGCTCGAACTGGCCGGCACGCGGCATCCGGTCAGCTTCGAGCTGACCGCCGCGAACGGCCGCCTCACCGGCACCGCCACCGTCGCGCAGACGGACTGGGGAATGAAGCCGTACACCGCGCTGTTCGGCACGCTCAAGGTCGCCGACGAGGTGGAGATCGCGATCGACGCCGGACTCCCGGCGAGCTGATCGACCACTAGTCCCTGTAGACGGTCTGCGCGTCGAGCCCGCCCTCCACCCCCTGCGGCAGGGCGCCGGAACCGTGCGCATAGAGGGCGATCTCCGCGATCGTTTGCGCCCGCCCGGCGTCCCCACCGGCGACGAAGGCGCCGTTCTCCCACGCGAGGCCGTCCGGCTCCGTCTCCAGCGCCACGCCGGCCAGAAGCTGCGCCTTGTCGCGAATCTTGCCGGTGGCGCTCGCGATCGCGGCCTGGGTTCCGTCGGACGGGCTGGTGTTGAAGCCGTGGCCCTCCCCGAACCGGTTGGTGTCCGCGGGCACGACCTTCACGTCGAGGGGTGGGACGCCGAGCTCCTCGGCGACCAGCTGTGCGTAGCGGCCCTCTTTGCCGTCGGGCTCCGTGGTCAGGCTGAGCACCATCTTCCCCGTCGGGTGCACGCGCAGGAAGACCGCTCGATATGCCTCGTCAGCCACGCTTCGTCCCCTCTCGCTCCAGGCGCCGGCGCTCTTGGTGGGCGGTCAGCGCGTTGTGCTCCTCCAGGTCGCAGAAGCTCGGTTGCGGCCCGCCGAGCGGGTGCGGGGGCACCGCCGGGCGCTCGCAGCCCGGGTAGATGCACGTCATCTTCCCCTGCCGCTCACTCGCTTGCATCGGGCCCCCAGCCGGGCGTCGTCCTTCCCCTGCTCGGCCCATATCCGCTCGGCATCGCTACGGAGCTGCCCTGGACCGGTGTGGCGCTCGCCCACGGCTCCTCCTCGGGCTCGGGCTCGAGCTCCGGGGTGGGTGTCGTGAGATCGGCGCCGATCGCCTGCACCACCTCGTCGAGTGCCTCCAGGCTGTGGCCGCTCACGAGCGCGTCGCAGTGCGGCAGCGCCGCCGCCATCCCGCCGGCCCTCGGCGAGAACCCGCTCGCTCCCGAGCGCGGGTTCACCCACACGATCCGGTAGGCCAGACGTGACAGCCGCTCCATCTCGCGCGCCACCAGGGCGGGGTCGCCGCGCTCCCAGCCGTCGGACAGGATCACCACCACGGCGCCGCGAGCCATGCCCCGCCTGCCGTGGCGGTCGTTGAAGGCCTTCAGCGCATCGCCGATCCGGGTCCCGCTCGACCAGTCCGGCGCGGCCGCCGCGGCGCGTTGGATGGCCCGCTCCGGGCTGCGGGAGCGCAGCGCGCGGGTCAGGCGGGTCAGGCGCGTGGCGAACACGAAGGTCTCGGCGTTCGGCCCGCTGCCGGCGGCGCAGGTGAGGAACTGCAGGTACGCGCGCGCGTAGGGCTCCATCGAGCCCGAGATGTCGCACAGCATCACCATCCGACGGCGAACGACGCGCCGGCGCCGCCGCGCCAGGCGGATGGGGTCGCCGGCGGTGCGCATGCTCCCCCTGAGCGTGCGTCGCATGTCCATGCGCTCGCCCCGCCGATCGCGCTCCGCACGGCGGGTGCGGCGCGTGGGGGTCGCGACCTCGAGGCGGCCCATCAGCCGGTACAGCTGCGCGAGCTCGTCGGGGGTGAGGGCGTCGAAGCGCTTGCCGCGCAGGACCTCCTCGTCGCTTGCGGCCATCGGGACAGGAACCTCCCGCGTAGCGTCCCCGCCGCTCGAGGAGGCTGTCGAGAAGTCGACCCCGCCGACACCCTGCTCGCCCGGGCTCTCGGTTGCCGGGCTCGGCTCAGCGGCGCGGGTGGCCTCGACGTCCTCGGGTTCGAGCTCGGTTTGAAGCTTCCGAGAGCCGAACACATGGAAGAAGACGGCGTCGAAGGTCTTCACCTGTGCTTGATCCGAGATCAGGACCGCGCGGGCCGTCCAGTAGAGCCGCGTCGTAGAGATGGGCTTCACCAGAGCCAGCGCCTCCGCGAGGCGCGCGGCTCGCTCGGACGTCATGGGAAGCCCCGCGTCATGCAGCCGCCGGGTGAAGGCGGCGGCCGTGCGCGGCAGGTCCAAATAGATCGTGCGCACGATCATGGCGCCACGAGGCGCTCCAACCCCGCCGTGCGGACCACCTCCTGGTCCTCGCTGTACTTCAGCACCGTGCCGAGCGTTCGCTCCACGGCCTCCTCGTCGAGCTGCTCCACGCCGAGCAGGTCGAGCGCCGCCACCCAATCGATGGCCTCGGCGACGCCGGGCGGCTTCTGGACGTCGCTGTCGCGTATCCGCGCCACCGCGGCCGCCACCTGAACGGCGAGCGTCTCCGACGCGCCCTTCACGCGGCGGCGCACGATCTCCACCTCGCGCTGCGGGCTCGGATAGTCGATCCACTGGTAGAGGCAGCGGCGCTTGACCGCGTCGTGGAGGTCGCGCGTGCGGTTCGATGTCAGCACGATCACCGGCGGGTGCGTGGCGCGGATGGTCCCGATCTCGGGGATCGTGACCGCGGCGTCCGCGAGCAGCTCGAGCAGGAAGGCCTCGAAGTCGTCGTCGGCGCGATCGATCTCGTCGACGAGCAGCACGGCCGGGCGCGGCCCCGGGTGCTCGAGCGCGCGCAGAAGGGGACGGCGGATGAGGTAGTCGGGACCGAACAGGTCCTCCTCGGTCAGCTTCGTTGCGCTCGTGTCGGCCAGCCGGATGCTCAGCAGCTGGCGCGGGTAGTTCCACTCGTACAGCGCCTCCGCCGCGTCGATCCCGTCGTAGCACTGCAGGCGGATCAGCGGCGTGTCGAGGACGGCCGCCAGCGACTTGCCTGCCTCCGTCTTGCCGACGCCCGCCTCGCCCTCGAGCAAAAGCGGCTGGGGCAGGCGGAGGCTTAGGTACATCGACGTGGCCAGGCCCTCGTCCACGAGGTAGTCCACGCTCGCGAGCCGCTGGGCCAGGGTCTCTACGTCGGGAACGAGGTGGCGGATCTCGCCCGCCGCCTCACCCGTCACTTCGCGCGGGCTCACGCCGCTCCTCGAACTGTCGTCTGCACCCCGGGGAGCAAAAGTAGACGGTGCCCCCGTCGTGCTCGAGGGAGGGCGTGTCGGCGGCCACCGCCACGGTCATTGCGCAGATTGGGTCCACGGCCGTGTCCGAAGCGGCACTCGGCGCGGCCCGGCGCACCGCGACGATCCGCGCGACGATCGTGAGCGCGACCTCGGGGGGCGTGCGCGCGCCGATGTCGATCCCCGCCGGGGTCTCGAGCCGGCCGAGCAGCTCCTCGGGAACGCCCTCGGCACGCAGCTCCTCGATCACCGCGGAGCCGCGCTTCGGGCTGGCCACGAGCCCCACGTAGCGAACTCCGGCCTCCAGGCCCGCGCGCAGGATCGCGATCTCGTCCTGCCCGTGGGAGGCCACCACGAGGGCAAGGTCGGCGGGCGCCGGAGTGAGGACGGCGTCCTGTACGTCCTGCGCCGCGACCACGTCGAGCCCGACCTCGGACCCGATGGTCCGGAGCGCCGCCGCGACCGGCGAGTTGCCGGCCACGAGCACGCGGGGCGCGGGCAGCACCGGCTCCAGGAAGACCTCGATCGCGCCACCCGACAAGCAGGTGTTGCGGACGGTGACCGCGCCCTCGTCGGAAACGGGCTCCTCGGGCGCGTCCGGATCGATCCGGAGCAGGAGCGGCGCCCCGCTCTCGATCGTCATCAGGGAGTAGAGGCGCACGCTGTGCTGGGCGCAGACGCCGCCGATGAACCCCTCGATCGTCCCGTCCTCCAGCACCAGCCCGGCCGTTCCCGGCTCGACGCTCGCCGGCCGTCGCGCCCGCACCACGGTGGCCACCACGAAGGGCGAGCCCTCCGCTCGGAGCTCCTGAGCCCTGCGGGTGAGCGCTTCCCCGATCACTGCGGCGGCTCGGGACGACCCTGCATCGCGGCCCAGACGCGGGCCGGCGTGCAGGGCATGTCGATGTGCGTGACGCCGTGCGTCTCGTGGAGCGCGTCGATCACGGCGTTGACGATAGCCGGGGGCGAACCGACGTTCGGGGACTCGCCCACGCCCTTCGCGCCCAGCGGATGGTGCGGGCAGGGCGTGACCGTCTCGCCGAGCTCGAAGTCCGGGCACTCGAGGGCAGTTGGGATCAGGTAGTCCATGAAGGACCCGTTGAGGCAGTTGCCCTCCTCGTCGAAGGTGAGCACCTCCATGAGCGCGATGCCGATGCCCTCCGCGAGCCCGCCGTGGATCTGCCCGTCCACGATCATCGGGTTGATGCGCACGCCGCAGTCGTCGACGGCGATGAACCGCCGCACCTTGACCTCCGCGGTCTCCGGATCCACGTCCACCACGGCGATGTAGGCGCCGTAGGGGTAGGTGAGGTTGGGCGGGTCGTAGATCACCTGCGCGTCGAGGCCGCCCTCCATGCCATCCGGCATCGCCTCGCCGCTGTAGGCGCGCACGGCGATCTCCCCAATCGGCGCGCCCTTCTCCGGATCGCCCTTCACGTACCAGCGCCCCTTCTCCCAGGCGAGGTCCTCGGGTCTCGTCTCGAGCATCGTCGCCGCGATCATCCGTGCCTTGTCCCGTACCTTGCGCGAGACGACTGCCACCGCCCCGCCCGACACGGGAGTCGAGCGGCTGCCGTAGGTGCCGAGCCCGTACGGCGACTTGTCGGTGTCGCCGTGGCGCACCTGCACGTCCTCGGGCGGGATCCCGAGCTCTTCGGCGACGATCTGGGCGAACGTGGTCTCGTGGCCCTGGCCCTGGGTCTGGGCGCTGAGGCTGACCACCGCCTTGCCGGACGGGTGCACGCGCAGGTCGGCTCCGTCGTTCATCGACAGGCCGAGGATGTCCATGTGCTTGCGCGGCCCGGCGCCGACGCCCTCGGTGAAGAACGACACGCCGATCCCCATCAGCTCGCCGCGCGCGCGCTTCTCCGCTTGCTCGCGGCGCAGGTCGTCGTAGCCCGCGATGTCCATCGCGACCTTCATCGTCTCGGCATAGTTGCCCGAGTCGTACGTCCACCCGGTCGTCGTCTCGTAGGGGAACTGGCCGGGCTCGATGAAGCTCCGCATGCGCAGATCGATCGGGTCGGCCTCCATCTCGAGGGCGAGGGCGTCCACCATCCGCTCGACGAGGTACACGGCCTCGGTGATCCGGAATGAGCAGCGGTAGGCGACGCCGCCGGGCGCCTTGTTCGTGTACACCGCCTTGACCTTCACGTGCGAGGCCTGGAGGTCGTAGGAGCCGCAGACGATGTGGAAGAACCCGGCCGGGAACTTCGTCGGCTGCGCCGTGCTGTCGAACGCGCCGTGGTCGGCGATCACGTCCACCCGCAGGCCGGTGATCTTGCCCTCCTTGGAGCACATCTCGGCGTGCATGACGTAGTCGCGAGCGAACCCGGTCGACATGAGGTTCTCCGAGCGGTCCTCGATCCACTTGACCGGCACGCCCGCGACGATCGAGCCGGCGATCGCGCACACGTAGCCCGGATACACGGGCACCTTGTTGCCGAACCCGCCGCCGATGTCGCCCGTCTGGATGCGGATCATGTGCTCGGCGAGCCCGGCCACCTGCGCGTACACGGTCCGGTGGGCGTGCGGCGCTTGGTTTCCGTTGTAGATGTCGAGCTGGCCCGTCTCGGGGTTGAAGTCGGCGATCATGCCGCACGTCTCGAGCGGCGCCGGGTGGCAGCGCGGGTAGATGATGTCCCGCGTGACGACCGTGTCGGCCTCCGCGAACGCGCGGTCGGTGGCCTCCTCGTCGCCCGCCTCCCAGGTCGGGCTGGCGAGGTTGTCGGTCTGGCCCGTCTTGTCGTCGCGGATCAGCGGGGCGTCCGGGTCGAGCGCCTTGCGCGCGTTCACGATCGCGGGCAGGGGCTCGTACTCGACATCGATCAGCTGAAGCGCATCGCGCGCAATGTACGGGTCGGTCGCGACCACGAACGCGACCTCCTGGCCCTGGAAGCGGACCTTGTCTCCCGCGAGCACCGCCTGGGTGTCGTAGGAGATCGTGGGCATCCACGCCAGCCCGAGCGTCTCCAGGTCCTTCGCGGTCACCACCGCCGCCACGCCGGGGTGGGCGAGGGCCCTGGATGTGTCGATCGAGAGGATCCGCGCGTGCGCGTACGGACTGCGCAGGAGCGCGCCGTGCACCATGCCCGGCAGGCGGACGTCGTCCAGGTAGTTCCCCTTGCCGCGGATGAAGCGCTCGTCCTCCTTGCGCTTCAGGCGCCCGAAGCCGATCGGCCGCTCGGTCGTCGCGCTCGGGAGGTTCTCGACTGTTGCCATCCTCACGCCTCCTGTCTCGTGGCGGCTTCGTGCTCGGCCGCCCACTGGATCGCGGCGACGATGTTCTTGTAGCCGGTGCAACGGCAGATGGCGCCCGAGATCGCCGTCCGGATCTCGAGCTCGGTGGGGTTCGGGTTCTCGTCCAGCAGCGCCCGGCCGGTCATGAGCATTCCCGGTGTGCAGAAGCCGCACTGGAGCGCGTGCTTCTCGTGGAAGCCCTGCTGTACCGGATCGAGTTGCCCGTTCACCTCGAGCGACTCGACGGTCCGGATCTCGTGGCCCTCGCACATCGCCGCGAGGGCGGTGCACGACTTGACCGGCTGGCCGTCCATCAAGACGACGCAGGCCCCGCAGTTGGAGGTGTCGCAGCCCCAATGGGTGCCGGTCAGCCCGGGCGTGTCCCGGATGAAGTGCACGAGCAGCTGGCGCGCCTCCACTTCTCGCGAGACCGCCTCGCCGTTGATCGTGATCGTCACCTGCATGGGTCAGGCCTCCTGGTGCAGCGCACGGGCCGCGGCGCGGCGAAGGGCGCGTTTTACGAGCACGCCCGCGAGGTGGCGCTTGTAGTCGACAGGCCCCCGGCCGTCCGGCACCGGGGCGCAATCCTCCGACGCGATCTCGCCCGCCTGCTCGAAGAGCCCCTCCGACGGCGCCTTGCCGCGCAGGACCTCGTCCGCGCGCGTCACGTGGACGGTGGTCGGTCCCACCGCGCTGAGCGCCACGCCGGCGTCGGCGATCGTGCCGCCCTCGACCCACACGGCGGCCGACGCCGCGGCGACCGCCCAGTCACCGGCCCGCCGCTCGACCTTCTCGTGGGCGCTGCCGGCCCCGCGGCGCAGCGGCAGCCGCACCTCGGTCAGCATCTCGCCCTCGCCCACCGCGGTCATGAACGGGCCGATGTAGAACTCGTCCAGCGAGACGACCCGCTCGCCGCCGCTACCGCGGATCACGGCGCTTCCCTTCAGCGCCGAGCAGACCGCGGACAGGTCCTCCGCGGCGTCGGCCTGGCAGAGCGAGCCGCCGATCGAGCCGCGGTTGCGCACCACCGGGTCGGCGATCACCTGCTCGGCGTCGCGGAAGACGGGGAAGCGCTCGGCGAGCAGTTCGGACTTGAGCAGCTCCACGTGGCGTGTCAGCGCCCCGATCCGGAGCTCGTCGCCCTCCTCGCGGATATAGGACAGCTCGTGGAGGTCGTTGATGTCGATCAGGTGCTCGGGATTCGCGAGGCGGAGCTTCATCATCGGCAGGAGGCTGTGCCCGCCGGCGATGAGCCGCGCCTCGGAGCCGAGCCGCAGGAGCGCCTCGATGGCGCCGTCGACGCTGGTGGCACGCTCGTAGGCGAAGGGCGCGGGGGTCTGCACGAGGTCTCTCCTGTCGTTACGCGTTCGAGTCGTTCTTGGTGTCAGCCGAGTTGGCGTCGACCTGGCGAGGCGCGGCCGCCGCGTCCTTCAGGTCGGGTTCCGCTCCCTCCGGCTGCTCTGGGCCGGCATCGGAGGTCGCGTCGGCCTCGTCGCCGGTACTCGGGTCGATGCCGCTCTCGGTCGCCGGCTCGTCCGATCCGGTCGTTTGTCCCAGCACCGGGCTGCCGAGCTGCGGATCCTCCGCCAGCATCTCGCGCGGCGCGTCGGATCCTCCGAGCTCGCCGGGCACGATGCCCTCGGCGGCGGTCTCGGCCCACGGGCCCTTCTCGCGGATCTCGCCTTCGTCCGGCGTCGTCCCGCCGCGCTGCTCGCTTGGGGGGTACTGCACCGGTGCACCGGTGCCTATGACCGGCGAGCGAGGCAGCCTCTGGGGTCGCGACTGGCGGGTCTCGGGATAGAGGGAGCGCGCGTCGAGGCTGCCGCCCTCCACGTTCCGAAGCACCGGCCCGTTGGGGCTGGCGGCGGCGATCGGCGCCTCCCGGCCGAGCCGGGCGAGCGTGAGCGTTCCCTTCGTGTACACCTCCGCGATCCGCGGCGGCGTGACGTTCTTGCTGTCGGGGAAGTTCCGAAGCCCCTCCGCGGCGGCTCCCGGATAAAGCCCCTCGACCAGGCCCACGGCGTCCACGAGCCCGGCCTTCTTGACGAGCAGGCCCTCGAGCAGGTCAACGCCCGCGTCGAGGTTCCCGTTGATGTCATTCACGACCCCTTCCACCGGGGCGCTCTTCTCGATGATCCCCCCGACGCCCGCGATGGCCTCGTCGAGGCCGGCGGTGATCTGCCTGAGCGCGACGATCGTGGAGACGAGGTAGTAGACGAGCGCGAGCACGATCAGCACGACCGCGATGATGGTGACTACGCCTGCTGCCGGCACGGTTCCTCCTCCTCAGCTCGCGTCATCGACTATTACGTCGAGCGAGCCGCCGTAGTTCGCGACCACCTCGACCGTTTGCCTGACCTGGTCCTGCGTCGTGAGCAGCAGCGGAACCGCGTCGAGGTCGTTCGACCCGGCGTTCGCTGCATCGGCGATCTTCCGGACGCTCGGCACGATGCTGCGGGCGGCGTCGAGCACACCCTTCAGGAGATACACGACGACCGGCAGGACCGCGAGGAGCAGGAGCGCGTTGCCGATCCACCACAGGGTCATCGCGGCCTCCTCTCGGCGACCACCGCTGCCTTGGCGGCGATGCCCGGGAACGCGCCCACGATGACGTCGAACTTGGCGTTGATCGCCTTGACGGCGGGCTCGAGCGGGCGCAGGTGCTCGCCCTCGACGGTCTCGAGGGCCTCTGCGAGCGTGGCGAGTCCCTCCGAGGCCGACTCCAAGCGGGCGCGGATCACGATCAACGCCACAGCGAGCACGGCCACCACCACCACGGCGAGCAGCACACTGAGCAGCACGAGCAGGTCGGTGTCGCTCATGACTCACCGTACCCGTCGGTCAGGGCGTTCATATAGCGATCCTGGACCACCGCCTCGTCCACGATCAGGCCCAGCACCGGGGCCGTCGCCTCGAGCTGGGGGATGTTGGACGAGTTCCCGCCGACCTTGCCTGCCACCTCCAGCAGGCGGCCGATGGACGTGTCGATGTCGACGACGCTCCTGACCAGGACGCTCAGGAGGTACGCGACGACCAGAGCGGCGACGAGGCCGATCCCGAGCGAGATCGCCCACAGGGTGTTGTTCGATACCGCGAGGCTCATTTTCCGACCGCCACCTTTCGAAGCGCGCGCGCCGAGTGCAGGATCCTGACTCCGGAGTCGTTGATCCGCGCGATCCCGCCGAGCTCGTCGGTCTGCGCGCGCACCACCTCGACGCCCTCGACCGCGGCTCGCGCCTGGCCCGCGATCTTCCGTGCCAGGTTCACGATCACGATCACGATGACTGCCGCCACGGCTATCACGACGATGCCGAGCACGAGCCCCACCCACCAGCCCGTGGAGGCACCGATCACGGTATTGACCATCGGCCTGAGACCTCCTGATTCGAATGCTCGGCCGCCCGGCGAATCGAGCGGACGAGCGTTGCGTAGCCCGTGCAGGGGCAGATCTGGCCTGAGATCAGCTCGAGCGCATGCTCGATGCTCGTAGCGCGCTCGTCTTCGAACGGGGCTGGAACCTGCACCGACGACCCTCTCCCTCCGTTGGCGACAGTCTATGCGCGGTTATCGTGCGCTCGCCAACCGGACTTGTCGGCTTGATCCAGCCCAGCCTCGGCGATCGATGCGGCAGCGGCGAGGGTGAGCGCCAGGTTCTTCGGGTTCGCGCCGGAGAGCGCGGCGCCGAGCAGCGCCGCCTCCGCCGGTGTTGCGGTGTCGATGGTGGCCGTCCATTTCGGGGTCTCGGGTTCCTGGCCGTCCCTTCGGTCGCTTCCTCCATTGGTTGGCGGCCATCACGAGAAACAGGAACCCGATAGCGACCTTGAACCAGGAGATGCCCGGGTCGTGGCTGCTAGGCCGGCCGCGGGGGCGTCTCGAGAATGTGTTTGAGCCGCCTGAGGTTGTCGTCCACTCCCCGCTTGACGGCCCGTCCTGCGACTCGCCCGAGCCGGGCGGCCTGACCGTCCAGTTCGAACGCTCCATGGAGCGCGACCACCGTTTCGCCACCGTGCGAAGTGAACCCGTACCGGTAGCTGAACGGAGTGGGACCCGAGGTCGTGCGGATGCCGAATGCCACCGGCAATTCGTGGGCGAAGATCTCCAGATCGTTCCGGGCGCGCCCACCCGGTAGGTCCCGTTCCATCGAGTACGTAGATCCGGCTTCGCTCTCTTGCCCGCGCGTCTTCCATACGGCCCGGACCGCAGAGTTCCAGTGCCGGAGGTTGAGCGGATCCGCGACGAAGTCGAAGACCTCATCGATCGGCCGCCGGATGCGCACGCTTGTCTCGAACGTGGTCACGCGGCGGCCCTGTCCCGCGCCGCCCCGACCGGCCGCCGCTCGGCGAGGCGAATAGCGGTCTCGGGATCGTGGCTCGGCAGGTAGACGGTGGGCCTCGCCGCCGCATACGAGCGGATGCGCTCGTGGGTGAGGCGCTCGGCGTCCTCGTCGGGACCGACGCCGTCTACCGCACCCCGCAGCATGGCGTCCTGGGTGTAGGAGCTGTCACCGGCGAGAAAGACGGTGTGGTCGCCCTCGTTGACGAGCACGGCGACCTGGCCAGGGCTGTGACCAGGGGTCGGGACGAGTGTGACGTCGCCGGCCTGGGTCAGCCGCAGATTGGCGGGGAATGGTCCCCACGGGTCCGGCTGGCAGGTCGACCATGGTCGGGCGAAACCAGGCGGGCCAACGCTTGTTGACATAGCCGCGCAGGCGACCTCGCAGCCCCGTCGCGTACTCCATCTCGGTGCGTGAGACGAGGATCCGGTTGTTCGGGAAGTGAGGCAGTCCCCCGGCATGGTCGGTGTGGAGGTGGGTCAACACGACCGTGCGTACGTCGCGCGGCGTGATGCCGAGCCGCTCGAGCTGCGGGCCGATCTCCTCCGAGGGCTCGACCCGCTCGCGTACCGCGAAGCGAAAGAAGGGCGACCAGCGCGGGAGGTAGCCGGGCTCGGCGACACGCGCGGTCTCGCCGGTGTCGACGACGATCACGCCCTCGGGATGCTCGATCGCGAAGGCGTAGATCGGCAGCGGTTCGGTCCACTCGCGGTCAAGGAGGGTGTTCACGAGGCGGCGCCTGCCGTGACCGACGCCTTCGCGCCAGCTGGTTGTGAGCGCGACCGTTCCGGTCTGGATCGCGTGAATGTTCACTGTGATGCCTCTTTCCGTGACTTTCGGGACTGTTTGCGGGTGTGCCTGGCCGGCGCAAAGCCGCGCAGGATCAGTTCGACCACACCGTCGGCGAGCTGTCGGTCAATGGGACCGCCGGTGATAAGAAGCCGGTAGAAGAGCGGTCCTCCGAGCACGTCCAGCGCGAGTTCGAGGTCGAGGTCGCGGGCCAGGTCCCCACGCTCGATGCCCCGCTCGAGCACGGCGCGCAAGGCGGCACGGCGCTGAGCCAGGAAACCCTCGCGGACCAAGCGGGCGAGCTCGACATCGCGGCTCATGACGTCGACCAGGCTGGGCATAACGCCCGCCTCGACCGAACCGCTGTAGACATCCACCGCGCTGCGCATCAGTGCGAGCAGGTCGGCCCTCGTGGAGCCCGCGTCCGGCACGGTGATCTCGCTGACCAGCGCCGCGACGGCAGCCGCGACCAGCTCGTCCTTCGAGCGGTAACGGCGGTAGATGGTCGCCTTGCCCACGCGTGCGCGGTCGGCGACGTCGTCCATACGAAGGTCGCGCACACCTTGCTCGGCGATCAGCTGCAGCGCCGCTGCGAGGATCGCGCGATCCGCCCGCTCCTCGCGCGGCCTGCCCGTCGATCGTCGGGTGGTCGACGTCTCGCCGGTCATCTGGAACTTACAGAACGCATCAGTCTCGGAAGTGAGCTTAGCAGACTTACGGAACTATTGAGTCTCGTTAAGGGAAGCTTGGGACCGCGGTCGGGTCTAGCCCGGCGGCAGGATGTCGACGTAGCCGACGCGACCGAAGGCCCCGAGGGCGACCTCTTCATCTGGATGCGCGACCGACGTGAGTTCCCCTATTCGGCGCAGGAGTAGTGAGCACGCCGCTCTGCGGGTGACCCCCCTTTCGCAACCGGCCCGAAGGAGCTGCCCCATTCAAGGTGTAATACGTCCCGGTGAGTAAACGAAAGAGAGATGTGGAGGCTGCCGCCCGGCGGCATCACGACCACCACGAGCTGCCGACATCCGGCGCGGCCCTCAACGCTGTTGCGTGCAGCGCGACCCTCCACTGCCTCACCGGGTGCGCCATCGGCGAGGTCCTCGGGATGATCATCGGGACGGCGCTCGGGTTCTCGGACTGGGGCACCATTGCGCTCGCCATCGCACTCGCGTTCCTGTTCGGCTACTCGCTCACGAGCGTGCCGCTGCTGCGCGCCGGCCTCGCACTCGCCGCGGTCGTGCCGATCGCGCTCGCCACCGACACCTTGAGCATCGCCGTCATGGAGCTCGTCGACAACGCGATCCTGCTCGCGATCCCCGGCGCGATGGAAGCCGGCGTCGGCGACCTCCTGTTCTGGGGCGCCCTCTCGGTCGCGCTCGTGGTGGCCGGCGTCGTGGCGTTCCCGGTCAACCGCTGGCTGATCACGCGTGGGAAGGGTCATGCCGTGCTGCACGAGAGTGGCCACCACCCGAACTTCCCGACCCGGCTGGTCGCCATCGTCGCAACGGCAGCCGCCGTTTTCGGCACGACCGTGCTGATCGCCGAGGCGCTGTCCTCCGAATCCGATCGAAGCCACGCACGGCGGCGTGCCAGTCGAGAAGCCGGGCGCCGGCCAGGCCGCCGACCAGCCGGGCCGGCGTTCGCAGCCCGACCCGGGGGGTGGGCTCGGGGCCGCCGTCGACGGCTTGACGCTTGACCTTGCGACCACGCAGCTGTCGCCCGGCGAGCGGGGGCAGCTTCGCTTTCAGGTCGTGGGGAAGGATGGCCGTGCGGTGCGCGACTTCGAGGTCGAGCATGCGAAGCGCTTGCATCTGATCGTCGTCCGCGACGACCTGCGGGGATTCCAACACCTGCACCCGCGTATGTCCGCGGACGGCAGCTGGTCGACGCCGGTCACCCTCCGGGAGCCCGGCAGCTACCGCGTGTTCGCCGACTTCAAGCACCAGGGCCAGAACCAGACGCTCGCCCGGACCGTGACGGTCGAGGGCGCGGCGGAGCCGGTCCCGCTGCCCGCTCCGGCCGGGCAAGCGACGACCGCGACGGGGTACACAGTGCACCTCGCCGAATCGTTGGGCGCCGGAGGCCCCGTCCTTTCATTCCACGTCGCTCGCGATGGGCAGAGTGTCGAGCTCCAGGACTACTTGGCCGCCAAGGGCCACCTCGTCGCGCTGCGCGAGGGGGACCTCGCCTACGTCCACACGCACCCGGGAGGCGGAGGCGGCGGTCACGGCGGCGCGCACGCCGGGCACGGGGGCGCGCACGCCGGGCACGGCGCCACGCCCGGCGGCGCGGTCCCGTTCGCGGCGGCCTTCCCGAGCGGCGGCCGCTACCGCCTCTTCTTCCAGTTCAAGCACGAGGATCGGGTGCACACCGCCGCCTTCACCCATCAGGTGTCCGGCTGAAGCGGACGCCCGCGCTGCTCATGCCGGGTCCGAGCCGAGCGGCCTACCGCTACGCGGCTGGCGGCTGGTACTGGACCTGGGCGGCCTGCCGCAAGGCATCCATCGTTTCGTCGACTGTCAGAAGGACTGTGGTTTCCAGCGAAGTGAGTGCACCGCCGCTACTAATCGCCAGCGCAACCGCGGCCATGGACACGTTGTCGGGGGCCTCCCATAGGGTGTAGCCGTCGTGTGAGCCAAAGGCGTACCAGAACCCGTGGAGCTTCCCGCCGACCGACTCGATGTACGACTGAGCGGCCTTTCGACGGTCCTCGGGGTTGCCGATGAGCCTGGCCCAAGTCTCCGGCGTGTAGCTGAACCTCGATAGATAGAGCGGCATCGTTCCCTCCCGGTCGTTGGCCGACTCGCGCGAGTCGCCGTCAGGCGCCGAAGTATCACCCGCCCCGGGAAAACAAGCTTGAGGAGCCCCGCTCGCGCGGAGCCCCTCTTGCTCCCCCTCTCACACGGCTACTGCAACCAGGCGTCCACCTTGTCGCGGTTCTCCTCGACCCAGTCCTGCCCGGCCTGGTCGGGGTCCTCCTTGTCGCCGGCGATCGCCTTGGCGACCGTGTCCTGGTCCTCGTTCGTGAGCTTCATCGCCTTCAGCACGTCGTACGCCGGCGAGCCGCTCTCGGCGAACTCCTTGCTGAAGAGCTTGTTGATGATCGTGACGTCGTACTCGCACTTGTACTGCTCGGGATCGCCGCCCGCCTTGGCGTCGTCCGGGCAGTCCTTGTTCGCCTCGGTGCGCGGCGGCAGCATGACCTCGGCCAGGTCGTACTGCTCGAACAGGTACTGCGGCGAGTACCAGTAGAAGAGCACCGGCTTCTGCTGCTTGTAGAGCTGGCTCCAGCGCGCGACCTGGGCCGGCTCTGCGCCGGCGGTCACGTGCTTCAAGTTGAGGTCGAGCGCCTCAATCAGCTCCTTGTCCTTCTGGACATAGCTCGGGTCGCCGCCCAGGAACATCCCTTGGTCGCCCGACTCGGGAGTCTTGAACAGGTCCTCCTGGCCCTTCAGGCCCTCCCAGGTCTTGAACTCGGGGTGCTCGTCCATCAGGTACTGCGGGATGAACCAGCCGATGTGGCCCTTCACGCCGAGCGGACCGCCCATGACCACGGTGCCGGCCTCGTCGATGTACTGCTTGTACTCGTCGACGTGCTGCCAGTCCTCGAGCACCGCGTCGACCTTGCCGTCCGCCATCGCCTGGAACACCGGGATCTCGGTGATCTTGGTGATCTCGACCTCGCAGCCGAGATCCTCCTCGAGCACGGCCTTGGCGATGTAGACGTTTGCCGTGGAGCCGGCCCACGCGTTCTCGTTAATCGTGACCGTGCCGCAGTCCTTGCCGGCCGCGGCGCTCTGGCCGCCGCCCCCACCGCCCGAGGGCTCCTCGTCCTTCTCCTCGCCGCACGCCGCGATGAACAGCGCGAGCACGAGCGTCAGCCCAACGAGCCACACGCACCTGGCGCGCGGCCCCTTTCCCTCCTCCATCGGATACCCCCTCATCGTGGTTGAACCTTTCGCGGGCCCTGGGTGACCCGATCCAGTGCGATGCCGAGGGCCAGGATCGCCAGCGACGCGACCACCCCCTCGCCGAACTCGTTGCGCTGCAGGCCGCGCGCGACCATGTCGCCCAGCGCTCCTGACCCCACCAGCCCGCCGATCACGACTACGGCGAGGACCATGATGATGCCCTGGTTGACGCCGAGCATGATCGAGTCGCGGGCGAGTGGCAGCTTGACCTTCGCCAGCACCTGCATCCGTGAGGCGCCGAACGCCGATGCCGCCTCCACCGCCGCCGGTGGAACGCTGCGCAGACCCGAGGTCACGAGCCGGATGACCACCGGCACCGCGTACAGCACCGACGCGACCACACCCGGGATCCGGGACACGGGCACCAGGTAGATGAACGGGATGATGTACACGAGCTGCGGGAGCGTCTGCAGCGTGTCGAGCACCGGCCGAAGCCGCTTCTCGACGCGCGGGCTCTCGGCCGCCCAGATCCCGATCACCAGCCCGAACGCAACGGCGAGCGCCGTGCCCACGAGAACCTGCGACGCGGTGTCCATCGCCGGCTCCCAGACGCCCATGATTCCGATCACGGCCAGCATCAGGAAGGCGGTGATGGCGGGCCGCAGGCCGCTCAGCACGAAGGCGATCGCGGTCAGGCCCGCCAGGACCACGAACCAGGGCGACTCCATGAGCAGCACCCTGAGCGGCTCGAGCATGTATTCGAGCATGAAGTTCCCGACCGGCTCGGTGATGCCGAACAGGAACGAATTGGGATCCTGCACGTAGTCGAGCACGTCCTGGATCCAGCCCAGCAGCGTGTCCTCGATGGTGGCCGTGTACACGGTGGTGGAGGTCTCGAACTCGTCCGGGTAGATGCTGTCCGCCCCTAGCGCCCGCGCGGCCAGCACGATCGCCGCGATGGCGCCGAAGGTGGCGAGCGTCGCGATGCGCGCCCTGCGCCGCAGCTCGTCGGTGAGGTGCCGCCGCGTGGGATCGGTGTGCTCGGCGATCGCGGACGTTGCGCGATCGAGCGCAATGGCCATGATCACAATCGCTATCCCGGCGAGCAGCGCAAGCGCCGGGTTCGAGTAGAGCCCGTTGGTGACCACGTCGCCGAGGCCGCGTCCGCCGATCAGGCCGGCGATCACAACCAGCGAGAGCGCGAACATGATCGTCTGGTTGACCGACAGCAGCAGCTGGCGCCGCGCGAGTGGGAGCTGCACCTTCACCAGCGTCTGGACCTTGGTGGCGCCGAAGGCGCGCGACGCCTCCACGGAGTCCTTGGTCACGCCCCGGATGCCAAGCGCCGTGATGCGCACGGCGGGCGGGATCGCATAGATCATCGTGCAGATCACGGCGGCCGCCGGCCCGACCGAGAAGAGGATCACGATCGGCATCAGATACGCGAAGGCGGGCACGATCTGCATGGCGTCGAGCGCCGGCGTGATCGTGCCGTGGAAGCGCTGGTTGCGGCCGGCGATCACGCCGATCGGCACACCGACGATCAGCGACAGCGACACCGCCGCCAGCATCAGCGCGAGCGTCTGGATGCTCTCCTCCCAGAGCCCCATGAGGGCAAACGACGCGAATGCCCCGGCCACGATCAGCGCCGCGCGCCAGCCGCCGAAGCGCAGGACGATCAGTACGGAGGCGGCGATCGTGCCGACCCAGGTGAGCCAGAGCAGGAAGTCGTTCAGCGCATTGACGAGCCACTCGGCGAACGCCCTGAAGCCGTCGAGGATGGCGAAGATGATGTTCGGGTTGGCCGCCGTGCGCTGGTCGAGCAGCCAGTTCTGCAGGTCGTCGAGCTTCACCGGCAGCTCCGCCCACGTCAGGGAGGCCGGCCACGGAAACTCGTCGCGGAACGCGGCGAAGGCGACCACCATGACCGCCACGATCACGGCCACCTGGACCGGCCGTCCGCGCCAGCGGGCGGGCGCCGCGATGGTGGGGGCGGCGACCCTGGTCCTCGCTACCGCCACCGGCCGCCTCCCGATCTACCCGTCGCCACCCGAGTCCTCGCCCCCCACCGCCATCGCCTGGAGGACCGCGACCCGGTCGACCACCCCCACGCAGCGGCCATTCTCCATCGCCCGCACCGGCCCCTCTGTGGCGGCCACCACCGCAACCGCGTCCTTCACGGTGGTGGTCACGGGGAGCTCCGGACCCGAGGTCTCTTCGCCGGGCGCGGGGTCCCGCATGATCCAGCGAAGGGTCAGCACGTTCGTGCGAGGGACGTCGCGCACGAAGTTGGCTACGTAGTCGTCGGCCGGCGAGCCCACCACCTCCTCGGGCGTGCCGAGCTGGACGATCGCGCCGTCGCGCATGATCGCGATCCGGTCACCCAGCCGCAGCGCCTCGAGCAGGTCGTGCGTGATGAACAGCATCGTCTTGCCCGTCTCGGCCTGGAGGCGGACCACCTCGTCCTGCATGTCGCGCCGGATCAGAGGGTCGAGCGCGCTGAAGGGTTCGTCGTAGAGCATCAGCTTCGGGTCCACGGCAAACGCGCGGGCCAGTCCGACGCGCTGCTGCATCCCGCCGGAGAGCTGGTCCGGGAACTGGTTCGCGGAGTCCTCGAGGCCGACCAGGTGCAACACGTCGGTGGCGCGCTCCAGCCGCTGGGCCTTGGGCACCCCCTGGATCTCGAGCCCGAACGCCACGTTGTCGATCACGCGCCGGTGGGCGAGGAGCCCGAAGTGCTGGAACACCATCGAGACGGTGTGGCGGCGCAGCTCACGCAGCTCCGACTGGTCGGCCGCCATGACGTCCTGGCCGGTGATGTGGATGCTGCCCGCGGTCGGCTCTATCAGGCGGATCAGCGTTCGGACCAGGGTGGACTTGCCGGAGCCCGACAGGCCCATGACCACGAACACCTCACCGGGCTGGATCTCGATGGAGACGTCCCGAACGGCCACGACGTGCCCCGTCCTGCGCTGCAGCTCCCACCGCGGTAGCTCGGCGTCGGGCGTGCCCATGACCTTGTCGGGGTGCGGCCCGAAGATCTTCCAGACGCCTTCGGCGCGGACGACCGGCTCGCCTGCCGGTGCGTCCCCCACGGGCGGCGCGACGGTCTCCACGGCAGCGTTGCCGCCGGTCTCGGTCATCTGCGGGCCATGATATATCAGCCTTTGCAGCCGTCGCCACGCGAAACCTGCGCAAAATCAGGGCTTAATGAGCGCGGTCTGGTCGCGGGCGGAAGCCGCGCGAGCGGACTTCCCTGATCAACCTTTCGGCTGATGTGAGATGAGCCGTCCGGGCGATGGCAGCGCGAGCGCGCGGCCATACGGTGACGCGCATGAGTCACCTCGCCAGGACGGCCGAGCTGATGCGGCTGGCGCCGGACGTCTACGGCGCCGCCCTCGCCGCGGCGCGTGACGAGAGCGCCGCGGCCGGCGTGACCGAGCGCGTGCTCGGACGGGCGGCGGCCGAGTCCGTCGTCGCCCCGCGCGACGCACTCGTCGAACGCGCCATCCTGACCGCGGTGCGGGGCGCGCCGGCGCCCTGCTTCGAGGCGATGCCGCAGCCCGGCCGCGATGCGGTTGCGCTCGCGCGGCTGGCGGGCTACTCGGCCGACCGGGTCGCCAAGAGCCTGGAGCTCCGGGTAGACGAAGTGAAGTCGAGCATGCTCCACGCTCTGCGCAGCGCGGTGCTGCACGCGACGAGCTGAGGTCAGTCGAGGTGGCGGGCAGCGAATGCAGCCGCCTCGGCCCTGTTGCGGAAGTGCAGCTTCTCGAGCACGTGCCGCACGTGGGTCTTGACGGTCGCCTCGCTGATCACGAGCCGATCGGCGATCTCGCGGTTACGGAGCCCCTCCGCCAGCAGGCCGAGCACCTCCCGCTCGCGCTCGCTGAGGCTGGCGAGCGGGCCGGGGCTCGGCTCCGCCGCCGCGCCCGCCAGCTCCTGCAGCAGCCGGCCGGCCATCGACGCGGGGATGCGCGGCTCGCCGCGGCCCGCGGCCAGCACTGCCTCGATCAGCTCGTTGGGGGCGATGTCCTTCAGCAGGTAGCCGGCGGCGCCGACGCGGAGCGAGGCGTACAGGTCGGGTTCGTGCTCGGAGACGGTGAGGATCATGACCTCGGTCTCCGGCGCGCTCCGGCGGATCGCGGCGCAGGCCTCGATGCCGCGCACGCCGGGCATGTTGAGGTCGAGCAGCGCGACGTCCGGGCGGCGCCGCTCGGCGAGCGCGATCGCCTCGCCGCCGTCGGCGGCCAGCCCCACGACCTCGACGCGCTCGTCGCCGGCGAGCAGGGCGGCGGTACCCTCGCGCATGAGGCGATGGTCGTCGGCGATCAGCACGCGCACGGGTCGCTCCCCGGAGGCCACGACCGAAGTATCGTGCGAAGCGGCCGTGACCACTGAGGAGAGGCCCACCGGGCTTGCCGCGCTCGGCGCCCTGGGGCGTGTCGCGCGCGCGCTCGTCGGCACGGGAAGCCTGAACCAGCTGGCCGAGGGAGCCCTCGACGAGATGCGCGACGGGCTCGGCCTGGAGCTCGTGGCGCTCTACCTGCCCCGCTTCGGCGAGGCGGCGACCCTTCAGCGCTACATCACGTCGGCGGGGGAGGGGACGGGCACGCGCGCCCGTGACGAGCTGGCGTTCGACGACGAGGCCTGGCAGCTCGCGGCGATGAGTGGAGCGCCGCTCGTCTTCCGCGACGAGGCGAGCTGGCTCGTCGCCAACCCGTTCGTGCCGCCGGCGGGCTCCTGGCTCGTCATGCCGCTCGTCTCCGAGCGCAGCCTCGTGGGGGTCGTGATCGCCGCCGCCCCGCCCCCGCTGTCGCTTGACCCCGCCGCGGCGACGCTGCTGACCCTGCTCGGTGACCTGCTTGCCTCGGGAATCGCCACCGCGCGCATGCGCCAGCAGCTTCAGGGCGCGGAGATAGAGCGCGAACGCGCCCGGCTCGCCGCGGAGATCCACGACGGCCTCGCGCAGGACCTGGCGCTCGCGACGCGCGAGCTGGCGCTGCTCGAGTCGAACCCGCCGCCCGAGCTCGCCCGCGCGAGCGCGGAGCGGCTCCGGGAGGCGGTGGCGTCGGCACGCCGCGTCGTGCGGGCGCGGCTCGAGGACCTGTCCGTGCAAATCCCGCTCGGGGGCGTCGAGGCGGCGGTCAAGGAGGTGAGCGCGCGGCGCGGCCAGGGGCTTCCGCTCGTCGTGAGCTGCGAGGGGCCGGCCGTCGACCTGGCGCCCGAGACCACCGCGGTGGTGGTCCGGGTCCTGACGGAGACGCTCGCCAACGCGGCTCGCCACGCCGCGCCCGAGCACGTCGCGGTGCGGCTGCGCGTGGGGGAGCGGCGCCTCACGCTCGAGATCGAGGACGATGGCGTCGGTTTCCGGCCCGCCGAGGCAGGCGGTCCGGGCGACGGACACTTCGGGCTGACGCTGATGCGCGAACGGGCGCGCAGCGCCGGCGGCCTCCTCACGATCACCTCGGCGCCCGACGACGGCACCCGCGTAAAGCTCGAGGTCCCTGTGTGAATGACGACTGCTCTAACGTGGCACCCGTGCTCAGCGGCGCGCTCGACCCCGCGCTCGACGGCGGGGCCTGTCCCCACGTGGCGGTCCTCCTGCGAAGCGAGGAGGAGTTCCTGCCCGTGGTCGCCTCCTTCTACTCGCTCGGCGCACGGCGCGGCGGCTGGCTCGTCCACAGGAGCATCGAGCCCGAGCGCGACCGCGAGGCGCTGACCGGCGCGGGACTCGACGTCCCCAACCTCGAAGCGGAGCGCCGACTGGCGCTCGAGCAGATCCGGCCGGCGGAGCCGCCCGAGCGGCTGCCGCCCCGCCTCGACGCGGCCTTTGAGGACGCGCTCAGCCGCGGGCTGAGCACGCTCTGGTCCTCGCACACCCCGGTCCGCCCGGACTCGGACGCGTTCGACCACGCGATGAAAGTCGAGCGCGCCTGGGAGGAGCACTTCCGCGACCGCCCGGTGGTGACGCTCTGCCCGTACCTCGTCGGGGGCCTCGACGCGCCGGCCGCGCTCGGCCGGCTCACCCAGCTCGGGGCGCACCACCACGACGGCGTGCTGCTGCCGTCGGAGGCCGGGCTCGAGCTGTTCAAGCCGGGCTAGTTAAATCAGGTCTTGATGAGCACCGTCTGGAGCTCGGTCAGGATGTCCATGGGGTAGCGCCCGCCGACGCGCCCGATGCCGCTCTCGGACCGGGCGCGGCCGCCCCACGGGAGGTGCGCCTCCCAGTAGTTGGTGGTCTCGTTCAGGTTCACGAGGCCCATGTGGACCGAGTCCGCGTAGCGCATCCCCGCCGCGAGGTCCGCGGTGAAGATCGCGGCCATCAGCCCGAACGACTGGGCGTTCGTCTGCTCGATCGCCTCCTCCAGGGAGCTGATCCCCATGATCGGCGCGATCGGCCCGAAGGTCTCCTGGGTCGCCGCCATCGAGTCGGGCGGCACGCCGTCCAGCACCGTCGGCTCCCAGTAGAGGTTGGTCGGGAACCCGCTCGCGCGGCTCCCGCCCGCCACCACCGTCGCGCCCCGCGCCACGGCGTCGGACACGTGCTCGTCCATCTTCGCCGCGCCCGGCTCGTTGTTCACGGGCCCCATCGTCGTGGCCGCGGCGAGCGGGTCGCCGAGCCGCACCTCGCGCTCCACCTCGCCCGTGAGCAGCGACACGAACTCGTCGCGCACGGCCTCGTGCACGAGCAGCCGCTCGGCCGCCGAGCAGCTCTGGCCGGCGCCCAGGAAGCAGCCCACGCGCGCGGCCTCGGCGGCCGCTTCGAGGTCGGCGTCGTGCATCACCACGAAGGGCCCGTTGCCGCCCATCTCGAGCAGCTGGGCCTTGCCGGCTGCGCGCCGCGAGACCATCAGCCCGGTCGCGGTGGAGCCCGTGAAGGCGACCGCGCGCGTGCCCGGGCTCACGGCCAGCTCGTCGCCCACCTCGGGCCCCGGTCCCAGCACCATGTTGAACACGCCCGGCGGCAGGTCGGCCTCGGCCACGCACTCGGCGAGCAGGCCCGAGCACACCGCGGTGGAGGGCGCGGGCGTCCACACCACGCAGTTGCCGCATGCGAGCGCCGGGGCCAGCACCTCGGCGGGCATCGTGTAGGGCCAGTTCCACGGCGTGATCAGGCCGAGGACGCCCAAAGGCCGCCGCAGCAGCAGCACGCGCCGGCCGGGCGCGGCGCTCTCGGGGATCCGTCCTTCGATGCGCTTGCCGTCCTCGGCCGCCATCCGGAAGAACTCGATCAACTCGCCCACCTCGCCCTCGGCCTCCGCCTTCAGCGGCTTTCCCTGGTCGAGCGTAAGGACGCGGGCGAGCTCGTCGCCGCGGCGCTCGCACACGCGCGCCACGCGGTGGAGCAGCCCGGCGCGCTCGAACCCGGTGCGCGCGGCCCAGGCCGGGAACGCCGCGTTGGCCGCGGCGATCGCGCGCCGGGCGTCCTCGCGGTCGCCCTCCGCCACCTGGCCGAGCGACTCGCCCGTGGCCGGGCTCGTGGCCTCGACGGTGGCGCCGCTCGCGGCGTCGCACCACTCACCGTCGACGAACATGCGCGTGGTCATGGCCTACTCCGAGCCGCCGGCGGCGGGCGCAGGGGCGGTGCCGTCGGGCACCGCGGGTGAGGGCGACTCGACAGCGTGCGACGCGAGCACGCCTGTCTTGTGGCGCTGGACGAACCAGTAGTAGGCCAGCCCGCCGAAGAAGACGACGCCGATGAACAGGATCGCGCCGTACTGGAGATACCAATGGAAGGGCTCGGTCGCGTTGTAGACGTCCTTGCGCGGCCAGGCGAGGTTGATCGCCATGCCCGCCCCCCAGACGACCGCGAGGACGTTGACCGGCAGCCCGAGCTTTCCGAGCGAGAAGTAGCCACTCTCCTTCGCGCCCTTCGGCGGCCACTCCCCGCGCAGCCGGCTGAAGAGCATCGGCACCGTCACGAGGAGGTAGGCGATGTAGATCATGATGATCCCGATGCTGGTGATCACGGTGAAGATCTGCGGCTGCCTGATGTTCACCACGAGGATCAGCAGGGCGAGGATGCCGATGAGCACTGCGGGGACGATCGGCGTCTTGGTCTTGGGGTGAACCTTCGCGAGCCGCTCGCCCGCAGGCAGGTTGTTGTCGCGCGCCATCGCGAACATCATCCGGATCGTCGCCGTTTGGACGGCCAGGCAGCAGACCGTGATCGCGATCGCCACGCAGATCAGGAAGATCTTCCCGACGGTGCTGCCGAACACGTCCAGGACCACGAACTGCAGCCCGCCCGCCGCGATCTCCGGAGAGTTGATGTCGCTCACCGCGAGAATCGCGAACAGCAGGATCATGCCGCCCAGCAGGAACGAGGCGACGACCGCGCGCATGATCGCCTTCGGAGCGGTGCGGCGCGGATCGATGGTCTCCTCGCCGAGCGAGCTGGCGGTGTCGAAGCCGTACATGACGTAGGCGGAGGCCAGCGCGGCGGTCAGGAAGGCGCCGAGGTAGCCCCAGTCGTGGCCCTCGCCCGTGCCCTGTGTCTCGAACAGCACGTCGGGGCCGCGCGTGACGTTGACCGCTAGCAGGACGATCAGCAGCACAGCCGCGATCAGCTCGATGAAGACGCCGGCGCTGTTGATTCGCGCCATCAGCTTCACGCCCAGGGCGTTGATGACCGTGGTGAACAGGATCAGCACCGATCCGAGGATCACCGCGTTGACTGCGTAGTCGTACTTGCCGGTGCCGTCGCCCACGAACTGGAACTCCGACCAGATCTGGGGCAGCGTGTACTGGTAGGCGAGGGCCACCGCGGCGAGTGTCACGACCGAAGCCGTGAGCATCATCCAGCCGCCGAGCCAGGCGACCGTCGCGGTGCCCATGTCGCTTCGCCCAGTTGTAGATCGACCCGGCGACCGGGAAGTTGGCGGCGAGCTCGGCGAAGCTCAGCGCCACCATCAGCTGGCCGGCGAAGACCATCGGCCACGTCCACCAGTAGGCCGGTCCGCCGAACGCGAAGCCGAAGAAGAAGAGCTGGAAGACGCCCGGTGAGGATCGAGATGTAGCTGATGCCCGCCGCGAAGCTGGCGAACTTCCCGATGCTGCGGTCGAGCTCCTGCTTGTAGCCGAACTCGGCGAGCTCGTCGGAATGGCCCTCGCCGGCGCCGGTCACGGCAGCCATGCGCGCCAGACGTCCGGGTTGTCGTCGATCCACTGCTGCGCCGCCTGCGGCATCGGCACTCCCTCCGAGTCCACCTGGAAGGCGATCTCCTGCTGGTCGTCGGTCGTGTACTCGAAGTCTCGACAGGAACGTGAACGCCGCCGGCGCCTTGTCCTCGAGCCCCAGCCAGAACGCCTTGAAGAGAACGTCGTTGGCGTAGTCGCAGTCGTAGCCCTCGCCGTCCTCTCGCGGGCCGCCTCCTCGCACTCCTCGTCGAAGGCGGGGAGCTGGACCTCTGTCAGGTCGAACTTCCGGTGGGCCCAGTGCGGCTGTAGAAGTAGGTCAGCACCGGCTCCTCGTTGGCGATGGCGCTGTCGAGCCGTTCGATCAGGGCCTGCTCCGAGCCCGTGTGGACGACGTTCAGATCGAGACCGAGGCTGTCGATTATCTCCTCGTCGTAGGAGACGAAGGTCGGGTCCGCCGGCGAGGAACTCGCCTCCGACGAGGTCCTCGTTCCCCTGGAGGCCCTGGTAGCGGGCAAGGTCAGGTTGCTCCTCGACCAGGTAGGTCGGGATCCACCAGCCGATGTTCCCGATCAACCCCAGCTCGCCGCCATCCACGATGCCGCCGTCGCGCAGCGGACCGCCGCGCCGGCCCTCGATGTAGCGCTGGATGTCCGCCGCGTGGCCGGAGGGCCATACCTCGAGCGAGGCGTCCAGGGAGCCGGACGCGAGCGCAGGGAACTGGGTGTTCTCGTCGATCTCGACGAGCTCCACGGTGTAGCCGAGCTCCTGTTCGAGGAGGATCTTCGCGACGTTCGCGTTCACAGCCGACCCGGTCCAGGGGTTGACGGCGATCTTGACCGTGACGTCCTCGCCCGCCTCCCTTCCGGACTCCGGCGCGTCGTCGTCCCCGCAGCCCGCCACCAGGAGCACGAGCACGATCGCTGCCAGGGCGAAGCCGGCGTGTGCCCTCGCTCCTCTCACCAGCTCAGTCGGCGTGGCGACTCCTTTCGCGAGTCCTGCGACGATGCTCACAGGCTCCGGGGGGCGCTGTCAAGCGTGATATATCAGATTGGGCGAATGCATGACATAGCCGAGTTCCTGGGCCGCCACCCGCCGTTCGACACGCTCGACGACGAGACGCTCGAGCGCGTCGCGGCGAGCGCCGAGATCGAGTTCCACGCGGCGGGCACGGCGATCCTCGAGAGCGCCGAGGAGACCTCGCGGTTCGTCTACGTCGTGCGGCGCGGCTCGGTGGAGCTGCTGATCGACGGCCGCCTGCTCGACCTGCTCGGTGAGGGGGAGATGTTCGGCTTCGCGTCGCTGCTCGAGGAGGCGCCGCTGGGCTTCGTGGCCCGTGCCGCCGAGGACACGCTCGTGTACCGGATCCCGGCGGACGCGGTCCGGCCGGTGCTCGAGCGCCCGGACGCCGTGCGCTTCGTCGCGCGCTCGATGAACAAGGGCGTCCGCCTCCTGGCGGGGCACGAGCAGGAGCCCGTACCGACCCCCGCGGGACGCCGGGTGCGCGATCTGGTCCGGGCGGAGCCGCTCGTGTGCCCGCCGGACACCAACGTGCAGGACGCCGCGCAGCGCATGATCGACGCTGGGGTCACGTGCACGGTGGTGGACCTCGGCGACCGGCTCGGCATCGTCACCGACCGCGACATCAGGACCCGCGTGGTGGCCGCAGGCGCCGGCCCGGACACGCCGATCTCGGAGGTGATGAGCGCGCCCGCCTGGACCGTGGCGAGCGACCGCACCGGCACCGAGGCGCTGCTCGAGATGCTCGACCACGGCGTGCGCCACCTGCCCGTGCTGGATGCGGGCAGGCGCCTGATCGGCGTGCTCGACGACGTGGACTTGATGGCGAGCGAGCGCCGCGCGCCCTTCCGCCTCCGGGCGCAGATCGCGCGCAGCCCGGACGCCGAGGCTGTGGCGCGGGCAGCCTCCGAGTTGCACGACACGGTGATCGCGCTGCACGACGCCGAGCTCCCCGCGGCGGCGATCAGCCGGGCGATCGGGAGCATTCACGACAGCGCCACCCGGCGGCTGATCGACCTCGCGCACGCGGACCTCGGCCCGGCGCCCGTGCCGTACACCTGGCTGGCCACGGGCAGCTACGGGCGCTTCGAGCCGTTCCCCAGCTCCGACGTGGATACCGCCCTGGCCTGGGACGGCCCGGACGACGACGAGGAGCTGCGCGAGTGGATGCGCGTCTTTGCCGAGCGGGTCCTGGAGTGGCTCGATGCGGCCGGGTTCCCACCCGACGACAAGGGGGCGGTAGCGTCGAGCCCGCTGTTCGCGCGCTCGATCGAGGGCTGGGAGCAGGCGGCCCGCTCGTGGGTCGAGCATCCCGACCGCGATCGCGGGCTGATGCTGCTCAGCGTGGCCGTGGAGAGCGATCCGGTCTGGGGCACGACCGCCGCGGCCGAGCGCCTCGCGACGGCATTCGCGCGCAGCCCGAACCGGGAGGTCCTGCTGCGCCGCCTCGCCGCGGCGGCGCTCTTGGAGCGGCCGCCCACGGGATTCCGGCGGCACCGGGTACTGCTCTGGAGCGGCGAGCGCAAGGTGCTCGACATCAAGAAGGCGAGCCTGCTCCCGATCGAGGCGCTCGCCCGCTGGGCCGGACTGGCCGCCGGGGTCAGCGCCGCGTCCACCCGCGCGCGGCTGGAGGCGGCCGAGGCGGCCGGGACGCTCGGCTCCGCGGATGCGGCGGTCCTGCGCGACGCGTTCGAGCTGGCCTGCGAGCTGCGGATGGAGCACCAGGTGGAGCAGCTGCGCGCGGGGCGGCCGCCCGACAACCTGATCGAGCCCGCGAGCATCGCCCCCATCACGCGAACGGCGCTGAAGGAGGCGTTCCGGGCGGTCGCGCGCGTGCAGCGCGGGGTCGGGCTGGAGCTCGGCTTCGCACCGAGGTGACCGTCCACTGGCGGGCCGCCCGCCTCCTTGCCGTCGATGTCGAGACGACGGGCCTTGACCCGAAGAAGGATGAGGTCGTCTCCTTCGCCGCCGTGCCGGTCGAGGGGGGCCGGGTGGTCGCTCACGGCGCGGTGCGTGGCCTCGTGCGCCCCTCGTCGCCGCCGCCCGGCTCCTCGATCGAGATCCACGGCCTGCGCGCCGCGGATCTCGCCGCGGCGCCGCCGCCCGAGGAGGCGCTCGCGCCGCTCGCGGTGGCGCTGCGTGGCCGCATTCCGATCGCACACGCGGCGTGGGTGGAGCGGTCATTCCTGCGACCGTTCGGCCTCGGCATGCCCCGCCGGATTCTCGACACCGCCCTCCTGTGGCGGGCGCTGTCGATCGAGCGCGGCGAGGGCGACCCGGGCTGGCGCCCGCTCTCCGAGGTCGCCGGCGAGCTGGGCCTGCCGGCGCACCGCTCGCACGACGCCGAGGGCGACGCGCTCACCACGGCGCAGGCGTTCCTCGCGCTCGCGACGCACCTCGAGGCCCACGGGCGCGGCAGCGTCAGGGCGCTGGCCGGCGCGCGCTGGCAGCTGCGCGCCTGGCGCCTCTGGCACGGGCCGGGGCGGATCAGGCCCGGCTGAATGCGGCCAGGATCTCGCGCTGGAAGGCGAGCACGTGCTCGCGCATGATGGTGCGCGCGCGGGCGCCGTCGCGCCCGAGCAGGGCCTCGAGCAGGTGCATCTGGTCGTGCACGGCGTGGCCGAGGCCCGGCACGCGGTCGAGCACCAGGTACCAGATGCGGAGCGAGTGGGTGAAGTACCGCTCGAGCGTCTCGACCAGGTAGGGGTTGCCGGACGCTTCCCAGATGAAGTGGTGGATGCGCTCGTCGAAGCGCATCAGCCACTCCTGCTCGTGGGGCTGGGTGACCTCCTCGATCTCGTCCACGAGCGCCTCCGCCGCACTGCGCGCCTCGCCGTTCATCCGCAGCGCCGCCAGCTCGGCCGCGTAGCCCTCGAGCTCCGCGCGCACCTCGGTGATGTTCACGATGTCGGCGGCCTCCACGTCCGTGACGAAGGTGCCCCGCCGGGGCTGCACCGCCACCAGGTTCTCGAGCGCCAGGCGCTTCACCGCCTCGCGCAGAGGCGTGCGGCCGATCCCCATCTCGCGCATCAGCTCGTCCTCGCGCAGCGCGGTGCCGGGGCCGAGGCGGAGCGTCACGATGCGGTCGCGCAGCTCCACGTAGGCGCGCTCGGCCACCAGCTTCGCGGCCGGCGCCTCCTCGGGCGGGATCGTTGTGGGCTCAGCGGCCATCGTGTTCCTCGAGCGACTCGGCGAGCAGGGTGGCCACGTCCACGACGCGCAGCTCGTCGCCGCGCTGTCGTACGCCGTCGTCGAGCATGACCGTACAGAACGGGCAGGCCACGGCGAGCGTGTCGGCGCCGGTCTCGGCCGCCTCGCGGGCTCGCTCCTCGTTGATCTTGCCGGCGCGCTCCTCCATCCACATGTGGGCGCCGCCGGCGCCGCAGCAGAAGGTGCGCTTGCCGCTGCGCTCCATCTCGATCGGCTCGCCCACCGCGGCCACGAGCTCGCGCGGGCCCTCGAGCACGTCGTTGTGGCGCGCGAGGTAGCAGGAGTCGTGGTAGGTGATCGCGCCGCCGTTCGCGCTCGGCTCGAGCCGGCCGTCGCGCACCAGTTCGGCCAGCAGCTCGGAGTGGTGGACCACCTCGTAGTCGCCGCCGAAGTCCGGGTATTCGTTGCTGAGCGTGTTGAAGCAGTGCGGGCAGCTCGCCACGACCTTCTTCACGCCCGACTCGTTCAGCGTGCCGACGTTCTGCTCCGCGTAGGCCTGGAAGAGGTACTCGTTGCCCATGCGCCGGGCCGGGTCGCCGGTGCAGGCCTCGCGCGGGCCGAGGATGGCGAAGTCGATCCCGGCCGCTTTCAGCAGCTTGGCGGTCGACTCGGCCGCCGTGCGGGCGCGCTCGTCGAAGGAGGCGGCGCAGCCGACCCAGTAGAGGATCTCCGGCGCCGGGTCCCCGGGCTCGAGCACGCGCACGCCGAGGCGCTCGGCCCAGTCGGCGCGCTCGGTCTGCGGCTTGCCCCATGGGTTCGAGGCACGCTCGACGTCGCGCAGCATCTGCTCCGCCTCGTTCGGGAAGCGCGAGTCCACCATCACCAGGTGGCGGCGCAGGTCGACGATGTGGTCCACGTGCTCGATCGATACCGGGCACTCGCGCACGCAGGCGCCGCAGGTCACGCAGTCCCAGACGATCTCGTCCTTCACCGCGTTCGGCACGAGCGGAGCCGGCTCGAACTCGCCGTCAGCTTTGCGGACTAGCGCCGGCCCTTCGGCGAAGACCTGGTCGCGCAGCGCCATGATCAGCAGCTTGGGCGAGAGCTCCTTGCCGGTCGTCCAGGCCGGGCAGACGTCCTGGCAGCGGCCGCACTCGGTGCAGGAAAAGGTGTCGAGCGTCTGCTTCCAGGTCATGTCCTCGACGGTCCCGGCGCCGAAGCGCATCTCGTCGTCGGGCACGTCGAAGCGGAGCGGCTCGAGGTGCCCGCGGGCGCGCGTGGAGGCGAAGAAGACGTTGACCGCCGCCGTGGCGATGTGCAGGTGCTTCGAGTGGGGGAGATATGCGAGGAAGGTGAGGATGATCAGCACGTGGGCCCAGACGAAGAGGCGCTCGAGCACCTCGGTCGCAGTGTTGTCCGCGAAGAGGTTCGAGAGGGCGTCCGAGACGGGCGACCAGCTCGCCGGCCACTCGTTCATGTTCAGCGCGATTCTTGTCGCGTGCCAAAGCAGCAGAGTGGTGACGATGCCGGCGATGAGGGCGAGGATCAGGTCGGCCTCGCCGAGGTGGCTGCCCTCGAAGCGCTTCGGGCGCTGGACCTTCCGGATGAAGGCCGCGCCAACCACGCCGGCCAGGACGAGCACGGCGAACACGTCCACCATCAGCGCGAACCAGCCCTGGTGGCCGAGCCACGGGACCGTGGCCTCGCGGTCGACCGCTCCGATCATCGCGATCACGATCGTGGGGAAGAGGACGAGGAAGCCCCAGAAGATCGCGGTGTGTATGACGCCCGGCACGAGGCGCTGGAGCAGCTTGCGCTGGCCGAGGACGATGGTGGCCTCGTACTTTGCTCGGGTCGGGATGTCGTCGAAGCGCGCGACGGGCTTGCCCATGCGAAGCAGGTTCACGAGCAGCCGTGTACGACGGGCAAAGAGGAAGCCGCTGACCGCGAGCGCCGCGGCGAGCGCGACAGCTCCGATCGCGACGTCTATCGCTCGGCCCCCACTATCCCGACCGCTCCCGCTTCAGTTCGGCGATGATGGCCGGCACGATCTCGGTGAGGTCGCCGATCACGGCGTAGTCGGCGTTGCTCAGGATCGGCGCCTCGGCGTCGGAGTTGATCGCGAGGATCTTCTTCGCGCCCTTGCAGCCGGCGATGTGCTGAGTGGCGCCACTGATGCCGCACGCGATGTACAGGTCGGGCGAGACCTTGGTGCCCGTCTGCCCCACCTGGTCCGTGTGTGGGCGCCAGCCGGCCATCGTCACCACGCGCGAGCAGCCGACGGCAGCGTTCAGGAGGCCGGCCAGCTCCTCGAGGATGCCGAACCCGTCGGCGGACCCGACGCCGCGGCCGCCGCTGATGACGACCTTGGCCTCGGCGAGCGATATGCCTTTGGTCTCCGCTTGGACGCGCTCCTTGACCTGCACGATCAGGTCCGCTTCGGTCATTTCCGGCTCTAACGCCTGTACCGCCGGCGTAGCTGCGCCGTTGGTGGTCGCCGGCTGCACCGCGTGCGGCGCACACGACAGCAATAAGGGGGAGCCCTTGAGTCTTGCTTCCTCCAGGAGGCTGCCGCCCCATCTCACGCGCGTGACCGTGCCGTCTTCACTCGCTTTCGTGCAGTTCGAGGCGAACGGCAGGTCCAGCCGCGCAGCGACGTGGGCCATCACCTCGTTGCCGCTGTTGGAGCCCGCGGCGACGATGGCGCTCGGGTTGGCGCTGTTGGCGACTTCGGTGACGCAGCGCGCCCAGGCGGCCGGTGCGTAGGCGGCGAGGCGGTCGTCCTCCGTGACGTGGGCGGTGGTCACGCCGTGCGCGCCGAGCTCGTTCGCGGCGGCCGTGGCGCCCGGGCCGACCAGCAGCGCTTCGAGTTCCCCGCCCAGGCCGCGCGCCAGCGCCAGCGCCTGCAACGACAGCTCGTCAGGATGGCCGTCCTGATGCTCCACCAGAACGAGCACAGTCACGTCGAGTGTCCTGACTTTTGGGGTCTATGTCCCGGTGGTCTCCATCGGTTATCGCAACATTGACCTTGTTGTGTTGACCGGATTGGAGGCGAGTGGTGCGGCTGTCGCTTGTGGAGCGGGAGGAGATCCGCGCCGGGATCGCTGGCGGCGATTCGTTTCGGGCGATCGCGCGGCGGATCGGCAGGGCGCCGTCGACGGTCAGTCGCGAGGTCGGCGGTGTGCGGGGCAGGGCCGGCTATCGGGCGACGCGGGCCGAGGATCGGGCCTGGCTGGCGGCGCGTCGGCCCAAGCCGGCCAAGCTGGCCAGCAACCAGAGGCTGCGTCGGCGAGTCCAGCAGATGCTCTGCGAGCGCTTTTCGCCGCAGCAGATCTCGGCCAGACTGAGGCTCGACTACCCCGACGACGAGGAGATGCGCATCGCCGCGGAGACGATCTACCAGTCGCTCTACGTGCAGTCCCGGGGCCGCCTGCGCAAGGACCTGGCCCGTTACCTGCGCAGCGGCCGCTCGAAGCGCAAGCCGCGCAGCGGGCCCACCGGCCGGGGCCAGATCAGGGACATGGTGTCGATCTCTGAGCGCCCCGCCGAGGTCGCAGACCGGGCCGTGCCCGGCCACTGGGAGGGCGACCTGCTGGTCGGCAAGCAAAACCGCTCCTATATCGGCACGCTGGTCGAGCGCCAGACCCGCTACGTGCTGCTGAGCTACCTCGGCAACGACGCCAGCACCGAGACCGTGACCGCCAAACTGGCCGAGCAGATCAAGCGGCTGCCCGACCATTTGCGCCTGTCCCTGACCTGGGACCAAGGCAAGGAGATGGCCCGCCACCTCGACTTCACGGTCGACACCGGCGTCAAGGTCTACTTCTGCGACCCCCACTCGCCCTGGCAGCGCGGCTCCAACGAGAACACCAACGGGCTGCTGCGCCAGTACTTCCCCAAAGGCACCGACCTCGCCGTGCACAGCCAACGCGAACTCGATCACGTCGCCGCCGAACTCAACCGCAGACCCAGACAAACGCTCGACTGGCGCAACCCAGCTGAGAAGATGTCGGAGCTGCTGTTGCGATGACCGCCTGAAGCCGCCCCCCCACAGGGCAGGACAGTCGGTCATGCGACGCCGATCTCGCGCATGATCTCGACCACTCGCGGCGCCGCTTCCGGCCCTTGCCCCAGCACCTCCGCCTGCTTGCCCTGGCCGGGTGGCACCATCAGTCGCAGCTTCTCGAGGCGGGGCTCGGGGCGCTCGGGCGTGCTCGTCTCCACCGGCTTAGAGCGCGCCCTCAGCTTGGCCGGCACCGACGGGTAGCGCGGCAGGTTGATCCCTTCGAGCACCGACACCACGGCGGGCAGCGGCACCACGTACACGTCGCGGCCGCCCTGCACTTCCTGCTCGCAGCGCGCCTGGCCGTCCTCGACCGACAGGCCCTTCAGGCCCGTCACGATCGGCCGCCCCAACGCGTGCGCCACCCGGATCCCCACCTGGTACCCGCCCGAATCGGCGGACTCGTTGCCGAAGACGATGAGGTCGAACCCTCCGCCGGAAGCCTCCTCAGCCGAAACGGCCGCCACCACCGCGGAGGCAGTCCCCTGCGGATCCCACTCCTCATTGCTGTCGTTGACGAGCAACAAGCCCTGGTCGGCCCCGACAGCCAGCATGTCCCGCACCTGCTCCTCAGCCTCAGGCGGCCCCAACGTGAGCACCGTGACCGAGCCGCCGTGCGCCTCCACCAGCCGCACCGCCTCCTCCACACCACACTCCTCATGAGGGCTGATCGTGAAGCCCAGGTGGCGCGTCTCGATCGCCTGCTCGTCGGCGGTGAGCACCATCCGCCCGCCCGTGAGCGGCACGCGCTTTACGCAGACGAGGATCCTCATGTCAGGACCGGGTCTGCCGCCTTCACCCGCTCGTTGTCGGGGTCGAATAGCGGCGTGGAGTCGGCGCGGTCGACCGTCACCGGATAGCGCTCGTTCATGTACTCCACGGCGAGCTGCTCGCCGACCACGGCGTATTCGGGCGGCAGGTAGGACAGCAGGATGTGCTTGCCCACCGACGGACCCGCCCCGGCGCTCGTGACGAACGAGCGGCGGCCCTTGCCGTCGGTCAGCGGGGCGCCGTCGCGCGTGACGATCGGCTCGCCGCCCAGCATGTAGCGCTTGACGCCGCTCGCGGAGGTGTGGTCGTCGGCCGTGAGCGTGCACATCACCGCCGCGGGGTCCTCCTCGCGTTGGCGCAGGTGCGCCTCCTTGCCCACGAAGTCCTGCTCCTTCACCTTGCCCCACGCCATGCCTGCCTCGACCACGTCGTACTCGCCGTCCAGCTCGAACCCGAACGCGCGGTAGCACTTCTCAAGCCGGCCCGTGGTGCCGTACACGCCGATCCCGGCGGGCACGATGCCGTGCGGCTCGCCCGCCTCCGCGACAGCGTCCCACAGCTTCGCGCCCTGCTCGATCGGCACGTACAGCTCCCAGCCCAGGTCGCCTACGTACGAGATCCGCGACGCCAGCACCCGCAGCGACCCGACTTCGATCGTCCGGCAGCTGGCGAACGGAAAGCCCTCGTGCGAGACGTCGGCGCTGGTGGTGCCGGCCAGGATGTCGCGCGCCCGCGGGCCCCAGAGCCCGAGCGTGCACCAGCTCGAGGTGAGGTCGAACACCTGCGCGGTGCCGTCCTCGGGGAGATGGTCGGCGAGGCACTTCAGGTCGGCCATCCCGTGGGCGCCGCCGGTGACCACCCGGAAGCGCTCGTGGCCGAGTCGCATCACGGTGAGATCGGAGCGGAAGCCGCCGGCGGGGGTGAGCCAGGGCGTGTAAACGACCTTGCCGAGCTTCACATCCATCTGGCGCATCGAGACGCGCTGCACCGCGTCGAGCGCCCCCGGCCCGATTACGTCGAACACGCAGAAGGCGGTGAGGTCGAACATCGCGGCGCGGTCGCGCATCGCGAGGTGCTCGGCGTTGATGATCGGCGACCACCAGCGCGAGTCCCATTCGGCCTCGCGCTCCTCGAGGCCGTACTCCTCGACCAGCGGCCGGTTGGACTCGTACCAGTGCGGCCGCTCCCAGCCGGCGGCCTCGTAGAACACGGCGTCGAGGTCTCGCTCGCGCGCGTTGAAGGGGGACAGCCGCACGTCGCGGTTCGACGCCCACTGCTCGCCCGGATGGACGATGCCGTAGGTCTTGTTGAAGCCCTCGGACGCGCGCGCCCCCACGTGGGCGACGCTCCGCTGGTGCTCGTAGAAGCGGGCCACGTCGGAGGCCTGCAGGTCGATCTCGGACTCGCCCTCGACCATCCACTCGGCGAGCGCGCGGCCGACTCCCGGCCCCTCCTTCACCCACACCGCGGCCGCCGACCACAGCCCCTTCGTCTCCGGCGTCTCGCCGAGGATCGGCAGCCCGTCCGGCGTGAGCGAGAGCAGGCCGTTGATCGCGTACTTGATGCCCACCGACTCGTCCCCCACGATCTCCGGCATCAGCTCGAGCGCGTGCTCCATCTGCTGGGCGAAGTCGTCCTGCGTGAAGGGCAGCTCGGTGGGCGACAGCGCCGCCTCCTCGATCGAGGGGATCTCGTCGGGGTCGTGCAGGATCGGGCGGTGGGCGTAGGAGCCGACCTCGAGGCCGCCGCCGTCCTGGCGCTCGTACATGCCCACGTCCATGTCGCGGACAATCGGGTACTCGATGCTCGACTTGGCGTCCGCGAAGCGCGGCACCGGGCCGATGTCGAGCATCTGATGCACCGCCGGCGTGAGCGGTATCGACGCGCCGGCCATCCGCGCGAGGCGCGGGCTCCAGACGCCGCAGGCGATCACGACGACCTCGGCCTCGACGTCGCCGCGCGTGGTGCGCACGCGCCGGACGCGGCCGCGCTCGACGTCGATGCCGAGCACCTCGGTGTTGGCCGAGATCGTGAGGGCGCCGGACTGCTGCGCCTGTTCGCGCATCAGCGTGCCGGCGCGCAGCGAGTCGACCACGCCCACGCCGGGCGTGTGGAAGCCGCCGAGCAAGATGCTCTCGTCGATGAACGGGACGAGCTCTTTCACCTCCGCGGGCGTGACCAGCGACGCCGGCTCGACTCCCCACGACTTCGCCGACGCCATGCGCCGCCGGAACTCCTCCATGCGCTCCTCGGTGCGCGCCACCTCGAGACCGCCGCTCTCGATGAGGACGTCGAGCTCCCTGTACTGGCGCACGCTGTCGAGGGTGAGCGAGGTCATCTCGCGAGAGTGGTCGACCGGGTAGATGAAGTTCGACGCGTGGCCGGTCGAGCCGCCAGGGTTGGGCAGCGGGCCTTTGTCGATCAGGACGAGGTCGGACCAGCCGAGCCGGGCCAGGTGACCCACGAGGCTGTTGCCGACGATGCCGGCGCCGATGACTACGGCCCGCGCCGTGCCCGGCAGGGTGCCCGCTGCTCCAGACTGCTCTTCCACTGAGGTCACCTCGGGGTCGGTGGCGGATGGCCGAAAACCTGATATATCACACCCCGATGCACTCGTCACGGGAGTTGAGCAGCTCCTCGTTCGTGGTTCGCGTCGACGGTCGGCCGGCGCGGCTCGAGGACCTGTTCGAGGGCTTCGGCGAGCAGGACCGGCTCGGGGTGGTGATGAGCCGGCCCTGCGGCGCGGTGGGGGCGAGCGCGCTGATCACCGCGACGATCACCGCGTTCTACGACTTCCATCGCGCCCGCGGGGATGACTTCTTCGTCTACCCCGACTACTACCTCTTCCACGTGGGCCGGCCGCTCGGGGATCACGCGCGGCTGGACGTGTGGCCGCGGCGCAAGGAGGTGGTGGTGGGGGAGGAGCCGCAGGCGATCCTGGAGGCGATCGACGACCGCGGGATCACCCGCCTGGTGGTCGAGGACGGCGCGCCGGCGGAGTCGGCGCTGGACGACGAGGTCGTGGCGAGCGCCCGCGGGCGGCTCAGGACTTGCCTAGCCTACTCGCCGGCAGGACGAGTGGAGGACGCCGACGTGGAGATCACGGCCAACCCGGTGACCGAGGGGTACGTGGAGGCGATCCTGGATCCGGAGACGCGGATCGAGCGGCTGCGGGCCGAAGGCAACAGTGCCCGCATCGCGTCGATCGAGTCGCGGCTGGGCGAGGTCGAGCCCGACGTCCGGATGCTCATGCTTCGACAGCGAAGCGTGCTTCTTCGGGACGGTGTTCCGGTGGAGAGCTACCGGCGCATCGGCCTCGACGAGGCCCTTGGGCTGCTCTGTTTGCGGACCCCCGTAACGGCGGGTTGACCCGTCGGCGGACTAGCTGATATATCAGGTTGGTGCTCGTCGCAGCGTCGCAGCACGCGCCCGCCTCCCCCTCGCTCCTCGCCGCTCTCAAGCGGCCCCGCTACGAGATCCTTCCTCTCGAGGGCGTCGCCGACGAGGTCTTCGCCCATCTCCCCGAAGGCAGCAAGGTCACCCTCACCGCCTCGCCAACCAAGGGGCTCGACGCGACGCTCACCGTCGCCGAGGCGCTGGCCTCGCGGGACTACTCCGTCGTCCCGCACCTGTCCGCCCGGCTGGTCCGCGACCGTGCCCACCTCGAGGAGATCGTCGCCCGGCTTCGGGCGATCGACGTACGCGAGGTCTTCGTGATCGCCGGCGACGCGCGCCAGCCGGCCGGCGAGTACGCCGGCGCGGCCGAGCTGCTCGCCGCCATGGGCGAGCTGCGCGAGTCCTTCGCCGAGATCGGCATCTCGGGCTATCCCGAGAGCCACCACATCATCAGCGACGAGACGACGATCGAGGCGATGTTCGCCAAGGAGCCGATGGCGACCTACATCGTCAGCCAGATCTGCTTCGACGCGGACGTGATCGCCACTTGGGTCAAGCGCGTCCGCGACCGAGGCACCCACCTGCCGATCTGGATCGGCGTACCGGGCGCCGTCGACAACCGCAAGCTCATGCGCACGTCGCTGCGCATCGGGCTCGGCGAGTCGGTGCGCTTCCTGCGCGCCCAGCGCGGCCTGCTTCGCCGTTTCCTCTCGCCTCGCCGCTACACCCCCACCGAACTTCTCGAGCAGCTTGCCCCCACCTTCGGCGACCCCGCAGCCCGGGTGGGCGGCATCCACGTGTACACCTTCAACGAGCTGAAGAAGACCGAGACCTGGCGGCGGCAGCTCGTCGACCGTTTGACGAACTAGGAGGAGCCCTTGTCACAGGTGAACGAGAACCCCGGAATCCTGCTCTACTCGCGGATCCGCAAGTCGCCGTACTTCTACGCCTCGCGCCGCCACGGCATCCAGCTGTACAGCGTCTACAACCACACATATCACCCGCGCCACTACGGCGATCCCGTCGAGGAGTACTGGCACCTCCTGAACGGCGTAACGCTCTGGGACGTCGGCGTGGAGCGCCAGATCGAGATCAGCGGGCCGGACGCCTTCGACTTCACCAACCTCCTCGTGGCGCGCGACCTCAACAAGTGCGCGGTCGAGCAGTGCAAGTACGTTTTCCTCTGCCTGCCGGACGGCGGCATCATCAACGACCCCGTCCTGCTGCGCGTGGAGGAGAACCGCTTCTGGCTCTCGCTCGCCGACAGCGACGTGGAGCTCTGGGCCCGCGGCGTCGCCTACAACTCCGGCCACGACGTGACCATCAAGGAGATCGACGTCGGCCCGGTGCAGGTGCAGGGGCCGAAGTCGAAGGACGTGATGGTCGACCTGTTCGGCGACAGCATCCTCGAGATCCCGTACTACTTCCTGCGCCCGTACGAGGTGAACGGGATGAAGGTGCTTGTGTCGCGCACCGGCTACACCGCCGAGCTCGGCTTCGAGATCTACCTCTACGAGGCCAGCAAGAACGGCGTGGCGCTCTGGGACGCCGTGCTCGAGGCCGGCAAGCCGCACGGGCTCGAGGTGATCGGCCCTTGCCACATCCGCCGGATCGAGGGCGGCATCCTCGCCCTCGGACCGGGCTGCGACATGTGGTACGACACGAACCCCTACGAGGTCGGCATGGGCTACGACTGGATGGTCGACCTCGAGGCGGGCAGCGACTTCATCGGCAAGGAGGCGCTCGCGAAGATCAAGGCCGAGGGGCCGAAGCGCAAGCTCGTGGGCGTCGAGATCGGCGGCGAGGGGCTCGGGTCCTACAACGACGGCTCGATGATCGACACGTTCCCGGTCCACAAGGGCGGGGGAGTGGTCGGCAGGATCACGTCGGCGTGCTGGTCACCGCGCCTCGAGAAGAACATCGGCTACGCGATGGTGCCGATCGAGTACTCCGAGCTCGGAACGGACCTCGAGGTCGAGCGGCCTGAGGGGATCGTCCAGGCCACGGTGGTCGAGAAGCCGTTCATCGACCCGAAGAAGGAGACCCCGAAGCAGGAGCTCGCGGCGAGCGGGTGATGCCATGAGCGAGGGCCGATACGACTTCGTGATCGTGGGCGGCGGGTCCGCAGGATGCGCAGTCGCCGCCCGTCTCTCCGAGGACCCGTCGAACCGGGTGCTCGTCCTGGAGGCGGGCCGGCCCGACTGGCTGTGGGACGTCTTCATCCACATGCCGGCTGCGCTCGCCTTCCCGATCGGCAGCCGCTTCTACGACTGGAAGTACGAGTCCGAGCCCGAGCCGCACATGGGTGGCCGGCGCGTGTACCACGCGCGCGGGAAGGTGCTCGGCGGGTCGAGCAGCATCAACGGGATGATCTTCCAGCGCGGCAACCCGATGGACTACGAGCGCTGGGCCTCGGGTGCGGGCATGGAGACGTGGGACTACGCGCACTGCCTGCCCTACTTCAAGAAGATGGAGAACTGCCTCGCGGCGCGGCCGGACGACCCGTTCCGAGGCCACGACGGCCCGCTCGTGCTCGAGCGAGGCCCCGCCCGTGGCCCGCTCTTCGATGCGTTCTTCGCCGCGGTGCAGGAGGCCGGCTACCCGCTCACGGAGGACGTGAACGGCTACAAGCAGGAGGGCTTCGCGAAGTTCGACCGCAACGTGCACAGCGGCCGGCGGCTGTCGGCGTCGCGCGCGTACCTGCACCCGGTCATGGACCGGCCCAACCTGGACGTGGAGACGTTCGCCTTCGTCACCAAGATCGTGTTCGAGGGCGACCGCGCGGTCGGAGTGGAGTACGCCCGGCGCGGACGCGGCAGCCGGCGCGCGGACGGCGGCGAGGTGATCCTCTGCGGCGGGGCGATCAACTCGCCGCAGCTGCTGCAGATCTCGGGCGTCGGCGGCGCCGACGACCTGCGCGGCATCGGCGTCGACGTGGTGGCCGATGTGCCGGGCGTGGGGGAGAACCTGCAGGACCACCTCGAGGTCTACATCCAGCACGGCTCGACGCAGCCGGTCTCGATGGCGCCCTACTTCAAGATGCAGAACCGCCCTAAGGTCGGGCTCGAGTGGCTGCTGCGCAAGTCGGGCCCCGGGGCCACCAACCACTTCGAGGCGGGCGGCTTCGTGCGCAGCAACGACGACGTGCTGTGGCCGAACCTCATGTACCACTTCCTGCCGATCGCGATCCGCTACGACGGCACGGTCCCCGAGGGCGGCGGAGGCCACGGCTACCAGGTCCACGTGGGCCCGATGTACTCGGACGTGCGCGGCACCTGCAAGGCGGTGTCGGGCGATCCGCGCAAGCACCCCGCGCTGCTGTTCAACTACCTCTCGACCGGCAACGACCGGCGCGAGTGGATCGAGGCCGTGCGGGTCACGCGCAAGATCCTCGGCGCACCCGCCTTCGAGCCGTTCAGCGGCGGCGAGCTGTCGCCGGGAGCGGAGGTGGAGACCGACGAGCAGATCCTCGACTGGGTGGCGAAGGACGCCGAGACCGCGCTGCACCCGTCATGCACGTGCCGGATGGGGACGGACGACATGGCCGTGGTGGACCCGCTGACGATGAAGGTGCACGGGCTCGAGGGCCTGCGCGTGGTGGACGCCTCGGTGTTCCCCTACGTCACGAACGGCAACATCTACGCGCCTGTGATGATGGCCGCGGAGAAGGCGGCCGACCTCATCCTCGGCAACACGCCCCTGGCCGCCGAGCCGGTCGAGTTCTACCGGCACGAGCCGAAGGCGTCCGAGGCGCCGGCCGGCGCCTGAGCGGCGGGCCTAGAAGTCCCCGGGCACGATCGCGTCGGCATGCAGCGCCGACACGAAGCGCGAGACGTACTCGCGCATGTTCTTTTCGGTGACCTCGTGCATGGCCACGATCAGCTCCTGGGTCCCGCGCTCGAGCTCCTCGTCGAATAGCTTGAGCGCCTCCTCGTCCAGCCGCGCCTCAGCCGTCCATCGGCAGCTGGGGCAGCGGAGGTACACGCGCCAGCTCGACTGCTCCGCGACCACGCGCTGGGGCTGCACGAGCGGCAGCCGGCACCCACCGCAGACGTGGGGAGCCGGACCGGTGATCCGGCCGCGCTGGCTCACCTGATCCTTCTCGGCAGGAAGAACGAGGTCATGCGCGCCTTCCGCCGTCCGCCGGGCTTTCGCCGGCGCGCTGCCGCGTACTCGGCCAGGGTCACACCCGCGGGAATGTCGCTCGTGACGTCGGAAAGGCTTCCCTCCCTGATCTGCTGCGAGATGCCCCCCGGCGTCATACATCCATTAGGGCACCAGCCGCCGAGTCCGGCAATGGGCGGCCCGGCCCATATTGCGTTCATCTTTCTGAACGTCATGTGTACGGTTCAGTCCCATGAGCGGCGACCTCTCACGGCGTTCCGGCGGCCCTCCATCACGGCGCGGGCGCGAAAAGCGCGCCTACCAGCTCGCTGTTGGGGGCGGAGTGGCGGGCGCGGTCGCGGTGATCGGCGGCCTGCTCGCGCTGTTCGGCGTGCTGGGCTGGGGAGTGCCCGTCCTCGCGGCGCTCATCGCGGTGGTCTGCTACTTCCTGTTCCGCCGCACGGTCTCCTGACCACGGAGCCACCCCTTCCGATTCGCCGCAACACGGCGCTGCTCTCGGCGGCGCTGGCGGCGAACTCGGCCATGCTCCAGCTGTCCGCCGCGGTCGCATCGATCACGCTGGTGCTCGTGCTCGACGCGGAGGGGCTGCTCGGGCTCGGCCCGGCGATCGTGCTCGCGTCCGGCGCCCTCGCCGCCCTGCCAGCGGGTCGGGCGATGGATCGCGTCGGGCGCGTGCCGGTGCTCGCCGCCGGCTACCTGACCGGCGCTGCGGGGTGCGGGCTCGCCGCCCTCGGCAGCGCCACCGAGTCGGCCCTCGCGGTCCTGGTCGGGCTGGGCGGCGTGGGCGCGGCGAGCGGCGTGGCGCTGCTGGCCCGCACCGCCGCCGGCGACATGTACCCGCCCGAGCGGCGCGCCCGCGGCATCGCGCTGGTGCTGTTCGGCGCCGTGTTCGGCGCCCTACTCGGCCCCGCGGTGTTCAGCCCGCTTCTGGCCGGGCGCGACCTGGACGGCGAGGCGCTCGCGCCGCTGTGGCTGGCCGCCGGCGCCTTCATGCTCGGCGGGCTGGCGCTCGTGGCCGCCGTGCGACCTGACCCGCGGCGGATCGCCGCGCTGATCTCGCCGGAGGACGAGCACGAGTCCACGCCGGCGGCGCCGCTCGGCGAGCTCCTCCGCAGGCCGGGCGTAGTCCCGGCGCTCCTGGCGGCGCAGGCGAGCTTCGCGGTGATGGTGGCGCTGATGACGCTCACCGGCGCGGTGGTCGTGGACCACTACGGGCACGAGGGCCACAACGTCTTCCCGATCATCGCCGCGCACGTGATCGGCATGTACGCGCTCGTGATCGTGGTGGGCGACCTGATCGATCGGATCGGCCGCACGCCTGCGCTCGCCGGCGGTCTGCTGATCATGATGACGTCGGCGATCAGCCTGGTCTGGGTCGACAGCGTGCCCGCGATATCGATCTCGTTGTTCGGGTTGGGGCTCGGCTGGAACTTCTCCTTCGTCGCGGCCACGGCCGAGCTGGCCGACCGCACCCGCCCGGCCGAGCGCGGGAAGATGCTCGGATTCAACGACCTGCTGTCCGGGGGCACGGGCGCGGCGCTCGCGCTGATGGGCGGGGTGGCCCTCTCCGAGATCGGGGTCGCGGCGCTCGCCATCGGGGGCGCCGTGCTGCTTGCGATGCCCGCGCTGTGGATATGGCGCGGCGCACGGCGCGTAGTGGTGGAGCCGACCCGGTAGCGCACCTCACAGCTCCACGACCCGTTCGAGCCGGAGCGCGTCCCGCAGTTCTCCCCGGGCGGCCAGTCGTTCCAGGGAGCGGCCGGCTTCCGGGTCCAGCGTGCCGCCGGGATCGCGGAGGCTGGCCGAGCCTCGCACCCGAACGCGCCGATCCTGCGCTCGTTCGTGCTCGGCGGCCGGCTGTTCACGCTGTCGGACGCGGGCATCGAGGCGAACTCGCTCGACAACCTCGCCGAGCAGGCGTGGCTCGCCTTCCCGGCGCCGTAGCCCGGCGGTTCATTCCTTCCAATACGGGCTACGGGCCGCGGCGTAGCCTCCAACCCATGACGAAGATCTATCCGGTCCTCAAGTACGAAGACGCGAAGGTCGCGCTCGACTTCATGGAGCGAGTGCTCGGGTCCGAGCGGCTCGCGGTCCACGAGGGCGAGAACGGCGGGGTGGCCCACGCCGAGCTCAGGTTCGGGGACGAGGTGCTCATGTTCGGCACCACGAACGAGGGCGACGCGAAGTTCAACCAGGGCGCCGGGCGCACCGCCGTATACGTTGTCATCGACGATCCCGATGCGCTGTTCGAGCGGGCGAAGGGAGAGGGCGCGGAGATCGTGATGGAGCCCACCGACCAGGACTACGGCTCGCGCGACTTCGTGATCCGCGACCCAGAGGGCAACCTCTGGAGCTTTGGGACCTACGCGCCCGCGGTGGAGGCGTAGAGCCGCTCGCGGGTCCGCGCCCGCAGCACCGTCGTCGCGCCGCGGCGCGGGCTCAGCGTGATGCTGCGTCGGCGGGCGCCCTCGGTCACGCCCGATGCCGGCACGGGCTCGGCGCGCGCGAACACGGCGTGAAGCACAACCTTCATCTCGAGCATCGCGAAGCTCGCCCCGAGGCAGCGCCGGCGGCCGCCGCCGAACGGGATCCAGGTGTAGGTGCCGGGCGCCTCGTCCAGGAAGCGCTCCGGACGGAACTCGTACGGGTCGGGGTAGATCGCCGGATCGTGGTGGATGAGGTACGAGTTGGCGGCCAGGCAGACACCCTCCGGGTAGGTGAAGCCGCCGATCTCGATTGGCTGCTTGACGAGCCGGGGGGCGGCCTGCGGCAGCACGGGGCGGTGGCGCAGCGTCTCCTGGGCCGTCGCCGTGAGGTAGGCGTCGCCGTCGCCCGAGTCGACCGCCGCCTTGATCTGTCCGACCACGCGCGGCGTCCTCGCCAGCCGTTCGAACGCCCACGAGAGCTCGGAGGCGGTGGTCTCGTGGCCTGCCACCAGCAGGGTCATGAGCTCGTCGCGCAGCTCCCGCTTCGACATCGGCGAGCCGTCCTCGTGGCGGGCGGCGAGGAGCATGGTGAGCACGTCGTCTCGCCCATCGCCGTTCCCGGCGGCGCGGCGCTCGTCGACGAGCTCGAAGAGGAGCGCGTCGACCTCTTCGCGGCCACGCACGTAGTCGTTCCAGACCCGGCCGCGCTGCAGGAAGGGGATCAGCGAGGCTGGATGTGAGCCGAACTCGAGGATCCGGGTCAGGCGGTCGCGCAGCGTGTCGAGCCGCTGGCCCTCGTCCAAGCCGAACACCGCGCGCAGGATCACCTCGAGCGTGAGCGCCTGCAGGCGTGGGTGGAGCTCGAACGGCTCGTCGAGCGGCCAGGCGGCCACCTCCCGCTCGGTCACTTCCTCGAGCAGGCCGGTGAGCGCCTCCATGCGCTCGCCGTGGAAGGCGGGCAGCATCAGCTTGCGCTGCGAGAGGTGGGCGCTCTCGTCGAGCAGGATCACCGAGTTCGTCCCCACCACCGGCTCCAGGGCACGCGCGCCCTCGCCCGGATGGAGCGCGTCGGGCGGCGCTCTGAAGACCTCCTTCACCTCCGCCGGATCGGAGAGGTGCACGAAGGGAGGCGACTGCAGCAACCGCAGCGTGAAGCGCTTGCCGTAGCGGGCCCGGCAGCGCTCGAAGAGCGGCACGCTGCGGGTCCACCACGCAAGCGTCTGCACGGCGCGGGGCGCCCTCGGGCCAGGAGGCAGCTTCGCCATTGCGACGCCCAGCCTACCTGCTGCGCGGCCCGTGTCTTAGAACACGAACGCGATGAGCAGGACGATCACCAGGATCAGGAGAATGGTTCCGACACCGATGTACATTGGCTTACCTCCCTCGCGGTCGACAACAGCCACCTCATGCCCGCCCGGAGGCGCCCTCAATCCCGTTGTCCGGATGCTGCAGGCCGGCTTCCAGCAGCAAATGCAGGCGCCGTCGCCAGTCGTAACCACCAAACCCGTTTAGTCAGTAGCATGGCGAGGACGTGAACCGCCTCGCCCCGTACCAGGCCGGTCTCAAGGCAGGGGTGGGCTTCGGCCTCGCCGCGCTTCTGCTCGGGGTGTCCTTCGGCGTGCTCGCCGAGCCGCTGATGGGCCCGGTTGCGCCGGTCGTGATGTCGGCGATCCTGTTTTCCGGGGCGGCGCAGTTCGGCGCAACGGCGGTGCTCGCCGCCGGCGGCGACGCGGCCACGGCGATCGCGGCGGGCACCATGCTGAACGCCCGCTTCCTGCCGATGGGGGTGGCGGCGGCCCCCGCGCTGCGCGGCTCCCCGTTGCGCCGGGCCATCGAAGGCCAGGCGGTGGTGGACGCGTCGTGGGCGCTCGCGGTGCAGCACGACGGCGGCTTCGATCGCGAGGTCATGATCGGCGCGACGATCCCCCAGTACCCGGCCTGGGTGGGAGGCACCGTCATCGGCGTGCTCGGCGGGAGCGCGATCGGGGACCCCGCCGCGCTCGGCCTCGACGCGCTCTTCCCGGCGTTCTTCCTGGGACTCCTGGCCGCGGAGCTGGGCCGCCCGCGTGCGCTCCCGGTCGCGCTCCTGGGGGGCGCGATCGCCCTCGCCCTCACGCCCGTCCTGCCGCCCGGATTGCCGGTGCTGCTGGCGTCGGCGGCGTCGCTGATCGGACTGCTGGGGAAGCGTTGACGGAGGTCTGGATCACCATCGCGGGGCTGACCGTGGCCACCATGGCGCTCAAGGCCGCGGGGCCGCTCATCGTAGGCGGCCGCGAGCTGCCGGAACGCGCCCTGGCCGTCATCGCGCTGCTCGCCCCGGCGCTCCTCGCCGCGCTCGTCCTGACGGGGACCTTCACGGACGATGGGGAGTTGACGGTCGACGCGCGGGCCGCCGGGCTGGGCTGCGCCGCAGTCGCCGTGCTGCTGCGCGCCCCACTCCTCGTGACCGTCGTGGTGGCGGCGGTCGGTACGGCGGCGGTTCGGGCCGTGACGTAGCACCCATATGCTGCGCCACCGTGCGCAGGCGCCTCCGTGAGCTCGGCTACGCCGTCGGCCGGTTTTCCCCGGGAGACCGGAACACGCTGGTGGACGTGCCGGGCGTGCTGGTCGGCCACCGCACCCTGAACGAGGGCGACCGGCTGCGCACCGGGGTCACGGCGATCCTGCCGCACGGCGAGAACCTTTATGCGGAGAAGGTGTTCGGGGCCTGCCACGTGGTGAACGGCTACGGCAAGGCCGCCGGGCTCTCGCAGCTGGCCGAGCTCGGCACCGTCGAGAGCCCCATCCTTCTCACCTCGACGCTCTCGGTCGGGCCCGTCTGGGAGGGAGGGGTGCGCCACCTGCTCGAGCAGAATCCTGACGCAGCGCGAGACCGCGACACGCTCAACGTGATCGTGGGCGAGTGCTTCGACGGCTGGCTCTCAGACGCCCGCGAGCTGCCCGTGAGGGCCGAGCACGCGCTGGAGGCGATCGCCGCCGCCGCGGATGACGAGTTGCGCGAGGGGGCGGTGGGCGCCGGCACCGGCACCACGTGCTTCGGCTACAAGTCGGGCATCGGCGGGGCGTCGCGCCGCGCCGGCGGGCACATGCTCGGCTGCCTGGTGTGCGCCAACTACGGCGCGCGGCGCGACCTGCACCTGTTGGTGGGGCCGGTGGACGGAGGCGACGGAGCCGCCGGAGCCCCCGGCCCAGGGCGGCTCGATCATGATCGTCGTGGGCACCGACGCGCCGCTCTCAGCGCGCCAGCTCGGGCGGCTCGCGGCGAGAGCGGTGTTCGGGCTCGGCCGGGCCGGCAGCTTCGCCTCGCACGCAAGCGGCGAGTACGTGATCGCATTCTCCACGGCGTACCGGCTCGCGCACCGCAGCGACTCGCCCGAGCTCGCGCTGCGGCTGCTGCGCGACGACGCGTCGGCGGTGCGCGACCTGTTCGAGGCGGCAGGCGAGGTGGTCCACGAGGCGGTGCTGAACTCCCTGTGCGCAGCGGACGCGATGACGGGGCGCGACGGGCACAGCGTGGAGGCGCTGCCGTACAAGCTGCTGGCGGCGGCGCCGGGAGTGCGGGCCTGCCAGTGACGAGGGGCTCCCGAAGGAGCCCCTCGCCCCGGCCCGCGGTCGGCATCCGTGACGCCGCGAGACCCCCCCGGATCTGGGGACGACACCCCGATCTTGGGAACTACCCCCCCTGGGTCCTGCGAGACACGCACTTGCCGAATGCGTTCCTCCCGTTTTTGTTTGTGCCGTACTCCTCGGCGAAGGCGTCCCGGCCGATCTCCATGCGCTCAGCGGCGCACGCCTTCGCGGCGTTCTTGGTCTCCGCGATCTCCTGAGCATCCGCCGCGTCCATCGCGGCCTTCTTCTTGCTGGCCTTGCCGGAGACGCACTTGCCGAACGCGTTCTTGCCGTTCTTGTTGGTGCCGTATGTCTCCTTGAACGCGTCCGGGTCATCGGCGCGCTCCGCCTTGCACTCCTTGGCGGCGTTCTTCTGGGCCTCCTCGTTCTCGGCCTCCTCGTCGGCCGCGGCCTGGCGCACGCAGTCGGCGAATCCGTCGTACTCCGCCCTGAACGCCTCCCGCGTCGCGTTCGACTTGCCGCGCTCGGCCTTACACTGCGCCTTCGCCGCGTCCTTCTCGGTTTGATCCGGCTTGGCCACCACCCCGGTCGGGAGCAGGAGCACGGCGGCGAGCCCGGTTGTTGCCAGGATGGTCTTCATGCTCGGTAAAACGCACGGGAAGGGGCAAGGTTCGGGGGTTATGAGCGAACCTCTGGTTGCCGATGACGTTCTTATGGGTGATGCTGCAGGCATCTTCAGCCCTGGGAGCGAGTAGAGGTTCCTCGTCATGCGCGCGGCCTCGATACCGGCACGGACGGCGTCGGCCGCTCCGCTGCGGTCGCGCCGGCTTCTCGCCCTGGCAGGCGACGGGCTGCTTGTCGAGCAGGTTCGGCGCGGCAACGACGCGGCCTTCGAGGTCGTCTTCGAGCGCCACGGACCGGCGATTCTGTCGTTCTGCCGGCACATGCTGGGCTCGCCGGAGGAGGCCGAGGACGCCGTGCAGCACACCTTCGCGGCCACCTACCGCGACCTCGAGCGAGGCGGCGACCGGGAGATCGCCCTCAAGCCCTGGTTGTTCACCATCGCGCGGAACCGCTGCCTGTCCGTGTTGCGGGCTCGGCGCGAGGTGCCGGCCGGCGCTGACGAGCTCGACTCCGGCCCACAATCCGGCCCCGGGCTTGCCGAGCATGCCGAGCAACGGGCGGACCTGCGTGACCTGCTGGCCGACGTGCGGGAGCTGCCCGACGAGCAGCGGGCGGCGCTCCTGCTCACCGAGCTGGGCGACCTCTCGCACGCCGAGGTGGCGGGCGTGTTGGACTGTGAGGTATCTCGGGTGAAGGGGCTCGTCTTCCGTGCGCGCTCGGCGCTGATCGCCCGGCGCGAGGCCCGCGAGACGCCGTGCCAGAGCATCCGCGAGCAACTGGCGAACCTGCGCGGAGGAGCGCTGCGACGCACCGAGCTGCGCCTCCACCTGCGTGAATGTCCAGGGTGTCGCGCTTACCGCGACCAGGTGAGGCAGCAGCGCCGGATGCTCGCCGCGGCGCTGCCGGTGGCGCCCACGCTGGGACTCAAGACGAGCGTGCTTGCGGCAATCGGAATCGGAGGCGGCTCGGCCGGGGGCCTGACGGCGGCCGGTTCAGTCGGCGGCGCCATGGTGGCGAAGGTGGCCCTGGCCGGCGTGCTGGCCGGGGGCGGGATGGTGGCCGGGGATGCCGTGATGGACTCGGAGCGGAAGGCGGCCGTGCCGGCAGCCCCGTCGCATGCGGCCGATGGAAGTGCGTCGTCTACCTCCGATCGAGAGGCGCCCGCCGCGGCCGCCCGAGGTGCCGGCGTCGCCGCCGGACGCCCCACTCGAGCCGGAGGCAGTGCTCCGCCGGGTGACGAGAGGACAAGCGGCGGCATGGGACGGGGTCCCGACCGCGTGGCGCCGGAGCGCGGCCGGGGGTCGATCGACGCCCCGCCGACGAGCACGCCGGTCAGGCGCGGCCCGCCCGACAAGCCCTGGAAGTCCGACCAAGGGGCGAAGGCCGAGCCGAGAGGGCTGGCGAAGGGACACACGAAGCAGGCCACGCCGAACGGGGGCACGAGGGCGAAGGGCGATCCGAGGGCGAACGGCGGCCCGCAGTCGACCGGGGGTCCGAGGCAGACCGGGGGCCCGAGGGCGACGGGTGGTCCGAACGCGAACGGGGGCCTGAAGCCAAACGGCGGGCCGAAGCCAAACGGCGGGCCGCAGACGCACGCCAACCCGCAGCTCGGGCGGACGCCGAAGGGCAGCGCGACGCTGGACAGCCGCCCGACGCCGCCTGCCGCACCCAAGGCGAAGGCCCACGCCATACCGCTGGCCGGCGTGAAGCCGGACCCGGCGGGCCAGACCCACTGAGCCGAACCGACCGAAGGGGTCAGAGCCCCTTGAGGTGTGCATGTCGAATTTCTGTGCCGAAACGGAGGGGGGCGACCTGCTCGGCGAACCGCGGGCAGCCGTGCAGCCCGGCCGGCAGATCGCAACGCTTCGCAAGGAGGCCGGCCTCGGCCCGGCGATCGCGTTCATGACTCCCGGTCCCGGGGCAATCACCGTCTGATGCGCGACCGCAGGCTGGGCAGGACCGGGCTGGAGGTGTCGGAGATCGGGTACGGCGCCTGGGGCATCGGCGGCGCGCAGTGGGGCGGCGCCGACGACGACGAGTCGATCCAGGCGCTGCACCGCGCCATCGACCTCGGCCTCAACTTCGTCGACACCGCGCTTGCCTATGGTGGCGGCCGCAGCGAGCGGCTGGTCGGCCAGGTCGTGCGCGAGCGGCCCGAGACCGTTTACGTGGCGACGAAGGTGCCCCCCAAGAACCGCATCTGGCCGGCCGAGGAGGGTTCCGCGCTCGACGACGTCTTCCCGCCCGGCTACGTCCGCGAGTGCGCGGAGCAGAGCCTCCGGAACCTCGGGATGGAAACCGTCGACCTGCTGCAGCTCCACGTCTGGAACGACGACTGGGCGGACAGCGCCGAGCTGAGACAGGAGGTCGACGAGCTCCGCTCCAGCGGGAAGATCCGGTTCTTCGGCATCTCGATCAACGACCACCAGCCGGCGAACGGCCTACGCCTGATCGAGCGCGGCGTGCTCGACACCGTCCAGGTGATCTACAACGTCTTCGACCAGTCGCCCGAGGACGAGCTGTTCCCCGCCTGCCGCGAGCACGACGTCGGCGTGATCGCCCGCGTGCCGCTCGACGAGGGCGGCCTCACCGGCCGGATCCACGCCGACACCGAGTTCGAGGGAGACGACTTCCGCGCGCACTACTTCCGCGGCGACCGCAAGCGCGAGGTGCACGAGCGCGCCACGGCGATCGCCTCCGAACTCGGCATCGACGTGAGCGACCTGGCCGAAGCGGCGATCAGGTTCATCCTGAGCGAGCCCGCCGTCTCGACGGTGATCCCGGGGATGCGCTCGCTCCGGAACGTGGAGCGCAACGTGGCCGCGTCCGACGCGGGTGCCCTCCCCGCCGAGCAGCGCGAGCGGCTGCGCACCCATCGCTGGGTGCGCAACTTCTACGAGTAGCCCGGCTCAGGACAGCGGGTGGTCGGCCGTCTCGTCGAGCACGGAGCGCCCCCCGATCTCTACCCAGCCGTCCGACAGCGGGCGCGCCAGGATGCGCGAGGCGCGGCCCTGACGGATGTCAAGCGAGCGGCCGAGCGCCGTGCAGAGCCTCACCGCGGCGCTGCCCGTGGCCTCGTCCTCCGCTATACCGATGCCGGGGCCGAACACGCGCGCCCGCACGATCCCGGCATCCTCGTCGACCCAGGCCCACGCTCCGATCAGGTCGTGCCCGCCTGGCGGCCCGTCCAGGGCGACCACCTCCTCCGCCGCGCCGAGCTGCTCGAGCTCCCATGGCGGTCCCCACTCCGGCCGGCCCGCGACGAACGACAACCCGTCCTCGTAGCGCACGGCCGCCTCGCCCGCGCCAACCCGAAGCGTCTCGACCGGCGTCTGGTGCTCTGCCAAGAGCCACGCGGCCCCGACCGCCGGGTGGCCCGCGAAGTCGAGCTCCACGGCCGGAGTGAAGATCCGGATCTCGCCGCGAGCGGCGTCGTCGACGAACACCGTCTCGCTCAGACCGAGCTCCGCGGCCACGCGCTGGCGCGCCTCCGGGGGGACCGATGTGCCGTCGAGAAACACGGCGAGCGGGTTACCGCCGGCGTCGTCCTCGTTGCAGAAGACACGAAGCAGATGCAGCATCGGCACGCGATCAGGGTACGGTCCCACCGTGGGAAGTGCCCGAATCGCGGCGCTCGTGACGTTCGTCGCGGCCGCCGCACCTACCCATGCGTTCGCCCAGGAGGAAGCGCTGGCGACCCCTGCCTCGCTTGGCGAGGCATTCGAGGCGCTCGTCCAGACCGCCGCCGAGGTGGAGGTCGAGCCGCCGGAGCCGGAGACCTGGTTCCCGGTCCGCGGGACGATCGACTTCGGCGCGTACGACGCCCGCTTCGGGGTCTGGCGGGGATCGCACCGCCACGAGGGCCAGGACGTGTTCGCGGACGCGGGCACTCCGCTGGTCGCGATCCGTGACGGCATCGTCGTGGAGACCGGGGACGACGGCGGTCGCGGCAACTACGTGGCGATCTGGAGCGCGGAGGTGGACCGCACCTTCGTCTACCTGCACATGCTCGCGCCCACGCCGCACGCGGTGGGCAACGCCGTGCAGGGCGGTGCGCGCGTGGGCGCCGTGGGTTGCACCGGCTCCTGCTGGGGCGACCACCTCCATCTGGAGATGCGAGTTGGCCGCGGCACGACCGGGAAGCCGCTCGACCCGCTGCCGCTCCTCCGCAGGCTCTCACTTCGCGCGCGGTAGCCTGCCCCCTCACCGTGGACCAGATGCAGTTGCGCAACCGTCTCGTGATGGCCACCCAGATGTGGCGCGACGGGACCGACGAGCCGTTGCCGCGCATGGCCCCGGGCGACCCCGCAGACCAGCTCCAGGCGTTCGAGCTCAAGCTCGTCGACATGTTGTGCGCGCGGGCCACGCCCGATACCGCCCGCGACGTGGCGGACAAGACGTGGGACCTGGTCCACGACCGCGCCGACGAGGACCCGGTAAAGCGCCGTGTGGTCGAGTGCCACGAGGCGCTCGCACGGCTCTCCGCCCGCGGCGGGGGACTGGAGGCGTAGGCTTTCGGGCTCGGTGAGGCCGTTGCCCGAGCTGTTCGACCTGGGCGTCAAGGCGAGGTCGCTCGCCTACCTGTACCTCGCGGGCGCGCTCCTCGGGTTGCTGACGCTCCTCCTGCCCCACGACCAGGGCGTGCAGGACCCGCAGCTGTACGTGCTCGCCGCCGTCGCGATCGCCGTGGCGGCGCTGATCTACGTGCAGGCCGAGCGAGTCAGTGAGTGGCAGCTGCACCTCGTGCTGGGCGCGGGCACCACGATCCTCAGCTTCGCGAACTACTACGCCGGCACGTCCACGCTCTACCCGCTGCTCTACACGTGGACCGCGCTCTACGCGTTCTACTTCTTCGGACTCCGCGAGGCGCTCGCCCATGTCGCCTATATCGGAGTCGCCTATGCGGTCGTGCTCGCGATCCAGGACCCCAACAGCCCGGCGATCCGCTGGCTGCTCGCGGTCGGCACGCCGCTGATCGTGGGGCTCCTCATCTCGCGCATGCTCGACCGCCTGCGCGCCCAGCAGCTCGAGACAGCCGAGAGCGCGCGCAGGCTGAGCCAGAGCGAGGCGCGCACCCGCCTCGTGCTCGACAACTCGCCCGACGCGTTCGTCACCGTGGACCGTGACGGGATCATCCGCGTCTGGAATGTCGCCGCGGAGCGGATGTTCGGCTGGCCGGCGAGCGAGGCGATCGGCAAGCCGTTCCGCGCGCTCGCGACGCCCCCGGAGTTTCGCGACCGCCACGACACCCGCCGGCTGGCGCTCGTCGACAGCGGCGATCCGGTCGCGACCGAGACCTACGACGTGGAGCTCCAGCGCCGCGACGGCACCCGCTTCCCGGCGGAGTCGACCGTTTCGAAGGTGGAGGTGCAGGGCGAGATCCTCCTGTCGGGCTTCATCCGCGACATGACGGATCGCCGGCGCCGCCAGGAGGAGCGCGAGGCGCTGATGCGCGAGCAGGCCGCGCGAGAGGAGGCCGAGCGGGTGGCCGAGCTGGTGAGCGGCATGCAGCTGCTGGTGGACGCCGCGCTCGCCCACCGCACGCTCGATGACATCCTGTCCGACCTCGTGACCCGTGTGCGCGGCGTGCTCCAGGCCGACGCCGCGTCGATTCACCTCGTCGAGGAGGGCCGGCTGGTCCTGCGGGCCGCGTCCGACGGCAGCCCCGGCGCCCCGTTCACCGGCGAGGCCTTCGCCGGGCGCGTGGCGGAGGCCCGAGAGCCGTTGCTCGTTCAGGACCCGGGGCCGGAAGAGGTGGCCTCGGTGATCGGCGTCCCGTTGCTCACGGAGGGCGAGGTCGGCGGGGTGGTGGTCACGTCCGCCGCGCCGCCGCGCCGCTTCACCGCCGACGACCTCAGCATCCTGCGCCTCGCCGCCGACCGCGTCGCGCTCGCGATCGACCACGCGCGCGTGTACGAGCGCGAGCACCGCATCGCCGAGACGCTCCAGCGCAGCCTGCTGCCGGAGCACCTGCCGCGACTGCCCGGCCTGGACGTGGCCGCTCGCTACATACCCGCCGCCGAGGAGGCCGAGGTGGGGGGCGACTGGTACGACGTGCTCTCGGTGCCGGGCGGGGGCGTGGGGCTCGTGATGGGCGATGTGGCGGGCAAGGGGCTGGCGGCAGCGTCGATGGTCGGGCGGCTGCGGAGCGCGCTGCGCGCCTACGCCTTCGAGGGCCACGCCCCCGCCCGCGTGCTCGAGCGGCTCAATCGCCTCATCTGGACCGAGGCCGAGGAGAGCCAGATGGCCACGCTGATCTACGTCGTGGTCGACCCGGGCGAGGAGGAGGTGCGCTGGGTGAATGCCGGCCACCCGCCGCCGCTCCTCCTGGACGGCGAGGCGCACCCGCAATACCTCGAGGGCGGCAGCTCGGTGCCGCTCGGCGTCCTGCCCTTCCCCGCATTCGAGGAGGTCGCGGTGCCGATGAACTCCGGCGACACGGTGGTGCTCTACACCGACGGGCTCGTCGAACGCGCCGGCGAGCACATCGACCGGGGCCTGGGGCGGCTTGCGGAGGCGGTGCGGGAGGCCCCGACCGGGCCGGAGGAGCTATGCGATCACGTGCTGGGTCGGCTCGTTCCGGACGGCGGCACCCCGGACGACGTCGCCCTGCTGACCCTCCGCACCATTCCGATGACGGACCGCTTTGAGGTCGAGTTCCCCGCTTTGCCGGAGTCGCTCGCGTCGATGCGCGCCGTCATGCGGCGCTGGCTGCGCCACGTCGGCGGCGACGCGCGGGAGATCGCCGAGATCGTTACCGCCTGCGGCGAGGCCGCGACAAATGCCATCGAGCACGCCGGTGCGGGCGGCGGCGCTCCTTTCGAGGTCAGCGGGCGGGCGGAGCGCGGCGAGGTGCGGATCAGCATCCGCGATCACGGGGTCTGGCGGGCCCCCCGCCCAGGCGACCAAGGCCGAGGACTCTCCCTGATGCGCGCGTTGATGGATAGCGTTGAGGTCACGCCGAGTCCAGGGGGGACGACCGTACGGCTGGAACGCATGTTGCAAGGGGTGGAGTCGACGGAAGGGGACGGGCCGAGTGACGGAGCTGGTCGAGCTCGAAATCGAAGACCGGGGTGAGGTCGTGATCGCGCGCGTGCGCGGCGAGCTCGACATCGCGGGCGCTCCCGGCATGGGTGAGCGCATTCACGCCGGCGTGCCCACATCGGCGCGCACGCTCGTGGTCGACCTGAGCGACCTCGACTTCATCGACTCGAGCGGCGTCGCGATGTTGTTCGCCGTCGCCCGCCGGCTCGGCAGCCGCCGTCAGGAGCTGCGCGTGGTCGCAGGCTCCCGCCAGCCCGTTGCGCGGGTGCTCGAGATCGTCGAGTTCGATCGCGCGGCCCCGGTCCACGAGTCGCTCGACGAGGCCCTGGCGGACACCGAGGGCTAGGCCGGGGCGGCGGCCCGCTCCGCGATGAAGTCGAGCACGGCGCGGTTGAACTCCTCGGCGCGCTCGACGTTGAGGCCGTGCGCGCAGGCCTCCAGCACGGTGAGCTTCGATCCCGGGATCAAGGCGGCGACCTCGCGCGCCTTCCAGACCGGGACGAGGATGTCGTACTCGGCGCCGATCACGTGGGTAGGCATCGCCAGCTCGCCGAGACGCTCGCCGGCGTTGTGCCGGCCCGCGGCGTCGAGCTGGCGCGCGAACGCCTCCGCCGGCTGCGGGTTCGGGTTCTGGAGCATCAGCTCGCGGAGCATGGCGATCCCCTCCGCGTTCTCGAAGAAGTCGTCGCAGAAGCTGAGCAGCATCAGCTCGTCCACCCGCTCCTCGCGGGACATCCGGTGCACGCGGTCTCCCCAAACGGAGCTGAGCGTGCGGCTCCACCGCCCGCCCGTGGCCCAGGTGACGGCCAGGGTCAGCGTGCGGATGCGCTCGGGCGCCGCCAGCGCGACCTCCTGCGCGATTGCACCGCCCATCGACACGCCCAGGAGGTGGAACGAGTCGAGCTCGAGCGCGTCCGCAAGGGCGAGGGCGTCCTGCGCCATGTCGGCGATCTCGTAGCTCCCCGTGGCCCGGGACGACTGGCCGACGTCCCGGTTGTCGAAGATGATGGTCTTGTGCCGCGCCGAGAAGGAGGGCACCTGAAGCGTCCACGCGAGCGTGTCGGCGGCCAGGCCCATCACGCAGAGGAGCGGCTCGCCCTCGCCGTGGACCTCGTAGTAGACGGTCTGGCCATTCGCTTCGATCGTCGGCATGAGCGGAGTCTGTCATCCGATCGAAAGCTTCGTCGCCAATGATGTAGGCGGATGGTGCTGCTGATCCTGTTCGCCTTCGTCGCCGGCGCCGGCACGGCGCTCTCGCCCTGCGTGCTGCCGGTGCTCCCCGCGCTGCTCGCCTCGGCCGGCAGCGGCGGCCGCCGGCGGCCGCTCGGCGTGATCGCGGGACTCACCGCCACGTTCACCATCGCGATCGTGGCGCTGGCCGCAGTGGTCGACGGCGTGGGCCTGCCCAGCGGGACGGTGCGCACGCTCGCGGTCCTGGTGCTGCTCGGCTTCGGAGTGGCGCTGCTCATGCCGCGGCTTGCCGCCCGGGTGGAGGCGCCGCTCACGCGGCTGGCCCGCTTTGGCCCGCGCGGGCGCGGCGATGGCTTCTGGTCGGGCCTGGTGGTGGGCGCCGGGCTCGGCTTCGTCTACGCGCCCTGCGCCGGGCCGATCCTGGCGGCCGTGGTGTCGGTGTCGGCCACGCAGGGTGCGTCGGGCGAGCTGGTGGCGGTGGCGCTCGGGTACGCGGCGGGCTCGGCGCTCGTGCTGCTGCTGGTCGCCTATGGCGGACGGCGCGTGATTCACCGGCTGCGCGCCGCGGGCCGCGGTCCGGCGGTGCAGCGCGCGCTCGGCGCGGTGATGGTGGCGACGGCGGTGGCGGTGGCCACGGACCTCGACGTCCGCTTCCAGACCGCGCTCGCCGACGACTTCCCCGACGTGGTGGTCAACCCGACGCGCGCTCTCGAGCGCTCAGACGCGGTGGAGGACCGCCTCGCTGATCTACGCGGCCGGCCGCGCTTCGAGGAGACAGAGGCGGTCCCCGGCCGGCGTACCGCCGGGCTGCCGGTGCTCGGGCGCGCGCCCGACTTTACGGGCAACGACCGCTGGTTCAACACCCCGGGAAACGCGCCGCTCGACCTCGACGGCCTGCGAGGCCGGGTGGTGCTGATCGACTTCTGGACCTACACGTGCATCAACTGCATCCGCACGCTGCCTTACCTGCGCGCATGGGACGGCCGATACCGCGAGCGCGGGCTGACGATCGTGGGAGTGCACACGCCAGAGTTCACATTCGAGCGCGAGGCGGGCAACGTGCGCGGCGCGATCGACGCCAACCGGCTGCGCTACCCCGTGGCGCAGGACAACGAGTACGCCACCTGGAGCGCCTGGGGCAACCAGTACTGGCCCGCCAAGTACCTGATCGACGCCCGCGGGCGGGTTCGCTACGCGCACTTCGGCGAGGGCGCGTACGAGGAGACCGAGGCGTCGATCCGCGCGCTGCTCGCCGAAGCCGGGGCGGCCCGGCTCGGCGAGATGACGAGCGCCCGGGTGGACACCGCCTCGCCCGACCTCGCGACCCCCGAGACCTACCTCGGCCACGAGCGGGCGGACGGCTTCGTGCCCGGGCCGCTGCGCCCGGGCTACGGGCGCTACGCGAGCGTGGACGAGCTGCCGCCGGTCAGCTTCGCGCTGTCCGGCGGGTGGTACGTGGGAAGCGAGTCCGCCACCGCGGTGCGCGACGCCCGCATCGAGGCGCGGGTGACCGCGCGCAAGGTTTTCCTCGTCCTGAGCTCGAAGGGCGGGCGGCGCCGTGACGTGGAGGTTCTGCTCGACGGGCGTCCGGTGGCTACCCCTGACGCCGGAGCGGACGTGCGGAACGGCCGGGTGGCCGTGCGCGAGGAGCGCCTCTACCGGCTGGTGTCCCTGCCCCGCGTGGAGGACCGCCGCCTGACGCTGCGCGTGCCGGCCGGTGTGACCGGCTACGCCTTCACCTTCGGCTGACGGCCCGGCTAGAGTTGGCCGCCCGGCCAAAGCGAACGAGGGAGACCACGTGTTGGAGACGGCGACCCGGCAGATCGAGGTGCAGAACCCGGCCACGGGCCAGGTCATCGCTTCGGTCCCTGCCCTGTCAGTGGACGAGGTGGCGGGCGTGGTGGCCCGCGCCCGGGCCGCGCAGCCCGGCTGGGAGGCGCTCGGGTTCGAGGGCCGCGGGCGGATCCTGCGCCGCGCCCAGAAGTGGGTGCTCGACAACACCGACCGCATCGCCCGGACGATCGTGTCGGAGACCGGGAAGGCATACGAGGACGCCGTGCTCGCGGAGGTGGGGTACGCGGCCGGCGCCTTCGGCCATTGGGCGAAGCACGCCCCCAAGTACCTGGCCGACGAGAAGGTCCGCACGTCCTCGCCCTTTGTGAAGGGCCGCAAGCTGGTCGTGCGCTACGCGCCGGTCGGCGTCGCGGGCGTGATCGGCCCCTGGAACTACCCGCTCACCAACTCGTTCGGCGACTGCATTCCGGCCCTCGCCGCGGGCAACTCGTGCGTGCTGAAGCCGGCCAGCCTCACGCCGCTCACCTCGCTGTTCATGGCCGAGGGCCTGCGCGAGTGCGGCCTGCCGGAGGACGTGTTCATCGTCGCGACGGGCAGCGGCGAGATCGGCGAGGAGCTGATCGACCACGTGGACTACGTGATGTTCACCGGCTCTACCGAGGTCGGAAAGAAGGTGATGGAGCGCGCGTCGCGGACCCTCACGCCGGTCGGTCTCGAGCTGGGCGGCAACGATCCGATGCTCGTGCTCGCCGACGCGGACCTCGAGCGGGCGGCCAACGCGGCGGTCCACTACTCCATGCAGAACGGCGGCCAGACCTGCATCTCGGTCGAGCGGGTCTACGTGGAGGAGCCCGTCTACCACGAGTTCATCGGCAAGGTCGAGAAGAAGATGGGCGGCCTGCGCCAGGGCGTGCCGGGCGGGCCGGGGTCGGTCGACATCGGGGCGATCACGTCGCCGCCCCAGATGGACCTGATCGACGAGCACGTGAAGGACGCCGTGGCCAAGGGCGCTCGCGCGCTTGTGGGCGGCAAGCGCGGCGACGGGCCGGGCGACTTCTACGAGCCGACGCTCCTGGTCGACGTGGACCACACGATGGAGTGCATGACGGAGGAGACCTTCGGCCCCACGATGCCCGTGATGAAGGTGCGCGACGCCGACGAGGGCGTGCGGCTCGCGAACGACTCCCAGTACGGGCTGCAGGCCTCGGTGTGGACGAAGGACACCGCGAAGGGCGAGCGCCTAGCGCGCATGATCGAGGCGGGCGTGGTGACCGTGAACGACGCGCAGATCAACTACGTGGCGCTCGAGCTGCCGATGGGCGGGTGGAAGGAGTCGGGCCTCGGCTCGCGCCACGGCGCGGACGGGATCCGCAAGTACACCAAGCGGCAGGCACTGCTCGTCACGCGCTTCGCGCCCAAGCGGGACCTGCACATGCTCCCGTACAAGGCCAAGACGACGAAGCTGATCGAGCGGCTGCTCCGGGTGGTCTACGGACGGGGCAAGCGCTGAGCCGGCCGCCCTACGGGTAGAGGTCGCCGCCCTCGCCGACGACGAAGATCGCGCTCACCGGGCAGTTGCCCGCGGCGGTCAGCACGTCGTCGAGCGGCGCGCCGTCGGGGTCCACCACCACGGCCTTGTCCTCGTCGTCGAGCTGAAACACGTCGGGGGCGGTGTCCACGCAGTCGCCGGAGCCGATGCAGAGCGCCCGGTCGACGGTCACCTCGATCCGGTTCTCCTGTGAGAGCTCTGCCACGTCAGGCGCGGCGGCGCACCAGCAGGTAGGCCACCAGCGCGGCCAGAAATACCAGCGGGATCAGCGTGCGCGGGTCCGGATGGCCGCCTTCGTCATGAGCCTCGGCGCCGGCGGGCATCGCGAACTCCTCCGCCGCCAGCACGTCGTGGGGCTCCTGGATGCCGGTCGGGTCGGGCGGGAGGCGCTCGTCGCGCGTTCCGATGCCGAACTCGTCCGCGGCCAGCACGTCGTGCGGCTCCTGGATCCCGCTCGGGTCGGCGGGCACGCGGGACTGTCGGGGTTCTCGCTCGGTCATCGTCCCTATCGTTCCAGATCGATGGAGGAGTACACGCGCACAGAATTGGAAGCGGCCGCATTCAGGCGTCTGGTTCAGCATTTGCGCGAAAGAGCCGACGTACAGAACATCGACCTGATGGAGCTGGCCGGGTTCTGCCGCAACTGCCTGTCGCGCTGGTACCGCGAGGCGGCCGAGGAGCGGGGGATCGACCTGCCCGAAGCGCAGGCCCGGGAGATCGTCTACGGAATGCCCTACGAGGAATGGAAGTCGCAACACCAATCCGAGCCCCAGCGGCCGCCCGCGGCCTGATCCTGGCCTGCTGCCTGCTGGCGCTGGCGGGCTGCGGCAAGGACGGCGGCGAGGAGGCTGACCGCGACGCCCCGGAGGGGGTCGACGAGGTCGTGCTCACGCCCGAGGCGGCGGCGAAGGCCCGCGCCGTCGAGCGCGAGGAGCCGGTGCCGCGCTCCAAGGCGCGCGTGGTCGAGCTCGAGGGAGCGGGTGCCGAGCCGGACCTTTCCGGCGTGGACCCCACCGAGGACGCCCCGAGCCCGGGCGCCCCCACCGACGCGGAGGTGCGAGCCGAGCTGCGCGAGGCGCGCGCCGCGCTCAACCGCTTCAAGCGGTTCCTCAACACCACGGCCTACCTCGCCACCGGCGCGCAGGCGCGGGTCCTCCCGGACGGCACCGCTCAGGCGCCGGACAACGCTCCGGAGGTGGTCCAACGCGTGATCCTCGCCGCCAACCAGATCGCCAAGTTCCCGTACAAGTGGGGCGGTGGCCACGGCGCCTGGCGCGACAACGGGTACGACTGCTCCGGGTCGGTGTCCTTCGCGCTGGCCGGCGCGGGGCTGCTCGACCGCCCGCTCACCTCGGGCCTGCTGGCGGGCTACGGCGCACCGGGACCGGGCCGCTGGATCACCATCTACGCGAACAGCGGCCACGTGTTCATGGTCGTGGCCGGCCTGCGCTTCGACACGAGCGGCCAGGGCCGCGCGGGTACGCGGTGGCAGCAGGAAGCCGTTACGACGAGCGGTTACGCCGTGCGGCACATCCCGGGGCTTTAGCGCCGGTCAGCCGGTATACGGAGGCGCCTCGCCCCAGCCCCAGCGCGGCACAGGGGCCTTCGGGGGCGGAGTGGCCCCCGGCTGCGAGTTCGCGATGGCGATCCGCGTGCCCCACTCGACGTAGGCGAGGAACGCCGAGCGGAACTCCGGGTCGGCCGGCAGCTCGGCGTCGTCAGCGGCGTCGCAGATCAGGTTGACCCAGCGGCGCCGCTGCTGCTCGGTGAGGGCGCGGTTGCGGTGCTTCGCCATCATGTGCGGGTAGCCCCCGCGCTCCTCCGTGTAGCGCTTGGGCCCGCCGAACACCTCGGCAAGCCAGGCCGCCACATGCTTGGGATGGCCGGGATCCATGTGGCGGAAGACCGGCTCGAGCAGGTCGTCCTCCAGCACCTTGCCGTAGAACACCTCGGTCAGGTGCTCGAAGGCCTCGCCGCCGCCGGCCCATTCGTAGAGGGTGGGGGTGTCGTCGGTCATCGGCTCAGTCGAGCTCCGTGGGCACTAGGTCCAATTCAAGCGGGCGGCCGGCGCGCAGCAGCCTGACCCCCACCGGCACGCCGATCATGTCGGCCACCATCAGGCGCTGGAGGTCCTCCACACGCGCGGTGGTGGTGCCGTTCACCTCGAGGATCAGGTCCTCGGGACGGAGGCCCGCGCGGTCGGCGGGGCTGTCGGACACAACCTCCACGACCTCGATGCAGGTGGCGGTGCCCGCGGCGGCCCGGGCCTGGGGCGGCACAGGGCGCGGCCCGCCGGCCACGCCGATGTACGCGCGGCGCACGCGGCCGTCGCGCATCAGCTCAGAGATAACGCGCTGGGTGGCGTCGTTTATCGGGACCGCCAGGCCGAGGCCCACGCCGGCCACCGCGGTGTTGATGCCGATCACCCGCCCGCGCGAGTCGGCAAGCGCGCCGCCGGAGCTGCCGGGGTTGAGGGCGGCGTCGGTCTGGATCACGTTGTCGATGATCCGGCCGCCTCGGCGGGTGCGGGCGGGCAGGGAACGCCCCAGCGCGGAGACGACGCCGGCGGTGACCGATCCGCCGAGGCCGTGCGGGTTGCCGATCGCCACGACGAGCTGGCCGACCCGCAGCCGCTCGGCGGTTCCGAGCGAGGCCGCCTCGAGGGACGGCCCCTCGGCACGGAGGAGCGCGAGGTCGGAGAGCGGGTCGCGGCCGACGATCTCGAATCGCTCCTCGCGGCCGTCGGCGAAGGTGGCCCGGCCGCTGCGGGCACTGCGGCCCACGACATGGGCGGAGGTGAGCAGGAAGCCGTCAGGCGTGAGCGCGACCGCGCTGCCCGCACCGGAGGGCACCTGCCCACCGCGGACGCGCCGCATGACGCGAAGGCTGGCGACCGCGGGCCCGACCCGCTCGGCGACCGCTACGACCGCCCGCGAATAGGCGTCGAGGGCCTCGGCCTCGCTCGCTTCGAGCGGCGGCGGCTGGGCCGCGACGCCACCCATGGCGTCGCCGCGCTCGTTCGCGTGGACGGGCCGCGCCACCGCCGCGCTCATGCCGCCGCCTCGCTCGTCTCGAACTCCACCGTCACGGGACGCTCGTCCGTTCCCCGCACGATCGTGAGGTCCAGCGTCCCGCCCTCGGGCGGCACGGCGTCGAGCGCCTCGTAGAGGGCGTCCACGCCGTCGAGGTCACGGCCGCCGGCGCTCACCAGCAGGTCGCCGCGCTCGATGCCTGCGGTCGCCGCGGGGGAGCCGTCCTCCACCGCGCGCACCAGCAGGCCGTCGCGCTCGGGGAGCCCGACCGCGCGGCGCATGCGTCGCGCAACCCGCGGGGGCGCGATCGCCACGCCCAGGCGCGGTGACGCGGGCGCTTCGCCGCGGGCGAGCCGCGAGGCGCGCTCCTTCACGGCCGCTGTGGCCGGCACGGCGAGGATCAAGCCACCGTCGAGCCGCAGGGCGTTCAGGCCGAGCAGCCGTCCCTCCACGTCCACGAGCGGCCCTCCGGACGAGCCGCGCGGGAGCGAGGCCGTGTGCTCGACCGCCCCGCCGATGCGCCGTCCCCGGGGCCCGCGGAAGCTGCGACCCTCCGAGGAGACGAACCCGAGCGTGACTCGCAGGCCGCGCCCCCCGGGGTTGGCGAGGGCGAGCACGGGCGCGCCGATCGCGGGCGCGTCGCCTGGCTCCCAGGTCACCGCCGGCGAGTCGCCGGTGTCGACCTCCACCACCGCGAGGTCCAGATCGTGGTCGGCTGCCGCCACCTCGCCGGTCGCGCGCCGGCCGTCGGCAAAGACGACGGTCACCTGCTCGCGGCGGAGGTTGTGGGCGTTCGTGAGCACCCGCCCATCGCCGATGACGACGCCGGACCCATGGCTCCATCCCCGGCCGAGTCCGACGACCGACGGGCCCACCCGCTCGGCCACCCCCGCGATGGCATCCTGCAACGAACCTACTGCTTCCATCTCAACACTCCCTAGTTACTTGCGAATTGCAAGTGAGTACCATACCAAGGCCATGCGAAGTAGGCTTCGGCACGTGAGCCCGCCCTCTCCGCGCGACCGGCCTGCCGCTGCGCGCGAAACCCTGTCTACCCCTCTCGCCGCGGCGCTCGACAGCGTCGGTGACCGCTGGACGCTCCTTCTCGTCGAGGCTCTTCTCGGCGGCCCGCGCCGCTTCGGCGACCTCCAGGAGGCGCTCGGCGGGATCGCCCCCAACGTTCTGAGCCAGCGCCTGCGCCGGCTCGAGGGCGAGGGCGTGGTGCTGGCCCAGCCCTACTCGGAGCGGCCGCAGCGCTACGTCTACGAGCTCACCTCCTCCGGCCACGAGCTGGCCGGCGCCTTGCGGCTGCTGTCCGACTGGGGCGCGCGCCACGGCGAGAGCGCGGAGCCGGCGCGCCACGAGGCCTGTGGGACGCCGGTGGAGGTCCGCTGGTGGTGCCCGACCTGTGAGCGCCCGGTCGGGGACGACGAATCTGCGGACCTGCACTACGCCTGACGGCCCGGCTCGCCTTTGACCTGCAACTGCTAACTTCGGCCGCCCTTGGACGACCAGCCGACACGCGTTCTGCCACCCGAGAACCGGCCTCCCGGCCGCCCCCCACGCGGACCCGGTCGCGGCGACCAGGACGCCGTCTACATGCGGCGTCGCATGGTGGCCGCGGGAGCGGTTGCCGTCCTGCTGCTGCTCCTGATCGTGGTGATCGCGGGGGCGGGCGGCGGCGACGACGACCCCGAGACGACACCCGCCGACCTCGGCGTGCCGACCACGCCCGACAGCCTCGGCGACCGCGCCGAGGACGGCGACGCGGAGCGGACCACCCCGGAGGAGACGGATGCGGACGCCGATGCCGGGGACGGTGCGGGCGCCCCCGTCGAACCGGCGCCCGTCCCCCCTGCGGCCCCCGTGACCCCACCGGCCGGAGAGCCCGGAACCCCGGTAAGCCCGGGGACCGAGCAGCTCGCGCCGCCCGCTCAGGGTGAGGGCGGCGGCGCCGTGGAACCCGCGCCCCAGCCGGCGCCCGAGCCCGTCCCGCCGCAGGGCGGCGAGGGAGGCGGCGCGGTGGCGCCGTCCGGCGACGGCAACTAGGCACGCTCCCCGCCGGCACACCGGGCTCCGGCCGCCAGCGGCAAACAGGCGCCCCACGCCGCTCAGTCTTCCGGCGCTGGTCTCCGCCGCGTCCGCTTCACCGCTCCCCGGCGCCGCTTCGACTCGAGCCGCCGCCGGCGCGAAGCGCCGGTCGGCTTCGTCGCCCGGCGCGGCCGCTGAACGGTCAGCGCGGCCGCCAGGCGGGACCGGAGCCGCTCGAGCGCCAGCTCGCGGTTGCGCGCCTGGCTCCGGGTGTCCTGCGCCGTCGCCCGCACCACCGCGCCGGAGCGCGCCATGATGCGGCGCTTCTGCGCCTCGCTGAGTGACTGTGACGCCTCCACGTCGAAGACGGCCTCCACACGCGAGGCGGTCACGTTGGCGTGCTGGCCGCCCGGCCCCGACGACCGGCTCGCACGGAGCTCGACCTCGGACAGCGGGATGGCCGCCCCATGGCCGATGCGCAGTGGATCCTCCATCCGGCGGGGCACGCTAGCCGGTCCGTGGATCGGCCCCGCCCGGACGAACGCGCCAACACCCGCCCGCCGGCTTCCTCGGGGGCGTACCATGGATGTTGAGCGTGATGGTCGAGGTCGGCGTGGCTCTGCTGCTGGTCGGGGTCGCCCTCATGGTGGCCGAGGCGCACCTGCCCGGCGCCATCCTGGGGACGGCGGGCGGCGTTGCGCTCGCGACCGGGGCCGCGCTCGCAATCGCCGGCGCCGGGGCCGGAGCGGCCGTGGTGGTGGCCGCGGTGCTCGCGGCGCTCGCCACGACCGCGGTCTGGCTTCTCGTCGCCACCCGGAAGTCGCTCGCGGTGCGCAGGCTTCGCGCGGCGTCCGGGCGGGAGGCGCTCAGCGGCAGGACCGGGATCGTCCGGAGCTGGGCCGGGGAGGGGGGCCAGGTGTTCGTCGACGGAGCGCTGTGGCGCGCCCGGCGCAACTGGCCCGAGGACCACGAGGAGATCAGCGCCGGCGACGCGATCGTGGTGGAGCGTGTCAGCGGCCTGACCCTCGGCGTGCGAAGAGCGGAGAAGTGGGAGGTGGACCTGTGATCGGCGTCATCCTGATCGTCCTGGCAGTCGTGGCCATCACGGCGGTGGCACTGGCCGCCGCCTCGGTGCGGGTGCTGAGGGAGTACGAGCGCGCGGTGGTGTTCCGGCTCGGGCGGGTGATCAAGCAGAAAGGGCCCGGGCTCGTTCTGCTGATCCCCGGCGTCGACCGCATGGTGCGCGTCCCCCTACGCACGATCACGCTGCGGATCCCGCATCAGGATGTGATCACCCGCGACAACGTGCCCGTGAAGGTGGCCGCGGTCGTCTACTTCCGCGTGATCGATCCGCGGCGCTCGGTGCTCGAGATCGAGGACTACGTCGGGGCGACCCTCCAGATCGCCCAGACCACGCTTCGCTCCGTGCTCGGGAAGGCGGAGCTGGACGCGCTGCTGTCCGAGCGCGAGAAGCTCAACGAGCACCTGCAGCAGATCATCGACGAGCAGACCGAGCCGTGGGGGATCAAGGTCACGATCGTGGAGATCAAGGACGTGGAGATCCCGGACCGGATGCAGCACGCGATGGCCCGCCAGGCCGAGGCGGAACGCAACCGCCGCGCGAAGGTGATCAATGCCGAAGGGGAGTACCAGGCCGCCGGGCGGCTCGCCGAGGCGGCGGACGTGATCCGCCCCAACCCGGTCACGATCCAGCTGCGCTACCTGCAGGCGCTGACCGATATCAGCTCGAACCAGGGCTCGACGATCGTCTTCCCGCTGCCGATCGACCTGATCCGCCCGCTGCTGGAAACGGGCGGGGATGAGGCGCCGGCCACAGACGCCACGCAGGAGGCCGGGCGCGAGCTCGGGGCCGGCGAGACGGCCCCGGCGGGGCTGACTACGGGCGACGAGGGGATGGCACCGCCGGCCGCGGCTCCGGCGAGCCGCGCCGAGCCCGGGCACAACGGACCTGCGTGAGCGTCAGCGGCGGGCGGCGTCGCGCAGCTGGTCAACCGCCGGCGCCGCCACCGCATAGGCCGTGTCGGCGCGATTGCGAGAGCGCGCGAAGAGCACGCCCGCGAGCTCGCCGTCCTCGGTGAGCACGGGTGCGCCGGAGTCGCCGGCGCGCACGCGCGCCTCGAGCTCGAGCGCCTGACGGCGCAGCGGGGGACCGCCACCGGGCGCGCTGACGCGCGCGTCGATGGCACGGCGCACCTCGGCAGCCATCGTCGCCACGCGCCCGCTGCGCATCACCGCAACGCTCACTCGATCCTTGTCGCCCGCCGTTGCCGTTCCCAGGGCGGCCCCGCGGAGACCGGGTACGGCAAGCAGAGCGAGGTCCGCGCGGCGGTCGAGGTTGAGCAGTCGCGCGCTGCGCGGAGCGGCCCGCCCGGCCCGCACGCGGATGGGCCGGCCGGCCTCGAGTGCATGGGCCACGGTCACGACCTTGCCGGGAGCGACCGTGAACCCGGTCGCTCGCTCACTTCCTGGGCCGAGCATCGACACCAGCCGTGGCCCGTTGGCCGGCGGCGACGAGGAGTCCGCGCAGCCCGCCCAGGTGGCGGCGAGGACCGGCAAGACCGCGAGGACGGCTGCCCTCACGGCGCCGGACCCGATGTGCTTCGCACCACCAGGCTCGGCTCCGTGAGCCGCACCTCGCGCGAGGCACGCCCCTCGACACGCGAGATCAGCAGCTCCAGGGCCACCCTGCCCATCTCCGGCCGCGGCTGGTTGATCGTCGTCAGCGACATGTGGTGAAGGGCCGCCAGGAACGTGTTGTCGTAGCCGACGATCGACACGTCCCCGGGCACCCGCACGCCGTCGTCCTCGAGGCGGTCAAGGACACCTGCCGCCACCAGGTCGTTCGCCGCGAACACGGCGGTTGGCGGATCGTCCCGCGCCAGCAGCTCCTCCGCTCCCCGCACGCCGGCGGCCTCGGTGAAGTCGCCCGGGATCACCAGGGCCTGGTGCTCCAGGCCCACCTCCCGCATCGCGCGCAGGTACCCCGCCCGCCGCGGCGCTGCACCCGCCCCCTGGCCGCCGTCGATGTGCACGATCCGCTCGTGACCGAGGCCGACCAGGTGCTCCACCGCGAGCCTCGAGCCGAGCGACTCGTCCACGAGCACGGAGTCGAAGCGACCGTCACGCACGGCGCGCCCGACCACGACGGCCGGCGCGGGGCCCACCGCGGCTGCCATCTCGCTCGTGCGCATGCGAGGGCTCAGCAGAATCACCCCGTCGGTTCGGTACTCGAGAAGCGCCTCCAGCATGTCGCGCTCAAGCCGCTGCCGGCGCGCGCCCGTGGTGATCAGGAGGCGGTAGCCGAGCTCGGATGCGAGCTGCCCGATGCCGTCCATTATCTCGGCGAAGAACGGGTTGTGGAGGTCGCTCAGCAGGACACCGACCGTGCGCGTCCGATGGCTCGCCAGGCTGCGCGCCATGGCGTTGGGGCGGTAGCCGAGCGCGGCCGCCGCGGCAAGCACCCGCTCCCGCCGCTCGGGGCTCACCTTGGGGCTGTCGCGCATCACCAGCGATACAAGCGCCCTCGAAACCCCGGCCTCTCGGGCCACGTCCTCCATCGTTGGATGAGCTGCGCGAGTCCCCTTGACAGCCATAGCCCAGTGCGGGAATACTACGCCGTTAGAGCGCTCTAACAAGTAGAGCGCTCTAACGAGCGATGGGGAGAGAGGGCCAGGACACCGCCCGCGCTGACGCCGCCCCCGGTGCCGGTGCAGACGCCGCCACCAACGGGCGAGCGCGGCAGCGCCTGCTCGCCGCCGCGCCCATCTCGTGGGGCGTGTGCGAGGTGCCGGGGTGGGGGCGGCAACTCCCACCCGAGCGCGTGCTCGCTGAGATGGCGTCGCTGGAGCTGGCGGCCATGGAGCTCGGGCCGATCGGCTGGCTGCCGCTCGATGCCGCCCGCACCCGTGCGCTGCTCGACCGCGAGCGCCTGCGTGTGGTCGCGGGCTTCGTGCCTCTGGTGTTGCACGAGCCTGCGCTCGACCCTGCCCGCTGGACCGTCGACGAGGTGGGCGAGCTGCTCGCCGCGCTGGGCGCCGAGGTTATGGTCGTGACACCGGTCATGGACGCTGGCTGGACCAAGCCTTCGGGGATCGACGCCGCCGCCTGGGGGCGTTTGATCACCAACCTCGCGGCGGTCGACGAGCAGGTGCGCGAGCTGGGCCTCACGCTCGCCCTGCACCCGCACGTAGGCGCGCTCGTGGAGTCGGCGGACGAGGTCGACCGCGCTGTGGCCGAGAGCGAGGTGTCATGGTGCCTCGACACCGGGCATCTGATGATCGGCGGAGCGGATCCGGTCGAATTCGTGCGCCGCCACGCCGCGCGGATCGTGCACGTGCATCTCAAGGACGTGGACGCGGACCTTTCGGAGCAGGTGCGCTCCGGCGAGCTGTCGCTCGTCGAGGCCACGCGGCGGGGGTTGTTCCGCCCGCTCGGCCGCGGCGATGTCGACCTCGCGGAGGTGATCGGCCTGCTCGATCAGCACGGGTACGAGCGGTGGCTCGTGCTCGAACAGGACACGACTCTCACCGGGGAGGAGCCGCCGGTGGGGCGTGGCCCAGTCGCCGATGTTCAGGCCAGCATCGATTACCTGGCCAGTCTGGCTCCAGCCAACGGAGGAGGGGTTTCTCAACCATGAAGCGGTTCTTGCACTTCCTGCTTACGGCCCTGCTCGTACTGGGGCTCGCGGCGTTCGCGGCGGCCTGCGGCGACGACGACGACGATGACGGTGGCGGCGGAGGATCGGGCGACGACGTCTCCCTTTCTCAGGGCCGTGATCTGTCGATCGCGGTGATCACCCACGGTGAGGGCGACACGTTCTGGGCGGTCGCCAAGGCCGGCGCCGAGAAGGCCGGCGAGGACATGGGGGTGGAGGTCAAGTACAGCGAGTCGCAGAACGACCCGCAGCGCCAGGCCCAGCTGATCGACTCCGCGGTGACCGAGAAGGTGGACGGCATCGCGGTCTCCGCCCCCGACCCGGACGCGATCCGGGACCCGCTCCAGAAGGCGGTGGATGCGGGCATCCCCGTGATCACGCTGAACTCCGGCCAGGCCGACTCCGCCGACCTCGGCGCGATCACGCACGTGGGCCAGGACGAGACGGTGGCCGGCGAGGCCGCCGGGCGGCGGCTGGCGGAGGGCGGCGGCGCCGGGAAGCTGATTTGCGTCGTCCACGAGCAGGGCAACATCGGGCTGGAGCAGCGCTGCGACGGCGCCCGGGAGGGCTTCGGCGGAGAGGTCGAGAACGTCCAGGTGAAGGGCATCTCGGACATCTCCACGTCGCTCACGGAGATCCAGTCGAAGCTCGAGTCGGACGACTCGATCGGCGCCGTGCTGACCCTCAACCCGGACATCGCCGCGGCCGCCAGGGACGCCGTCGCGGGCTCCGGGGCCGAGGTGAGCCTCGCGACGTTCGACCTCAGCGGCGACGTCGTGGCGGCGATCAAGGCCGGCGAGATCGAGTTCGCGGTCGACCAGCAGCAGTACCTCCAGGGGTACCTGCCGGTGGTGTTCCTGACCCTGTTCAACGAGAACGCCAACACGGTCGGCGGCGGCCTGCCGGTGCTCACCGGTCCCGGCTTCGTCGACGAGGGCAACGCCGAGACGGTCGAGCAGCTGGCGGAGGAGGGCACACGCTGAGCCACGGGCCGGCGGCCCTATTCCTCGCGGAACGGGCCGCCGGCTCCCGCACCACGGAGGAGGGAGAGCGCGATGAGTGACCAGGCCACCGCGGTGGAGCCGACGACGTCGGTCGTCGACGAGCGCCTGGCCGACGTAAGCCTGCTGACCAAGCTGCTCCGCCGCCCGGAGCTGGGCGCACTCCTGGCCGCGGCGCTGATCGCGCTGTTCTTCACGCTCACCACCGACGAGTTCGGCACGCTCGACGGGGCCGCCAACTGGACCGACGTGGCCTCCACGCTCGGCATCCCGGCAGTGGCCGTGGCGCTGCTCATGATCGGGGGCGAGTTCGATCTCTCCGCCGGGGTGATGACCGGCACGGCGGGCCTGTTCATGGGGATCATGGCCACAGAGGTGGGCATGAACATGTGGCTGGCCATCGTGCTCACGTTCATCGCCGCGGCCGGGGTCGGCCTGATCAACGGCTTCATGGTGGTGCGCACGAAGCTGCCCAGCTTCATCGTCACGCTCGCCACGCTGTTCGTCTTGCAGGGCGTGAACCTGGCCGTGACCAAGGAGATCACCGGGACCGTGCGCGTGTCCGGCCTCTCGACCGTCGACGGCTACGAGAGCGCCAAGAGCGTTTTCGGCGACACGTTCTCGAGCTACGACTTCCGTCTCTCCGTGCTGTGGTGGGTGGGCATCACGATCCTCGCCACCTGGGTCCTCGCGCGCACACGCGTGGGCAACTGGATCTTCGGAGTGGGGGGCGACGCCGTGGCCGCGCGCAACGTGGGCGTGCCGGTCGCGCGCGTGAAGATCGCCCTCTTCGTGACCACGGCGGTGGCGTCGGCGCTGGTCGGGATCATGATCGCGCTGCGGCTCGCCTCGATGCAGGCGGGCCAGGGCGTCGGAGAGGAGTTCCAGTACATCATCGCGGCGGTGGTAGGCGGCTGCCTGCTCACGGGCGGCTTCGGCTCGGCGATCGGCGCGGCGGTCGGCGCCCTGATCATCGGGATGGCCTTCATCGGCATCCAGTTCTCGGGTTGGGACACCGACTGGCGCCTGCTGTTCCTCGGCGTGATCCTGCTGATCGCCGTGCTCGTCAACAACTTCGTCCGCCGTGCCGCGGAAGGAGCCCGCAGATGAGCCCGGACACGAACGGGGGAGCACCGCTGCTCGAGATCGAGCACGTCTCGAAGTACTTCGGCAACGTCATCGCCCTGAAGGACGTCTCGACGACGGTGGAGGAGGGCGAGGTCAGCTGCGTCCTCGGGGACAACGGGGCCGGCAAGTCGACGTTCATCAAGATTCTGTCCGGCGTCCACCGCCAGGACGAGGGCGAGATCCGCATGAACGGCGAGCGGGTCACGTTCGGCTCGCCGCGCGTGGCCAAGGCCCGGGGCATCGCCACCGTCTTCCAGGACCTTGCCACCGTCCCGCTGATGTCGATCTGGCGCAACTTCTTCCTCGGCTCGGAGCCCACGGTCGGCGTCGGGCCGTTGCGCCGGATCGACGTCGACGCGGCGAAGCGGACCATGCGCGAGGAGATGGCGAAGATGGGCATCGACGTGCGCGACCCCGACCAGCCGGTGGGCACGCTCTCCGGCGGCGAGCGCCAGGCCGTGGCAATCGCCCGGGCGATCCACTTCGGGGCGAAGGTCCTCATCCTCGACGAGCCGACCTCGGCGCTCGGGGTGAAGCAGTCGGGCATCGTGCTCCGCTACATCGTTCAGGCGCGCGAGCGCGGCGTCGGGGTGATCTTCATCAGCCACAACCCGCACCACGCGTACCCGGTCGGCGACAGGTTCGTGATCCTGAACCGCGGAAAGCTGCAGGGTTCGTGGAAGCACGGCGAGATCAGCCGCGACGAGCTCGTGCAGATGATGGCCGGCGGTGCCGAGCTCGACGAGCTCACGCACGAGCTGACGGAGGAGCTGCGAAAGAGAGAATGACGGTGGCCCAGACAGGGACGCAGTACGACGGCGCTTCGCGCCCGGCCCGCCGCCGGATCGGGTTGGGCGTGATCGGCTTCGGCTGGCTCGGCCAGGCCCACAGCCGCTCCCTGCTGCGCATTCGGACCCTGTTCGAGGATCGCGAGTTCGAGCCCGAGCTCGTCATCGTCAGCGACACGAACGCGGCGCGCCTCGATGAGGCGGTCGGCTCGTTCGGCTACGTGCGCGGCAGCCCCGACTGGCGGCGCGTGATCGACGACCCGGCGGTGGACGTCGTGGTGATCGCGGCGCCGAACGCCCTCCACGTAGAGCTGATCGAGGCCGCCGCCGCGGCCGGCAAGGCCGTGTTCTGCGAGAAGCCGGTCGGCGGCACCCCGGGGGAGACGGCCCGGGCCGAGCGAGCCGTGCGCCGCGCGGGCGTGATCAGCGGCGTGGGCTACAACTACCGCTGGGCCCCGCTCGTGCGGTACGCCGCGGGGCTGGTGGCCGACGGGCGGATCGGCCGCGTGACCAACTACCGCGGCCGCTTCTTTTCCATGTACGGGAGCGACCCCCTGGGGCTGCTGTCCTGGCGTTTCCGCCTGGACGAGGGCGGCCATGGCGTGACGACCGACCTTTTGAGCCACGCGGTGGACTTGGCGCACGTGCTGGTGGGGCCGATCCGGCGCGTGGTCGGAACGGTCGAGACCTTCATCCGCGAGCGGCCGCTTCCGGCGCCGTCCGGCGCGACCCACTACGGGCGTGGCGCGGCCGGCGACCCGACCGGCGACGTGACCAACGAGGACTACGCCGGAATGCTGTGTGAGTTCGAGGACGGCGCGCGCGGCAGCTTCGAGTCCGCCCGCACGCTGCTCGGGCCGGAGAGCCAGATGGCCTTCGACCTGTACGGCACCGCGGGCGCGCTCGCCTGGAACCTCGAGCGCATGAACGAGCTGCAGGTCTACCTCGCCACCGACGAGCCGCACTCGGGCTACACCACGGTCTACGGCGGCGACCGCTTCCCCTACCACGGCCGCTTCGTGCCGGGCAATGCGAACGGCATCGGGTTCGAGGATCTGATCGCGATCGAGGACTACGAGTTCTGCCGCTCCGTGGCCGAGGGCCGGCCGTTCAGCCCGAGCTTCGAGGACGCGCTCGCCGCCGTGAGCGTGCAGGCGGCGCTGCTGCGCTCGTGCGAGACGGGACGCTGGGAGGACGTCGTCTCCCTGCGGGAGGAGTGATGCGCCCGGCGAGCCAGGCGGCGGCGACGGGCGACGGCGCCCGGACCGGCGCGCCGGTGAGGATCGGCCTTGTCGGCGCCGGCCGGATCGGCCGTGTGCACGCCGGATTCCTCGCCGGACGGGTGAAGGGGGCGGAGCTGGCCGGCGTTCACGACCTGCGCCCGGACGAGGCGCTGGCGCTGGCCGGGGAGCTGGGCGTGCCGGCCTTTGACGGCGTGGAGAGCATGCTCGCCGACCCGGAGATCCACGCCGTTGCGATCTGCTCGAGCACCCACACCCACGCGGACCTGACGATCGCAGCGGCCCGCGCGGGCAAGGCGGTCTTCTGCGAGAAGCCGCTCTCGCTTGGGCTCGCAGACGTGGACCGTGTCCGGTCGGCCGTGGCCGAGGCGGGGGTGCCGTTCCAGATCGGCTTCAACCGCCGCTTCGACCCGAGCCACCGGTCCGTGCGCGACGCCGTCGCGAACGGGGCGGTGGGCGAGCCGCACCTCGTGCGCATCTCGAGCCGCGACCCCATCCCCCCGCCGCTCGACTACGTGCGCGTGTCAGGTGGCATCTTCCTCGACATGACGGTCCACGACTTCGACATGGCGCGCTTTGTGACGGGTCGCGAGGTGGTGGAGGTGTACGCGCGCGGGTCGGTTCGGATCGAGCCCTCGTACCGCGAGGCCGGCGACGTGGACACGGCGCTGGTGGTGCTCGAGCACGAGGACGGTTGCGTCACGGCCATCGACAACAGCCGCCGCGCCAGCTACGGCTACGACCAGCGCGTCGAGGTGTTCGGCTCGGGCGGAATGGCCGCATCGGGCAACCCGCACCCGCATGCGGGCACAGTCCTGACCGCCGAGGGTGAGAGCGCGCCGGTGATGCCGAGCTTCTTCCTCGACCGGTACGCCGAGAGCTACGAGCGCGCCTGGGAGGCGTTCGTGGACGCCGTGCGCAACGGACGGGAGCCGGTGGTCGGCATCGCGGACGTCCGCGCGCCGCTCGCGATCGGGCTGGCGGCGGGGCGATCGCTGAGGGAGCACCGCCCGGTGCGCGTGAGGGAGGTCGACGGCGAGTGACGACAGAGACATTCGACGTGATCACGATGGGGCGCGTGAGCGTTGACCTCTACCCCGAGCAGATCGGCGTGACGCTGCCGCGCGTGAAGACGTTTCAGAAGTCGCTCGGGGGCAGCCCCACGAACGTGGCGGTGGCGGCCGCGCGGCTCGGCGCTCGCGCGGCCGTGGTCACGAAAGTGGGCGACGATCCGTTCGGGACGTACGTGCGCGAGGCGCTCACCGGCTTCGGGGTAGACGCCCGCTGGGTGAGCACGGACCCCGACCTGCGCACCCCGCTCGCGTTCTGCGAGATCCACCCCCCGGACCACTTCCCGCTGCTGTTCTACCGCGAGCCCAAGGCGCCGGACCTCAACCTGGCGCGCTCCGACCTGGACCTCGAGGCGATCCGCCGCGCGCGCCTTCTGTGGACCACCGGGACGGGGCTGTCGGACGAGCCGAGCCGCTCCGCGACGCTGATGGCGCTCGAGGCGCGGATCGAGACCCCGCACGGCGGAATCACGATCCACGACCTCGATTTCCGGCCAATGTTCTGGAGCGACGCGGAGGAGGCGGGACGGTGGGCCCGCGAGGCGATCGCGCACGCGACCGTGGCCATCGGAAACCAGGACGAGGTGGAGGTGGCGGTGGGCACGCGTGACCCGCATGAGGCCTCGCACGCGCTGCTCGAGCTCGGCGTGGGCTTGGCGATCGTGAAGCGCGGCCCCAACGGGGTGCTCGCGCGCACCCACGCGGGGGTGCTCGAGTTGGACCCCATCCGGATGGAGGTGCGCAACGGGCTCGGCGCCGGCGACGCCTTCGGGGGCGCCCTGGCCTACGCGCTGCTCGCTGACTGGGACACGGAGCGAGCCCTCCGGCTGGCCAACGCCGCGGGCGCGCTCGTGGCCTCGCGGCTCGCCTGCGCGGACGACATGCCGACGCTGAGCGAGCTCGAGCCGCTGGTGGGGCAGGAGGTGCGCCGGTGAGCGAGCGCCTCACGGTCGGCCAGGCAATGGTCCGTTTCCTGGCGGCGCAGGAGGTCGAGCGCGACGGCGAGCGGCGGCGCTTCTTCGCCGGCTGCTTCGGGATCTTCGGGCACGGCAACGTCGCGGGCCTGGGCCAGGCGCTCCAGCAGCACGAGGACCTGCTGCCCTACCGCCAGGCCCGGAACGAGCAGGGCATGGTGCACGTCGCCTCCGGCTACGCACGCCAGCTGAACCGCCTGGGCGCGTTCGCGTGCACCACGTCGGTCGGCCCCGGGGCCACGAACATGGTCACGGGCGCGGCGCTCGCGACCGTCAACCGCCTGCCGGTGCTGCTGCTGCCCGGCGACACGTTCGCGAACCGGCGCCCGCACCCGGTGCTCCAGCAGCTCGAGCTGCCGCACGACGGCACGGTGTCGGTGAACGACTGCTTCCGGCCCGTCTCGCGCTATTTCGACCGGATCGACCGGCCCGAGCAACTGGTGCCCGCCGCGCTCGAGGCGATGCGGGTACTGACCGATCCCGCCGAGACGGGCGCTGTGACGCTGGCCCTGCCCGAGGACGTGCAGACCGAGGCCTTCGAGGTGCCGGATGCCTTCATCGAGCCGCGCGTGTGGACGGTGTGGCGCCGCCCGCCGGCTCCGGGTGCTGTGGCCCGGGCGGCCGAGCTGGTGGGCGCGGCCCGGCGCCCGCTGATCGTGGCCGGCGGCGGGGTGATCTACTCGGAGGCCACGGAGGCGTTGCGGGCTTTCGTGGAGGCCGTGAGCATCCCGGTCTGCGAGACGCAGGCCGGCCGCGGGGTGCTCGCCTCCGACCACCCGCTGTCGCTCGGCGCGGTGGGAGCCACCGGCACGAGCGCCGCCAACGCGATGGCCCGGGAGGCAGACCTGGTGATAGGCGTGGGCACGCGCTGGAGCGACTTCACGACGGCCTCCCAGTCCGCGTTCCAGGACCCGGACGTCCGCTTCGTCAACATCAACGTGGCCGAGTTCGACGCAGCCAAGCAGAGCGCCTTGGCCGTGAGCTGCGACGCCCGGCTCGGCCTCGATGCCCTCCGCGAGGCCCTCGCCGGGCACCGCGCCGACCCCGCGTGGGAGCGCCGCGCGGGCGAGCTCGCCGCCGCATGGGCCGAGGAGGTGGAGCGGCTCACGCACGCCGGCCACGAGCCGGTTCCCTCGCAGGCGGAGGTGATCGGGGTGGTGAACGACGCCGCCGGGCCGGACGGCGTGGTTGTCTGCGCCGCCGGGTCGATGCCGGGCGACCTGCACAAGCTGTGGCGGGCGCGCGACCCGAAGAGCTACCACGTCGAGTACGGCTACTCGTGCATGGGCTACGAGCTCCCGGGCGCCATGGGGGTGAAGCTCGCCGCGCCCGAGCGCGAGGTGTTCGCCATGGTCGGCGACGGGTCCTACCTGATGCTGCCGGGCGAGCTCGCCACGGCGGTGGCCGAGCGGATCGGGGTCGTCGTCGTGCTCGTGGACAACCACGGGTACGCGTCGATTGGCGCCTTGTCGCGGTCGCTGGGCTCGGCGGGCTTCGGCACGCAATACCGCTCACGCGACGGGCGGCAGCTGGTGGACGACGGCTCGGTGGCCGACCCGCTCCCTGTGGACCTCGCCGCGAACGCCGAAAGCCTCGGCGCACGGCTGATCCGCACGCGGACGATCGACGAGCTGCGGGCCGCGCTCGACGAGGCGCGCGGCGCGAGCGGGCCGGTGGTGGTCCACATCGAGGTCGACCGGTACGAGGGCGTCCCGAGCTACGAGGGCTGGTGGGACGTGCCGGTGGCGGAGGTGTCGGAGGACCCCGGTGTCCGCTCCGCCCGGGAGGAGTACGAGCGCGCGCGTGAGGCGCAGCGTCACTATTTGAAGTCGCCATGAGCTCGTTGCTGGTCCAGTCGCCAGTCACGCCCGAGTCGGCGGGGTGGAGCTACGTCGGCTTCGAGGTGCTGCGGCTGGCGCCCGGCCACGCCCACCCGCGCGACACCGGGCAGCGCGAGTGCTGCGCCGTGGTTCTGTCCGGCCGCGCCCACATCGAGTCGGCGCACGGCGACTGGCGCGACCTCGGCGGGCGGCCCGACCCCTTCTCGGGGCGCCCCGACGCGGCCTACCTGCCCCCCGGGACGGAGTTCGAGCTGGCGGGTGACGGCGAGGTTGCCCTCTGCACCGCCCCGGCGCAGGGAGGAGGCGACCCGCGCGTGCTTCGCGGCGAGGACGTCGAGGTGGAGGTGCGCGGCTACGGCGCTCAGGAGCGGACCGTCACGCCGATCCTCATGGGCGACGAGGCGGCCGACTCGCTGCTCGTTTGCGAGGTCCTGACCCCGCCGGGGCACTGGTCGAGCTACCCGCCCCACAAGCACGACCGCGACGCGATGCCCGAGGAGAGCTTCCTCGAGGAGACCTACTACCACCGAATCTCGCCCGCCCAGGGGTTTGCCCTCCAGCGCGTCTACACGGCCGATGGCTCGCTCGACGAGACTCTCGTGGTTCGCGACCGCGACGTGGTGCTGGTGCCGCGCGGCTACCACACCGTGTCCGCGCCCCCCGGCTATGCCGTCTACTACCTGAACGTGATGGCCGGCCCGGTGCGGGCATGGGCCATCGCCAACGACCCCGATCACGAATGGACCCTCTCGCCATGACCACTACGCCGACCACCACCCGCCTGCTGGACAACTACGTGGGGGGCCGCTGGACGCCGTCGTCATCGTCCGAGGCGGTGCCCGTTACGAACCCGGCGACCGGGGAGACGCTTGCGCGGGTGCCGCTGTCGAGCGCGGACGATCTCGACGCCGCCGTGCGCGCGGCACGCGAGGCGCTGCCCGTGTGGCGCGGCGTGAGCGTGATCGAGCGGGGCCGTCGTCTGTTCGCCCTGCGGGAAGCGCTCGACTCCCGGCGGGAGGACCTGGCGCGCTCGGTCACGACCGAGATGGGCAAGACGATCGCCGACGCCCGGGCGGAGGTGGCGCGGATGGTCGAGATGGTCGAGTGCGCCTGCGCGGTGCCCACGACCATGCAGGGGCGGATCATCGAGGACGTGTCGCGCAACGTGGACGCCGAGTTCGTGCGCCAGCCGGTCGGCGTGTGCGCGGGGATCGTGCCGTTCAACTTCCCGGCGATGGTGCCGTTCTGGTTCCTGCCGTTCGCGATCGCATGCGGCAACACGTTCGTCCTGAAGCCATCGGAGCAGGTACCGCTGACGCAGCAGATCGCCTTCGAGATCCTCGACTCGCTCGAGCTGCCGCCGGGGGTGGTGAACCTGGTCAACGGAGGTCGCGAGGTGGTGGAGGGGATCCTCGACCACCCCGGCATCGACGCGGTCTCATTCGTGGGCTCGGCGCCGGTGGCGCGGCTCGTGTACGAGCGGGCGGCCAAGGGCGGCAAGCGGGTGCAGGCCCTCGGCGGGGCCAAGAACCACATGGTCGTGATGCCGGACGCGGTGATCGACAAGACCGTGCCAGGCATCGTGGGGTCGGCCTTCGGGGCGGCCGGCCAGCGCTGCATGGCGGGCTCGGTTGTGGTCACGGTGGGCGAGGCGCACGACCGCTTGATGGGCCCGCTCGAGGAGGCGGCGGCCGGCCTGCGGGTGGGCGACGGGATCGATGAGAGCACCGAGCTCGGCCCGGTCGTGTCCGAGCAGGCACGCGAGCGGATCGTGGCGGCGATCGAGCGCGCGGTGGACGACGGCGCGCGGCTCGCCGTCGACGGCCGCGACCCTGGCGTGGAGGGCGGCGGCAGCTTCCTGGGCGCCACCGTGCTCGACGAGGTCGCACCCGACACCGAGGCCGCCCGCGAGGAGATCTTCGGGCCGGTCCTGTCGGTGATCCGCGCCGGCAGCCTCGACGAGGCGATCGAGATCGTCGGGCGCAGCCGCTTCGGCAACGGCGTGTCGATCTTCACCGAGAACGGCGCCTCCGTGAGGCGCTTCCGCCACGAGGTCGAGGCCGGCATGGTCGGCGTGAACATCGGCGTGGCGGCGCCGGTGGCGTTCTTCCCCTTCTCGGGCTGGAAGGACTCGTTCCTGGGCGACCTGCACGCGCACGGTCCCGACGCGGTCGAGTTCTACACGCGCAAGAAGACCGTCACGAGCCGCTGGTTCTCCCACGGGCAGGGCACCGGGCCCTACTTCGTCGAGAACTAGCGCCGGCGGAGACGCACTATCCAGCGCCGGCGGTTCGGCCTGCGCGAGCGGCTGGCTCGGTACTCGTCGAGCGTCATCCCCTCGGGGATGTCGCACTCGAGCGGCAGAAACGCCTGGTCCCTGACTGTCTGCGTGATTGGGGTCATTGGCTCTGACTCTTCCGACTGGTGGGTTCATCCGGCAATTACGCTGTTGCCACTGATTTGGATGCGCGCCGCGGTGGTGGGACATGTCGAGTGGATCGAGTTCGGGCGGGTCGACCACGTGCCGGCGCCCGGCGAGATCGTCCACGTGAGTGAGTCGTGGGAGGAGCCGGGTGGCGGCGGCGCGGTGGCGGCGGTGCAGCTCTGCAGGCTCGCGGGCGCGGGGACGCTCTACACGGCGCTGGGCGACGACGAGCTCGGGCATCGTTCGAAGGACGAACTCGAGCGCCTGGGGCTGCGCGTGGAGGCCGTCTTCCGGCCCGAGCCGCAACGGAGCGCCTTCGTCCACGTGGACGGCGCGGGCGAGCGGACGATCACCGTGGTGGGCGAGCGGCGCGGCCCGAGCGCTGACGATCCGCTCCCCTGGCACGAGCTGGCGGAGGTCGACGCGGTCTACTTCACGGCGGGCGATTCCGGCGCGGTGCGCGAGGCACGCCGGGCCCGGGCACTTGTGGCCACCGCCCGGGGCCTGGGAGTGCTGGCCGCGGCGGGCGTTGAGCTGGACGCCCTCGTGGCGAGCTCGCGCGACAGCGGCGAGCGCTACGAGGCCGGCGACCTCGAGCTGCCGCCGCGGAACGTCGTCCGCACGGCGGGGGCGGCCGGGGGCGAGTACGAGACGGCCGGCGGCGAGCGCGGCCGCTGGGAGGCGAGCCCGCCGCCCGGCCCGGTGAGTGACTTCTACGGCTGCGGCGACAGCTTCGCCGGCGGGCTCACGTGTGGGCTCGGCGCCGGCCTTCCTATCGGCGAGGCGGTCAGGCTGGCGGCGCGCTGCGGGGCGGCCTGCGCCACCGGACGCGGCCCGTACGAGGGCCAGCTGCGCGGCGCGGACTGAGCTCGGCGCCCTCCCGGCTCAGGCGACGTGGCCGCCGCTCGGCTCGATCGGCAGCCCGGCGCCGACCCAGGCCTCGAGCCCGCCATCGAGGTTGCGGGCATCGTAGCCCGAGGCCGCGAACGCCTCCGCTGCGAGGGCGGAGCGGCTGCCCGACCGGCAGTAGAAGAGGACCGGCCGGTCGCGGTCGAGCGCCGCGGCCTCGGCCGGCAACCGCTGGAGCTCGATGTGGAGCGAGCCGGCGATGCGCCCCGCCTCGTGCTCGTAGGGCTCGCGAACGTCCACGAGCTGGGCGTCGCCCTCGCGGAGCAGCTCCTCAGCCTGCTGTGGACTCATCTCCTCGGGCACTGCGTTTGAGGCTACATGTGACTCTCCGCCCACCGCGCCGCGGCGCGCTCTGCCGGTGGGGCCGGCGGCGCGCCCTCTCCGGTGGAGCTCCGCCGTCGGGATATGTTTCCCCCATGGATTGGAACGTCTTGGGGAAGACCGTGTTCATCACCGGAGCCGCGCGCGGGATCGGCGCGGAGTCGGCCCGCCGGCTCGCGGCGCGTGGGGCGAACGTCGCGCTCGTCGGGCTGGAGCCTGACGAGCTGGCGCGTGTGGCCACGCAGTGCGGCACGAACGCGGCCTGGTTCGAGTGCGACGTGACCGACTGGGACGCGCTCGAGCGGGCGGCCGAGGCCGCGGTCGAGCGCTTCGGCGGAATCGACGTCGTGATGGCGAACGCGGGCGTCGCGGGCGCCGGGATGACGCGCTCCGTCGATCCGCAGGCGTTCGAGCGGACGCTCGAGATCAACCTGATGGGCGTGTGGCGGACGGTGCGCACCTGCCTGCCGCACGTGATCGAGCGTCAGGGCTACGTGCTGGTGATCGCGTCGCTGGCGGCTGCCCTGCACGGCCCCGGGATGGCGGCCTACGCGGCCAGCAAGGCGGGCGCCGAGGCGTTCGCCAACTCGCTCCGCACCGAGGTGAAGCACCTTGGCGTGGACGTCGGCGTGGGCTACTTCGGCTTCATCGACACGGACCTGGTGCGGGGCGGCGACGCGCACCCCACCCTGGGAGGCATGCGCAGCAGAATCCGCGGCCCGCTGGCGCGCACCTACCCGGTGTCGGCGGTCGGCCAGGCAGTCGCGGACGGCATCGACCAGCGCCGCCGCTGGGTCGTGGTCCCCGGCTGGCTGCGCCCCGTGCTCGTGCTGCGCACGGCGCTGGCGCCGGTGCTCGAGCGGGCGTCGCTCGACAGCGCGGCCGAGGGCGACCGGCTCTTCCAGCAGGACGTGGACTCCCGCGGGCGCGAGGCGGCGTCGGCCCACGTGGGCGCGGGCGGCGAGGCCGTCCGGGAGCACGAACCGGCCTAGAAGGGCCCGACCCCCGAGTCGACCCCACTAAAGGGTCTGACTCCTCACCCCCGGGGGGAGGGGTGGCGCTCGACCTCCCGGCGCGCCTCGTCCTTCTCCCGCTCGATGTCCGTCCTCTGGTCATCGCTCATGCCCCGCCGCTACCCGGTGATCCCGCCGCCTATGCGGCTATGTGCCCCCTCCCTACGGCCTGAACGCGGCCCATGCCGTCGGTCGGGGGCACTATCGTCACAAACGGTGCCCAAGCGCGATCCCCGCATGATTCCCCTCGGGTACGGCAAGTTCGTCCGCGCGGACCGCGTCTATGCACTGGTCCCGCTCGAGGGGGCGGAGCGTCGCGACGGCCGCCGCACCTACGTGCACGTGGACGGCCTCACCGAGCCCGTGGTGGCGTCTCGCTCGGAGCGGGCCATCCTCGCCGACGTGGAGGCCGCCCTCGCCGAGGCGGCGGGCCTGCCGCGCCGCAGGCGCTCTGGCGCCGCGGCGGGCCAGGAGAGCCTGCTCTAGCTCCTGAGCGGCGAGAGCCGAGCGATCCAAGGACGCAGGCCCGAAGGCTTGCTGGGCAAGCCGAGGGCCGAGGACGCCGGAGCGCGACGGCTAATCGCGGCTCAGCGTCCGTTCCTGCGCGCGCGTGGCGGGAAGCAGAGGTGCTGGTGCACGGCGACCGTCTTGTCCCCGCGCCGGCGAACCAGGTAGCTCTCCCCGATCGCCATGCGACGGTGGCAGACGGCGCAAGTGGGGCTGTGGGCGTGGTCGGCGGTCATCTCGTCCTCCTGTGTGTCACCCCATGAGACCACCCGCGTAGGACGAACTCATCGTCCCAATGGGACGAATTCACCGCCGCGGCTACAGCTCCTTCACCTCCGCCAACACCGCCGCCACCGACTCCTTTGCGTCGCCGAACAAGAGCGCCGTGTTCTCGTTGTAGAAGAGCGGGTTGTCGATCCCCGCGAAACCGGTGTTCATCGACCGTTTCAGCACGATCACCTGCCCCGCCTTGTCCACGTCCAGGATCGGCATGCCGTAGATCGGCGAGTCGGTCTGCTCGCGGGCGGCCGGGTTCGTCACGTCGTTCGCGCCGATCACGAGCGCCACGTCCGTCTGCGGGAACTCTGGGTTGATCTCGTCCATCTCCTTGAGATGGTCGTAGGGCACGTCGGCCTCGGCGAGCAGGACGTTCATGTGGCCGGGCATCCGGCCCGCGACCGGGTGGATCGCGTAGTCCACCCGCACACCGCGCTTCTCGAGCTCGTCGGCCAGCTCGCGCACCGTGTGCTGCGCCTGGGCCACCGCCATCCCGTATCCCGGAGCGACAACCACCTTCGAGGCGTAGGCGAGCTGAATCGCCACGTCCGAGGCGTCCGTCGAGCGCACGGGCTTGGCCTCGCCGTCGCCCGCGCCGGCCGCCACCGCCACGCCCCCGAAGCCGCCCACCATGATGTTCGCGATCGAGCGGTTCATCGCCTCGGCCATGAGCCGGGTGAGGATCGAGCCCGAGGCGCCCACCAGCATGCCGCCCACGATCAGCGCGACGTTGTCGAGCGCCATGCCCGCCGCGGCCGCCGACAGGCCGGTGAAGGCGTTAAGCAGCGAGATCACAACCGGCATGTCGGCCCCGCCGATCGGCAGCACGAACATGTTCCCCAACACGGCGGCCGCGATCAGCATCAGCAGGAACAGCAGCTCGGACTCGGTTCCCGCCGCGATCGCCACCGCGCAGCCCAGCGCCACCACCAGCAGGCCGATGTTCAGGAACTGCTGCCCGGGCAGCTGGATCGGGCGGCCGGGGATGACCTCCTGCAGCTTCCCGAACGCGATGTTGGAGCCCCAGAACGAGATCGACCCGACGATCGCCGCGAAGAGAATCGGGATCAGCTGCTCGAGCTCCGGATTCCCGCCCGTGTGCTCGAGCGCCTCGCGGTACTCGACGAACGAGATCAGGGCCACCGCGCCGCCGCCGACGCCGTTGAACAGCGCCACCATCTGCGGCATCGCCGTCATCTTCACGCTGCGCGCCGCGGGAACCCCCACGGCGGTGCCGATCGCGATCCCGACCGCGATCAGCCCGTAGTCGCCGACGACCTCGTCGAGCAGCGTCGCCACAACCGCGATCGCCATCCCCACGGCGGCGATCAGGTTCCCGCGCCGGGCGGTGCGCGGATGATTGAGCAGGCGCAGCCCGACGATGAAGCAGCTGAACGCCACGATGTAGAGCACGCGGATGAAGTCCGGGTCCTGCAGGACGGAGGCGGTGACCATCAGTCTCGCTTCCGGAACATCTCCAGCATTCGGTCGGTGACGAGAAAGCCGCCGACGATGTTGATCGTGCCGAACGCGATCGCGATGACGAGCAGGAACTCGTCCAGGGCCCCGGTGGCCTCGCCGATCAGGAGCAGCCCGCCGAGCAGCACGATCCCGTGGATCGCGTTGGTGGCCGACATCAGCGGGGTGTGCAGCGTGTTCGGCACCTTCGAAATCACCTCGAAGCCGACGAACGCGGCCAGCACGAGGATGGTGAGCTCGGTGAGCAGGTCCACCTAGGACACCTCCGCGGGGCCTCCAGCCCCGCGTCCTGAGATCGAGGCTCCGCCTCCGGCATCGCTTGACCGGTCCGGCTTCGCCGGACCTCCGCCGGCCGCCTGCCGAGCGCCCTCGTGCACGATCTCGCCGTCGCGCGTGATGCAGGCCCCCTTCACGATCTCGTCCTCGAAGTCGAGGCTCAGCTCGCCCTCCTTCACCATCAGCTCCAGAAGCGACTGCACGTTGCGCGCGTATAGCGACGAGGCGTGGTCGGGCATCGTGGAAGCCAGGTTGAGCGGGCCGACGATCGTGACGCCCTCACGCACCACCGTCTCGCCCGGCTCGGTCAGCTCGCAGTTGCCGCCCGTCTCGGCGGCGAGGTCGACGATCACCGACCCCGGCTTCATGTTCTTCACGGCCTGCTCGGTGACGAGGAGCGGCGCGGGCCTGCCCGGCACGGCCGCTGTCGACACCACCGCGTCCACCTTGCCGATCTCCTCCGCCAGCAGCTCGCGCTGCCGCTGCTGCTCCTCGTCGGTCAGCTGCCGCGCGTAGCCGCCCGCCCCCTCGGCGTCTTCCATCCCCATGTCGAGCTCGAGGAAACGGGCGCCGAGCGACTCGATCTGCTCCTTCACCGCCGAGCGCACATCGAAGGCCTGCACCACCGCGCCCAGCCGGCGGGCCGTGGCGATCGCCTGGAGGCCGGCCACGCCGGCGCCCAGCACCAGGACCTTGGCCGGACGCACGGTGCCGGCGGCCGTGGTCAACATCGGGAAAAAGCGCGGCAGCTGCTGCGCGGCGATCAGCGCGGCCCGGTAGCCGCCCACGGTGGCCTGCGAGGAGAGCGCGTCCATCGACTGCGCCCGCGTAATCCGCGGGATGGCCTCCATGGCGAAGCTGATCACGCCCGCCTCCGCGAGCGCCCGCACGGTCTCGTGGGCGGTGAGCGGCTGGAGAAAGCCGACCACTACCGAGCCCCGCCCGAGCCGCCCGATTTCCTCAATCGACGGCGCCGCCACCTTCGCGACCACCTCACCCGAGAAGCCGTCCCCGAGCGTGGCCCCGGCGCGCTCGTAGGCCTCATCGAGCTGGTGCGCAGCCTCGCCGGCGCCGCGCTCGACCGTGACAGAGACGCCGCCTTTGGCGAGGCGCTCGACCACCTCCGGAACGAGCGCCACCCGCCGCTCGCCGCTCGCGGTTTCCTTGGGTACCGAGACGTTCAGGGGCGCGGCATCCTACACGGAGCCCCCACGGCTGGCCATATGGCGACCGACCCCGAGTCCGGCTGCTGACAGGGCTACACTCGTGAGAGGCCTCGAAAGCCGAGGCCGCTCATGGACCATAAGACGGTTGAGAAGATAGATCGCGTTGTCGTGCGCTTCGCGGGCGATTCGGGCGACGGCATGCAGCTCACGGGGAGCCGCTTCACCGATGCCACGGCGGTGGTGGGCAACGACCTGGCCACGCTCCCGGACTTCCCTGCCGAGATCCGCGCGCCCGCAGGCACCCCCCACGGCGTGTCGGCCTTCCAGATCCACTTCGCCTCGCGCGACATCCTCACGCCCGGCGACCACCCCAACGTGCTGGTGGCGATGAACCCGGCGGCGCTCATCACGCAGATCGGGGCGGTCGAGAAGGGCGGCACGGTGATCGTCAACGAGGACGGCTTCACCGACCACAACCTGCGCAAGGCGGGCTACGCGTCCAACCCGCTCGAGGACGACGCGCTCGACGACTACCAGCTCTTCCGCGTGCCGATGACCTCGATGACCGTGCGGGCGACGGAGGGGATCGACGGCATCACGGCCCGAGACGCGGCGCGCTGCAAGAACCTGTTCGCGCTCGGCCTCGTCTCGTGGATGTACGGCCGCCCGACCGACCCGAGCGTCCACTGGATCGAGAAGAAGTTCGAGGACCGGCCGCCGGTGCGCGACGCCAACCTGGCGGCCTTCCGGGCGGGCTACAACTTCGGCGAGACGGCCGAGCTGCTCGCCGTGCACTACGAGGTCGACCCCGCGCCCGCGCCGCCCGGCACCTACCGCAACGTGAACGGCACACAGGCGCTCGCGCTCGGCCTGATCGCGGCGTCGGTGCAGTCCGGCCTCCAGCTGTTCCTGGCCTCCTACCCGATCACTCCGGCGTCGGAGCTGCTGCACGCGCTGTCGCGCCATCGCCGCTTCGGCGTGCACACGATCCAGGCCGAGGACGAGATCGCGGCCGCCAACATGGCGCTGGGAGCGGCGTTCGCGGGCTGCCTCGGCGTGACGGCCACCAGCGGACCTGGCATGGACCTCAAGGCCGAGACCATCGGGCTCGCGGTGGCGATGGAGCTGCCGCTCGTGGTGGTCGACATCCAGCGCGCCGGTCCCTCCACCGGAATGCCGACCAAGACCGAGGCGGCCGACCTCCTGATGGCGCTCCACGGGCGCCACGGCGAGTCGCCGCTGCCCGTGGTGGCGGCCTGCACTCCCGCCGACTGCTTCCACGCGGGGATCGAGGCAGCTCGTATCGCGGTCACGCATCGCACCCCGGTGATCCTGCTGAGCGACACCTTCCTGGCCAACTCCTCGGAGCCCTGGCGGCTGCCCGCGGTGGACTCGCTGCCAGAGATCGATCCGCGCTTCGCCACCGACCCCTCCGGCTTCCAGCCTTACGCGCGCGACGAGAAGCTCGCCCGGCCCTGGGCGGTCCCGGGCACGCCCGGGGTGCGCCACCGGATCGGGGGGCTCGAGAAGGAGGACGGCACGGGCAACATCTCCTACGACCCCGTCAACCACGCCCACATGACCCGGCTCCGCGCGGAGCGGGTGGCGCGCGTTGACGTTCCCGACGTAGAGGTGGACGACCCGGACGGCGACGCGTCGCTCCTCGTGCTCGGCTGGGGCTCGAGCTACGGCTCGATCCAGGGCGCGGCGCGCCGGCTCCGCCGCGAGCAAGGAGCGAAGGTGGCCACCGCGCACATCCGCCACCTGAACCCGCTGCCGGGCAACCTGGAGGAAGTCCTTCGCTCCTATGAGCGGGTGCTGGTGCCGGAGACGAACATGGGCCAGCTCGTGAAGGTGCTGCGGGCTGAATACCTGCTCGACCTCGAGAGCTACTCGAAGGTCGACGGCCTGCCGCTCCTCACCGCCGACGTGATGGCCGCGATCTCGGAGCGGCTGGGATGAGCCGCGGCAACGGCAGCGGCAACGGCTCCGACCCGGTGGAGCTCCCGCTCAGCAAGGCGGACTTCTCGTCCGACCAGGAGACGCGCTGGTGCCCGGGCTGCGGCGACTACGCGATCCTCGCCTCCGTGCAGGGGTTCATGCCGGAGCTCGGCATCCCGCCCGAGAAGATCGTCTTCGTGGCGGGCATCGGCTGCGCCGGGCGCTTCGTCTACTACATGGACACCTACGGGATGCACGGCATACACGGACGCGCGCCGGCGCTCGCCACCGGAGTGGCCACCGCGCGGCCCGACCTCTCGGTGTGGGTGGTGAGCGGCGACGGCGACGCGCTCTCGATCGGCGGCAACCACCTGATCCACGCGCTCCGCCGCAACGTGCCCATCAAGATCCTCCTGTTCAACAACCAGATCTACGGGCTCACGAAGGGCCAGTACTCGCCCACGAGCGAGGAGGGCAAGGTCACCAAGTCGACCCCGTTCGGCTCACAGGACCACCCCTTCAACCCGGTCTCGCTGGCGCTCGGGGCGGAGGCCACATTCGTCGCCCGCACCGTCGACACGGACAAGAAGCACATGACGGAGACCCTGCGCGCCGCGGCCACCCATACGGGCGCGGCCTTCGTCGAGATCTACCAGAACTGCAACGTCTTCAACGACGGCGCGTTCGACGCCGTCCGCGCCAAGGGCCAGAAGGAGCTGAACCAGATCCGGCTGGAGCACGGCCAGCGGATCCGCTTCGGCGCCGACGGCGAGCGCGGGGTCACGCGCGGCGCGGACGGGCGTCTCGACCTGGTCGAGGTGTCGGAGGTGGGGGAGGACGGGCTCTTGGTCCATGACGCGAAGCGCCAGGAGCCGAGCCTGGCCTTCGAGCTCGCGCACCTGGCGGCCCGCCCGACCGGACCCACGCCGATCGGCGTGTTCCGCGCGGTGGACCGGCCCGTCTACGGCGCCGAGCTGTCGGCCTCGCTGGACGAGGCCCGCGCGAAGGTTGACCGCGAGGAGCTGGAGAAGCTCCTCCACTCCGGGGATACCTGGACGGTCGGCTAGGGGCGTGCGGGCGGGTCGCCGCGGTACGCGACTACCTCGGAGGCGCATGAGGCTTGCCGTGGGTCGGGCCCGGCGGAAAACAGGCCGTCGTCGCCGGGAACGGCATCGGCGCAGGACAATAATGCGGTCCTTGGCCGCGGTCCACGACGAGTCGGTGGTGGCAGAGCAACTCGAACGCCGACGGCGCGCAGCTGCTGGGGCATGGAGCCTCGAAAGCGGTCAGGCCGTCGTCATCGGTGCCGGAACGCCGGTGCCGGTGCCGGGACGCGGCGATCGCACCTACCGGTTCTACGCGCACTCTGAATATCTCTACCTGACCGACCGGGAGCGCCCGGGGGCGGTGCTCGCGTGCACACTCTCGTCGCCGCCTCCTGCAGCGCGGCAATCGAGCAGTGCTTATTCGAGCCGGGGATCTACTTCGCCCCCGCTCTACTGCAGGACGAGGAACGCCGCCGAAAGCACGCGGACGCAGTCGACTGGGACCGTGTCGACCGGATGCTCGACTTCGGCGGCATCAGGATCGAGCACAACGTCCTCGTCACCGACAACGGCTTCGAGATCCTGACCGCCGACGTGCCGCTGCTCGGCTGAGCTCGCGCGTCGGCCGCACAACGCTACAAGCTCTGCCCGGTCTGGGGTCGAAGCCAGGTCGACCCGCTGCCGTCCCCGGCCGAGCCGGTCCCGCTCGAACCGCCGATCACCGAGCCCGGCGCCGACACCCTGGCCTGGGCGTTCCCGCCGCTCGCGGCCACGGCCGCCGAGCTGCTCTGCTCGCTGCGGCGCTGTGGGGTGGCTGCGCCTTCGACGAGTGCAGTGATGAGCTTCGCCGCGTCTGTTCGCCCGATGCCGTTGGCCGAGAGTGAGCGCCAGGTTGAAAAGGCGAGGGCGTGCCGCAGTGCTCCCCCGAGGAGTTGTCGTCTTCGGCCGCGGACTTTACGGCCGATGGTGAGGATCTCGGCGGCTTCTTCGAGATACGCGTGCAGCGGGGCCACGGCGTCGCGGGCGGAGTCGACGAGCTCGGCGTCGCGGAGCACGTTGCTCAACATCGGCTCGGTGCGCTCGTAATAGGCGTAGAGCTCGTCGAGGGCTCGCTCAAGTCGCTGCTGCGGATCGCGAATCGCGCCCCAGTTGCCTAGATCGGGCCACGGGTTGGCGATGAAGTAGTGGGTTGAGCACGCCGCGAAGAGATCGGCCTCGGTGGGAAAGTGGCGGTAGAGCGTGCGGCGCTCCACGCCGGCCTGCTTGGCGACAGCGCTCATCGTCGTCCGGGACGGCCCGGCGGTTCCGTGCAGTTCGATCGCCGCCTCGGTGATCCGCAGACGCGTCTCAGCCATCTCCTCGGCGCGCTTCTTCAGCTCGTACTTGCGCTTAGGTTGAATTTCGCGACTCATGATCGTGTCATCAATCTTGCCATATCGCCTCGAAGGGTGTAAGGTCGATTTTCGTGACACACCATAGTGTATCGAAAGGAGATCAAGAGATGTCTACTGCTAGGCCTGAGCAGGTGCTCGAATCGATCGTCACTGGAATCAACTCCGGAAACCTCGAAAGTCTCATGCCGCTCTACGAGAGCGAAGCAGCGTTCGCAACGCAGCCCGGGAGCCTCGCTCCCGGCGCACCCGGCGTCCGCGAAGCCCTGAACGGCTTCATCTCGATGAACGGCAAGCTGGACCTCGATGTGACACGAGTCCTCGAGGTAGGCGACCTCGCCCTCGTGGTCGGCGTCTGGTCGTTCAACGGCACGGGCCCAGACGGCGAACCGGTGCAGCTGGCGGCAAAGAACGCGGATGTCCTGCGTCGTCAGACCGACGGTACCTGGCGCTTCGTGATCGACAACCCGTGGGGAACCGACTGAATCTCCGACCGGCGAAAGAGCTCGCCGGGCGATCGCTCTGGATCCAGAAGAGGCTGAGGCCCGCCACAACCGGCGGGCCTCAGCGGATTCTGGGGACGGGATACCTTGGCCTCGGTTAGGTGGCTGCGGCCCTCATAGGCTTTGCTCCCGTGGCGATCGAGGCTGCGGGGACACTTCTGGAGCGTGAGGCCGAGCTCGCGGAGCTGGGCGATGCGCTCGGCGCGGCGGAGGCCGGTCGCGGCAACGTGGTGCTCGTCGAGGCGCCCGCCGGACTCGGCAAGACGAGTCTGCTGAGGGCGGCCATGGAGTTCGCCGCCGAGCGGGGATTCACGTGCTTGCGTGCACGAGCCGGCGAGCTCGAGCGCGACTTCGCCTACGGCTGCGTGCGCCAGCTGCTGGAGCCGGTCGTCGCAAGGACCGGCGGCCCGGAGCGCGACCGCCTGTTCGACGCGGCCGCGGCGCTCTCGCAGCCTGTGTTCGCGCCGGTCGACTCCCCGCGGCCAGCTGCCGACGGCGCTTTTTCGGTGCTCCACGGCCTCTACTGGCTGCTCAACAACATCGCCGACGAGGGCCCGGTGGCCCTGTTCGTCGACGACCTCCACTGGGCAGACGCCGAGTCGCTGCGCTTCCTCAACTACCTGGCGCCCCGCCTGGACGGGTTAGCGCTCGGCCTGCTCGCGACCACCCGTCCGGGCGAGGGGGACAGCGCGGCGATCGCGCGGCTCGCCGCCGCCCCCGAGACCACAGCGATCGGCCCCCGGCCGCTGAGCACGGAGGCCACCGCCACGCTGTGCGAGCGCACGCTCGGCGCGGGCGTTGCGCCCGAGTTCGCGGCGGCCTGCCGCGACGCCACGGGCGGCAACCCCTTCTTCCTCGAGGCCCTCCTCAGGGAGGCGCGCGAGCGGGGCTTTCCGACCGATCCAGGAGGGGCGCGGCGTGTGCGCGGCATCGGGCCCGCCGCCGTGGCCCGGGCGGTGCTGCTGCGACTGACGGGCCGGCCGGCCGCGGCGAGGGCGCTCGTGCGCGCGGCGGCCGTGCTGGGCGAGGGCGCGGCCCTCGCCGAGGCGGCGCGCCTGGCGGAGGTATCCGAGCCGGAGGCGGCGCAGGCAGCCGACCAGCTCGTCGCCATCGGGATCCTGGGGGCGGGGGACCGGCTCGAGTTCGCCCACCCGATCGTGCGGGAGGCGGTGTACGCGGAGATCGGCCCGCGCGAGCGCACACAGGCGCACGGGCGCGCAGCGCAGATCCTCGCCGACTGCGGCGCGCCTGACGAGCGGGTGGCCGCACAGGTGGTGGAGACGGACCCGGCCGGCGAACCCGGGCGAGTCGAGCTCCTGCGCAGGGTGGCGGCCGGAGCGCTCGTGCAGGGCGCGCCCGCGGCGGCGACGGCCTGGCTCAGGCGGGCGCTGGCGGAGCCACCGGCGCCCGGGCCCCGCGCGGAGGTCCTGCTCGAGCTGGGGTCCGCGGAGCTCCGCCTCGGCGCGCCCGAGGCGGCCGAGCACCTCGCCACGGCCACCGACCTGCTGCGCGACGACCCCTCTCAGCTCGCGATGTCGGTCCGCCAGCTCGCCCTGGCGCTGACGATCTCGGGCAGGGCCGACCGATCGGTGGTCGCTCTCGAGGGGGCTATCGAGGTCGTGGAGCCCATCGACCGGGAGCTGGCCCTGCTGCTGGAAGCCGAGCTCGCCTCGCACGCCCGGCAGGCGATGGTGGGTACGCGCGACCCCGCGCTCAGGCGGCTCGAGCGTCACGGCGACCTCGAGGGGGCCACCCCGGGCGAGCGCCTCGTCCTGGCGAGCCTCGCCTGCGAACGCGCGAGGAGGAGCGAGTCGGCAGCCGAGGCCGCGGGACACCTGGAAGGAGCCCTGGCCGAGGGACGCCTGCTGGCAGAGCAGGATGTCGACTTGGGCGGGACGTTCTACGACGTCGTGGTGGGGCTGCTCGCGGCGGACGCGCTCGACGTTGCCGAGCGGGGCCTCGACCGGGCGCTCGCCGACGCACGGGACCGCGCGTCGATCCCGGCCGTTGCCTACCTGACGAGCCGCCGCGGGTGGGTCTCCATGCGGCGCGGCGCTGTGGCGCAGGCAGAGGCCGACGGGCGCACCGCCGTCGAGCTGCTCACGACCCACGGGATCCCGCTGGGGCTGCCGTCCGCACTGGGGCTGGTCGTGCAGGCACTGGTGGAGTGCGGGGATCCCGAGTCGGCCGACGCGGAGCTTCGTCGTGCGAACCTCGGCGAGGACGTTCCGCCCAGCCCAACAAGCAACTTCTTCTTCGAGGCTCGGTCGCTCCTCCGCCGGGCGCAGGGCCGTGCGCGGGAGGGCCTCGACGACCTGTACGAGTTCGGCAGGCGCGACGAGCTGTGGGGCGTGGCGAATCCGCTCGCATCGCGCTGGCGCTCGCACGCCGCCCTCGTACACCTGGCCCTGGGCGAGGTGGAGGAGGCCCGCGCTCTGGCGGCAGAGGACCTGGAGCGAGCCCGCCGCTGGGGAAGCGCCCGTGGGATCGGCATGGCGCTCCGAGCCGGCGCCCTGGTCGAGGGCGCGCCGGTGGATCGCCTTCGCGAGGCCGTGGACGTCCTGGCCGGCTCCCCCGCGTGGCTCGAACATGCCCGCGCGCTCGTGGACCTCGGGGCTGCGATGCGGCGCGACAACCGCCGGGCCGAGGCGCGCGGAGCGCTGGAGGAGGGCCTCGACATGGCCGAGCGTTGTGGGGCGGCGGCGCTCGCAGAGGTCGCCCGCACCGAGCTGCTCGCCGCCGGCGGGCGCTCGGGCGACCCCTACGGCGAGGGCGTGGCGCAGCTGACTGTGTCGGAGCGCCGCGTGGCGGAGCTCGCGGCCGAGGGCCGCAGCAACCCCGAGATAGCGCAGGCCCTGTTCGTGACGCGAAAGACCATCGAGACGCACCTGGGCCACGTTTACCGGAAGCTCGACATCGCCGGACGCGGCGAGCTTCCGCAGGCCCTGGTCGCGTCCTGATCTCAGGGACCCGAATCGGGGAGGTCCCCGAGGCCGAGCCCCGGCTGCGACCGTAGCCTCGGCCGCATGAGCAATCACACCAAGCCAACACTGGTCATCAGCAGCACGGGCAAGACGGGCCGCCGTGTAGCGGAGCGTCTCGACGCGCGCGGCGTGCCCACGCGCGGCGGCTCGCGCTCGGCGGCTCCGCCGTTCGACTGGGAGGACCGTGACACGTGGGCGGACGCGCTGGACGGCGCCGGCGCAGCGTACGTCTCGTACTACCCGGACATCGCCATGCCCGGCGCGGTGGAGGCCGTCACAGCCCTCGCCGAGGCCGCCCTGGAGCAGGGCGTCCGGCGGCTCGTGCTGCTCTCGGGCCGCGGCGAGGAGGAGGCCCAGCGGGCCGAGCGCGCCGTGCGAGAGACGGGCGCCGACTGGACGATCGTGCGCTGCAGCTGGTTCAACCAGAACTTCAGCGAGGGCTTCTTCGCCGACGGCGTCGCCGCGGGCGAGGTCGTGCTGCCCAGGACCTCGGTGCCCGAGCCGTTCGTCGACGTGGAGGACATCGCCGACGTGGCGGCCACGGCGCTGAGCGAGGAAGGCCACGTCGGCAAGGTCTACGAGCTGACCGGCCCGCGCCTGCTGACGTTCGAGGAGGCGGTGGGCGAGGTCGCCGCCGCGTCCGGACGCGACGTCCGCTACGTGCCGGTCTCGATCGAGGAGTACGCGGCTGTGGCGCGGGAGCAGGGCCTCCCCGACGAGGTCGTCGAATTCCTCGAGTACCTCTTCGGCGAGGTGCTGGACGGCCGCAACGCGTCGCTCATGAACGGCGTCCAGCGCGCCATCGGCCGCGAGCCGCGCGACTTCTCCCAGTACGCGAGCGAGGCCGCGGCGGCCGGCGTATGGAGCGACCCGGCGAGGATGGGCTGAGATGGACGGCCTGCTGTTCGCCCTCACGCTCGCGACGGCCGTGAGCTCCGGCCTGGTCGGCGGCGTGTTCTTCGCCTTCTCAAACTTCGTGATGGAGGCCCTCGGGCGGCTCCGGCCGTCCGAGGGGGCCGCCGCAATGCAGTCGATCAACATCACGGTGATCAACCCGGCGTTCATGACGGCGCTGTTCGGGACCGGGCTCGCGTCTCTTGTCCTGATCGGCTGGGGCCTCGCCGGCCTGGACGAGCCGTACGCCGGCTGGCTGATCGCCGCCGGGGCGATCTACCTGATCGGCGAGATCGCGACGACTGGGGGCTACCACGTGCCGCGCAACAACGCGCTCGCGAGAGTGGACCCGGAGAGCGAGGAGGGCGCGCGCGTCTGGAGCACCTACCTGGTCGAGTGGACGAGGATGAACCACGTGCGCACGGTGTCGGGCCTCGCCGCCTGCGCGCTGTTGGCGGTGGCCTTGCACGCGGGCTAGTCGATCCCCAGTTCGCGCAGCGCCTCGCCAGGCTCGCGGAAGGGCTCGTTGCTCAGCAGCTTGCCGTCCTTCAGGGTCCAGATGTGGTCGGTCTGCGCCGAGAGGAACGCGCCGCTCTCCTTGCCGCGCACGTGCATGCTCATCACGATCGCCACCCGGCCGTCCTCCCCGGGGACGATCCGGTCCACCTCCACGCGCCACTCGGACCATGCCGAGGCGATATCGTCGAAGTACTCGCGGATGCCGGAATGGCCGTGGTACCGGCGCCCGCTGACGGCGAGCACCGAGAGAAACTCGATCTCCGGGTGGCAGACCGCGAGCGCGCCCTCGAGGTCCCCGGCCGTGATCGTCTCCGCGAACCGGCGCACGGGGTACTCGCCGGGAGCTCCCATGCCTCGCAGTATGCCCTTGCGCGCGGGTTTACCCTGGTTACAGCGATGCCGTTCGTCGCCTACGTCCACGCTGAGGATCACGAGCCTCGACCCGAGGCCAGGCGGCCCTGGGAGCCGAACTGGCTGGTGTGGCGCTGGATCGTGGCGGCGGGCGTCTGCACCTACGCCGCGATACGCACCACCGGTGCGGTGGAGGCGCTGCTGGTCTTCGCCGTCTTCGGGCTCGTGTGCAGGGCCGCCATCGAAGCCCTCCCCGACGGCGACGGGCTCCGCGAGTACCGCCAGTAGGGCTCAGTTCGGCCAGAAGTCCTCGACGAGCTCCACGTCCGCGCCCGGGTCGTCGGTCTTCAGGGAGCACATGATCAGGACGGCTTCGTCGGGCCCCTCGTTCCAGACCGAGCGCGCGACATGTGGGGCTATGCGCACCACGTTGCCCGCTGCGACGTCGAAGACCTCGTCCTCCAGCTTGAACTGCAGCGTCCCGGACGCGACGAAGTAGATCTCCTCCTGGGTCTTGTGGCGGTGGCCGTAGCTGCCCTTGCCGCCGGTCTGCGCGGGCATGCGCCGCCACGTGAACGCGACCTGCTCGTTGCCGAGGTCGCTCGCCGAGCTCATGCGCATTTCGCCCGGGTAGTCCCCGAGCACGTCGGGTATGTCGAGCAGCCGCCGGATCGCGTAGTCCGCCATGCTATGACCAGCTGTCCCAGGCTTGGAGTGCGGGCAGGGGATCGAACGGGTCGCCGCCGTCGTACCAGCCCGGGGCGCCCCAGAGCTCGAAGTGGAGGTGGCAGCCCTGCGCGTTGCCGCTGTCACCGACCGAGCCGATCCGCTGGCCGGTGAAGACCCGGTCGCCGGGCTGGAAGGGCGAGGGCTCCGCAAGGTGCATGTAGGCGTAATCGACGTCGCTGCCGTCGCCGTCGATCACGACGTAGTGCCCCGCCGCGGCGTGGTACTGCTTGAACTTCACGCTCCCTCCGCGCGCGGCCACGAGCCGCGTGCCGCAGCCCGCGAAGACGTCGTGGCCCTGGTGCGAGTGCCCCGAGCGGGCGGCGCCGAATCTGGAGCCGCTGCCGCCGTACTCGTGCCGGCCGCGGACCGGGAAGACGTGGTCGTACAGGTCGAAGGCGTCGCGCTGGAGGTCACCGGCCTGCGCGCTGCGTGCCACCGTCCCCGTCTGGGTGGCCGCGGTCAGGCGGAACGAGTAGCGGCCGGGGGCGGCGACGGCGCGCCCCAGCCGGCCGCTCCAGCTCACGCTCCGGACCTCGCCCGCGGCGGGCGGGACGGGGGTCCAGCTCTTCACTACCGAGCCGTCGGTGCCGCTCACGAGCTCAACGGTCAGCGCGGAGGGCATCGGGCCGCTCACGCGGTACGAGAAGGTCACGGCGCGGCGCGCGCCGACGTAGGCCTTGGTGCGGCTGGTGCCCGTCTCGATCACGGGTGCGCCGGCGTCGGTCGGGACGGGCACCGGGCTCAGGACGACGTTCGGAGCCGGAGGCGGCGGCGGAAGGATCATGACCGGCGCGGAGGGGGCGGACGCGAGGCCGTGTGCGGTGGTCACGCTGACCGGGCCCGCCACGGCGGCGCCGGGCACGCGGGCGCGAAGCAGGGTGTCGCTCCCGGCCCGGACCGGCGTGGACACGTCGTCGCGCTTGCCGTAGCTGCCGTGGAATACGACCTTGTTCGCGGAGGCCAGGCCCGTGCCGGTGATCCTGAGCGAGCTGCCGCCCTGTGCGCGCTTCCTCGTCGCGCACCGGCTCACGCAGTTCACCTTCATGACCTTCGGCTGCGCGACGAAGACGCCGCCCCCGCCCCCGCCGGAGGTCTGTGCCGCTGCTCCCGGGGCGAAAGCGCCCAGGCAGAGGACGAGCACGCCAACGCAGCGGCTCGCGGCAAGGTGGGTTTCTCGCAACTCCTCCGGCCTCTCTTCTTCCGGCCTACGGGGTTAGCTGACGGGCTCGCGCCTGAAGAGCGGCGCTACCTCCGGGACAGTCCGGTGGATTCGCCCCTCGGAGACCTGGTTCGACGGCCTCCGAACGGTTCCCCCGCTCCCCTCCGGCTACGGCATTTGGCCGGTGGGGACTCGGCAGGCTATGAATGACGGCGGGCACTATATACCCGCAATTGGCTGATCGAAGCTCTACACTCTCTGCCCGGCCGCGGAGATCGATCTGCGCCGGATAACATTCCGCGCGCACTCGGCCGAGCCGAGCGCATGCGGCCGGGCACGAGCCGAGTGCCTGCGGCGCGGCACCCTTGACATGAAGACCTACGTGGCGACACCTGCTTCGCGCGAGCGCAACTGGCTCGTCGTCGACGCGAGCGGCCGGACGCTCGGCCGGCTCGCGACCCGGATCGCCGACGCCCTGCGCGGGAAGCGCAAGCCCGAGTACACGCCGCACGTGGATGTGGGCGACTTCGTGATAGTGATCAACGCCGAGAAGATCGCGGTGTCCGGCAACAAGCGCGAGGAGAAGCGCTACTACAGGCACTCGGGCTACCCGGGCGGCCTCCGCAGCCGCACGCTCGAGGAGATGCTCGCGCGCCGCCCCGAGGAGGTGATCCGGCTCGCCGTCAAGGGGATGCTGCCCCGCAACCGGCTGGGTCGCGCGCAGCTTCGCAAGCTGAAGATCTATTCGGGGCCGGACCACCCGCACGCCGCACAGAAGCCCGAGCCGATGGAGGTACCCAGCTGATGGCCGAGGAGCGCGACGACCTGCCCCAGGAGCCGGAGTCCGGCGCGCCGGAGGAGGAGGCTCGCGAGAGCGAGGCTGTCGGCCCCGAGATCGAGGGCATGGAGGACCTCGTCGCGCGTAGCGGCGGCGGCCAGGCCGAGGAGCCGGAGGGTGACGAGCCCGCTTCAGAGGAGCCCGCGGCTGAGGAGCCCGCGGCTGAGGAGCCTGTCGCCGAGGAGCCGGCCACGGAGGAGCCTGCTACGGAGGAGCCCGCGGCTGAGGAGCCGGTCGCCGAGGAGCCCGCGGCTGAGGAGCCTGCTTCGGATGAGCCTGCTCCGGAGGAGCCCGCGGCTGAGGAGCCTGTGGCCGAGGAGGCCCCGGCCGGCGTGCCCGCCGCGGGCGAGCCTGTCGCCGAGGAGCCGGCCGCGGAGGAGCCGGCCGCTGGGGAGCCGGCCGCCGAGGAGCCGGCCGCCGAGGAGCCGGCCGCTGGGGAGCCGGCCGCCGAGGAGCCGGCCGCCGAGGAGCCGACCGCTGGGGAGCCCGTCGCCGAGGAGGGCGCCGAAGGGGAGCCCGCTTCGGACGTCCCCGACGAAGACCGACCCCCGCGCGAGCGCCGTCCGCGCCGCGAGCGGCGTTCGGACGAGCGCGAGGAGGAGGTCATCCCGGGCATGCACCTCGAGCCCGATCTCGTGCTCGAGGAGACCCCGCGCGAGGACAGCGAGTACGCGCAGTACGCCGAGGCGGAGGACTACGAGGCCCCCGAGCCGGGCGACGAGGAGGTCGCGGAGGTCCCGGCTGAGCCCGAGCCGGTCGTGCACACGCCGCTCGACCTGGCGGCCGACGCCCGCTACAACGCGACCGGGAAGCGCAAGAGCGCTGTCGCGCGCGTGATCCTCAAGCCGGGCGAGGGCACCTACAGCGTCAACGGGCGGCACCTCGACGAGTTCTTCCCGCGCGTCAGGCTCCAGCGCCTTGCGCGCCAGCCGCTCGAGGCGGCCGGGTACCAGACCCGAATGGACGTGGTGGCGCGCATCCACGGCGGCGGCGTCTCCGCCCAGGCGACCGCGCTGCGGCACGGCATCGCCCGCGCGCTGGTGGAGGCCGATCCCGCCCTGCGCGGCGAGCTCAAGCGCCGCGGCTACCTCACGCGCGACCCGCGCGTGAAGGAGCGCAAGAAGGCCGGCCTCAAGAAGGCGCGAAAGCGGCCGCAGTTCTCGAAGCGCTAGCGCGGCCAGTGGAAGGCGGCGGGCGCCTCGCGGTGGGGGGCGGCCCCCGCAAGCTCTTCGGTACGGACGGCGTTCGCGGCGTCGCCGGCGAGTTCCTCACGGCCGAGCTGGCAACAGCTCTGGGCCGCGCGGCCACCCGCATCTCGAGCGCCGAGACCCCGCAGGTCCTGATCGTCAGGGACACGCGCGAATCGGGCGAGATGCTCGAGGCGGCGCTCGCAGCGGGCGTCGCGGCGGCGGGCGGGCACGCGCTCCTCGGTGGCGTGCTCCCCACGCCCGGAGCTTCGCTGCTCACGCGCCGCTTCGGCTTCGACCTCGCCGCGGTGGTGTCCGCCTCGCACAACCCGTACGCGGACAACGGCATCAAGTTCATCGGACCCGAGGGCACCAAGCTCGACGACGACCAGGAGGCCGAGATCGAGCGCCTGATCGACGAGCCTTCCACCGGGCGCATTGGGCGCGTGCGCGAGCTGCACGGCGCGGCCGGCGACTACCTGCGCGAGATCGAGGCGCGCTTCGCCGACCTCGATCTGTCCGGCCGCCGAGTGCTGCTCGACTGCGCGAACGGGGCCACGCACCGCGTCGCCCCGGAGATCTTCCGGCGCCTCGGCGCGGAGGTGCACGCCGTGGCGGTAGAGCCCGACGGCCGCAACATCAACCGCGGCTGCGGCTCGACTCACGTGGAGGAGCTCGCCGCCCACATGGAGGGCCACGATGTGGGGTTTGCCTTCGACGGCGACGGCGACCGCGTGCTGGCGGTGGACCGGAACGGCGTCGTGGTCGACGGCGACGAGCTGATGGCGCTCGCCGCGGTCCACCTGCGCGGGCTTGACCGCCTGCCCGGCCCCGGCGTGGCCGTGACGGTCATGACCAACTACGGCTTTCACCGTTCGATGCGCGATCACGGCGTGGAGGTCGCCACGACCCAGGTGGGCGACCGGTACGTGCTGGCGGAGCTGCTGAGGCGAGGCTGGGCGCTCGGCGGGGAGCAGTCCGGCCACATAATCGACACGGGCTTCGTGCCGGCCGGTGACGGCACGGCGGCGGCGCTGCTGGCGCTGGAGGCGCTCGGCGACCGCGACCTCGCCGACCGCGACGCGATGGAGAAGCTGCCGCAGCGCCTTGTGAACGTGCGCGTGGCAGACCGCGACGCGCTCGATGGCGCCGCGGAGGTGTGGGCCGCCGTGGACGAGGAGTCGGCCCGCCTGGAGGGACGTGGCCGGGTGCTGGTGCGGCCGTCGGGGACCGAGCCGCTCGTGAGGGTGATGGTGGAGGCCCCGCGTGAGGAGGAGTGCCAGGAGATCGTTGATCGTCTGGCGAACTTGGTAAAGGCAGAATTAGGCTGAGGACCTTCTCATGTGCGGAATCATCGGATACGTAGGGCCGCGCGAGTGCCGCGACCTCCTCATGGAGGGGCTGCGGCGCCTCGAGTACCGCGGCTACGACTCGGCCGGCCTTTCGGTGATCCGGAACGGCTCGGTCGGGAGCGTCCACGCCGTGGGCAACCTCGAGCGGCTGCGCGACGCGGTGGCGTCCACCAACGGCGACCTGCGCGGCTCGACGGGGATCGGCCACACGCGCTGGGCCACGCACGGGCGGGTGACCGAGGCCAACGCGCACCCGCTGCGGGACACGTCGGGCCGCGTGCACATCGTCCTCAACGGGATCGTCGAGAACTGGGTGGGGCTGCGCGAGCGGCTGATCGCAGGCGGTGCCGAGTACACCTCGGAGACCGACGCCGAGGTGGTGGCGCACCTGATCGCCGAGCACCTTGCCGAGGTCGGCGACCTTGCCGAAGCGGTGCGGCTCGCCTACAACGAGCTGCGCGGCCACTACGCGTTCGTCGCAATGTCGGCCGACCACCCCGGCGTGATTGTCGGGGCCCGGAAGGAATGCCCCCTGGTGGTTGGGCTGGGCGATGGCGAGAGCTTCATCGCCTCCGCGATCCCGGCTTTCTTGGCCGAGACGCGCCGCGTGCAGCTGGTCCAGGACCACGAGATCGTGGAGATCACGCCCGCCGGCGCTCGCTTCATCGAGCCTGCCGAGGGTGGCCCGATCGACCGCGAGGTGGACGAGGTGGACTGGGACGACGAGGCCGCCGAGAAATGCGGTTACGAGACCTTCATGCTCAAGGAGATCCACGAGCAGGCCGACGCCGTTGCGGAGACGCTGGCCGGTCGCCTGCTCGACGACGGCGTCGACCTGGGCGACATCGGCATCTCGGACGATTTCCTGCGCGACGTGCGCCGCGTGGTGATCGTGGCCTGCGGCACGTCTTACCACGCAGGCCTCGTGGGCCGCTACGCGATCGAGTGGTGGGCGCGCAGGCCCGTGGAGATGGACATCGCCTCGGAGTTCCGGTACCGCAACCCGGTGCTGTCCGAGCGGGACCTCGTGATCGGGATCTCGCAGTCGGGCGAGACGGCCGACACGCTCGCGGCGATGCGCCTGGCACGCGAGCGCGGCGCCAAGGTGCTCGCCGTGACCAACGTCATGGGCAGCCAGGCGACCCGCGACTCCGACGGGGTGATCTTCACCCGCGCCGGTCTCGAGATCGGCGTAGCCGCGACCAAGACGTTCGTGGCCCAGGTGGCCGTGATGCAGCTCTTCGCCCTGAAGCTGGCCGGCCTGCACGGCACGCTCGAGCCGGAGGTCATGCGCAGCCTGGTCTCTGACCTGCGCGGAATGCCCCAGCTGATCGGCGACATGGTCGACGAGATCGAAGGGCCGGTGCGCGAGATCGCGCGGCACTGGCAGGACGCCGGGTTCTTCCTCTACCTCGGCCGTCACGTGGGGCTGTCGATCTGCCTCGAGGGCGCGCTGAAGCTGAAGGAGATCTCATACATCCCCACGGACGCCTACGCGGCCGGGGAGATGAAGCACGGCCCGATCGCCCTGCTCGACGAGCGGACCCCGGTCGTCTGCGTGGCGACCGACTCGCCGGTGCTCGACAAGGTCGCGTCGAACATCGCCGAGGTGCGCGCCCGCGGCGCACACGTGATCGCCGTCGTGACGGACGGCACGTCGGTCGACGCCGAGGAGACGATTGCGATCCCCCGCACCGACTGGCTTCTGCAGCCGACCCTTGCGATCGTGCCGCTGCAGCTGCTGGCGTACCACATCGCCCGCGCGCGGGGCCTGAACGTGGATCAGCCGCGCAACCTGGCGAAGACCGTCACCGTCGAGTAGTGACCGACCGCAAGCGCGTCGTCGAGCGCTACGTCGAGGGGTTCCGGACCGGGGACCACGAGATGATCCTGGGGTGCCTCACCGACGACGTCGGGTGGGAGATGCCACCGCTCTTCTCACTGAGCGGGATCGAGGCCTTCGATGGAGCAATCACGAACGAAGCCTCACCCGGCCTGCCGGACATCCAGCTGACCAGACTCGTCGAGGAGGGCGACGTGGTGGTGGCCGAGGGCGCCGTTCAGGCCGCGCTGAAAGACGGCGGCCGGCTCGACGCCCTCTTCTGCGACGTCTTCCACTTCCGCGGCGACAAGATCTGCCGGCTGGTGACCTACCAGGTGGACAGGCATCCGGGCGGCGGGACGCGCCGCGCGTTCGAAGGCTGAGCGGTCAAGTGTCATGCCCTGAGGCCGTATGGGGAGGCCCCGCCCAATGCGCTCGAATGCGATCGGGGTGCCGTCGCGAGAGGTCACGCGGTCCATGGAGGCGTCAGTCGGCGGAGACGGCCGAGCGCAGCGGGGGAAAGCCGGCGGGCAGGTCGGGAGCGTCCACCTGGAACATCTCGTGCGCCTCCGGCAGTCCGCGGAACCGCCATGCGCCCAGGCTGGTGAGGTCGATCCCCTCCGGGATCGACTCTCCCACCGCCGCTCGGACGGCGGAGGACAACACGATCTGGCCGCCGTGCGCCGCGAAGCAGATCCGAGCGGCGGCGTGGACCGAGAGGCCCACGTAGCCGGTGTCGGTGAGCTGCGGACGGCCGCGATGGAGGCCGATGCGCAGTCGCACCTCGCCGCCGCCCGGCCAGGGGTCCGCCCGCATGGCCCGTTGGATCGCAAGGGCGCCCTCCAGGGCGGCGGGGGCGGGCGCGAACACCGCGAAGGTGTCGTCACCGCGGGCCGAGACGACACGCCCGCCGGCGCGCTGCACCGCGGTGCGGACGCGGCGGCGGACGTCGGCGAGCACGAGCGCATACTCGTCCCCGAGGCGGGCGAGCAGGCCGGTCGACCCCTCGATGTCGCTAAGCAGGAACGTGACGTTGCCCGTCGGCAGCCCCCGATCCGGCTGCAGCTGAGAGCTGATGAACCCGATGGGCATGATCCCGTGTTTCTTGGCCGCCCTGAGCAGCCGACTGCGGGCCCTGTCCCGCGCAGCCTCGTCCTCGAACGCCACCTGACCGAAGCGCGCCAGGGCATTCCGGACATGTGACGCGTCGTGGATCGGCAGCCGCCGCTTGCCACTCGAGTCGATGTAGGCGAACGCGCTGTCGGGAAGCCGCGCTCGCTCCTTGGCGCTCAGCGTTGCCATGCGTGTCGGACACGCACCACCACCCGCGCCGGCCGGGGCGGTGGCGCGAGCGAGAGGAAGTCGCGCACCGCAGCGGCGTGCTCGCAGAAGCCGCATCCGAGCGGGTCCGCCGGCGATAGCGCGGAGGGGGGCGGTGCGATCGGTGCGTCGCACTCGGGGCAGGCGAGGGTTCCGACCGCCAGGACCGAGGTGCTCGTGGTCCTGTACCTGTGGATCCGGATGTCGCGGCGCCCGGCCGGTTCCGGCCGTACCGAGTCCGGTCCGTCGATTCCGCGCTGGAACGACACGGCCACGAGTTTAGATGGCTGATCCCACGACCCCGCCCACGCGGATGACGCACGGATACCTTCGCCGGATCGGGGTCATCGGGCTCGCCGATACCTCCGGGTATCGGCTTCGCCCTGCTTCCCCCGCCCGGCTTGGTCCCGTGCGCCCCCGCGTGCACGCGGCCGTGGGATCAACCATCTAGGGACGCGGACGGCGCCACTTATGCTCAGCGGGTCGTGGCGCAACGGGATCCGGTCTTCGAGCCGGAGCACTGGGGGGAGGACCCGAAGCTCGTCGAGCTGCTCGGTGAGCGGGGCGCCGCCCAGTTCCGTGCGTTATTCGACGGGTTCCCCGAAGCGGTGGGTGTGCTGTGGGCGATTCGGGACGCCAACGGGCGCATCGTCGACTTCTCGTTCGGCTACGGCAACCCGTCGATCCTGCGTGCCTTTCGGCTGCCGGCCGCGACGCGGGATCGCTACACCCTGCTGGAGGCCCTCCCGGCGATGCGCGGGAGCCGCGCCTTCGACGCCTACGTCAGTGTGTGCGACTCCGGCGAGCCCTGGGTCCACGAGGTCACCTACGACACGCCGTTCGGCGACGGATACATGCTGGGCACCTGGGTGCAGCGAACGGCCAAGCTCGGCGACGGCCTCATCAATTTCCTCACCGACGTCACGGCCCAGCGGCGCATGGAGGCCGATCTGCGCCGCTACGCCGACGTGGTCGCCCACGACCTGAGCGAGCCGGTCGCCGGCATCGCGCTCCTCGTCAGGATGCTCGAGCGCCACGCCGAGGAGCCGCCGTCGGCCGACGTGCTGCGCCAGCTGAGGGCGAGCACCGAGCGCGCCCGCGACCTCATCGATGGCGTCCTCGTGTACGCGCAGGCCGGCGAGCTGCGCACCGAGCAGGTGGCGCTGGGCCGCCTGATGGCCGAGGTGGCGGACGACCTGCGTCCGGGCCTGGAGGGGGCCGGGGCCACGCTGGAGATCGGCGAGCTGCCGGAGGTCGAGGGCGACCCGCGGCAGCTGCGCCGCGTCTTTCAGAACCTCGTCGGCAACGCCGTGAAGTTCCGCGGCGACGCACCGCCTCGGGTGGAGGTATCGGCGCTGCAGGACAGCCAGGAGTGGGTGGTGACGGTGCGTGACAACGGGATCGGTGTCGACCCTCTCCAGGCCAGCCGGATCTTCGGCATGTTCTCCCGGGCCAACTCCGGGACCGAGGGGGCTGGGATCGGGCTCGCTGTATGCCGCCGCATCGTCGAGGCTCACGGCGGGCGGATCTGGGTCGAGTCTGGCGATAACGGCGGCAGCGCCTTCCGCTTCACCATGCCTCGCTGACGCGCCCCCTTGGTAGCTTGCGGCGCCGTGAGCGGCGTCGGGATCGACCTCCTCGAGGTGGACCGCCTGGAGCAGGCGCTCGAGCGGAGGCCGCGACTCGCCGAGCGGCTGTTCAGCGAGGCGGAGCGGGAGTACGCGTCCACGCGAGCGAGGCCTGTCATGCATCTGGCCGCCCGGTTCTGCGCGAAGGAGGCCGTCGCGAAGGCCCTGGGGCTGACGGCCTGGAGCTTCCGGGACGTCGAGGTGATCGCCACGGGAGCCGCGCCCGAGATCAGGCTCAGCGGGAGCGCGGCCGCGCGCGCGGCGGAACTGGGCGCGACGGTGAGCGTCTCGCTGACCCACACCGCGACGCTGGCCGCCGCCGTGGCCGAGGTACGGTGAGCGGGGAGCTGAGGGACTGGCTGGACCCGCTCTTCGAGGCGGCCGAGATGCGCGCCGTCGACGCCTGGGCGATCGAGGAGCAGGGGGCGCCCTCCCTCGATCTGATGGAGCGGGCCGGCATCGGCCTGGCCCGGATGACGGCGGCCGAGGCGCGCTCCGGGCCCGTACGGGTGGTGGTGGGCAAGGGAAACAACGGCGGCGACGGCCTCGCGGCGGCACGGCTGTTGCGTGAGGAGGGCCACGAGGTCGACGTGCTCGCGGCGGCGGACCTGAGCGACCTCCGGGGCGACGCACGCGCGAACCTCGAACGGCTTCCGGGAACCCCGCCGGAGCCCTTCGCCCCCGAGCGGCTCGACGGGTCCGGCGTCGTGGTCGACGCCCTGCTGGGCACCGGCTTCGAGGGCTCGCCACGCGAGCCGCTCGCCTCGGCCATCGCGGCGATCAACGCGCGGGACGCCCCGGTGGTGGCCTGCGACGTCCCGTCCGGGGTCAACGCCTCCAGCGGCGAGGTGGAGGGGGAGGCGGTGCGCGCCGCCGCCACGGCCACGTTCCACGGCCCCAAGGTGGGGCTGTACGTAGAGCCGGGGAAGGAGCACGCGGGACGCGTCGAGGCGGTCGAGATAGGCATCCCCCGCGGGGCGCCGGGGGCGGCGCGCGCCGGGCTGATCTCGGAGCGCGTGCTGGAGGTCTACCCACGCCGGTCGCGCAGCGGATCGAAGTTCGCCTCCGGCGTGGTGGTGGTGGCCGGCGGCTCACTCGGGCTGACGGGGGCGCCGACGATGGCCGCGCGCTCGGCCGGTCGGGCGGGGGCCGGCTATGTGCAGGTGGCGGTGCCGGGCCCGGTGCAGCCCGCCGTCGACCTGCGTTTGCTGGAGCAAATGAGCCGCGGCCTGCCGGATGCGCACGGATTTCACACGCCCGAGGGCGTACAGGTGGTGGAGGAGATGGCGGAGCGCGCCGGCGCGGTGGTGCTCGGCCCGGGCCTCGGCCGCGACGAGGGGGCGCAGGAGTTTGCCCGCGGGGTGGCGGCCCGGGTGGAGGCGCCGCTCCTGGTGGACGCCGACGGCCTGAACGCCCACCGCGGCCGGCTCGAGCTGTTCCGGGACCGGGACGCGCCGACCGTGCTGACGCCGCACGAGGGCGAGCTCGGCCGGCTGCTCGAGCGCGACTCGGAAGATGTGGCGCGCCACCGGCTCGCGTACGCCCGCGAGGCGGCCGAGCGGAGCGACGCGGTGGTGCTGCTGAAGGGCGACGACACGATCGTGGCGCTGCCGGGCGGCGAGGTGGCGGTGAACCCGGGCGGCACGCCCGCGCTCGCCACCGCGGGCACCGGCGACGTGCTGTCGGGGCTGATCGGGGCGCTGCTGGCGAAGGGGCTTCCGGCCTTTGAGGCCGCCTGCCTGGGCGCCGTGGCGCACGTGCTGGCTGGGCGGGCCGCGGCGGGCCGCCTCGGCCCCGACCACGTGATGGCAGGCGACGTGATCGATGCGCTGCCGCACGGCCTGACCCTTCGGTAGCCTCACGCTCCGAATGGCCGCAGTGGTGCGAGAGATCATGGATTCCGAGCCCGCGACCGTGCGACCGGACACGCCGGTCGAGGAGGTCGTGGCGACGCTACGCGAGAACGAGCTGCCGGGCGTGCCGGTAGTGGGCGACGATGGGGGCTTGGTGGGGATCGTGACCGAGGCCGACCTCGTGCTGCCCGACGATGAAGGCGACCTGCACATCCCGCACTACATCAACCTGTTCGGCGGCACGGTCTTCCTCGAGCCGCTGGGCCGCTTCGAGAAGCGCCTGCGCAAGGCGTTCGCGTCCAACGCCGCGGACATGATGACCTCCGACCCCGACACGGTCTCGCCCGACACCACCGTGCAGGAGGCCGCGCGCATCATCCACCGGTCGGGGCACAACCGCCTGCCCGTGGTCGAGGACGGGCGTCTCGTCGGCGTGGTCACGCGCGTCGACGTGCTCGGCGCGCTCGCCGCGTGATCGGCAACGACCGGGCGCTCGCCAAGGTCGACCTCGGGGCAATCGAGCGCAACTGTGCCCGGCTGCCGAAGCCGCTGTGCGCGGTGGTCAAGGCGAACGGCTACGGGCACGGGCCGGTGGCGGGCGCGGCTCTCGCGGGCGGCGCCAGCTGGCTGGCGGTGGCCACCGCCTGCGAGGCGCGCGAGCTGCGGGAGCAGGGGGTGGACGCACCGGTCCTCGTGATGGGCGCCCTCACCCAGGATGAGCTGCGGTTGGTGCGGGAGGCCGATGCCGACGTGGTCGCATGGACTGACGAGATCGCCGGCGCGGCCCCGCGTGTTCACGTGAAGCTCGACACCGGGATGGGCCGGCTCGGCACCAAGGACCGGGCGGAAGCGCTGCGGCTTGCGGCGAGGCCGAACGTGGCGGGCCTGATGACCCACTTCGCCACCGCCGACGAGCGCGGCGACGACCTGTTCCCGGCGCAGCTCGAGGAGTTCCGGAGCTTCGTCGAGGCCGTGGGCCGCGACGACCTCGTCGTGCACGCGGCGAACAGCGCCGCCGCTCTCCGCGAGCCGGCCTCGCACTTCGACATGGTCCGCTGCGGCATCGCGATCTACGGCATGGACCCGTTCCACGAAGATCCGGCGGCGCACGGGCTGGAGCCCGCCCTCTCGCTCCACTCCTGGGTCGCCGCCGTGCGCCGCTTCGAGCCGGGCGACTCGGCCGGCTACGGCCGCCGCTGGACTGCCGAGGAGCGATGCTGGGTCGCCACGGTCCCGATCGGCTACGGCGACGGCTGGCGGCGCGGGCTCACGAACGACTGCGACGTGCTGATCCGCGGCCGCCGTCATCCCGTCGCGGGCACCGTCAGCATGGACAACGTGACCGTCCGGCTGGGAGCCGACACCGACGTGGAGGTGGGGGATCCCGTGGTGCTGATCGGTGAGCAGGGCGAGGAGCGGATCCTGGCCGAGGAGGTGGCGCGGCGGCTCGGGACGATCAACTACGAGGTCACCACCGGCCTTCTGCCGCGGGTGCGGCGCGAGCACCTGCGGTGACCGACACCTGGATCGTCGGCGGCGCCCTGCGCGACCAGCTGCTCGGGCGACCGGTGCGCGACGTGGACGTGGCAGTGGCGGGCGACCCCGGGCCCGTGGCCCGCGCCGTCGCAGGCAGTGTGGGCGGGCCGGTGTTCCGGCTGTCGGAGGCCTTCGGAGCGTGGCGGGTGATCGACCGGCGCGGCGGGCAGGTCTGGGACTTCTCGCCACTTCAGGGAGCGACGATCGAGGAGGACCTCGGCAAGCGGGACTTCACCGTGAACGCGATGGCCCGCGAGGCGCCGCTTCTCGAGTATCACAGCCTCCCGGAGGGGGAGCTGATCGACCCGCTCGGCGGCCGTCGTGACCTCGAGGCGCGCGTCCTGCGCGTGCTCGGGCCGCAGGCCTACGAGCGCGACCCGTTGCGCCCGCTGCGGCTCGCCCGCTTCGCCGCGGAGCTCGGCTTCGAGCCCGATCCCGAGACCGAGCGCCTGACGGCGGCGGCGGCGCCCGGCGTGGCGAACGCCGCCGGAGAGCGGGTCTTCGGCGAGCTGCGCCGCCTCTTGATCGCGGACGGCGCGCTCACTGGAGTCGAGCTTGCGGACCGCCTCGGCCTGCTTCGGGCCGTCTTGCCCGAGCTGAGCGACCTGCACGACGTGGAGCAGTCGCGCTACCACCACCTCGACGTGTACGACCACACGCTCGAGGTGCTGGCGATGCAGATCGACGTCGAGGGCCGGCTCCCCGAGCTGTTCGGGGCGGACGCCGGGCGCCTCAGGCCGATCCTCGACGAGCCGCTCGCCGACGAGCTCACCCGGGCCCAGGCGCTTCGGTTCGGCGCGCTCCTGCACGACATCGGCAAGCCGGCCACGCGCGAGACCAGGCCGGACGGCCGGGTGACCTTCATCGGGCACGACCGGCTCGGAGAGCGGATGGTGCGCTCGGTCTGCCGCCGGCTCCGTACGAGTGACCGCTTCGCCCGCTTCCTGGAGGGGCTCACGCGCCACCACCTGGTGCTCGGCTTCCTCGTCCACGAGCGCCCGCTCGGGAGGCGGGAGGTCTACCGCTACCTGGCCCGCACCAGCCCGGTGGAGGTGGAGGTCACGCTGCTCTCATGCGCCGACCGGCTCGCCACCCGCGGGCGCCGCGCCAAGGAGGCCACCGAGGCCCACCTGGAGCTGGCCCGGGAGCTGATGCGCGCGGCGATCGACTGGCGCCAGCACGGCCCGCCGCCGCCGCCGATCCGGGGCGACGACCTCGCCCGCGAGCTCGGCATCGAGCCGGGCCCCGAGCTGGGCCGGCTGCTGGCCGAGCTGACCGAGGCCGCCTACGCCGGCGAGGTGACCACACGGGACGAGGCGATCGCGGTGGCGCGTAGGCTGGTCTCGTGATCGTCGACTGCGCCGTCTACGAGGAGGGCAAGCGCCGCGACGGCGCGGTGCCGGTGCACGAGGCGATGGAGGCCTGCCGCCAGCCGGGGGCCTTCACCTGGATCGGGCTGTATGAGCCCACCGAGGAGGAGTTCGACTCGATCCGGCGCGAGTTCGACCTTCACGAGCTGGCCGTGGAGGACGCCATCCACGCCCACCAGCGCCCCAAGCTCGAGGTGTATGCCGACATGGTCTTCATCGTCCTGAAGACGGCTCGCTACGTGGACCCGAAGGAGGTGGTGAAGCTCGGCGAGATCCTGATCTTCCTCGGCAACGACTACATCATCACGGTGCGTCACGGCGAGGCGAGCGAGCTGAGGGACGTGCGCCACGGCCTCGAGGAAAACCCCGAGCGGCTCGGGCACGGGCCGGGCGCGGTGCTCCACGCGATCGTGGACAAGGTGGTCGACGACTACGGCCCGGCGCTGATCGGCCTCGGCGACGACATCGACGAGATCGAGAACCAGGTCTTCTCCGGCGAGCGCGCCAACCCGGCGCAGCGCATCTACAAGCTGAAGCGCGAGGTGCTCGACTTCAGCCACGCTGTCGGGCCGCTGGTGGACCCCGTCGACCACCTCTCGAAGGGGCGATACGAGGTGATCCACCCCGAGGTGCGGACCTACTTCCGCGACGTCAACGACCACCTGCTGCGGACCCACGAGCAGCTCGAGAGCTACCGCGACCTGCTCACCAGCATCCTCTCGGCCAACCTGGCTCAGGTCACGGTCCGCCAGAACGAGGACGTGCGCCGGATCTCGGCGATCGTGGCGATCCTCGCGGTGCCCACGATGATCGCCGCGATCTACGGCATGAACTTCGAGCACATGCCGGAGCTCGGCTGGACATTCGGCTATCCACTGGTGCTCGCGGTGATGGTTTTGATCTGCTTCGTGCTGTACCGCTACCTCAGGCGCATCGGCTGGCTCTGAGGCCCGGGATCTCGCGCGGCGGCAGGAACTCGCGCCTTTTGCGACCGGACTCCGTGCGGTTCTTGCCGCGCGCCGGCCCCGCGGGTCACGGCGTGTAGCGTCCCGTGCGGGTTCGCCGCGGGAGGGTTCGCCCCATGCTCCAATTCGGTACATCGTCGCCCGTCGACGGCCAGGCGTTTGCGAGGCGCTGCGTTCCGGTCTTGGTTGTGCTCGTTGCCGCCGTCGCCGTGGCCCTGACACTCCCGGCCGCGGCATCCGCCGCCGCCGCGCCGAACGCGGCCGACAGGCAGAAGGCCAGAAGCAGCTGCGCCAACGAGCGCGGCTTGACTCGCGCTCGGCATCAGAAGTTCAGGCTGAAGTACGGCAGGCGGGCGTTCAGCAGGTGCGTGAAGATCAAGGCCCGCACGTTCGCCCGCAGACGCGCCGGCGGTGGGCTTGGCGGCGGGCTCGGCGGCGGCCTCGGGGGGCTTCCGACCATTCCCGGGATGCCCGGGATGATTGAGCTGCCCGGCGTCAGGCTGGAGTGCCAGATGGAGCAGATGGAGGATCCGATCGGGTTCATGCAGGAGTACCCCGGTCCGAATCCCATCGACATCTGCGTGATGATGGAGAGCATGCCCTAGGGGAGGCGACCCGTAGCTCGAGCGGCGGCCCCGGGGCCCCGGGGCCGCCGCCGATGCATGGCCGCGTGTAAGTTCCCGGCCATAGTGGACGACTGCATCTTCTGCAAGATCGTGGCGGGCGAGCTGCCCGCCGAGGTCGTCCAGGAAGACGACAACACGATCGCCTTCATGGATCTCAACCCGTGGACGCGCGGCCACGCGCTGGTGGTGCCGCGCAACCACTCGAGGAACCTCTACGAGGCCCCCGAGGAGGATCTCCGGAACGCCGCCGAGGCGTCCAAGCGGCTGGCTCTCACGATGCGCGATCGGCTCGGCTGCGACGGGGTCAACCTGCTCAACTGCTGCGAGCCCGCGGCTTGGCAGACGGTCTTCCACCTGCACGTCCATGTGATCCCGCGCTACGACGACGATCCCCTCCAGCTGCCGGTGCGCCCGCGCGAGGCCGATCGCGACACGTTGTCCCAGGTTGCCGGAGAGCTCCGCGGTGGCTAGGGCGCGCCTCGAACGCGACGGCGACGTAGGCGTCCTCGTCCTCGACGATCCGCCGCTCAACCTGTTCGGCCGCGAGATGGTCGCCGACATCCTCGCCGCGCTGGAGGAGACCGACGGCGTGCGGGCGCTGCTGGTCAGGGCGGAGGGGGACTACTTCACGGGCGGCGCGGACGTGAACGTCTTCGACGGCCTGTCCGCGGCCGACGCCGAGCAGTTCGTCGCCGAGCTGCTCGCCGTGACCCACCGGATCGAGGAGCTGCCCTTCCCCACGCTCGCGGCGGTGCAAGGCCTCTGCCTCACGGCCGGGCTGGAGCTGTCGCTCGCGTGCGATCTGATCTGGGCGGCCGAGCCGGCGCAGTTTGGGCTCGTCGAGGCCGTGGTAGGGCTCACGCCGCTGATGGGCGGCACGCAGCGCATCGCCGAGCGCGCCGGCCCCGCGCGGGCGCGCGAGTTCGTGATGAGCGCAGGCCTCTACGACGCCGCCACCCTAGAGCGCTGGAACGTGCTCAACCGCGTGCTCCCCGCGGGCCAGCTCGCCGAGAAGTCGCTCCGCTTCGCCAAGCGTCTGGCGGCCGGCCCGACCAGGGCTCATGTCGCCACGAAGCGAATGGTCCGGGCCTACCTGGAGCACGGCGTGCGGGGGGCGGACCAGCATGCCGCTGCGATCGGCGCTCCGCTCTTCGAGACGGAGGATCTGCAGGGCGCCGTGCGGTCGTTCCTGGCCGACGGACCCGGCAAAGCGAGGTTCACAGGGCGCTGACCCCCCTCGGTCGGCCTCTCTTGGTAGCGTCTCGCCTGTTGGGCCGGCGAGGGCCGGCGTAGTCAGCCATATGCAGGTGCATCGGGACTCGCAGGACCGGGCACACGCAGGAAGGGGCATCAAACGTGCCTACGGGAACCGTGAAGTGGTTCAACGACGAGAAGGGCTTCGGTTTCATCACTCCCGATGATGGAGAGCGAGACCTGTTCGTCCACTACAGCGGCATCGACGGGCAGGGCTTCAAGTCCCTGGCGGAGAACTCGAAGGTGGAGTACGAGGAGGAGTCGGGCGACAAGGGGCCGAAGGCGGTGAACGTACGCCTCATCTGAGGCGTCAACCGCTCGTGCCCAAGGAAGAGAAGATCGAGATGGAGGGCGAGATCGTGGAGGCCCTCCCGAACACGATGTTCAAGGTCCAGCTCGACAACGGGCACGAGGTCCTCGGACACATCTCCGGCAAGATGCGGCGCCACTACATCCGCATCTTGCCGGGAGACCGGGTCAAGATCGAGCTGTCGCCCTACGACCTCGACAGGGGACGGATCACATACAGATATAAGTGAGCGGGCGCAACTCGCCCGCAAACCGAGTGTTGGAACTCCGGCCATGAAGCCACTTCTCCTGGTGATCGCCGCCCTGGCCGCCGTGCTCGCGCTCCCGGCGTCCGCCTCCGCGCGGATCGTCGAGCTGGGCTCGGTGGCGGACGCGGCCAACCCGAGCTGCCCGGGCGACCCGTGCGAGGCCGCGGTGCGCGTCACGGCCCTCCAGGGAAGCGCGGCGGGCGGGCCCAAGAACCCGTATTACATCCGCCGGGACGGCTACATCGTGGCCTTCACGCTCAAGCTCGCCACGCCGACCGACGAGCAGGTCGACTTCTTCAACGACAACTTCGGCTCACCCGCCCAGGTACGGCTGTCCGTGCTGCGCCGCGGCGACACTCGCAGGACCCGCTTGAACTACCGCCTCGTGGGCCAGACCGAGCTGTTCGACGTCGACGACTACTTCGGCTCGAGTCCGACCTTCGTGCTGCCCGAGCCGCTCCGGGTGCGAAAGACGAACTGGATCGCCATCACCGTGCCGACCTGGGCGCCGATCTTCGCCAACAACCTGGGCCGCTCCGACTGGTGGCGCTCGTCGCGGGCGAAGAACAGCTGCGACCCGCCGCGCAGCCTCCGGCAGTTCGCCCTCGGGGAGCTTCGCTCGGTCAACGTGTTCGGCTGCACGTACAGCGAGGCGCGCCTGCTCTACACCGCCACCTACGTGCCGGACCCGAAGCCGACCAGCGAGACCTCCACCCCGTAGGGGCCGATAAGACTTCCCGGGGCCTCCCGACCGCGCTAGCATCGACTTCGTGACCACCGAGGGGTGGATCTTCATGGTCGGCTTTCGGGTCTTCGACGTCGGGTTGCTGATCGTGTGGCTGATCTGGTTCTTCCGGCTGCGCGACGACGACGACGACTCCAAGGGCGACGACGGCGGCGGGGGCGAGGGCCCCGATGCGCCTCCCGGCAAGGACGGGCCGGGCGGCGACGGCATCAGGCTGCCGCTCGGGCGTTGGGGGCTCGGCAGAGGCCGCGACCGGTCGCACGACCGTCCCTCCCACCCGACCCGCAGACGCGGGGCGGAGCCGCCGATCAGATCCCCGCTGCCGTCACGCGTGCGCCGGCCGAGATCGCCGGTGCCCACGCATCACTTCTGAGAGCATCCGGGGGCTCACGCCCCCGGACCCCCGACGATGCCTGGCCGGCCCTAGCCACACGCGCCCGGGTTTTCGTTGCAGAACTCCTCGAAGCGCTCCGCCGGGCTCTCGGCGGGCGGCGGGGTGTCGTTCTCCGGGGCGTCCGCAGGCGGCTCCGGCACGGGGGCCGGCGTACCGCCGTCCGTGCTCGGCGGGACCGGGTCGGGTCCGGGCTCGGGCGCGGGTGCCGGCTCGGGCTCCGGCGCCGCGGGGGCGATCGTCTCGGTCTGGGGCTCCGGGGGCGAAGCCTCGTCGGTTTGCGGCACGGTCAGGTCGGGCAGGGTGGCCGGGGGTTGCGCGGCGGGCTCGTCGTCGCCGCCGCAGCCGGAGGCCACCGCCGCCGCCAGCAGCGCGACCAGGAGGAGCGCGGCGAGGCGGGCGGTCAGCGCTCGACGGCCGGTAGCCGCCGGCCGCAGTGCGGGCAGTCGTTCAGGTCCCTCTGAACGAGCTGCTCGAGGGAACAACCGCAGAGCCTCAGGTTCTCGACGGAGTACGGCAGGTCGCTCGGTGAGGGCGCCAGCGGCAGCACGGCGCCCACCACGCGCAGCTCCTCGCCGGACTCACGGTCGACGTAGCGCTTGCCCGGCTCGGCCTCGCGGATGATCTCGCGGTCCGAGCGGGCGCGCAGGCGATACTTCTGGCGGGCGGGCATGGGCGCGGAAGAATAGCCACACGTGCGGATCCTCATCGCTCACGGATACCTGCTGCGCGGCACCGGCAGCAACATCTACAACGCCAGCCTGGCGCGGACGCTCGCGCGGCTCGGCCACGAGGTGCACCTGCTCTGCCAGGACCGCCACTGGGACGCGCCCGAGGGGGTGACGGTCCACAACCCGGACATCGGCCGCGTCCTGCCGGTCTACGTGGCCGACCGCTACGAGGGCTTCGACGCCAAGCCGTATCCGGAGCTGAGCGACGCCGAGCTCGACCACTACATCGAAGCCAACGTGGCCGCCGTCCGCGCCGCGCCCGAGTGCGACGTCGCCCTCGCCAACCATCTCGTGATGAACCCGGTGATCCTCGCCCGCGGGCTGGGTGACGGCACGCCGTTCGCGATGAAGGTGCACGGCAGCGCGCTCGAGTACACCGTGCGCCCGAACCGCGAGCGCTTCCTGCCGTACGCGCTCGAGGGGGTGCGTGCGGCCGCGTCGGTGCTCGTGGGGTCGCGCCACACGGCCGAGAGCCTCTGGGAGGTCCTGGAGGACGAGCCCTCGCTGCCCGACCGGACCCGGCTCGGGCCGCCGGGCGTGGACGTGCACGCTTTCCGCCCGGGCACCGCCGACCTCGACGGGCTCGCCGACCGCCTGGAGTCGGGGGAGGCGGCCGCCTGGGGTGGTGAGCGCGGCGCGGCGGCGGCGCTCCGCATTCTCGATCCGGACCGCGACCGGATCGTGAGCTTCGTCGGCAAGCTGATCGTGTCGAAGGGAATCGACCTGCTGGTGGCCGCCTGGCCGCTCGTGGTGGCGCGGGTGCCCGACGCGCGCCTCGTGGTCGTGGGGTTCGGGACCTACCGCGACGCCCTGGACCGGTTCGTGGAGGCCCTGCGGCGGCGCGACCTCCACGACCTGCGCGACATCGCGGCGCGGGGCCGCGAGCTCGAGGGCGGGCCCCCGGGCCAGCTAAAGCACCTGCGGGCGTTCCTCGACCGCGCCGGCGGGGAGTGGCTGGCCGCGGCCCCGGCGGCGGCCGACCGGATCCACTTCACCGGCCGGCTCGAGCACGACGACCTCCCCGACCTCCTGCCCGCCTGCGAGGCCCAGGTGATGCCGAGCACCTTCCCCGAGGCCTTCGGGATGGTGGCCGCCGAGGCGGCGGCGTGCGGGGTCCTGCCGCTGTCCGCCGGGCACTCGGGGATGGCCGAGGTGACGGCCATGCTTGCCCCGGCTCTTCCGGAGGAGCTGCGCCCGCTGCTCTCGTTCGAGGTGGGGTCGCGGGCGGTGGAGGAGATCGCCGAGAAGCTCGTGGCCTGGCTCACCCTGGACCCCGCCGAGCGGGATCGTGCCAGGAGCGCGCTGGCGGCCGAGGCGGCCCGCCGTTACTCGTGGGAGAGCGTCGCGGAGGGGGTCATCGCGGCCGCGCAAGCGGATAGGCTTCCGCCCCCGTGAGCCTCGCCCGGAACACGGAAAGGTGGCTGCTGGCAGCGATGGTGGTGACGGCCGCCGCGCTGTCGCTTTCCGCCTGCGGCCGCGACGAGGCAGACCTCTCGAACGGCAAGGCGCTGTTCACGGAGCGCTGCGGCACGTGCCACATCCTCGGCCGGGCCGGCACTCAGGGCACGACCGGGCCTGATCTCGACGCGGCCTTCCGCACGGCGCTCTCGGACGGGATGGACCGCGAGACCGTCGAGGGGATCGTGCACGACCAGATCCTCAACCCCCGCAAGAACAGCGCGATGCCCGCGGAGCTGGTCACCGGCGAAGACGCACGCGACGTGGCCGCCTACGTCGGGTTCGCGGCGGCCAAGACGGGTGAGGACCAAGGCGCGCTCGCGCAGGCAGGCCTCGCCGGGGCCACGACCGGCGAGCAGATCTTCACCGCCGCCGGCTGCGCGGCGTGCCACACCCTCGCCAAGGCGAACGCCTCCGGGACCGTCGGCCCGAGCCTCGACGACCTGGCCCAGGCGGCCGGCGAGCAGGAGGGCACGCCCGAGGAGTACGTGCGCCAGTCCATACTCGACCCGGACGCCGTGGTCGTCGAAGGCTTCCAGGCCGGCGTGATGCCGTCCTACGAGGGCCGCCTGAACGACGAGCAGCTGCAGACGCTGACCGAGTACCTGCTCGAGGGCGGCTAGAAGCCGGCGCACGCCCATCTCCACAACAACCGGCTCTCAGCCCCGCACGCCACTACGTGCGCGTACTGGGCTGACCGAGGTCAGGAGCCGCGTCGTGCCGCGCACTGGGCAACCTTCTCAGCCCAGCACCGGCACCAGTTCGTCCAGCAGCGCCGGCGTCGCGGCGGCCACGAGCACTGGCGGATCCCCCTCGAGCCATCGCATCGCGCCGCCCGCCTCCTCGACGAGCAGGTGACCGGCCGCCCAGTCCCATGGGTTGAGGCCGCTCTCGTAGAAGGCGTCGAGCCTCCCCGCCGCCACCCAGGCGAGGTCGAGCGCGGCCGCGCCGGCGCGGCGGATGTCGCTCGCCCGCGGGAGGAGCCGGGCCACCACCTCGGCCTGCCGCGCCCGCCGGGCGGGCTCGTAGGAGAAGCCGGTGGCCACCATGGCGCGCTCCAGCCGGTCGCAGCCGCGCACCCGGAGGCGCCGCCCGCTCTCCGCCACCCAGGCGCCCGCTCCCCGCGCCGCACAGAACGTCTCGCCAAGAACGGGGGAGTGCACGACGCCCGCGGAAAGCCCGTCGGCGCCCTCGACCGCCACGCTGACCACCCAGGCGGGCAGCCCGTAGAGGAAGTTGACGGTGCCGTCGAGCGGGTCGACGAGCCATCGGCGCCCGCTCTGCGCCTCGCTCCGCGACCCCTCCTCGGCCACCAGACCATCGCGGGGCCGCTCGCGCTCGAGCAGCTCGCGGATCGCACGCTCGGCCTCACGGTCGGCGTCCGACACCAGGTCCGTGTCCGACGACTTCGAGCCGAGCCCCTCCGGCGCCCTCCCGTAGTACGACATCAGCACCTCGCCGGCTGTGCGGGCGGCTCGCTCCGCCAGCTCGAGGTCGGCGTTCAAATGATCGCCCGCAGCAGGAACGCGAGCGCCAGCAGGACGGCGACCACGATCACCACGTAGATCAGGAAGCGAAATGCCTCCTGCTCCGAGCGCAGTGGATTCAGCATCTACAGGACGTACAGCGTGCTGAACACGAAGATCCACATGATGTCGACGAAGTGCCAGTAGATGCCCGGCACCTCGACGCCGCGGTGCTCCTTGGCCGAGTAGTGGCCGCGGAAGGCGCGGATCAACACCATCGCCAGCAGCGTGAGGCCGATGAAGACGTGGGCGCCGTGCAGCCCGGTCAGGCAGTAGAAGATCGTGCCCTGCGCGTTGTCGGCCGGCGAGAAGCCGATGTGGACGTACTCGTTGACCTGGATCGTGAGGAACGTCAGGCCCAGCAGGAAGGTGGTGAGGATGCCCATCTTGAGGGCGTTCCGGTTCTCGTTGCGGACGCCCTCGAGCGTCCAGTGCATCGTGAAGCTCGACGAGAGCAGGATCGCGGTGTTCACCCCCGCGATCGCGACCGGCAGATGCTCGCCCCGCGCCGGCCACTCCACCTCTCCCACCACCCGGATGAAGAAGTAGGCGGTGAAGAACGCTCCGAAGAGCATGATCTCCGAGATGATGAAAAGCAGCATCCCGAGGAACTGGGCCTCGACCCGCGAGGAGACGTTGGCAGCAGGCGGGCCGTGATGCTCCTCGTGAACGGCGTGCGCGGCAGCCTCCATCAGGCGGCCTCCTCGCTCACGACGTGCTCGACGGGCTTACCGGTGGATGCCTCGACGCGGCCCACGAGGTCGCTCCGCAGCCAGCCCGAGCGAGTCTCTGGAAAGGTCGAGATGACGATGTCGTCGGGCGCGTAGAACTGCAGCGCGTTCTGGATCGCCGTGTAGGGGTCGTGGTGGGCGACCTGCCCGACCGCCTCGAGCCCGGCCTTCTCGAGCTCGCCCAGGGTGTGTGCCAGCCGCTCCGCGGCGTCGGCGCCGGCGCCGTTCTCATCCCCCGACGCGGGGCAGATCACGATGAAGCGGCGCGGCTCTTCGGCGGCCTTGCGGCGGAGCAGATCGAGCAGCTCGGCGCTGGCCACCGTCTGGTTGGCCACCACGAGCGTGCGCTTGACGTCGTCGCGCTCGGCGTCGAGGTCGACGACCACGTGCTTGACCGGTCGCCGCGCGGCGCGCTTGACCCGGTCAACAAGGCCCTCGCGCAGCCAGCCCGAGCGGGTCTCGGGATGGGTTGAGATGATGATCTCGTCGTAGTCCTGCTCGCCCAGGGCATCCATGATCGCCGCGAACGGATCGGGATCCTCCACCTGCCCGTGCGCCTCGATGCCGGCTTCACGCAAAAGCGCGAGCGTCATCCGCAACCGGTTCTCGGCCGCCTCGCGCACCACCTCGTCGTAGATGACGTAGCCGTGCTTGGGCTGGTTCTGCGGGCAGATCACGTGCACGTCGACCTCGTCCCCGCCGGCGCTGGCCCTGACGGCGTCGATCAGCGGCTTGCCGGCCACCGTCTCGTTGGCTACCACGAGGATGCGCTTCATTCGGTGGTGGTTCCGGGATCAGCCATCAGTTGGCGGCGGGGCTCCGCCACCCCCCGCGGGTGCCGTGACGGTCCTGCTCGCCGGCGCCTTCTCCTTGAACACTGCGTGCACGGCGCCCGGGACGCCGTACTCGTACGGGCCGCCCACCACGGTCGGCACCTCGTCGAAGTTGAAGACCGGCGGCGGCGAGGAGACCTGCCACTCGATCGAATGGGCCCGCCAGGGGTTGCCGTCGGCAAGCGGCCCGTGCCGCCACGAGGTGACCATGTTGTAGACGAAGACCAGGAACGAGAGGCCGAAGATGAACGCCGAGATCGAGATGATCGCGTTCCACGTGGCGAACTGCTCGGCGTAGTCGGCCACCCGTCTCGGCATGCCGTCGATGCCCACGAAGTGCATCGGGCCGAAGGTCAGGTTGAAGAAGAAGAACGACAACCAGAAATGCACCCTGCCGAGCGTCTCGTCGTACATCCGGCCGGTCATCTTCGGGAACCAGTGGTAGATCCCGGCGAAGATCGTGAACACCGATCCGCCGAACAGCACGTAGTGGATGTGGGCCACGATGAAGTACGTGTCCGACACGTGGATCGTGAACGGGATGACGGCGAGCATGATCCCGCTGATGCCGCCGAGCGTGAACATCGTGATGAAGCCGAGCGCGAACAGCAGGGGTGTTCGCAGGTGGATCACGCCTCTCCACAGCGTCGCGAGCCAGGAGAAGATCTTGATGCCGGTCGGCACCGCGATCAGCATCGTCGTGATCATCATCGGCACCCGCAGCCAGCTCCACATGCCCGACACGAACATGTGGTGGGCCCAGACGGAGAAGCCCAGGATCACGATGGCCACGAGCGAGAAGGCCATCATGCGGTAGCCGAAGATCGGCTTGCGGGCGTGCGTCGAGATCACCTCGCTGACGATCCCGAAGCCCGGCAGCATCATGATGTAGACGGCCGGGTGTGAGTAGAACCAGAAGACGTGCTGGTACATCAGCACGTCCCCGTTCGCCGACGGCGCGAAGAAGTGGGTGCCGATCGTGCGGTCCAGCAGGACGAAGAACTGCGAGCCGGCGATGAATGGCGTGGCGATCACGACGAGCAGCGAGGTCGTGAAGTTCGCCCACACGAGCAGCGGCATGCGCCAGAACGTCATGCCCGGCGCGCGCATCGTGATGATCGTGACCAGGAAGTTCAGCGCCGTGGCGATCGATGACGCGCCGGCGAACTGCACGCCGACGGTGAAGAACTGCTGGCCGAGCGGGGTCTCCGTGGACAGCGGGGCGTAGGCGGTCCAGCCGGTGGCGAAGGCCCCGCCCTCGGCGAAGTAGCTCGCCAGCATCATCACGCCGCCGATCGGCAGCATCCAGTAGGACAGGGCGTTCAGGCGCGGGAACGCCATGTCCGGCGCGCCGATCATCAGCGGGATGACGTAGTTCGCGATCCCGGCGAACACCGGGATGATGAACAGGAAGATCATCAGCGAGGCATGGACCGAGAACAGCCCGTTGAAGGTGTTCGGGTCCACGAACTGCGTGCCGGGCTGAGCCAGCTCCGCGCGCATCAGCATCGCCATCAGGCCGCCGGCCACGAAGAAGAAGAACGTCGTGACGATGTACTGGATGCCGATGACCTTGTGGTCGGTGTTGACGCGGAAGTAGTCGCGCCAGCTGTATGCCCCGTGGCCCGAGTGGTCCTCCGGGCGGGTGGGCTTCCCCGCAGCCCAGTAGAACCAGTAGTCAAAGCATCCGATCCCGACCAGGTAGCCGAGCGGCGCGGCGATCAGGGCGCCGACGGTGATGATCGCGTCCCAGTCGAGGATCGGATCCCAGCCGTAGAGCGAGCGGACGACGACCACGATGCCCATACCCAGGCCGAAGCCGGCCACGGTGCCGAGCGCGGCGCGGTACCAACCGGGGGCGAGGAGACGACGGGTGAGAGTCATCGCTGCGCCTCCAGAAGGTACCCCATCACGGTGTCTCTTCACCCTGGCCGGCACCGCCCGCCTGGCTCGCCTCGCGCTGCTCGTCGAGCCACGCGTCGAACTCGTCCTCCGGGACCACGCGCACGTTCTGGCGCATCGTGGAGTGCCCGTACCCGCACAGCTCGGCGCATACGACCTGGTAGCGGCCGACCCTGTCGGGCGTCAGGCGGATCTTCGTAGTAAGGCCCGGTACGGCGTCGGACTTGAGCCGGAACGCGGGGACCCAGAAGGAGTGGATCACGTCCATGGTCCTAATGCGGAAGTCCACCGGCCGGTCCTCGGGAAGCACGAGCGCGGTCGAGCCCACCTCCTCGGCGGGATACTCGAAGGTCCAGGTGAACTGCTGGCCCGTGACGTTCACGACGAGCTCATTGGGCTGCCTCGCCTCGATGTCGTCGAGCACGATCCATGCGTAGACGGCCAGTGCCGTGACCATCAGGAAGGGGACCGTGACCCAGATGACCTCGAGTCGCGTGTTGCCGTGGATCGAGGGTCCGTCGCGCAGGTCGCCGGGCTTGGCCCGGAAGCGGACGACCGAGTAGATCGCGATCGTCATCACGAGAACGAAGACCGGCACGGAGCAGATCAGCAGGACGTCGTAGACCGTGTCGATCTGGTCCGCCGCGCCGGAGGCGTCGGCGGGGAACCAGTCGATCATGAGGCAGATCGCGACGCCGATCACGGACGCCACGACTCCGATCCCGAGCATCCGGGCAATCGGATGCTTCTCGCCCTCGAGGCGCGGATCCGTCTCGGGCGGCCCCTCGATGCCCGCCGCTGGTTCCCTCTCGCTCACGGCGGGCGATCTTATTGGAGGAGACGGCTATGCGGCTAGCGATCGCCCCGTCCCGCGCAGCTGCGACGGAGGGCATCCGTGGTGCCGGCGGAAGGCCTTCGAGAACTGCGCCGGCTGGCGGTAACCGACCGCCCGGGCCACCGCTCCAACGGGGATGCAGTCCCGGAGCAGCAGCACGGCTGCTTGGGCCATGCGCACCCGCTGCAATTCCTCTCGGAAGCTGGTGTTGCGCTCGCCGAAGACGCGCTGGAGCTGGCGTCGCGACGTGGCGATAGACCGCGCCACCGAGGCCAGCGAGAGGTACTCGTCGCGGTACTCCCGCTCGATCACTGCGAGGGCTTCCTCGTACAGCGCTCGGCGTCTGTGCAGGGTCGATTGCCGCACCACGATGTAATACGCGCGCGGGGCCCGAATGGATGGCTCGGCGTCGCCGACGTCCGGTAGTCTCAACTTGAGCCGATCGTCACTAACCCCCGAGGAGGTTGCATGCATGTCCGTGCCGGAATGAGCGACGTGGTCCTCACGATCAATCCGGGTCACACCCTGCGCGACGCGGCGCGCGCCATGGCGGGACGCGGGGTGGGCGCCGCGGTTGTGATGGACCCGGAGCAGCCGGGGCCCGGCATCGTCACGGAGCGCGACATCCTCCAGTCCATCGGCCAGGGCGAGGACCCCGACAGCGAGGCGGTCGCCGAGCATCTCTCCACCGACCTGACCTTCGCGGCGCCGGACTGGTCGCTCGAGCGCGCCGCCGAGGCGATGGTGAGGGGCGGCTTCCGGCACCTGGTCGTGGTGGAGGGCAGCGAGATGGTCGGCGTGCTCTCTATGCGCGACATCGTGCGTTGCTGGGTGCAGGACGGCGCGACAAGCGAGCTGCCGAAGGACTACCAGACGGCTAGTGGCGGTGCTCCAGGGGGAGCTCGCTGATGTCGTCGCGCGTCTCGCGGATCCAGCGCACCACCGCCACCAGGGTGATCAGCAGGCCGATCGCGACGATGATCCACGACTGCACCACTCCCACCACGGCGATCATGAGGCCCACCGCAGTCACGATCGGCAGGTAGCTGGGGCCGGGCAGGTGAATGGACTCGCCCGCGGGCGGCGCCTCCGGTCCGCCCGTGTGGATCCGCTCGTCGTCGGCCATCAGTAGACGAGGCCCACGACCCAGGAGAGCGCGAACACGATGATCGCGATCGCGCCGGCGATCAGGCCGGTGCGCAGGTTCATTTGGGCCAGTCGGCGGTCCACGGGCGGCCCCGTTGTATCAGACGGCCGACCGCGCAGCGCGCGCCGCGTCCAGTCAGCGCACGGCCTTGACCCTGAAGCCGGTGTCGCCCGTCCCGCGAGTGAAGGTCGCGGTGCGCACGTTGAGCCGCCAGGGGCCCGGCAGGTCGCCCGTGAACAGCTCGAGGAAGTCCGCGAACAGGCTCGACGCCCGGGCGCAGGTGGGCCCGTCCTCCATCACCGTGATGCGGTAGCGGCCCCGGGGCAGGCGGAGCCGGCCGATCCGGTCGTTGCCGAGAACGCGGAACGTGCCGGGGCAGCGGTCACCGGCCGGATGGGTGCCGCTTCCGCCGCCGTTCGGGCTGGGCGGACCCACCACCTCCTTGATGCGGAAGCCCACGTTGCGGCTGCCGCGCATGAACGAGGCCGTTTCCGGGTCGAGGACCCAGGGGGTGGCGAGGATGCCGTCGAAGTCCTGCAGGAAGCGCGCGAAGAACGAAGAGGCCTGCGCGCACGTGATCCGCCCCACCGACAGCAGCGTGATCAGGTATGAGCCCTCGGGAACCTGGAAGGTTCCGATGCGGTCGTTGTGGAGCACCTGGAACGTGCCGGGGCAGGCCTCGCCGTGGGGATGGTGCCCGCCGCCTCCGCCACCGCTATGGCTCCCGGCCGGCGCCACGCTGAAGCCCACGCTCCCGCCGGATCCGCGCGTGAAGGTGCGGGTCGCAGCGTCCGCGACCCATGGGCGGGGCAGCCGGCCGTCCCAGTCCTCGAGGAACTGCCGAAAGAGGTCGGAGGCGTCGGCGCAGCTCAGACCGGTCGGGTCGAGCCGCGTGACCGTGTATGCGCCGGCCGGCACGGACATGCTCCCGATCTGATCGTCGTGGAGCACCGAGAAGGTGGCCGGGCAGGCTGACGGAGCGTTGGTCTGCGCGGACGCCGCGGCGGGCGCGATCAGCGCGACGGCCGCGAGGATCGAGATGGCGGCGAGCAGGGGGGAACGGCGGCGGGCGAGCATGACGCGACGCTAGCGCCCGGGCGGCGGCGAGGCAACCGCGGCGCCGGGGCCGGGCTCGACCTCGACTGCGCCCGGCGGCGGCTCGGCGCCGGGCGGGAAGAGGGCCAGCACGGATCCGCCGAAACCGCCGCCCATGATCCGCGCTCCCAGCGCCCCGGCCTCCTTGCAGGTCTCGACGGCCCGCTCCACCGGCGGAACCGACACCTCGTAGTCGTCGCGGAGGCTCCGGTGAGAGGCGTCGAGCAGCCGTCCCACCTCGGCCAGGTCTCCGGCCGCGAGCGCCGCCACCGCGGCGTCCACCCGCTCGTTCTCGCTCAGCACGTGACGCACGCGCCGGTCGAGCGGCTCCGGCAGCCCCTCGTGACCGTCCGCCTCCCGGAGCGACTCGACGCCCAGCGCGCGGCAGGCCGCCCGGCACTCGGCGCGCCGCTCGTTGTAACTGGAGGCGGCGACGCTCCTCTCGGCGCCCGAGTCGAGCGTGGCGAGCACGTGGCCCGCGAGCTCCAGCGGCACGATCTCGACCACCGGCCCGCGCATGTCGATCCGCAGTGCGCGGCCGCGCTCGCCGAAGAGCGAGGCGAGCTGGTCGAGGAGACCGGTGTCGGCGCCGCACCACTCGCGCTCGATCCGCGAGCAGAGCCGGGCCAGCTCGACTCGTCCCGGAGGCTCCGCCCCGGCCACCGCGCACAGGGCTAGGCAGAGCGACACCGACAGCGCCGCCGAGGAGGAGAGACCGGCGCCGCGCGGCACGTCGCCCGAGATCCAAAGCCGGCAGGACCGCACCTCGATCCCCTCGAGGACCAGCTCTCCAACCGCCCCGCGCACGAAGCGGCGCCAGCCGGCGCTGGGGCCGCCCGCCGGAAGATCGGCGCCGAGCTCGAAGCGATCGCGCTCGGACAGGTCGAGCGCATGCGCCTCGATCGCACCGCCGCTGAGGGGTTCCGCTGTCACGGTCACGCCCCGGTCGATGGCGAAGGGGAGGCAGAGCCCGTGGTTGTAGTCGGTGTGCTCGCCGACCAGGTTGACCCGGCCCGGGGCGAACGCCTGGACGCCCGGGCCGCCGCCAGAGGCGTGTACTAGACGGATGGCCGAGTGGCGCATGTTGGCTCTCGATCCTAGGGTCACATGGTGGTCGCAGAGCAGCGCGCGGTGCGTTCATTACTGAGCGGCAGTAAGTTCGTGAGCGGCGAGGTGGAGGTGGAGGTGCGCGAGTCGCCGCCCACCACCGACCCCCGCTCGGATCGCCCGATGCGCGTGCCGCCGCTGGTCATCCTCTGGGCGGGCGAGCGCCCGCTCGCGGTCCGGCTGCGTTCCGCGGTGGTGGTCAGCCGCTTCGCAACGATGCCCGCCCTGGCGAGCCTGGTCGAGGGCGAGGCCCGCGCCTCCGGCTTCGCCGTGGAGCGGATGGCCGAGGCTGGTCTCTGGCTCCTGTTCGCGCAGCCGCCGCGGCCGCGCCCCATCGGCTTCTGAGCCGCCGGCCGCGCGCCGGTCCTCAGGGGCCCGGCGCGATCCGCACGTGCAGGTGGTTGTCGTGGTTCACCAGCGGCGCCACCACGTCGGGCCGTCCCGTCAGCCGCGTGTTGGGGCCCACGAACACGTCGATCGCACCGGCCGCGACGAAACGGTCGACGAGGTCCTGCGAGAGCCGGCGATCGATCTCCGACGCGTTCCGCGGCGCCCTCTCGCGGCCGTCCGCACGCGGGTAGTAGATGTCCACGTCGAGCCCGTTCTGGTGGCTGGCGTGGCCGATGTAGCCGAACTGCGGGCCGAAGTTCCCCCCGCGCGGGCGGCTCAGGTCGCCGACCGACATGCGCGGCGCGTAGGGGTGGGCCTCGCCGTACTCACGGCCGATCCGAAGCACAAGCCGGACCAGCTTGTCGGTGCCCCAGCGCCGCCAGGCCCGGTTCGGGGAGCGGCGCTTCACCGGGTCCCAGGTGAAGAAGTGCTCGCCCTCGGCCGGCAGGCGCACGCCCCGCACCAGCCGTCCGGCCGACGGCGAGCCGACCGCCACGGAGCGCTTCCACACGATCTGCGTCTCGGGGAGCGCCGGCGGAACCGGTTGGGTAAGCTGGGCCTCGAGCTCGCGCCAGCCGCACGCCGGAAGGGCGAGCGAGCACACGGCCGCGAGCGCGGCCGCACCGGTGCGGATTCGGCGGGGCATTCGATGGAGGGTGGCCGACGAGTGTGAATGACGGCTTACGAAGGTACGAGGCGGCGCCGACAGGAGGTCCGCAGCCGTCGGGGGGCGTATCCTCGAAGACGTGGCCATCTGCTCGCATCTCGACCAGATCACCATTGAGCCCCCGGACTCCGTGGCCGGCTGCGAGGACTGCCTGCGCATAGGCGATCGCTGGGTGCACCTGCGGGTCTGCCTCTCGTGCGGGCACGTGGGCTGTTGCGACTCGTCGAAGAACAAGCACGCCAGCAAGCACGCAGGCGAGGCCGGACACCCGATCGTCCGCTCCGCCGAGGAGGGCGAGACCTGGTGTTGGTGCTACGTCGACAACGTGATGTTCGAGCTCGAGCGCTGACCTCTCATACCTGAGGCCGATGCGCGGACGGCAGCCATCCGCCACGATCGAGGGCGTGCGCCGTCCGACGAGAACCCGCCTGCGGCGCCTCGGCGGCGCCCTGATCCCGTGGGCGGTCGCCATCTTCCTCCTGCTCGTCGTGGGGGAGGAGGAGCCGGCGGGGCCGGGGTTCGACGGCGCCAGGTGGGCAGGCATGATCCTCGCCATCGTCCAAGGCGCCGCCCTGCACTGGCGCAAGAAGCGCCCGGGGCTGGTTATGGCGGTCGTGGTCGCGAGCGGCGTCGGCTTCCAGCTGATTGTGCCGGAGGCGGTGATCCCGATCGCCGGCCTGTTCGCGATCGGCTCGCTGGCGGCGGCCCGCCCGCCGCGGGTGTCGCTGCTCGGCCTGGCCGCCCTTCTCGGCCTGACGGCAATGAACTTCTTCACCACCACGGTCGACGACACCGTCTTCGCCATGGTGCTCGCCGTCGGCGCTTGGGCGCTGGGTGAGGCGGCGCGCAACCGCCGGAAGGCGATCGAGGAGGGGTCGCGGCGCGCGGCCGGCGACGAGCAGGCCCGCATCGCCCGGGAACTGCACGACGTGATCGCCCACAGCGTGTCGGTGATCGTGGTGCAGGCGAGCGCGGCTGACGACGTGTTCGATACCCGGCCCGACCAGGCGCGCGCGGCGCTGCGGTCGATCGAGCAGGCCGGCCGCGACGCGCTCCGCGAGCTGCGCACGCTGCTGAGCGGCGGCGCGGCCGGAGGTCTGGATCCCACGCAGCCGCAGCCCGGGCTCGCGCGCCTCGACGAGCTGGCCGAGCCGCTCCGGCTCGGCGGGCTGGACGTGGTGGTGCGGCGCGAGGGGGAGGAGCCCGAGGTGCCCGCCGGAGTGGACCTGTCCGCGTTTCGGATCGTCCAGGAGGCGCTTACCAACACGCTGCGACACGCTCGCGCGACGCGCGCGGAGGTGACCGTCCGCTACGGCGACGGGGCGGTGGAGCTGGAAGTTCGCGACGACGGACGCGGCTCGACCGGCGCCGACGCGAACGGCACCGGACGGGGCCTGGTAGGCATGCGCGAGCGCGCCGTCCTGCTCGGCGGGACGCTCGAGGCCGGCCCACTGCCGGGCGGCGGCTACAGGGTGCACGCCCGTCTGCCGCTCGAGGCGGCGCCGTGAGCGTGCGGGTTCTGATTGCCGACGACCAGGCGCTCGTCCGCGGCGGCTTCCGCATGATCCTCGAAGCCAAAGAGGACATGGAGGTGGTGGGCGAGGCAGGCGACGGCAGCGAGGCGGTCGCGATGGTGGAGCGGCTGCAGCCCGACGTCGTGCTCATGGACGTGCGGATGCCCGGCGTGGACGGCATCGAGGCCACGCGCCGCATCGCCGACTCCGGCAGCGCCGCCCGCATCGTGATCCTCACGACCTACGACGTCGACGAGTACGTGTTCTCCGCGCTGCGCGCCGGCGCCAGCGGCTTCCTCCTGAAGGACGTCCGTCCGGCCGAGCTGACCGAGGCGGTCCGCGTGATCGCCCGGGGCGACGCCCTGCTCGCCCCCGCCGTCACGCGGCGCCTGCTCGACCGCTTCGCGGGCGTTCTCCCCGACGACTCAGCGCGCCCTCCCAACTTGGACGAGCTGACCGAGCGGGAGGTGGAGGTGCTGCGCTTCGTGGCGCTGGCGCTCTCGAACGCGGAGATCGCCACTCGGCTGGTGCTGACCGAGGCGACCGTGAAGACGCATGTGTCCTCGGTGCTACGGAAGCTGGGGCTGCGCGACCGCGTGCAGGCAGTGGTCTTCGCGTACGACGTGGGGCTCGTGCGGCCGCGCTCATCCTGAAGTAGGAGCTGAAATACCATGCTCGCGGCCGATGGCGGCGGCGGTCCGTGGACGTAGCTTGGTCCGCGGGATGAGGGCAGCGATCGAGATCCGCGGGATCAGCAAGCGCTTCGGGAAGATCGAGGCGGTCAGGGACCTGTCCTTCGAGGTCCAGGCCGGCCGCGTCACCGGCTTCCTGGGACCCAACGGCGCCGGGAAGAGCACCACGCTTCGGATGCTCCTTGGCCTCGTCCGTCCGAGCTCCGGTCAGGGCACCTTTGGCGGCAGGCGCTACGAGGACCTTCCGCATCCGAGCGCACAAGTGGGTGTGGTGCTGGAGGAGGCGAGCTTCCATCCGGGCCGCACCGGTCGCAACCATCTTCGCGTGCTCGCCGCCGCCGGAGACCACCCCGCCCGCCGCGTAAACGAGGTGCTGGAGAGCGTGGGGCTCACGGCCGCGGCGGGGCGCCGCGTCAAGGGCTACTCGATGGGCATGCGCCAGCGGCTCGCGATCGCTGCGGCGCTGCTCGGCGACCCCGAGGTCCTGATCCTGGACGAGCCGGCCAACGGCCTCGATCCACCCGGGATCCGCTGGATGCGCGACCTGCTGCGCGCCGAGGCGGCCCGCGGCCGCGCGGTGCTCGTGTCGAGCCACCTGCTCTCCGAGGTTGCCCAGGCCGCGGACGACGTCGTGGTGATCGCCAACGGAGTCCTACGGGCGAGCGGCCCCTTGGAGGGGGTGCTGGGCGGCTCGGACGAGCCGGTGACCCGCGTGCGCACCGCGGAGGTGTGGCGCCTCGCCGGGCTGCTTCGCGGGCGGGGCATGTTCGTGGAGGAAACGCCCGCGGCGCTGGTCGTGCGCGGCGCTTCGCCCGAGGCCGTCGGCGCCGTCGCCGCCGAGCACGGCGTGGCCCTCTCGGAGCTCGTCGCGGTCTCGCGCTCCCTGGAGGACGCCTTCCTCGAGCTGACCGCGGAGGCCGCATGAAGCCGCTGCTCCGAGCCGAGCTGATCAAGCTGCGCACCACGCGCACGTTCGCCGGGCTGGCCGGGGCCGCCGTGGGAACCTCGCTGCTCATCACGGTGCTCGTGAGCTTGCTCACCGAGCCGACCGAGGACTCGGTGCTCGTCGACGTCTTCGCGTCCGACATGAGCGGCTTCTTCATCTTCATCCTGGCCGTCGTCGGGATCGGCGGCGAGTGGCGTCACCGAACGATCACGAGCTCCCTGCTCGCGGCGCCCGACCGGCTGCGCTTCCTGGCGGCGAAGACACTGGCATTCGCGGCGGCGGGGGCGGCGCTCTCGGTGATGATCTCGGTGGCGGTGACGATCGTGGGCACGGTGATCCTTTCCGTGCGCGACCTGCCGCTGCCCGCGGCCGGCGAGCTGGCCGCCCAGCTGGGCCGCAACGCGTTGGTGGCCGCGCTCGTGGGCGCGCTGGGGGTAGGTCTCGGCGCCCTCGTGCGCAACCAAGTGATCGCCGTCGTCGGGGTAGTTCTGCTGGGGTTCGTGGTCGAGCCGATGGTGACCACACTCGTCCCCGAGGTCGGCCGGTTCGGGCCCTTCGGGGCGCTGCCCACGAGCCTGTCGGGCATCCCGGCCGAGGATGCGGGGCTGGGCGAGGTCGACCTTCTTGCGCCCGGACTTGCGGCGCTGACGATGATGGCCTGGATCGGCGCCGCCTTCGCCGGCGGCTACGCGCTGCTGCGCGGCCGGGACGTGCACTGATTGCTGAGCGCCCGCCTATCCTCGTGCGATGGGGGCCTGGATATTCGAGCTCGGGCATACCGCGGCGGAGTTCCGCGCCCGCCACATGATGGTCACTTGGGTGCGCGGGCCTGTTCAAGGACGTGCGGGGCACGGTGGACTTCCACGCCGAGCGCCTCATGGACACGGCATTCGATCGAGTACTACCGCTCGATCGGGGCGCTCCCGGAGCAGCCCGCGCAGCCTGGGGCAGTGCTCCAGGCCTGCCTGAACGGCCAGCGGCCGCGGGACGACCATCCGGCCGTGCCCCTGACCGCCGGCGAGCTGGCCGCCGATGCCCGGCGGGCGGTGGCGGCCGGGGCCGCCGAGCTTCACGTGCACCCGCGCGCGCCCGGCGGCCGCGACACGGTGGAGCCCGACGCCGCGGGTGCGACGGTGCGGGCGATCCGTGCGGCGTGCCCCGGCGTTCCGCTCGGCCTCACCACCGGCCTCTGGACCACCGACGGCGACGCCGAGCGGCGCCACGCCAGTGTGGAGGCCTGGCAGGAGCTGCCGGACTACGCATCGGTCAACCTGGCCGAGCCGGGCTCGGCCCAGCTGTGTGAGTTGCTCGCACGGCGGCGTGTGGGGGTGGAGGCGGGGGTGTGGAACCATGCCGACGCGAAGCTCCTGCTCGAGCGCGGGCTCGCGCCGCTCCGCGTGCTCGTCGAGACGAGCGACGGGGGCGCCGACGACCCCGTGGCGGCCGCCGCCGAGATTGACGAGCTACTCGTGCGGGGCGGGCTGAGCGCACCGCAGCTCCACCACGGTGCCGGCGCCGACGCCTGGGAGGTGCTCGACGCCGCGCTGGCGCGAGGCCGCGACGTGCGCATCGGCCTCGAGGACACGACGCTCATGCCCGATGGGTCGGCCGCGCGCGACAACGCGGCGCTGGTTGCCGAGGCCGCGCGGCGACAGCGCTCGTGAGCTAACCGCGTACCGCAGAGGATGTGCAACCAAATGGTTGCACATAGTAACGTGCCGCGAATGCCGAACATCAACGATCCTCAGTTCGAGCGGGGGGAGCGGCCGCCCGGCTTCCGCGCCCGCCGGGCGCGCATCGGATACGAGCTTGGAAGCGAGCTGATCGGGTGCAGCCTGTGGGAGGTGCCGGCTGGCGAGGCCGCCTACCCGTACCACTTCCACTATGCCGACGAGGAGGTGCTGATCGTGCTGGCGGGGCGGCCGACGCTGCGGACGCCCGAGGGCGAGCGCTCGTTGGAGCCGGGCGAGGCGGTGCGCTTCGCGCTGGGAGAGTCCGGCGCGCACCAGGTCATCAACCGGACCGGCGAGACGGTCAGGTTCCTCGCGGTGAGCAGCCACGGGCGCCCGGACGTGGTGGTCTATCCGGACGCGGGCAAGGTCGGCGTGGGCGAGCGGCTGCCGCGCGGCGGCGGTTTGCGGGCGTTCTTCCGGCACGCGGACGCGGTCGACTACTGGGAAGGGGAGGCGCCGCCGGACGAACTACGGCAATGAGGGGAGGAGCCCGAGCGTTTACGAATCGGCGCGCGACTGTGACGGCGGGCCGACGTGCTTGCGAAGCCACGCGACGAGGGGCCGTGCCGATTCGAGCTCCGAGCGGACCCGCTCGTCACAGGCGGGCTCGTGCAGCCACGGCTCGAGTGGGTGCCTCCGGTAGACGGCGAGCTCCTTCAGGCGGAGGCGGTCGATGCGGGGGTGGTCGATCGGGTAGCCGCGCGGGGCGCGCTTCAGAGCCGGCGGCGCGAGCTCGAGGCCGCCGGCGTGCGCCGCCTTGACGGCGCGCTCGAAGCCGGCCGCGCGGCGGCCGTCGTCGATCGTGCGGCGGAAGCGCTCGAGCTGGTCGGACGCTGGGTGGTGCATTCCGGCGGCCAAGAGCAGGCCGTCGAGCGACAGCTCGAAGTAGTAGCCGCCGGCGCCGCCATAGCCGATCGCCACGCCGAGCTGCTCCTTGATCGGCGGCCGCATGTGGAAGCGGGTGTCGTGGTAGGGACGGAACATGTGCGCGTTGCCGAGGTGCGACATCCGCACCGCCATCTCCCGCGCGGGCTCGACCAGGTGCGCGTCGTAGCGCGAGCGGTTCGCCTTGAACCAGTCCCGGTCGTTGTTGGCCTCGAGCTCGCGAAGGAACTCGAGCGCTTCCGGCGGCCACATGACCGAGAGCGTACGCGAGCGATGATTCACGGCTCCGCGTAAGGTCAAGAGCCCCATGAGCCAAGTCACCTCGCAGCTATCGATCTCGCTCGACGGATTCGTCGCCGGGCCGAACCAGGGCCCGAAGAGCCCGCTCGGCGAGGGCGGCCTGCGCCTCCACCGGTGGGTGTACCCGACCGCGAGCTGGCGCCGCCTGCAGGGCATGGAAGGAGGCGTGAAGGGTGGTCCCGACGACGATGTGGCGGCCGAGTACGGCAGGGGTGTCGGAGCCTTCATCATGGGCCGCAACATGTTCAGTCCCGGGCGCGGCGAGTGGGACGAGAGCTGGCGGGGCTGGTGGGGCGAGAACCCGCCTTACCACGTGCCGGTGTTCGTGCTCACGCACCACCCGCGCGACCCTGTGCCGATGGAGGGCGGCACCACCTTCCACTTCGTCACGGACGGGATCGAATCTGCCCTCGAGCAGGCCCGGGCCGCGGCGGGGGACCAGGACGTCCAGATCGCGGGCGGCGCCGCCGCCGTTCGGCAGTACCTCGCGGCGGGCCTCCTCGACCAGTTGCAGCTGCACATCGCGCCCCTTGTCCTGGGCTCGGGTGAGCGCCTGCTCGAGAACGTGGGCGATCCCACGCTCGAGCCGATCGACGTGGTCGCCTCCCCGAAGTCGACGCACGTGACGTACCGCGTGGTCCGCTGAGCTAACGGAACAGGCCCGCGTACGCGCTCAGCGCGGGCTGCCCGCCGAGATGGGCGTACAGCACGTTCGAGCTGCGCTCGATCTCGTCGCGGGTGACCAGGTCGATCATCCCCGCCATCGACTTCCCCTCATAGACCGGGTCGGTGATCATCCCCTCGAGCCGCCCGGCGGTGCGGATCGCCTCCAGCGTACGCCGGTCCGGGATCCCGTAGGTGCCCGCGTGGTAGCGGTCGTCCAGCACGATCTCCTCGTCGCGGAGCTCGCGGCCCACGTCGATCAGCGCGGCGGTGGCGCGGGCGATGCGAGCCACCTGCTCGCGTGTCTCCGCCGGCCTCGCCGACCCGTCGATACCGATCACGCGCCGCTCCGCCTCCTGCGCGGCGAAGCCCGCCACCATGCCCGCCTGCGTGCTGCCGGTGACCGAGCACACCACGATCGTGTCGAAGAAGATGCCGAGCTCACGCTCCTGCTCGGCGACCTCCTGCGCCCAGCGCGCGAACCCGAGCCCGCCGAGCTCGTGGTCCGACGCGCCCGCCGGGATCGCGTACGGCGTGCCGCCGCCCCGCTCCACGTCCGCGAGTGCCTGCTCCCAGCTTTCCTTGAAGCCGATCCCGAACTCCGACTGCACGAGCCGCACGTCGGCGCCCATGATGCGGCTGAGCTGGATGTTGCCGACGCGGTCGTAGGCCACGTCCGGCCAGTCGACCCAGCTCTCCTGCACGAGCACGCACCCGAGCCCGGTCCGCGCGGCCGCGGCGGCCACCTGCCGAGTGTGGTTCGACTGCACGCCGCCGATCGAGACGAGCGTGTCGCAGCCCTTGGCGAGAGCGTCGGCCACCAGGTACTCGAGCTTGCGCGTCTTGTTGCCGCCGTAGGCGAGGCCGCTGTTGCAGTCGTCGCGCTTCGCCCACAGCCGGGCTCCGCCGAGGTGCGCGGTGAGCCGGTCGAGCGGATGGACCGGCGAGGGGCCGAACATGAGCGGATGGCGGGCGAAGGAGTCGAGGCGCATGATCCGTCAGCCAGGGCGGGCGAATGCGTGTGAGGCCCGAACGAGGCCTTCGATGACCTCGAGCTCTGCCTCGTCACGGGGCGCGTAGAGCATCACCGCGGTCGGAGGGATGAGGCCTCTCAGCGCGACCGGGTGGGGCTCCGCCCAGCCGGCCGCGATGGCCTCGGCGACCGTTTCAGTCGGAACCATTGCGTGCAGGCTGTGATCCGGAGCTGGATGAAGGTGGGCGAACTCCCGATCGATCAGGAACGCCTCGGGCGGCCCGGCCGGCTCGTCCGCGGCCAGGACGAGCGCTCGAGCGCCCGGCACGGAAATGCGGCTGGGTGCCTCGACAACACCGGGAAGCGCAAAGACACGCTGTGCCAGCTCCTGAACCAACCGCAAATCGGTCGGCTGCTGATCGAGCTGCGTGTGCGGGTTCGTAGGCGTGGTGCGAGGGCGGTCGCCAACCCGCCTGGGCAGGGGCGGCATCGACCGAGTGTACGTCGCTAAGCGCCGGCGGGCACGGGTCGCTCGGTGCTGAACAGCTCGAGCGCGTACGCGCCCGCCGGGTGCTCCCGGAACGCCCGGATATCTCGCGCGATGTGGTCCGGCAGCTCGTCGGGCTGCGGCAGCCTGACTCCGTACTGCGACGGCACCAGCACCGCCGCCGCCAGGCAGGCGAACGTCAGGTCCGCGGCGGTGAAGCGCTCCCCGCACAGGTGCGGCCGCCCGTCCGCCAGGCGCTCGGCGATCGCGTCGAACGCCCTCCGCACGTTCTCCTCCTCAACGCGGAGCGTGTCCGGCCCGATGCCGAGCTCCCGCCGCCCCCAGCGCGCCATGAGAGGCCACAGGGCGTGCATCATCCGCGCCTCCCAGGCCGGCACCCCCTGGTTGTTCACGCGCAGCATCGGCCCCTTGAGGCCGAGCATGTGCGCGTACATCAGCCGCCGTCCGTCGGGACCGAGGCCTGCGTCCAGCTCACGGCACAGGGTCGCCACCTCGTCGCGCAGCCGCCTGTCAGCCGGGAACAGCCGCCGCTCCTCGTCGATCCGCTCGTCGGCGTAGCGGAGGATGTCCTCGGACTCACCAAAGACGCCCTCCTCCGCCACCAGCACCGGCACCGTCGAGCCGCCGCCGGCGCGCCGCGCCTTGATCCGGTGGACGCCCTGTACATGCCGCTCCTCCACGTAGTCGAGCCGGGCCCGGTCGAGGGCCCAGCGCGCCTTCTCGCAGAAGTGGCTAATGGGGATGGTGATCAGGCGGCGCACGCGGAGATCATGTCGCGCCGCGCGCCCGCACGGGGAGACTGCAAAGGTTTGCAAAGAAAGGTTTGCAGCTTCGACCAATTGGGCAGATTCGCACAAACGTGATGGCGAGATCTACAAGCCGTCCGCTCAGCGCCCGTCTGTCCTGGGAGGAAGTGCACCGGCTCGAGGTGCTGATGCGAACGCGAGCGGTCGCAATGTCCAGCCGCTCCGGCCACGAAACCACCTGCGCCGCGTGCGGCGGTCCGCTCGGCGGAGACGGCATGCGCGTCGCCGGCGTGCGGATGCACCCGGGCTGCCTGCCCGGCGCATCGAAGGCCTAGGGCAGCGCATCGCCGCGCCGTGCGCCCGGCGAGGCGGCCGAGCGGCTGCGTGGCTTCGGCGAGGACCCGGGCGTTTGCGCGCGCCCTCACCGGGCAGGAAGGATTCGTGGCCGACGACACCATCCAGGAACGCTTCGTCCAGCTCTTGCTCGAGAGGGTCCAGTCCGACCCCTACCCGAGCCGGATCCACATGGACATGCTGGAAGCATCGCTGCGTCAGCCCGATCAGCTCGTGGAGTACCTGGAGGCGCTCATGGAGAAGGTGGAGAACACGCGCTTCCCGAGCCACGCGATGCTCGAGCGGATCCAGCGCATCGTCACGATGCTGCCCGCCTGATCAGGTGGTGCGGGCCGCCGCCGTCCGCGGCACCAGCAGCGCCGCACCGATGGCGCCGCCGAGGTCGCCGAGGGCCGCGAGTCGCACGGCGGGCGGCCGCTCGTCGGCGAACAGGTGCGGCATCATCGCCTCGCGGATGCGCTCCACGTAGGGCTCGCCCAGCCGGGTGCCGAGCCCGCCGCCGATCACCACGGTCTCCACGTCGAGCAGGTTCACGGCCGAGCCCACCCCGGCGCCGAGCGCCTCCACGGCGCGGTCGATCAGCTCCACCGCCACCGGGTCGCCATGCTCGAGCGCGCGCTCCCAGACGCCCGACTGGAGCCGGGTGCGGCCGCGCCTCTCCATGATCTTGAAGAGGTCGGTCTTGTGGCCGTCCCGGTGCATCTGGCGGGCGCGGATCTCCATCGACCCGCGTCCCGCGTAGGCCTCGAGGCAGCCGCGCCGCCCGCACGTGCAGCGCGCGCCGTTCACCTTGACCACCACGTGTCCCAGCTCCGCCGCCGCCCCGCGGCCCTCCCACGGCTTCCCGTCGAGGATGATGCCCCCGCCCACGCCGGTGCCCCACCAGACGCCGAGGAGCGACTTCGACCGCCGCCCCGCGCCGAGCGCGTGCTCGGCCGTGACGCCCACGGTCACGTCGTTCTCCACGTACGCGCGCGTGCCGGTGAGCTCGCGCAGGCCGGCCGTCATCCTGATCGGCGCGCCCTCACCGGGCAGGTTGCGGGCGCCTGTGACGACGCCGCCGCGCGCGTCGATGACACCGGGCGAGCCGACGCCGACGCCGGTGAGCGCGCGCGTCTCGACGCCGGCCTCGGCGCAGACATCGGCCAGGGCGCTCGCCAGCGCCTCCACGACGTCGGACGGCTCGCCCTCCTGAGGCGTCGGCCGGCGCGTCTCGGCGACAACGTTCCGGCGCCCGTCCAGGACGACCGCTTGGATCTTGGTGCCGCCGAGGTCGAGGCCGCCGACCAGGCGGCGGCGAGGGGGACTCATGGGGCGATTGTCCCCGATCGCGCGAAAGCGGACTCATGCGGCTCGGCCGCCTGAACGGCGGGCAGCCAGGGGGTCCAACAAGATAGGTGGTGGCCCGCCCAGACGGGCCACCACCTCAGCGACGTCCCCGCCATCGCGATACCGAGGTCGAGGCGACCTTCGAGGAGGAAGGGCGGGGGGTCACGCGCGTGTCTTTGAGCATCGCGGTTTCAAGGTGCACGGCGACGCGGGCCTGGAGCTGCGCGATTCGCTTGGCGCGGAAGACGGCTGGGCCGAGGTGCTCGCCGAATACGAGAGGGCGGCCGCGGCGGCTGCCGGATGAGTGCAAGGGGCGGGACCGCGGATGCGCGCTGATCGAGATCTGGCGCCTTCTGACCGATAGCGTTGCGGCTCGTGGTCCTCGGAGTGGACGTCGGCGGCACCAAGGTCGCGGTCGCGGCGGTCGACGGAGTTTCGGTTCGGGACTCGATCGAGCGTCCCACGCTCCTCGGCAGCACCGCCGCGCTTCTCGACGGGCTCGAGGAGGCGGTGCGGCTGCTGATCGGGCGCGTCGGCCAGCCGGAGGCGATCGGTGTCGGCGTGCCCTCGCAGATCGAGTACGCCACCGGCACAGTCGAGACGAGCGTGAACATCCCGCTCACCGGAGTGCCGCTGCGCGCGGAGCTCGGCCGCCGCTTCGGCCTGCCGGTGGTAGTGGACAACGACGCCAACTGCGCCGCCCTTGCCGAGGCCCACATCCTCGGAGAGGACAACCTCGTGATGCTCACCCTCGGCACGGGGGTCGGCGGCGGCGTCGTGATCGGGGGGAAGACCTTCCGCGGCTCCCACGGCCTCGGCGCCGAGCTGGGGCATTTCACGCTCAGCGCCGACGGGCCTCCCTGCCCCGGTAACTGCCCCAACCGCGGCTGCGTCGAGGCCTACTGCTCCGGCCAGGCGCTCGAACGCGACGCCACCGAGATGGCCGCCGACCGCCCCGACAGCCGGCTTGCCGGCTGCATCGGCGAGGACGGGCGCGTGTCGGGGCACGCGCTCGTGGGGGCAGCCGAGGCGGGCGACCCGGACGCCCTCCTCATCTTCGAGAACTTCGCGCGGATGCTCGGCGTCGCGCTGGCCGGCTACGTGAACGTGTTCGAGCCCGACCGCCTCGCACTAGGAGGCGGCCTGTCGAGGGCGAGTGGCCTGTTCCTCGACCGCGCCATGCAGGAGGCGCAGGCCCGGGCGCTGCCGGCCCTCTGGCGGCGCACGACGATCGCGCTGGCGGAGGGCGGCGCGCACGTGGGCGTCATCGGGGCCGCCGTGCTGGCGGCGCAGGAGGTCGACCAGGAGCCGGAACCGGCCGGGCGCGCGCGGAAGAGCGATACTGCGAGGTCCCGCACCCCCGCGACCGAAAGGGCCGAATGACGACCGGCACCGCCCAGCTGGACGAGCTCGCCATCAACACCATCCGGACGCTCTCGATGGACGCGGTGGAGAAGGCGAAGTCCGGGCACCCCGGCGCGCCGATGGCGCTCGCCCCGCTCGCCTACCTGCTGTACACGCGGGTGATGAAGCACAACCCCGCCAACGCCGCGTGGTTCGACCGCGACCGCTTCGTCCTCTCCGCGGGGCACGCGTCGATGCTGCTCTACTCGAGCCTCTACCTGTCGGGCTACGGCCTCACCCTCGACGACCTGACGAACTTCCGCCAGCTCGGCAGCCCCACGGCCGGCCACCCCGAGCGCGGCGACGCCGCCGGCATCGAGGCCACCACCGGCCCGCTCGGACAGGGAATCTCCATGTCCGTGGGACTGGCGCTCGCCGAGGCGATGCTCGCCGCGCGCTTCAACCGGCCCGGCCACCAGCTGATCGACCACCGCACCTTCACGGTCGCGAGCGATGGCGACATGCAGGAGGGCGTGGCCTCCGAGGCCTGCTCGCTGGCCGGCCACCTCGGGCTCGGCAAGCTCGTCGCGTTCTACGACAACAATCACATCCAGCTTGCCGGAAAGACCTCGATGGCCTTCAGCGAGGACGTGGCGAAGCGCTTCGAGGCCTACGGCTGGCACGTGCAGGACCTGGGCGAGGACATCGCGATCGCGCGGATGGAGCTCGCGATCGCCGCCGCGCAGGAGATCACGGACCGGCCGTCGCTGATCATCCTCCGGACCCACATCGGCTACGGCTCTCCCAACAAGCAAGACACCCACAAGGCGCACGGCTCGCCGCTCGGCGAGGAGGAGGTGCGCCTGACCAAGGAGGTCTACGGGTGGGACCCCGACGCGCAGTTCCTCGTGCCCGACGCGGTGCTCGCCCACTACCGGGAGACGGCCGGCGAGCGCGGCGCGGAGGCGGAGGCGGAGTGGAACGAGCGCGCGGAGGCATACCGCGCGGAGTACCCGGACCTGTGGAATGAGCTATCGCTCTCGATGGAGGGGCGGCTCCCGACCGGCTGGGACTCCGGGGTGCCGAAGTTCCGGCCCGAGGACGGCATGGTCGCCACGCGCAAGGCGTCGCAGAGCGTGATCCAGTGGGCCGCCGAGCGGGTGCCGCAACTGGTGAGCGGCTCGGCCGACCTTGAGCCCTCCACGCTCACGCTGATCGACGGCGGCGGCGCGGTCGAGAAGGGCGACTACTCCGGCCGCAACGTGCACTTCGGCGTGCGCGAGCACGGCATGGGCGCCATCGTCAACGGCCTCTGCCTCCACGGTCTGAAGGCCTTCGGCTCCACGTTCTTCACGTTCTCCGACTACATGAAGGGCGCGATCCGGCTGGCCGCATTGATGCACCTGCCCGCGATCCACGTGTTCACGCACGACTCGATCGGCCTCGGCGAGGACGGCCCCACGCACCAGCCGATCGAGCAGCTCGCCCACCTGCGGGCAGTGCCCAACCTCTACATGGTGCGTCCGGCCGGGGCGAACGAGACCGCCCTGGCCTGGCGCTTCGCGATCGAGCAGACGGCCGCGCCGGTGGCGCTCGCCCTGAGCCGCCAGGGCCTGCCGGTGTGGAACCCGAGCGGCGTGCCACAGGACGCCATCCACCGCGGCGCCTACGTGCTGCGCGACTCGTTCAGGGAGGGCGACCCAGACCTGATCCTGATCGGCACCGGGTCGGAGGTGCACATCTGCACCGGGGCCGCCGACCTGCTGGAGGCCGACGGCATCGCGACCAGGGTCGTGTCCGCGCCCTGCCTCGAGCGCTTCGCGGAGCAGGACGACGAGTACCGCGACTCCGTGCTCCCGCCGGCCGTGCGCGCGCGGGTGTCGGTGGAGGCGGCGTCGACCTTCGGTTGGACGCGCTGGACCACCGACGACGGCGCCCAGGTCGGGATGACGAGCTTCGGCGCGTCCGCGCCGCAGAAGGACCTGTACGAGCACTTCGGCTTCACGCCGGACAACGTGGCGGCCCAGGGTCGGGCCGTCGTGGAGCGACTGGGAGCGAGGACCACATGAGCGTCGAGGCACAGGTCAACGAGCGGCTCGCGGCCCTCACAGCCGCAGGCACCAGCGTCTGGCTGGACCAGATCCGGCGCAGCCTGATTACGAGCGGTGAGCTCGCGCGCCTCGTGCGCGAGGACTCGCTGCGCGGCGTCACGTCCAACCCGGCCATCTTCGAGAAGGCGATCCTCGGCTCGACCGACTACGACGAGCAGGTAGCCGAGCTGGCTGCGGAGGGACACGACGCTCGCCGCATCTACGAGGAGATCGCGATCAAGGACGTGCAGCTGGCCGCCGACGTTCTGCGTCCCGTCTGGGACGACGCCGGCGGCGCCGACGGCTTCGTGTCGCTCGAGGTAGAGCCGGCGCTGGCGCACGACACCGAGGGCACGCTGGCGCAGGCACGCGACCTGTGGCAGCGGGTGGACCGCCCCAATCTGCTGATCAAGATCCCGGGCACCGACGAGGGACTGCCGGCCATCGAGCAGGCGATCTCGGAGGGCATCAACGTCAACGTGACGCTGCTCTTCTCGGTCGAGTCCTACGAGCGAGTGTGCGACGCCTACATCCGCGGCTCCGAGCGGCGTGACGGCGACTACGCGCACTCGGTGGCGAGCTTCTTCGTCTCGCGCGTGGACACCGAGGTGGACAAGAGGCTGGCCGAGCTGGGCCGCGAGGACCTGCGCGGCACCGCCGCGATCGCGAACGCCCGCGCCGCCTACGTGCGCTTCAAGGACATCTTCCTGGGCGAGCGCTTCGCCGCGCTGCGCCAGAACGGGTGCCCGGTGCAGCGGCCGCTGTGGGCGTCGACCGGCGTGAAGGACCCGCACTATCCCGAGACCAAGTACGTCGACTCGCTCATCGGCCCGCACACCGTGAACACAATGCCCGCGCCGACGCTGCTCGCCTGTGAGGAGCAGCTCGAGGTGACCGGAACGACCGCCGACCAGGACCCGAGCGCCGAGCTGGCCGCGCTGGCCGACGCGGGCATCGACATGCGCGACGTGACCGACAAGCTGCTGCGCGACGGCATCGCAAAGTTCGTGGATCCGTTCGACAAGCTGATCGAGGGCGTCGAGCTCACGCGCGAGGGCATCGTCACCGGGCGCCCGCCCACGATCCGCTCCTCCATCCCCGACGAGCTCGAGCCCGCCCTGATCGCGAAGATCGAGCAGGCGCAGGCGGAGGCGGTCGCCAAGCGGACCTGGCAGCGGGACGAGTCGCTCTGGGGCGGTCCCGGCGTGCCCGAGATCGCCAACCGGCTGGGCTGGCTCACGATCAGCGAGAAGATGCTCGAGCACGCGCCTGAGCTGAACGCGTTCGTCGAGCAGGTCAAGGCGGACGGCTTCACGGACGCCGTTCTGCTCGGTATGGGAGGCTCGTCGCTCGGCCCGGAGGTGATCCGGCGCTCCTACGGCCAGATCCCGGACGCGCTGCGCCTCCACGTGCTCGACTCGACCGATCCCGGCGCGGTGCTCGGCGTGGAGCGCTCGGTCGACCTCGAGTCCACGCTCTTCATCGTGTCGTCCAAGTCCGGGGGCACGATCGAGACGCTGTCCCACATGCGTTACTTCTTCGAGCGCACCGCCGGCGACGGGCGGCGCTTCGTGGCCGTGACCGACCCGGGCAGCTCGCTCGTGGACCTGGCGCGCGAACGCGGCTTTCGCCACGTGTTCGAGAACGACCCCGAGATCGGCGGGCGGTACTCCGTGCTGTCCTACTTCGGCCTGGTGCCCGCGGCGCTCGCGGGCGTGAACGTGGAGGCGCTCCTCCACCGCGCCCAGGTAGCCGAGCAGAACTGCACCCACTTCGACTCGAGCTCGTCCAACTCTGGCCTCTGGACGGGGATCGTGATGGGCGAGCTGGCGGCGCAGGGACGCGACAAGGCCACCTTCGTGGTGTCCGAGCCCATCTCGAGCTTCGGGCTATGGGTGGAGCAGCTCATCGCCGAGTCCACCGGCAAGCACGGGAAGGGGATCCTGCCGGTGGCGGGCGAGCCGCTCGGCGACCCCGACGCCTACGGTGACGACCGCGTGTTCGCCTACCTGCGCGACCCCGACAACGCCGACCCCGACACCGACGCGAAGGTGGAGGCACTGGCGCGCGCCGGGCACCCGACGCTGACGCTCGCGGTGCACGGCGCGGCCGACCTCGGCCGGATCTTCTTCTTCGCCGAGTTCGCCACGGCCGTGTCGGGCTGGGCGCTCGGCATCAACCCCTTCGACCAGCCCAACGTGCAGGAGGCGAAGGACAACACGGCCCGCGTCCTGAAAGAGGGAGCCGACGCCCCGTCGTCCGACCTAGCCCCGATCCTCGAGGCCGCGCCGCCGCAGTACGTCGCGATCCTCGGCTACGTGACGCCGTCGGACGAGTTCGACGCCGCCGCGGAGGAGCTGCGGATGAAGATCCGGGACCGCACGAAGGCGACCACCACCTTCGGCTACGGACCGCGCTACCTGCACTCGACCGGGCAGTACCACAAGGGCGGCCCGCCGAACGGCGTGTTCCTGCAGCTCTACGCGCGGGCGGAGGAGGACGTCGAGATACCCGAGGCCGGATACTCGTTCGAACACCTGAAGAACGCTCAGGCGCTCGGCGACGCGCAGACCCTGAAGGAGCACGGCCTGCCCGCCGTGCGCATCGACCTGGAAGGCGACCCCGCGGAAGCCGTGAGGAGACTCATCTGATGCAACTCGGATTCATAGGCCTCGGGAGGATGGGCGGGAACATGGTTCACCGCATCCATCGCGACTCGGAGCACAAGTGCGTCGTGTATGCCCGTAGCGAGGAGTCGGTCAGGGCGGCGGAGGGCCACGGAGCCGAGGGGGCCTCCTCCCTGGAGGACCTCGTGTCGAAGCTGGAGCCGCCGCGCTCGATCTGGATCATGATCCCGGCCGGGGATCCCACCGAGCAGGCGGTCCAGGCTCTCGCCGGGCTGCTCGACGAGGGCGACATGATCGTCGACGGGGGGAACTCGCGCTGGACGGACGACAAGCGGCGCCAGGAGCAGCTCGCCGAGAAGGGCATCCACTACGTGGACGTCGGCGTGAGCGGCGGCGTCTGGGGGCTACAGGTGGGCTACTGCATGATGGTCGGCGGCCCCGACGAGGCCGTCGAGCGGCTGAGCCCGATCCTCCACGTGCTCGCGCCGCCGGAGACGGAGGAGCACGGACCGGGCTGGGGCCACTTCGGTCCGACCGGAGCCGGGCACTACGTGAAGATGGTCCACAACGGCGTGGAGTACGGGATGATGCAGGCCTACGCGGAGGGCTTCGCGCTGTTCGACGCCTGCGAGTACGAGCTCGACAACGCCAAGATCGCCCACCTCTGGATGCAGGGCTCGGTTGTGCGCTCGTGGCTGTGCGAGCTCGCGGCGCGCGCGTTCGAGATGGAGGGCAACGACCTCGAGAGCCTCGCGCCATACGTCGAGGACTCCGGCGAGGGGCGGTGGACGGTCGAGGATGCGATCGACCGGCGCATCCCGATGCCGGTGATCACCACCTCGCTCTTCGAGCGCTTCTCCTCGCGCGGTCAGAACGCCTTCGCCGCGAGGGTGAACGCCGCGCTCCGAAACCAGTTCGGCGGCCACGCCACGCGCGCAGCAGACCCGGCGGCGCAGGCGCAGGCGCACGCCGAGTAGGCCGATGGCGACCGTCGAGCAGCAGCCCAACCCGCTCGTCGAGGGCCTCGAGCGCCTCCCCGTCCACCCGACGACGCTGGTGATGTTCGGCGGCACCGGCGACCTCGCCAAGCGCAAGCTGCTGCCCGCCGTCTACAACCTCGCCCACGAGGGGGCCCTGCCGGAGCGCTTCAACCTGATCGCGACCTCGCGCTCGGACATCACCCACGACGACTACCGCCAGATGGCGCGCGAGTCGATCGCGGCGCATTCGCGCCGGCAGCCGGACGAGCAGGTGCTCGACAAGCTGCTCGAGCGTGTGCGCTACGTGTCGGGGACCTTCGACGACGACTCCATCTACGACCGCGTGGACGGCGAGCTGCGCGATTTCGACGATGAGGCGGACATCCCCTTCAACCGCGTCTTCTACCTCTCGACCGCGCCGGAGTTCTTCCCGGTCATCGTCGCGAAGCTCGGGGAGCACGGCCTCGAGACGCACGAGGGGTCCGAGGTCCGCGTGGTGATCGAGAAGCCGTTCGGCACCCGCCTCCAGGAGGCGCTCGAGCTGAACCGCCAGGTGCTGTCGGTGCTCGACGAATCCCAGGTCTTCCGCATCGACCACTACCTGGGCAAGGAGACCGTGCAGAACATGCTCGCGTTCCGCTTCGCGAACGGCATGTTCGAGCCGATCTGGAACCGCAACTACATCGACTACGTCCAGATCACCGCGGCGGAGGACCTCGGGATCGGCTCCCGCGCCGGCTACTACGACAAGTCGGGGGCGCTGCGCGACCTGGTCCAGAACCACATGCTTCAGCTGCTTTCGCTGCTCTGCATGGAGCCGCCCGTGACCTTCTCCGCCGACGACGTGCGTGACGAGAAGGTCAAGGTGCTGCACGCGATCAAGCCCCCGGAGGCGACGGTCCGCGCCCAGTACACGGCCGGCATGGCCGAGGGCAAGCCGGTGCCGGGCTACCTGGAGGAGGAGGGCGTCCCGCCCGACTCACGCACGGAGACCTACGCGGCGCTGCGCCTCGAGGTGGACAACTGGCGCTGGGCCGGCGTGCCGATCTACGTCCGCACCGGCAAGCGCCTTGCGCGCAAGGTCACGGAGATCGCGGTGACTCTCCAGCCCGTGCCGCATCTCGCCTTCGAGGCGGCGGGCTCGATAGGCGTGCAGCCCAACCAGCTGATCATGACGATGCAGCCGAACGAGGGCGTGTCGCTGTCGCTCGGGGCGAAGATCCCCGGCACGCGCATGCGCATCCGCCCGGTGAACATGGAGTTCCTCTACGGCACCGCCTTCCTGTCCCAGTCGCCCGAGGCCTACGAGCGCCTGATCATGGACGCCATGCGCGGCGACGCCACCCTGTTCACCCGCGACGACGAGGTGGCGGAGCAGTGGCGGATCATCGACCCGATCCTGGAGCGCTGGGGCTCGGAGGACGGTGCGTTGGCGACCTATCCCGCGGGCTCCCCCGGGCCGGAGGAGGCGAACCGGTTGCTGTCCGACGGGCAGCGCTGGCGCGCCGTCTGATCTAATGGACGCGGGCGGGGTATGGAGTGAGCGCGACACCACCCCGGGCGCCATCGAGGAGGCGCTGCGGCAGCTGATCATGGAGCAGTGCGGGCGCCACGACGCCTACGCGCCGGCCCGGGTGCTGAACCTGGTCGTGGTCGTGGACCGTGAATGGCGCGGCGAGATCATGAACCGGCTCGACCGCGTGGGCCGCTACCATCCCTCGCGCACGATCCTGTGCGCGGTGGAGCCGGATCGCACCACCATCGACGCTACGGTCGCGATCACCGGCGTGGACCCTCAGCACGTGAAGCCGGGCGAGCTTGCGCTCACGCGGGAGCGGGTCGTGCTGTACCTCGGGCCGCACCACCTGGAGAAGCTCAACACGATCGTGGACCCCGTCGTGGTGACCGACATCGCCACGGTGGTCTGGTCGCCGCACGGCCACCCCGAGGCGGTGGACGCCCTGCTCGGCCTCGCCCAGGTGGTGCTGCTGGACTCGGTGAACGAGCCCGACTCGGCTGCCGCCGTGGCGCGCGCCCGCGAGCTGGCGGCGGACGCCTACGTTGTGGACCTCGCCTGGCTGCGCTCGACGCCGTGGCGCGAGCGCGTGGCCTCGACCTTCGACCCGGCGCAGTGGCGCGATGAGCTGGGCCGCATTGACTCGGTCATCGTGCGCCACCAGTCCCAGTCTGCGATCGCCGGGCTGCTGTTCTGCGGCTGGCTCGCCTCGCGGCTCGGGTGGGAGCCGGGCGGCCTGATGGACGTGAACGGCTCGCTGCGCGGCCACGCCCACGGGCGCCGCCAGGACGTGCAGATCGAGCTGGCGCCCGACGCCACCATGTCGGTGCCCGGCCTGGCCGGCATCGAGATCGGCACCGCGAGCGGCATGCGGATCAGCCTCGACAGAGGCCCCGGCGGCCTAACCGCGCGGCGGAGCGACCGAAAGGGCCGCGAGTCCACCTGGACCGTGCTGGGCGCGTCGCGCGGCGAGGCGGGCATCCTCGGCGAGGGCATCCGCCAGGCGCTGCTGCGCGACCCGGCCTACCGCCGCGCGATCGACCAGGCCGAGGCGATGGTTCGCTAGCCCCCCCGGGGGAATACCTGACGGAGCACGTCCAGTCCGATCTGTCGTCGCGCTGCCCGGATTCGCGCGAGCCGAAAGCGGGCACTCGATGCGCCGAGTGGTCGATTTTCCCTGCTATAGGACGTAAAACCGACCAATCGAGGTCGGCTTGAGGCAGTGGCGCCTTCGCGTGAAGGGAGCGGCGCGACCGGGACCGGGGGCGCGCTGCTCCTTCCGCTTGATAGGAAGCGTCTTCCCGCCCGAGGCCCTCCCTGCTGCGGACGAGCAGCAGCGGTGGTCGGCCCCTCACGTGCCTACCGTTGTGCGCAAGGAGCGATCGTCTCGTGCTACTCCCCGGGTGCGGGTGCGGCGGCCAGCGCGAACGGGCTGCCCTCGGAGTCCCGGCAAACGGCCCACCGATCGCCGGGGTGGATGATCGAGCCGCCGAGCTCGCGCACGCGCTCGAGTGTCGCGGCCAGGTCGGCGACGGTGAAGTAGGGCAGGGAGGCGGTGTCGCCGGGGCCCGGTCCACGCTCGTGGACTCCGAGGCGCAGGCCGTCGGTGTCGGTCTGCCAACCGGATCCTGCCGCGGCGGGCCGTGGCGCAAGGGTAACCCCGAGGACTCCGTGCCAGAACAGGCGGGCGCGATCGGGATCATCGGCCGGAAACTCGATCAGTGGCGCGGGCATGGACGGAGTATGGCCGGCGCTCGCGCCCGCTTCTCCTCTGCGCAAGCACAGGAGCCGGGGGTTAGGCGGATAGGCGGTGATACAGATGACGCTGCGCATGTCCCACTCCGCACCGCTCCAGATCCGCATCGGGCGCGGCGTCGGCACCGGCACCAGGCGCAGCTGCCCGAACCCCGGGGGCCGCTTCAGCGAGATCGCCGCGCTGCGCCAGCTGCCCGCTCGAGCCGCCGCGGCCGCCGCCGCCGCGGTCGCTCGCCGGCTCGCGCTCAACCCGCGCCTGGCGCCCGGCCTGTACCGGATCACCGTGCGCGCCGAGCTCGACGACGCCCGGCTCTCGCGGCCTCTGCCCCGCTACCTGCGCGTACTCGGCTGACCGCCCCGCACGCGACACAAGGGGCGGCAAGTCGCCAGGCCACGCGCGCCCGACAACCCGCCAAGCCGCCCCAGCGCGGCAACACTCCTGCTCGGCGAGGCACAGCGGGCGCGCCCACCGACGCAGCTCCCGCTAGCGCTCCGGACGACACTCAGGAGCTCCACCAGCACGGGGCGCAGCTTCCGCGTTGCTCGGAGAGAGCGGGAGCATCGGAGGGCCGGGCACGAGCCAGCGAGCGTCCGGTTCGATCCCCCTGGGGACGACCTGACCAACCGGTTACGCCGACCGCGTGACCGCTCCGTCGGCGGTGGACGCGCTCACCCAGGACAAGCTCGGCATAACCCCGAGGTCCCGCGTCCGCGAGATGTCAGCGAACGGTCAGTCCGCGCCGGCCGGCGGGATGTTCTGGTTGAGCCGGAAGAGGTTGTCCGGGTCGTAGCGCCGCTTGATCTGTCGAAGCCGGTCCCAGGTCGGTCCCGGGTATGCCGCGCGGACCCGCTCCTCGCCCTCGTCGTCGAGGAACCCCACATACGCGCCGTGGTCGTCCTGGAGGAGCTCACCGGCGAGACGCTTCACCCAGGCCTCGTGCGCCGGGCGCTCCTCTGGGTGCTGGTAGAGCGCCGCGACGTTCGCCATGATGCGGCTGTCGCGGTGGCCGTAGGCCGTGGCGTCCGAGGGGACCCGGGCGACCTGTCCGCCCAGCACCCGGATCTGCGTGACCGCCATCATCGCGCTCGAGGCCTGGATTCGCTCCAGGATCGTCGCCGCCGCCTCGCGGTCGACGCTGTCCATGAACATCGTGCGCCCCACAGCCACCGGGCGATACTCCTCCTCGGGGGGATACATCTCCGGGTAGTGCAACGGCCGGACCATGTCGGCGATCGGGGTGGCGAGCGCCCGGAAGGGCGCGATCGCGCGCTCCCCGTCCTCCACGTCGCCGGCGTACGCCAGCATGCCCATCACCACGAGCTTGCCGTGGGCCTCCGGCGGCAGGAACGGCAGCGGCGGCGCGGACGTGACGGTGGCGATCGTGGACAGCTCCTCAGGCGCCGCCTGTGCCTGGGCCACGAAGGACGCGATCACGTCGGGCGTGGCGGGCAAGATGAGGATGCCGCCGACGAACGCGTCCACTGGGTGTAGCCGGAACTTGAGGCGGGTTGCCACGCCGAAGTTCCCGCCGCCGCCGCGGATCGCCCAGAACAGGTCCGGATGGTTCTCGGCATCGGCGTACAGGAGCTCGCCGTCGGCGGTCACGACCTCCGCCGCCAGCAGGGCGTCGATGGTCAAGCCGTGCTTACGGGCCAGGAAGCCGACGCCCCCGCCGAGCGTGATGCCGCCGATGCCGACCGAACCGGTGTCGCCGAACCCGGTGGCCAGGTCGTGCCTGGCCGCGGCGTGCGTGTACTCGCCCGCCGTGAGGCCGGTCTCCGCCCAGGCGGTGCGCCGCTCGGGGTCGATCTCGAGCGCGCGCGTGTCGGAGAGATCCAGCACGATTCCACCCTCGGTGACGCCGTGGCCGGCCACGCTGTGGCCGCCGCTGCGCACCGCCAGCTCCAGCCCGCTGTCGCCGGCGTGGGCGATCACGCGCACGACATCGGTGGCATCCGCCACCTTCACGATCGCGGCCGGCCTGCGGTCGACCGTGCCGTAGAAGACCGTGCGCGCCTGCTCGTAGTCCGGATCGTCCGGCTCGATCACGCGGCCCTTGAGTTCGTCGGCGAGCTGTGGAGTGGAGAGCATGGCTCCGAGAGTTCCAGCGGGCCTCGCCGGTCCCGGTACGGCTGCCCGGCCTGTCGGGGTGCGGCTAGCCGTACGAAGCGCGAAGGCCTAATCCGGCCAGTAGAACGAGAGCGAGACGAGCGCCGGGCGCTCGTCGTCGAACGAGTTGCGGATCTCGACGGCGGGAAGCGGGCCGGCGTCGCCGAGGCGCTGCGCGCGCCGCGCGGACGTGATGACGGGAGTCTTCGTGGCGCCGTCGCGCCAGCTGTCGAGCGGCTCGCGGGAGAGGCCCCACTTGTCGGCCCAGCGCACCGCGAGCTCGTGCGCATCGGTCGCGCTCCGCGGGTGGGAGTCGATCTGCACGTTGCGGACGATGCGATCGCGGCGGTCGAGCGTGATGTCGTGCACCACTTCGCCGTCGCTCTCGAACGAGCGTCCCTCCGGCAGCTCGATCCGCACCTCGTCGACGGGTGCGATCTCCAGCGCGCTCAGGTCGGGCTTGGGCCAGTCGACGTCGCCGACGGTGTGGCTGCGCGACAGGTCCCAGTCGATCACGGTGCCCTCATCCGACGCGGGCTCCGAGCCGCCGCACCCGGCGAGGGCAAGCAGCAGGCCCGCGACGAAGGCCGTGGTGCGCTGCATCAGCCACCGGGGTAGTGGAGGTCGGGCAGCTTGCGGAAGTCCCCGGCGCGCGCGGCCACGTCGCTCGACACCAGCGCGCGTGTGGCGTCCGGGTCCTGGAGCAGCTCCTGGTAGCGAGGAAGCATGTCGTTCTCGATCCAGCCCCAGCGGTCGTCGAAGTTGGACAGGTTGCCCGCCGGAAGCGGCAGCGTCTGGTGGACCTCCACGTCCGCCACGTCGACGTCGACGTGCGGCCCGAACGGGCCGAGGGGGCCGACCGGGATGCTCGGTGCGAGGTCCAAGCTGAGCTCGATCGGATCGTAGTCGCGGTAAGCCTGCCCGCCCGGCATCGGGTTCTCGGCCATCGTGCTGAAGCCGTAGGTGAACACATCGCCGACCGGGCCGTGGTGGTCGCGCATGGCGTCGTAGTCGTCCTGGATCACGCGCTCCTGCTCGCGCAGCAGGAGGTCGGCGTTGCCCTGCTGGATGCGATCGGCGTCGCCGCTGCCAATGTCCTCCCAGGCGTCCACATCGCGGGGGAGCAGCTCGTTCGGGTTGCGGGAGGCGATCTCGCGCATCAGCGGCGCGCCGCCGAGCACGAACGCCTCGTGCTGCCAGGCAAGGTCGTCGAAGATCTCGCGCTGCATCCCGAGGAAGCGGTCCTCATACCACTCGAGCTCGTCGGCGGTGAGGTGCTCGGCGAGATGGACCGGGTTGAGGAAGCCCCCCGGAACCACGTGGCTGACGGCGTCGGCGGCGTCGTAGACCTGGTCCGGCAGCGTGGGGAGCCCGACCCAGCGCGACAGGTACTCCGCCCGCTCGCCTGGGTCCGTGATCTGGCGGATCGCGTACATGTCCTGCCAGCCGGCGTAGAACATCGGCCCGACGATGTTGGCCATGCCCGCCCACTGGAGCTCCGGGTGGTCGAGGTAGAGGCCGCCGTAGTAGCGGTACACGGACTGGACGATCGCGTCGTTCTCGAGCAGGCCGTCCTCGGGGCGCCACTGCTCCGAGTCGATCCCGGCGCGCCAGTAGGCGATCTCACGCCACTGCTCGATCGAGAGGCCGGCGAGGGCCACCTGTGCGAAACCGGTGGCGGCGGTGGGGGCGCCCACCGGCACGCCGGCGAGCGGCGCCGCCGAGGTAGCCGCGTCGAGCGCGGCGGCCGTGGCGCGGTCCTCGCGGAGCACGTCGTCCACCGCCTCCTGCGCCCGGCGGGTGTTGCGGGCGCGCACAGCCTCGGCGTGCGCACGGGCGTCGCCCGACGCGGTCTCGGCCACCGCCGCGTCGTCGGACGCGTCGTCCGCGGCGTTCTGGAGCGCTGCACTCGGGTCGGGGCCGGCCAAGGCCAGCTCGACGCCGGCTGCGATCGCGGACATGCGGGCGATGGCCGCGCGCGCGGCGGCATGGTCGGCGGCCTCCTCGGCCTCCACCACCTCGCGGGCGAGCTCCCGTACGAGCTGCTGCGCGTCGCTCAGCGTGTTCGAGAGCCGCTGGAGGGCGGCCGCCGCCTGCTCGAGCGCGCCTGCGCCCTCGACCATGAGCGCGTGGTCCTGTGCGACGGCGCCGCGAAACGCCACCGCGGCTTCGCCCTGCCAACCCTCCGCGGCGCCGGCCTCGGCCTTCAGGCGCGTCGCAGCCGTTCGGAGCGAGTCGGCGCCCGACCCGACCGCGCTGGCCGTGTTGGCGAGGGACCCGGGGTCGCCCTCGGGCCAGGGCAGCCCGGCACGCGTGGCGCCCGCGGTCCCTGCAGTGGCGACGCTCACCAGGAACCGCCCCCTCCGCCGCCGCCTCCGCTGCCGACACCGCCGGCGCTGGCGGCACCGCCTCCGGAGCCGCCCGTCATCGACGACTCGTCGGCGGCCCGGTAGGCCACGGCGGTGGCGCCCGCCGCCACCCCGAGCGCGGCGATTTCGTCCTCGAGCCTTGTCGCGGAGGCGGCCCAGCGTGACGCCATCTGGTCGAGTGCCGCGGAGGTGGCCGGCGGCTCGGACACGGTTCCGGTTACGCCCGTGGCGGCCCTCGCCAGCGTGGTCAAGGTGGGCGCGACGCCCTCGATGCCCGCTCCAACGCTCTCGATCTCGCCCGGCGGTGCCTGGATCTCGCCCATGTCAGGCATCTCCTCGGCTGTAGAACGGCCGGGTGCGCTCCAGCATGTAGGCGGCCACCGCGTCGCCCTCGGCGAGGCGGTCGAGCACCACGACGGACACCTGGTCGGCTCCGGCCGCGGTGGCGCTCCGGGCCACCTCGCCCTGCAACTCGTGGTGGTCCTCGGAAGGCTGGTCCACGACCAGGCCGATGGCCAGATGCGGCCGCTCGCCGGCACGGTTCACGTGCAGCTGGGCCCGGTAGGCGGCCACCACCTCCGGACGCTCGGAGCAGGTGCGCGCGATCGCCCCCAGCATTGCCTCGGGTTCCTCGGCCGGGTCGCCGATCATGACCGACGTCCCTGCCGGCACGGTCTCTTCCCCGCCGGGCTCTCGGTCGCCGGCGATCCGGCGGAAGTCGTGCCCAGGCAGGACCAGCTCGATGGGATCTCCGGGATCGATGACGAGCGAGACCTCCGCCGGCCAGTCCGGGGCCAGGTCGCGGAGCGGCACGCTCGCCGCCCGGGCACGGCCGCTGAAGCGCTCGAGCCTGCTGCGGGAGGTGAAGGCGGGTATGTAGCGCCCGCCGTCGCGACCCTCGATGGCGGCCAGCGAGAGCTCGCCCGCATCCGAATCGTCGCCGGGCACCAGATAGACGGGCGCGGTGAGCAGTGCCCTCATCAGCGTGTCCATGGCCATCCGCCCCGCGTGCGCCTCGGCCATCATCACCTCGAGGGGGTTCTGCGGTGTGAAGGTGTCAGCCACCGGGACCCGCCTCGACGGGGACGAATGACCCGGTGGAGGGCGGGTCGGGGAACAGCAGCCGCCAGACGCGCCCGGTCTCGGGGCACCTGTACCACTCCTCGAACAGCGGGTTGGCGTCCTTCCATCCGGCGTCCACTGGCACGCGTTCAGCCGACCCATCGTCCACCAGGCTCGAGATCCAGCCCTGAAAGCGCTCGTACTCCCCCGGTGAGCGGAAACCCTCGATGGGCTCCCAGGTGGCGCAGCCCGCGGTCACGGCCCGACCTCCCAGGCCGGATCGACCTTCGGGATCACGGTCTGGTCACCGCCGCCCACCAGACCGCCTTGCGGCGCGGTGGGGCCCTCGTAGACGGTCGTGCCTGCGGGCACGCGGATGGTGACGGTGTCCGTCGCCCTGTTACCCCATTCCGGAAGGATCGCGCTGTCGAGGATGGACTGGAAGGGGCCGGACGACGGCTCGCGGGTCCAGAAGGCGGAGAGGCGGCGGTTCGGGTCGCTGTAGTCGCGATAGAAGAGCCGGTCCTCCGCCAGCCGAACCTCGTCGTAGGTCGAGGAGCGGAAGGTGTCTCCACGGCCGGCTTCCACAAGCGGGCGATCGGAGTCGAGCGGGGTCCAGTGGCGCACCACCTCGTCGCCCTGGCTGAGGGCGCGCTGGCCAGCCTCGGTGAGCCCTCCGCCGGGGATGCCATTGGCCGCGGCCGTGGCCCGGCCGGTGTCGCGCGCGGCGTCGGCCGCGTCGGCCACCCGGTCGGCATTGCGGGCCGCGCCCGCCACGTCGGAGAGCGCGTCGGCGCCGCGGAGGCCGCGCGTGGCGGCGGTGCCCGCGCCGGCGGTCGTCACGGCCAGCACCGCGTCGGGGCCGAGGTTGCCGAGCCACTCGCCGTAGCGGCCCTCGGACAGGTCCTCCCAGTTGGCAACGGCCTTCGCGAACTCGCCCGGGTTGTTCCACGCGAACTCGGCCGCGTTGGTGGCGTTGTCCCATTCGCGCTCGTGGGACTCCGGATCGATCACGGCGTTGACCACCGAGAGCCGGTACAGCATGAGCCCGCCCTCGCCGATCCCCACCACGCCCTCGCCGACTCCCTTGCCGAAGCCGACGACCTGCCCGCCCGTCCAGCTTGCCGCGTCGCCCAGTGCTCCGGCGGCGTCCTCCCACCAGGGCTTGTCCTCCTCCTTTTCCTCCGGGGCCGGGGCGGGCGCCGCGGGAGCCGGGACTGCCACCATGGGCAGCCCGCCCTGGGCGCTCGCCACCATGCCGGCCGCAACCCGGCCGGCCTCGAGCACGAGCTCCCGCTCGTCCTCCGCGGCTTGTCGCAGCCGCTCGAGCTCGTCGCGCGCCGCCTGGGCGTCGGTCTCGGCGGCGGCGTTCTCGAGCCACGCCTCGTCCGCCTGTGCCCGGAAGGCCGCCGCGGTCGCCCCCGCGTCGGCGGGGGACCCGAGGCTCGACTGGTAGGCCATGCGTGAGGCGAACGCCGCGCGGTCGGCCGCGTCCGCGGCGCGCGCCTCGGCCAGCCTGATCCGCTCGAGGCACTCCTGGGCGCGCTCCTGAAGCCGGCGCACGCGCTCGCGGCCCTCCTCGAGCCGCTCGCCGTAGCGCCCCAGCACGACGGCCGCCTGAGCGCAGGCCGCCTCGGCGGCCGCGGCGGCGTCCTGGTAGCCGGCGCACCTGTCTCGGAAGCTGAAGCTCGCCATCCCGTCCCAGGACGGCGTGGCGGCCACCGCCCGCTGCGTGATGCCGCCCGTGCTCTCGAATCCGCCGGCCGCCGAGCGCAGCCCGGCAGCCGCGTCGGCGGCGGCGCCGGGGTCTCCCTCAGGGAGGGCGATTCCTGCGACCGAGCCCATCGGCTAACGCGCAGCGGGCATGGCGCCGAGGTCCGTCACCTGGTACGCCGAGGCGGCCGTGGTCAGGTTGGCGGAAGCCTGACCGATCGCGTCCCCCATCGCCATGGCGACCCCGTTGGTCGAGGCGTAGAACGACGACATCGCCGCCTCCAGCTCGGGCGAGCCGAGGTCACCCGGACCTAGGCGCGGGCACCCCAGTTCGCCGCCCACCGATCCGAGCGTCGCCGACGCTCCCGTGAGCTCGCCGGGGGTTACTTCGAACCCGGACATCCTCCGTGTGCCCCGGGATCAGCGCTGGAACGTGCTGGCGATCGCGGCCTCGGTGTCGGCGTAGTTGGCGCTGGCCTGGGTCATCAGCTGGCTGATGCCCTGGAGGGCGTGCTGGATGCCCTGCGAGGAGCGCTGCCACTCGGCCCACAGCTCGTGGAAGCGGGCCTGCGCGACGCCGGCCCAGTCGGAGCCGAGCGGGGCCACCTGGCCCTGCAGCTGCTGGTTGATCTGCTCGATGTTCGCGGCACCCGCGTTGAGCTGCCCGGCGATCGCTCCGAGCTGCTCGGGGGTGACGCGAATGTGTCCGGCCGTCGCCATATGAGGATCCCTTCAGTTTCGCTTGTGGTACGGCGAACTTTCCCGCTGCAAAGCGAAGCGTAACCACGTGGGATGCGCGGTCGATACCCGGACGTGGCTTTCTCATCGAGCCCTAATGGGAAGACCGACCGTGTGACCTTCCTGGCGCTCAGCGTGCACCTGCTCGCCGCCGCGGTGTGGCTGGGGGCGATGGCCTACAGCCTGGCCGTGGTGCAGCCGCGCTCGCAGCGCTTCATCGAGGACGAGCGGCGGCGGGAGGCGTTCGCGGCCGAGCTCGCGGCCGGGGCGCGCCGGCCGGTGCTGGGCGTGATCGCCCTGCTGGCCGCTCCGGCGCCGGGCTGGTCGCGCTCGAGGCCGGCGACGATCCGGGGGCCGGGTGGTGGCTGATCGTGGGCGCCAAGGTCGCGCTGCTCGCGGCTGCGACGGCCCTGTTCTGGCACGTCTCGTGGCGGCTGTGGCCGCGGCGCCTGTTTGCGACCCCGGAGGAGCTGCCCGCTCTCCGAGCACGCTTTCGCGGCGTGGCGTGGGCGCTGCTGACCCTGGTGGGGCTCGAGATCGTCCTCGGGGCCGCGGCGGCCACGCTGGCATGAACGTCGTAACGGGCGAACTTCCGCCTCAGGTCACTAGACACGATGGAGCGGCGCTCGCGTTGCCGGGGTGGGCCCGGTAGAGCCACATAAGGTCTGATGTGGGCACCGGGGGGCGACAGGCGGCCGCCGTCGAGAGCTGCGAGTGGCCACGCGTCCCGGTCGAGCCGGGGGAGGTCGCATTCCAGCGCGGCACCGCGCGGTCGCCCGGTCCGAAGATCGTTCGCCCACCGCCCTCGGGAGGGTCCGCACTGTCCTATCTAGGGGGTCCAGGAGGCCCACAAGTCCGGACGGTGACGTGGTTCCCGTAGCCGGGCCAGCGCGATGGCCGCAGAAAATACGACGGAAACGGCAGTAGACCGAAGATGATTCGCCCGGCGAACCCACATCAACGCCTCTGGGCGTGCAACGAGCGAGGGGGCGGCGGGGGTGGTCAGTGAGGCCGGACGAGCGTGTGCGCAGGCAGGCAGCGCCCATTCGCTGCCCGGGTCCACCACCGCGTCGACTCCCTCCGGCCATCCTGACATCAGCGCCGTGAAGGGCACCTCCAGGTGAGCCTGGGTCGCCGCCCAATGCAGCCGTCATCGTCTCCACTGAGGAGAAGACCGGGATCGTCTCCCCGCCCTCGCCGGGGACCGTCAGGAGCGTGATCTCGCTGTCGCCCTGCGCGCCGGAGCGGGGCACGAATACGTCGGCGCAGTGGAGGGCGTCGCGCACCTCGTATCGCCTCCCTCAGGAGCTCGGCGTTCTCGCCAAGGCGATTGGCGGCAACCAACGCCTGCGAGCGATCGATTACCTCCTCCCTCGACGCGTCGTTCACCGGTTGGCCACCGATCTCCTTCAGCGGCGGCGAGCGCCTCTGTTGGGACCCCGATTGAGCCCGCCGTCGCGGCCACAGCCGCGGCTGGGAGATCGCCCGTCTAGGCGTCGAAGGTCGACATCGCTCGCCGTAGATTCGGCTAGCGCTGGAAGCTGGAGGCGACGGCGGCTTCGGTGTCGGCGTAGTTGGCGCTGGCCTGGGTCATCAGCTGGCTGATGCCCTGGAGGGCGTGTTGGATGCCCTGCGAGGAGCGCTGCCACTCGGCCCACAGCTCGTGGAAGCGGGCCTGCGCGACGCCGGCCCAGTCGGAGCCGAGCGGGGCCACCTGGCCCTGCAGCTGTTGGTTGATCTGCTCGATGTTCGCGGCACCCGCGTTGAGCTGCCCGGCGATCGCTCCGAGCTGCTCGGGGGTGACGCGAATGTGTCCGGCCGTCGCCATATGAGGAATCCCTTCGATCTCGCCTGCGGTACCGCTCGGGGAATTCCCCCTTTGCGCGCTCGGCTAACCCCGTACGAATGTCCAGCGGCGTTTCCCGGGGGACCCCGGACGGGTAAATCCCTTCCGCATGCGGCAAGAACCATCCGCGCGCACTCCGCCGAGCCGAGTGCTTGCGGCCAAGCGCGGCGGCGAGATCTTCCATCGGCCGCCGCGCGAGTGGCCGGAGCCGGCGCCGTCGGAGGATCTGCGCATTCATGCGCCTCCGACCAAGCCGGAGCCCCCGACCGGCGGGATGGTCCACGCGATGTTCCCCGCCATCGGGAGCTTCGGCCTGCTCGCCTTCGCGCTCGTCTACAACAACCCGCTGTTCATGTACATCGCGCTCGGGCTGGTGTGCCTGAGCATCCTGCTGGCATTCCTGATCCGCTACTCGCAGGTCCGCTCGGTGAAGAAGCGCCGGAAGCGCAACCGGCGCAAGTACCGCATGTATCTCACGCGCGTGGAGCGTGACCTCGGGCGCGACGCCGACGCTCAACTGGCGGCCGCGGACCGGCTCTACCCCGACCACGAGAAGCTCTGGGCTACGGCCCTCGCGCGCGCCGGCCTGTGGGAGCGCCGGGCCGCCGACGGCGATTTCCTCGAGCTGCGAGTGGGCCGCGGCCGGGTGCCGCACTCCCGTCCGGTGCGGCTCGACATCGGCGACGATCCGCTGGCCGATCGCGAGCTGGACCTCGAGGACGAGGCGAGCACGGTCAGAAGGCGCTGGGAGCGGGTGAACGACGTGCCGGTCACCGTTGACCTGCGCGACGCGCGAGTGGTGACCTTGGTCGGAGCGCCCGACGCAGCCCGAGCGCTGGCGCGCTCTCTCATCTCGCAGCTGGCGGTGTTCCGCCCCCCCGACGACCTGCGCGTGCTCACGTCCTACGAGCCCCCGGCGGCGGAGCACTGGGAGTGGATCAAGTGGCTGCCGCACGCGCGCGCCGAGGTTCGCGCGAGGCAGGACGCCCCGGAGCTGCTGCCGCCGCCGATCCTGCTCGCCTCCTCCGAGGAGGCGCTCGGCCGGCTGCTCGAGGGCGAGATCGGGCCCCGGCTCGAGCAGCTCGCCCGTCTCGACGAGGAGAACCACGGCTCCGCCCGCCCGCGCCTGGCCGGCCCGCATCTGGTGCTGTTCGTGGACGGCTGGTCGCCTGACTCCGCCGTGGCGCGCATGCCGCTGATGCGCGACGTGCTGGAGCAGGGCGACCGACTCGCCGTGACCGCCGTGCTGCTCGCGGACTCCACCGCCACCGAGCCGTCCGAGGCCGACGTTCGCATCGTTCTATCCCCTGGCGCCGCCGCGACCGTCGAGGAGCGGCGCGGCGAGAGAGGCCGGGCGGAAGGAGTGTGGCCCGACGCCGCCGACCTCGGCCTGAGCGAGGCGATCGCCCGCACGCTCGCCCCGCTGCGCCTCGAGGACCGCGAGCGGGGCCCGGCGAGCGCCGACGAGGTGCGGGCGCTCGAGCTGCTCCGCCTGCGCTCGGCGTCCGAGGTGGACCCGCACGCGAGCTGGCGGCCGCGGCCGCGACGCGAGCAGCTGCGCGTGCCGATCGGCGTGGGCGGCGCCGGCGAGCCTGTCACGCTCGACCTCAAGCAGGCCGCCGAGGGCGGGCTCGGGCCGCACGGGCTGATCGTGGGCGCCACCGGCTCGGGCAAGAGCGAGCTGCTGCGCACGCTCATATCCGGGCTGGCGCTGCGCCACCCGCCGGACACGCTCTCCTTCGTGCTGATCGACTACAAGGGCGGGGCCGCCTTCGCCGAGCTGTCGCGGCTCCCGCACGCCGCCGGCCTGATCACCAACCTGCAGCGGGACGGCAGTCTGGTCGACCGCATGCGCGACGCGCTGCTCGGCGAGCAGGAGCGCCGCCAGGCGATGTTGCGCGACGCCGGGAACATCGACGACATCCGCGCCTACCGCCAGGCGCGCGAGCAGGACTCAAGCCTCGCGCCGATGCCGTATCTGCTCGTGGTGGTTGACGAGTTCGGCGAGCTGCTCTCGAGCCGGCCGGAGTTCATCGACCTGTTCCTCGGGATCGGCCGCGTGGGGCGGAGCCTCGGCATGCACCTGCTGTTCTCGAGCCAGCGCCTCGAGGAAGGGAAGCTCCGCGGCCTGGAGAGCCACCTGCGCTACCGGATCTGCCTCCGGACCTACTCGGCGGTGGAGAGCAAGGTCGTGTTGGGCACGCCGGACGCGTACCTGCTGCCGCCGTTTCCCGGCGCCGCCTACCTGAAGGTGGACACCGCGATCTACGAGCGCTTCAAGGTGGCGCTCGTGTCCGGGAGTGGGCGCGAGGAGCCGGACGAGCCGAGTGGGCCGGTCACGGACGTGGCGCCGTTCGCGCCGGGCCTCGGCGGGCTGTCGGCTGCAGCCGCCGTCGCCGCTGGCGAGGACGGCGATGGCGGACCGAGCGACCTCGACGTGCTAGTGGAGCGCATGGTCGCGGCGCATGGCGGCGGGCCGGTCCACCAGGTCTGGGTGCCACCTCTTCCGCGCTCGCTCGATCCGGGCGATCTGGAGCGGCCTCCTGCCTGGTGGCAGCGCGACGGCGTGTCGGACGGGGTGGAGGCCACGGTTGGGCTGCTCGACCTGCCGGCCCAGCAGCGCACGACGCCGCTCGCGCTCGACTTCGCCGGCGCGGCGGGGCACCTGGCGGTCGTGGGCGCCCCGCAGACGGGGAAGAGCACATTCCTGAAGGGGCTCGTCACGGCGCTGGCTCGCGAGCACACGCCGGATGAGGTGCGCCTCTACTGCATCGACCTGGGCGGCGGGGCGCTGGCGGAGCTCGAGGCCGCGCCGCACGTGGGGGGAGTGGCCACCAAGCTCGACCGCGAGCGGGTGCGCCAGAGCGTCCGCCACGTGCAGGGCCTGCTCGAGGAGCGCGAGCTGGCATTCCGGCGGCTCGGACTCACCTCGATGGCCGACGCCCGCGCGCGCCGCGCGCGCGGGGAGCTCGAGGAGGAGCTGCCGGACGTCTTCCTGGTGGTCGACAACTGGGCTGCGCTCAAGCGCGACTTCGAAGGGCTCGACCAGGAGGTCGAGCAGCTGGCGAACGGCGGCCTCAACTACGGCGTCCACCTGCTGCTGTCGGCCAACCGCTGGGCCGAGATCAGGCCGCACCTCCGCGACAACGTGGGCAGCCGGCTCGAGCTGCGCCTGAACGACCCGATCGACTCCGAGCACGGCCGGCGCGTGGCCGACGCGCTGCCGGGCGACGTGCCCGGCCGCGGACTCGGCCCGGACGCGCTCCACTTCCAGGCCGCGATGCCCGACGTGGAGGCCGCCCGGGAGTCGGCCGAGCGCTGGGACGGGACGCCGGCGCCGCCCGTGCCGATGCTGCCGCTGCGAGTGGAGCCGTCGGAACTGCCGGGGCCGGGCGAGGGCGAGTCGGGAGGCGTGCCGATCGGCCTCGACGAGCTGAGGCTCGAGCCGGCTTATGTCGACCTCGCGGGCGGCGACCCGCATTTCCTGGTGCTGGGCGACGCCGAGTCGGGCAAGTCGACCTTCCTGCGCTGGTTCGCGAGCGCGCTCGCGGCGCGCCAGGACCCGGGCCGGGCGCAGGTGCTGATCGTCGATTACCGGCGCAGCCTGCTCGACCTGGCGAACGAGCCTTACGTGCGCGGCTACGCGGCCAACGCGGCGATGGCCACGGCGCTCGCCAACGAGTTGCGGAACGAGCTCGCCGGCCGGCTGCCGGGACCCCAGGCGACTCGCGAGGAGCTGATGCGGGGCGCTTCGTGGACCGGGCCGCGCCTGTACCTGCTGGTTGACGACTACGACCTGGTCCCCGGCGCGGCGGAGAACCCGTTGCTCCCGCTCGTGGACCTGCTCGCCCACGGCCGCGACGTGGGCTTCCACCTGGTGCTGGCGCGCCGCGTCGGAGGCGTGTCGCGCAGCGCCTTCGAGGCCTTCTACCAGCGCGTAACCGAGCTTCGCGCGCCCGGGCTGATCCTGAGCGGCGACCCCGACGAGGGGCCGCTGATCGGCGGCCGCCGGGCGATGCCGCTGCCCCCGGGCCGCGGCTGGCTGGTGCGGCGCGACCGGCGCACTTCCCTGATCCAGACCCCACTGTTGGCGGAGGGCCGGGCCGCGCCCGCCACCCCGCTCGCCGAGGCCCACACCGGAGGCAGACGATGAAGACCGTTGTCGTGACGATCGCGGGACCCGAGCGCAAGCTCGACCTGACCGTGCCCGCGGAGACGCCGATCGAGCAGCTGATGCCGACGTTCATGTCGCTCGGCGTGATCGACGAGAAGCCGCTGAACGGCGACCCGGTCGGGCTCGCCCCGGCCGGCAGCCCGCCGCTGCCGCCGACCAGCACGCTGGCCGAGTGCGGCGTGATGGACGGCGCCCTGCTCGAGCTCCAGCCGATGCGAGCGGAGGAGCGGCTCGAGCCCGAGCCGGAGACGATCACCTACGAGGAGTTCGAGCGCGAGCAGGACGAGGCCGACCTCAAGCGGCGCGCCGGGTTCCCGATCCAGCGAACGCGCCTGGCCCTGCCGGACGCGCCGTCCTTCGGCGAGCGGCTGGGCGCCTGGTTCTCGGCCTTCTGGTCGAGCGAACCGGTGGAGCCGGCGATTGTGAAGCCGCAGCCGCGCGTGGAGGACGCCGACGACGCCGCACCGGTGGCGCGTCCCGCCGACCTGACCGTTCGCCGGCCGCCGTCGCGGCGCGCGCGGGCCAAGGCGGCGTGGCGCTCGACCAGCTACATGCGGAGGCTCGACGACCAGATCGCGACGCCGCGGCTGCGGCGCTGCGCCACCGTGGCGGTGGTCTCGCCGAAGGGCGGGGTGGGGAAGACGACAATCACGGCGCTGCTCGGGTCCCTGCTGGCGCGCGTGCGGCACGAGCGGATCGTCGCGGTCGACACCAACCCGGACTACGGATCGCTCGGCCGGGCGCTTACCCCGGACCACCGCGTGTTCGTCGACGACCTCGTGGACGTGCTGGACCATCCCGGGCTGACCGTGGCCGAGTTGGACCGCAAGCTCGGCCGCGCGTTCGACGGCCTGCTCGTGCTGCCGGCGCCGACCGACCCGAGCCGGATGGCCCGGCTCGACAAGGCCGCCTACACCAAGGTGTTCGAGCGGCTGAAGACGACCGTCGGAACGCTCGTGCTGGACTGCGGCACGGGGCTCCAGGAACCGGCGGCGGCAGCCGCGATCGAGGCCGCGGACCAGATCGTGCTGGTCACCGACGCCGAGCCCTCCACGGCGAGCCTGGTCGCGGAGGCGGGCCAGCTGCTGAAGCGGGCCGGGCCGCCGATGTTCCTGGTCGTGAACAAGCTGCCGCGAAAGGGCGCGCGCCTGGACCTCGAGATGCTCTCCCGCGCGATGCCGGACGCCCGCGCATTGATCCGTGTGTCCGCCGAGCACGAGAGCGCGTCGGGACTGGCGGCGGGGGACTGGACCTGGGACGACGCCCCCCCGTCGTGGCAGATCTCACTGCGTGAGCTGGGCGCCGTGATGGTGGCCGACTGGCCGGGGTTGGGGCTGTCGACATAGGCGTCTTGGCAATTGGCCGGGGCCCCGTGACCGACGCCGCCGCGTTCGTCGTGGAGGCAGAGCTCGTGTTGCACGACGGGTTCGATCCGGCCGCCGTCGGGGCGGCGGTCACGGTTGAGCTCTGCGGCCATTGGGAGCACGATGGCCCGTGTCGCTGGCCGCACAACAGCGCGATCGAGGCCGAACGAGATCCCGCTCTGTTTCGGACGCTGTTTGTCGCCGACGAGCAGGAGACGGAGCTCGTACGGGATCGCATCGAAACCGCGCTGCGCGGCGGCCTCGGATGGCACCTCGTGTCCGTGCGCTCGCGTCCCGTCGCGGAGAGGGAGCGCGCTATGGCAGAGCAGCTGTTGGCCGGACCGCGGTTGGGGTAGGGCGGCAGGCCGTGGCCGCCGCGCCGCGATAACCGGGGGCTCCGCCCGGGACCCAGATCGCAGTCGTCCCCGATTTGGGTTGTTTCAGCGGAAGCGCTTCTGAGCCTCAGGCAGTGCCACCGCGCGAACGGCCGCGCGGGACCCTCACAGCGGGGAGAACAGGTCGGTGGAATTGCCGTCCGGGTCGCGGATGAGGGCGTAGCGCTGACCCCAGGGCGCGTTCCAAGGTGCCTTGTGGCCGTCGTATCCGAGCGAGACGAGGCGCTCGTAGGCGGCGTCCACGTCGGCCGGGCTGTCGAGTCGAAAGGCCAGGCCTATCTGCGGTCCGCCGCTCGCGGGCTGCCAGTCGGCGTCGAATGACCGGATTGTCTCCTGCGTGTCCCAGGCCAGGCGCAGCCCGCCCGGCAGCGTGGTTTCGACGTGGGGCTGCCGGTCCCCGTCCTCAGGGAGGTCGAGGCCGAGCTCCCGGTAGAACGCCAGGGACCGCCCCATGTCCTCCACGACGAGTCCGATGAGGTCCAATTGGGCTTTCATGGGTCCATCTCTCCTTGTTGGTCGAGGGCTTCCGCAAGCAGGGCGACCTGGTCGAGCTCCCCCGTGCACGGGAACAGCAGCAGATCGTCGCACCCGGCACCGCGTATTCCGATTCTCACGAGTGACCACCGCCATTCATCTGCCCGTCAGCATCGACCAGCAGCGGCCCCGCTGTCTTGAATGTTTCCGACACGTGCGGAGTCAGCGTGCGTAGGTCAGGATGACGATGCAGTTCTTCGGTCTGTGATCTTGTCGCCCTCGCCGGTCTTCCTGCTCAGTCGGTCACTCGCCGTCGCGGCCGGGCAGCTCGCCGAAGAAGCCCGTGATGCGGCGCAGGCGGCCGTCCTCCGCCAGCTCGCCGACATCGATGCCCGAAACGGCGACCGCGCCATCGGGCCCCACGAGCTCCCATGCGAAGCGGAACCGGTCGTGGTGCGCGTCGATTTCGCTGACGCGCCGGAAGCGGTGGTCGGCGAACTGCTGCTGCAGGGAGGCGGCCATGTCGCTGATGCCGTCGTGGCTCTCGGCGGCCAGGGGCGGGTCCACGAGCCGCCCGTCGGCCGCCCACACCCGACTGATCAGCTCCGCCCGGCGGGCCTTGTCGGGCTCGCCGTAGGCCGTGAGGTACGTGTCCACCGTGGTTGTCAGATCGCTCATGCTGACTCCTTTGACGACGGTCGCGTGGTCCGTGCGCGCACACTGTCTCCGACGGCTCCCGACGCGTCGACTACCTGCGAGGTAGGTGCGGCTGGGGCTACCCGCACCCACCGACACCGGGTGGCACCAGTGTCCGTGCCCCTCCGGCCTGGGACATTGGCCGCACGATGACCGAGCACACAACCGAAACCCAGCCCAAACGCTCCCGTGCCGCGCGGATCGCGCTGATCGTGACCGGCGCCATCACCGCGCTCGCGGCCGCCGGCCTCCTGGCCGTCGGCGGCGTAGCGCTCTGGGGCGATTCCGAGAAGGACGGCGACGGCTACCTGTCCACTGACAGCCACCGCTTCGCCGCGGGCACCCACGCCCTCGCCAGCGAGAGGCTCGACGTGGACCTCGACGGAGCCGGATGGCTGATGGACCGCGAGGACGTCGGCGACGTGCGGTTGGAGGTCGCGCCGCGGAGCGACGAGCCGGTCTTCGTGGGCATCGCCCCCACCGACGAGGTGTCGCGCTACCTGAGCGGGGTCGCCCACACGTCGGTGAGCGACGTGGACTCCTGGCCCTTCGAGGGGAGCTATGACGAGCGCACGGTCGCGGGCGATCGCAGGCCGGCAGCGCCCGGCAAGCAGCCGATCTGGGCAGCATCCGCCCAGGGCCCCCGCACCCAGACGCTCGACTGGGACGTCGAGGACGGCGACTGGTCCGTGGTGGTCATGAACGCCGATGGCTCACGCGGCGTGGACGCCGAGGTCGAGGCCGGGGCCAAGGTCCCGTTCCTGGCCGAGATCGGCTGGACCGCGACCGGCACCGGCGCCGTCCTCCTGATCGTCGCGGCCGGACTGCTCGTCCTGGGCATCCGCAGGCCCCGCAACCCGTCCGGCGCCGGCACGGTCCTCGCGCCGGCCACCGCCTGAGACAAAGCCGGCCGTCGCGTCTACGCGATGGCCGGCGTCGCCGGCAGCCGCTCGAGTGCGGCCTGCATGTCCGCCTCGGAGAACTCGGGATCCTCGAGCTTCCCCGCCAGGTAGGCGTCGTAGGCCGACATGTCGAAGTGCCCGTGCCCGCACAGGTTGAACAGGATCACGCGCTCCTCGCCTGCCTCCCTCGCATCCTCCGCTTCGTCCATCACGGCACGGATCGCGTGCGCCGGCTCGGGTGCTGGCAGGATCGCCTCGGTGCGCGCGAACCGCACGGCCGCCGCGAAGGTCTCGTTCTGCTTGTAGGCGCGCGCCTCCATCAGGCCGTGCTTGACGAGCCCGGACACGATCGGCGAGTCGCCGTGGTAGCGCAGCCCGCCGGCATGCACGGGCGGCGGCACGAAGTCGTGCCCGAGCGTGTACATCGGCATGAGTGGCGTGAGGCCGACCGTGTCGCCGAAGTCGTAGCGGTAGGTTCCGCGCGTGAGGGTCGGGCAGGCTGCCGGCTCCGCTGCCACGAAGCGGGTCTTCGCCTCGCCGCGCAGGACGCGACGGAGGAACGGAAAGCTCATCCCCGCGAAGTTCGAGCCGCCGCCCACGCACCCCACCACAACGTCGGGCTCCTCCCCCGCCAGCTCCATCTGAGCGATCGCCTCCTGGCCGATCACGGTCTGGTGCAGGCAGACGTGGTTGAGCACCGAGCCGAGCGCGTAGTTCGTCCCTTCGTCGCCGGCCGCAACCTCCACGGCCTCCGAGATCGCGATGCCGAGCGAGCCGGTGGGATGCGCGGCCTGGCCGCGTCCGGACTCCGTCGTGTCGCTCGGCGAGCGGATCACGGTGGCGCCCCAGGCCTCCATCATCGCGCGCCGGTACGGCTTCTGGTCGTAGCTGGCGCCCACCATGTAGACGAGGCAGTCGAGCCCGAACATGCTGCATGCCAGGGCGAGCGCGGAGCCCCATTGGCCGGCTCCGGTCTCGGTGGCCAGCCGCTCGATGCCCGCCTCCTTGTTCGCGTACGCCTGCGCGACCGCGCTGTTCGGCTTGTGCGAGCCGGCCGGCGAGACCCCCTCGTACTTGTAATAGATGCGCGCGGGCGTATCGAGCTCCCGCTCGAGCCGGCGGGCGCGGTGGAGCGGGGTTGGCCGCCACAGCTTGAGAGCGTCCCGGACCGGCTCGGGGATCTCGACCTCGGGCTCCGCCGAGACCTCCTGCGCGATCAGGGACATCGGGAAGATCGGGGTCAGGTCGTCCGGCCCGGCCGGCTGCATGGTGCCGGGGTTCAGCGGCGGCAGCGGATCGCCCGGGAGATCCGGCAGGAGGTTGATCCAGTGTGTCGGGATCCGGTCCTCGGGGAGCGTGAACTTGACGGGCTCGGCGGGCATGAGTCCTCCTGCGGTCGGGCGCGGCGATCCTATCCCGTCTTCACGAGCGGAATCTCTGCGCGAATCTGCGTGCCCTCGCCGACGGGACTGCGTACCTCGAGGTTCCCGTCGAGGGTCGAGATGCGGTCCGACAGGCCGCGTAGGCCTGAGCCGCCCGCCAGATTTGCGCCGCCCACCCCGTCGTCGGTGACCTCGACCACCAGCTTGTCGGCGACGCGACGCACAGCGACCGTCGCATGCTCCGCGTGCGCGTACTTGGCGACGTTGGTGAGCGCCTCGGATACCACGAAGTAGACCGCCGTCGTTGCGGCGTCAGGCAGGCCGTCGGGCGGCTCGCACGCGACCTCCACAGGGATGGGCGCTCGGCTCGCGAGCGCCTGCAGTGCCACAGCCAGCCCACGGTCGGTCAGCACCGCCGGATGGATGCCACGCGCGAGCTCCCGCAGCTCGTCGAGGCCGGCCTGCAACTCGGCGCTCGACTCGTCCAGGAGCTTCGAGACCTCGGGCTGGGCCTCCACCTTCATGCGCGCAAGCCGCAGCTTGACCGCGAGCGCCACGAGGCGGGACTGGGCCCCGTCATGCAGGTCGCGCTCGAGGCGCCGGCGCTCGGCGTCGCCCGCCTCGACGATGCGGCGTGCGATGCGGCTGCGCTCTTCGGCGACCGCGATGCGAGCCGCAGCCTCCCGCTCCCGCTCGGCGAGGCGGGCACGCGCCTCCGCCGCTTCGGCCTGCTCGGCACGCTCGCGCATCGCGAACCCTGCGAGCCAGCCGATGGCGTACAGCAGGGGAGTGAAGATCAAGTCGCCGGTGTCGTGGGTCGGGTCGTTGTAGATGACGATCGCGATTCCGCTGAGCACGATCGCAAAGCCGATCCGCGCCTGACGGGCGTCTCGGAGGTTGCCGAGCAGGAACGCGGCAGCGAACCCGGCGACGGAGGCGCTGGCCGTGAAAGGCACCAGCCGCCCGTCGACGAACGACAGCGCCGCGGCCAGCACCCAGACCGACGCGGGTGCGGCGAAGGGGAAGCGGCGGCGCCCGAGCAGCACCAGCACGACGAGCGCTATGGCCGGTGCGGCGAACCACGGCGTCGTCTCCGGCCCTCGCTGCGGGTCGTCGCTGAGCGCAACCTCGAGCGCGCTCGCGAGCGCGCCGACAACGATCAGCCCGTCGAGCCCGTATGTGCGCGCGAGGGACCAAACCCGGCTCACGCGTTGAACGTACTGCAACGCTCCGGGCGCGTGGCGCTCGGGCTCTCCCGGGTGGTCGGGGTTGAGCCACGCGCGGTTGTCGGCCGAAGGCCGCGTTTTCGGAACTTCCAGGCGGAAATCGCCGCAACCACGCCCCCGCTGACCGCCCACGTCAGCGGGACGTCAGCGAAACGTCAGCGAAATGTCAGCGGGTCGTGCTCTGCTGCGGCCCGACAGATCCCTGTCGCTCATAACCAGACCCTTAGGAGGGATGGCGTATGGATGTCGTGTCAGATCGGCCGAGGAAGCGGCGATCGCGTCTTGTGCCCGCGTTTGGGCTTGTCTTTGATCGACGGCGCCGGCGGATGCGAGGTGACTGGCAAAGGGGCGAGCTGCCCCGACGTCGGGATCGACCGCCTCTTTCTTGCGATGCGTGACAGCGACGATGCGGTCAGCGTCGATCCCGCGATCACGACATTTACCGAGACGTTCGGCGAGGCTGGCAATGACACGCTCACCGGCGGCGGCGGCGAGAGCTTCATCGTCGGCGGCGAAGACAACGATACGCTCAACGGCGGCGGCGGAGACGATGACGTTAGGGGCATGGAGGGCGACGACAACCTCGGCGGCGGCGACGGAGACGACGAGCTCTCCGCCGACGAAGGCGTCGATGCACTCAATGGCGGTGCCGGAGATGACTTCCTTGAGGGCGGCGAAGGCGACGACACCTTCCAAGGTGGCGACGGAATCGACGAGATATTCGGCGACGAAGGCGACGATACGATCGGCGGCGGCGCCGGGGACGACGAGCTTGAGGGCGAAGAGGGCAACGACATCGTCGACGGCGGCGACGGAGACGACGACATAAGCGACTCCGAGGTCTTCGGCGACATCGGCAACGATGCATTTAACGGCGGCGCCGGAGACGATTTCATCGAGGGCGGCGAGGGAGACGACGAGGTCGACGGCGGCGACGGGGAAGACTTCCTTGTCGGCGACGTGGAGTTCTCGGAGGAGCCCTTCGAAGCAGGCAGCACGTTCGACGATACGTTGAGCGGCGGCGAGGAGGGCGACTTCATTCTGGCCGGAGAGGGCGACGACTCTGTCGATGGCAGCGACGGAGACGATTTCGTTGAGGCCGGAGAGGGCGACGACTCTGTCGACGGCGGCCTCGGAGACGACTTCGTTGAGGACGGCACGGACGACGACATCGTCGACGGCGGCGAGGGAGACGACTTCCTCGACGACGGCGGCGGCGACGACCAGTTGAACGGCGACGAGGGAGACGACGAGTTCTTCGGGAACGTCGGCGACGACGTGATGGACGGCGGCAGCGGGGACGACTTCTTCGATGCCTTCGACGCAACCGGTGCCGACCAGTTCATCGGTGGGTCGGGGGTCGACTGGCTGAACTACGACCGCGCGTCGGTCGGCGTTAGGGTCGATCTGGATGGTGATGCCGATGACGGTGCGGGCTGCCCGGGTCTCGACTGTGAGGGCGACAACGCCGGCGCTGACATCGAGAACCTGAGCGGCGGCGACGCCGACGACACGCTGATCGGCACCGAGGGCCCCAACGTGATGGAGGGCGACTCCGGCGCGGACATCATGGAGGGACTCGGTGGCGATGACGAGATGCTCGGGGACAATGAGGTCCCCTCGCTCTTCGGGGCGGGCGACGACACCATGGACGGTGGCGCGGGCAACGACGGCCTGTTCGGCGATTACGGCGACGACATCCTGAACGGCGGCGCCGGCATCGACGGCCTGGAGGGCGCGGCCGGTAACGACACGCTCAACAGCGACGACGCAGGCGGCCGTGACTCAGACGACTGCGGCAGCGGCACCGACAGCGTCGCCGCAGACGGCGGCGACGTGGTCGCGGGCGACTGCGAGAACGTCACCGGCGCCACCGTCGGCGGCGGCCCGGCCGGCCCCGCTGGTCCGGACGGCGCGCTGGGTCCGGCAGGCCCCGCCGGTCCGCAGGGCGCGCAGGGCCCGGCCGGCCTCGCCGGTCTGGTCGGTCCGGCCGGCCCCCAGGGCGCGCCGGGCCAGGCCGGCCCGCGCGGCCGCAGGGGCAGGCGTGGACGGCGCGGGCGTCCGGGTCGCGTCATCGTGGGATCCGCACGCGTGAGCGGCACGGCACGGCAGGTCCGCGTCAGCGGCGTCAGCACACAGCGCGGTCGGGTGGCGATCACGCTGCGGAAGGGCGGCCGCGTGATCGGCACCGGCCGCGGTCGGTGCGAGCGGGACGCAAGTTCACGCTTACGATCGACACGCGCCACAAGGTGCACCGCGGGCGCTACACGCTCACCACCACCCTGCGCCCCACCCACGGGCGCATGTCGGCGGCCTCGGAGCGAGTCCAGCTCCGCTAACCGGGCAAGGGGCAGCGACACGCCGGGCGACGGGCACCCCCGTCGCCCGGCAGTCCCGCCCCTTCGCTCCCGGGCTTCCCCGCCGGTCGATGACTTCGCGGCGATGGCAAGGTCTACACCGCAACATCGACGCGGAGGTGAGAAGTGGGAGCAATACACGTGCACGAGTTCATGAGCCTTGACGGCGTGATCGACGCGCCGACGTGGACGTTCGACTACGGCTTCGACCCCAAGATGGGAGAGGCGCTCGGCGCGGTCACGGAACGCTGCAGGGCCATCCTGCTCGGGCGGACGACCTATGAGATGTTCGAGCCAGCCTGGTCGACGCGGACCGTGGAGGACGATCCAGGGGCGCCGTTCTTCAACGACACCACCAAGTACGTGGTGTCCTCGACCCTCACGGATGCAACGTGGAGGAACTCGGAGATCGCCGGGCCGTACGACCCCGACGCGATCCGCAGGCTGAAGGACGAGGTCGACGGCGACATCTACACCAGTGGCAGCATCACGCTGGTACGAGCGATGCTCGCGGACGGCCTGGTCGACGAGCTGAATCTGTGCGTCTACCCGCTCACCCGCGGGTCCGGTCCGCGGCTGTTTACCGAGGACGCCGCGCCCGGCAAACTGTCGCTCGCGGCCTGTGAGTCGTACGACAACGGTGTGGTCTACATGGCGTACCGACCGCAGGCCTGAGGCCGCCGCCACCTATCCTGGGAGTTTGCGCGCGCTTGGCCTCGCCCTCCTGCTTGTGATGACGGCGCCGGCCGCAGCCGGCGCTTCGTCTGTGAGCGTGGAGCCCTTCCGGGAGCCGGCGGACATCGACCCGTTCGGGTCGTGTGCCCGCTACATGATGTGCCCGGCGGACATGCTCGTGGTCACCGCGGCGAACGGCGAGGTCAATCACTTGGCGATCACCGAGACGTTCATGGCCTTCGGGCAGAACCGCTACGTCGTGAGGGATCGGTCGGCGCCACTGGTCGCGGGAGCCGGGTGTGAGCGCGTCGATGAACCCACCCCGCCGCCGCCCGCGGCGGTGGTTTGCACGGCGGGAGCGATCGGCTTTCAGCAACTCGGAGACGGCGACGACTGGATCACCTCTCCGGGCGGCTGGGTGACCGGCGGAGCCGGCGACGACGTGCTGACCGTGAGTTTCGGCGACGCGGACGGCGGGGAAGGGGACGACGTGCTGCTCGTGGCGAGTGGTAGGGCAGACGGCGAAGCGGGCGACGACACGGTGATCGGCCAAAGGGGCGACGGCGGGAGCGGGGACGACCGGTTGATGGTCGGCAGCGGCCGCGGCAATTCGGGCGACGACAGCCTGGGTTGCTTCCCGCATGGGCTGTCGGGCTGCTTCCTCGACGGCGGAGCCGGCGACGACGTGCTGACAGGCGACGCGGGCAGCGACCGGCTCTTCGGTGGAAGAGGTCGCGATCTCCTCCGGGGTCGCGCTCGCCGCGACGAGCTCGACTGCGGCACCGGCCGCCGGGACCGAGCCACCGTCGATCGGCGCGACCTCGTGAGGCGCTGCGAGCGAGTAAGGCGGCGATAGCCAGGCCCGCGACACGGTTGCTTGGCCGAGTCGGCCGGCGGAGTCCCCAATCTGGGTTGTTTCAGCGGAAGCGCCTCAGCGGGGCATGGCAGATGTCACTGCGCGAGCTGGCCCGCCGTGATGGTGGCGGACCGGCGGAGGCTCGCGTCGCCGGCGAACGGCGCGCAGCACGCGGCGGGCGAGCCAGAGCGGCAGCAGTATCGGCAGCGCCAGCAGCAGGCCGGCCAGGGCCAGCACCGCGAGCGGGCCGATCACCAGCAGGATGAGCGGCATCGCGAACGGGAAGAGCGGGACCGTCAGGATCCCGAGGCCGACCGAGAGCGCGCCGACCTCTCCGGCGAGCTCGGCGGTGGAGGGTGCTTCGGAATGTTCGTCCATACCTATGTAGACGAACGGGGTGCCGCGACTGTGACTGCGCTCAGCCGGCGGTGACCGGGGCGTCCGCCGCGGCCATTCGCGCGCCTTCCACGAGCGACTCGAGCTTGCCGTAGGCGGCCTCGCGGGAGAGGTACTTCATGCCGCAGTCCGGCGCGGCGGTCAGCCGGTCGGGCCCGACGTGGGGGAAGGCGCGACGGATGCGCTCCGCGACCGTCTCTGGCGTCTCGACCGCGTCGCTCGAGAGGTCCAGCACGCCGAGGATGATCGACTTCGACGAGAGCGAGTCGAGGACGCCGAGGTCGAGGCCCGACTGCGCGGTCTCGATGCTGACCTGGTCGCACTCGGTCCCGTCGAGCTCGGGGAGGAACGAGTAGCCGCTTGGCCGTTCGTGGATGATCGCGGCGTAGCCGAAGCAGATGTGGACGGCCATGGTCCCGGGCATGCCGTCGGTTGCGCGGCGCAGGACCTCGAGGCCGTAGTCGCGGGCCGCCTCGGGGCGTGCCTGCATGTATGGCTCGTCGACCTGGACCACGTCGGCTCCGGCCTCGAAGAGGTCGAGGATCTCCCCACGCACGGCGGCCGCATAGGCCATCCCAAGCTCGCCGGGGGAGCCGTAGTGGTCGTCCTGGGCCTGCTGCGACATCGTGAACGGGCCCGGCACGGTCATCTTCGTCTGCCGGCTGGTGTGCGCCTTCAGGAACTGCAGATCCCGGATCTGCACCGGATGGCGGCGGGCGATCGGCCCCACCACGCGCGGCACCGGGTTCGGATGCCCGCTGCGATCGAGGGCGGTGCCCGGATTGTCGATGTCCACTCCGTCCAAGGCGGTGGCGAAGCGGTTCGAGTAGCTCTCGCGGCGCATCTCACCATCGGTGACGATGTCGAGCCCGGCGCGCTCCTGGTCGCCGATCGCCAGCCGGGTGGCGTCGTCCTGGGCCTCCTCGATGTAGCGCGGATCCACGCGCCAGAGCTCGGTGGCACGCACGCGCGGCGGGAAGCGCCCGCGCAGCTTTTCGCGGTCGATCAGCCAGTTCGGCTGGGCGTAGGAGCCGACGAGGCTCGTCGGTATCCGGGCGTTCCCGGCCATCGGCCGCCGAGTCTCCCACGGATGAGTGTGGGCCCTCAAGTGCACCGAAAACGGTACCTCTGGGGGCCCACACTCCCAGGCCCACACTCAGGCCCGCACCCGAAGCAGCGTGACCGGCCGGTCCCGCCCCGCCCGCAGCCGCTTTGCCCAGGAGGAGCCGGACGCCGCCACCTCCTCCGGCGCCGCCGGGCGCATCTCGATCAGCTCGAGGCCGTGGCGGGCGTAGGCCGCCCCGAGGGAGGCTTGCGGGGGCGCCGGCGGCATGCCGTCTCGCGCCACCACCGACACCAGGACCGCGCCCTCGGCGCCCGGCGCCAACAGCCGCGCCACCCCCGCGATCACCGCGTCGTCCTCGCCCAGCAGTCCCCGCAGCAGCGATCCCCACGGGAAGTTCACCGTGAGCGATCCGGCCAGGCCCCGGAGCGCGTCCGGCGGCCGTTCCGCCGCGGCCACGACGAACAGCGCGTTGGGCAGAGCGTCGCGTCGCTAGGCGCGGCGGGAGGAGTCGGCCATGGCGGCCGCGTTGGCGTCCACGCCGATGGCGAGCGTGTCGGGCTGCCCGGCCGCCGTGGCGAGCACGTGGCGGCCGTCGCCGGTTCCGAGGTCGACCGCCACGCGGGCGTAGCGGCTTGCGAGGCGCTCGGCTTAGCCGACGTCCACTTCGTGAAGGCTGCGGCCGCGCACCACTCGAAGCATGAGCCTTACTCTACCGGCCATGGCGCGCATCTCTAGAGGCTTTCGCCGCCGCCGGCGGCCCGAGCAGGACGCCGAGCCGGGCCGGCTGCCGCCCGGCCAGTACGTCACGTCCGACTTCCCGGTGCTCTCCGCCGGCCCGACCCCCCATCCGCCGCTGCAGGGGTGGAGCTTCACGGTCGGCGGCGCGGTGGGCGAGGGGCGTTCGTGGAGCTGGGAGGAGCTGCTCGCCCAGCCGGCCGAGACCGTGACCGTCGACATCCACTGCGTCACCAAGTGGTCGAAGTTCGACACCACCTGGAAGGGCGTGTCGGTGGACGCGTTGCTCGAGGGCACCGAGCCGGGGGGCGAGCACGTGGTGGCGTGGTGCGACGGCGGCTACACCACCAATCTGCCCCTCGCCGACGTGACCGGCGGCAAGGCCTGGGTGGCGTACGAGTACGAGGGCGAGCCGCTCGACCCCGAGCACGGCGGCCCGGCGCGGCTGCTGGTGCCCCACCTGTACTTCTGGAAGAGCGCCAAGTGGGTGCGCGGGCTCAACGTCGGCACCGAGGACGAGCCCGGCTTCTGGGAGAACTACGGCTACCACAACTACGGCGATCCATGGAAGGAACAGCGGTACTGGGGGGACTAGTCGCCAGGACCCCGCTGCCCTGGCGCGAGGCGACGATCCGGGCGATCCGGGCGGAGACCCCGCGAATCAAGAGCCTCGTGCTCGACGTGCCGGGCTGGCCCGGTCACGCCGCCGGGCAGCACGTGGACGTCCGCCTCACGGCCGAGGACGGGTACCAGGCGCAGCGCTCGTACTCGATCGCCTCAGGCCCCCGCAGCCCGGACCTCGAGCTGGCGGTGGAGGACATCGAGGACGGCGAGGTGTCGCCGTACCTGACCGAGGACGCGCGGCCGGGCGACGGCTTCGAGCTGCGCGGGCCGATCGGCGGCTACTTCGTGTGGGACCCGGCTCGGGACGAGCCGCTCCTGCTGGTCGGCGGCGGCTCGGGCCTTGTGCCGCTGATGGCGATGCTGCGCCACCGCCGGGCCACGGGGAGCACTGTGGACGCGCGCCTGCTGGTGTCCGCCCGGACTCTCGAGGACGTGCTGTACAGGGACGAGCTCGGCGAGCTGGTGGGCGGCTCGGTGGACATACAGATCACGCTCACGCGCGGGGAGGCCCCCCAGGGCTGGGACGGCTTCACGCGGCGAATCGACCGGGACATGCTCTCCGAGGTGGGGCCGCCGCCGTCGGAGCGCCCGCGCGCGTATGTCTGCGGGCCCACCCCGTTCGTGGAGGAGGCGGCGCGGCTGCTCGTGGAGCTCGGCCACGAGCCGGCCCGAGTCCACACCGAGCGCTTCGGACCGACTGGAGGGTGAGATGGAGAGCGGCTCGCTGCATACCGACGGGAACTCGATCGCGGGGCTGCTCCAGGAGGTGTTCGTGGCGGAGGTCACGGCGGTCGAGCGCGTGTGCCAGTCGTGCCGGACGGAAGGGCAGATCGGCGCCCACCGCCTCTACACAGGAGCGGGTTACGTCCTGCGCTGCCCCCACTGCGGCGACCTGGCCGCGGTGATCGCGGTGCTCCCGGACAGGAACGTGATTAGCCTGCACGGAACGTGGAGCCTCGCCCGACCTTCCGAGTGACCGACGACCCGGCCGGCGCCGCCGCGGCCCTGCTCGGGGACGCGAAGGGGCACGTCTGCATCACTGGCGGGTCCACTCCCCGCAAGGCCTACGAGCGCGTGGCCGCCGAGCGCCCGGACTGGTCGGGCGTCGACTTGTGGTTCACCGACGAGCGCTGCGTGCCGCCGGACCACGAGCACTCGAACTTCCGGATGGTGGACAAGGCGCTGTTGTCTCGGATCGAGGGCGCGACGGTGCACCGGATGCAGGGCGAGCTGGGGCCCGAGCGGGGCGCGGCCGAGTACGAGCGCGAACTGGAGGAGGCCGGCCGGCCCGTCCTCGACATGATCCTGCTGGGCATCGGCCCGGACGCGCACACGTGCTCGCTGTTCCCGGGCGACGACGCCCTGGGCGAGCGCGAGCGGCCGGTGGTGGGCGTGGAGACGCCGGGGATGGCGCCGTTGGTGTCGCGGATCACCCTGACCCTGCCGGTGGTGAACGCCTCTCGCCGGATCGTGTTCCTGGTGACCGGGGAGGACAAGGCCGATGCCGTCGCCCGCGCCTTCTCGGGCCGGCGCGACCCGATGGCGCCGGCCTCGCTCGTCGAGGGGAACGTCACGGTGCTGCTGGACAAGGCGGCGGCCAGGCGCCTGTGAGCCGCTCCGCGGTCGGACCGGTGGAGCGCTACAGCCGCGCGTCGGCCACCATCGCGGCGAACAGCAGCGCCAGGTAGGCCAGCGAGTAGAGGTAGAGCCGGAGGGCGGTTCGGCGGGAGGGCCTTCGCATCAGGCGGTAGGCGCCGTAGATGAAGCACGCGCCCAGCAGCACCGAGCAGACCAGGTACGTCGCTCCGAACGCCCCCGCGCAGAACGGCAGCTGGCTCACCGCGTAGAGCAGCACGGTGTAGAGGAGGATCTGGCGGCGGGTCTCCTTCTCGCCGCGCACCACCGGCAGCATCGGCACGCCCGCGCGCGCGTACTCGTCCTTCATCAACAGCGACAGCGACCAGAAGTGCGGCGGCGTCCAGAAGAACACGATCGCGAACAGGTAGAGCGGCGTGCCGGTCAGCCCGCCGGTTACTGCCGCCCAGGCCACGAGCGGCGGCACCGCCCCGGCGGCGCCGCCGATCACGATGTTCTGAGGCGTCGTCCGCTTCAGCCAGACCGTGTAGACGAACACGTAGCCGAGCAGCCCCGACAGCGACAGCGCCGCGGCCAGCGGGTTCACAGCCACCGCCAGCAGGACGAAGGACGCAGCGCCAAGCACCGCCCCGAACGCGATCGCCGCGGCCGGCGACACCCGGCCGCTCGCCACGGGCCTGTCGGCAGTCCGCTTCATCACCCGGTCGAGGTCCCGGTCGAGCGCGTGGTTGATCGCCCCCGCGCCGCCGGCGGAGAGGGCCCCGCCGAGGCAGGTCAGCGCGACGAGCCCCAGCGACGGGTCGCCCGCCACGTACATCGTCGTGACCGTGGTGAAGAGCAGCAGCGACTGCACCTTCGGCTTGGTCATCTCGAAGTAGTCCGACAGAACGGTTCGCCAGCTCGCCCTCGCTACGACAGCCTCGATCATGCCGCCACCGCCTCCGGGCGCCTCGCCCGCTCGCGGGCGGGCGACAGCTGAAGCGTCATACCCAGCGAAGCCGCCCACAGCAGCGTCCCGAGGGCGAGGTGGAGCAGGATGAGCAGCTCGTACTCGTCGAGCCAGACGTTCAGCGCGCCGACCAGGACCTGCACCGCCAGCAGCCCCGCCAGCGCCCATGCGTAGCGCACGGCCACGCGCCGCCGCAGCGCAACCACCACCAGGGCGATCACCAACGCCGACGCGATGTACATGAAGAAGCGGTGGGTCAGATGGATGTCCACGAGCCGGGACTCGCCGAACGGCATGAACTCGCCGTTGCAGGCAGGGAACTCCTTGCCGCACGCATGGTGCGCCCCGTCCCCGATCTGATAGTCCGCGCGGCCATAGTTCTGCGTGCCCGCCATGTAGCCGCCGGCAACGATCGTGCAGAGCACGAAGCCGGTGGCCACGATAGCCAGCCGGCGCGGGCCGCCGCTCTCGGTTGGCGCGTCCGTGACCGCCCGCCAGAGATACAGCAGCAAGCCGAGCAGCAGCATGGCCAGCCCGAGGTGGGCGGCCACGTAGACCTCCTCGAGGTTCTCCTCCACGGTCGCCCCTCCGAGGGCTCCCTGGGCGACCACCAGCACGAGCAGGGCTCCCGTGACGGGAAGCAGCTGCCTGTGACGCCGCCAGGCGAGCACGAACAGCGCAAGGATCATGAACCCCACGACGATCGCCAGCGCCCGGTGGGCGTACTCGATGATCGAATTGAGGTCGACGCCCGGGACGACGTCGCCGTTGCAGAAGGGCCAGCCGTTAAAGCCCGAGCCCGCGGGCCCGCAGCCCAGCCCGGAGTCGGAGACACGCACGACCCCACCCACGATGATGAGGACGAAGGTTGCGATCCCCGTTGCCAGGGTCAGGCGCCGCATCACTACAGCGCGCGCGGCGCCGCCGGCTGCGCCACCGTCTCCGTCGGCTCGCTGGCCGCCAGCACCTCGCGGCGGATGTCCTTCATCGGCTCAACGCTCCGCACCCGCGGGACGACGTCGAAGTTGTTGGCGGCCGGCGGCGAGGTGGTGAACCACTCGAGCGTGTTGCCCTGCCACGGGTCGTTACCCGCCCGCTTGCCCTTCTTGATCGAGATGATCACGTTCACGCACGTGACCACCACGCCGATGCCGAGGATGAAGGCGCCGATCGTCGAGATCAGGTTGTAGGTCCCCACGCCGAGGTCCTCGGAGTAGTCGTAGATGCGCCTCGGCATGCCCTCCATGCCGGCCGAGTGCTGGACCAGGAAGGTCATGTTGAAACCCACGAACATGAGCCAGAAGGAGAGCTTCCCGGCCGACTCCGACATGAGCCGGCCGCTCATCTTCGGGAACCAGTAGTAGAGGCCCCCGAACAGCCCGAACACGGCGCCGCCGAACAGCACGTAGTGGAAGTGGGCCACCACGAAGTAGGTGTCGTGCAGCTGCCAGTCCACCGGGAAGATCGCCAGCATCACCCCCGAGATCCCGCCGATCACGAACAGGCCGGGCAGCGCGGCGGCGAAGTAGAGCGGTGTCTTGAAGACGATCCGGCCGCGCCAGAGCGTGGCTATCCAGTTGAAGATCTTGATGCCGGTGGGCACCGCGATCGTGAACGACGCCAGCATGAAGAAGGCGAGCACCACCGTCGCGGTCGGGGTCGTGAACATGTGGTGCGCCCAGACCAGCAGGCCGAGGAAGGCGATCGCAACGGTCGACGCCGCGATCGCCTTGTAGCCGAAGATCGGCTTGCGCGCGAAGACCGGCAGGATCTCCGACACCATCCCGAAGGCGGGAAGCACCATGATGTAGACCTCGGGGTGGCCGAAGAACCAGAACAGGTGCTGCCACAGCAGGGGGTCGCCGCCGCCGGCCGGGTCGAAGAAGGCGGTGCCGAAGTGGCGGTCGGTGAGCAGCATCGTCACCGCCGCGGCCACGGCCGGCAGGGCGGCGATCAGCAGGTAGCTGTAGACCAGGATCGTCCAGATGAACAGGGGCATGCGGCCCCAGCTCATCCCTGGCGCGCGCATGTTGTGGATCGTCGCGACGAAGTTGATCGCGCCGACGATCGAGGAGACGCCGGTGAGGTGGATCAGGAAGATCCATGCGTCCACGCCACCTCCCGGTGAGAAGGCGTCGTCGGACAGCGGCGGGTACATCGTCCAGCCGGCCTGGGGCGGCTCGAAGAAAATGCTCGCGTAGAAAGCGAGGCCACCGAGCAGCAGCAGCCAGAACGACAGCGCGTTGAGCCGCGGGAAGGCCATGTCGCGCGCCCCGATCATCAGCGGCACGAAGTAGTTGCCGAAGCCCGCGAGCACGGGGACCAGGAACAGGAAGACCATCGTGGTCCCGTGGATCGTCACGAGCCCGTTGTAGGTCTCGGGATCCACCAGCGTGCCCGACGGCTGGGCCAGCTGGAGGCGCATGATCAGGGCCTCGACGCCGCCCAGGATGAAGAACAGGAACGTCGCGAACAGATAGAGGATCCCGATCTTCTTGTGGTCGGTCGTGGTCAGCCAGACGAGCCAGCCGCGCGGTTGCGGCTTCAGGCCGTGCATCACGACCTCCGGCCGTTCGACCCGGGTACCGGCTGCCGTTCCGGCTTCCACTACTGCTCGCTCTCCTCGCCCTCGCGCTGCTCACGCTGCTCGGCGAGCGCCTCGCCGGCTTCCTCGATGTCGTCGCGCTGCTGCTCGGCCCACGCCTCGAACTGCTCGGGCGTGACCGCCCGGACCGCGGCCCGCATGTCGGCGTGGCCCGCGCCGCAGAGCTCGGCGCACTGGCCGTCGAAGTCGGTCCCGGCCTCGAAGCTGTCGCCCGCGAACTTCGCGGGGATCTTGAACCAGGTCTCGTTGACATGGCCGGGCACGCCGTCGACCTTGCCACCGAGCTTCGGGATCCACCAGGAGTGGATGACGTCAGAGCCGGTTACCTCGAGCACCACGGTCGTGTTCACCGGCACCACCATCGTGTGGTAGCTGAACAGTGTCCGTTGGCCGGGGTAGTCGTAGCGCCACAGGTACTGCTGCCCGTTCACCTCGATGCGGAGGAAGGGGCCGCCGCTCAGGGGCGGGTCGGGCTGATCGATCGATGCGAACCGCGCCTGTGAGGCCTGGAGGCCGTTCGGCCCGGACGGCGGCGGGTTCTCGATGTCGTCGAGGTAGAGGAACGTGACGACGGTCAGGACAACGAGGATCAGGGCCGCCCCGACAGTCCAGCCGAGCTCGAGCGGCGTGTTGCCGCGGATCTGCGCCGCATCGGGAGTGCCGCGGCGCCCGCGGTACTTGACGAGCGCCCAGATCAGCGTGCCCTCCACGATCAGGAAGATCACGATCCCGACGTAGAGCGTGATCTTGAAGAGCGTGTCGATGTCGTCGGCGTTCGGGGAGCCGCCCGACTCCGGTGAGAAGGGGTCGGCAAGCGCGGCCGGCGCGGCGATCAGGGATGCGAGGAGCGCCGCGGCGAGGGCGGCGAAGAGCAGACGACGTGGCATGCCGGAGGGCAAGGCGGGCGGATCATATCTCCGGCTCCCGCGGCGGCTCCACTTCGTGGCGGATGCCTCGGATTGGGCTGTCAGGCCCCTTCGAAGGCGGGCTCGCGCTTCTCCACGAACGCGAGGACGCCCTCCTGGAAGTCGCTCGTCCGGGCGAGGGCGTGCTGGAGCTCGGCCTCCAGGTCGAGCTGGCCGTCGAGGTCCTGGTAGAGCATCCGGTTCAGCGCGAGCTTCGAGCTCGCGTACGAGCGGGTGGGGCCCGCGGCAAGCCTGGCGATGAGGGCCTCGGCCTCGGACATCAGAACGTCGTCGGGGTGCACGTAGTTGACGAGGCCCCACTCGAACGCCCGCCGCGAGTCGATCCGCTCGCCGAGCAGGGCCATCTGGAACGCGCGCGCCTTGCCGACGGCGGCCGGAACGAACAGGGTGGAGCCGCCGTCCGGCATCAGGCCGATGTTCACGAAGGCCAGGCCGAAGAAGGCGGACTCGCCCGCCAGCACGAGGTCGCAGGCGAGGGCGAGCGAGGCGCCGATCCCCACGGCCGGCCCGTTAACCGCCGCCACGACGGGCTTCTCGAGCCGCCGCACCCCCGCGATGATCGGGTGGTAGTGCTCGTGAAGCTCCTTGCGTATGTCGGGCAGGCCGTCGTCGGGTGCCGGCTCGAAGCCGGCCTTCAGGTCGGCGCCCGAGGAGAAGCCGCGTCCGGAGCCGGTGATGAGGACCGCGCGCACGGCGGGGTCGGCCGCGTCGCGCTCGATCACCTGCTTCAGCTCGCGGCCGAAGGCGCCGGTCCAGGCGTTTAGCGAGTCGGGCCGGTTGAGCGTGACCCGCCCGACTGCGCCGTTCTGCTCCCAGATCACGTGCTCGTAGCTCATGCTCGCAGGCTATCTGCAAGGGCTCGCACGGCGGGCTCCACGGCGGGCTCCGGCAGGCGGCCATATCCGAGCAGGAGCGCAGGAGGTCCGGGCACGATCCGGTGCTCCGTGATGCCGGACAGTCCGATTCCGCGGGCGCGCGCGGCATCCAGCACCGCCTGCTCGTCGGCGCCGGCGGGGAGGTGGACGACGAGGTGGAGGCCCGCCGCCACGCCGGCGATCGGGCACTCGGGCAGCAGCCGCCCGAGCGCCGCCACCAGCGCGTCGCGCCTGTCGCGGTAGACGGTGCGGGTGCGGCGCAGATGGCGATCGAGCTGGCCGCGCTCGAGGAAGTCCGCCAGCGCGAGCTGCTCCACCACCGGCGTGCCGAGGTCGTCGCTCGCCTTGGCGGCGGTCACGGCGTCGAGGAGCCGTTCGGGAACCACGAGCCAGCCGAGCCGGAGGCCGGGGGCGAGCGTCTTCGAGATGGAGCCCGCGTAGGCGACGAGATCGGGCGCGAGACCCTGCACCGCGCCCACCGGCTGGCGGTCGTAGCGGTACTCGGCGTCGTAGTCGTCCTCGAGAACGACGGCGCCGGTGTGCGCCGCCCAGTCGAGCAGGGCCGCCCGCCGGTCCGGGGCGAGAACGACGCCCAGCGGGAACTGGTGCGCGGGGGTGACCATGACGGCGTCGACCGCGGGGAGATGCTCCACCTCGAGCCCGTGCCCGTCGACCGGGATCGGGACGACCTCGAGCCCGTTCGAGGCCAGCTGGGCCCTGCCCGGTGCGCTGGAGGGGTCCTCCATCCCGATTCTCCGCGCGCCGCCCGGGGTCAGGGCCCGGGCGAACAGCGCCATCCCCTGCGCCATCCCGGAGGTGACCACGACCCGTTCCGGATCGCACGCCACCCCGCGCACGCGGCCGAGGTAGCGAGCGAGCGCGCCGCGGAGCTCGGGGGCCCCGCGCGGGTCGCCGTAGTCGAAGCGCGCGTCGGGCGCGTCGCGGAGGGCACGGCGCAGGGAGGCCAGCCAGGCGGTGCGCGGGAAGAGCGAAACATCGGGTCTGCCGGTGCGGAGGTCGAAGCGGGGCGGGCGCTCGCCGGTGGCCGCCGGCGCCGCACCGGGTCCGGGCGAGGCCGCCTCGGAGACGCGCGTGGGCGCCCCCTGCCGCGCGACGAGATAGCCCTCCGCGGCGAGCTGCGCATAGGCCTCCACCACCACGCCGCGCGACACGCCAAGCTCGCGCGCGAGCGCGCGCGAGGATGGGAGGGCCGCGCCCGGACCGAGCCGCCCGCCCCGGACGGCGTCTCGCAACTGGTCCTCGATCTGCCCCCGAAGCGGAGTCCGGCCGCGGTCGAGGCGAAGCAGGACGTCGAGCGAGCCGCTCATGGTCGACCCATCTCGCCCACGCCGGGCCTGCTCGGTAACTGGTCCCGCTCGCGACACATGTACTGGTCCTTCCAGGCGGACCAGTCCAAGCATACGCTGGCCTCATGCACGATCTCGCCAGGGGTGCGAGCCCCACCGCGCGCGGCTCCCTCCTCGCCGCCTTCGCACTGGCCCTCGTCGGCTCTCTCGTCGCCGCCGCCGACCTGGTCGAGGGGTACCCGCTCCCGACCGGCCAGGCTCTCAGGTACGCCCTGGCCGGCGCGGTGCTCCTCGCGCTCGCCAGAGGCCGCCTTCCACGGCTGGACAGACGAGAAGCGCTCAGCCTCATAGCGCTTGCCGCCACCGGCCTCGTCCTGTTCAACGTCTTCGTGATCGAGGGCGTCCGCGAGACCGACCCCGCCACGGTCGGGGTCATCGTCGGCTGCGTCCCGGTGGTGCTCGCCGTCGCGGGTCCGCTGCTCGAGAAGCGGCCCCTGAGCGGGCGCGTGATCGTCGCTGCCGGTGTGGTCGCGGCCGGCGCCGCGGGCGTCCAGTGGGCCGGCGGCGGCATCACCGCGGCCGGCCTGATGCTGGCGCTCGGCGCCCTCGGCTGCGAGGCCGCCTTCTCGCTCCTCGCCGTGCCCCACCTGAAGCGTCTCGGCCCGCTGGCCGTCTCCACCTACGCCTGCCTGTTCGCTGTCCCGATGCTCGCCGTCTGGAGCCTGCTCGCCGTGGGCCCGGCGCTGCCGGCGCCGGACGCCGGCCAGGCCGCGGCGCTGGCCTACCTGGCGGTCGGCGTGACGGTCCTCGGATTCATCGCCTGGTACTCGGCCGTGGGACTGCTCGGCGTCGAGCGCGCAGGCCTCTTCTCGGGCGTCCTGCCCGTGAGCGCGCTCGTCTTCTCCGCGGCCCTCGGCGTGGCCGAGCTGACCCCCGGACGGCTCGCCGCGGTCGCCGTGGTCGCGATCGGCGTGACGCTAGGCGTGCGAGGCGGGGCGCTGCCCGTCGGAGACTCGTCCAGCACCCGCTTGCGCACTTCCGCAAGCGGTGCTTAGCTTCCCCAGCCGAAACCTCGGCGTCCCCACATCGGGGACCCCCCGCGACTTGACTCGAGGCCCAGGGAGGGCGTGGTGGCAGCAAGCAAGACCGCTCCAGCGAAGACGGGGTCCACAAGGACCACGAAACGCGACAGCGGAGCGGAGCGAACCGCCACCCGACAGCCGCCTGGCCGCAAGCAGCCGGCTCGGCCGGCTGCGCGCGGATCCGTTTCTGACGGTAACGGCGGCGGCCATGTCCCGACGAGCACGCTCGAGGAGATCCGTGACGCCCTGATCGCGGCCCGCGACGGCGATTTCTCTCGCCGACTGTCCCGCCGCCGGCGCGGCGTGCTCGGCGAGATCGGCGCGGCGTACAACGAGCTGGTCGCCATGAACGCCGGCATGGAGAAGGAGCTCGCCCGGGTGCGCCGGGTGATCGGCCGCGAGGGCCGCATGGACCAGCGTGCGTCCCTCGGCCGCACGGCCGGCGGCTGGGGCACCAGCCTCGAGTCCCTCAACGCGCTGATCGACGACCTCGTACGCCCCACCACCGAGGTGGCGAGCGTGCTCGACGCCGTGGCCGACGGCGACCTCGACCGCAAGATGGCCCTGACCATCGAGGGCCAGCCGGTCAAGGGCGAGTTCCTCCGCATCGGCACCACGGTGAACACGATGGTTGATCAGCTGTCGAGCTTCGCTGACGAGGTCACGCGCGTGGCTCGCGAGGTGGGCACCGACGGCAAGCTGGGCGGCCAGGCCGAGGTGAAGGGCGTGTCCGGCACCTGGCGCGACCTGACGGAGTCGGTCAACAACATGGCGTCGAACCTGACCGACCAGGTGCGAAACATCTCCCAGGTGGCCCAGGCCGTGGCACGCGGCGACCTGTCGCAGAAGATCACCGTCGAGGCCAAGGGCGAGGTCGCCGAGCTGGCCGACACGATGAACGAGATGACCGACACGCTCGCGATCTTCGCCGAGCAGGTCACGAGCGTCGCGCGCGAAGTGGGCACGGACGGCAAGCTGGGCGGCCAGGCCGAGGTGCCGAACGTGGCCGGCACCTGGAAGGACCTGACCGACAACGTGAACCTGATGGCGTCCAACTTGACGAGCCAGGTCCGAAACATCGCGCAGGTCATGACCGCCGTGGCCGGCGGCGACCTCACCCAGAAGATCACCGTGGACGTGAAGGGCGAGGTGCTCGAGCTGAAGGAGACGACCAACGTCATGGTCGACCAGCTCTCGAGCTTCGCCGACGAGGTCACCCGCGTGGCGCGCGAGGTGGGCACCGACGGCAAGCTGGGCGGCCAGGCCGCGGTGCCGAACGTGGCCGGCACCTGGAAGGACCTGACCGACAACGTGAACCTGATGGCGTCGAACCTGACGAGCCAGGTCCGAAACATCGCCCAGGTGACCACCGCGGTTGCCGAGGGAGACCTGTCGCAGAAGGTCACCGTGGACGTGAAGGGCGAGATCCTCGAGCTGAAGGAGACCGTCAACACGATGGTCGACCAGCTGTCGAGCTTCGCGGACGAGGTCACGCGCGTGGCGCGCGAGGTGGGCACCGAGGGCAAGCTGGGCGGCCAGGCCGAGGTGAAGGGCGTGTCTGGCACGTGGCGCGACCTGACCCAGAACGTGAACTTCATGGCCTCGAACCTGACCGACCAGGTGCGCTCCATCGCCCAGGTGGCCACGGCCGTCGCAGAAGGCGACCTGTCCCAGAAGATCGCCGTGGAGGCGATGGGCGAGGTCGCTGCGCTCGCCGACACCATCAACAAAATGGTCGACCGGTTGCGCTCGTTCGCGGCCGAGGTGACCCGCGTGGCGCGCGAGGTGGGCACCGAGGGCAAGCTGGGCGGCCAGGCCGAGGTGGAGGACGTGTCCGGCACCTGGCGCGGCCTGACCGAGAACGTCAACTCGATGGCCTCGAACCTGACCGACCAGGTGAGAAACATCGCCGAGGTGACCACGGCCGTGGCGCGCGGCGACCTGTCGAAGAAGATCACCGTGGACGCCAAGGGCGAGATCCTCGAGCTCAAAGAGACCGTCAACACGATGGTCGACCAGCTGTCGAGCTTCGCGGACGAGGTCACGCGCGTGGCCCGCGAGGTCGGTACCGAGGGCAAGCTGGGCGGCCAGGCCCAGGTCGAGGGCGTGTCGGGCACCTGGCGCGGTCTTACCGAGAACGTGAACCAGCTGGCCTCGAACCTGACGACGCAGGTGCGCGCCATCGCCGAGGTGTCCACGGCGGTGACGCAGGGCGACCTCACGCGGAAGATCACGGTTGAAGCCAGCGGAGAGGTCGCGGACCTCTCGGACAACATCAACCAGATGATCGCCAACCTGCGCGAGACGACCCGGCGCAACGAGGAGCAGGATTGGCTCAAGACGAACCTGGCGCGCATCTCGGGACTGATGCAGGGCCAGCGCGACCTCGAGACCGTCTCGCAGCTGATCATGTCCGAGCTCTCGCCGGCGGTGTCGGCCCAGCACGGCGCCTTCTTCCTCGCCGACCACGAGGAGGAGTCGGGCGACTACGAGCTGCGGCTGCTGGCGAGCTACGGCTACACGCGCCGCAAGTCGGTGTCGAACCGCTTCAAGCCGGGCGACGGCCTGGTTGGCCAGGCCGCGCTGGAGAAGAAGCCGATCCTGGTCGTGGACCCGCCCGGCGACTACATCCACATCGCGTCCGGCCTGGGCGAGGCGGTGCCGCGCAACATCATCGTGATCCCGGTCCTGTTCGAGGAGCAGGTGCTCGCGGTCATCGAGCTGGCCTCGTTCCGCCCGTTCAGCGAGATCATCCTGCAGTTCCTCGACCAGCTGACCGAGACGATCGGCGTGGTGCTCTCCACGATCATCGCCAACGTCCGGACCGAGCAGCTGCTCCTGCAGTCGCAGTCCCAGTCACAGGAGCTCCAGAGCCAGTCGCAGGCCCTCAAGACGCAGCAGGAGGAGCTCCAGGCGACCAACGACGAGCTCCAGGAAAAGGCGGAGCTGCTGGAGCGCCAGAACCGCGACATCGAGATCAAGAACCGCGAGATCGAGACGGCGCGGGCCTCGCTCGAGGAGAAGGCCGAGCAGCTGGCGCTCTCCTCGAAGTACAAGAGCGAGTTCCTGGCCAACATGTCGCACGAGCTGCGCACGCCGCTGAACTCGCTGCTCATCCTCTCCAAGGTGCTGTCCTCGAACGAGACCGGCAACCTGTCGGACAAGCAGGTGGACTCCGCCCAGACGATCCACAACGCCGGCTCCGACCTGCTCGCGCTGATCAACGACATCCTCGACCTGTCCAAGGTCGAGGCGGGCAAGATGGACGTGCACCTGGGCCGGACCTCGCTGGCCGGGGTGCGCGACTACGTGGAGCGCTCGTTCCGGCCGCTCGCCGAGGAGAAGGGGCTGGCGTTCGCGGTGGAGCTCGAGCCCGGCACGCCCGAGGCGATCGAGACCGACGAGCAGCGGCTGCAGCAGATCCTCAAGAACCTGCTGTCCAACGCGATCAAGTTCACCGACCACGGCAGTGTGACGCTGCGCGTGAGCCCGGACGAGGGCGACTCGATCGGGTTCGCCGTCGAGGACACCGGAATCGGCATCCCGCCGGACAAGCTGAAGCTGATCTTCGAGGCCTTCCAGCAAGCCGAGGGCTCGATCTCGCGCCGATTCGGCGGCACCGGGCTCGGACTGTCGATCAGCCGTGAGATCGCCAAGCTGCTCGGCGGCGAGATCCGCGTGGCAAGCGACTCGGGGAAGGGCGCGACGTTCACCCTGCACCTGCCGCTGTCGCCGCGACAGCCGGTCCAGCTGCCCGAGCCGGCGCCGCTCACCGCGCTCCCCGACACGGCCAAGGTGGTGAACGGGGGCCGGCGCTCGGAGCGCGTCGAGCTGCCGGAGCCGCTCACGGACGATCGCGCGGACCTGCTCCCCGGCGACTCGATCGCGCTCGTGATGACCGAGGATCGCGAGCTCGCCCGCGGCGCGGTCGAGGTGGCCCACGAGCACGGCTTCAAGTGCCTGCTGGCGCTGCGCGGGGACGCTGGGCTCGCGCTGGTCCACGAGTTCATGCCCAAGTCGATCGTGGTGAGCCGGGACCTGCCGCACGTGGAGGGCAGCGCGGTGCTCGATCACCTGAAGCGCCATCCCGAGACGCGCCACATCCCCGTCTACGTGATGGGCGACGCCGCGATGGAGCGCGAGGCGCGCGCCTCGGGCGCGCTCGGGCTGGTGGAGGCGCCGGTCAGGCGGGACGCGCTCGGCAACGTCTTCCACGAGCTCGCCGGCTTCCTCGAGCGCCGCGGCGGGGCCGTGCTGCTGGTCTCAGCCCAGGACGAGGAGCGGCAGGCGCTGGCGGACCTGGTGGGCGGCGTGGACGTGGAGATCCGCGGCGCCGCCTCGCGCGAGGAGGCACTTGCCGCCATGGACGCCCGGCCCTACGACTGCGTTGTGCTCGACCTCGGGCTCGAGGACGCCGGCGCCTTCGCCGTGCTGGAGCGAGTGAAGCGCGCCAAGCGCTTCCGCGGCCTCCCGGTGATTGTGTACTCGAGCCGAGAGCTCAGCCCGAGCGAAGAGGCGCGGGTGCGCCGGTTCGCCCGGTCCATCGTCCTGAAAGACGCGCGCTCGCCCGAGCGCCTGCTGGAGGAGACGCTGCTGTACCTGCACCGCCCCGAGGCACGGCTGCCCGCGGACAAGCGCCGCATGCTCGAGCGCCTGCACTCAGGGGACGAGGTGTTCGACGGCAAGAAGGTCCTCATCGTCGACGACGACGTGCGAAACGTGTTCGCGCTCACCAGCGTCTTCGAGCGCCACGGCATGCACGTGGTGTTCGCCGAGAACGGGCGCGATGGCGTGGAGACCCTGCGTCGCCACCCGGACGTGTCGCTCGTCCTGATGGACATCATGATGCCCGAGATGGACGGGTACGAGGCCACCCGCACCGTCCGCGAGATGCCCGAGTTCGAGCGCCTGCCGATCGTCGCGCTGACGGCCAAGGCTATGAAGGGCGACCGCGAGAAGAGCATCGCAAGCGGCGCATCCGACTACATCACCAAGCCCGTGGACGTGGAGCAGCTCCTATCGCTGATGCGGGTCTGGCTACACAGGTGACGGGGGTGGCGCTCGAGGGAGCGAGCGCCACGGCTGACATCCTGGTCGTCGACGACCAGGCCGACAGCCTGATCGCCCTCGAGACGGTGCTGGCGCCGCTCGGTCACGAGGTGGTGAAGGCGGTCTCCGGCGAGGAGGCCCTGAAGCGGCTGCTCGAGCGCGACTTCGCCGTGATCGTCATGGACGTGAGGATGCCGGGCCTCGACGGGGTCGAGACCGTCGAGCTGATCAAGCAGAGACGGCGCAACGAGGACGTGTCGGTGATCTTCCTCACCGGCGCCGGTGACGACGTCGAGCAGGTCACGCGCGGCTACTCCGCGGGGGCGATCGACTACATCGTGAAGCCGGTGGACCCGGACGTGCTGCGCTCGAAGGTCGCCGTCCTGCTCGAGCTACAGCACAAGAACGCCGAGCTGCGCGAGTCCGAGCAGCGCTTCCGGACGGCCTTCGAGGACGCCCCGATCGGCATGGGCCTGAGCACCCTCGAGGGACGCTGGCTCCAGGTGAACGGGGCCCTGTGCGACCTCGTGGGGCGCTCTCCGGTGCAGCTCCTCGAGCAGCCTCTGTGGGAGCTGGCGCACCCCGCCGACCGGGAGAGGGAGCGCGACGCATGGCGGCGGCTCCTGCGCGACCAGCCCCGCCTCGAGCAGTCCGAGAAGCGCTTCATGCGCCACGACGGCAAGGTCGTCCACGTGCTCGTGCACGTGTCCCTGACGATGGACGGTCACGGCGAGCCGATGGGCTTCCTCTGGCAGGTCGTGGACGTGACCGAGCAGCGCCACGCGGAGGCCGAGCGGGCCGCCCGGGCCGAGGCCGAGGCCGTGGCGGTCACGATCGGCAAGCTGCAGCAGGTCACGGAGGCGGCGCTCGAGCACCTCGAGCCTGGCGACGTGATGCGGCTGCTGGTGGGCCGCGTCAAGGAGGCCTTCCGCGCCGACCACGCCCGCATCCTGCTGATCGAGCGAAAAGCCGAACGGGATCCGCTCGCACCGGGCCAGGGCGAGCGCCCGCGGTCGGGCGGCGAGCTAACCCTGGGAGCTTCGGCGGGCTTCGGCGCGGCCAAGCTCCCCTCGACCGTGCCGATCGGCGACGTTCTGTCCCAGGTGGTGGTGGAGGGACGGCCCGTGATCCTCGATGGGCTCAGCGGCGGCGCCGGCCTGGATCCGATGCTCGGCGCCGCCGAGCCACGAGCTCTGATGGTCTCGCCGCTCACGGTGAAGGGCCGCATGGCCGGCGTGATCGAGATCGCCTCGCGCAAGGAGCGCCGCTTCACGCCCGAGGAGGAGAGCCTTCTGGTGCTGATGGCCGACCAGGCCGGGCTCGCGATCGAGCATGCGCGCGCGTACGAGCGGGAGGTCGGGACGGTCGAGATGCTCCAGCGCAGCCTGCTCCCGGACAAGCTGCCGAAAGTGCCGGGCCTGCGGATCGCCGCGCGCTATCGCCCCGGCGGCTCGGGCGTGAACGTGGGGGGCGACTGGTACGACGCGGTCCCGCTCGATGACGGCAGGGTGGGCCTGGCGATGGGCGACGTGGTGGGGCACGGCCTCGGCGCGGCGTCGCTCATGGGGCAGCTGCGTTACGCAGCCCGCGCGTACGCGCTCGAGGGGCACCCGCCGCCGGCGGTGCTCGACCGCCTCGACAGGCTGGTGCGCAGCCTGCCGGGCGCGCAGATGGCGACGTTGCTCTACCTGGTTGTCGAGCCCGACCTGAGGACGGTGCGCTTCGCGAGCGCCGGCCACGTCCCCCCGCTCGTGATCGGCCCGGACGCCGACGCCCGCTTCCTGGAGGGCTCACCGAACCCGCCGCTCGGGGTGTTCGACAGCTCGGGGCACAAGGAGCTGACCGTGGAGCTCGAGCCCGGGTCGACGGTCGTGCTGTACACCGACGGCTTGGTCGAGGAGCGCGGCGTCTCGATCGACGCGGGCCTCCAGGCGCTCCGCCGGGCCGCCCAGTACCCGGCCGACCCCGAGGACCTCTGCGACCACCTGGTCGACTCGATGCTCGCCATCCATCCCGCCCACGACGACATCGCGGTGCTCGCGCTCCAGGCGCTCCCGGCGCGGAGGGAGCCGCTGCACCTCGAGGTCTCCACCGACCCGGTGCGACTTCGCGACGTGCGCCGTCACCTCGCTGGCTGGATGCGGCAGAGCGGAGCGAGCGAGGAGGACGTGGAGGTCGCCCAGATGGCGTGCCACGAGGCCTGCGCCAACGCGATCGAGCACGCCTATGCGTTCGGCGAGGGCAGCTTCACGATCGACGGCCGGATGGAGAACGGCAAGGTCGTACTCGAGGTCAGCGACCGCGGAGAGTGGATCGACCGGCCCGAGGGCGGGCTTCCGCACCGCGGACGTGGACTGTCCCTGATGAAGGCGCTGATGGACGCCGTGCAGCTCCGCCACGACGGCGGCGGCACCACGGTGCGGATGGAACGCGGGGTGGAGCGCCAGGCCTAGAGGTTGTCTTAGACGGCCTCTTAATCTTCGGAGCGTGCTGCTCGACGCGATCGACTGGCTCGGCCACTCCGGCTTTCGCATCCGCGTGGGCCGCGCCGTGGTGTACATCGACCCCTACCGCGTGCCCGACGGCTCGCCCCCGGCCGACCTGATCCTCGTCACCCACGGGCACTACGACCACTTCTCTCCCCAGGACGTGGAGCGGCTCTCTACGAGGCGCACGTGGCTCGTCGGCCCGGCCGCAGTGGCCGAGCGGGTGAGCGGCCAGGTGCACTCGATCGCGCCGGGCGAGCTGCTCGACGACGAGCTCGTACGCGGCGTGCACGTGGCAGCGGTGGCGGCGTACAACACCTCCAAGCGCGATGCCGAGGGGAGGGTCTTCCACCCGCGCGAGGCGGGCTGGGTGGGCTACGAGCTGAACCTCAGGGGGAACGGCTCTACCACTCCGGCGACACGGACGTGATCCCGGAGATGGACAGCGTCACGGGAGTCGACGTGGCCCTTCTGCCGGTGAGCGGGGTGTACGTAATGACGGCCCAGGAGGCCGCGGAGGCGGCGCGCCGGATCCAGCCCCGCGTGGCCGTCCCGATGCACTGGGGCGAGAACGTAGGCACCGTGGAGGACGCCCGCGCATTCGCCGAGAAGGCCCCGGTCGAGGTGCGGATCCTGGAGAAGGCGGGGGGTCAGACCCCCTGAGGGTCAGGCGGGGGGGTCAGACCCCCTGAGTGGCCCCGACTCAAGGGGTCTGACCCCTTGACAAGGTGCGACTCAGGTCAGGGGATCTCGACCTCTCGGATCTGGATGGGCTCGGTGCGCTGGGCCACGAACCGGGGCAGGAGCGCAAGCGCGTCCCGCGGGCTCGCCGCCTGCACCTGCCACCAGAGGCCATGTCCGCCGGTGAGGCAGCTCGACCGCACACGGCCGGGCCGTAGCGGGCTGTCGAAGCCCTGCCAGGCGGCGAAGGCGATGGCGCATTCGCGCGCCTCGTGCTGGTGATGTAGGAGGAAGTGCGGCATGCTCACATGGTCCCGCGGCAGCACCCCGGGAACATCGGGCGAGGGCCCTTAACCGACACCCTTAGTACACGCGACCGCGTGGCCGTAGAACGACCGGCGCCCGCCGAAAGGCGGGCGCCGGTATGCGGCCGATATGTCGCCTGCGCCTACGCGCGCGCCGGCTCCACCTCGGGCTCGACGGTCACCTGGGGCAGCCAGCCGAGCCTGCTCGGCAGCCACCAGTTGCGGTCGCCGAGGAGCTTCATCGCGGAGGGCAGCAGCACGCCGCGGATGATCGTCGCGTCGATCAGGACGGCGGCCGCGAGGCCGATGCCCATCTGCTGCATCTGGAGCTCCGACGACATGGCGAACATCGAGAACACCGCGACCATCACGAGCGCCGCGCTGGTGACGACGCCCGCGGTGCTCTTGATGCCGTGCTCGACCGCGTCCTCGGTGGTCATGCCGCGATCGAACGCCTCGCGGATCCGGGTGAGGATGAACACGTGGTAGTCCATCGAGAGCCCGAACAGGATCACGAACAGGAACAGCGGCAGCCAGGCGGCGATCGCCTCGCCCTCGAACGCGAGGGTGAGCAGCCCGTAGGCCGAGCCAACGGACAGCAGGTTCAGCACGATCGCCTTGATCGGGATCACCAGTGAGCGGAAGGTGACCAGCAGCAGCAGGAACGCCGCGCCGAGCACGAACGCGAACACGTAGGGCAGGTTGCCGATCATGGCGTCGTTGAAGTCGCCGGTCGCGGCTGCCTCGCCGGTCGTGTAGGCCTCGACTCCGTCGACCTCGCCGAGCGTGGCCGGCACGAGCTCCTGGCGGAGCGCGTCGGCGGCCTGGTTCGACAGGTCGTCCGTGCCGGTCCCGGTGGTCGGGAGCGCCACGGTCGCCACTGTCTGGTCAGAGCTGACGTCCAGCGTGGCCTCGCCCTCGAACAGGCCGGAGCGCTGCTGGGCCTTGCTCTCGAGCGAGTCGATCGCCGACACGACCTCCGGGGAGGTCACGTCGTCCGCCTTCAGGACGACCATCTCCATGCTGCCCTCGCTGGGGAAAGCGGCCTGGATGCGGTCGTGGGTCTGCATCACCTGCAGGTCACGCGAGATGTCCTCAGTACCGCCCAGCGACGTCTCCATGCCGAGCGCGGGAACCGCGAGGGCCACCAGCACGCCGGCGGACACGACCGCCGAGACGAGCGGGCGCCGCAGCACCCGGTCCAGCACGCGCGACCAGATGCCGGCCTCGCCGACCCTGTTCTTGATGCGTCCGACGAGCGGCACGCGGCCGCGGTCCACCTTGTCGCCGAGCTTCGACAGCAGCGCCGGCAGGACGGTCAGCGAGCCGATCACCGCGACGGCGACGACCATGATCGTCCCGGTTGCGAACGAGGAGAAATTGGAGATTCCGCCCAGGTACATGCCGGCCATGGCGACCATCACGGTCAGGCCCGAGATCACGACCGCACGGCCGGAGGTCGCGGCGGCGGCCTCGATCGCGGCGTCGTTCTCACGTCCGGCAGCGCGCTCCTCACGCGCCCGCTTCAGGTAGAACAGGCTGTAGTCCACGCCGACGGCCATCCCGACCAGCAGCACCACGTGCATCACGGACTGGTCGACCGGGGCGATCTGGCTCACCGGGCCAAGCAGGCCCAGCGTGGCTCCGACGCTCGTCAGCGCGAGCAGCAGCGGGATGCCGGCCGTGATCAGGGCCCCGAACGCGAACACCAGGATCAGCAGCGTCAGCGGGATCGAGAACAGCGCGGACTTGCCCATCTCTGCGTTGGACTTGTCGAGTGCCGCCTTGTTGATCGAGGCGTCACCCGCCTGCTCGATCCGCAGCTCCGGATGGGCCTTGGCGGCCGCGTCAACGGCTGCCAGCGTGCCGACGACGTTCTCCTCCGCCGTCTTGGAGTCGCCCGGCAGCTCGAACGTCACGAGGGCGGAATGCCCGTCGCGCGAGATCTGCCCGGTCTCGCCGTCGTAGGGACCCACGACGTTGTCAACGCCCTTCGTGTCCTGCAGGCGCTCGGTCACGTCCGCGACCGCCGCCTCGAACTTAGGATCATCGGACCCGAGCGTCTTGCTCTGCACGAGCACCTGCTCGCTCGACTCGGTCGGGAACGCGTCGTTCAGGACCTCGGCGGCCTGGCCCGACTCGCCCGGCCCGCCGGCGGTCTTGTTGTCGATCTTCTCCTGCGGAAGGACGCCAAAGCCGATCACCACTGCGGCCGCCACGAACGCCAGCCAGCCAAAAATCGCCTTCTTGCGGTTCTGGACGCTCCAGCGCCCTATCCGCCCAGTGAGGTTGTCTTGCCGTTGAGATTGCATGGCCGGCACACTCGAGATCGGGCGGGTGACCGATCATCGGGCCGGCACCCTGAACCTGCACCCTGAACCCGGATGGGTCACACGGGCGTATGCTCGCCACTACCGGTGGACTCATGGCCCAGTCCCACCCCTGCGCGGCTGGTCGGGCGCGATAGCGAGCTCGGGCATCTCGACGCAGCTCTCGACGTCCTCGACGACGGCGGACCCGCCTACGTCGCGCTCGAGGGTGAGCCAGGCATTGGCAAGACGCGCCTGCTGGAAGAGCTGCGCGCACGGGCTCAGGCGCGGGGGCATGTGGTGCTGTCCGGCGCCGCGGCGGAGTTCGAGCGGGAGATGCCCTTCAGCGTCTGGGTGGACGCCCTGGACGAGTACGTCCGAACGCAGGACTTCGCACGCCACGAGGCGTGGGACGAAGGCCTGGCGGCCGAGCTCGGCCAGGTGCTGCCGTCACTGCGGGCGGCGGGCGGGGGCAACGGGGCCGTGCCCGACGAGCGCTTCCGGGCCCACCGCGCCGTGAGCCGGCTGCTTGGCCTCGTCGCGGAGGAGAAGCCGCTTGTGCTTGTGCTGGACGACCTCCAGTGGAGCGACGCGGCCTCGGTCGAGTTGATCGCCGCCCTCGCGCGCCGCGCGCCCGGCGCGCCCGTGTTGATCGCGATGGGCTTCCGGCCCGGGCCGGTCGCGCTGCGCCTGGGCGCCGCGCTGACGGGTTCCCATACGCGCAGACTGGAACTCGTCGAGCTCAGCGAGGCTGAGGCGGGCGCTCTCCTCGAACACCTGGACCGCGACGCGGCCGCCGCCATTTATCGCCAGGGCGGCGGCAACCCCTTCTACCTGGAGCAGCTCGGCCGGATGGACGGCGCCGGCGCGCCGGCGGCGGAGCCTGCGACCGCCGACGCCGGTGTGCCGGCGGCCGTGGCCGGAGCCATCGCGGCCGAGCTGGGGTCGCTGCCGGAGCGGGCACGCCGGTTGCTGGGCGCGGCGGCGGTGGCCGGGGAGCCCTTCGACCTGGATCTCGCGGTTGCGGTCAGCGATGTCGATGCCGGGGAGGCGTTGCCGGCTCTCGACGAGCTACTCGACGCCGACCTGGTCCGGCCGACCCAGGTGCCGCGCCGCTTCGTGTTCCGTCACCCGCTGGTGCGCGGCGCGGTGTACCAGGGCCTGGGAGCAGGCTCGCGGCTGGCCGCCCACGCAAAGGCCGCCAAGACGCTCGCTGCGCGCGGGGCGGACGCGGCCGAGCGGGCGCATCACGTCGAGCAGTCCGCGGGCACCGGCGACGAGGAGGCGATCGCGGTGCTGCTGGCGGCCGGTGACGCCGCGGCCGCCCGCGCCCCGGCCGCGGCCGCCCGCTGGTTCGCGGCCGCGCTGCGGCTCGTTCCCAGCGCCGACACCGATCGGCAGGTGTCCGTGCGGGTGTCGCTCGCGGAAGCCCTTCGCGGGCTCGGGGAGCTCGAGCGCTGCAGCGCGACGCTGGTCGAGGCGCTCGAGATGCTCCCACCGGAGTCGGTCGTCCGGCGGGCCGAGATCACCACCTCGTGCGCCGCCGTCGAACACTGGCTGGGGCGCCACGAGGAGGCGCACCGCCGGCTCTTCGCGGCGTGGGAGGAGCTCGCGGACAGCTCGACCGCCGTAGCCGCGGCACTGCAGATCGAGCTGAGCATCGACGGCTTCTACACGCTCGACCACGAGCAGACGGTCTCGATGGGCCGCGGGGCGCTCGAGACCGCGCGCGCCCTCGGCGATCGCGCCTTGATCGGCGCGGCGGCGTCGGCGCTGAGCGTGGCGGAGGCCTCCGCCGGCCACATCGACGACGCGCGCGAGCATCTGGAGGAGGCGCTCGAGCACGTGGACAGCGCCTCGGACGCCGAGCTCGCGCCCTTCCAGGAGTGCCTCTGCTACCTGGCCTGGGCCGAGAACTACCTCGAGCGCTACGAGGACGCGATCGCACACGCCGACCGCGGCATCCGGATCGGCCGGGCGTCCGGCGAGGGGCGGGTTCTCGCCCCGATGATGCTCGTGAAGGGCTTCCCCTTCGAGATGCAGGGCCGCATGGCCGAGGCGGTGGAGCTCTGCGAGACGGTGGTGGAGGCCACACGCCTCTCGGCGAACCCCCACTACCACTTCTGGGCCCTCTTCGAGCTCGGCTGGGCGCACTACTTCTCGGGCAACCTCGAGGCCGCCATGGCGGCGGGCGAGGAGAGCGCCAGGGTGGGCGGGGTGCTGTCGGGCGCCACGATGCCCTCCGCCGGCGGCGGCCCCGGCTGGCAGATCGCCTGCACCCGGTTCGAGGCGGGCGACGTGCAGCGCGCCCGCGAGGAGATGCTGGCGCTCGGCTCGGACGAGCTCGAGCACAAGATCCCGGTCGAGCGCTGCTTCGACTGGGAGATCCTGGCGCTCGTCGAGCTGGCGAGCGGCCGCCCCGAGGCCGCGGACGCCTATGCACGCCGTGCCGAGGACAACGCCGAGCAGCTCGGCTTGCGGGTCCCCTTCGCGGTGGCCGGTCGCGCTCGCGCGGCAGTGCTCCTAGCCGCCGGTCAGGCGGACGAGGCGGCGCGGGCCGCCAACCGGTCCGCCGAGATCGCTACCGCCGTGGGGGCACGCCTCCAGGCCACCTTCTCACGCGGCCTGGCCGGCCGGGCGCTGGCCGCCGCTGGCGACCGCGCGGCGGCGGTCGAGGCGCTGAAGGAGGCGGAGCGAGAGGCCGACCGCTGCGGATCACTGCGCTTTCGCGACGACATGCGCCGGGAGCTCCGCAAGCTCGGCGCCCGCGCCGAGGTGCGAGGGCCGGCCACGGCCGAGGACGCCGGCATGGCGTCGCTGACCAAGCGGGAGCTCGAGATCGCCGAGCTGATCACCGACCGCCTCACGAATCCCCAGATCGCCGGCAAGCTCTTCCTCAGCAAGAAGACGATCGAGTCGCATATCCGCAACCTGTTCGTCAAGCTCGGCGCCTCCTCGCGCGTGGAGGTGGCGCGGATCGTCGAGCGCGACCGGCGGGAGCGCGCCGGAATACCGGGAGAGCCGTGACCTCCACGGCTGCGCCGGCCGAGCTCGACGCCGACGCCGCCCGGCTGCGCGAGCTCGGGTACCGGCAGGAGCTCGACCGGCGGCTCCGGACGGCCGACAACGTGGCGATGGGGTTCGCCGCCATCTCACCGGTGGTGGGGCTGTACGCAGTGGTGCTGGTCGGGACGCTCGTCGCCGGGCCGGCGTGGGTCTGGGTACTGCCCGTCGCGCTCGCCGGGCAGTGCCTGCTGCTCGCGGTGTACGCCGAGCTCGCTTCGGAGTTCCCGATCGCGGGCGGCGCCTACCAGTGGACCCGGCGGCTGATGGGCGGCGCGTACGGGTGGTTTGCCGGCTGGGTGGCGGTCTGCGCGTACGCCGTCGCGAACACGACGATCGCCTACCTGGGCGCTCCCTGGGCCCTGACCCTGGCCGGCATCGAGGCGACGCCCAACGCGATCGTCGTGACCGGCATGGTCCTCGTGCTCGTGTGCGCTGCGGCGGGGGCGATCGGGATCGGCGTACTGAGCCGGGTGGTGAAGGCCGGCATCGCCGCCGAGATCGTCGCCTCGGTCGGGATCGGGCTCGCGCTCTTGTTCGTGTTCCGCGAGCAGGATTTCGCGATCCTCACCGACACGCTCGGGGCGGAGGCGCTGTCCGGCGGCGTGGTCGGGGCGGGATTCCTGGCGGCGCTCGCCGTGGGGGGATGGGTGTTCATCGGTTTCGACGCCTGCGTGGGAGCCGCCGAGGAGACCCGCAACGCGGCCCGGCACGTGCCTAGGGCGATCTGGATCGCCCTCCTCAGCGTCGGCGCGCTGGTGATCCTCAACGCGGTGGCGGCGACGCTCGCGCACCCCGACCCGGCGAGCGTGGTGGCCGGCGAGGACCTCGATCCGGTGACCACGGCCGTGGTCACCTCCTTCGGGTCGTGGTCGTCGAAGCCGTTCGCGGCCGTCGTGCTGGTGGCCTTCCTCGCCTGCGGCATGGCCGCGCAGGCCCTCACCGCGCGCACGATGTACTCGATCGCCCGCGACGGCGCGCTGCCCGCATCGCGCTTCCTGAGGACGGTTAACCGGCGCAGGGCACCGGTGGGCGCGATCGTCACGACGGCGGCGATCGCCTGCCTGGGGTTGCTGCTGGGGCTCGACTCGGCGGCCGTCGGCAGCCTGATCGCATTCGGCACGGCCGCAATCTACGTCGCCTTTCTGCTCATCGCGCTCGCCGCGCTGATCGCCCGGCTGCGCGGGACCTGGGAGCCCGCGGGCCGCATCCGGCTCGGGCGCTTGGGCGTGGTGGTCAATGTCCTGGCCGTCGCCTGGCTGGCCTTCGAGACCGTGAACATCGCGTGGCCACGCGAGTCTCTGGCCCCGCTCGACGCGCCGCTCTACCAGGTCTGGGCGGCGCCGCTCGTGCTCGCGCTGATCGCGGTGGTGGGCCTCGCCTACCTGCTGCTCGCTAGGCCCCAGCGGCGCCTCGGACAGTAGGCGCCACGCGCCGTCCGATCTGCTCCACCGCATCGAGGTCGCGGTGGAGCAGGTGCTGGAGCATCACGCGCTCGACCCCGGCCTGGGCCAGCTCATCGAGCCTCGCCGTCAGCTCGTCCAGCGTTCCGGCGAGCCAGGAATCCGGGAGGACCGTGAGGAAGCTCTTCGCGCCGCCTTGGTGGCCGCTCCACTCGGCCAGCCTGCCGGCCCGGTCGAGCAGCTCGGCCAGGTCCTCGCCCGCGAGCCAGGCGGTCATGAGCGAGAGCGGGATCGGATCCCGTCCCTGGCGGCGGCACGCCTCGTCGAGGTTGCGCCGCATCTCTGCGCACTCGAGGTGGCCTTGTGGCCCGTGTTGTACTCGTCGGCCAGGCGGGCGGCGAGTGCGAGACTGCGCGGACCGCCGCTGCCGCCGACGATCAGGTTCGGGCGCGGGCGCTGGACCGGCTTGGGGAGGGCATCGAGGTCACGCACTGCGTAGTGGCTGCCCTGCAGGGAGAACGGCCCGTCGGCCCACTCCCCCGCGATGAGCTCGAGCTGCTCCTCGAGGACGGCCATGCGCTCGCGGAGGGGCGGGAACGAAAAGCCGTAGGCCGCGTGCTCGGCCTCCATCCAGCCCGTGCCGATCCCGAGCTCGACCCGGCCGCCTGAGACATGGTCCGCGGTCGCCACGACCTTGGCGAGCTCCGAGGGGTGCCGGAACGTTGCGGGCGAGACGAGGGTGCCGAGCCGGACGGTGCTGGTCACGGCTGCGAGCGCGGCGATGGTGGCCCAGGCGTCCAGCGAGCCGCGCTCGCCGCGCCCGGCGGCCGAGAGGTAGTGGTCTGAGCGAAACAGGCTCTCGACGCCGTGCTCCTCGCAGGCGCGCGCGAGCGCCAGCCAGTCCTCCCAGGTCACGTCCTCCTGCCCCTCGATCATCAGGGAGACGCGCACGACAAGAAGGTTAAGGGTGGCGATTCAGGGTCGGCACCCGGTGTGATCGCGCCGGACACCGTGCCCGCCGAGACGGCCACGGCGATGGAGGTCCGCCCGCGGCCACCGGCTGGCGCTCAAGCTTCAGCGGCCTCGAACCCACCTTCCTGGTCGCTGTGCCGCTGGCTTGGGCGGTGCTGCTCGCCCGCGGCAGCGCGCACCGGCTCGCGTGGAGGCGCCGGCCTAACCGCCCTCCGGCAGCGCCCGCTCCATCAGCTCGCCCGCCGGCCGCGGGCGCAGCTGGTCGCGCACGTCCAGGCGGTAGTCGACCAGCGCCAGGCTCGTCGCGATCTGGAAGTCGGCGCAGTTGAGCTGCTCGCCGTTCAGGACGCCCTCCGCGATTAGGGCGTCCACCCGGTCGAACATGTCCCCGACCCGGGTCTGGTCCTCACGAAGCTGCTGGGGGGTCATCCGGAACGTCATCTTCACGGCACGGGCCATGTGACGGCGGGGGCGCTCATGCCTCGTGAGCAGGTGGCCGAGACGGCCGGCGCCACCTTTTTCGTGAAGCAGGGCCGGCTCGCGGACCCCCGCCTCCACCACCATCCGGCGCGCCCACTGCTGCAGCACCTCGTCGCCCCAGCGCTCGGCCTCTTCCACGCGCGGGTCGTCCGGCACGAGCCGGGGCTCCGCGCATATCGCGTCGAGGGCCCGTGCGAGCGGGCGGGTGCCCTGAGCGCGGCTGCCGTCGGCGAACCGAACGGCCGGCACACGGTCGCCGGGGAAGCCGCGCAGCCGCACGTAGACGCGGTGGAAGCCCGGCCTCAGGTCCACACGCTTGAACGGGATGCCCTTGTGCTCGAGCATCAGCTGACCGGTGCGGGCCGGGTGCGACCCCGGGATCGCGTAGAGGAAGGCCTCGCCGCTCACCCCAGCACCCTCCGCAGGTAGTCGTTCTCGAACTTGTGCTCCGGGTCGAGCCGGTCGCGCACGGCGAGGAAACGGTCGAAGCACGGATAGCGCGGCCGCAGCGTCGCGGCCGACTGGTAGTGGCGCTTGCCCCAGTGCGGGCGTCCCTCGTACTCGTCCATGATCGTCTCGACCGCCCGGAAGTAGCTTTCGAACTCCATCCCGCGGTACTGGTGCACCGCGATGTAACCGCTGGGGCGGCCCTGGGCGGTCGAGAGGAACGCGTCGTCGGGCGCCACCACCCGCAACTCAATCGGGAAGCTGACCCTGATCCGGCGCTGCTCGATCAGGCCGAGTACGCGTTCGAGCGCCCCCGCGGCTCGCTCGCGCGGGATCGCGTACTCCATCTCGGTGAACCGCACGGTGCGGCGGTTGGCGTACACGCGGTGGCTCTCGTCGAGGTGCTCCGCGGGCGACATCGCCCTAACCAGCGTCCGGTTGACACCCGGGATCAGGGCGGGGAGCCGGCGACCGGCGCGCGAGGCGGCCTCGAGAGCGGCGTTCTCGAGCAGCACGTCGCGCAGGAACACCTGCGTTCGTCCGGGCGGCCGCGGCTCGAGGTCCGTGCGGCGCGAGGTCAAGGTGAGGGCGGTCCTGGTGTAGGGGAAAACGAACAGCTCGAAGTGGTCGCTCGAGTCCACGTGCTCGTCGAGGCGGGCCAGCACGTCGTCGAGCGGCAGCGGCTTGTCGACCCGATGGATCGTGAATGCGGGCACGCAGCGGAGCGTGACGGCGGAGATCGCGCCGAGCGCGCCGAGCGACACGCGGCCGGCGAGGAGGTCGTCGCCCGCGCGGAGCTCGACCACCTCGCCGCTCGCCGTGACGACCCGCAGGCCGGTCACCTGCGACGAGATGTTCTCGAAGCGGCCACCGGTGCCGTGCGTGGCCGTGGAGATCGCCCCGGCGATCGTCTGGGCGTCCACGTCGCCCTGGTTCTCGAGCGCGAGCCCGCGCTCGGCGAGCGCCGGCCCCAGCTCGCGGATCGTGATACCCGCCTCGACGGTCACCTCGTCGCCCTCCACGCGCAGCACCCGGTTCATGCGCGAGAGGTCGAGCATCAGCCCGTCCGTGCAGGCGATGTCGGTGAAGGAGTGGCCCGCGCCGGCCACCTTCACGCGCGGCGCCCCGGCCACCAGCCGCGCAAGCTCCTCCTCGCCGGCGGGCTGCGCGAAGCGCTCCGGCGCGCAGCGCTGGTCGCCCGGCCAGTTCTTCCAGATACGCCGCGTCAGGCCCGGGAGGCTACGACGCGGCGGACTCGGCCGCCGCCTCGACCCGCGGCGCCCAGTGGGCCTCGGCGTCGATCGGCGTGTCGCGCAGATAGGCCTCGGCGTCGAGCGCGGCCATGCAGCCCGTGCCGGCTGCCGTGACGGCCTGGCGATAGATGGGGTCGGTGAGGTCGCCCGCCGCGAAGACGCCGGGGAGCTTCGTGCGCGTGGAACGTGGCTCGACCAGCACGTACCCGTCCTCGTCCATGTCCACCTGACCCTCCACGAGCTCGGAGTTGGGGCGGTGGCCGATCGCGATGAAGCAGCCCGTAACGGGGATTTCGCGGATGCTGCCGTCCTTCGTGTTCTCGAGGACCGCCTTCCCGAGCGCTCCGTTCTCACCGGGCTCGAAGCTTTTCACCACGTAGGGGGTGACCAGCTCGATGTTGTCCATGTCCTTCGCGCGCTGGAGCATGATGGCCGAGGCGCGGAAGTCGTCGCGGCGGTGCACGATGTACACCTTGCCGGCGAACTTCGCCAGGAAAGTGGCGTCCTCCATGGCTGTGTCGCCGCCGCCGACGACGACGGTCTCCGCGCCGCGGTGGAAAGCCGCGTCGCAGGTGGCGCAGTAGGAGACGCCGCGCGCAGCCAGCTCCTCTTCGCCGGTGACGCCCAGCTTCTTGGGCTCGGCCCCCATGGCAAGGATCACCGACCGGGCCTTGATCTGCTGGTCGCCGATGTGCACGAGGTGCACGCCCCCGGGCTGGTCAGACAGCTCGACCTTCGTCGCGTTGTCCGTGATGAAGCGCGTGCCGAAGCGCTCGGCCTGGTCCCGGAACTCCTGCATCATCTGCGGGCCGATCACGCCCTCGGGATAGCCGGGGTAGTTCTCGACATCGGTCGTCTGCTGCAGCAGACCGCCCCAGGCGAACCCCTCGATCATGAGCGGATCCAGGTCCGCCCGCGACGTGTAGAGCGCCGCGGTGTAGCCCGCGGGGCCGCTGCCGACGATCACGACGTTCTCGATGTCCTTCGCCTCCACACTCACCTCGTCATCACTTTACTTTGTGAAGTATAGAGCCCGGCCGTGAAGCCTTGACTGCGTTCCCGCTCCCACCGCGCCACCGTGGTGCGCAACTGGAAGAACGCCACGATACCCGGCGGGATCGGCAGCCAGAACGCGATGACCCGGTACGCGAGCACCGCCGGGAAGACCGTCGCCTCGTCGATCCCGAACAGCACGAATGCGGCAATCATTCCCGCGTCCACGGATCCCACTCCGCCGGCGGGCGAGGGGATCAGGTTCGCGGCCATGCCGACGAAGAACCCCTGCACGAGGACCGCGAACGGCACGTCGCCGCCGAACGCCTCGAAGCAGGCCCAGAGCACGCAGATGTTCGCGGCCCAGAAGCCCAGCGCGCCGCCCACCGCCAGCGCTCCCCGGCTCGGGTTGCGCACGTAGTGGATTGCGGTCCGCACCCCGCTCGCCACGGCGGCCGGGCCCTTGGCGAAGCGGGTCAGGTAGCGCGTATGGCGGTACCCGCCCGCGAAGCGCTGGATGCGCCGCTCTACGTCATCAGGGATGAGCGCGATCAGGAGGAAGACCCCGATCGCGATCGAGGAGATTATGGCCGGGACCACCGTGCCGCCGAAGGGGGCGTCGCCCGGCAGCACGTGGGTGCGGAGCAGGATGCCGAAGCTGACCAGGGCGAGCGTGTAGACGCCGTAGGTCAGGACCATAAAGGCGACCATGCGGCAGGCCGAGCGCCGGCGCGGCATACCGGCCTTTCGCAGCGCCCAGTAGGTGAGCACGATGCCGCCCGCGCCAGCGGCCGAGAAGATGCGCGTGGCCGCCAGGCCGGCCATCGTGATCAGGTAGGAGGCCCGCAGGTCAAGGCGGCGGTGCACGTCGTCGTCACGGGTGCCGCCGAGGATGCCGCGGAACAGGGCCACGTAGGCCCCGAAGGCCGCGACGTTGAAGCCGATGGCGATCACGATCCAGTACCACGTCGCCTCGTCGAGCTTGCGCAGGGCGTCGTCGAGACCAACCAGCTTCGGGAAGACCACGTAGATCGCGACGATGATCAGGACGAACACCGCCAGCCCGCCGATCAGCTTGCGGCGATCCTGCAGCAGCGCCTGGAAGGCGCCGACCTGCCTTAGCTCGTCCTCCTCGTCGAAGGTGGAGTCGTCGTCCTCGAGCTCGAGTTCGAGGTCGCGCTCCTGCCGCCGCATCACGCGACCCGTGGCTCCAGCCGATGGACGAACCCGGCCACGAACCGAATGGCCGGTTCCAGCCGCGGCGCCACGCGCCAGATGCCCTCGGCCAGCGCGAGGCCTGCGATCAGGTCGATCACGTAGTGCTCGCCCAGGTAGACGAGCCCGAATCCGAGCAGCACGGCGTATAGCCACGCAACGGCGGCGTGACCCGGGCCGACCTGCGACAAGATGCGGGCGGCCATCACTGACGTGCCGAAATGGAGTGAGGGCATTGCGGCGAACGGATTGCCTTGCAACGAATGGTAGAGCGGGTGCCAGAGACCTTTCCAAAAGCGCTCGCCGGCCTCGGCCATGATGCGCCGCACCGGCGGCATGTTGCCGTTGGCGCCCGCCCACCAGGGCGGCGCCGTGGGCACAAGCCAGTAGACCACGCAGCCCAGATCGAAACACGCGGCCATCAGCACCGCAGACCGTGGGAGGTGCTCTCGGTGGCGCAGCAGGATGTAGGCCAGCGTCCCGTGCGGCACGAAGAACCAGCTCCAGTGGACCGCCGAGAGGCAGTAGTCGAGGGCGCCGACGTGCCCTTCGTGCCCGAGCGCGCGCTGTAGGCGGGTGGTGGGGCAGGCGCCGAGGCCGAGCGCGCGGTCAACGCGAATCGGATAGTCGACCTTCAGCCGCCGCAGGAGGGCCTCGGGATCGTCGTCGGGCATGTCGAATTGGGCGAAGTAGGCCCACATCTGAAGCCCGTAGATGCCTGCGTCGCGCAGCGGCGAGCGGGGCTCGGCGAGCGCGAGCGCGGCGGGGGCCGGCCAGGTCAGGGCAGACACGACCGGCGGCCGGAGCTTCAGCCGATGCCGGACGAGCGGGGTGATGACACCGACCGCCACCGCGCCCCACGCGACCCTGCGGAGGACGCGAGTGCTTCGCAAAGCGGCCGGAGCATAGCCGCCGGTGGGGTCGGCCCGAGAGCGACCTCGACTGGGCGGCTGCGGTTCATGATCTCCCTGACAGATCGTTGTCGACGTGTGCGGCCTCCCGGTCCTCCACAGACCTATGGCTCACGCGACCTGCACGAGCCCGACTCCGGCGAGCAGCACCCCGATGCCCGTGAGACGCACCGCGGAGACGTCGCGCCGCGGCAGCCGGAACAGCCCGTAGCGGTCCACGAACAGCGAGGCGATCTGCTGGCCGGCTACGGTCAGCGCGACTGTGGGCGCCACGCCGATCTCTGGGATCAGCAGGAACACGGAGGTCACGTACGTGGCGCCGCAGAGCCCACCGAGCCATCCCCACCACGGAAGGCGGCGCAGCGGCTCGACCCGGAGCCGCGAATCGTCCTCGAGGATCCGGGTACCGGCCATGGTCGCCGCCATGGCCGCAGTGGCGATCAGGAAGGAGAAGGCGGCGACAGTGATCGGGGCGTCGATCTCAGTGCGAAGCTCGGCATTGAGAGCCCCTTGCAGCGGCAAGACGGCGCCGGCCAGTAGTGCCAGGCCGAGCCAGCCGGCGTGCTCGCCAAGTGCGCTCTCCACGGCGTCGCCGCCGGCCTGGGCGCGGACGATCAGCGCCGCCCCGGCGATCACCGCGAGCGCGCCGAGCAGGTCGGGCGGCCCGAGCGCGACCGGTTCGATCCCCAGCCAGCCGAAGCCGTCGAGGGCAAGCGAGGCGAGCATTTGTCCGGCGATGAAGAGGCCCACGGTGACGACCGCCCCCAACCGCGGGAAGAGCAGGATGCCGGCGGAGATGTAGAGCGCGCTGCCGAGGCCTCCGATCAGCTCCTCCGGCTCGGCGTCTGGGACGAGGCCAAAGGCGCCGAAGGTCCCGGCGATCACGGCGGCGACCAACAGGATCACCGCCCCGATCCCGAGCTGGAGCGTCGAGGCGGCGAACGGGCTGCCCATTGCCGAGCTGAGCTGGACGTTGGCGGCCGCCTGCAGGGCGAGCAGGCTGCCGACGAAGACCAGGTAGGGAACGGCGAGCGACTCCATCGTTTTCTCCTCGTAATTTGACCGTGGTCCAGTTATCTCAGAGGCTAGCAATAACTTGACCACGGTCCAGATATACTGCGGAGCGATGGTCGAGCGTTCGGATCTCGCCGAATCGCCCGAGCTCCCCGTGCTCGGTGCTCCCAGGCCCGAGCGCGCGGACGCCGCCCGCAACCGCGCCAAGGTGCTCGAGGCGGCTCGCCGGTTGTTCGCCGAGCGCGGGGTCGAGAGCGTGACCATGGCGGAGATCGCGCGCGCCGCGGGGGTCGGCAAGGGGACCGTCTTTCACCGCTTCGGCGATCGCGCGGGTCTGGCCCGGGCGTTGCTCGATGAGCGCGAGCGTCAGCTGCAGGAGGCCATCCTCCGTGGTGCGCCGCCGCTCGGTCCCGGGGCCCCCGCCAGCGAGCGCCTCGCCGTCTTTCTCGACGCGCTGCTCGACCTCACCCTCGAGCACGCCGACCTACTGGTCGCCGCCGACGGGGACAAGCCGGGCGGGCGCTACCTCACCGGCGCCTACGCGGCCTGGCACCGCCATGTCGCCGTGCTGGTCGCCGAGCTTCGCCCCGGCGCCGACCCCGACCTCCTCGCCCACCTGCTGCTCGCCCCCCTCGCCCCCGACCTGGTTCGTCACCTCGATCGCGGGGTGGGCTTCGGCGCCGGCCGGCTACACGCCGAGCTTCGTGAGCTCGCCGCCTCACTAGCCTGGTAGGCAGGATCATGCACCTGCCCACGAACATCGCTCGCGTCATCATCTTCGCCGTCGCCGTTGCGGCCATCGTGGTCGTACTGCTCGTCACTGGCTCCGCCGACGACAAGGCGCCGCCCGGCAGCGTGGGGAGGGTGCCGGTGACCTTCCCAGACAACGACTCTCGTTAGCAGTCGCGCCGGCGGACCCTTTCCGGAACCGCGGGGCGGCGGCGCCGCAATACTTGCGGTGCTCATGCAGGCGGCCGTCGAGCTGGTACGCGGAATCATCGAGGCGCTGAACCGAGGCGACGTCGACGGGATGCTGGCGCGCATGCACCCCGACTTCGAGTGGAGGCCGCTCGAGGCGAGCCCCGTGTCGCGCGTGTACCGAGGCCGCGAGCAAGTACGGCGCTACGTCGAGGACTGGCTCGGCACGTTTGTAGGCCTGCGGCTCGATCTCGAGGATCCGACGGAGGTCGCCGATCACGTCGTCGCCGTGGTGCACGGCCGCGCCCGCGGCCGAGCTAGCGGCCTGGAACTCGACACGCGCTTCTGTCAGGTGTGGACCGTTCGCTGCGGAACGGCGGTCGGAATGGAGGAGTACCCCACTCGCGAGGAAGGGATCGCGGTGCTGCGCGCACGGGAGTAGCCAACGGAAGGACGCGTCCGTAGTCGGACTTCCGGGTCACCGCGTCCGGCGCAGCTCGACAATATTCCGGCCCGACACCACCCTCGTGCCCGCGATGACGGCGCCGCCGTCGCTGCCAGAGTTGCGGAGTACCGGCGCCGACTCGCCCGTGATCGCGGACTCGTCGACCAGAGCGGTGCCCTCGATCACCCTACCGTCGCCGGGGATCGCCTCTCCCGCCTCGACAACGACGACATCACCACGAGCATGCTCGGCGGCCGCCTCCGTGCTGCCGTCGCGGACGTCGCTTTCGTCTCTCGACCGATCGGGCGCACGGGCCGTGCGTCCGCGCCCTTTGGAAACGGCTTCCACCAGTTTCGAGAACACCCCGCAAGGTCCCCCAGATCGACGCTCTAAAGGTACTCCCGCTTCGCGACTACGTTTAGGGCGACCAGTCGTGATGGGGTCGCGAGAACCAAAACGGCGGTCGGCGCGACCGCGGCCCTCAGCGGCAGGCGCGCGGCAGGCGGCGATCGAGCGTGACTACCCGGCCGTCGCGAGTGGCGGCGCGTGCCCGGATGCGCGCCCCGCGGCGTCGCACCCTCACCCGCTCGAGCGGCGCGCCCCGCACTGTCGCCCGGCATCCGCGCAGCGCGAGCCTCAGCCGCGGGCCGCGCCAGCAGCCGCTGCCCGAGCATGTCGCCAGCGCAGCGAGGCGCTCCGCCAGACGTGCCTCCACCACGGCGAAGCGCCGCTCGCCGATCAAGTTGGCGAGCTGGTCCGGGTCCCGTCGCAGGTCGTAGAGCTCGCGCTCCCCGTTGTCGTGCTCGGCATAGACGAAGCGGTCGTTGCGAAGCGCCGCGTATGCGACCGCCATGAACCCGGGCGCGCCCTCCACGAGCAGCTCGCGCCCCCATTCGAGGCCGCGGTCGCGGAGCAGCGGGAACAGGGAGCGGCCGTCGGGCACGCGGCCGGCCGGCTGGGCGCCTGCCGCCTCGAGGATCGTGGGCGCCAGGTCCGCGTTCGTCACCAGCTGGCGGCGCCGCTGGCCGGCCGGCACGCCGGGGCCGCGCAGGATGAGCGGCACCCTGATGGAGGGCTCGTACATCATCACCTTCCCGTTCGGCACCCGGTGCTCGCCGTAGAAGTAGCCGTTGTCCGAGGTGAACACGATCAGCGTGTTCTCGAGCTCCCCGGCCGCGCGCAGGGCGTCCACCACCCGAACGATCCCCTCGTCCACGGCCAGCAGCGACTCGAGGCCCTGGCGGTAGTTCTCGGTCACGGCGGCCACCCGGTCCGCCGGCAGCAGCGGCCGGCGGCGGATGAAGCTCGGCTTGTCGGACACGTCGGCCTCGTTGAACGCCGGGGTCGCGGGTAGCGGCTCGGCCGCAAACAGGTCGCGGTGCCGCGGCGCGGGCATTGGCGTCGCGAGCCCGGCGGGATCGTCCGGGTCCCCCGGGGCGCCGCTGTGCGGCGCCAGGTACGCGACCGAGAGGAAGAATGGCTGGGCGCTCGGCGACAGCCGCCTCACCACGTCCCCCGCGCGCTGCGAGTACTCGTCGGTCGAGTAGGTCGGATAGGACCTGACGACCCCGTTCTCGTTCAGCTCGTAGTCCGTGAACCGGTAGGTGGAGGGGTCCACCGAGGTGTACCACTCGTCCCAGCCAGGCGGAATCTCGGTGGGGGGTGAGTCCTGCCCGTAGCGGTTCATGAACTTGCCGATGTGAACGGTGCGGTAGCCGGCACGCTGCAGCCAAATGGGCAGCCACTCGCTCTTGTCGAGCCGGCCGTAACCGCCTTCCGGCGGCCGGTTGCCGATCACGCCGTGGTTGTGCGTGTACTGCCCCGTGTAGAGCGTGGCGCGCGAAGGGCAGCAGAGCGGGTTGGACACGAACGAGCGCTCGAAGGTGGTCCCGGCGCCGCCGAGCTCCGAGCGAACCCCGGCCATCACGCGCAGCGATTCGAGCGTCTGGTCGTCGGTGAGGAGCACCAGGACGTTCGGCCTCGCTTGCTGGCGTGGCTCCGGCGAAGCCCCGCACGCCCCCAGCACGACCGCGATGGCCAGGAGCGCGCCGGCGGCCCCGCGCACGCCCGGGCTCAACGGCAGGCTCGGAGCCTGCGGTCGAGGGTGTAGATGCGCCCGTCGCGCAGCTCGGCCTTCACGCGCAGAACGAAGCGGCGGCCTGCGCGGATGCGGGGGCGGCGGATGCGCTGCGAGATCGGCCGCCCAGCCACCCGTGCGATCCTCCGGGTTCCGACGTACGCCACCGCGCTGGTGACCCGCTCGCGGTCGCGGCCCGCGAGGCGTACGTGGAGCTCCCTGCCGCGCGCGCAGCCTCCCGGCAGGATCTGGAGCCCGGCCGAGCGAACGCCGAGCCTGAGCCCGGGCGCTTTCTGGCAGCCGCGGCCGGCGCAGTTGCGCAGGAGGCGGAGCCGCTTCGCCAGGTCGCGCTGCACCCCCGCGTACGCGCCGACTCCGTCGAGGTTGTCGAGCTGGAACGGGTCGCGCGCAAGGTCATAGAGCTCGTACTCGCCCGTGGTGAGGTGCTGCGCGTAGACGAAGCGGCCCGTGCGGATCGCCTTGTAGCCCGGCACGCTGTTCGCGCCCCTCCCGTTCTCCATGAGGATGTCGCGCCCCCACCAGACGCCCGGGTCGGCCATCAGCCCGAACAGCGAGCGCCCGTCGAGCACCCGCTGCGGCTGGGCGTCGGCGGCGTCCACGATCGTGGGCGCGACGTCGATGTTCGCCACCGGCCGCGGGTCCCGGATACCGGCCGGGACGCCAGGGCCCCGCATGATCAGCGGCACCCGGCTCGACTCCTCGTAGAACCACACCTTTCCCGACTTGGCGCGGTGCTCGCCGTGCATGAACCCGTTATCGGACGTGTAGACGATCAGCGTGTTCGCCAGCTCGCCGGTGCGCTCGAGCGTCCCGACGATCTGCGCGACGGCATCGTCGACGGCCTGGAGGCTCTCGAGCTCCTGTCGCCAGTTCTCCTCGATGCCGGCGATCGTCGCGGGGTCCATGAGCGGCCCGTCGGAGATGACCTGGGGCTTGTCGAGCACGCTCGCCTCGTCAAAGCTCGGCGGGCGCGGCATCGCGTGGCCCGCGAACATGTCGCGGTGCCGCGGGGCGGGGGAGGGCGTCGCGACCGTTCGGGGGTCGTCCGGGTCCCGCGGGCGGGCGCTGTGGGGGGCCACGAACCAGAGCTGGAGGTAGAAGGGCTGCTCGCCCGGCGCGGCCCGCTCGATCAGCTCGCTGGCCCTCCGCCCGTGGTAGTCGGTCAGGTACTCGTCCGGGTGCTCCTCAACCGGGTACTCGACGAGCGAGCCGTTCTCGTTCACGCGCCAGTGGTAGTAGTTGAACGCGCTCGAGTGAGGCGCGCCGTGCCAGTCGTCCCAGCCGGGCGGCACGCCGTCGGAGTACTCGTATCCGTTCAGGTAGCGCCCGACGTGCATCGTGCGGTAGCCCGCCCCCTGCAGCCAGACCGGGAGAGTGTTGGCGTGAGAGAGACGCCGGTGGCCGCCGAAGTCGCCCACGTTGTGCACGACCTGGTGGTTGTGGGCGTACTGGCCCGTCAGGGCGGTCGCCCGTGACGGGCAGCAAAGCGGGAAGGTCGAGGTGGTCTGCTCGAACACCGTGCCCGGCGCCGCCAGGAGGGCGTTCGTCTGCGGCATGGACGAGAGGGAGGCCAGGGTCTGGTCGTCGGTCATCAGCACGACGACGTTCGGCCGCGCCAAGGCGGGGCCGGCGATCAGGAGCAGGGCCAGAAAAGGCAGGCAGGCGAAGGCGAGGCGGCGCACCGAGGCTGAAACACCCCAGATGCGGGGAGGTTGCGCCATGCAGGGGACCTTGGCTACAGCTCGCAGCGGCCCTCACCGCGGTAGGTCGGGACCTCATCGACGATCTCGCCGCCGCTCAGGAGATGGAGCCGGTCGAACCGCTCGCACAGCTCGCCCGCCTTGGCGTGGCGGAGGTAGACGCGATCCCCGATCCGCAGGCTGGCCGCGGCGGCTCCGATCACCGGCGTCTGCACCTCCCCGGCCCCCTCCTGGGGGTCGAGCCGCAGGCCGCGCGGCAGGTACGGGGCGGGGAGCCGGTCGAGTCCCGCGGCGCCCGAGGCGTGGTACCCCCCGCCAAGGAGCGTGGCCACCCCGCCGCTCGGCTTGCGCACCACCGGCATCGCGAACATGGCCGCGGGCGTGAGCTCGAAGTCCGCATAGCGGTCGAACAGGGTGGAGGCGAAGAACCCCGAGCCGGCCGTGATCTCCGTGATGACCGGCTCGCGCCGCGTGAGGTGGACGCAGCCGGTGCCGCCCCCGTTCACGATCGGCACCGGGCCCACCTCGCGGACCGCGGCCACCACAGCGGCGCGGCGCTCCGCGATCTCGGCCGCCGAGCGTCGCTTCATCAGCCGGATCAGCGGGGCCTGCAGGCGCTTGCCGAGGGGACGGTCGCCGAGACCCGCGATGTGGGCCTCGTAACCCATCAGCGCGGCCAGCTCGAAGCGCGGCCGGGCGGCGATCTCGCGCGCAAGCGCCTGCGCCTGCTCCGGCGTGCGCACCGGGGAGCGCTTCGCGCCCACCTTGATCCGCCCCCCGAGCGGCCACCAGCCCACGTCCAGCTCTATCGAGACGCGGATCGGCGCACCGTCACGCCCCGCCGCGGCCTCGATGTAGTCGAGGTGGTCGACCGAGTCCACCATCAGGATCGGCGCGCGGTCCGAGTCGAGTCGCGCCAGCTCCGCGAGCGCGCCGCGGTCGGCGGTCGGGTAAGCGAGCAGCAGGTCGTGGAAGCCGTGCCCGTGTAGCCAGAGCGACTCCGGCAGAGTGAAGGTCATCAGGCCCCGGAATCCGGGCTGTTCGAGCATCGCTGCGAGCAGCGCACGGCAGCGCACCGACTTGCTGGCCACTCGGATCGGGGTTCCCTGCGCCCGCCCGAGCATCTCGCGGCCGTTCGACCACATGGCGTTGAGGTCCACGAGCGCGAACGGAGCGTCGATCCCGGCGAAGATCGACTCCATCTCCTCGTAGGTGCGCTCGCGTGCCGCCGCCAGGGGCGGGGCCAGTGCGGTGGCCACCCAGGCAGTATGGCGCGGTGCCCCCGACCGTGCTCGTGTTGGCGGCGGTCGCGTCGGTCCAGTTCGGAGCGGCGCTCGCCAAGACGCTCTTCGACGAGCTCGGTGCGGGCGGGACCGTGTTCCTCCGGGTGGTGTTCGCCGCCCTCGTGCTGGCGCTGATCTGGCGGCCCCGGCTTGCCGGCCACGACCGGCGCGAGATCGGGCTCGCGGTCGTGTTCGGCCTCGTGCTGGCGGCGATGAACCTTTGCTTCTACGCCGCGCTGGATCGCATCCCGCTCGGCATCGCAGTCACGCTCGAGTTCGTAGGGCCGCTCGGCGTGGCCGTGTTCGGGTCGCGCCGGCCAGTCGACTTGCTCTGGGTGGGGCTAGCGGCCGCGGGCATCCTGCTGCTGTCCGACCCCGGCCGCTCCGACGGGCTGGACGGCCTCGGTGTGGCGCTCGCCCTCACCGCCGGCGGGCTGTGGGCGGCCTACATCCTGCTGAGTGCCCGGGTGGGGCAGGCGTTTCCGGGCGGCGCGGGCCTCACCCTCGCCATGCTGGTCGCCACGGTACCGCTCGCCCCTGTGGGCATCGCCGCGGCGGGTGCTGACCTGCTGGTTCCGTGGATCCTCTTGGTGGGCGCCGCGGTGGGCGTGCTCTCGTCCGCCATTCCGTACGCGCTCGAGCTCGAGGCGCTGCGCCACCTGCCCGTAGGCGTGTTCGGCGTGCTGATGAGCCTGGAGCCGGCGGTGGCGGCGCTGGCCGGCTTCGTCCTGCTCGGCGAGGAGCTCGCGGCGCGTGAGATCGCCGCGATCCTGCTGGTGGTGGCCGCCAGCGCGGGCGCCGCCCACCGCGCGACCGTGGCGCCGCGCGACGCGTGACTTCGGGGTCCTCGGCCGACCCGCTCACGCGCGCAGGTAGATCGGATTCGACAGGATCCAGGTGCGCTCGCGCCCCTTCGCCCGCCGGTGGGCCTCAACCCGGTACACGCCCGGCTCCTCCACCTCGTGCTCGAGCTCGTCGCCCACAGCGCCCGCGACCTCGACGCCGTCGCGCAGCAGGCTCAGGCGCGCGGGCAGCGGGACCCGCGCCCGCAGGGTGCGGCGCGTGCCGGCCGGCGCCTCGGCTCCCATCGCGAGGTCGTCGGCCTCGAACCGGAAGCCCTTCCCGGGCGCAACGGAGTCGACCGAGATGTAGCAGCGCCCGGTTCGCAGCGCGCCGTAGACCTGCTCGCGGTCGTGGTCGAGGTCGCCGTTCGGCGGCTCCTCGCACAGCACGTGGGTGCGGATGAAGCGAAACGAGCGGCGGTATGCCATCACCCGGATCGGCACAAAGGGCCCGATGCGCTTGCCGAACTGGTGCGCGTCGAGCCCGCCGATCGCGACCACGCTGCGGGTCCGGCACAGCTCGTCCCATATCCGCATGTTGCGCTCGGGCGGGTGGTCGAGCATCCGCGCGGGCATGGTTACGAACCGGACCATGTCTACGACGCTGCCCACGGCCTCGCCCGTGTCGTTGACGAAGCTCCACAGCTCGATCCCGTGCAGTGCCTCGCACTTCAGGTCCTCGAACGGCATCCCGGGGGCGCGGTCGCGGAACCGATCCGAGCCGCGCGAGAACGGGTGCGCGGCGAAGCCGAAGCCGCCCGCTTCGCTCACCGCGCGGCAGATGCCGGCGGCGTCGAGCCCGTCGTGGTCGATCGTCCGGTCGATGCCGAAGGCGAGGTAGTGGTTGCGCCGCCGCGGGGAGACCTCGGTGCCCACGAGCAGCAAGACGTCGCCGTACCAGCCCTCCTCGCCGCGGTCCTTCGCCTCGAGCGTGTCGTGGTCGGTGAGCAGTACCACGTCGGCCCCGGCACGGCGCGCGGCGCGCGCGATCTGCGGCACGGTGCCGGTCCCGTCCGAGTAGATCGAGTGCAGGTGGACGACGCAGGCGAGGTCATGCATGCGGGTAGTGTCTACGAGGTGACCGACGCAGACCGCTTCGGCGCCCGCTCGACGTTTGATGTAGGGGGCCAGACGTACGAGATCTTCCGGCTGGACGCGCTCCAGGCGAAGTACGACGTCGCCCGGCTCCCGTACTCGCTGAAAGTGCTGCTCGAGAACCTGCTGCGCCACGGCGAGGACGATGGGGCGGAGGCCGTGGCGCGGTGGGTGGCCGCCGACGAGCCCTCGACCGAGATCGCCTACACGCCCGCGCGGGTGCTGATGCAGGACTTCACCGGGGTGCCGGCGATCGTGGACCTGGCCGCGATGCGCGACGCCATGGACGACCTCGGCGGCGACCCGGCTCGCATCAACCCGCTCGTGCCGGTGGAGCTGGTGATCGACCACTCGATCCAGGTGGATGTCTTCGCCGAGCGGCTCGCCTTCCAGCGTAACGCGGAGCTCGAGTTCGAGCGCAACCGCGAGCGCTACGCCTTCCTGCGCTGGGGCCAGACGGCCTTCGACAACTTCAGCGTCGTGCCGCCCAACACCGGCATCTGCCACCAGGTGAACCTCGAGTACCTGGGCCGTGTGGTGGAGGCGCGCGACGGCCAGGCGTTCCCCGACACGCTCGTGGGGACCGACTCGCACACCACGATGATCAACGGCCTGGGAGTGCTCGGCTGGGGCGTGGGGGGCATCGAGGCGGAGGCGGCGATGCTGGGCCAGCCGGTCTCGATGCTGATCCCGCAGGTGGTCGGGTTCCGCCTCACGGGCGAGCTGCCCGAGGGCTCCACCGCCACGGACCTGGTCCTGACCGTCACCCAGATGCTCCGCGAGCGGGGCGTGGTCGGGAAGTTCGTGGAGTTCTTCGGCGAGGGGCTGGCCGGGCTGCCGCTCGCGGACCGGGCGACGATCGGCAACATGGCGCCCGAGTACGGGGCCACGTGCGGGATCTTCCCCGTCGACGCCGAGACGCTCCGGTATCTCGAGTTCTCGGGGCGTCCGCGCGAGCGCGTCGAGCTGGTGGAGGCCTACTGCCGCGAGCAGGGCCTGTTCCACGACGAGGACTCCGAGGACGCCGTGTACTCGGACACGCTCGAGCTCGACCTCGGCGACGTCGAGCCCTCGCTCGCCGGCCCAAAGCGCCCCCAGGACCGGGTGGCGCTGTCGGACGCCGCGACGGATTTCCGGGCGGCGCTGATGGACCTCGTCGACGACTGGGACCTCGAGCCAGGGACGCAGGACGAGGCCGTGGCGGAGTCGTTCCCGGCCAGCGACCCCCCGGCGCCCGCCGACGGGGCGACCGGGGTGGAGCCGCGCACGGTTGGGGCGCGGGCCGGCGCCGGGCCGGCGCTGGCCGAGCGGCCGGAGGGCCTCGACCACGGCGCCGTCGTGATCGCCGCGATCACCAGCTGCACCAACACCTCGAACCCGTCCGTGATGCTGGGGGCCGGGCTGCTCGCCAAGAAGGCCGTGGAGGCCGGGCTCGAGCGGCGGCCCTGGGTCAAGACCTCGCTGGCGCCCGGCTCCAAGGTCGTCACCGAGTACCTGGAGCGCGCCGGCCTGATCGAGCCGCTGTCGGCGCTGGGCTTCGACCTCGTGGGCTATGGCTGCACGACCTGCATCGGCAACTCGGGCCCGCTGCCGCCGGACATCTCGCGGGAGATCCAGGAGCGAGAGCTGGTGGTGGCCTCCGTGCTGTCCGGCAACCGCAACTTCGAGGGCCGCATCCACCCCGAGGTAAAGATGAACTACCTGGCCTCGCCGCCGCTGTGCGTGGCGTATGCGCTCGCGGGGCGCATGGACGTGGACATGCTCGGCGAGCCGCTCCAGGGCGAGACCTGGCTGCGCGACATCTGGCCGAGCCGCCGGGAGGTGGCCGACATGATGGAGCGGGCGATCGAGTCGGACATGTTCCGCAAGAGCTACGGCGAGGTGTTCGAGGGCGACGAGAACTGGAACGCCCTGGAGGTGCCCGAGGGCGACCGCTATGCCTGGGATCCGGACTCGACCTACGTGCGCCGCCCGCCGTACTTCGAGGGCATGTCGGCCGAGCCCGCCGAGGGCTTCGACGACATCCGCGGCGCGCGTGCGATCGCAGTCCTTGGCGACAGCGTCACCACCGACCACATCTCACCCGCGGGGGCGATCAAGAAGGACTCTCCGGCCGGGAAGTACCTGCTGGAGCACGGCGTGGAGCAGCGCGCCTTCAACTCGTACGGGTCGCGGCGCGGCAACCACGAGGTGATGATGCGCGGCACGTTCGCCAACATCCGCCTGCGCAACCTGCTGGCGCCGGGCACCGAGGGCGGCTTCACCCAGAAGGACGGCGAGGTCACCACGATCTACGAGGCGGCGATGGAGTACGCCCGCGAGGGCGTGCCGCTGTGCGTGCTGGCTGGCCGGGAGTACGGGTCCGGGTCCTCGCGCGACTGGGCCGCCAAGGGTCCGCGCCTGCTCGGCGTGCGCTTCGTCATCGCGGAGTCCTACGAGCGGATCCACCGCTCCAACCTCGTGGGGATGGGGGTCCTGCCGCTGCAGTTCCCAGAGGGCGAGTCGGCCGAGTCGCTGGGGCTGACGGGCGAGGAGTCGTTCGACCTCGCACCGCTCGAGGAGGGCGCCCGCACGCTGACCGTGACCGCCTCGAATGGCGTGGAGTTCCACGCACGCGTGCGGATCGACACGCCAAACGAGTGGCGGTACTACCGCCACGACGGGATCCTGCACTTCGTGCTGCGCGGGCTGCGCGGCTAGTGCCCGAGCCGGATTCTCGTCTGCCGGGCGCAAGCGACCGGCTCGGCCGGGCGCGCAGCGATCCTATCCGCCACCACGATCTCTGCTTCGGCTGCGGCCAGGCGAACCCGTTCGGGCTGCAGCTCGAGCTGGAGCCGGCAGCGGACGGGGTGGAGGGCCGCTTCTTCGTCAAGCAGGACCATCAGGGGCCGCCCGGGTACGCGCACGGCGGCGTGATCTCGGCGGCGCTGGACGAGGCGATGGCGCTGCTCGTGTTCGAGCGGGGGACCTTCGCGGTGACCGGGCGGCTGGAGATCGACCTGCTCGCGCCGGCATCGGTGGGCACGTTCGTACAGGTGAGAGCCCGGGTCGAGGAGGAGGGCGAGCGCACGCTTGCCCTGGCGGCGGAGGCGGCCGCGGAGGACGGGCGGCGGCTGGCGGCTGCGCGGGGGACCTTCGTGCGGGTGCGGTCGCCGTAGCGCCCGGCCTTGGTTGACAACTGATAGATCAATCAATAACATGTGCGGCATGGTTGCTAGATCCACATCCGACGAACGGCGCGCGCAGGTCATCGAGGCGGCCGTCAAGGAGTTCGCCGCGCATGGCTTCCATGCCGCGAGCACGGGAGCGATCGCAAAGCGCGCGGGCATCTCGCAGCCCTACATCTACGCGCTGTTCCCCAACAAGCACGAGCTCTTCCTGGCGGTGCACCGCCACGTCGTGGACCGCATCCGCCGCGCCTTCCTCGAGGCCGCCCGTGGCGGCGACGACCCCCAGGAGCGCCTCGACCGTATGGGCGACGCGTACTGGCAGCTGCTGGCTGATCGTGACGAGATCCTCGTCCAGATGCAGGCCCACGCCGCCGCCGGCGACCCCGCGCTGCGCGACCCCGTGCGCAACGAGTTCCTCCGGCTGACCGAGGACGTGCGCCGGATGAGCGGCGCCTCCCAGGAGCAGGTCGTGGAGTTCATGGCACAGGGAATGCTGCTCAACGTGGTGGCCGCCCTCGAGGTGCCCGACGAGTTCTGGCCCATGTCCGACTCGGAGCCGGCCGGGTCCGCCCCGCCGGGGTAGGTCCCCCTCTCTTTTTTCGTCTCTCACTGATAGATCAATCAATCACAAAGGAGCACAAATGCAGATCCCTCGCAGCATCTCGACCCTGGCGATCGTCTCCATCGCCCTGTTCATGGTCACGCTCGACAACCTGGTCGTGACCAACGCTCTCGTGAGCATCCGCGAGGACCTCGGCGCCTCTCTCGAGGAGCTCGAGTGGACCGTCAACGCCTACACGCTCAGCTTCGCCGTGTTCCTGCTGAGCGCGGCGGCCCTCGGAGACCGGCTGGGACGGCGGGCAGTTTTCGCGGTGGGCATCGTCGTATTCACTGTCTCGTCCGCCGCGGCCGCGCTGGCCCCCAGCACGGACGCGCTGATCGCAGCTCGTGCGCTGCAGGGACTCGGCGCCGCTGTAATCGCCCCGCTGTCGCTGACTCTGCTGAGCGAGGCTTTCAGCGCCGAGCGCCGCGGGCTGGCACTCGGGATCTGGTCCGGGGTGTCGGGACTCGGCGTGGCGCTCGGCCCGGTGGTGGGCGGCGCCGTCGTGGAGGGTCTGTCCTGGCAGTGGATCTTCTGGCTGAACGTGCCGATCGGCCTGGCGCTAGCCCCGGCGGCGATGTCGCTCCTGGCTGAGAGCCGTGGGCCCAGCGCACGGCTGGACCTGCGTGGCTTGGCGCTTGCCAGCACCGGGTTGCTCGGCGTGGTGTTCGGGATCGTGCGGGCCCAGGCGCTTGGCTGGACGAGCACGACGGTGATCGGGTCCATCGGTCTGGGCGTCGCCCTGTTGGCCGCGTTCGTGGCGTGGCAGGGACGCGCCCCGGCGCCGATGCTCCCGATGCGCTTCTTCCGCAACCGCGCTTTCGCGGCCACGAACGGCGTGTCGCTGGCGATGTTCTTCGGCGCCTTCGGCTCGATCTTCCTCCTGGCGCAGTTCTTCCAGGTGGCTCAGGGCTACTCGCCGCTCGAGGCCGGCATCCGCACGCTGCCCTGGACGGCGATGCCGATCTTCGTCGCCCCGGTGGCTGGGATCCTGTCCGACCGGATCGGCAGCCGGCCGCTGATGGCCGCGGGGCTGGCGCTGCAGGCGGCGGCACTCGCCTGGCTTGCGGTCGTGACCGAGCCGGACGTGGCGTACGGCCTGCTGGTGCCGGGCTTCGTGATGGCCGGCACGGGGATGGCCCTGGTGTTCGCACCGTCCGCGAACGCCGTGCTGTCGCGCGGTGCGGCCCGAAGAGGCCGGCCAGGCGTCGGGCGCGACCAACACGATCCGCGAGATCGGCGGTGTGCTGGGCGTGGCGGTGCTGGCGTCGGTGTTCACGGGCGCCGGCGGGTTCGAGTCCCCTGCCGCGTACGTGGACGGCTTGATCCCGGCGGTGTGGGTCGGCTCGGCGGTGCTGGCGGTCGGCGCGCTCGTCGCTCTACTGGTGCCGGGGCGGCGGGCCGCGTCGGCCGCGGTTGCGCCGGCGGGCGACGGGCTGGGGAAGGGGGTGGTCGCCGCGTAGCTCTCGGTCCCCGCCGGCCCGCTCCCGGGGGTCCAACACGTTAGGCGACTATGCGTCCACTTTCGTGTTGGACCCCTCTTGCGGGTCCCGCTGACATCGCCAACCGATTCTCGCGCCGCACGGCCCCACGGAGAGCGGCCGCGCCGCGGTTCTATTCGGGCTCGCGCCGACGGCGCTAATCGATCGTGAACTCCTGGGTCTGTGGGTTCGAGTACGGCGTCCGGTAGAACGCCGTTACGCGCGGATCGTGGATCCGCCAGGTGAGGAGGCCCCTGACGAGGTCCGACTCATAGATGTGGCCGTTGTACCAGTAGGTCGACCAATCGCCGCCCGCGAAGCCGTCCGGGAACGCCGGCGGATCGGCGTACGCGATCTCCTTCGCGTTCGCCGGGTCGGTGAAGTCGACGACGCTGATGCCGGACATGTAGTTGCCGGCGACGAGGACGTAACGCTGCTCGCCCCCCCGCTTCCTGAGCGGGATGACGTTGTAGTTGTGGATCGTGCAGGCCTCATCGAGCCCCTGGTCGCGGGGCAGGACGAACTTGCCGAGCAGCTCGCCGGTTTCGACGGAGAAGAAGAAGTAGGACTTCATGTCGTCCGTTTGCACCTGACCGTTCGAGAACACCGTGCCGGTCGTCGTACAGCGCGGCTGGACGCCCCCTCCCGGCTCCCAGCCGAACACGACGACCTTGCCGTCGTACGTGAACGCGGCCGAGTGAGCGGAGGAGGGGATGCCCGGGAGGATGTGGTGCATCTCCTCCGGGAACTCGAGTGAGCCGCCGTCCGGCCCGCCCAGGCTGTAGAGGGTGAGACTGTTGCCGCCCGCGCAGGCGAGCTTCATGGCGCTTCCGAGGATGACGCCGATGTCGTGGCAAGGGTGCTCCTCGGTCGGGACCTGGCGGAGGAGCCTCGCTCCCGCGGGGTTCGCGAGCGGGATCTCGACGATGTCGAAGTTCGGGCACGTCGTGCTCGAGCTGCCCACGTAGACGAGCAACCGGTTGTTGGCGAGATCAGGGACCATCGTCTGCGTGTGGGAGCCGCACTGGAGATCCACCGAGGCGATCAAGTCGGGGTCCTGCCTGTCCGCGATGTCGAAGATATGGAGACCCTCGAAGCCGGGCTGAACGAACTGGCCGTCGCACGACGCGCCGGCCGCGGGGGTGTTCGAGTTCCAGGAGCGGCTGAGGATGTCCCCATAGATCGCGATGTCGCCCTGATTTCCGGGAACGGCCCCGGTCGGGTTCTTGGGCGCGCACTCCTCGTAGTCGATGATCTCGCGCGGCTTCTTCGGCTGCGAGCCGTCGACGAGCCGGAAGCCGTTGTAGTGACCCTGGACGACCATGTCGCCCCAGAACGCCAGGTCTGAGTTGATGAAGTTCGACTCCGGCCCGGATGTCGGCACGCTGCGCTCAGAGAAGCTCAGCGCGGTCAGGTTGGGCGTGATCGCCCAGTCCTCGATGAGCGGAATGCGGGGCGGTGCCGCCGCGCTGACCGGCGCGGCGGCGAGACCGATCGCCAGCACCGGCAGCACCAGCATGAGCCGAAGTTTCACCAGCCGCGCCCTTCGTTCTGGCGAATGCACGTCCCCCCCAATCCCTGGCGTCCACGGAGCTTGCCGTCAAGCCGAGAGGCAAGCCACGCACGTGTAGTGCTGCAGGCCGGATCATCTTGGCCGCCGTAGACGCTGTCAAGAGAAGTTGGGCCGCACTGCGCGCCCGGTGGGCAGCGTGCGCGCGCCAGACGTGACGCTGCTGGCGCGGCTGCTCGGCGGCACCGGTCCGGTCGAGCGTCCCTTCCGGTAGAACCTCGACATGCCCGACAACCTGACGCGTCAGATCCTCCGCGAGCACCTCGCCGAAGGCGAGCTCACGCCCGGCGAGGCGATCTCGCTCAGGATCGACCAGACGCTGCTTCAGGACGCCACCGGGACCATGGCGCTGATGCAGTTCGAGCAGCTCGAGGTGCCGCGCGTGAAGGTCGAGCGGGCGGTCCAGTACGTGGACCACAACGTCATCCAGCTCGACTTCAAGAACCCGGACGACCACCGCATGCTCCAGGCGCTCTGCCGCAAGTACGGCATCGACTACTCGCGCCCGGGCAACGGCATCTGCCACTACGTCCACATCGAGCGCTACGCGCGGCCCGGAGGCATCCTGGTCGGCGCCGACTCCCACACCACTACGAGCGGCGCGCTCGGCATGATCGCCATCGGCGCCGGCGGCCTCGACGTGGCCGTCGCGATGGCCGGCCATCCCTACGAGATCGCCTGCCCGGAAGTGGTGGAGGTGCACCTCTCGGGCACGCTGAAGCGGCCCTGGGTCCAGGCCAAGGACGTGATCCTGGAGCTGCTCCGCCGCCTGACCGTGCGGGGCGGCAAGAACAAGGTCTTCGAGTTCACCGGCCCCGGCACCACCGACCTGAGCGTGCCCGAGCGCGGCACGATCGCGAACATGATCGCCGAGCTCGGCGCCACCAGCGCCGTCTTCCCGCCCGACGACAACACGCGCGAGTGGCTCCGCCGCCAGCAGCGCGAGGACGACTTCGCCGAGCTTCGGCCGGAGGATGGCTGCGAGTACGACGACCGCGTCGAGATCGACCTCGACGAGCTCGGCCCGCTCGTTGCAAAGCCGCAGAACCCGGACAACGTGGTCCCGGTCGAGGAGATCGCCGGCACTCCGATCGAGCAGGTCTGCATCGGCTCCTCCGTAAACTCGGCCTACCTCGACCTGGCGCTGCCCGGCGCGGTGCTGGCAGGCGGCGACGGCCGCCAGGTGCACGAGCGCGTGACCGCCACCGCCACCCCGGGCTCGCGTCAGATCCTCGTGGCGATCGCCGAGTCGGGCGTCTACCGCCAGCTCGTCGAGGGCGGCATCCGAATGCTCGAGCCGGTGTGCGGCCCCTGTGTCGGCATGGGCCAGGCCCCGCCATCGGACGCCAACTCGCTGCGCACGTTCAACCGCAACTTCCCGGGCCGCTCAGGCACCCCCGACGACCAGGTCTACTTGTGCTCGCCGGCCGTCGCCGCCGCGTCGATGTTCCACGGCGAGATCCGCGACCCACGCGAGCTCGGCGAGCCGCCCGAGCTGCTCGAGATGCCGGAGCTGAAGCCATATGTCGACGACCGCCACATCTTCCCGCCCGCCCCCGAGGACGAGGCGGACCGGGTCGAGGTGCCGCGCGGGCCCAACATCAAGACCCCGCCGGAGCACGAGCCGCTCGAGGACGAGCTGAGGGCGCGCATCGCCACCGTCCAGCCCGACAACATCTCGACCGGCGACCTCGCGCCCGACGGCGTGATCGTCATGTCCTACCGCTCGAACATCCCGGCCATCGCCGAGTTCACCTTCCAGCACCGCGACAAGGACTTTCGCAAGCGCATGCACGAGTGGGGCTCGGGCTTCATCGTGGGTGGGCACAACTACGGGCAGGGCTCGTCGCGCGAGCACGCCGCGCTCGCGCCGCTCCAGCTAGGCGTCCGGGCGGTGTTCGCCAAGTCGTTCGCACGCATCCACCGGCGCAACCTGGTCGCCCAGGGCATCCTGGCGCTGACCTTCGCGGACGAGTCTGACTACGACCGCGCCGAGGTGGGGGAGACCTGGGTACTCCCGCGCGTGCGCGAGGAGCTGGCCGGCGGCGCCGGCGAGATCACCGTGCGGATCGAGGACTCCGGCGACGAGTTCGCCGTCTCGCACGATTTCGCAGCCAAGGAGCGGGAGATCCTCCTGCACGGCGGGCTCCTCAGCTATCTCAAGCAGCAGCGCGCCGCCGCTTGAGGTCGAGTTGGGGAACTGTGACGTGCGTCCGAGTGTGACGCCCGTCTCGCACCACGGGCGCCGTGTGCCGTAAAACAAGCCTCTCGCCGGACTCGACAAAAGGACTCCCCGTGCACCCTGCCAACGCATACGTCATCCGCCGCGCCACCGAAGACGACGAGGTTGAGCTGCGCCGCCTCGCGGAGCTCGATAGCCAGCGCCCGCTCGTCGGCCCGGCCCTCGTTGGCGAGATCGACGGGAAGGTTGCCGCCGCGGTGTCGGCGATCGACGGGCGGGTCATCTCCGACCCGTTTCAGGAGAGTGGCGTCCTGAGGCAGGTCCTGCGGCTCCGTCTCAGCTCGATGCGGTCGTACGCCCAAACGCCCTCGCTGGCGGAGCGTATGCGCGCCGCGCTGCAGCCGTTCGTGAAGGCACACGGCCGTACGGCGTAGAGCGACACGGACAGGTGGCCGGCGGCAGGCCGGCCCGCCACAGGCGAGGTCAGCATGAGATCCTGCTGGCCCCGTGAGCTCCTCAGCCATTCCGAGCAGCAGCGCGCCGCCGCTTGATGTCGAGTCGGTGCGCGAGCGCTTCCCGGCGCTCGCGAGCGGCGCCGCCTACCTGGACGGGCCGGGCGGCTCCCAGTGCCCGCAGGAGGTGCTCGACGCAGTGGGCGCCTACATGCGCGACGCGAACGCGAACCTCGGCGGCGCCTTCCCCACCTCGGCCGCGTCCGACGAGGTGATGGAGCGCGGCCGCGAGGCGGCCGCGGACTTCACCGGCGCCGAGCCCGAGGGGGTCGCGTTCGGCGCGAACATGACGACGCTCAACTTCCTGCTCGCGCACGCGGTGGCCCGCACGCTGCGGGCGGGCGACGAGATCGTCGTCACGCAGCTCGACCACGACGCGAACATCTCGCCTTGGCTCCTCGTAGCCGCCGATCACGGCCTGGTCGTGCGCCACGCCCCGCTCCGCACCGGCGACGTGACGCTCGACCACGACGCGCTCGAGGCGATGATCGGCGAGCGCACGCGGGTGGTCGCGTTCACGCTCGCCTCGAACGCGGTGGGCTCGCTCACCGACCCGGCACGCATCGCGGCGGCCGCGCACGCCGCCGGCGCGCTGGCGTGGGCCGACGGCGTGCACCTCGCGCCCCACCGGCGCCTGCGCGCCCGTCAGTGGGGCCTCGACGTGCTGCTCTGCTCGCCCTACAAGTTCTTCGGGCCGCACTGCGGCGTGGCCGCGATCCGGCCAGACCTGGCCGAGTCGCTGCCCGCCGACCGGGTGCGCCCGGCCGACGAGCACCCGCCCGGGCACCGCTTCGAGACCGGCACCCAGTCGCACGAGGCGGTGGCGGGAACGGTGGCCGCGATCGAGTACCTGAGCTCGCTCGGCGACGGCTCGCTCGACCTGGCCTTCGAGCGGATCCAGGCGCACGAGGACGCCCTCGCGCGACGGTTCCTCGACGGGATGCCGGACCGTCTCGAGCTGTACGGCATCCGCGCAGTCGAGGGGCGCACGCCGACGTTCTGCTTCCGCGTGGACGGGGAGAGACCGCGCCAGACCGCCGAGCGGCTCGGCGAGCAGGGCCTGTACGTGTGGGATGGCGACTACTACGCGCTCGAGCCGATCCGCGCCCTCGGGCTTGCCGAGAGCGGCGGAGCGGTGCGCGCCGGCTTCCTGCACTACACGAGTGAAGCCGAGGTCGACCGGCTGCTCGCGGCGCTCGCCGCATGACGCGCTGGATCTGCTTCACCTGCGGGATCCAGTTCGCCGAGAGCGAGGAGCAGCCGGCGGAGTGCCCGATCTGCACCGACGCGCGCCAGTACGTGCCGGAGGAGGGGCAGCGCTGGACCACGGTCGAGGAGCTGCGCGCGGAGCGGCACAACGAGATACGCGAGGACGGAGAGCTCACCGGCGTGGGGGTGGACCCCTGGTTCGCGATCGGGCAGCGGGCGCTCCTGGTGCCGTTCGGGGCGAGCAACCTGATGTGGGACTGCGTGCACCTGGTCGACGATGCAGCGGTGGAGGAGATCGAGGAGCGGGGCGGCGTCGCGGGGATCGCGATCTCGCACCCGCACTACTACACGGGCATGGTCGAGTGGGCCCACGCCCTCGACTGCCCGGTCTACATCCACGCCGCCGACGAGCGCTGGATCATGCGCCCGGATCCGTCGATCGAGCTGTGGGACGGCGACGTGAAGGAGCTCGGCGGCGGGCTGACGCTCGTGTGCTCGGGCGGCCATTTCGCCGGCGGCACGGTGCTCCACTGGGCCGGCGGCGAGGACGGGCAGGGCGTGCTGCTGTCGGGCGACATCGTCCAGGTGATCCCGGACCGCTCGCATGTGGGCTTCATGTACAGCTACCCGAACCTGATCCCGCTGCCGGCGGAGTCGGTGCGCGGAATCGCCCGGTCGCTCGAGCCGTACCCGTTCGAGACGATCTACGGGGCCTGGTGGGGCCGGATCGTCAAGGGGGACGCGAAGGGCGTGGTGAACCGTTCGGCCGACCGCTACGTGCGGGCTCTCGCGGGCGAGCTGCCCGAGGGAGCGTAGTCTCCGGACTCGAGCAGCTCGTTGACAGAGCGCACCTTGTCGTCGAGCGTCTGGTCGGGTCGATCGCGCCGCTCGTCCAGCTTGAGCACCGTGTACACGCGCGGGACGCCCTGTTCGAAGGGCACCGCATGCAGCTCGCCCACTATCGCGAGGATGTCCGCGGTAGCGCCCTCGAGCGACGTTCCCATCGCGTGCATCCGATACCGGACTCGCTCCTGCCGGGCGAGCCGACGCTGGATCTCGGCGATGTATTCGCTCGCACTCACGTCCTGACGGCCGAGCGCGAGCACCGTCAGGTCGGCGGTCGCCATCCGGCGAGCATACCTCTGCGCTGGAGGAGCGGAGCGAGGCGGTAGCGCTCCTCGCGGCGCTCGCGCCAGAGCGCGTCGAGCGTGGTGCAGACGTGCTCGATCCCGATCGCCTCACACCACGCGAAGGGTCCGCGGGGGTGGTTCAGGCCGAGCGTCAGGCCGGCGTCCACACCCTCCTCGCTGCCGACTCCCTCGCCGACCGCGAAGCACGCCTCGTTCACGAGCTGGCAGACGATCCGGCCGAGCACGAGGCCCGGGGCGTCGCCGACCCACTCGGTGGCGAGGCCGAGGCGCGCGAAGAAGTTCTCAGCGGCCTCGGCCGCGAAGGCCTGGGCGGTGGACAGGCGGGTCAGCTCCACCAGCCTGCACTCGTCGAGTGGCGGCAGCAGGTGGAAGCCGATCGCGCCCGGCTCGCCGCGGGCGGCCAGGCTGCGCCCAGCGCAAAGCACGAGCAGCGGCGCGCCGCCGGGCAGCGCGGCGGCGGGCTCGAGCCCCGCGTCCACGACGAGCTCGGCCGGCCCGCCCTCGCGGAGCTCGTAGCCGGCCGCCCGGGCGCGCTCGCGCAGACCGTCCGCGACGCGGCCGTGGCCGAGGATCGCGATGAGGGTGCCCGCCCCCGCCGCTTCGGCGCCCGCACCCGCCGGCTCCGGGTCCTCCGGCCGGTACCGCCCCTCGCCCGTGTAGTCGTAGTAACCGCGGCCCGTCTTCCGGCCCAGCCGGCCGGCGGCCACCATGCGCGCCTGGATCGGGTTCGGCCTCCAGCGCGGCTCGCCGAAGGAAAGCTCCGTGAACGACTTCGCCACCTCGTAGCCCACGTCCACGCCGACCAGGTCCATCAGCTCGAACGGGCCCATCCGGAAGCCGCCGCCCATGCGGCAGATCCGGTCGATCTGCTCGTGCGAGGCGATCCGCTCCTGCAGCAGCCGCAGCGCCTCGCCGTTGAACGGGCGGCCGCAGCGGTTGACGAGGAAGCCCGGCCCGTCGGCGGCGAGGATCACCTCCTTGCCCATCGCCTCGCCCGCCGCCCGCGCCACCTCGAGGGCCCGCTCGCCCGTCTGATCGGCGCGAATTACCTCCAGCAGCTTCATCAGGGGCGGCGGGTTGAAGAAGTGCATCCCGACGACGTTCTCGGGCCGTTCGGCGGCGCCCGCCAGCGACGTCACCGGGATCGAGCTGGTGTTCGTGGCGAGCACCGCATCCGGGCCGCAGACCTCGCGAAAGCGAAGCGAACAGCTCGCGCTTCAGGTCCGCGCGCTCCGGCGCCGCCTCGATCACGAGCTCGCACGCGGCGAGCTCGTCGAGCGCGGCGGCCGGGCGAAGCCGCTCGAGCGAGTCGTCGCCCGCGCGGCCTTTGTCGATCCACTTCCGCAGGCCCGCCTCGACGCGTTCGGCGCCGCGCCGGAGGGCGTCCTCCACGGGGTCGTGCAGGACGACTGTCATCCCCGATGCGCATCCGAGTTGACAGATCCCCGCACCCATGGTGCCGGCGCCGACGACGCCGAGCGTGGCCGGGGGGCGGCCCGCCGCGGGGCTCACCGCCCGCGGAACTCCGGCCTGCGCTTCTCGAGGAACGCGTTCATGCCCTCCACGCGGTCCTCGGTGGCCATCGCCAGCTCGTACAGGCGCCGTTCCTGGTCGAGCCCAGCCGACAGCGGCGTCTCCTCGGCTGCGAGCACGGCCTGCTTCGCGAGCCGCGTCGCGAGCGGCGGGCGGGCGGCCACCACGTCGGCCAGCTCGAGGGCCGCGTCGAGCCAGCTCTTGGCCGGGGCGACCTGGTTGACGATCCCGAGCCGCGCCGCCTCGGCGGCGTCGATGCGGCGCCCGGTCAGCACCAGCTCCATCGCGCGCTGCTTGCCCATCACGCGCGCGAGCCGCTGCGTCCCGCCGCCGCCCGGGACGATCCCCAGCAGGATCTCCGGCTGCCCGAACTCGGCCGACTCGGAGGCCACGATCATGTCGCACACCAGCGCCAGCTCGCACCCGCCGCCGAGCGCGTAGCCGGACACCGCGGCGATCAGCGGGGTGCGCAGTGCGGCCACTCGCGGCCAGAAGCGCGCGGCGGGCGAGGTCAGCACCTCCTGGAAGCTCCGCTGCGCCATCGTCTTGATGTCCGCGCCGGCGGCGAACCACTCGTCGCCGCCGGCGATGACGATGCAGCGGACGTCGGGGTCCTCGTCCCAGCGCTCGAGGAGCGCCGCCAGCTCCTCCATCAGCTCCGGGGAGAGGGCGTTGCGCGCGTCGGGACGGTTGAGGCGCGCGAGGCCGACGGGCCCGCGCTCCTCGGCGAGGATGAGATTCACGGCACGAGCGCGTTCACGCCGGTCACGGCGCGCCCGATGATCAGCTTCTGGATCTGCGAGGTGCCCTCGTAGAGCGTGGTCACGCGCGCGTCGCGCAGGTAGCGCTCGACGGGATAGTCGTCCACGTAGCCAGAGCCGCCGTGCACCTGGATCGCTGAGTTGGCGCACTTGACAGCGGCCTCTGTCGCGTAGAGCTTGGCGACCGAGGTCTCCGTGGTGTTCGGCTTGCCCTCATCCTTCAGCCATCCGGCGCGCCAGACGAGCCCGCGAGCGGCCTCGGTCTCCACCACCATGTCGGCGAGCATCTCCTGCACCAGCTGGAAGGAGGCGATCGGGCGGTCGAACTGCGTGCGCTCCTTCGAGTACGCGACAGATGCATCCAGGCATCCCTGGCAGATGCCGACGCAGCCGGCGGCCACGCTGTAGCGACCCGAGTCGAGCGCGCTCATCGCGATCTTGAAGCCGTCGCCGACCTCGCCCATGCGCGCCGAGTCGGGCACCTCGACGCCGTCGAGCGACAGCTCCGCCGTGTCCGACCCGCGCAGGCCGAGCTTGTGGTGGATCTCCTGGGTCGAGAAGCCCTCGGCGTCGGTGGGGACCAGGAAGCACGCGATACCGCGGTGCTTCTTCTCTGGGTCCGTCTGCGCGAAGACCAGCGCGAGCTTCGCGTAGTTCCCCAACGAGATCCACATCTTGCCGCCGGTGATGCGCCAGCCGCCGTTCACCTTCTCGGCGCGCGTCTTCAGGTTGGAGGCGTCCGAGCCGGTGTCGGGCTCGGTCAGGCCGAAGCAGCCGAGCGCCTCGCCGGTGCACAGCTGCGGCAGCCACTCCTGCTTCTGCTCCTCCGTGCCCCATCGGACGATCGAGGAGCAGACGAGCGAGGTCACCACGGACACCACGGTGCGCATCGCCGAGCAGCCGCGTCCGATCTCCTCGACGATCAGGGCGTAGGTGCGGTAGTCCACGTCGCGCCCGCCGTACTGCTCCGGCACGATCGCCCCCAAGAACCCCATGTCGGCGATCTTCTGGACGAGCTCGGTATCGAAGTGCTCGTTGCGATCGTTGTCGCGGGCGCGCGGGACGATCTCGCGGTCGGTGAAGTCGCGCGCGGTCTCGCGTATCAGCCGCTGCTCGTCGGTGAGTTCGAAGTCGATCATGTGCCCGCGGAGCGTACACTCGGCCCCGTGGACGAGTTCGCTGTCTTCGTCCTGTTCGGCTTCGTGTTCGCGTTCGCGGTGTTCCTGGCGCTTGGCAGGTGGTACCCCGGGTCGGGCGCCGAGCAGGTCGACTGGCGTCCCACCCGGTCCCCGGAGGTGGAGGCCGAGCTCGAGTTGGACGACGTGGACCAGATGCTCGAGGCGCAGAACGCGCGGCGCCGGGCCAGCGGCCGGGCCGAGCGGACGGAGGCCGACATCCGCGCCCAGGTGGCGGAGGACGAGCGCTGGCGCGAGGAGCTGCGCCGGCGGGCGCGCGGCGACTGAGTGGCGCGTGTCCTGATCGTGGGCTGCGGCTGCCGCGGCAGGGCGCTCGCGCGGGAGCTGTCCGCCGCCGGCCACGCCGTGCGCGGTACCACGCGCGACCCCGAGCGCCTGGCCGAGATCGAAGCCGCCGGGGCGGAGGCCGTCGTGGCCGATCCGGACCGGCTCGGCACCCTGATGGCCCAGCTTCACGGCGTGAGCGTGGCCTGCTGGCTGATGGGGAGCGCCGGAGGAGGTGCGGCGGCCGGCCTGCACGGCCCGCGCCTCCGCACCCTGCTCGAGCGTCTCGTCGACACGCCGGTGCGCGCCGTGGTCTACGAGGCGAGCGGCAGTGTGGAACCGACCCTGCTGGCGAGCGGCGCGGCCGCGGTCCGCGAGGCGTCCGCCACCTGGAGCATCCCGGCGGAGATCGTGGAGGCGGACCCGGGCGACCCGCGGGCCTGGCTGGCGGCGATGACAGGCGCGGTCGAGCGCCTGCTGCTGCCTGATAGAAATGCGGGCAATCCCGAGCGCGTTTGAAGACTTTCCCCCGAAGCAAGAGGAGCTCCCGTGGCCGACTACGCGAAGGACGTCCTGGTTGAGACGCAGTGGGTGGAGGACCATCTGAACGACGACTCGGTCCGCATCGTCGAGGTCGACGAGAACCCGGCCCTCTACGCCGAGGCGCACATCCCCGGCGCGATCGGCTTCGACTGGAAGAAGGACCTTCAGGACCAGGTCAAGCGCGACTTCCTGGGCCCCCAGGAGTTCGGCGAGCTGTTCGGCGGCCGCGGCGTGTCAAACGACCACACGATCGTGCTCTACGGCGATCGCAACAACTGGTTCGCGGCGTACACCTACTGGTACCTCCGCTACTACGGCCACGAGAACGTCAGGCTGATGAACGGCCCGCGCGAGAAGTGGATCTCGGAGGGCCGGCCTACCAGCACCAACGTGCCCTCGTTCGAGCCCCAGCAGTTCACCGCGCAGGAGGGTGACGCCGCCATCCGGGCCAAGCGCGACGAGGTGCTCGCGGCGCTCGACCAACGCAAGCGCCTCGTGGACGTGCGCTCGCCGCAGGAGTACTCGGGCGAGCTGATCGCGATGGCCGGCTACGAGCAGGAGGGCGCCCAGCGCGCCGGGCATATCCCCGGCGCCGCCTCGGTGCCCTGGGCCCAGGCGGTGCGGGAGGACGGGACCTTCAAGTCGGCCGACGAGCTGCGCGAGCTGTACACCTCGAAGGGCGTGATCGACGGCAACCCGATCATCGCCTACTGCCGCATCGGCGAGCGTTCGGCGCACACCTGGTTCGTGCTGCACGAGCTGCTCGGCAACGACGACGTCAAGAACTACGACGGCTCGTGGACCGAGTGGGGCAACCTCGTCAACGTGCCGATCGAGAAGGATGTGTAGCTCCGCGGGCATCCTGCCCGCGTCCTGATCGGAAGGGCGACATCCTGTCGCCTAGATCAAAGGCGCCAAGCGCTCCAGCAGGGACTGCACGATCCGTCCGGTCGCGCCCCAGATGAGGTGTCCGTCGACCGTGTAGGTGGGTGTCTTGATCGGCACCCCCTTGCGAATGAGCCGCTTCATCTCGTGCCCGGCCACGAGGTCGGGCAGGGAGAACTCGAGGATCTGTGCGACCTCCGCCTCTTGCGGAGTCCACGCCCGGTGCTCGACCCGGCCGACGAATGGGTAGATGCGGTAGCCGGTCACGAACGTCCCGACCGGCGGCAGCGCTCCCACCAGCTCGACCTCGGCGGCCGGCAGGCCGATCTCCTCCTCGGCCTCCCGCAGCGCAGTCATGCGCAGGTCCTCGTCGGGCTCGTCCTGGCGGCCGCCGGGGAACGAGATCTCGCCGGCGTGGCGACGCAGGTCGGCGCGCCGCTCGGTGAACACGGCGGTGAGCGGGTCGCCGTGCAGCGGCACCAGCACCGCCGCGTCCTTGGTGCCGGGGGCGTCCATCGCGGCCGCCTCCTCGTGGGTGAGTAGGTACTCCCTCACGGGCCTATTATCGAGACGTGGGGCGTGCCCTCCTGATCATCGACTTCCAGAACGACTTCACGGCCGGCGGCGCGCTGGCCGTGCCGGACGGCGACGCCATCGCCGGCCGCGTGAACGAGCTGCTTGCCTCCGGCGACTTCGGCCTCGTGGTGGCCACGCGCGACTGGCATCCGGCCGACCACGGATCGTTCAAGGAGCAGGGCGGGCCCTGGCCACCGCACTGCGTGCAGGGGTCGTGGGGCGCCGAGCTGCATCCCTCTCTCCCGCCCGAGGCGGTGGACGTGGTCGTGAACGCCGGCTACGAGCCCCACCTGGAGGGCTACTCCGGGTTCGAGGAGACGGACCTCGAGTCGGTCCTCCGCGAGCACGAGATCGACGAGGTGACCGTGGTCGGTCTGGCCACTGACTACTGCGTCAGACACACCGCCGCGGATGCGCTGACCCGGGGCTTCCGCGTGACGATCGACCGCGGGGGCATCCGCGGGATCGACGTCGAGCCGGGGGACTCAGACCGTGCGCTCGAGGAGCTGCGGGCGGCCGGCGCCACCCTCGCCTGAGCATGTGGGACGTGCTCCTCGGCGGAATGCGGCAGTGGCATCGCCTGGTAGCGGGCGCGTCGCCCGGCGCCCGGATCATCGACCGTGACGGCGCCACGGCCACGGTGGTGCCGGCCGTCCCCGAGCGGGCCGTGGTGAACTCGGTCATCTACGACGACGCGACAGCGCTCGCCGGCGCCTACGACGAGATTGCCGCGACCTACGCGGAGATCGGCGCCGCCTGGACGGTGTGGGTGCCGCCCCACGACGAGCAGGCCCGCGAGGTGCTCGAGGGCGCCGGGCACGCGATCGACGCCTCGCCCGCGGTGATGGCCATGGAGCTGAGCCGGATCGAGCGCCCGCCGCCCGACGCGCTCGACGACTGGACCGCCGAGGGCGACCCCGCCGATGTCGGCCCGCTCAACGATCGCTCCTACGCGTTCGGTACGGACTCCTTCACGCGCGCGCTGGCCGGGCTGCCGCGCGACGCGTTGGCCACCTACGTGGCGCGCGTCGACGGCCGCCCGGCGGGCTGCCTGGTCGTCGTCGACCACGACGGGAACGCCGACGTGGAGATGGTGGCGGTGGTGCCGGAGGCGCGCGGCCGAGGCATCGCCGGCAAGCTGCTGGCCCACGCGCTCTCCGACGCCGCCGAACGCGATCTCGACACGAGCACGCTGGTGGCCACGAGTCTGGGCCGCCCGGTCTACGAGCGGCTGGGCTACCGGGCGTTCGGGGAGCTCCAGATGTGGGAGCGCCGGGCCACCCCCCTATCGGAGCTGCACGGTCTCCTCGAACATGACCTCGCCCTCGAGCGCGCGGTGCACGGGGCACTTCGCGCCGATCTGCATGAGCCGCTCACGCTGTTCCTCGGGCAGCTCCTTGGGGAACTCGACGTTCATCTTGAAGCGGGTCGGCGAGCCGCGCTGGGCCGGCTCGTAGTCCACGTCCACCGTGATCTCGCCGACGTCCCAGCCCTTCCGCTGGGCGTACATCTCAATCGTGATGGCGGTGCATGAGGCCAGGCTGGCCGCGAGCAGCTCCTGCGGGCTCGGTCCGCTGTCGCGGCCTCCGTGATCCTTCGGCTCGTCCGCCGTGAGGTGGTGCTTGCGGACCTCGACATCCTGCTCGAGCCGTTCGTCCACGCGGCGCGAAGTCGCTCTCATCCTCTCCCCTCGAACAGCTCAGGCTCGGGCTCGTCGGCGAAGCGCGCCATCGCGAAGAGCGCGTCGGAGAGCCGGTTCAGATAGGTCAGCACGGTGTCGTCCGCCAGGTCGCCATCGTCGTTCAGTGCTGCTACCCGGCGTTCGGCGCGCCTCACAGCGGCCCGGGCAACGTCGAGCCGCGCCGACAGCTCGGTCCCGCCGGGGATGGTGAACTTGGGCGGCAGGTCCACGCGGTCCATGTAGCGGTCGATGTCGGCCTCGAGCCGCTCGACCATGTCCGCAGTGACCTTCGAGACGCCCTCCTCGAGCCGGCCCGCGGCCTCCGGCGCCGTGGCCAGCTCGGCGCCCGCGACGAACAGCTCGTTCTGCACCCTGAGGATGTCGGCGTGCAGCTCGCCGCCGCGGTCCGCGGCACTCCGGGCGAGCCCGAGGGCGGAGGCGGCCTCGTCGACCGAGCCGTAGGCCTCGGGCCGGCCGGCGTACTTGGGAACGCGACCGCCGTACCAGAGGCCGGTGGTGCCGTCGTCGCCCTTGCGCGTGTAGATCTTCACCCGGCGGCGGATGCTACCCGCGCCCCGCCCGGAGCTTGCCTCACCACCCGGGACAGGAGGTGGCAGTCTTCGCGCCGGGTGGCAAGCAGAGATCCGCGCGCTTGGGCGCCGCTCCCTTGCGGATGCTGAACGTCGTCACCCTGCCGACGAAACCCGGCTTGGTGACCTGCACGGTGATCCGCGTGCCCGGACGCATCCTGCGCTCGAGGTGCTTGAAGCGCAGCTGCCGTCCCATGGACAGCTGTGACGCCTGGGACGCCCTCTTCGGGCAGGACTTGCCACGACAGCGAACCAGCACGTTCGCGCCTTGGGGCGCCCGGACGAGCAGCCGATTCACCTTCGTGAAATTGCCCAGCACGGTGCCCTTGATCCTGATCACAACGCTGTTGAGGACCTCCGGCGGCGTAGGCGGCGGGGGCGGCGGAGGCGGTGGCGGCGGCGGCAGGGCGCGCACGGTCACCCCGCTCGTGACGGTGGAGCTCGCCCCCCTAGAGTCGGTCACGCGCAGGCTCAGGTTGTGGAAGCCGGCCGTCGCGAAGGTGGCGAATGCGACCGGCCCGGCGGCGTCGTCAAACAGCCCGTCATTGTCGAGGTCCCACTCGTATCTGCTGATGCTGTCGCTCGGCTCCCCGGGATTGGAGGCTGAGCCGTCGAGGCTGACGGTCTCGCCGACGTCCGCCACGCCCGGTGTCCCTCCCTGGGAGTCCACATGTGAGATCGCGACGGCGGCGGTCGGGGGGGTGTTGTTGACCGTGATTGTCCGGGACGTGCTGTGCGTCCCGCCGTTCGAATCGGTCACCCGGAGTGTCACGATTACCGGCCCGGGCGTCGAGTAAGTTCGGCTGGCGGCGGCCGCCGTGCCGGTGTTGACCTCGAAGCCGCCGGGTCCGGTGCCCGCGATGCCGTCCAGATCCCATTCGTGCGTCGTGATGGTGTCGTTGGGCTCGCCGGCATTGGACCCTGAGCCGTTGAAGGTGACGGTCTCGCCGACGTCCACCACTCCCGGCGCGCCGCCCGGCTCGTCCACGTGTGAGACGGTGACGACGGCGGTCGGAGTGACGTTGTTGTTGACGGTGATGGTCTGGGTCGCCGTCTCCCTCGCACCGAGTGAGTCGGTCACTTGGAGCCTCACGGTCACCGGCCCGGCCGACGAATAGGAATGGCTTGGGGTCTTGCCCGTACTCTCGAACGTCCCGTTGCCGTCGAGATCCCAGTCGTGGTCGGTGTCGGCGATCGGTCCGTCGAAGTCCGACGAGGCCGAGCCGTTGAAGGTGACGGTCTGGCCGATGTCGGGAGTGCTGTCCGACACGGAGAAGGCGGCTTTGGGCGGTGCGTTCTGGACGGTCACCTCCTTGGTGGCCACCGTCGTCCCGTTGGCGGAGTCGGTGACCGTCACGGTCACGGTCTTGGCGCCGAGGGTGGTGTTGGCGGGGTAGGCGTGCGTCGCGTTCGCGCCGCTCCCGGTCGTCCCGTCGCCGAAGTTCCAGGCGTAGGCGAGGGCGTCGCCATCGGGATCCGTGGCTGTCGCGTTGAAGCTGACCAACTGGCCTCGCGCGGGTGTGGTGTTCGACACCGAGAAGGAGGCTGTCGGCGGCCGGTTCTCGACTGTCAGCTGTTTGGTCACGGCCGTGGTGTCGTTGGCGGAGTCGGTGACGGTCAGCGTCACCGTCTTGGTGCCGAGGGCTGAGTACGGGTGGGACACGTTCTGGCCGTTGGCCGTCGTGCCGTCGCCGAAGTTCCAGTGGTAGGAGCTGATGCTCCCGTCGGGATCCGTCGCCGTGGCACTGAAGTTGACCGTCTGGCCGCGGACCGGTGTGTCATCGGAGATCGTGAAGCTCGCGGTTGGCTTCGCGTTCTGGACGGTGACCTGGTCGGTCACGGCGGCGGTCTCGCCGGCGGAGTCGGTAACGGTCAGCGTCACGGTCTTGACGCCGAGTGCCGTGGCGGCGGCGTAAGCGTGGGACACATTCTGGCCGTTGGCTGTAGTGCCGTCGCCGAAGTTCCAGTGGTAGGCGGTGATACTCCCATCGGGGTCCGACGCTGTTGCGTTGAAGCTGATCGTCTGGCCTCGGACCGGTGTCTTGTTGGTGATCGTGAAGTTGGCCGTTGGTTTGGCGTTCTGGACGGTGACTTGGTCGGTCACGGCGGTGGTCTCGCCGGCGGAGTCGGTGATAGTCAGGGTCACGGTCTTGGCGCCGAGCGCCGTGGCGGCTGCGTAGGCGTGGGTGACGTTCTGGCCGTTGGCTGTGGTGCCGTCTCCGAAGTTCCATTGGTAGGAGCTGATGCTCCCGTCGGGATCCGTCGCCGTGGCGTCGAAGCTGATCGTCTGGCCTCGGACCGGTGTGTCGTCGGAGATCGTGAAGCTCGCCGTCGGTAGCGCGTTGCGAACGGTCATCTCCTTGGTGGCGACGGTCGTCCCGTTGGCGGAGTCGGTGACCGTCAGGGTCACGGTCTTTGCGCCGAGGGTTGTGGTGGCGGGGTAGGCGTGCGTCGCGTTCGCGCCGCTGCCGGTCGTGCCGTCTCCGAAGTTCCAGGCGTAGGAGAGGGCGTCGCCATCGGGGTCCGTGGCTGTCGCGGTGAAGCCGACGAGCTGGCCTCGGGCCGGTGTGGTGTTCGATACCGAGAAGGAGGCGGTCGGCGGCCGGTTCTCGACCGTGAGCTGATCGGTGACCACCGTCGTCTCGCCGGCGGAGTCGGTCACGGTCAACGTCACCGTCTTGGTGCCGAGCCCGGAGTACGCGTGGCTCACGTTCCGGCCGTTGACTGTGGTGCCGTCTCCGAAGTTCCAGTGGTAGGAGCTGATGCTCCCGTCGAAATCCGTGGCCGTCGCGTCGAAGCTGATCGTCTGGGCTCGGACCGGTGTGTCGTCGGAGATCGTGAAGCTCGCCGTCGGTAGCGCGTTGCGAACGGTCACCTCCTTGGTGGCCACCGTCGTCCCGCTGGCGGAGTCGGTGACCGTCAGGGTCACGGTCTTGGCGCCGAGGGTTGTGTTGGCGGGGTACGCGTAGGCGACGTCCCGGCCGCTGGCGGTGGCGCCGTCGCCGAAGTTCCAGGCGTAGGAGAGGGCGTCGCCATCGGGATCCGTGGCTGTCGCGTTGAAGCCGACCAACTGGCCTCGCGCGGGTGTGGTGTTCGACACCGAGAAGGAGGCTGTCGGCGGCCGGTTCTCGACTGTCAGCTGTTTGGTCACGGCCGTGGTGTCGTTTGCGGAGTCGGTGACGGTCAGCGTCACGGTCTTGGTGCCCAGGGCTGTGTTTGCGGCGTAGGCGTGGGTGACGTTCTGGCCGGTGGCGGTGGTGCCGTCGCCGAAGTTCCATTGGTAGGTGGCGATCGTGCCGTCGAAGTCGGTCGCGGTGGCGTTGAAGGCGATCGACTGGCCTCGCGCCGGCGTGTCGTCGGAGATGGTGAAGCTCGCGGTTGGCGCTGCGTTCTGGACTGTCACCTGGTCGGTCACCGCCGTGGTCGCGTTGGCGGAGTCGGTGACCGTCAGGGTCACCGTCTTGGCGCCGAGGCTTGTATTCGCCGGATAGGCGTGGGTGACGTTCTGCCCGGTGGCGGTGCTGCCGTCGCCGAAGTTCCACTGGTAGGAGGCGATCGTGCCGTCGAAATCCGTCGCGGTGGCGTTGAATGCGATCGACTGGCCGCGGGCCGGCGTGGTATCGGAGATCGTGAAGCTCGCGGTCGGCGGTGCGTTCTGGACGGTCACCTGGTCGGTGACCGCCGTCGTCTCGTTGGCGGAGTCGGTGACGGTCAGGGTCACGGTCTTGGCGCCGAGGGCTGTCGCGGCGGGGTAGGCGTGGGTGACGTTTTGGCCGGTGGCGGTGGTGCCGTCGCCGAAGTTCCACTGGTAGGAGGCGATCGTGCCGTCGAAATCCGCCGCGGTGGCGTTGAATCCGATCGACTGGCCTCGCGTCGGCGTGTCGTCGGAGATCGTGAAGCTCGCGGTCGGTGGCGCGTTCTGGACTGTCAGCTGGTCGGTCACCGCCGTCGTCTGGCTGGCGGAGTCGGTGACGGTCAGGGTCACGGTCTTGGCGCCGAGCGCTGTCGCGGCGGGGTAGGCGTGGGTGACGTTTTGGCCGGTGGCGGTGGTGCCGTCGCCGAAGTTCCACTGGTAGGAGGCGATCGTGCCGTCGAAATCCGTCGCCGTGGCGTTGAAGCTGACCGTCTGCCCTCGCGCCGGCGTGCTGTCCGAGATCGTGAAGCTCGCGGTCGGTGGTGCGTTCTGGAGGGTGACCTGACCGGTCACGACGGTGGTCTCGTTTGCGGAGTCGGTGACGGTCAGCGTCACGGTCTTGGTGCCGAGGCTGGTGGCGGCGGTATAGGCGTGGGTGACGTTCTGGCCGGTGGCGGTGGTGCCGTCGCCGAAGTCCCAGCGGTAGGAAGAGATGTTCCCGTCGGAATCCGTCCCGGTAGCGTTGAAGCCGATCGTCTGCCCTCGGACCGGCGTGGTGTCGGAGATCGTGAAGCTCGCAGTGGGTTTCGCGTTCTGGACGGTCACCTTGTCGCTCACGACGGTGGTCTCGTTGGCGGAGTCGGTGACCGTCAGGGTCACGGTCTTTGAGCCGAGGCTGGTGTTCGCCGGGTACGCGTGGGTGACGTTCTCGCCGTTTGCTGTGGTGCCGTCGCCGAAGTTCCACTGGTAGGAGGCGATCGTGCCGTCGAAATCCGCCGCGGTGGCGTTGAATCCGATCGTCTGGCCGCGGGCCGGCGTGTCGTCTGAGATCGTGAAGCTCGCGGTCGGCGGGGCGTTCTGGACTGTGACCTGGTCGGTCACAACAGTCGTCCCGCTGGCGGAGTCGGTGACCGTCAGCGTCACGGTCTTGGCGCCGAGGGCTGTCGCGGCGGGGTAGGCGTGGGTGACGTTCTGGCCGTTGGCGGTGGTGCCGTCGCCGAAGTTCCACGCGTACGAGAGCGTCCCGCCGTCGGGATCCGTCGCCGTGGCGTTGAAGGCGATCGTCTGGCCGCGGGCCGGCGTGTCGTCGGAGATCGTGAAGCTCGCGGTCGGCGGGGCGTTCTGGACTGTCACCTGGTCGGTCACCACAGTCGTCCCGCTGGCGGAGTCGGTCACCGTCAGCGTCACGGTCTTGGCGCCGAGGCTTGTATTCGCCGGGTACGCGTGGGTGACGTTCTCGCCGCTACCGGTGGTCCCGTCGCCGAAGTCCCACGCGTAGGAGAGGGCGTCGCCGTCGGGATCCGTCGCCGTGGCATTGAAGCCGATCAGCTGGCCGCGCGCCGGCGTGTTGTCCGACACCGAGAAGGAGGCGCTGGGCGGCGCATTCTCGACTGTCACCTGATCGGTGACCACCGTGGTCTCGTTGGCGGAGTCGGTGACCGTCAATGTCACCGTCTTGGCGCCCAGACCTGAGTACGCGTGGGTGACGTTCTCGCCGCTGGCCGTGGTCCCGTCGCCGAAGTTCCACTCGTAGGACGAGACGGTGTCCCCGTCGGAATCCGTGACCGCGGCGTCGAAGTCGACCGTCTGCCCACGGACCGGCGTGGTGTCGGAGATTGTGAAGCCCGCGGTAGGTGGCGCCGCCAGCACGATCTGCGCCGTGAGGAAGGCGAGGGCCGGAAGCGCCACCAGTGTGAGTAGGAGGCGCCGCGGGGGGCGGGGGCGCCGGTGCATCCACCCACTGAACGAACGCGAGATCCACACACTTGCACGCGCCGTAGATCTGTTTACGCCAGCGGGTTGAAGACCAGACCGGTTGGGACCTTGGGGTAGAAGTAGGTCGACTTGGGCGGCATCGACTCGCCCGTGGCCGCCACCTCGCGGACCTGCTCCACTGGCGTGGCGCGCATGAAGAAGCCCGCGTCCGCGCGCCCGGACGCAACCGCTTCGATGGCGTCGTCGAGGTCCTTGGAGTAGTGGAGCCCGCGCAGGTGGGAGATGTCGTCCTCGGACATGCCGAGCGCGCCGCGCAGGACTAGGGACTCGAGGACGGCCGTGTCGAGGCGGCGGTAGGGCTCGGGCATGCCGGAGAGCGTGCGGTCGGCGATCGCCTGGTCCTTCAGCGTCACGCGGAAGGGGCGCTTGAAGAACGAGTCCATGTAGCCGAACGCGACGCGCCCGTCCCCGGCGGGGGGCTCGAGCTGGGAGGTGTCGCCGAGCTCCTCGATCTCGAAGTTGCCCCGGAGCACGTCCCGGATGGCGATCTGCTTCTCGGCGTTGTCCTTCAGCCCGGTCAGCAGGCGGTGCGTGGGGAAGACGAGCAGGCCGGGGTCGGACAGCGCACAGAGCAGCATCAGCACGTACCGGTGGTCGCCCTCGCCGCCGACCTCGTCGGCGTATACGCGCGCGGTCTCGTAACGGTGGTGGCCGTCGGCGATCAGGAGCTCGGCGTCGGCGAGCGCCATCTGCAGCTCGGCGATCAGGTCGTCGTTGCTCGAGCGCCAGAGCGTGTCGCCCCCCACGGTCGCGAACGCTTCGGCCGCCGTGATGTGCGTGATCGCACGCTCGGCAACGCCGTCGGAGTCGGGGAACAGCGAGAAGATGGGCGAGAGGTTGGTGCGCGTGGCCCTCGTCAGCCTGAGCCGGTCCTCCTTCGGGCCCGGGTGGGTGCGCTCGTGCGGGCGGATTCGGCCCGGCCCGTACTCATCCACGCGCACGCGCGCGAAGAACCCGGTGCGGCTGCGGCCGGCGCCGTCGGGGGCGGTGTAGTCCTGGCGCAGCACCCACACGGCCGGCTCGTCCTCTTGGACGAGCACACCGCCCGAGCGCCAGTCGCTCAGGGTCGCAGCGGCCTCGTCGTAGCTTCGCGGGAGGTCGACATGCACGACGTTGTAGGGGCTGCGAGCGGCGAGCTCGGCGCGCATGGCGTCGTCGATCACGTCGTACGGCGGGGCGATCACGTCGGCGAGGGACCCGACCGCTGCGGGCTCGTAGCGAAGCGTGCGGAGCGGCTGCAGGTCGGCCATCGAGGCGGCAGGCTAGCGCCCAGCAGCACGGCTTCACTCTCACGCGCGCGAGGCGTAGGCTGGCGCCCGGTCGCGTTTCCGAGCTTGGCCCCCCACACGCGACCAGGAGGTGACAGATGTCCACGGCTGAGACGGCCGTACAGACGGAATCGGCCGCGTCGGTCTACCGGTTCCAGGGCACGCTCCTCGAGGCGTGCAACTGCGACGTGCTCTGCCCCTGCTGGATCGGTGAGGATCCCGACAACGGCAGCTGCAGCTCCGTTGTCGCGTACCACTTCGACACCGGCGCCATTCGCGGGATCGACGTGAGCGGACTGACCATCGCGAACGTGGTGTTCATCCCGGGCAACGTGCTGGCCGGGAACTGGAAGCAAGTCATTTTCGTTGACGACCAAGCGAGCGACCAGCAGGCTCAGGCGATCGTCGATGCCTTCTCCGGCGACCTCGGCGGCCCGCTCGCCGATCTGGCACAGCTGGTCAGCGAGCGGCTCGGCGTCATGCGCGCGCCGATCTCGCACGAGGTTGTCGAGGGCCGGGGCACGCTGACCGTGGGCGGCGACAAGGTCACCGCGATCATGGAGCCATACCGCGGGCCGGATGGCAGCATCACGACGCTCCAGAACTCGATCTTCTCGACCGTGCCGGGATCGCCGGCCTGGGTCGGGAAGGCCGAGCGCTTTGCCGTGAACATGCCGGAGCACGGCTGGACCTACGAATTCGAGGGTCGCAACGCGATCCAGTCGGACTGGATGATCGACTACCGCGGCGAGGCGGCTTGACGCCTCCCACCGCAACTCTTGCGCCGGCGCCCGTTACAAGGGTGCCGGCTCCGATCTTGGCTGCTGTGGCAGCCGCTTGGGGTGCTGCCGTGGTGGCCGAGGCGGGCGGCCTCGCGGGCTCGTTGCACCATGACAGCCTGCTTGAGGGCGGGCCCGGTTTCGGGCCCGCCCTGCTGCTCTTCCTGGTCAGTTGGCAGGTCATGGTCGCGGCGATGATGCTGCCGTCGAGCCTGCCGATGGTCAGGATGTTCGCGGTGGCGTCGAACGCGGTCCCCGACCGTGCGCGCGCGATGGCGGCGTTCGTCGGCGCCTATGCGCTGGTGTGGTCGGGCTTCGGGCTACTGGCCTTTGGGGGCGACGCGGCACTGCACGCGCTCGTGGCCTCGAGTCCGTGGCTGCTTCAGAACGACTGGGCCATCGCCCCGTCGGTCCTGCTGCTGGCCGGGGCGTTCCAGTTCACGCCGCTGAAGGACGCGTGCCTGCGTGGGTGCCGGCACCCGGCGTCCTTCCTGCGCCGGCACTACCGGCGCGGCACCGGCGGCGCCTTCGCGCTGGGGGCCCGCCACGGCCTCTTCTGCGTGGGCTGCTGCTGGGCGCTGATGCTGGTGATGTTCGCGGCCGGAACGGTCTCGCTGATTTGGATGGCGGCGCTGACCGCCCTGACGGTGCACGAGAAGACCCGCCCCACCGGCGCCCAGACCGTGCCCCTGACAGGCGCCGTCCTGCTGGCCGCCGGCTCCACGCTGATGCTCTGGGCCGCGTACGCGAACGGCGCCGTCTAGGGCGGACTAACCCGGAGTTCTCCCGACGCTGTCGGGCGGATCGATAGCGAAGCAGGCGGGGGGTGGGTAATCCCAGTACCGCATACGAGCATCGGAATTACCCACCCCTCACCCGGCGGGTAAGGGTGTGGTTTGGGAGCGAGGCGTTAAAACCCTCACGCCTGCGCCCCTCGCCGGCGAAAGCGGGAGGTTTTGGTCGGTAGACGGTCAAAACCTCCCGGGCGCGGCTGGCGACGAGCGCGTTCGGGAGGTTATGCACGTCCGGTTCACGCGGACGGGGACCCCGCGTGCGCGAACGGGTGGCGCAGGGCCTCGGGGTTCACCCTCTCAACCGCCCCAACACCGCCGCCGAGGAGGGCCCGCTTGGAGCCCAACGATAAGTGGGGGGATCGCTAGCGCGACACCCTGCCGTCGCCCCCCGCGCCGGGCGGGCGCCAGGGCTCACCGAAGGGCTTTCGTCCCTCCGGCCAGCCCGAGGCCGTCATCCGCAGGGCGCGCATCGCGCGGGCCTTGACGTGCCACGGCACGCGCCGGTAGAGCGGCACGAATACGAAGCGCCAGAAGACGCCGCCGCGAGGGAGCGCCGGTCGCGTCGTGGCGCCTGGGTGGCGCCGGCGCTGATCCTCCATCGCCGCCAGCCGTAGGAAGTACTCGGATCGCTCGCGAAGCCGGGCCGCGGCGGTCACGCCGTCACCCGCTCCCGCTGGGCCTGCTCGGCGAGGCCGTTCTGGGCCGCGATCTGGATCGGCTCGAAGAGCGCCCCGATCGGCGGCGAGTAGATGTTCTCCATCCACGCGAGGTCGTGCAGGGTGGCGCCGCGCTTGGCTACGAAGGCCAGGAAGTCGCACCGCTCCTTGATGCCCTCGCCGCCGTGTAGCTGGCCGCCGATCAGCCGCAGCGAGCCGGGCTCCGCGAGCAGCTTCACGTGCGTCTTGGCGGCTCCCGGGAAGTAGCGCGCCCGCGAGACGCCCGTTCCTCTCGCCACGACGTAGGGGATGCCCATGGCCTCGGCAAGCGTCTCGCCGATCGAGAAGCCTCCGATCGTGTAGTCGCCGGACATGAAGCCCCACGGGATCCACACGGGGTCGTAGGCGCGGTCGTCCCCGGCCGCGTTTGCGCCCGCCGTCCGCCCCTGCGCGTAGGCGTGCGAGCCGGTGAGCCCCCGAATCGGGAGCATCGAGAGCCCGTGCGGCACCTCGATCATGTCGCCGGCGGCCCACACGCCGTCCGCCGACGTGCGCATGTGGTCGTCGACCACCACGCCGCCGGTGGTGCCGAGCCGGATCCCGGCCGCCTCGGCGAGGGCCGTGTTCGGGAGCTTGTGCAGGCAGATCACTGCGACGTCGCACGGCAGCTCACCCGCTGACGTCGACACCGCCCGGACGCGGCCGTCCGACCCCTCGAAGCCCTTGAGAGCGGTGCCCATCCTCACCCTCACGCCGAGCTTCTCGAGCGCCTCCTGGGCGGGCTCGGCCACGTCGGGGTCGGCGAGCTCGCTCAGCAGCCACGGGCCCTCGTCGATGAAGTCCACCTCGATTCCCCGGCGCGCAAGCCCTCCGGACATCTCCACGCCGAGCCACATGCCGCCGATCACGACGGCGCGCTTGACCGAGTCGAGCTCCTTGTCGAACTCCATCGCCCGGCGGATGTTCTTGACGTAGTGGAGGCCCTCCAGGTTGGCGCCCGGCACGTCGGGCTGCTCCCAGGCGAACCCGGTACACAGGACGAGCTTGTCGAATCCCTCGTGCATGTTGCGGGCGGTCACGGTGCGGCGGTCGAGGTCGATGTCCGTGATCACCGTCTCCATCCGCATGTCGAGCCCCTCCTCGACGTAGCGCTCGACCGTGGACAGGAACAGGTCCTCGAACTCCGGATCTCGCGCCCGTGCACGTACGGGATGCCGCACGGCGAGTACGCGATGTCCTCGAACTCGGTGAAGACCGTCACCTGCAGGTCGGTGTTCACGCGCTTCGCGGTGGTGGAGGCTGCCGTGCCGGCGCCCCCTCCACCGATGACAAGCAGTCGCTCGCTCATGTTCGGCTCCTCTTCCTCAGGTCGCTCTATCGCGAATCATCGCCGCCAGCCGGGTCGCGCGCGGCGTGCCCCTGCGCTCCAGCAACTGTGCCACCGGCTCGCGCCAGCGCCCGGCGGCCGCCTCGGCCACGGCGTCAGGCAGCACCTCGCGCAGATGCTCCATCGCCCAGGCGTCCGGCCTCGAGAGGTTCAGCCGGATGGCCGACGCGGCGATCGCGTCGCCCAGCCCGTCCCCGGGGTAGACGGCGACCCGCCGAGCGAACAGCGCGACCATCAGCTCCTGTGCCGTCGCGCCCGTTTCCGACACGTCGACCGCGCAGGCGAGCCCCCGCTCCGGTCGCACCGGCAGACGCATGCCGTCGACCGCGGCGAGCGTCTCGCTCCAGGTGGGCGAGGTTGTCTCGAATCGTGCGCTCGGCCCGCGGCAGGTAGTCGCGGTCCCGCAGCGCAGCGAGCGCGCCGTGCTGCGAGATGAGGTTGGTGTTGAGCCGCGTCAGCGCTGCCTTGAGCCGCAGGCAGCCGCGCACGAAGTCCGGCGGCCCGCCGAGGAAGCCGATCCGGGCACCCGCCATCCCCCAGCAGTGCGAGACCGACAGAACGCGCCACGGCGTTGTCGGTCAGGGCGAGCGACGGCAGCGGCCGGAACGACGAGTGCGGGCTCGAGCGCCAGCGGCGCGTGGGTCACGTCGTGCAGCAAGCAGCAGCCCGTGGCGGTCCGCCAGCGAGGGCGAGGGCCTCCAGCTCGTCGACCGTCTGGCTACGTCCCGTACGGGTTCACCGGATCGACGACGCATATCGCCCGTGTCCGCTCGCCGATCGCGGCCGCCACGGCGTCGGGGTCGAGCCGGAAGCCGTCCTCGGGCCGGATCCGGACCGGGACCGGGACGCCGCCCGCCGCGATCACCGCGGAGGGAAGGTGGAAGTAGCCGGGGTCCCCGAGGATGACCTCGTCGCCGGGATCGATCGACGCCATCAGGGCCAGCGCGAGCCCGGCCTGGGCGCCCTCGGTGCCGACCACCTCGAACGAGCCGTCCCGTGCACGGCCGAAGAGCTCCGCGGCGGCGTCGCGCAGCGGCTCCACCAGGTCGGGCGTGTACTGGTTGAGCGCCTCCGCACTGACGGCTTCCCGCATTGCCTCGACGGCGCCCGGCGGCGGCCCACAGAAGCAGGTGAGCCATCCGAGGTCCGCCCAGACGGACGGGTCGAGTCGCGTGCTCCCGGCCGGGTAGAGCTCGTCCGCGTCTAGACCCACCAGCGCGATCGCGTCGCGGTAGGTCAGGTAGTTCCACATGCCGTGGTGGCTGGCGCTCAGCCGCCGCAGGCGCTCCGAGGCGAGCGCGTCCTCGCGCAGCCCGGCCTCGGTCCAGGTCAGGACGCTGGTCACTCGGGCTCCGGTTCGGAGCGCCGAAGCCGCGCCACGCGGTAGATCCGCTCACTATCCGCGGTGACGGAGCCGGGGACATACCCCGCGGCGGCCGCCCAGCCCAGCAGCAGCCCGGCGGGGCGAAGGCGCCACACGCAGCGCCCGCCGCGGTGGTCGCGCCAGACGCGGGCGATGTACTCGATCTCAGGGTTCTCGCGTCTGGACGTTCAGCACGATCTGCGCCGGCCCCACGAGCTCGGCGAGGTCGTGCAGGTGCCGCTCGATGAGCGTGTCGTCGTGGTAGATGCCGTACAGGCCCAGCTCCACAACGATGTCGGGCCTCGGATCGAGCGACCTGAGCGCCTCGCGGTCGAAGGCATCTGCGCGGATCGCGCGCACGCGGTCCTCCACACCGAGCCGCTTCGCGGCGGCCTCGGCCTGGGCCAGGGCGGCGGGGTCGATGTCGCATACGAGCGCGCGGGCGCCCGGCCGGCGCGCGATCGCCTCGAGCAGATAGGGCGCCGGGCCGGCCGCCAGGTCTGCGATCACCGGCGCCCGGTCCGGATGGGCGTCGATGGCGTCGAGCACCGCCTGCTCGGCCAGCGCGCGCACTTCCCGAAACGCGCGGCAGGTGCGCCGCGCAAGCAGGCGGCCGTCGACACGGCGCCCGAGGGCCGTGCGGCCGGCCGGCCTGTCTGCGTAGACGTGGGCCATGAAGGGGCCGGAGTCGAAGCCGTGTGCGTGGCCGATGCGCAGCCCGTCGCTCAGCAGGGCGCCCGCCCGCGAGGCAAGTGCCAGAGCGGCGAAGCGCCAGGCGCGGGGAGAGCCGGGGGAGAGGTCGCGCTGTAACTCGGCGAAGCTCGGGGCTGCCGCCTCGGCCTCAGCCTGCATGTGCGTACAGCGGCGTCTCGATGAGCTCGCGCCTGCGGTAGCGCTCGTGCGCCTCGCCGGTCAGGGGTGAGGTCACGTCCGCCACCAGCGGACGTAGCAGCGCGATCGTCTGCCGCGTTTCCGCGAGGACCGTGTCGATTACCGCGGCGTCGTCTCCGTCGGCTGCGTTTGCGTAGGCGCCCAGCAGCTCGGCGAAGTGCTCGAGCGATCCGAGGGCGTACGCGATCGACTGGTCGAGGTCGAGTTCGGCGAGACGCTCGTATATCACCTCTCCAGCCGGCGGGCAGCTGTAGGCGTCGGGATCGACGCCGTGGCGCCACGGCACGGTCGCGAAAGAGCACCATGTGCCGCGCGTTGTCCGCCACCAGGCGGGCCACAAGCTCCTTGCGCCGAGGGTCGGAGACCGCGGGAATCCTGACGGCGAAGAGGTCAACCCAGCGACCCATGCCGTAAGCGTGGCGTGCGAGCACCCAGCCGAGTCCCTTCGGCCGCCGTAGAACTAGATCAAGCTCGGCGCGATTCTCGAGCATTTCGTGCTCGTCTACTGTGGTGAACGGGCGTCTACTGAAGTGTAACGGTACTCGAGCTCGAGCCCGCGGGAGAGCGTGTTCGAGACCCAGCAGCACCGTCGCGCCGGCTCGATGAGTGCGGCGAGTCGCTCGTCTGGCACGTCTGCCTTGGCCTCGACGACCAGGCGGCCGTAGCGCAGCTCGCTGCCGGCGCGCTCGGCGCGCGCCGTTACCGACAGCCCGGGCAACTCGAGCGACCGCTTGCGAGCAACGTGCGCGAGGGCCAGGCAGTAACAGCTCGCCACCGCCGCGCAGAACACCTCGGTCGGCATCATGCCCGTGTTGCCGCCGCCGGCGGACTCCGGCTCGTCTATCCGCGATCTCGTGGCCGCGCGCGTTGACCAGCGCCTTGTAGCCGCCGAGCCAATCCGCAGTTACCTCGAGGCGCTCGGCCACCGTCGCTACCGCTCCACCGCGTGCCGGGCGGACAGGAAGGCCCGGTAGGCGCGCTCGTGCGCGGCGGCGGACGCGTCCCACGTGTGGGCCGCCACGATCGGGCGCGCGGAGCGGCGCAGCCGCTCTCGCGCTGCCGGCTCGCGTGCCAGGCGGGCCAGCGCGACGGCCAGCGCCTCGCTGTCGCCCACCGGCGTGAGCAGGGCGGTTCTGTCGTGGCGGAGGAAGGAGCGGAACACGTCCAGGTCGGACGCGACCACGGGCAGTCCCGCCGCGAGCGCCTCCAGGGGCGCGAGGCCGAACCCCTCCTTCACCGAGGGGAACGCGAACAGGTCGGCCGCGCGGTAGAGGCGCTCCAGCTCACCGGGCGGCAGGGTGCCGACCAGGCGCAGGTGGGGGCCCATCCCGAGCTCGTCCGTGCGGCCGCGAAAGCGGTCGAGCTCCTCGCGGTAGTCGAACAGGGTCGCGCCGCCCACGAGGAGGAGGAGCGGATCGCGTTCCGGCACGAGCTCGCGCAGCCGCGCGAACGCTTCGAGCAGGGTGAGCGAGCCCTTGCGCGGCTCGATCCCGCCGACCGTCAGGACCGTGAGGCGGCCGTCGAGTCCGGCGGCGTCGCGATCACTTCGTCGCTCCTCGGGCGTCCGTGGTGGCCTGAAGCGGTCCGCGTCGACGCCGTTGCCCACTGTCGTCGCCCGCACGCCGAACTCTCTCGCGAGCCGGGCGCTCCACGGCTCCGACACGCACAGCACGGCGTCGGGCGAAACGATCGAACGCTTCTGACACTCCACCAGCGAGTGCGAGCTGAAGTCGTCGACGTGGTGGACGGTGCGAATCACATGCCGCACGGCGCCGAGCTCTCGCAGTTCGAGCGCAGCGCTCGCCGACAGGCAGTCCTGAGCGTGGACGATGTCGAAGCCGCCATCCGCGAGCTGCTCGGCCAGACCGTCGCGATAGGCGGCGAGCATCGCCCACACCCGCTCGTCGAAGGGGCCGTCGAGCGGCTCGTGGCGAACAACGTGCGCCGGCACGACCGGATCGCGGAAGAAGCGCTCGCCGGGCCGGCCCAGCGCGAACAGCTCGACGCGGTGGCCGCGGCGCGCCAGCGCCTCCGAGACCTCCAGCGCGTGCACCACGCCGCCGCGCGGGCGCAGCGAGTACGTCAGCATGGCGACTCGAAGCGGGCTCATCGCACCGCCCTCAGCGCAAGCCGGGCCGCGCACGCGTTCGAGGGCGCTATCAACGCCCCCGCCTCTCGAAGCGTGGCCTCCTGGCGCGGTCCGTCCTGCGGGTCGTCGCGTGTGCCGCAGACGCGGGCGACCACCAGCCCATCGGCCGCCGCCCGCTCCACTCCCGGCGCGAGCTCAGCGGCCGGGTCGAGATGGGCGCCGTGGCCCAGCACCACGTCGAGGAGCACGCAGCCGACGCGGGGGTCCGCGGCCTCCTCCTCGAGCATCTCGACGCCGCACGTCGAGGTCGAGCATCGGGTGCGGCCGGCCGCGCGTGTAGGCGCCGTCGCCGAGATCGAAGATCGCGTGGCCGGCGCCGTTCCCGCGGCCTCGGCCGACGTTCCCCCCGAGCGGCCCGAGCTCCGGTTCCAGGATCGTCGCCGCCTCGTGCGCGAGCGAGCCGCCCGAGTACAGCCCGACGACCCCCCGCCCCGCGGTTCGCGAGCGGGCGCGATCGACCTCCGCCTCGAGCTCGCCCATCTCCGGTGCGTCGGCACCACCGGCGGCAAGAGCGCCCGCTTCGAGGGTCGAGTGCACCTCGAACGGCGCCTCACCGCCGTTCCAGCCCACGAATGCGGCCACCACCCGCATCCCTGCCGGAACCGCCTCGGCGAGCTCGTCCACTACCTCCGCCGCCGGCGGCTTCGACACCAGGAGGAGCGTCTCTGTGGCGCGGTCCGCGCCGAGCATCCGCATCCCCTCCCGCAGCATCAGCCCGCCAACCTCACGCGACAGGTCGCGGCCGCCCACGCCGACGATGTGCGATACGCCCCCGCCCGCTGCGTCGAGCAGGCAGGCCGCCTCCTGCGCCCCCGTGCCGGACGCTGACACGATCCCCACGGGTCCGGGCCGCACGACGTTCGAGAACCCAAGGCCCACGCCGGCGACCATTGCCGTGCCGCACTCCGGGCCCATCACGAGCAGGCCGAGCTCCGCGCCGCGCTGTTTCAGCTCGATCTCCCGCTCGACGGCCACGTGGTCTGAGAAGAGGAACACGTGCATGCCCGCGGACAGCGCCCTGTGCGCCTCGAGCACCGCATAGTCGCCAGGCACCGAGATCACGGCGACGTTCGCGTCCGTGAGCACTCGGGTCGCCGCGGCGAGCGAGCGCGGGCGCGGCTGCCCGGCGTGGCCGGCGGTTGCTTCGCCGGTCGGTGCGGAGAGCGCTCGCTCGGCATCTGCCAGCGCCTCTCCGGCCGCCCCCTCGTCGGCGTCCACGGCGATCACGAGGTCTCCCGGCGCGGCCTCGGCGGCGACCCCCAGCTGGGCCAGGGCTTCGAGGTTGGCCGGAGTCCCCATCGCCAGCTCGCAGGCCCGAACCCCGTCACGGTCGCGCAGAACTCGGGCGACCGCCATCAGCCGCACACTGTCGGCGTAGCGGTTCGGGACCACACGTACGTGCCAGCTCACGCCGGAACCGCCGCGGCCGCGGCCGGGGCGCCCGCCGAGGGTCCCTCCTCGTCCGGCACCACGCGCGTGCCGCCGTCGCCCTCCACCGCGTCGAGCAGGCGGTCGGCGCTGGTGATCACGGCGGCGCGCCCGCCCCCGGACACGAAGCGGGCGGCCGACTCCACCTTCGGGCCCATGCTGCCTGGCGGAAACTCGCCCTGCTCGAGCAGCCGCACGGCGTCGGAGACGGTAAGCCGCGCCATGTCGCGCTGCCAGCGTGTGCCGAAGTCGATGGCCACGCGCTCCACGCCGGTCAGCATCGCGAGCATGTCGGCGCCGGTGGCCTGCGCGAGCGTGGCCGACGCACGGTCTTTGTCGATCACCGCCTCGACGCCGGCCGGACCAGGCCCATTGCGCGTCGGGATGCCTCCACCGCCGGCGGCGATCACGAGCGCGCCGCGCTCCACGAGTGCGCGAACGCTCTCGAACTCCACGATCTCACCGGGCATCGGGCTCGCCACCACACACCGCCATCCCCGGCCGGCGTCGGAAGCCACGGCGAACCCGCGCTCCCGCTCGAGGCGCCGCGCCTCGTCCTCGGGGTAGAACTGGCCGATCGGCTTCGTCGGCTCCGCGAAAGAGGGGTCGGTGGGATCCACGCGAACGCGGGTGAGCACGGTGACGGTCTGGATCGTCGGATCGAGCTCCTCGATGGCCGTCTGCATGAGATAGCCCAGCTGTCCCTGGGTCATCGCCACGAGCACGTCAAGCGGCAGCGGCGGGGACTCGCCGGCCGCGAGGTCATGCTGCAGGTGAAGCGCACCGACCTGGGGCCCGTTCCCGTGGGTGAGGACGATCTCGTGCCCACGGCGCTTGAGCTGCACGAGCTCGCTGGGCGACAGCGCGGGCGTTCGTGAGCTGCTCGTCCCAGGTGCCGCGCTGCCCCTCACGGGTGATGGCGTTGCCCCCGATCGCGATGACGATGCGCATCGGACCTAAGAGCCGCGGATGGCGAGCCAGATGGCCCGCGCGGGGCGGCCGGTGGGGTTGGCCCAGGAGTGCGGGCGGACCGTGCGGAAGTGGATCGAGTCGCCCTCGGCCAACTCGTAGCTGGCATCGTCGATCGTGAAGGTCATACGGCCCTGCGTGACGAGCACCAGCTCCTCGCCGGGGTGGCTCATGGGCTCCGGGCCGCTGTCGGCTCCCGGCTCGACGCGCGCCTCCGCCCCGGCGACCCAGAAGGGCCCGTAGCGGCCGGAGATGTTCTCCAGCACCAGCCCCTGTTTCGACGTGTACAGCGGCGCGCGCTCGTCCTGCCGGATGACGGTCACCGGGCGCACGGGATCGGCTTCGTCGACGAAGTACCCGACGCTCTTGCCCAGCGCCGAGGCGATCTTCATGAGGCTCGCGATCGTCGGCGTCATGCCGCTCTTCTCGACCTTGTGGACCGCCGCCGGCGAGAGTCCGGCCCGCTCGGCGAGCTGGGCCAGCGACCAGCCGCGCTCGGCCCGCGCCTTCGCCACCTTGGCGCCGATCTCGGAGACGGTGCGCTCGATCTCGGGCAACGCCTTCGGCGCGGAGACGGAGAGCGTCGTCGCCTCCGTGGGTGTGGATTGCGGCACTCGCAGTCCCCCTTTGCGGGACGATTTCCACCATAGTACACGCGCCCACGACCGCTTTCGAGGCGCGTGGGAACAGAGTTTTCGGACCCGAGCTTGACTCGACGGCGTGCGAGCGGCAACAATGGCGTTTACGATCCGATACGACCGCGGGCGGCCGCTCGCGGTGCTGGCCGGCCGCGCGGTGCACCCCGAAGGAGGGAGCTGTGGCGAAGAACAGCCATCTGGCCGAGGCCAAGGAGCCGGGGACCGAGCTCTTCGAGAGCGACAAGGTCTTCGAGGACATCCAAGCCGAACCGGGGGAGAGTGCCTACACCTTCATGCACACCGTCCCGTACGAGGGATCGGTGGGCCTCGTCAACCTGCTGACCACGACGAGGGTGCTGCGCAAGGGCTTCGACACCACCCTGGTGCTCTACGGGCCCGGGATCCTGATGGCCTCCGGCACGAGGGGGTTCCCGAAGGTCGGCGACGAGGCGTTCCCGGGCCACCTCGCGATCAACAACCAGGTCAAGACCCTCGTCGACGAGGGCGCCAAGGTCTACGCCTGCCGGTTCGCGTCCGGGGCGCTGTACGGCTTCCCGGAGGACATGCTCATGGACGGCGTCCGCCCGTTCCACCCGCTCGACGTGCTCGACTCCGCCCTGACCGCATGGCGGGAGAAGGCGTTCCAGCTCAACACCTGGACCCTCTGAGCGGCGCGCCGGCCGCCGAGCGCGATGCCGCTATCGCGGCGTGGCGGCGTGCCGAGGCACAGGTCTATCCGTCCGTGATGGTCAACGCCACCCTGTACCAGCAGTACATCGGGATGGTGCGCGCCGTGGCAGACGACCTCGGCGAGGTGCGCAGCGAGGACGACCTCGTCCGCGTCTGGCGCGAGCAGCCGCAGCTCGGGGTCGAGGTGATCCGGCGGCTGTCCCCGTCGATGGGATCGATGATGGATCCGGCCGCCGTCCGCGACGCGGCCTTCTGCCAGCGCCACCGCGAGATCACGCGCGAGCACGGCAAGGAGATCGCCCGCGAGCGCCTGGAGCGGGCGCGCCGGCAGAGAGCGGCATGGGTCACGCTGTTCGAGGACGTGACCCCGTTCGGGTCGCACCGGCTCGAGATGCACATCGCCAGCGGACGCGCGCTGCACGCGTCGTCGCAGGCCGAGCCGGACGGCGCCGGCGCCACGTACGAGCTCGAGGTCGTCCAGCTCGACCCCCGCGACGGGGCGTGGCTGCTCGACAAGCCACCGCTGATGCCCGCGAAGCGGTTCACGAGGCACGACGAATGGGAGGCGCGCATCGCCCAGGCGCGCGACCAGCTCGGGAAGGAATGACGTGACCACGCACCCCCAGAAGATCATCGACGCCCACTGCCACATCGGCGAGATCCCTCCATGGAAGTACTACGACCTCGAACACCCGGTGAAGCCGACGGTCTACGACTACCGGACCACGGACGAGTTCGTGAAGAACCACATGGACGAGTTCAAGATCGAGCGGGCGCTGACAATGTCGAACTACGGCGTGCCGGACCACGAGATCTCGTTCGACCTCAACGACGTGGTGATGGACGCGGCCACCACCAGCGACCGGGTTCTCGCCGCGATCTGGGTGTCGTTCCTCCCCCGCAACGCCGAGCTGACCCGCAAGGCGCTCAAGCTCGCCACCGAGTCGCGCGTAGTGGCGCTCAAGACGACCTTCCTGCTCGGCGGCAACCCCGACCCTGGCAGCTGGGACGAGGAGACGACCGCTCTGGCCGACGAGTGCTTCGACGCCTGCGAGCAGCACGACCTCATCTTCCACTTCCACACCAGCCCGGGCGGGAGCTCGGACATCAACAACTTCATCCCGCTCGTCGAGCGCTACGGCAAGCGCTGCAAGATCTACCTCGTCCACTTCGGCGGCGGCGTCTCGGGCCACATCAAGCTCGTCCCGAAGTTCCTCCAATGGGTCGAGGACGGCTACAAGGTCTACACCGACACCTCGTGGGCGATCGGGTTCGGCGCCCGCTGGCTCCTGACCGAGATCGAGCGCACCGGCGTGGGTGGCGACCGCGTCTTCTTCGGCTCGGACGAGCCGTGGTCGGACTTCGACAGCGAGTACTGGAAGATCAACGGCATCCGGGGCATCTCGCAGGAGCTCAAGGACCGCGTGTTCTGGCGCAACTACGAGGAGGCCTTCGCCGGCCGTGGCTGACATGGCTGCCACGCTCCCCCGCCTCGACCTGGACGAGCGGCAGCTGCTCGTCGAGCTGCAGTCGCTCGGCGTGCGCGTGGAGGACGAGCGTGAGGACACGCTCCCGGGCCGGCGCGGAGGCGCCGGCCCGTCGGACGCCCTGTTCCTCTGGGTGCGGGGCCTGCCACTGACGGTTCCGAAACACGCCGCCTTCGTGTCGTCGTCGCCCTACACGCTCCGCCTCGGCGACGGCGCCGCGACCCTCTACCGCGACGACGAGCTCGTCGGGCCGGTGAAGCTGCCGCGGCGTCCGCGGATCTACGACATGAAGACCGCCGACGGGATCCCCTACTGGAAGATCGCCCTGCTGCATCTGGACTCGATCGCGTCGACCGTCGTGCAGAAGTGCATCTACTGGGGCACCCACGAGCAGTGCGCCTTCTGCGGGATCGAGCTCACGCGCGGAGAGCAGACGATCCCGGTCAAAACGCCCGCACAGCTCGCGGAGGTGTGCACGGCCGCGCGCGACCTCGACGGCGCCGTCGACGCCACGCTCACCACCGGCTCCATCAACAGGCGCGACCGCGGGGCGCTCTACATCAGCCGCTGTGCAAGCGCGATCAAGGAGGCCTCGGGACTTCCGATCCAGGTGCAGTTCGAGCCGCCCGACGATCTCGCCGTGCTCGAGGAGGTGCGCGACGCCGGGGTGGACGCGGTGGGCATCCACATCGAGACGTTCGACCCCGAGGTGCTCGCCCGCGTGGCGGCGGGCAAGGCGCTCTGCGGGATCGACGGCTACTTCCGCTGCTGGGAGCGGGCCGTCGAGGTGTTCGGGCGCGGGCGGGTCAGCACCTACGTGATCCTGGGAATGGGTGAGCGCCCCGAGCTGATCGAGGAGGGCTGTGCTCGCGCCATCGAGCTGGGGGTGTACCCGTTCGTGGTGCCGCTTCGTCCAGTGCCCGGCACCCTGCTCGAGTCCACGCCGCCGCCGGACCCGGACTACGTCGCGTCGATCTACCGGTCCGTGGCGGCGATGCTGGCCGATGCGGGACTCGATCACGTCGAGGCTCAGGCCGGCTGCGCCCGCTGCCAGGCCTGTTCGGGCCTGTCGGCCTGGGAGCGGCTCTTCCGCCGCGAGGAGGCACGTGCAAACGGCGAGCTCCCCATCGTCCACAGCCGCTAGCTGTTACCTGGCATCCGATCTCGCGGGGCTCGCCGAGCACTACGCGCTGCGCCACCAGGTGTTCGTCGTGGAGCAGGGAATCTTCGAGGAGGACGACCGCGACAGCCGCGACGACGACGAGCGCACGCTGCACGTGGTCGGGCTTGTGGAGGGCGGGGTGGGAGGCGCGGTACGGCTATATCCGCTCGACGTGGCCGGCGAGCTGTGGAAGGGCGACCGGCTGGCGGTCCTCCCGGAGCACCGCGCCTGCCACCTCGGCGCGCGTCTGGTGCGCTTCGCGGTCGCCACCGCGGGCTCGCGCGGCGGGCGCCGGATGATCGCGCACATCCAGCTGCCGAACGTGCGCTTCTTCGAGCACCTCGGCTGGCGCGCCGAGGGCCCCCCTGCGTCGTTCCACGGCGTCCAGCATCAGCTCATGGCTATCGGGCTCGGCCCCGCCGATCCCTTCCCTGCGCAGCCGGCCGAGCCGGCTGCTTCGGGCCGAGGCCGGTGAAGGGCTCGCGCCCGAGGTCCCAAACCGGGGCCTCCCGCCCTGCCGCGGCGAGCCGCAGCACGCCCGACTCGTCGAGGCTGCCGCAGCGGGCGCAGGCCAGTCCACGCCGCAGAAACGGCTCGGCGGCATCGGCCGCTCGCTCCGGCCGGACGGCGAGCAGGAAGCCGAAGCTCGGGAAGGTCATGAGCCAGCGCTCGACCGGCACGTCCGCAGGCCGCGGCAGCATGTCCAGGTCGAGGGCGGCGCCGCAGCCGGCCGCCTCGATCAGCTGCAAAAGCGAGCCCGCCACGCCCGGCATAGAGACGTCTCGGGCCGCCCGGCAGAGACCGGCCGCGGCCACCTCCACCAACGCCTCGCCGTCGTCGCGCAGGCGCTCCCGCGGGCGGTGGCGCAACGAGCTGAAGAAGCTGGTGTCCCCGCGGTACTCGCCCTCGAGCGCGAACGCGGCGAGGAGCGAGTCCCCGGGTTGCGCGTCACGGGAGCGAAGCGGCCGCTCCGCCACGCCGGTGCACGAGGCGGAGAGCGCCGGTTCATGCCCGATGGTCAGATGTCCGCCCACGAGCTCTATGCCGAGCAGCCCCGCCGCCCACACCAGCCCCTCGAGCACGGACTCCGCATGCGCGCGGTCCGGGCTCACGAGCATGTCGACCAGGGCCAGCGGGCGGCCACCCATGGCGCGCACGTCGGCCGCGTTCGTCACGACCGCGGCGGCCCCCGCCGCGTATGGGTCGGAGCGAACGAAGGCGGGATGGAGCGCCTCGCCGCAGACCACGAGGAAGGCGCCGGCGTGCGGCACGAGCGCCGCGTCGTCGCCGTCCGCGATGCCGGCGACGCGCCCGATCACGGCGAGCTCGCGCTTCGCCTGGAGCGCTGGGGCGGCCCGGACGGCCTCGGCGAGCTGTTCGAGCTCAAGCATCGGCGGCGGACTGGAATAGCACAGGAGCCGAGAGTGCGCGCCGAGGTGCTGGAGCACGTGGAGGCCGTGAACGTGGGCCTCCCGGAGTTCGCGTACGCGCTCCTGGAGCAGGGCGCGACGGTCGTGGACGTGGACTGGCGGCCGCCGGCGACCGGGGCCCCCGAGCTGCTGCCGGCGCTCGAGCGGCTCTGGGGACGTCACGGCGCGCGTGTCGCACGGGCAAACGAGGAGGCGGTGGATCGAATCGAGTCGGCCGTCCCGCGGGCAGTGGGGGTGGCGCGGGCGGGTGATGCGCTGCCGGTGCTCGAGGGCCGCACGTTGCTGCACGCCGGGCCGCCGATCGAGTTCGAGCGGATCTGCGATCCGCAGCGGCGGGCGTTGGTGGCGGCCTGCATGTTCGAGGGCTGGGCCGGCGATCGGGCCCAGGCGGCCGACCTGCTCTTGCGTGGCTCTGTCGCGCTGAATCCCGGGAACCCCCACAACCATGTCGGCGCCATGACCGGGGTCTGCTCGCCCTCGATGCCGGTCTGGGTCGTCGAGGACGACGTATCCGGGACGCGCGCCTACTCGACCTTCAACGAGGGCCCTGGAAAGACGCTGTGGTTCGGCGTGGGCGACGACGAGTCGATCGAGAGACTCCGCTTCTTCCGCGACGACCTGGCGCCGCTCCTCGGCCGGCTGATCGAGCGTGAGGGCCCGATCGACGTGTTCGAGTTGGCGGCCCAGGGCCTGCAGATGGGCGACGAGCTGCACATGCGAAGCCAGGCGACGGGAAACCTCCTCGTGCGCCGGTTTCTTCCCGGCTTCGCCGCGCTCGGCGGGGAGCGGGCGGCACGCTTCATCGCCGGCAACCACCACTTCTTCCTCAGCCTCACCATGGCGGCGGCGAAGTGCGCCTCGCTCGCCGCCGCCGGCGTCGCGGGCTCCAGCATCGTGAACGTCATCTCCCGCAACGGCACGGACATGGGGCTGCAGCTGGCGGGGTTGCCGGGCCGCTGGTTCAGCGCCCCCGCCGCGGCGGTACGCGAAGCGCTGCTGCGCGAGGGATACGCCGATGAGGACGGCGCGCTCGACATCGGAGACTCGGCCGTGATCGAGTGCATCGGACTGGGCGGCATGGCGATCGCCGCGTCCCCGGCCGTGGCGGGCTTCTTCGGCGGAGGCGCGCGGGACGCCGTCGAGCGGACCGAGCTGATGAGCCAGATCACGCTCGCCCGCTCACGCCGGTTCGCGATCCCGGCGCTCGACCTGGCGGGCGCTCCCCTCGGCATCGACGCGCGCCTGGTAGCGGAGCTCGAGCTCACGCCTCAGATCACCACCGGCGTCCTGCACGGCTCGAGCGGGGCGGGCCAGATCGGCGCCGGCGTAGCGCACCAGCCAATCGAGCCGTTTCGCGCGGCGGTGCTCGCGCTGGCGGCGGAGCTCGACCGTCGACCTACTCCGCTGACGGCGGGGGGTCCCCGACGTTAGTGGCCTATGCGTCCACTTTTGTGAGGGACCCCCGTGAGGCGGCCTCGCGCCGCCGTCCGTCGACGGCTGCGCGGGCCCTTTTCGCCGGTCCGGGCGCTCTGCGGGCGCTTCGCCCCGGTCGCACCGGCGTGGTGGAGCTCGTGCTCTCGTTCGGGGCCTACGTGCGCGCGGGGGACGATTGGATGCTGCTGGCTGATCCGGATGCGCCGTTCGGCCCGCTCTCCGTGGAGGTCGCCGGCCCGTGGCGGCGCGTGTTGCGTCCCGGACAGCTCGTGCAGGTGGAACCGGGCCGGCTGTGGCTGGGGGAGCAGGCCGTGGGTCTCGAGCGGCTGCGCGAACGACGGCCGGTGCCCCGGCCGAGCCGTGCGGCGGCTGCCTCTGAAGTAGCCGCTGCGGCCGAGGCGGTTGCTGCCGCGCTGGCGGTGACGGGTGGGCCGCCGGATGGTCTCGTCCCCGGCCTCCGGGCACTGCGACGTGGACGGACGCGCGACGGCGTACGGCGGCTGGCCGGCCTCGGCGAGGGGCTCACGCCCACGGGCGACGACGCGCTGGCGGGCTACGCGGCCTGGCGCCATGCGACGGGCGCGCCGGCGCAGTTGAGCGCGCTCGCTGCCGGCCGCAGCTCTCCGCTGGGGCACGCGTATCTGCGCTGCGCGGAGCGCGGCGAGCTGCCCGACGTCGGCGCTGCTGTCCTCGCGGCGGTGTTGGCCGGCGAACCCGAAGCCGCCGCGACCGCCGCCATCGCGCCTGCGCGACTGGGGCGCCTCTTCGGGGGCGGCGCTGCTCTGGGGGATCGAGGCCGGCGCGACTGCCGATCCGTCCGGAAGTCGTGCGAACATGTGTTCGCAATGGCGTACCCCGCCTACGTCCGCGAGAAGGCCCGCGAGCTTCGAATAGAGCGCCGCCTGAGCATCGTGGAGATCGCGGAGCGGCTGGCGCTGCCGAAGACGACGGTCTTCTACTGGGTGCGGGACATCCCGCTGGGGCGCCCGCGGCGGCGCGACCCCCACGCAGGCGGTCGAGCCATGAAGAGGAAGTTCCGGCTGCTGCGTGAGGAGGCCTACAAGGATGGGCTGGAGTTCGTTCTCGGTCCTGTCAGCCATGGATCCCACCTTCCGAGACTTCGTCTGCATGTACATCGGCGAGGGCTACAAGCGCAATCGAAACGCCGTCCGCATCGCGAACTCGGATCCTCGGGTCATGGTGCTTGCGACTCGATGGCTCAGGACCCTAACGCGCAACAAGCTTCAGTTCTCGATCCAGTACCACGCGGATCAGCATCTTCGGAAGCTGTCCGAATTCTGGGCGTCGACGCTGGACATCGACCCCGGCGACGTCCAACTGCAGCGAAAGACCAACAGCGGCCGGCTGGCGGTCGAACCTGGCGGTGCAGTACGGAGTGCTGACGGTCACGACCTGCGACACGCTGCTTGCGTGCACGACTGCAGGCGTGGATGGATTGCGTGCAGGAGCAGTGGTTACGACTCGCCGGCCAACGGGGCGTAGCGCAGCCTGGTAGCGCGCTCGGTTTGGGGCCGAGAGGATCGCCGGTTCGAATCCGGCCGCCCCGATGAAACGGCCGCCCCGATAAAACGTCAGCCCTTGAGCGCCTCGATCACGTCCTTCGAGTGCGTCACCGGGAGCCGGTTTCCCTCCAGCTCGATGCGTGACCCGCTCGCGTCGTCGATCAGCTCCAGCACCCGCACGTTCACGCCCTGGTGCACCTTCGCCGTGACGCCGTCACGGGGGACCTGGAAGGCGAGCGCGGTTGGCTCGCTGTGCCTCGTGGGCGCGGCGAAGCCGTAGACCGTCGTCGCCGATACCCCGACGAGCATCTTGTCGGGAAGACCGGAGGCCGCGTCCGCGGCGCGCATCCCGGCCAGTGACCCGGCGCCCACGCCCACGCTCTCGCCGACTCCACCGAGCGCGCTTCCGGCGTCGCCGCCCATCAGCCCGCCCACGAACATGCCGCCGCTGTGCCCGCGGGGGTTGAACTGGCCGACGGCCTCCACACGGTCCTTGATTCCGCGCTCCTCGAGCGCTTTCTGGACCAACTCGACCATCGTCTCCTCGGACATCGCGACTCCTTTCGCTCTAGCTGCCCGGCGCCTCGCGCCGCGTCGGGTGGGTCGGCACAGCGGCGTGCTGCTCCAGGCCCTGGCGCTCAGCCTCCTCGATCGAGACGATGTCGCGCCCGAACGGCCGGAAGGTCACCGGGATCAGCTTGAAGTTGGCCAACCCGAGCGGGATCCCGATGATCGTCAGGCAGAGCAGCACTGCCGTAACGATGTGGAGGAGGATCAGCCACCACCCGGCGAGCACGAACCAAAGCACGTTGCCGATAGCCGACCCCGCGCCTGCATCCTCTCGGCGGACCACGGTCTTCCCGAAAGGCCAGAGCGCGAAGATACCGATGCGCAGCGCCGCCACCCCGAAGGGGATGGTGATGATGAGAATGAACATGAGCAGGGCCGCGATGGCGTACCCGATCGCGATCCACAGCCCGGCAAAAACGAACCAGATGACGTTGAGCAGCACTCGCACGCCGCGGTACAGACTCCCACACCCTCGAGCCCCGGGACAGCCTCTCGATTCGGCGCGGCGGGGAAGGGGAACATGGGACCGATGAGCACGGTTCCCATGGTTGAACTCAACGACGGTCGCACCATCCCCCAACTCGGGTTCGGCGTCTTCCAGATCCCACCCGAGGAGACGGCGGACGCAGTGGGCCGAGCCCTCGATGTCGGCTACCGGCACGTCGACACCGCGCAGATGTACGGCAACGAGAGCGAGGTCGGCGAGGGCATCCGCGCATCGGGGCTCGACAGTGCCGAGGTGTTCGTGACCAGCAAGCTCAGCAACAGCCGCCACCGGCCCGGCGAGGCCCGCGAGGCGTTCGACGAGACCCTCGTCCAAGCTGGGCTCCGACTACGTCGACCTGTTCCTGATCCATTGGCCGCTGCCGATGCTCTACGACGGCGACTTTGTCTCGACCTGGAACACGCTCGAGGAGTTCCACAGGGACGGGCGCGCGCGCTCGATCGGCGTCTCGAACTTCGAGCCCGAGCATCTGGAGCGGCTGGCGGCCGAGTGCGAGGTCGTGCCGGCGGTAAACCAGATCGAGCTGCATCCGTACTTCCAGAACGAGGACGTGCGCCGCTACGGGGAGGCCCACGGCATCGCCACCCAGGCGTGGTCGCCGATCGCGCAGGGCGAGGTGCTCGACGACCCGGCGATCAGCGAGATCGCCGAGCGGCTCGGCAGGTCACCGGCGCAGGTGGTCCTCCGCTGGCATCTCCAGCGCGGCAGCATCGTCTTCCCGAAGTCCACGACGCCGGCCCGGATCGAGGAGAACTTTGCGCTGTTCGACTTCGAGCTCGAGACCGAGGACGCCGGCCGGATCGCCGCGCTCGACCGGCGCGAACAGGGGCGGACCGGGCCGCACCCGAACAAGTTCGACCTCGTGCCAAGCTGAAGCGGCCGCGGGGCGCGATACTCGCCGGGGATGTCGGAGCAGAACGTCGAGATCGTCCGTGCCGCGCTCGAGGCATTCCGGCGCGGCGACGTGGACATCGCGCTCGAGCACATCCACCCCGACATGGTCAGCAAGAGGACCGATCCCGACGGCGCAGTCTTCCATGGCCGCGAGGGGCTGCTGGCGCTCATGGCGGACTGGGTCGAGGGCTTCGAGGAATGGTCATATCGGGCCGAGGAGTTCATCGACGCGGGCGACCATGTGGTGGTGCGGCTCTATCAGTGGGGCAGAGGGGCGGGGAGCGGCGTCCCGGTCGACGGCGACTACTGGGTTACCTACACCTTCGAGGACGGGAAGGTCAGGCGCTTCACCATCTTCACCGACAGGGAGCGCGCGTTCGAGGAAGCCGGCCTCAGCGGTAGCTGAGCTGCTCGTCCCAGCCCTGCCCGCGCCCCTCGGGTGTGAGGTCGAACAGATTCCACAGCGGCTCGATCGTGCCCACGTGGCGGGGGTCCTGGCCCTCGTCTGTGGGCGCGAACATCAGCTCCGAGCTCCAGAAGTGCCGGATCGTGTCGCCGTCGCGGTGGAACACGTTCAGGATCGGGATCTGTGAGCCGTCGTCGGTCTCGCCGCGGTAGTCGCGCTTGAAGCCGTTGCCGGCCGCGGACAGCACCCGCAGCCGCCGCCACCCGCGCTCCCGGGCGAACCTGAGCACATGCTCGATCGGAGCTCCGGCCACAGCGTAGAAGTTGGGTCGCGGCTCCGAATGCAACATCACCGCGTCGAGCTGGTCCAGCAGCGCCGTGCACGACGGACACGGGCCCTGCGCCAGCGGCAGCTCCGCGGTTCGCCCGCTCTCGGGGCCCGGCCGGGGGTCCTGGGGCGAGCGCGGAAACATGAAGTTGTAGATCACGAGCGAGTCCCTGCCAGGGGCGAACAGCGCCGACATCCGGATGTCCGCCGGCTGCCCGTCCGCCCCGGCGCCCTGGAAGACATAGTCCTCCGGCACGACTCCGCCCGGCGGCAGCTCCCGCCGCAGGGCGGCCACCGCCTCCATCTCCCTGCGCAGCTCGACCTCCCGCTCGAGGAGCGCGTCACGCGCCGTCCTGTACTCCGGCGACTCTCCCGGAAACATCACTGGTCAGCTCCTTGTGGTTCGTTGATGCGAGTGCTGACCGCGGAGACCGCGAGAACTGACCGCTCGCTACGCGGGCAGCTCGTCGGGCAGGCCGAAGTCGGCGTACAGCCCGTCGCCGAGGAACGCGGTGATCGCGGCGATGCTCGTGCCTCGGAGGGTGAGCACGTCGAGCGCGTGGAACACGTACACCCCGCGTCCCGGTTCCCACTTGTAGCAGCCGACCGCCGCCTGACCGCTGGCGCGTACCGGCACATGCCGCCAGCGCTCCCGGAACGGTCCGCGCGCAAGGAAGGGGACGAGCTCCTCGAGCCCGTCGAAGCGGTCCGGCACCGGCGGCATCGAGAAGCTGGCGTCCTCGGCCAGCATGGCGACCATCGCATCGAGGTCGCCGCGCTCGAGCGCGTCGGCGTATCGCTCCACGATGCCGCGCACCTCGTCGTCGCCCAGCTCGCGCAGGGTCGCCTGCTGGCTGCGCTCCGGTAGCCGTTCGTCGATCGCCGCGCGGGCGCGGCGGAGGGCGCCGTTCGCCGAGGCCACGGTCGTGTCGAGCGCCTCCGCCGTCTCCTTCGCCGAAAAGCCGAGTACGTCGCGGAGGAGCAGCGCGGCTCGCTGGGTCGCGGGCAGGTGCTTAAGCGCGGCGACGAATGCGAGCTCGACGCTCTCGCGTTGCTCGTACCGCGCCTCGGGCGCGGCGAGCCCGTCTTCGATCTCGAGCAGCTCGTCGGGGAACGGCTCCGGCCACTCCGCCGGCTGCTTGGGGCGTCGCTTCATCAGGTCGAGGCAGGCGTTGGTGGCGATCCGGTACAGCCAGGTGCGTACGGAGCTGCGGCCCTCGAACACGCGCAGTCCTTTCCAGGCGCGAAGCAGGGCGTCCTGGAGGGCGTCTTCCGCATCGTGGACGGAGCCAAGCATGCGATAGCAATGTGCGCGCAGCTCAGCGCGGTGCGGTTCGATCAGTTGGCTGTATGCGTGCTCTGAAGCGGCGCTGATCATTCGTGTACACAGACCCGCGCCACCGGTCGAACTCATCGCGGCTCGGGGATACCATCGCCGCGTGGCAAAGCGATTCGGCCTCGCCGCCCTGATGGCCTTCCTGGCACTGAACGTGTGGATCGGAAGCCCGCTGCTGGCGCTCTGGATCGGTTCGCGCATCCAGGGCGACGCCAGCCAGCCGTCGATGGGCGCCCTCGCGACCGTGCTGCTTTGCCTGATCGTGTTCAGCATCCTGCTCTACCAAGCGCTCAAGAGGGTGAGCTACGCGTATCAGGAAGCCACCGGCACGCTGCCGACGGTCCGCACGCACGCGCCCTGGCTACGGAGCATGCGTGGCGAGCGGCCGGACCATTCGGGCAGCTCCGCCCGGATCACCGGAGCGGAGCGCATCGTGATCGTCGTGGTGATCATCGCCGCCGTGGCCTTCGAGGTCTGGTTCTTCTTCTTCTCGGGGTCGTCGATCGGCGGCGGCGGCGGCCGCTGACCCGCCCGGCGGCCGCCCGGCGGCCTATCCTCGCGCGTGGGCCCCCGTAGCTCAGGTGGATAGAGCGGCTGCCTTCTAAGCAGCGGGCCGCAGGTTCGAGTCCTGCCGGGGGCACTCTCATTTCCTCCTGCTAATCACGGATTTGTGAGGCAAGCACAAATCGCCTCCTGCTCTGACAAGCGGCCAGAAGCCGAGCCGCATCAACGCGACCCTGGACGCGACCCGTTCGAGCGGCGGATACTGGGCGGGCGATGTCGCAGAAGAACGTTGACGTTGGTCTCCGCATGCTGCAGGCCTTCAATGACGGCGACATAGAGGCCATCGTGGCGGAGTGCGACCCCGCCGTTGAGTGGGAGGAGCAGCCCATACCTGGGGTTGAGCCTCTCTACCGCGGCCACGATGGAGTGAGACGGTGGGCGGCAGCCGTCCTGGGGGTGAGGGAGGAGTTGGGCCCCCTCGAAGGGCGCTTGGAGGGAGTCAAGGAGACCGAAGATATGGTGATCGGCTCCGTTCGCTTTGAGGGCGAGGGAAGGAGCAGCGGGGTGAGGGTTCCGATGCACGTCCACCTGGTCCTTACCTTCCGGGACGGCAAGGTCGTGCGACGGCAGGTGTTCCTGACGCTCGCCGAGGCCCTCAAAGCCGTCGGGCTGCGGGAGTAGGCGATGTCGCAGCTGAGCGTCGAGGTGCGAGCGATGGCGGAGGCGCTCAACTCCGGAGACCTGGAGGCTTTCCTGGCGCGGACGGCCGAGGACGTCGAGTTCACCTCGTTGGTCGCCGAAGCCGAAGGGCGCACCTTCCGTGGCCACGGTGGCGTACGTGCGTGGTGGGGGACGGTGCTCGGCGCTTTCCAACATCCACGCTGGGACGTGCTCGACGTGCGCGGGTCGGGCGACTGGGCCGTCGTGAAGTCTCGGCTGACAGCCACGCTGGCCGACACGGAGGTCGAACAGACGATGTGGATGGCCGCCAGACTGCGAGAGGGCAAGCTGGGATGGTGGGCCTTCTTCCGCACCGAGCATGAGGCCCTCGAAGCCGCCGGGCTGCGTGACCGTGCTTCGCCGAACGAGGACTAGGGGTCCGACATGACCTGCAGGTCGCGGGTGATACTCGGCGGCCGATGGCCCCGGAGAACGTGGAGATAGTGCGGCGTGGCTACGAGCACTTCAACCGTAGTGGCGAGGTGGACTACAGCGTCCTCGACTCGGAAATCGTTTATGACCTGTCGCGGCGGACTTTTGACCCCCTTGTCTTTCGCGGTCATGAAGGAGTCCGGGAGTTCCTGAGGCTCATTTGGGAGCAATGGGCATCCAGGCGGATGGAGCCCCAGGACCTCATCGACGCGGGAGACAAGGTCGTCGCTTCTGTTCGTCTGGTTGGGGTCGGCAGGCAAAGCGGAGCCGAAACGATGGCCAACGCCGCTCACGTTTGGACCTTCCGCGAAGGCAAGATCGTGCGGCTGACGGTGTTCCAGACAATGGAGGAAGCCCTCGAAGCCGCGGGCCCGGGGGAGTAGGCCGCAGGTGGCCGGGGGTGTTCGACGGGGCCGGTAAGCGCCCTATGGCCATATCTGCTAAGCAGCGGGTCGCAGGTTCGAGTCCTCCCGGAGGCACTGGCAGGGCGCCTGCTCTAGTACCGGCCCGAGATCAAGTCCCAGGCTCGGCGCAGCTTGCGCTCGAGGTCGCCCTCGGCCGTGTCGTCGGGAGAGGACGACATCGTGGCCGGGTTGGCGCTCGGCTCTGGCAGACGCTGCGCGTCCGCGGAGTCGAGCGTCAGCACCACGCCGCGCTCGTGGATGCGCTCGACCTCCGGGGCGTCGACGAAGCGATGTCCGCCTGAGAGCGGAGAGGCGTCGAACACGATGCCGTCGAAGATGTCCTTGTCCGGCTCGGCCAGAACGTGCTCGACCTCGCCGAGCAGCTGCCCGTCGCACGAGTAGACGGCCACGCCCTGTCCGAGCGTCATGTACGAGCCGGGTGCGCCGAGGTCGTCCATCGAAACGAGCGTACCCCGCGATGACAGAGGGTTTGCATCACCCCTTGGGGGAGATGCCGCGCGTTTTCCGGGGGATAGGATGGGTAGCCGACCTATTGAGGATGCACAAAAGCGAATTTGGGAGAGACACGGATGGCCAAGGACATGAGTGACACGGTGCGTGATGCACTGGGGCAGGTGGTCAGAGAGGCCGTCAAGAACGTCGGCAGCAGCGCCCAGCCCAAGAAGAAGTCGAGCCCGTTCTCAGGTGCGCGTGGAATCGCTGCGGGCGCGGGTCTGGCGGCGCTGGCGCCGCTGGCCAAGAAGGGCGTCGACGCCGTCCGTGGCAACGGCATCAGTCTGCCCTCTCCCAAGCCCGGCAAGATGGCTGCGAAGGCCACCACCAAGGCCGCCAAGACGGTTGGCGACCAGGTCGGCGGAAAGCTGAAAGATGGCGTCAGCGAGAAAGTCGATGAGGCCGGTGGCGCCGGCGGCCTGGTGAAGGAGGCCGCAAGCGGCCTTCTGCCGGGCGGCGGCGACAGCGGCGGCGGAAAGGGCGGTATGCCAGGAGTTGGAAAAGGCCGGCGGATGCCGGTACAGCAGTCCGTGGACGTGGCCGTGCCGTTGGAGACGGCCTACAACCAGTTCACGCAGTTCGAGGACTGGCCAGAGTTCATGCACCGCGTTACAAGCGTGAGCCAGGAGGACGACTGCTCGGTTTCGTTCGCGACGAAGATCTGGACCAGGAAGCGTGAGTTCAAGGCGGATATCGAGACGCAGCGTCCGGATGAGCGGATCAAGTGGAAGGTGTCGCAGGGCATCACCCACACCGGCGTGGTGACGTTCCACGAGCTGGCGCCGCGGTTGACGCGGATCGAGCTGACCATGGACGTGGATCCGGGCTCGCTGATCGAGAAGGCGGCGCGGGGCATGCGCCACGTCAAGCGTGCGGCGCGTGCCGACCTACATCGGTTCAAGGCATTCATCGAGATGCAGGAGCTCGAGACCGGCGCCTGGCGCGGTGTGATCGAAGAGGGCGAGCTGGTCGAGGAGCACCCCGAGGACTACGACGAGGAGCGCGACTACAGCGACGTCGAGGACGCGTCCGACGAGTCCGAGAGCGACGAGGACCGGGACGAGGAAGACGACGAGGACGAGGACCAGCAGGCCCGCTCGGAGCGCTTCAAGCGCCAGGCCGAGCGCTCGTCGTCGAAGAGCGGCAGCGGTTCGTCGCGTAGCCGCAGCGGGTCGTCCTCGCGCGGCGGCGGGAACTCGTCCGGCGGCTCGAAGTCGCGGGCGTCCAGCCAGAGCAAGAGCCGCAGCCGCGGATCGAGCAACGGCGGCAACCGCAGCGGATCGTCAGCGAAGAAGTCGGGCTCATCGGGCGCCGGGCGCCGCAAGTCGTCCAGCCGCAGCTGACTCGATGACCGGTTTCGTCAAGGGAGCAATCGAGAAGCGGATGGCCGGCGACCGACCGTCGCCGGTCTACGCCGCACTCGTCGCGGTGGCCGTGGGAGCGGCCGCTGCGGTGCTCACCTACCGGGTGATCAGGAGCTAGGAGGGCGTCCGAATGAGGTTGCCGGGGAGGGGGAAGGACAAGTCGCCATCGGTCGATGTGCGCCAGATCGTGCTCGGGGCACTGGCGTCCGCGCTGAACGACGGGAGCCAGCAGGAGTCGGAGAAGGAAGGCAAGAAGGGGCTGACCGGCGTCCGAGCCGTGGCGGCGGGCGCGGCGCTCGTGACAGCGGGCCGGGCCGCCTACAAGGGTCGCGAATTCATCCGGGAGCGTCTGGGGCGCGACGACGAGGACGAGCCGGTCGACGAGGCGGAGTACGAGGAGTACGAGGACGAGGAGTACGAGGAGGACGAGGAGCCCGAGGCGCGAGGCTGAGGAGGACTTCGAAGAGGAGCCCGAGGGCGAGGCCGAGGAGGACTTCGAGGAGGAAGAGCCGGAGGCGCGAGGAGGAGGAGGACTTCGAAGAGGAGCCCGAAGCCGAGGATGACGAGGACCTCGAGGAGCGAGCCCGAGGACGAGAGCCGAGGAGGACCCGAGGAGCGAAGAGCCCGAAGCCGAGGAAGACGAAGAGCCCGAAGCCGAGGAAGACGAAGAGCCCGAAGCCGAGGAAGACGAAGAGCCCGAAGCCGAGGAAGACGAAGAGCCCGAAGCCGAGGAAGACGAAGAGCAGGAGTCCGAGGGCGACGAAGGCCCTGACGATGAAGGCGACGAGGGCCCCGAGGATGAAGACGACAAGGGGCCCGAAGGCCACGAGGATGAAGAGCCCGAGGCCGAGCAGGACGAGGACGAGAAGCCCGAAGCCGAGCGAGGATGAGGAGCCCAAGGGCGAAGGCAAGGCCGAGGCCGACGAAGAATCCGACGAGGACGAGGAGGATCGTGAGGGACCGGACGCCGACGAGCGACCCTCGGACCTCGACAAGAAGCCGCCGCCCATCTTCGACCGGCCGCTCGGGACGCGGGGTAGGAGCCGCCCGAGCTCGAGGCCGCCCAAGCGGCCCGACGGGGATTCGCCGCTCAAGGCGCCGCCGCGGCCCAGCCGCTCGCGAGCTCCAGTAGGACGGACCTGAGAACGGAGGTAACGATGGCTCGAGGAGACGACCGAGAGACAGACAGCCAGGGCCGGGACGAGCTCGAGCGGTACCGCCAAGCGGCAGAGGACGCGCTCGGGCAACTTGACTGGTGCATCGGGTACCTGCACGGAATCCGCAAGCTCGACGTCTCTCGCGCCCTCGCCAAGAATCGTTCGCACATCCGCAGCCGGCTCCTCCACAAGGAAGAGGAGTTGATGCCGGCGCAGCAGACCGAAGAAACCTAGACGGGAGGAACGAGGGACATGTCAGTCGCACAGGCAGGGAGGGGCGGGTACGTATCGCGCCCCCAACCAAGCGGACTCGCAGAGGTCATCGACATCATCCTCGACAAGGGGCTGGTCATCGATGCCTACGTGCGTGTGTCGCTCATCGGAATCGAGATCCTCACGATCGACGCACGGATAGTGATCGCCAGCGTCGACACCTATCTGCGCTTCGCCGAGGCCGTCAACCGGCTCGACCTCACAGAGGCAGACCAGTCGCAGGGGCTGCCCGAGCTGATGGACTCGATTACGGAGGGCGGCGCGAAGTCGAAGACCAAGGGCGCGCTCGAGGGCGCCAAGGAGAAGCTCGGCATCGGCGACGAGGACAAGGACAAGGACAAGGACGAGGAGAAGAGCCGGCCGAGGCGCCGCTCCTCCTCGCAGCGCTCGCGTAGTCGGAAGAGCGACGACGAGTGACGGCGGTCTACGTCTACGGCATCGCCCGGGCGGCGGCCAAGACCGAAGTACAGGCGCCCGGAGTGGGGGCGGACAAGGAGGGCGTGCGCCGCGTGGTGCACGGCGAGCTCGTAGCGCTGGTCAGCGACGCCGAGTCCGGTCCGCTGGTCGCGGCACGCGGGCTGAGGGCGCACTGGCGCGTTCTGGAGCAGGCGGCCGCCAAGGCGACCGTGCTACCGGTGCGCTTCGGAACGGTCATGGAGGACGAGGAGGCCGTCGTCGACCGCTTCCTCGCCCCGCGCCACGACCGCCTTGTCGCCCAGCTCGCTGCGCTGTCCGGGAAGGTTCAGCTGAGCGTGAAGGCCTTCTACGACGAGGACCGGCTGATGCGAGGCGTCGTGCAGGGCTCGCCGGCGGTGGCGCAGCTGCGCGAGCGCGTCCGCGGCCGGCCGAAGGCCGCCACCTACTACGACCGCATCGAGCTCGGCGAGCTTGTCGCGAGCGAGGTCGAGCGTTCGAGGGAGCGCGACAGCGCGATGCTGTTCGACCGGCTCGAACCGCTGTCCGTGGCCGCCCGCCGCGAGCCACCCGGCACGCCCGACGCCGCCGTGAACGCCGCCTTCCTGGTCGAGCGCCCCCGCGTCGACGAGTTCAGCGAGGCCGTCGCGCAGCTTGCGGACGCGGTGGAGGGCCGGATGCGGTTGCGTTACGTCGGACCGCTGCCGCCCTACAGCTTCACCGAGGAGCAGGAGGCAGTGGGGCCGTGGGCCTGATCACCGGACTCCTCACGCTTCCGCTGGCTCCGGTGCGGGGCACCGTCTGGCTGGCGGAGCGCATCCAGGAGCAGGCCGAGGCGGAGCTCTACGACGAGGACGCGATCCGCGCGCGCCTGATGGAGATCGACGCGGCGCGCGAAGCCGGCGAGATCGGCGAGGAAGAGGCCACCCAGGCCGAGGACGAGCTGCTCGAGCGCCTGATTGCCGCGCGGGCATTAAGGGCAGATACATCCCATGGCGGAATCGACCAGCAATGACGGCAAGGATGCCGGACTCTCCGCGCGCGACCTCACAATCGCTGCGCGGGAGACTGTCCAGGACCTGACCGGCTATCCGCCGGAGGCGGTGAGCGGTCTCCAGTGGGACGGCGAGTCCTGGCTCGTGACGGTCGACGTCCTCGAACTCGAGCGCATTCCGAGCACCACCGACCTGCTCGCCAGCTACGTCGTCCAGCTCGACGAGCAGGGCAACCTGATGGGCTACAAGCGCACCAAGCGGTTCGTGCGCGGCCAGGCTGAGGAGGAGGACTAGCCATGGAGGGTTCCTACGTGCCTGCCCGCAGCATGGGCGGCCTGCCGGGACGGCCCACCGAGAGCACCAATCTCGCCGACATCCTCGAGCGGGTGCTCGACAAGGGCATCGTGATCGCGGGCGACATCCAGATCAACCTGCTCGACATCGAGCTGCTGACGATCAAGCTGCGGCTTCTGATCGCTTCCGTCGACCGCGCCCGCGAGATGGGCATCAACTGGTGGGAGACCGACCCTTCGCTGACGGCAATGGAGAAGGGCGACAACGGCGACCGCGAGGAGCTCGAACGGGAGAACAGGGAGCTGCGCGAGCGGCTCGAGCGGCTCGAGCAGCGGGTCGGGCTCCAGCAGGGCCAGGGCAGTGAGGAGCCGAGCAGTGCCGGATGAGCTGGATCGCTGGGCCTCGACGCGCGCGCCTGATCTGCTCGCGCGCGCGGAGGCGGAGGCGGTCGAGCAGCTCAAGGGTGCGCTGCTGAAGGCGGCGCTGGAGCGCCGCGCCGCGCGGGCCGAGGCGCGACCCGACGCGGAGCGCACCGCCCAAAGGCGCCGGCCGGATCGGGGCGCGGCAGCGGGTCCCGCCCCGGAGCCGGATTCCGCGCCCACCGGCGACGGCATTTGGGCCTACTGCATTACGCGCGCGAGAGATGCGCCCGCGATCGACGGCATCCACGGGTCCCCGGTCGAGCGGGTCGAGGAAGGCGCTCTTGCGGTGCTCGTGAGCCGCGTCCCGCTCAGCGAGTTCGGCGAGGATGCTCTGCGCGGCAACCTCAACGACCTTGATTGGCTCGAGCGCGTAGCGCGCCACCACGAGGCGGTCCTCGAGCGGGCGCTCGAGGAGGGCACCATCGTGCCGCTCCGCATCTGCACGATCTTCGCCGACGAGCGAGGAGCCGCCCGCATGCTGGCCGAGCAGCGCTCGGCGCTCGACACCGCTCTCGACGTCCTCGACGGCCGCCAGGAGTGGGGCGTCAAGCTGACGGTGGACCGGGCTGCGCTCGAGGCCGCGGCGCGCGAGCGCGCAGCGGACGTCTCCGACGAGGAGCTCGAGGGCCGGAGCGCCGGCGGCGCGTACATGCTGCGCCGCCGCCAGGAGCGGCAGCTGCGGGAGGCGGCCGACCGGCTTGCCGGCGGGATCGCTGAGGACGTGCACGCCCGTCTCCAGGACTGGGCCACCGACGCCGTGGTGAACCCGCCGCAGAACCCCGAGCTATCGGGCCACGAGGGCGACATGCTGCTGAACGCCTCATACCTCGTCGAGGCTGCGAAGGTGGAGCGCCTCCACGAGCTCGTCACGGAGCTGCGCGAGCGCCACCACGAGCTCGGCGCGCGGCTCGAGCTGACGGGGCCGTGGCCGCCGTACAACTTCGTTCCTCGGACCGAGTCCGCACTGGCATGAGCCCGACGGGCGTGAGCGCCGAACGCGACGTTGCGCTCGTCGACCTGGTCGACCGCCTGCTCGGCGGCGGGGTCGTCATCGCAGGAGACATCACCCTCTCGGTCGCCGACGTCGATCTCGTTTACGTCGGCCTTCGGGCGCTCGTCTCCTCAGTTGCCACGGCCGAGGAGAAGGGAGTTCTGCCGCGGATGGGCGATGCATTCGGAAAGGACGCCCTCGACAGCGATGCGTTGGGCAGCGACGCGCTGGGAAACGACGCGCTGGGCGGCAAGGGCGCCTTCCGCGACGACGCCCTGGGGAGCAGCGCACTGTGATCGAGCTATACGCGATCACCGACGACACGGCGCCCCCAGACCCGCCCCTGCGGGCGGTGCGGTCCGACGGCCTCACCGCGCTGTGCGCTCCGGCCGAGCGGCGCGAGCTGACCGCCGAGGTCCTGTGGCGCCACGAGGAGGTCGTGGAGTCCCTCATGGGGGAGCGCGACCTGCTACCGATGCGATTCGGCACCCTCGTGGAGGACGACGAGGCGGCCGTCCGGGCGCTCGACGAGCAACGCGAGCAGCTCAAGATGAGCCTCGACCGGGTGCGCGGCGCCGTGGAGCTCGCCGTCCGCGCGGAACCCGATCCCTCGAGCGAAGGGACGGCGCGCGGCCTGAGCGGGACCGATTACATACGCGCGAAGGCGCATCGGACCGAGGCGGCCGGCCTCCTGCATGAGCCACTCGCGTTTCTCGCGCGCGAGAGCGTCGTGCAGCCCGGGCCTGAGCTGCTCCGCGCGGCCTACCTCGTGGACCGCGAGGCGGTGGAGAGCTTCGTCGGCCTCGTGCGGCGGCTCCAGGCCACGCACGAGGACCTCCACATTCTCTGCACCGGCCCCTGGCCGCCCTACTCCTTCGCCCAGCCATGAGCGACAAGGTCCTGCACTCCCCGCCCGACCTCGACCTCTTCCCGAGCGAGCATCCGCGGCTGCACAACGCGCTCAGCCGCCGCGTGAACGCCGACCCGGAGTCGGTGGAGAAGGGGCTCGCCCAGCTCGTGCTCACGATCGTGGAGCTTCTGCGGCAGCTGATGGAGCGCCAGGCGCTCCGGCGGATCGACGGCGGCTCGCTGTCCGAGGAGCAGGTCGAGCGGCTTGGGCAGACCTTCATGGAGCTGGACCGGCGCATGGAGGAGCTCCGCGAGGAGTTCGGGCTCACCGAGGAGGACCTGAACCTGGACCTCGGGCCCCTCGGCCGCCTGCTCTGAGGCGCTGCCGCGGGGCGCCGCGATAGCCTCCGCGCCCATGCCCACCTCCCTGGTCACAGGCGGCGCCGGCTTCCTCGGATCGCATCTGTGCGACTACCTGCTGGCGCGCGGCCAGCGTGTGATCTGCGTCGACAACCTCGACACCGGCTCGCTCGACAACGTGCGGCACATCAAGGACGGGCCGCAGTTCCGTTTCGAGATGCTCGACATCACGGAGTACTACGAGATCGACGAGCCGGTGGATTTCGTGTTCCACATGGCGTCGCCGGCGTCGCCGATCGACTACGCCCGGCTGCCGCTGCACACGCTCAAGGTGGGGGCGTACGGAACGCACAACACGCTGGGGCTGGCTAAGAAGAAGCGGGCCCGCTTCCTGCTGGCTTCGACCAGCGAGGTGTACGGCGACCCGTTGGTGCATCCGCAGCCGGAGACCTACTGGGGCAACGTGAACCCGATCGGGCCGCGCGGGGTGTACGACGAGGCCAAGCGCTATGCCGAGGCGTTGACGATGGCCTATTTGCGCCAGCAGGGCGTGGACACGTGCATCGCTCGTATTTTCAATACCTCGGGGCCCAAAATGAGGCCTCACGACGGGCGTGCGATCCCCACCTTTTTGCGCCAGGCGCTGACCGACAAGCCGCTGACGGTGTTCGGCGACGGCTCACAGACCAGGAGCTTTTGTTACGTCGACGACCTGATCCGGGGGCTGGTGCTGCTGGCCGAGTCCGAGGTGCACGAACCGGTCAACCTGGGCAACCCGGACGAGATGAGCCTGCTCGACCTCGCGAAGATGATCATCGAGCTGACCGAATCGCGATCGGAGATCGTATTCGAGGCTCTGCCCGTCGACGATCCGCAGGTGCGCCAGCCGGACATCACACGGGCGAGGCAGCTACTCGGGTGGGAGCCGGAGATCGACGTCCGCGAGGGCCTGAGGCGTACCATCGAGCACTACACGCGGATCCTCGGCACACCCGCCCAGCGATGAGCAGCTCCGAAGCCAAGAACCTCGAGGCGATCTCCAAGGCGATAGACGCCCACAACAGCGGCTGCGAATGGCCCGCCGTGGCGATCGAGATGAATCCCTTCGAGGTGGAGCGCCTCGGCTGGGACTCGATCAGGGGCCTGCCGATCCGGAGCAATCCGGCGCTCGAGACGGGCGCGTTCACGGTGGTCTGCGGCCGCGGGGAGAGCGAGCCCGAAGAGATCGTCGAGGCCGTGGCCGAGGAGACCGTGACGACGGAGACGGTCCCCGTCCGCTAGCGCCCCGCGAGCTCGCGGAAGCGCCACCGCAACTTCCGCGGCCCCGGTGGGATTCAAGGTCCGCGCTGGTTTGCCGACGGTATGGACAGATGTTCTATTCGTGTGCCGCAGCCCACGGTTCTAGAGCGGAATTCCTTCTAGGCTTCACCCGGCGCCCCCCTGCGTGAAAGGCCTCGCATAGTCGTGTCGCGCATCATCTCTCTGGTCGTTGCTGCCGGCCTCTTGGCCGGTATGACGTTCGCTGTCCTGGCGACGGCCCAGTCGCAGCAGCCTGACAACAGCCGGCACCTCCTGCTGGTGCCCACTGACGCGGAGGGCACGGCCGCGCTCGCCCGCACCGACGCCCGCGTGCTCGCCAGTTACGAGTCCTTCTCCCTGGTGGAGGCACAGGGCGGCGATGACGCGCGGCTGCGGGGCGCCGGCGCCGAGCGCCGCGACGACATGCGCAGGGTCGAGACCGCCGCCGGTGAGATCGATCCCAGCATTGACCGCTCCTCGCTCGCGGCCAAGGATGGGCCCGACCGCGACGAGACTCTGGCGCTGGTCCAGTTCGTGGGACCGCCCAAGGAGGCGTGGCTCGAGCGCCTACGCGATACCGGAGCCCAGATCGTGACCTACCAGGCCGAGAACGCCTACGTCGTGCACGCGCGTGGGCGCGCGGTCGACCGCGTGGCGGCGCTGCAGGGCGGCTATCCCGCAGTCCGTGCTGTGAGCGTTCTCACCGCCGCCGACAAGCTCGAGGACCGCTCGAGCGGCTCGGGCGTGTTCGCCGTGACAACGGTGACCGGCACGGCGGGCGAAGAGGCGCGCGACAAGACGGCCCGGGCCGGTCCCATGAAGGGCGGGGCGCCGATCACGGTAGGGGCGGTCCGGACCGACTACCGGGCGCTGTCCTCGAGTCAGACGGAAGAACTGGCGAAGGACCCCGGCGTGGTGGCGATCGAGGCCTCTGCGGACCCGGAGCTCCTCGACGAGCGCGCGGCTCAGATCGTGGCCGGCAATCTGAACGGCGTCTTTGGGCCGACCGACCCCAGCTACCTGGACTGGGTCGTCGATCCCGCTCGAATCCCCGACCAGTCGACCTTCGACTTCGCCATTGACGTAACCGACGTGGGCTTTGACAACGGCGCTGACCCTCCCGCCCACGAAGACTTCTACAGGCTCGGCTCGAACGACAACTCCGATCGCGTCGCCTACGTGGCCGACTACATCGATGGCGACAGAACGCCCGCGACTGCAGCGGCCACGGCACGAACGTGGCCTCGATCGCCGCGGGCTACAACACCGCCTCGGGCGCCCCTGTGTGGGAGGACTCCTCGAACTACAACCACGGTCTCGGCGTCGCGCCGTTCGCGCAGGTCGGCGCCTCGAAGATCTTCGGCTGCGACGGCCGACTTCTCGAGCAGCTGGACGCCGGCTGACGGCACAGCCGATGCCTACGGGAACGGCGCGCGCATCTCCAACAACTCTTGGGGCGTCGGCAAAGCCACGGCGTGGGGGGACTACTCGGCTCGCTCGGCTGCCTATGACGAGCTCGTCCGCGACGCGCGTCCCGGTGACGGCCGGGCAACCAGCAGATGGTCGAGGTGTTCGCCGCCGGCAACGACGGCGATGACAACCCGGGCTTCCCGGACGAGGGCTACGGAACGATCTCGGCCGAGGGCTCGGCCAAGAACGTGATCACGGTCGGCGCGTCCGAGAGCGTGCGTCTGAGCGGGACCGACGGCTGCGGCGTGACGGACACTCAGGCGAACAGCGCGCGCGACATCATCAACTTCTCGAGCCGCGGTCCCACCGACGACGGACGGCTGAAGCCGGATCTCGTCGCCCCGGGGACGCACATCACCGGGGCCCGGCCGCAACACGCCGGCTATGCGGGCGACGGCGTCTGCAACGACTTGCCCGGGACGACCTGGTACACGGTCCACTCGGGCAGCTCCCAGGCGGCGCCCCAGGTCTCCGGGGCGGCGGCGCTTGTGCGCCACTGGTACCGGCGCACCCAGTCCGCCGACCCCTCGCCCGCACTGACGAAGGCGCTTCTCGTGAACACCGCAACCGACCTCGCCGGAGGGCGACAACGGCAAAGGCGACACCATTGCCGCCGGCCCCAACACCGACCAAGGCTGGGGGCGGGTCAACCTCGGCAACACGTTCGACTCCACCGCACGCGAGTACCGCGACCAGCGCCCCGGCGACGTCCTGGACGACTCCGGCGAGAGCCTTGTGCGCGCGTACACGGTGCCGGATCCGAACAAGCCGATCAAGGTGACGCTCGCCTGGACGGACGCGCCCGGACCCACCTCGGGGAACCCCGTTGTAAACAACCTCGATCTGGTCGTAGACGCCGGCGGCCGCACCTACAAGGGGAACGTCTTCGACCGGCGCCACCTCGCGCACGGGCGGTACGGCCGACCCTCGCAACAACGTCGAAAGCGTCTACCTGCCGGCGGGCAGCGCCACCCGCATCGGGGTGACGGTGAACGGGCACCTCGATTGCCGGAGACGGCGTGCCCGGCGTCGGCGACGACACCGACCAGGACTACGCGCTGGTGGTCTCGAACGCAGAGCCGCTGTTTTCCACGCCGGTGCTCTCCGGGCAGGCGCCCAACGTGAGCAATGCGGGTCCGGGCGAGGACGGCGCTAAGACGCTCGAGCCCGGGCGAGTCGTTCAGCCTCCACCAGGGGATCCGAAACGGCGGCAGCAGGACCGCCACCGGGATCCAAGGCACTATGAGCAGCGCTTGGCCGCTGTCCTTCACGCAGGCGACGAGCGGCTATCCCGAGCACCGCGCCGAACGGCAGCTCCACCAACAGCACGCCGTTCATCGGCGAGCTGTCGGTCGGATGCCACCTGTGGCGCGGACGTGACCGCCACGCTGTCGCTCGCCACCGACCAGGGAACGCAAGAGGTCCCGGTCGTGCTCCCCACTGGGTCCCCGGGCTCGGCCGTGCTGCGATCCTCGGTCGACGTCCCACTCCCGATCCCGGATGACAGCAGCACGGGCGTGACGTCCTCACTTAACGTCGCGAGCGCGGGCCTGATCAAGGACGTCGACGTGAGCATCTCTCGCATCACGCACGGCTGGGTCGGCGACCTCACCATCCAGCTCACCGGCCCCGACGGGACGACGGTCACGCTCGCCGATCATCCCGGCGGTCCGGACAATGACGGCAACAATTTCGTGGGCACGGTCTTCGACGACGAAGCGGTTGACGACGAAGAAAGCCGTTGAACATCTCCTCCGGCAAGGCCCCGTACACGGGCAGGTTCACGCCCCAGAATGACGAGCTCTCGCGGTTCGACGGCAAGGAGAAGAACGGGACATGGACGCTGCGGGTTCGCGATCTCTTCGAGGGGGACACCGGGAGACTGGAGGAGTGGGGGACGAGCACCAGCAGGGCGACCTGCGGGCCCGGGCCCGAGGGCGACGTCGAAAACCCTGTGGTTTCAATTGACACACCCGCGAACGGATCCACGGTCTCCACCAACACGCCCTGGATCACGGGCGGCGCCGGCACGGCCCCTGGCGACCTGCCGACCGTCACCGTCCGGATCCACCGCGCCACCGGCGGGCTCGTCCAGAAAATCAACGTCGCCGCCGCCGCGGGCACCTGGTCCTCGACCGCCGCTTCCTTGGCCGATGGCGCGTACATTGTGCGCGCCGAGCAATCGGACAGCTCAGGCAACGCGGGCGTGAGCGCGCCCGTCCCGTTCTTCGTCGATACGCCCGAGCCACCGCCCCCGGCACCTCCACCCCCGCCAGCACCTCCGCCGCCTCCGCCTCCGCCGCCTACTCCAGTTGCTCAGGCGCCGTCCTTCGTGCTGGCTCCCGCAGAGGAGCGCCTCGCCGACGCGCTCGCCGGGCGGGTCACGGTGATCGCTGCCTGCGCGTCTGCCTGTCAGTTGAGCGCACGACTTATCGTGTCGGCGAAGACCTCGCGCGGACTCGGTCTCGGGGCCAAGTCGACCGTGCTCGGCAATGGGAGCAAGCGCCTCAGCGCGGCGGGCACCGTTTCGATGGCCGTGCGCCTCAGCTTGCGCGCCCGCGCTGCCCTGCGCCGACGGGCGACGACGGTGGCGACGCTGCGCGTCACGCTCGCCGCGGGAGGCAGGACGCTTTCGCTCAACCGGACGATCTCGCTACGGCGGTCAGCCGGTCTCAAACGCATTGCCTCGAGCGGTCTGCAGCTGTGGGCGGCGTGCTTCGAGCACTGCCCGCTTAGCGGCAGGCTGACCGTTTCCGCGTCGAGCGCCCGCCGCATCGGCCTGAGGCCGCGTGGCTCTGCACGGATACAGGTTGCAGCCGGCCGGGCGACTGCGCCCGCCGGCACGCCCGTCCGCCTGACTCTGAAGGTGCGCCCGGGTGCGAGGAAGGCGATAGGGAAGGCGCGTCGAGTGGACGCGCTACTCGAGGCGGTCGCAGGCTCGGCGCAGGCCCGCCGGACGGCCACGCGCGGCATCACGCTGCGTCGCTGACGCCCGTTCTGGCCGCGCGGTCCACTGTTACATTCCGGAAGTTGCGGTTGGCGTAGCTCAGTAGGTAGAGGTCCTGGTTGTGGTCCAGGCAGTCGCGGGTCCGCGTCCCGTCGCTCACCCTCAAGGAACCCCTGCTAACGCGGGGTTCCGTGGTCTAGGGATATCCCGGACCCGCGGCGGTACCCTGATGCTCGAGCTTAGGTTGAGGTACCGCGGGCACCGCGCTAAGAGCTGCCCAAGTTCCCTTCAAAAGGCTCTGTATAACCCAATTGGAGGGTTGTGCGGGCACACGCGGGTGTGTTATGGCTAGCCGCTGGACTCGCGAACGATCCTCACCCCCTCGAGGATCCACCTAGCCTCGGTGCGCGGGCGCGTCACCTAGTGCGCTCAAACACATATCCCTGCCCCACCGGTCTCGTCCTCGGACTGGGAGTGCAGTCGTGAGCGCCCACGCGGCCGCTGTGCGGCGCGGCTACGGTTACGGGCCCAGCCTGCTGCGCCTTCGACGGAAGCGCACGGCTTGGAGTTTCGTGGTCGCGGCGCTTGTCGGCCTCGCGAGCAGCTACGCCCTCCCCGTCGCCGCGACGATCGAACCAAGTCGCAGCGATCCGCTGACCGCGCTCGAAACCCCCCGCTTCGCCTTCCCGACCATTGCCAAGCCAGGGGCGAGGGGTGGGGACCGCGCGGACGCCAAAGCGCCGCCTGCAGACTCAGCCGGCGCAAACGCTCCTGGGCATGCCTCCGTCGGTACTCCCCACAGCGGCTCGCGTACCCCGGCCGGCGATGCGGCCTCCGAACCCGCCACGGGTAGCGGCGCGGATCTCGCCCCGGCCCGAACGGGCGCAGGGGCCCCAGACGTAGCCGGGGTACCGGTTCCCGACCGTCGCGCGGCGGCCGAGACACGCGAGGTTCCTCTCGAGGTCGTCGAGAACCGCTACGCAACGGAGGCGCTTCCGCGGCCGGCGGAGCCGCAGAAGGATCCGTTCGCCGGCCTGCCGATCGTCGAAAACGCCGTCGGGGTACTGCCGCCCCCGACCTCCGATCCCCTCGCACTCGGCCACGCCCAGCAGGCGCCGGATCCGACCGGCGAGTCGCCGCTCGGGTCGCTGTCCGGTCCCCCGAGCCCGTACGCACCCCTTGCGGGCCCCGCCGCCAAGTCCAAGCGGAAGGCGCCCGCTGCGAAGCAGAAGGCGAAGGCGCCGGCCGGAAAGGCGCCCGCGGGCAAGGGTGGGCCAGGTAGCAGGAAGCGATCGGCGAAGGACGGCCGCGCCGCCGGCCTGAGCAAGGCCAGCCGCGCCAATGGGAGAGTCGCCGCCCCCTCCCCGGCCGGCCGCGCCCAGGCCGCCGGCGTCTCCCCGCTCTCCAGTGCCAAGATCAACCAGGTCCTGGAGACCGCGCTTGCCGCCGAGCCCTCCGCGCCCGCCGCCCCGGTCGCGCCCGCTGCGGTCGCGCCGGCTTCGGTCGCGCCCGCCTCGGTCGCGCCGCCTCGGTCGAGGCTTCCCCGGTCGCGCCCGCCCCGGTCGAGCCCGCCCCGGTGGAGCCCGCTCCGGTCGAGCCCGCGGCCGTCGCGCCCGCCGCGACGGAGGCCGCCCCCGTCGAGCCTGCCCCGGTGGAGCCCGCGCCCGCCCCGTCCGTCGAGCCTCTAGCCGCCCCGCCGGTCCAGTCTGAGCCGGCTGCCGTCGAGCCGGCGGCGATCGAGGCCGCACCAGCAACGGAGTCCGCCCCGGCCGTGACCGCCGAGCCCGCCGTCGAGCCCGCAGAAGCGGCCGCACCCGAGCCATCGGCCTCCGAGGAGGCCGTGAGCCCGCAGACAGAAGACGCCGGCGAGGCGCCGACAAGCGCGGCGCCCATGCAGCCGGCTACCCCCACCACCGCCGTGGCTGCCCCCACGAGCTCGTACTCCTCGAGCGGCGCGTCGGCTTCGTACCCCTCGACGACCGTGCCGGCGACGGTCGTCGCGCCAGTCGCACCCCCGCCCGTGTCGGCCGATTTGATCGAGGTCGCTTCGGCCACCCTCGTCGACGCGGTCACGGCCAATGACTCATTGCTCGCGCTGGACGGCGTGACAGTCTCGCCGGTGGGAACGGATGAGGCCGCGCGGCAGGATCTCGCCTCCGGGGGCCCGGGCGCGATCTCGCTGACCGGGCTCGACGCGATCGACCTCGACGTCGACCAAGCGACCGGCCTCTCACCGGACGCTCCCGAAAGGCGCGCCCTGCCCGCCACCCGCGCCGTCACGACGACCTCGCCAACGGGCGCCGGCCCCGGCGACGGGGCGACGCCACTCGACGGCGTCACGGCGCTTGCCGACGCAAGCTCCGGCACCACACTTGAAGCGACGGCGGTCGACCAGGCCGCGCCTGATCCCTCTGAACCCGGGGCAGCCCGCGGTCCACCGCCCGGCCCCGTGCCGATCCTCACGCTTGAGGGCGGCACGGGCTCAGCGAGCGAGGCCCTCACCTCCGCCGCATATGAACCGCTCGCCGTCGACGCCGGAACAAGCGCCGTGGCGGCCGCGCCGGAACTGTGGGTCTCGAGCCTCACCGACCGCGTTCCTCACGCCATATCGATCGTCGTCAGCGGCACGAACCTCGTCCTGACGGTCAACGGCGTGAGCGAGAGCCGTCCGATCGCGAGCATCACCGGCCTGGCGATCGTGTCGGACGGCGATCACGACGATGCGCTCACCATCGACCACGCCGGCGGCCCCATCCCGATCCCCGTCATGTTCGACGGTTCGGGCGGCGTGGACGTGGTTCACGGACCCGGCGTCGGCGTCATCTGGACGGTCACGGGCCCGGGCGAGGGGACCGTCGGAAACGTCTCCTTCGCCGGCGTCGAGCACCTGGTCGGCGCCGCCGGCAACGAAGACACGTTCGTCTTCGAGGCAGCAGGCTCTCTCCTCGGCACCGTCGAGGGGGGCGACGGCGGGTTCGACACGCTGGTCGTGGTGGGCGGATCGGCAACCGTCGTTTCGACCATCACGGGTCTGCAATCGGGAACCGTCACTCGCGGCGCGGATGTGATCACCTACGCGGGCCTCGAGCCGATCACGATCTCCGGCTCGGAGATCACCATCAGCGGCACATCCGGCACCGACACCTTCACGGTCGAGGACGACGGAACCGCGAACAGCTTCCAAGTCACCTGCAGCTGCGGCGAGACGCACACCGTCACGAACGCGTCGACGGTGACGAAGCTCACCATCAACGCCGGCGGTGGCAACGACACGATCAACCTCGTCTCGGTCGATGCGCAGTTCACCGGCCAGCTCGTGTTCGGCGGCGGCGCAGACGTCGACACGCTGACTGTCGCCGACGCGCCGGGAGCGTGGCACATCACGGGGGTCGACGCCGGCAGCTACAAGCCGACGACTGGAACCGGAGCGTCGTTCTCGGAGATCGAGAACCTGGTCGGCGCCGCGACCGCAGCGGACTCCTTCGAGTTCGACAGCGGTGCCGGTCTCAACGGCTCGGTCAACGACGGCGCCGGCACCCTGACCGTCAGCGCCGTCGGGTTCGTGAGGATCAGCGGCGACTCGCTGGACTTCGTTCAGCAGACTCACACCGTCACGCCGACGAACGGCACGCCGGAGACGCCGGTCGCGGCCAACGTTCTGACCGTCAGCGGCCCCGGCGGGGTCGGTCATACGGGTTTCATCGGCGTCGAGGCACTGGGCTTCTCGGTCGGGCTTCAGGGCCAGCTGGGCGCGTTCGCCCTGGCCATCTTCACCGCCGGCACGCGTGCCTGGCACGCCTTCGACGGCACCATCGACTCGCCGACGATCACGGGCCTCGAAGGCCTCGACATCCTGATCGACTCGCTCACCGTGGTTCTGTACGACACCGCGGAGGACGGGAGCTGGTTGAACCACAGCGCGAACCCGCTGAGCGTCGGCACGAAGACGTTCAGCTCGCCGAGCGCGCTCCTCTCGGTCTCCGTGCCCGCCCAGGTGACCGTCGAGGACTTCCTCTATGCGTCCGGCACCTTCACGTTCGCTCGCGGCGGCACGATGAACGTCGACGTCGCCACGGGCCTGGGTGGAACGCCGCCCCCGACGCTGCAAGCGGCGTTGGACGCCCTGCCGACGCTGTCGTCTGACACCGGAGCCCTCGGTCGCAGCGCGGACTACTCCGTCATCTACAACCTCCCGGTTCGTTCCTTCCAGATCGCCGCGACGAACGTCAATGTGTTCTTCGGAACCGCCTTTGCCTGGGTCGACGGTTCGAACGGCGGGACGGCCAACGGACTGATCGAGGAGGTCGAGCTCGGACCCGACACGACGGGCTTCTACGCCGGCGGCGTTGACATCGGCGTCCTGCTTCTCAGCGGTCAGCCGACGGGGCAAGCAGCGTTCGACGCGGCCATCCGCCCGAGGTTCTTCGCATTGAGCGGCACGGCTGCCGAGCTCGGGGTCGTCAACATTTCGGGCTTCAGCCTCGAAGGTCGAGGCATCACCCTCGAGGTGAACCAGGGCACGCCGTGGGCCACTGGCGTGCCCACTCCCGCCGTCGATTGGCAGCTTTCGTTCCCGGACACCGCCAGCGACCCGGACACGGATCCTGACGGCTTCCAGCTCGTGACGCCCGACGGGCCGGTCGTGTTCGGTCTCGCAGGTCCCGTGATTGGGGCGTCCGCT